>NZ_NMUL01000048.1 GCF_002234595.1 Amycolatopsis vastitatis
GGCTTCGCCGATCTGGGTGTTCAGCAGGTCGAGGTTGCGCGTGACCTCCGCCTGGGCCTGGGCGGGGATGGCCGGGAGCTTGCTCGCCACGTCGGGGCAGGAGATCTGCCCGACCGCCGCCGCTTGGTTGTTGGACGCGGCGTTCGCGGCGCCGGGGTCACCGAAGGTCGTCGCGACCGCCAGTGCGCCGCCCGCGATCGCGAGGGCGAGCGCCCCGGTCGCGATCTTCGTCCGCCGGGACAGGCGGTGTCGTCCACCGGTAGCAGGCATGAATGACTCCGTTTTCGTGCGATGAGTTAGCGTGAACATGTGGGTACTCCGCCGCCTTCGGGGGGTGCGGCGAGGTTTTCGGATGGGGCGGTTCCTGTGGAATCGCCGACGTCATGGTGACCTCTGGACCAGCGGTTTGTCCAGTGTGATCCGGAAGGAAAAGAAAATCTGAACCAGTCCGAACCGGGGTACGTGTAACCGGGTGAAGGGTGTTGTCTGGCTGCATTGTTCGGTGCGCCGGAATTGTTTTCGCGCAATTCTTTCGCGCCGGCGGGACTTGACGTGCCCGGCGTGGCCTCCTAGCTTCGACATACCGACTGGTCGGTGTCCAAAGGAGGTCGCTGGATGAGCTGGTACGACGCGAAGCCCTGGCTCGCGAGCTACGACGAACGGGCGCGGGCCGCGGGACCGGCGAAGCCGACGACGCTGCCCGAGACGTTCCGCCGGGCCGCGGACCACGTCCCCGACCGGGCGGCGATCGCGTACTTCGACGCGCGGCTGAGCTACCGCGAGGTCGACGAGCTCTCCGACGGCTTCGCGCGGTACCTGGCGGCGCACGGCTTCGCCCGCGGCGACCGGCTCGCCCTGGTGCTGCAGAACATCCCCCAGTTCGTCATCGCCCTGCTGGGCGCGTGGAAGGCCGGCGGGATCGTGGTGCCGGTCAACCCGATGTACCGCGAACGCGAACTCACCCACGTGCTCACCGACGCCGGCGTCAAGGCGATCGTCTGCTCGCAGCGGGGCTGGAACGCCTACATCGCGGACACGGTGCGGGACAGCCCGGTCGGGATCGCGCTCACCACCAGCGAACTGGAGTTCCAGACCCGCGACGACGAACGCGTGCTGGGCAAGGTCGTCCGCGAAGAGACCCCGGGTGCCGTCGAACTGCTCGAAGCCGCGGCCACCCCGGGGCCGAAGCCGCCGGAGCCCGCCTTCGCGCTCGACGACACGGCGTTGATCAGCTACACCTCCGGCACGAGCGGCACACCGAAGGGTGCCACCAACACCCACGGCAACGTCGGCACCAACGCCGCCGGGCTCGGCGCCTTCAGCGGCCTGCCCGCGGGCTCGACCCTGTTCGGGCTCGCACCGCTGTTCCACATCACCGGCATGGTCTGCGAGGTCGGCTCGGCGATCGACATCGAGGGCACCCTGGCCCTCGCCTACCGCTTCGAACCCGGCGTGGTGCTCGACGCCTTCCTCGAGCACCAGCCGTCGTACACGGTCGGGCCGTCCACGGCCTACATGGCGCTGATGGCCCACCCGTCGTTCAGCCGTGCGCACTTCGCGTCGTTCGCGCTGCTCTACTCCGGCGGTGCCGCGCTGCCACCCGCCGTCGTCGAGGCGTTCCGCGCGAAGACCGGGCACTACATCCACAACGGCTACGGCCTCACCGAAACCACGGCCGGCTGCGTCGTCGTGCCGGGCACGCTGGAAGCCCCGATCGATCCGGGGTCCGGCACCATCTCGATCGGCCTGCCGGTCCCGGACACGATCGTCCGCATCCTCGGCGAGAACGGTGAAGAGCTGCCGCCCGGGCAGCCGGGGGAGATCGCCGTCGAGGGGCCGATGGTCGTCTCGGGCTACTGGAACCGCCCGGACGCCACCGCCGAAGCCCTGCCCGGCGGGCGGCTGCTCACCGGCGACATCGGGTTCATGGACGAACGCGGCTGGGTCTACGTCGTCGACCGCAAGAAGGACATGATCAACGCGTCCGGCTTCAAGGTGTGGCCGCGCGAAGTCGAAGACGTCCTGTACACGCACCCAGCGGTCCGCGAAGCCGCCGTCGTCGGGATCGCCGACGAGTACCGCGGCGAGACGGTCAAGGCCTATGTGAGTCCGGCGCCGGGCGCGAACGCAGACCCCGCCGAGCTGGTGGCCTGGTGCAAGGAACGGCTCGCCGCCTACAAGTACCCGCGCACCATCGAAGTCCTCGACGAGCTGCCGAAGACCACCAGCGGCAAGATCCTGCGCCGCGAACTGCGGGCCAGGGGGTAGCCCGGTGGTCGAGACGGTCCGTGGCGCGATCGCGCCGGAAGCGCTCGGCCGGGTGCTGATGCACGAGCACCTCTTCGTGCTGAGCCCCGAATTCGCCGCGAACTACCCGGAGCACGAAGGGTTCCGCGAGGAAGAGCACGTCCCCGAGGCGATCCGGCGGCTCCGGGAGCTCAAGGACGCCGGGATCGACACGATCGTCGACCCGACGGTGATCGGGCTCGGCCGCTACATCCCGCGCGTGCAGCGGGTCGCGGCCGAGGTCGACGTCAACATCGTCGTGGCGACCGGGCTGTACACCTACAACGACGTGCCGCATTACCTGCACTACCGCGGGCCCGGCACGCTGCTGCAGGGCGAAGACCCGCTCATCGGGATGTTCGTCGGGGACCTCCGCGAGGGCATCGCCGGCACCGGCGTCAAGGCGGGCCTGCTCAAATGTGCGACCGACGAACCGGGCGTGACACCCGGTGTCGAGCGCGTGCTGCGCGCGGTGGCGAAGGCACACGCCGAGACGGGAGCGCCGATCATGACGCACACGCACGCGGGTACGCGGCGCGGGCTGGAGCAGCAGGACATCTTCGCGTCCGAGGGCGTCGACCTGACCCGGGTGCTGATCGGCCACTCGGGCGACTCGGCGGACCTGGGCTATCTGCTGGAACTGGCCGACCGCGGCTCGCTGCTCGGCATGGACCGGTTCGGCCTCGACCTGCTGCTGCCGTTCGAGGAGCGGGTGAACACGGTCGCGGCGCTGTGCGAACGCGGCTACGCGGGCAGCATGGTGCTCTCGCACGACGCGTCCTGCTACATCGACTGGCTGCCCGCCGAGCAGCTGCCGTCACTCACGCCGAACTGGCACTACCTGCACATCACCCGGGACGTGCTGCCGGCGCTGCGGGAACGCGGGGTGTCCGAAACGGACATCACGACGATGCTCGTGGACAACCCGCGGCGGTTCCTGTCGTGGCGTTATCCTGATGCGTCCTGAGAGGGGGTCCTGCGGTGACTCGAGCAAGCACCCGCAAGCCGGGCGAGGCCACCGGCGACGACCAGGCCGCCGTGCCCCGGCGGCTGCTGGAACACGCCACGAAGCTGTTCGCCAAGAAGGGCTTCGACCGCACGTCCGTGCAGGAGATCGTCGAGGCGGCGGGCGTCACCAAGGGCGCGATGTACCACTACTTCGGCTCGAAGGACGACCTGCTCTACGAGATCTACGCGCGGGTCCTGCGCGAGCAGACCCGGCAGCTGGAGAGCGTCGCCTCGTCGGACGCCCCGCTGCGGGAACGCCTCGCCGCCGCCGCGTCCGACGTCGTCGTGTCCAGTATCGACAACCTCGACGACAACACGATCTTCCTGCAGTCGATGCACCAGCTGTCCCCGGACAAGCAGAAGGCGGTGCGCGCCGAGCGCCGCAAGTACCACGAGCGCTTCCGCGGCCTGATCGAAGAGGGCCAGGCCTCGGGCGAGTTCCGCACCGACAAGCCGGCCGACGTCGTCGTGGACTTCTTCTTCGGCTCGGTGCACCACCTGGGCTCGTGGTACCACCGGAGCGGCTCGCTGACGGCCCGCCAGATCGGCGACCACTACGCGGACCTGCTCCTGGACGCCCTTCGCCCGCCGGCGGGCTAGTGGCGCTCGAGGTGGTCGAGCAGCAGGGCGATCACCTCGTCCGGCGCTTCCATCGCCATCCACTGGCTCGCGCCCTCGATGATCTGGAACCGGTACTCCGCGTCGATGTGGTGGACGGTCAGCTCGGCGGCGCTCTGGCCGAGGTAGGGGTCTTCGCGGCCCCAGAGGTAGAGCGTCGGCACGGTGATCGGGCCGGCCGGGATGTGGAATGCGTCGTTCGTCGCGCCGCGGTACCAATTCAGCGTTGCGGTGAGCGCGCCCGGTTCGGAAAGGCGCGCGACGGCGCGTTCGACGAATGCGGCGGGAATCCGGCGGCTGTAAACAGTCCGTAATTGCGCGGCTTCGTCGCGTAAGAGGTATTTCTCGGCTTTGCCGACCGCGCGCCGGAAGAAGCGGATGTAGCCGAGGTCGTGGAACTGCCCGTCGTCGGTGGCCGTGGCGCACTGGAGTGCCGCCGGGTGCGGCGTGGAGAGCACGGTCAGCGAGCGCAGCCGCTCGGGGTGCGCGGCCGCGAGTGCCCAGGCCACCATGCCGCCCCAGTCGCGGGCGACGAGGTGGAACTTCTCCGCGCCCTGGCTGTCGGCGAAGGCGAGCGCGTCGCCGACCAGGAGGTCGAGGGAGTAGCGCTCGACGCCGTCCGGACGCGCGCCGGCGGCGTAACCCCGCTGGTCGACGGCCAGTGCCCGGTAGCCGGCCTCGCCGAGGGCGTGGAGCTGCTCGGTCCAGGCGTCGGCGAACTCGGGCCAGCCGTGCAGCAGGAGCACGAGCTCACCCGAGGCGGGCCCGGCCGCGAGCGCGCTGTGGTGGTGATCACCGACGGTGATGGTCAATTCTTCCAGCGTGCCGGGGAAACCGGCTTCCGTCGGCGCGACGGCTGATTCCATGGCGCACACGTTAGATCCGCGGGGCGGGGAGAACCATGGGGAGAAGGGCAGTTTTGCCACCCTTTTGCTCCCGCAGTGGCGTGGCTCACAGAATTTTCGCTCAGGTGAGCGAAAATGCGAAAAAACCTGAACAGTATTCATGAAATCGCCCGGATCCGGCGCGCGCGTACAGGTACGCGAGCGTAGCGGGACGCACACGGACGGCGTTCGGCGTACCGGAACGGTCGGCTCGCGTACCCGGACGGTCGGTTCGCGTACTCAGGCGGTCGGCTCGCCTGCCCGGGCGCGCCGCTGATGCCGCGAATGACTCATCGGGGGACGTGCGACGTCCCCGATGAGTCATTCGCGACAGCGCCGTGATCAAGCGGGCAAGTCGACCAGGTCCGCCAGCCGGGCCCGGTGCTTGCCCGGCGTACCCAGGGCGATCTCGTCCGCCTTGGCCCGCTTCAGGTACAGGTGCGCCGGGTGCTCCCACGTCATCCCGATGCCGCCGTGCAGCTGGACGGCCTCCTCCGTGGCCTTCACCGCGATCGGCGCGTTGCGGGCCTGGGCCACCGCCACCGCGATCGGCACGTCGGTGCCCGTGGCCAGCGCGTCCGCCGCGTTGCGGGCCGCCGCGCGGGCCAGGACCAGGTCCGTGTACAGGTTCGCCAGCCGGTGCTTGAGCGACTGGAACCCGCCCACCGGGCGGCCGAACTGGTACCGGCCCTTCAGGTAGCGCACCGTCTCCGTGAGCGCCCACTCGGCGACCCCGGTCTGCTCCGACGCCAGGATGCCCGCGCCGAACAGCAGCGCCTGCTCCAGCGCCGCGGCGGCTTCCGGGCCCGAGGCGACCAGCGTGGCCGGGGCGTCCGAAAACTGCACGTCGGCCACCCGGCGCGTCAGATCGAACGAAATCAGCTCCGACACCGCCGCGGCTGATGCCTCGACCACGTACAGGCCCGGGCCGTCGGGTCCCGCGGCCGGGACCACCAGCAGGTCGGCCACCGACGCGTCGGCGACCGTCCCCACCCGCCCGCTCAAAGTTCCGTCGGCGGAGGCCGTCACCGAGGACGGGAAACCCGCGCCCGGGGCCGTCGACAGCGGGACGGCCAGCGCACCGATCGCCTGCCCGGCCGCGAGCCGGCCGACGAATTCGCGCGCGCCCACGTGCACCAGTGCCGTCGTCGCCAGCACGACGCTGCCCAGGAACGGCACCGGTGCCACACTGCGGCCCAGCTCCTCGGCCACCACGGCCACCTCGCGGGCCGACGCGCCGTGCCCGCCCAGCTCCTCCGGCACCGCCAGCCCGGCGACGCCGACCTCGTCGGCCAGCGTGCGCCACAGCTTCAGGTCGTACGGCTCCGCCGTCTCCACACGGGCCAGCAGCGCTTCGGCCGAAGCCTTGTCCTTCAGCAGGTCCCGGACCGAAGCGCGCAGGTCTTCCTCGACGTCGGAATACAGCAGATCGGTCATCGGGGCAGGTCCTTCCAGGCGACGTCCTTGTCGACGCGCGGCTCCGAGGGCAGCCCCAGCACGCGCTCGGCGATGATGTTGCGCAGGACCTCCGAGGTGCCGCCCTCGATGGAGTTCCCCTTCGCGCGCAGATAGCGGTAGCCGGCCTCGCGGCCGGTGAAGTCGACGATCGCCGGGCGCCGGAACGTCCAGTCGTCGTAGGCCAGGCCCTCTTCGCCGAGCAGCTCGACCTCCAGGCCGGTGAGCGCCTGGTTGAGCTCCGAGAAGGCGACCTTCATGGCCGAGCCCTCCGGCCCGGGCGCCCCGACCGCCAGCTGCTGACGCAGCCGCGTGCCGGCCAGCCGGAGCGTTTCCGCCTCGACCCAGTGCCGGACGAGGCGGTCGCGCAGCTCCGGCGTGCGCAGCTCGGGCCGCTCGCGCCAGGTCTTCGCGACGATGCCGATCAGGCCGCCCTCGCGCGGCTGGACGTACCCGCCGATCGCGACGCGCTCGTTCATCAGCGTGGTCTGCGCGACCTTCCAGCCTTCGCCGACCGCGCCGAGGCGCTGGGTGTCCGGGATCCGGACGTCGGTCAGGAAGACCTCGTTGAACTCGGCCTCGCCGGTGATCTGGCGCAGCGGCCGCACCTCGACGCCCGGGGCGGTCATGTCGCACAGGAAGTACGTCATGCCCTGGTGCTTCGGCACGTCCGGGTCGGTGCGGGTGACCAGGATCGCCCACTGCGACTCGTGCGCCCCCGACGTCCAGACCTTCTGGCCGGTGACGATCCAGTCGTCGCCGTCGCGGACGGCGCGGGTGCCCAGCGCGGCGAGGTCGGAGCCGGCGCCCGGTTCGCTGAACAGCTGGCACCACACCTCCTCGCCGGTCCACAGTGGACGCAGGAAGCGCTCGCGCTGCTCCGGCGTGCCGAAGGCGAGGATGGTCGGCGCGGCCATGCCGAGGCCGATGCCGATCCGGCGCGGGTTGTTGTCCGGCGCTCCGGCCTCGGTGAACACGATGTCCACAACGGACTGCAACGCGCGCGGCGCGTTCTGCCCGCCGAGCCCGGCGGGGAAGTGGATCCAGGCGAGCCCGGCGTCGAACCGGGCCCGGAGGAACTCCAGGCGGTCGGTGGACGCAGGGTCGTGCGAGGCCAGGAACTCCGTCGCCTGGCGGGTCAGGTCTTCGGCGGTGACAGTCACTTCGCGCCCTCCGAGAGGTACTTCTTCAGTTCACGCCGGGCCAGCGAGCGTTTGTGGACCTCGTCCGGCCCGTCGGCCAGGCGCAGCGTGCGGTTCCCGGCCCACATGGCGGCCAGCGGGAAGTCCTGGCTGACGCCGCCCGCGCCGTGCACCTGCACGGCCTTGTCGAGGATCCACTCGACGGTGGCCGGGGTGGAGATCTTGATCGCCTGGATCTCGGTGTGCGCGCCCTGGTTGCCGACGGTGTCCATCAGCCAGGCGGTCTTGAGCACGAGCAGCCGCTGCTGCTCGATCTTGACGCGCGATTCGGCGATCCAGTCCTGGACGACGCCCTGCTGGGCGATCGGCTTGCCGAACGCTTCGCGCGAGATCGCGCGGCGGCACATGAGCTCCAGCGCCCGCTCGGCCATGCCGATGGCGCGCATGCAGTGGTGGATGCGGCCCGGGCCGAGCCGGGCCTGGGCGATGGCGAACCCGTCGCCCTCGCCGGCGATGAGGTTCTCGACCGGCACGCGGACGTCCTCGAAGAGCACCTCGGCGTGGCCGCCGTGGTCGCTGTCGTCGTAGCCGAAGACGTGCATGCCGCGCTTGACCGTGACGCCCGGGGCGTCGCGGGGGACGAGGATCATGCTCTGCTGCTTGTGCGGCGCGGCTTCGGGATCGGTCTTGCCCATGACGATGAAGATCTTGCACGCGGGGTTCATCGCCCCGGAGATGTACCACTTGCGGCCGTTGACGACGTACTCGTCGCCGTCGCGGCGGATGGCCGTCTCGATGTTGCGGGCGTCGGAGGAGGCGACGTCCGGCTCGGTCATCGCGAACGCCGAGCGGATCTCGCCGTTCAGCAACGGTTCCAGCCACTGCTTCTGCTGCTGCTCGTTGCCGAACATGGCCAGCACTTCCATGTTCCCGGTGTCCGGCGCCGCGCAGTTGAGCGCGGTCGGGGCGAGCCGGATGCTGCGGCCGGTGATCTCGGCCAGCGGTGCGTACTGCAGGTTCGTCAGGCCCGCGCCGTGGTCGCCGGGGAGGAAGAAGTTCCACAGGCCGCGCCTGCGGGCCTCGGCCTTGAGTTCCTCGACGACCGGCGGGATGGCCCACGGGTCGTCGCGTTCGGCGAGCTGCTGCTCGAACACCGGCTCGGCGGGGTAGACGTGCGAGTCCATGAACTCGAGGAGCTGCCCGCGCAGCTCCTCGGTCTTCTCGTCGAACGCGAAGTCCATTACTTCTCCTCTTTGAGAATCTCGTTGCCGTGCGCGATGAGCGGCGCGACGCCGGCCCCGACGCCTTCGAAGCCCGCCCCGACCGTCTGGCCCTTGCTGAAGCGGTAGTAGATGCCTTCGAGGATCACGGCCAGCTTGAAGAACGCGAAGCTGACGTACCAGTTCAGCTGCGAGACGTCCCGCCCGGAACGCTGGGCGTAGCGGGCGACGACCTCGTCGGTGCCCGGGTAGCCCGGTGCCGAGCTGGCGTTCGAGACGAACGGCAGCGACACCCGGTCGCGCTCGGCGTAGGCCACCAGCAGCGCGAGGTCGGTCAGCGGGTCGCCCAGCGTCGACATCTCCCAGTCGAGCACCGCCGAAATCTCGTCGTTTCCGTCGACCAGCACGTTGTCCAGGCGGTAGTCGCCGTGGATGACCGACGGCTTCCCGGACACCGGCACCGCCGCGGCGAGCCGGTCGTGCAGTTCCTCGATGCCCGGCAGGTCACGGCTGCGGGAGGCGTCCAGCTGCTTCTTCCACCGCCGCAGCTGCCGTTCCAGGAAGCCTTCCGGGCGGCCGAAATCGGCCAGCCCGACGGCGGCCGGGTCCACCGAGTGCAGGTCGACGAGCGTGTCGACCAGCGCGTCGGCCATCGCCCGGGTGCGGTCCGGGCCGAGCGCCGCGAGCTCGTCCGCGGTCCGGTAGGGCGTGCCCTCGACGAAGCTCATCACGTAGAACGGCGCCCCGACGACGTCGGTGTCCTCGCACAGCAGCAGCGCTTCGGGTACCGGCACGGCGGTGTCGCGCAGACCCGAGATCACCCGGAACTCGCGGGTCATGTCGTGCGCCGTGGGGAGAACGTGCCCGAGCGGCGGACGGCGCACCACCCAGCGCGACCGGCCGTCGCCCACCACGTAGGTGAGGTTCGACCGGCCGCCCTCCACGACGTCCGCGGTCAGCTCCCCGGCGACCAGGCCGGGCCGGTGCGCGTCCAGGTGGGCGCGCAGGCGGCCCAGGTCGAGACCCGGCGGGTCGGTGCGGCTCATCCAGCCTCCTCGCACTCTTTCAGGGGAGCATACCGACTAGTCGGTATGTCGTACAGCGGCCCGGCCGGAGATCACCCCGGCGGGGTCGTTCACGCCAGGAACCGGGTGACCCATTCGGCGACGCAAGCGGGCTTCGCCTCGCCGTCGATCTCGATCGTCCACTTCGACACCGCCTGCTTGCCGCCCGGGATGTCGGTGATCTCCACCAGCTCGGCCCCGGCGCGCACCTTCGAGCCGACCTTCACCGGCTGCGGGAAGCGGACCTTGTTGAGGCCGTAGTTGATGCCCATCTTGATGCCGTTGACCCGGTAGATCTTCGGGCCGAACGCCGACAGCAGCGACAGCGTCAGGAAGCCGTGGGCGATGGTGCCGCCGAACGGGCCCGCGGCCGCCATCGGCTCGTCGACGTGGATCCACTGGTGGTCGTCGGTGGCGTCGGCGAACTGGTTGACGCGGTCCTGGGTGACCTTCAGCCATTCGCTGTACCCGAGGTGCTCGCCCGCCGCGGCGGCGAACTCGTCGAGGTTCTGGAACTCCCGCATCGGCCTCAGTCCTTCGGTCCGCCGGCGACGTAGATGACCTGACCCGAGACGAACCCGGCACCCTCGCTGACCAGGTACGACGTCAGGTGGGCGATGTCGTCGGGCGTGCCGACGCGCTGGACCGGGATCTGCGACGCGGCCGCCGCCTTGAAGTCCTCGAAGCCCATGCCGAGCCGCTCGGCGGTCGCCGCGGTCATGTCGGTGGCGATGAAGCCCGGGGCGATCGCGTTGGCGGTGACGTTGAACTTGCCCAGCTCGATGGCGAGGGTCTTGGTGAAGCCCTGCATGCCGGCCTTGGCGGCGGCGTAGTTGACCTGGCCGCGGTTGCCGAGCGCCGATGTGCTCGACAGGTTGACGATCCGGCCGTACTTCTCCTGCGTCATGTACTTCTGCACCGCGCGGGTCATCAGGAACGAGCCCTTGAGGTGCACGTCGAGCACGGAGTCCCACTCCTGCTCGGTCATCTTGAAGATCAGGTTGTCGCGGGTGATGCCGGCGTTGTTGACCAGCACGACCGGCGGGCCGAGCTCGTCGGCGACGCGGGTGACGGCCGCCTCGACCTGCTCGGCGTCACTGACGTCCAGCGCGACACCGACGGCCTTGCCGCCCTTGGCGACGATCGCCGCGGCGCCCTGCTTGACGCCGGCCTCGTCCAGGTCCAGCAGCCCGACGGCGAAGCCGTCCTCGGCCAGCCGTGCCGCGACAGCGGCGCCGATGCCACGGCCGGCACCGGTGACCACGGCGACACGGGAAGGGGAATCGGTCACGGGGGACCTCCTCGTCGTTGAGAAGCGGGCTCGTGCCCGCGAGCCTACTAAGCGGTTGGTCACAGACGATACGGGCAGCGGCCCGGATTTCGCTGCCACCGTACGCAGGTTTCCGGCCTCCCGCCCTGGCCCGGCCCGTTTCCCGAGGAAGCCGGTACCTTGCGACACCGCCGGTGGCCAACGTCACACCGGCGGCGTCACCGCTCGCAGGGCCCGAAGTACAGGCACTCGATCAGCGCCCGCGGGTCGAGGCTCCGCGCGCGGGGCTCGAGGGTGTCGAGCAGCGGGGCGATCGGGTCGAGGTCGACATCGCCACCCGCGGTCAGGGAGAAGAACCGTTCGCCGGTGTCGTGTTCGGCGCAGCCGCTGCCGTGCAGGTTGCCGGCCGCGACGACGGTGAACACCTCGTCGCCGTCGTCGTCGAAGGTGAAGTAACTCTGCAACAGGACCGGCGTGGCGTCGGCGACCTCGTTGATGTGCTGCCCGCCGAAGGTGGCCGGATAGAGCCATCCGGCGTGGGGGTCGTCGGCGAACCAGGCCTCGCCGGGATCGCTGTCGCCCTCGAGCTGCCAGCCCCGCGCGGTGAGGAACTCGTGCACGCGGCGCTGACGGGCGAGCGCCAGGTCGGTCGGCGGCGTGGTCATCGTGCATCCCTTCGGACGAGGCGGGCTACCCGCGTCCAGTGTCGTCTCCTGTGCCGCGCCACGAACGGGTGACCCGCGTCCGGGAACCGAGACAGGGGACGGCGGTGCTAGACGATCCCGGCCGCGATCAGCTGCTGCCAGATCTCGCCCTGGTCGACGACCTCGACTCCGTGCTTTTCGGCCTTGGTCAGCTTGCTCGCCCCGACGTCGGCGCCGGTGATGAGCAGGTCGGTGCTCGCCGAAACCGACGACGCCGTGGTCGCGCCCGCCTTCTCGCAGAGCCGCTGGAAGGTCGGGCGGGCGACCTTCTCGCCGGAGCGCGGGTCGCTGATCGCGCCGGTGACCACCACCGTCTTGCCCGCCAGCGGCGCGCCGACCGCGACGACCGGCGGCAGGTCTTCCTCGCGCACGTCGAGGGAGACGCCGGCCTCGCGCAGGCGCTCGAGTTCCGGCCGCAACCGGGTGAGGTGCTCGATCAGCGAGGCGGCGACCTTCGGCCCGATGTCTTCCACGGCCACGAGCCCGTCCACGCCCGCGTCCGCGACGTCTTCCAGGGAGCCGAACCCGGCCCGGCACAGGCGGGCGGCCGTGCCTTCGGACGCCATCGGGATCGCCAGCCCGATCAGCGCCCGGCGCAGGCCGACCGACCGGCTCGCGTCGATCGACTCGATCATGCGGGTGGCCGACACTTCGCCGATGCGGTCGAACTCCAGCAGCCGTTCCCTGGTCAGCCGGTAGAAGTCCGACGGGTGCTCGAGAATCCCCGCCTCGGCCAGCCGTTCGATCCACACCCCGCCGATGGCGTCGATGTCGGCCGCCGCCCGCGAAGCCCAGTGGATCAGCCGCCGCACGGTCTGGGCCGGGCAGGAAACGTTGGTGCAGAACAGTTCCCGGCTGTTGCCCTGCTCGGTCAGCGGCTGCCCGCACGACGGGCACACCTCCGGCGGGACGATCTCCCGCTCGGCGCCGGTGCGTTTCGAGGCGTCCAGCACGCCGGCGACGAACGGGATCACGTCGCCGGCGCGGCGCACCAGGACGGTGTCGCCGATCTTGACGCCGCGGTCGCGGATCACCTTCTGGTTGGCCAGCGTCGCGCGGGTGACCGTCGTCCCGCCCACGAACACCGGTTCCAGCCAGGCGACCGGGGCGATCTTGCCGGTCTTGCCGACGTCCCAGACCACGTCGGCCAGCACGGTGGTCTTCTCCTCGGCGGCGAACTTGAACGCCAGCGCGCCGCGGGGCGAGCTCGACCGCGTCCCGGCGGCGGCGTAGGCGTCGCGGTCGGCCAGCCGCAGCACCGCGCCGTCGAGGTCGTAGTCCAGCTCGTTGCGCTGCCGCTCGATTTCGCCGATCACCTCCTGCGCCGACGCCGCGTCGGCGCAGCGCCGCATGTCGGCCGCGGTGAAGCCGAGCGTGTGCAGGGCGCTGCCGAGGTCGGTCTCGGCGCTGTCGGGTTCGGTGAAGAGGTCGAAGGCGAAGAACCGCAGCCGCCGTCCGGCGACGGTGGCGGGGTCCTTGGCCCGCAGTGTGCCCGCCGCCGCGTTGCGCGGGTTGATCAGCGGCTTGTCCGGGTGCGCAGTGTTGTAGGCGGCGAACGTGGAGCGCAGCATGACCGCCTCGCCGCGGACCTCGACGCGGCCCGGCGCGTCGACGCGCCCGGGGATCCCGTCGGTCAGCGCCCGCACGAGCGGCGTGACGTCGTCGCCGGTCGTGCCTGTCCCGCGGGTGGCCACCCAGGCCAGGCGGCCGTCTTCGTAGACGACGGCCAGCGAGAGGCCGTCGAGCTTCGGCATGACGACCACGGGCTGGCCGGGGAAGCGGTCGAAGAACGCCGCGACCTGCTCCGGCTCGGTCGCCTTCTCCAGCGAGAGCATCGGGCGGGAGTGCCGGATCGGCGCGTGCAGCACCGCGGGCGCGCCGACCTGGTCCAGGGGGTTCGGGTTGGGCGCCAGCTCCGTGTGCGCCTCGATCAGGCTCCGCAGCTCGTCCTCGATCGCGTCGTACTCCGCGTCGGCCACCAGCGGCGAACCCCGGTAGTAGGCGTCGCGCAGCGCCACGATGCGGTCGGCGAGCTCCTGGATGCGTTCCTGAACGTTCACACCAGGGACGTTACCGGGCACCACCGACAAAAGCGGTTGCCGCCGGAGCGATGGCGCGGCGGGCCGATTTCGCTGCGCGAGGCGCTGGTCGGGATGATCGAGGAGGACGCCCGCCACCTCGGGCACGCCGACCTCCTGCGGGAAAGGATCGACGGCCGCCTCGGCCGATGAAGACGGGCGTTCTGGAGGAACTCCAGGTTACGATGAAGATCATGCGATTCGCCATCAAGACCTCGCCCCAGAACACCGAATGGGCCGGCATGCTCGCCGTGTGGCAGGCCGCCGACGAAATCGAGCTGTTCGAATCCGGCTGGACCTTCGACCACTTCTATCCCATCTTCTCCGATTCGACCGGGCCCTGCCTGGAAGGCTGGGTGACGCTCACCGCGCTGGCGCAGGCGACCAAGCGGCTCCGGCTGGGCACGCTGGTCAGCGGCATCCACTACCGCCACCCCGCGCTGCTGGCGAACATGGCCGCGACGCTCGACATCGTCTCCGGCGGACGGCTGGAGATCGGCGTCGGCGCCGGCTGGAACGAGGAGGAGTCGGGCGCGTACGGCATGGAGCTGGGCTCGATCAAGGAGCGCAGCGACCGCTTCGAGGAAGCCTGCGAAGTCCTCGTCGGGCTGCTGACGCAGGAGACCACGACGTTCCAGGGCGAGCACTACCGGCTGACCGACGCCCGGTGCGAGCCGAAGGGCGTGCAGAAGCCGCATCCGCCGATCTGCATCGGCGGCAGCGGCGAGAAGCGCACGCTGCGCACGGCCGCGAAGTACGCCCAGCACTGGAACTTCGTCGGCGGCTCGCCCGAAGAGTTCGCCCGCAAGCGTGACGTGCTGCACCGCCACTGCGCGGACGTCGGCCGCGACCCGGCCGAGATCACGCTGTCCTCGCACGTCCGGCTCGGCCCGGACCTCGACTACGCCCAGGTCGCCGCCGACGCGGAGGCGCTCGGCGAAGCCGGCCTGGACCTGGCGATCGTCTACCTGCCGCCGCCGCACACCCCGGCCGTGCTCGAGCCGCTGGCGAAGGCGCTGGAGCCGTTGCGCTGAACCGGATGCCGCCTCAGCGCCGGCGTTCGTGCAGGTAGGCGGAGACGCGGATCCGCAGGACGCGGACGTCGGCCAGGTCGAGCGCGAACGACCCGGCCGGAAGGGACCCGGGCCTGCCGCACGGTCCGGTGAAGTGGACGAAGCCGTCGCCCGGGTCGTGGCGGGGTACCGGCCACGCCGCCTCGTCATCGGCCGCGCGCGAGGCGGCGCCGGCCCGCGCGGACCAGTAAGCCGGCAGCTTCATCACCTCGCCGAGCGCCTTGGCGAACGGCGGCAGGTCGTCCTCGTGCAGGGCCAGCCCGCGCCCGGGCCACACGCGCGGCGCGGCCGGCGGGCGTCGGCCGCGCCCCGCCGGAGCGGGGACGAAGGTGACCTCGTGACCGGCGGTGCGGATCGTCCACTGCGGCAGTTCGGTCAACGTCGGCACGGGGCGCTCCTCACTTCACTTCTCGGCCCCAGGTGTCACCCACCTTAGTGGATCTTGACCGGCGGGCGCCGTCCGGCGGGGCCACTCCGTCACCCGTCGAACGGGCGTCCGGCCAGCAGGTTGCCCACCCAGCGGAGCGCCGTGCCGCACAGCGCGGCCTCGGTGCCTCGCCGGTGGGCGACGACTTCGTCGCCGCGCCAGAGCATCAGCGCCGTCTCGCCGCCGGCGGTCGGGGTCAGGCCGATCACCCAGCGCCGTCCGCCGGCGTGGAGGGTGCGCTCGGCCGTCGTCCAGCGCCCGCGCGATCCGCTCACCGTCCACTCCGGTGTGCGGCCGAGCCCGGCGACCGACGTGGCCGCACCGGCGTGCTCCTCGGGCTGGTCCTCCGTCCGGCCGTTCATGGGGTCACTTTCGCACACCGGGACCGGGGTGACGGGGAGGTGCGGGTGCCCGGTCACCGAGCGTGGCGCGGCCGACCGGGCGAAGCGCGTCCGGGGGCTCGTCGCGCGGAGTGCCGATATTTTGCCACAATCCGGATCGCCGCTCGCGTGATCAATGAACGACGCCGCCGATCGTCGATTTCTTCCCGTTTCGAAAAACATGCTCTTTGTCGGGCGCCCTTTTGTTTTGCGTTCGGTCTTTGCGAATTGGGACGAAATCGCTGTGGACTTCGAAGCACTGGCCGGCGAACTGCGCAGTCTTCGGGAAGGCGTCGCCGGGGTGACCGGCACGGTGCTGGCCGCGGTCGACGGAATACCCATCATCGCCGACTCGGCCGACGACATCGACCCGGCGAAGATCTCCGCGCTCGCCGCGGCCGACCTCGGGATCGCGCGCCAGGTGGCCGAAATGACCGGGAAAGGCGCGCTGAGCCAGACCGTGGCGTTCGGCAGCGAGGACTACCTGGCCGTCTACGCCGTCGGGCGGCTGGCGCTGATGGTCGTGCTCGGGGAGAAAGGGCTGAACGTCGGGCGCCTGTTGTTCGAGTCCCGGCCCGTCATCGAACGGATCGGCGCGATCCTGGCCGCCTAGCCGCCACACCCATTTCACGGAAAGGATGCTCCCGCGATGATGAACATCGACACAGCACTCAAGGAAGCCATGTCCATCGCCGGTGCCGTCGGGGTCGCGCTGGTCGACTACGAAAGCGGCATGTCGCTCGGCACCGGCGGCGGCGGCGACTGGCTCGACCTGGAGGTCGCCGCGGCGGGAAACACCGAGGTCGTGCGGTCGAAACTGCGGGTCATGTCTTCGCTCGCGCTCGACGACACCATCGAGGACATCCTGATCACGCTGCACCGCCAGTACCACCTGATCCGGCTGATGAACTCGTCGAGGAACTCGCTGTTCCTGTACCTGGTGCTCGACCGCGAACGGGCGAACCTGGCGCTGGCCCGGCACTACCTGAAACGCATCGAAGCGGACCTGCAGGTGTAACCCGGGGGAGGAGGAGCCGATGACCGGAGGTGGCTCGCGAGCCGCGCTCGTCATCGGTTCGGCGCTGATGCCCGACCTCGGTTCGCTGTTCGTGTCGTCCTGCCCGTCACCCGACGCCGTCGAGGAGTGGGTGCGGCTGCGGTCGGGCACCGTCGTGGCCGGCCGCGTGGTGCGCTTCTTCGTCGACGCGGACACGGCGGCGCCGAGCCGCTGCTCGACCTGGAGCTCGCCTACCGGCCGGACCGCGACCACGAGGTGCGGCTCGCCGGGGCGCACGAACGGGTGCGGCGGGCCCGTGGGTGGCTGCGCCGGCGGCGCACCGCCCGGATCATGGGGTGGAGCTGGACGTCCAGCCTGAGGAGACGCCCGGTCTCAGGAGAAGGCCTGCCGGCAGAGCCGGGCGACGCCCGCGCGGACCCGTCGTTCGCCGAGGCCGGGCAGGATCGCCGCGACGTGCTCGGCGGCGAGGGGTGCGAGCAGCGCGTGGGCGGTGTGGTCGGGGTCGGGCGTGCCGGCGAGCAGGATCGCCACGTGCCGGTGCCAGAACCGGTAGGCGCCGATCCGGTACCGGGCCCCCGGGGCCGCGGTCTCCGACATCCGCACCACGGGCAGGTGCTCGAGCAGGTAGTCGAGGTAGGCGTCGGCGAAGGCGGCGAGGCGTTCGACGGGCGGCGCGCCCGGGCCCAGCGGCGGCGGTCCGTGCAGGATCCCTTCCTGGAGCACGTGTTCCCGGGCGTCCAGCAACGCCGCGGCCAGCCCTGCCTTGTCGCCGAAGCGGCGGAAGAGGGTGCCCTTGCCGACGCCCGCGGCCGCCGCCACCTGGTCCATGGACACCGCGTCGACGCCGTGTTCGGCGAAGAGCACGGCGGCGGCGTCCAGGATGGCCGCCCGGTTGCGGGCGGCGTCCGCGCGCTCCTTGGGCGGAGGCGTGCGAAGCAGGTCCAAGGGCATTGCAGAACCGGACTGCGGTCCGCTATCGTCGGGGAGCACAGACGGACTATAGTCCGATTATCTCGAAGGAGCGACATGACCGCACTCATCACCCGCGACGAGCTCGAGGCCGCGATGGACGAGGGCACCGTGACGGTGGTCGACGCGCTGGGCGGCGAGTACTACGCCAAGCAGCACCTGCCCGGCGCCGTCGCCCTGGTCCTGGCCGACGTCGACGCGCAGGCACCGGCCCTGCTGCCCGATCGCGGAGCCGCGATCGTCACCTACTGCTCCAACCCGGCCTGCCCCAACAGCGGGCAGGTGGCCGACCGGCTCACCGCGCTGGGCTACACCGGCGTCCGCAAGTACCGCGAGGGCATCGAGGACTGGGTCGCGGCGGGCCTGCCCACCGAGACGGCCTGACCGCCGCCGCCGGGTAGCCTCGGGGACCGTGGTGTTCGACTCGGCCCGGTCCGATCTGCGGCCCTACACCGGTTTCGAGACGGACCGCTTCGTCCGACCTTCTGCAGCCGGGAGGACGTCGGCTGGCGGTCCCTGCTCGTGCAGCGGTTCGAGCACGTCCCCGTTGAAGGAATGGCGCTGTCCCGGCGCCGGTGACGGCCGGGACGGCGTCGGCGCGGTGCAGGCCATGGCGACCGGGTTGGCCGACCACGCCGCCGGCTGAGCATACTGTCCACAGTGGATACGCGGCGGCCCGCGGGAGCGGCGGCCCTGAACGATCCAGGACGAACGCGGCGCGGCGGTCCCGCGGCCGGGTGCCGAGGTGAAGTAGTCGAACGCGGGTGCGGCCCGCGATCAGGCCGTTGCACTCCGTCGGGCCGGGCGCTATGTTAGCGCTCACAATCGCTCCGCTTGTGCCGTCCGAGTGTGCCGGTGATCGAGGAGGAGGTTGGCAACGACGCCGGCCCGCGCAACCTTACTGATCAGCAACTCCACGGTATGCACCGAGCGTGCCAGCGGGCCTCTCTCTTCCCGTCCGCGCGCCGGCGTGCTGGTGAAGTCATGCCCGGCCAAGGAATTCGGCAGTGATCCCCGAACGCAACGGGAGAGATCAACCATGGCACGACAGTCGAAACACGTCCATCGGCAGGCCCTCGTCCCGGCCGTCATCGCGGCCGCGGCACTCGTCGGCGGCCTGCTGGCCGGCGGCGGCACGTCGCAGGCGGCCACCCAGGGGCCGTGCGACATCTACGCGTCCGGTGGCACGCCGTGCGTGGCCGCGCACAGCACCACCCGTGCCCTGTACGGCGCCTACACGGGCCCGCTGTACCAGGTCCGGCGCTCGTCGGACAACACCACCCGGGACATCGCCCCGGTGAGCGCCGGCGGCGTCGCCAACTCCGCGGCCCAGGACTCGTTCTGCGCCGGGACCACCTGCCTGATCACGATCATCTACGACCAGTCCGGCCGGAACAACCGGCTCACGCAGGCGCCTCCCGGCGGTTTCAACGGCCCGGCCGCGGGCGGGTACGACAACCTCGCCAACGCCACCGCGGCACCGATCACCGTCGGCGGCCACAAGGCCTACGGCGTCTACATCGCCCCCGGCACCGGGTACCGCAACAACAACACCAACGGCATCGCCACCGGTGACCAGCCGGAAGGCATGTACGCGATCTTCGACGGCACGCACTACAACGGCGGTTGCTGCTTCGACTACGGCAATGCCGAGCGCAACAGCCGGGACAACGGCAACGGCACGATGGAGGCCATCTACTTCGGCAACATCAAGGTCTGGGGCTACGGCAGCGGAAACGGGCCGTGGATCATGGCCGACCTGGAGAACGGCCTGTTCTCCGGGGTCAACCAGCACTACAACGCCAACGACCCGAGCATCAGCCACCGCTTCCTGACCGCCGTCGTCAAGGGCGGTCCGAACCGCTGGGCCATCCGCGGCGGCAACGGGCAGTCCGGTGGCCTGTCGACGTTCTACGACGGAGTGCGCCCCAACGTCTCGGGCTACAACCCGATGAAGAAGGAGGGCGCGATCATCCTGGGTATCGGCGGTGACAACAGCGTCGGCGCCCGCGGCACCTTCTACGAGGGCGTGATGACCTCCGGCTACCCGTCGGACGCCACCGAGAACGCGGTGCAGGCCAACATCACCGCGGCCGGCTACGCCACCGGTGCGGCCGGGACCGGCCTGACGCCGGGCACGTCCGTCTCGCTGCGCGCCACCACCGCGTGCTGCACCGACCGCTACATCCACCACACCGGGTCCACAGTGGACACAGCGGTCGTCGGCAGCGGCAGCTCCGCCACGGAGAAGGGCAACGCGACCTGGACCGTGCGGACCGGGCTGGCCGACAGCTCGTGCGTGTCGTTCGAGTCGAAGAACGTGTCCGGCCAGTACCTGCGGCACCAGAACTACCAGCTCCATGTGCAGGCCAGCGACGGGAGCGCGCTGTTCGGCCAGGACGCGACGTTCTGCCCGGAGGCCGGCCGCAGCGGGCAGGGGACTTCGCTGAGGTCGCTGAACTTCTCCGACCGGTACGTGCGCCACTACAACAACACCGTCTACATCGCGGCCAACGGCGGCTCGAACGCCTTCGACAGCACCAACGCCTACAACGACGACGTGAGCTGGGCCGTCAGCTCTCCGTGGGCGTCCTGATCCGAGCGGGCTTCCGCGCGTCCCGCCCACCCGGCGGGACGCGCGGAAGCGCTTTCAGACGGTCTTGTCGGCGTGGCGGACCCTGGGTTACCCTCGATCGGGAGCGCTCCCAACCGCCGTGTTGCCGCTGACATTCCTGTGCATCGCAACGCTTCCGGTGGCGGCACCCAGATCCTGGCCGGGCACGGCAGCGGCCACGGCCACGAGGCCGTGCTCGCCGACAGCGGCGCGTCCCTGCCGGGTGTCGACCGCTTGACCTACGGCCCGGCGGGGAACCCCCCCGTGCGATGAGAGGACGTCCCGGATGCACCTGCGCCTGACCGCTGTTGTCCTGACCGCTTCCGCGTCGCTGCTGGCGCCGGCCACGGCGGTCGCCGCGCCCGCGGACGAAGCCGGGCCGCACGCCGTCACCCTGACGGAGTCAGCCCTCGAAGGAGTGCACGGCACCGCGCCCGACGCCACGGTCCGCAACGTCCTCACCGTGACCGCGAGCGGCACCGGGCTGCGGGTCCGGCTGAGCAACCCGTCCGCCACCGCCGCGCTGACCGTGCGGTCGGTGTGGGCCGGGCTGCAGCCGTCGACGGCTTCGCCGGCGCTGGTCCCGCGGTCGAACCGCCACGCCACGTTCGGCTTCCGGCGCGCGGTGACGATCCCGCCGGGCGCCAGCGCGTGGACCGACCCGCTGCCGCTGTCCGTCCGGCGCGGCGACCACGTCGCCGTCAGCGTCTACGCCCCCGGCTCGCCGATCGGCGACCACACGTTCCCGCCGCCGGAGACCGACACGCCGGGCTCGTTCCTCTCCGGCGGGCCCGGTGACGCCGGGGCGGACGAGTCGGGAGCCGCCTACGGCGCCTTCTCACCCGGCGTCCTGTGGTGGGCGGACGCGATCAGCGCCGTTTCGGCCGCGCGCGGCACCATCGTCGCCCTCGGCGATTCGATCACCGACGGCTACAACGCTTTCGGCGGCGGCCCGCGCTGGACCGACGTGCTGGCGGCGCGCATCGGGAACCTGCCGCCGGGGCGGCGGCTGTCGGTGGCCAACGCGGGGATCAGCGGCAACACCGTCAGCGTCCAGCCGAACCCGTACGACCCGACCGGCCAGTGCTGCGGGCCGCCAGCGCCGGTGCGGCTCGACCGTGACGTGCTTTCCCTGCCCGGTGTGCGGTACGTCCTGCTCCTGGAAGGGACGAACGACATCGGCGGCGGCGACAACGCGCCGCCCGCGCCGGCCGCCCAGGTCGTCGGCGCCATGCGGACCGTCGCCGCGCGCGTGCACGCCGCGGGGCGCAAGATCGTCGGGGCGACCGTGCTGCCGATGTGCAACGCCGCCGGGGGACCGAAGGAACAGGCCCGCCTCGCCGTCAACGAGTGGATTCGCACGTCCGGCACGTTCGACGCGGTGCTCGACTTCGATTCGGTGCTCCGCGACCCCGCCGACCCGACCGTGATGCGCGCGGACTGGCGCAGCGACTGCTACCACCCCAACGCCGAAGGCGACCGGCTGCTGGGCGAGTCGATCGACCTCAGGGCGTTCGGGCTCTGACACTGGCATCATGCGGGCATGACGGAGTGTGCCTTCCGCGCGGCCGGGGCGAGCGTGACCGGCCGGCGGTACTCGGACAACTTCGACGTGCTGCACCTGCGGGAGTCGCCCCTGCTGGCCGTCGTCGCCGACGGCATGGGGGACGGCGAAGGCAGCCGGGTGGCCGGCCGGACCGGGACCGGCGTCTTCGTGGACCGGCTCCCGGCCGCCGGGGACGCGATCGACGCCGCGGCGCTGCGGGCCGCCGTCGCGCGGGCGCAGGCGGCGGTCGGCGAAGCCGGCCGCCGGATCGGCGGGCTGACCGGGTGCACGCTGACCGCGCTGGTGGCGGCCGGGGAAGCCCTGTGGATCGTGCAGCTCGGCGACTCCCGCGCCTACCGGCTGCGGGACGGGCTGCTGGAGCTGCTGACCACCGACCACACGATGGCGTGGCTCGGCGCGGTCAACGGCTGGTACGCATTCGATTCGCCCGAAGCCCACGCCGCGCGCTACCAGCTGACCCGCTACCTGGGGCATCCCGCGCACCCGGAACCGGACGTGCTGAACCTCGCGCCGCGCCCGGGGGACGTCCTGCTGCTCTGCAGCGACGGCGTGGCCGAACAGGTGCCCTACGAGCGCATCCGGGAGGTGCTGGCCGCGTCCGCGTCCCCGGCGGGGCAGGTCGGCAGGCTGCTGGCCGACGCCGAGGCGGCCGGCGGCCACGACAACGCGACCGCGGTGGTGGTCCAGGTGGTCCCGGCCTGACCGCACGGCCGCGCGGGGTGACCGGCCGCCCCCCTGCGCGGGAGAAGGCGCTCGAACACACCGGTATCACCCGATCGCGGAGGCTTTCGGCCCTGGCTTCCCGGCGGCGGTGGCGGGAGACTGGAGCCAAGTCACGGGGACGAAGGGCTACGGCCCCCAAGCGCCGCTGGCCCAGGTTCGCGGCCCGGTTCAAACCAGAGCCCCGCCGCGAACCGCCTGCCGTCCACGCCGGGGAGCCCGTTCAGTGGGCGATCAGCTTCACCGCCACCACCACGAGGGCGATGGCCAGTTCCCCGACGAAGAGCAGCAGCTTGACCGGCCACCGGACGGCCGCGCGCCGCGTGGCGACCATGGCCAGCGCGGCGATCGTGAGCACCAGCGACAGGGCGGCGATCCACAGGGCGGTCCCCAGCGGCAGCCAGCCCAGTGCCGCGGCGGCGACGCTGAGGACGGGCAGCAGGGCGGTCTCCAGGACGTGGCCCGCCGCCGAGAGGATGTGGCGCAGGTCCGCTCCGCGCGGGAAGCGGCCGTGCGCGATCCGGTGCGCGCTCACGTCCGCGAACCCGCCGGCCAGGCAGAGGGCGCCCATCGCGGCCGCGATGTCGGCGAGGGCTTCCGCCGCGGACGTGCTCTGCGCGTAGTTCAGCAGGAGCAGCACGGTCGAGAGGCCCGCCAGCGTCGCGTACACGCGTTCCCGCAAGGCGGACACCGACGGCGGGCGTTCCGCGGGCGCGGAACCGGCGGCCGCCTGCGTCCGGACTTCGTTCATGGGGGAACTTTAGCGGTCCGCTCCGGAACCGCGGCCGACGAAGAGTCCTATGGGGACGATCGTCTCCGCGAACCGGCGCACCGGAAGAAGGCCCGGCCGCGGTCAGCCCCCGCACGCCTTGGTCAGCGCGGCGACCTGGTCGGCCTGCTTGCGCAGCCAGGCGGCCGGCGCGCCGGTGAGGTCGCCGATCGTGGTCTCGCGCAGGGTGCCGGCCAGGGTGCCGATCGCTTCGCCCACCGTGGTGTTCCCGGCCCGCGAGGCCAGTTCGGACAGTTCGCCGGCGGCGGCGTGGGCGCGGTCGGCCGCGGCCCGCGGGTCGGTGAGGTCCGGGGTGGCCGTGGCGATCCGCACCGCCTCCGCGCAGACCGTGGCGGAGGACGCGGCCGCGCCGACCTGGCCCGCGGTTTCGGAGGCCTGCTGGGCGACGCCGCAGCCGGTGAGGGCCAGCAGGAGGCCGCCGGCGGCGACGGCCGTGGCGAATCGGTGGGTGGGGCGCATGGTGATCGTTCCTTTCCGGGGGAGGGGTCAGGCGTCCGGGCGCGCGGTGGCCCGCGTCCGGAGGAGGCTGGCGGCGAACGCGGTCCCGAGGATCACGCCTACCACGGCCAGCGAGAGCACGGTCGGGATCTTGTAGAGGTCCAGCAGCAGCATCTTCACGCCCACCCAGACCAGCACCAGGGCCAGGCCGAGCTTGAGGTAGACGAACCGGTGCATGACGTCGGCGAGCAGGAAGTACATCGCCCGCAGGCCGAGCACGGCGAAGGCGTTCGACGTGAACACCAGGAACGGTTCCTGGGTGACGGCGAAGATCGCCGGGATCGAGTCGACCGCGAAGACGACGTCGGTGACCTCGATCAGCACCAGGACGGTGAGCAGCGGCGTGGCAACCCAGCGGCCGCCTTGCCGCACGAGGAACTTCTTGCCGTGGTAGCGGTCGGTGGACGGGACGGTCCGGCGGAACACCCGCAGGACCGCGTTCCGCTCGTAGTCGACGGTCTCGTCGCGGTGCCGGGCCATCCGGATGCCGGTGATGACCAGGAAAGCGCCGAAGACGTACAGGATCCACGCGAAGCTCGCGATCAGCGCCGAGCCCGCGGCGATGAACACCGCCCGGAACACCAGCGCCCCGATGACGCCGTAGAACAGGATGCGGTGCTGGTGCTCGCGGGGGACGGCGAAGTACCCGAAGATGATCGCGAACACGAAGACGTTGTCGACGGCCAGGGACTTTTCGATGACATAGCCGGCGAAGTACTGGCCCGCGAACTCCGCGCCCCAGGCCCACCAGACGACGGCGCCGAAGGCGAGCCCCAGCGCCACCCACACGCCGGACCACGCGAGCGCTTCCCGCACGCCGACGACGTGCGTCCGCCGATGGGCGGCCAGGTCGATGGCGAGCATGGCCAGGATCACGCCGAGCACGGCGGCCCAGGCCCAGATGGGAACAGTCACAGCACACTCCTCTGGTTCGGTGACGAACCAGAGGTCTCCCCGGTCACCCGAGGGTGACGCCGGCACCGGGCTGCGCTCGGGCAGCCGGACTGACGATGCCGGACCGGGCGGGTACTCCCCTCCGTGCCTCCAGAATGACGAACTGTGGTTCGTCTGTCAAGTTCGGACGTCTACTGTGGCCGGTATGGCTTCGTGGACGTTCCTCAGCAACCACGCGCACGTCCTGCTGTGCGTGGCCGCGGATCCGGACCGGACGCTGCACGACATCGCCGAGCGGGTGGGGATCACCGAACGCGGGGTGCAGCTCATCCTCACGGACCTGATCGCGGAGGGCTACCTCGAACGCGAACGGGTCGGCAGGCGCAACCACTACAAGATCCACCCGGAAGGCCGGTTGCGCCACCCGCTGGAGGCTCACCACCGGGTGGCCGACCTGGTCGAGGCGCTCGGCCTCGACACCGGCGAGCGAACCGGGGGAACGGGGTGACGTCCGGGCCGCCGTTTTCGAGTGGCTCGTTCAGGCGACCTGAACGAGCCACTCACGGCGTCCCCGGCGCGGGCCGTCTCAGGCGGCGTCGACGACCTCGGCCACCGTCACGGCGATCGGGGTGCTCGGACGGCCGGTCAGGGCGTGGAAGTCGGGCGTGGTCTCGGCCAGGATGCCGTCCTTGATGTTGGCGTCCAGCGCGGAGAGGAAGCCGGCCACCGGCTCCGGGAGACCGGCCTGGGTCAGGGCCTTGGCGTGCTCGTCGGCGGGCAGGTCGACGTAGGTGATCTCGCGGCCGGTGGCCTTGCCGATCTCGGCGGCGAGTTCCGCGTTCGACCAGGCGACGTCTCCGGTGAGCTCGTAGATCTTGCCTTCGTGGCCTTCGCCGGTGAGTACGGCGACCGCCGCCGCGGCGTAGTCCGCGCGTGCGGCGCTGGCGACGCGGCCTTCGCCGGCGCTGCCGACGAAGCTGCCGGTGGCCACGGCCTGCTTGATCGTGTCGGCGTAGTTCTCGTTGTACCAGTTGTTGCGCAGGATCGTGGCGGCCAGGCCGGACGCCTCGATCAGCTCCTCGGTCGCCTTGTGCTCCGGGGCCAGCACGAGCGCCGAGGTCGTCGCCTTCGGGGCGCTGGTGTAGACGAGGTGGCCGACGCCGGCCTGCTTGGCCGCCTCGATGACCGCCTGGTGCTGCGCCGCCCGCTGGCCGACCTCGCTGCTCGAGACCAGCAGCACCTTGTCGGCACCCTTGAGCGCGGTGACCAGGCTGTCGGGATCGGTGTAGTCGGCGCGGCGGACCTCGACGCCGCGCGCGGCCAGGTCGGCGGCCTTTTCGGGGGTGCGCACCGCGGCGACGACCTGGTCGGCGGGCAGCTTCTCGAGCAGGCCTTCGACGACGAGCTTGCCGAGGTGGCCGGTGGCGCCGGTGACGACGATCATGATTGCTCCTTGAAGTTTCAACTTCCTTGTCCTTGGAGCATGTACTAACTTTTCGAAAGTACAAACTCATTGTAAGTGCCGTCACATCCATCGTGCAAACTTCTGGGTAGTATCGAACCGTGGAAGAACGACGGACAGGTCACGGCGGAGGAGGTGACGCGATGGCCGAGGTGGAGCACGACGACCTGGTCGCGGACGTGTTCAGCGCCGCGTGCGCGTCGCGCAGCCTGCTGGAACACGTCACCGGCCGGTGGGGTGTGCTGGCGCTCGTCGCGTTGAACGACGGCGTCTTCCGGTTCAACGCCCTGCGCCGCCGCGTGCAGGGGGTCAGCGAGAAGATGCTCGCCCAGACACTGCAGGCGCTCGAGCGGGACGGCTTCGTGCACCGCGAAGCCCGTCCGACGATCCCCCCGCACGTGGAGTACAGCCTCACGCCCGCGGGGCAGGAGGTGGCGCTGCGGCTGCGGGGGCTGATCGAGTTCCTCGAGGCGAGTGTCCCGGACGCCATGGCGGCCCAGGCTCGCTACGACGAAGCGAAGTCCGCCGCCGGGTAGCCTGCCGGACCGCGGCCGTCCGCTCAGGCGGGTGCGAACCAGGCCGCGGAGTCGCCCGGCACGCCGTCCTCGGAACGCGCGCTGCCGAGCACGACCTCGCCCCACCCGGCGGGTGGCGTGAACGGCCCGCTCCCCGTGTTGACCACGCACACCAGTTCCCCGCGCCGGAAAGCCAGCACGGCGTCGTCCCCGGTGCCGAGCCACTCCACCGGGCCCGGCTCGCCGAGGTCCCGCCCGCGCCGGGTCCGCAGGGCCCGGCGGTAGAAGTGCAGCATCGACGCGCCGTCCGCTTCCTGGACGTCGGCGGCATACCCGGCGAACCACCCGGGCTGCGGCAGCCACGGGGTTCCGGCGCCGAACCCGAACGCCGGCGCGTCCGCTCTCCAGGGCAGCGGGACGCGGCAGCCGTCGCGGCCCTTCTCGCGGCCGCCACTGCGGTGGAACACCGGGTCCTGGCGGGCCTCGTCCGGCAGGTCGAGGACCTCGGGCAGGCCCAGCTCCTCGCCCTGGTACAGGAAGACCGAGCCGGGCAGGGCCAGCACCAGGAGCAGCGCGGCGCGGGCCCGCCGTTCGCCGAGCGCGGTGTCGACCTCGCCGCGCGGGCGCATCAGGGCGGCGAAGGCGTCGTTGCTGACCGGAGCGGGCTCGGGACGGACGATGCCGTAGCGGGTGACGGCCCGGTGCACGTCGTGGTTGGCCAGCGTCCACGCCGCCGGGGCGCCGTGCGCGGCCGTGCCGGCCACGGCGCGCTCGACGGCGCCGCGCAGCGCGGCCGCCTCCCACGGCTGGACCAGCAAGTCGAAGGAGAAGGCCTGGTGCAGCTCGTCCGGGCGCAGGTAGTGGTCGAGATCGGCCGGGTCGGGGACCCACACCTCGCCGACGAGCAGCAGGTCGCGCTCCGGGCCGTAGCCCGCCGCGAGCGCGCGCCAGCGGCGGAAGATCTCGTGGACCTCCGGCTGGTTCCAGCTGTGCGCGTTGTACCCGTCGCCGTCCCAGTCCCGCAGGGCCGCGTCCTTGATCATCCCGTGGCAGACGTCGATGCGGAACCCGTCCACGCCGCGGTCGAACCAGAACCGCAGGACGTCGTCGAAGTACGCGAGGACGTCCGGGTGCCGCCAGTCGAAGTCCGGCTGCTCGCGGGTGAACAGGTGCAGGTACCACTGCCCGGGCGTGCCGTCGGGCTCGGTGACCCGGGTCCAGGCGGGACCGCCGAAGACCGACTGCCAGTTGTTGGGCGGCTGGTCGCCCCGGCCGTCGCGGAAGAGGAACCGTGCGCGTTCCGGTGAGCCCTGGCCGGCGGCCAGCGCCGCCGTGAACCAGGGGTGCTGGTCCGAGCAGTGGTTCGGGACGAGGTCCATGAGGATCCGCAGCCCGCGCGCGTGCGCCTCGGCGACCAGCCGGTCGAACGTCTCGAGACTGCCGTACTCCGGGTTGATCTCCCGGTAGTCGGCGATGTCGTAGCCGTGGTCGGCCTGGGGCGAGGGGTAGCAGGGGTTGAGCCAGATCGCGTCGGCGCCGAGCCCGGCGATGTGGCCGAGCCGCTCGACCACCCCGCCGAGGTCACCCACGCCGTCGCCGTCGCTGTCGGCGAACGAGCGGACGTACAGCTGGTACACGACCGCGTCGTCCCAGAACGAGCGCGGGCGGGAGGAGGTCCGGGACACCCCGGGATCTTCGCACGCGTGATCCGGCGGGCATCGCGGTGATGCCCCTCCCCGTCAGGTCATTCCGGTGCGGGCAAGGCGGCTTCGGCCGTGACGCCGTCGGGCCAGGTGAGGGTGACGTGGTGGCCGCCCCGGCCGTCGGCGGCGACGGTCAGGGCGGGGTCGGGATCGTCCGGGCCACCGCGGTCGAGGATGACGACGGCGGCGAGCACTGTCCCCGGAGCCGGGGCGCCTTCGGTGGCGAGGGACGGGACCGCGGCCCACTCGCCCAGGGGCGAGGTACCGGCTTCGACGGTGACGTCCGCGATGGTGAAGCCGCGCAGGTTCCGCAGCGTGGAACGGAGGCCGGGGGTCTCGGCAGTGGCGGACACCTCGGCGCCGCTCCGGGTCGCCGGCGGCGTGTCACCGGCCACCGGCCACCCGCTGAGCCGCAGCGACCGGACCGCGCCCTCGGCACTGTCGAGCCGCGCGAGCCTGACCTCGACGCCGCGCCGCACCACCGAAGCCACCGTCAGCAGCGGCCCCGGCACCACCGGGCCGCCGCGGCCGGACCCGTGGTCCGGCGAGTCGTCGCCCGCGGTGTCGACCCAGCGGACGCGGCCCTGTGACGCCGCCGCCAGCACACCGCCCGGCAGCTCGGTCGCGTAGCACGTCGAGAACCCCGCCCGGTGGCTCGCCCGGCCGTCCGCGTCGAGCACGACCACCGTGTTGTCGGGCACCGAAGCGAGCGGGAACGTCGCGGTCGAATACCCGATCCGGGCGTAGAGCGGGGAGTCGGCCCGCTGGTCGCCCGGGCACGCGTGGTCCGTGCCGTGGTTGACCACCAAGGCGATGCCGTCGCGGCGCCGTCCCGAAACCAGCCAGCCGGGCGCGGCGACGACCCGGGCGACGTCCCCGGTTTCGATCGGCAGCGGCTCCTCGACGTCCGTCCACACGGGATGGTTCGCGGGCAGGGCGAGGCCCAGCATCCCTTTGGCCGCCCAATACGGCGATCCCGGCCCGGAGTACGCCTGGCGCATCGCGGGCCAGGCGTGCTGCCAGCCGAGGGTCAGCAGCCCGTCCTGTTCCGCAGCGCCGGCGAAGTGCCGCACCATCCCGCCGGCCACGCGGCGCGTCAAGCCGGGGGACAGGTGGGAAGTCCCGGTGAGCGCGCCGACCCAGAACGGCGCCGCGGCGGCGAAGCGGTAGACCAGGCTGCGGCCCTGCAGCAGGGGCGAGCCGTCGCTGCCGACGAGCCGCATGGCGTCGTCGAGGTAGTCCCGGAGGTCCGCGGCCCACTGGTGGCGCAGGGAACCCGGGCACAGGCTGCCGGTGACGTCGAACAAGTGCGTCCACAGCAACGGATACAGGTGCAGGGCCCAGCCCGTGTAGTGGTCGTAGGCGCGCTCGTCGCCGTCGCTGAGCCAGCCGCCGGGCCGCCTCAGCGAGGCGTGCACGGCGAGGTCCTCCTCGACGTCCGCCGCCGACCACGGGCCGCCCGCCTCGCGCAGGAACGACTCGACGACGATCCGGAACCACACCCAGTTGATCGGCGGGTACGGCTGCCCGACCACCGTCGCGAGCCAGGCGACGACCCGGTCCCGGACGCGGTCGTCGAGCCGGTCCCACAGCCACGGCCGGGTCAGCTGGAGCACCAGCGCGATCGACGCGGCCTCCACTTTGGACTGACCGAGCTCGTCGGGCCGCGGCCACGCCTCGGGCGAGGCCGGATCGGTGCCGGCGGCCAGCCCGCGCGCGTACTGCTCGAGCAGGCCGCCGGGGTCCGCGCCGCCCTCCCCGGCGACGCGGAAGCCGGCGAGCAGGAAGGTCCGGGCGAACCCTTCCAGCCCGTCGGAGACGCGGCCGTTGCGGCTGGCCGGGCCGGGCAGGTCGATCCGGGCGCCGGCCGGGGAGCGGTACCGGCCCGCCGCCGCGAGCAGCCGGTCCGCCAGCGCCGTCCAGTGCCCGCGCGTCCAGCCGGTGTACGGCGAGAGCCGCCGGTCCTCGACGGCGGTCATGCCTGCACCGCCAGGGAATGCCGGGTCACCGGGGCCCGGGGCGGCAGGCCCGCGGCGTAGCGCTCGAGCTCGCCGATCGCCTCCGCGCTCATGCGGCGGGTCTCCGAGCCCAGCGACCCCGCGATGTGCGGCGTCAGCACCACGTTCGGCAGGTCGTAGAGCGGCGAACCGGCGGGCAGCGGCTCCGGCTCGGTGACGTCGAGGACGGCGTGGAGGCCGTCGGACTCGCAGGCGTGCTCGAGCGCCGCGGTGTCGACGAGCGCGCCCCGGGCGGTGTTGATCAGCACCGCACCGGGTGGCAGGGCCGCCAGCTCCGCGGCGCCGATCAGGTGCCGGGTTTCCGGCAGCGACGGCGCGTGCAGGCTCAGCACGTCGGCCTGGGGCAGGGCTTCGGCCAGGCCGGCGGGCTCGGCACCGGCCGCGAGGATCTCGTCCGCGCCGACCACCGGGTCCACGACGAGGACACGGGCGATGTCGAGCCCGCGCAGCAGCGCGGCGACCCGGCGGCCGACGCGGGAGAAGCCGACCAGCACGACCGTCCGGTCCCGGCCGGACAGCTCGCCCCGCTGGTCCCGGTACCGCCAGTCCTCCCGGAACTTCCGGGCGTCGGCGGCCAGGAACGGCACCTTCTTGAACGCCCAGAGGACCGCGCCCAGGGTGTACTGGGCGACCGGTTCGGCGTTGGCGTCGGCGGCGGTGGTGACCCGCAGGCCCCGGTCGAAGACCGCCGCGCCGACGTGGTCGCGGACGCTGCCCGCCGCGTGCAGCACGGCCCGCAGGTTCGGCGCGGCGCGCAGCACGGCGTCGTCGAGCGGGGGACAGCCCCACGACGTGATCAGCACCTCCACCTCCGCCAGCCGCGCCCGGACCCGCGCCGAAGCGAGTTCGTCCGTGCACAGCGGCTCGCCGAGCCGGGCCGTGGCCCGCAACCGGGCCAGTTCCGCTTCGCCGAACTGCACCTCCATCGTGTCGTGCGCCATCACCAGCAGGGTTTCCGGACGACGGGTCACTTGACGCTGCCCGCCGCCAGCCCGGACCGCCATTGCCGGTGCAGCAGGACGAACGCGACCACCAGCGGCAGCACGGCCAGCAGGGAGCCGGTGATGACGAGCGGGTTGTACTGCGGGAACTGGGTCACGCGCGTGCTCCACTGGTACAGGCCGAGGCTCATCGGGAACAGCTTCGGATCGGTGAGCATCACCAGCGGCAGGAAGAAGTTGTTCCAGATGCCCACGAACTGGAACAGGAAGATCGTCACCAGGCCCGGCCGCATCATCGGCAGCGCGATGGTGAAGAACGTGCGCAGCTCGCCCGCGCCGTCGGTCCTGGCGGCTTCCAGGATCTCACCGGGCACCGCGGCCTCGGCGTAGACGCGGGCGAGGTAGACGCCGAAGGGGTTGGTCAGCAAGGGGACGAACACCGCCCAGAACGTGCCGACCACGTGGAGCTGTGACGCGAGCAGGTACAGCGGCAACGCCAGCGCCGTGGTGGGCACGAGCACCCCGGCCAGTGTCACCGCGAACAGCGCGCGCCGTCCCGGGAAGTCGAGCTTCGCGATCGCGTACCCGCACGCCGCGCAGATGAACGAGCCGAGCACCGCGCCGAGGCCGGCGTAGAGCAGCGAGTTGCGGATCCAGGCGAGGAAGACGCCGTTCTCCTGCGTGAAGAGGGCACTGAGGTTGGCGCCGAGGTTGAACTGCCCGAACTCGAACGCGCCGGTCGTGGAGAAGTCGCCGACGGACTTGGTGGCCGAGGTGACCAGCCAGACCAGCGGCAGCACCGCGTAGAGCGCGGCCAGTACCAGCAGGACGTGCACGACCGTGCGTGACGTCCACCGCGAACCCGCTTTCCGGGGGTTCCGGGTGGCGGAGCCCCCGGCCCGAGGCGAAGTCTCGGATGTCGCAGCGGCGGGGGACAGGGTCACCGGGACCTCCGGGCGGACAGGCGCATGACCAGCGCCGAGAGCAGGGCGGAAACGACGGCCAGCAGCACGGACGCGGCGGCGGCGCGGCCGTAGTCGTTGGCGATGAACGCGGCTTCGTACACGTAGAGGCTCGGGGACCAGGTGCTCGTCACCGACCCGGTGAACCCGCGCAGCACCAGGGGTTCGGTGAACAGCTGCAGGGAACCGATGACGGTGAAGACCAGGGCGACGAACATGGTCGGCCGGATCATCGGGACCTTGATCGACCACGCCGTCCGGAACCCGCCGGCGCCGTCGGCCCGCGCGGCCTCGAGGACGTCCCGGGGCACGGCCTGCAACGCGGTGTAGAAGATGATCATGTTGTAGCCGACCCACTGCCAGGTCGCGATGTTCACGATCGAGGGCAGGATGCCGGTCTTGCCCAGCGGGTCGAACGGCAGGAGCGCGGTCAGCCCGGAGTTCGGGCTGTAGAGGTAGACCCAGACGAGCCCGGTGATCACGGTCGGGACCGCGTAGGGCAGGAAGACCGCCAGCGACCAGACCCGCTTGAGCCGCACGACGGTGGAGTCGATCAACAGGGCCAGGAGGAGCGCGAGGCCGAGCATGATCGGGATGTGCACCAGGACGAACAGCGCCACGTTGCCGAGACTGGCGTGGAACGCGCTGTCGGTGAGGACGTCGAGGTAGTTGCCGAGGGCGACGAAGGCCTGGTGCGGGCCGGAGAACCCCAGGCCGGACAACCGGTCGGTGAACAGGCTCAGGTAGAGCGCGTACCCGATCGGCACGAGCACGGTGAGCGTCAGCAGGATCGCGAACGGGGCCGCCAGGGTGAGGCCGGCGCGGCCGCGGCCACGTCGCTCGCGGGCTGGGGCGGCTGGGCGGCCTGAGCGCGCCGGTGTGCTCGCGGCGCGCTCCGGAGTGAGGACGGTCATCAGGCTTTTCCTTCCAGCACGGTCAATCCCCGCTCGCGGAGCGCGGCGACGGCGTCGGCCTGCGTCTGCCGGACGGCGGTGGCCAGGGTCGTGCCGCCCGTCTTCACCCCGGACATGCGGTCGACGACGGTCGAGAAGATGCGCAGGGCGTTGGGGCCCCACGTCCAGTCCGGGACGCGGAGCGCGGCCTCGTCGAGCACGTCGTACACCGGGGTGCCGAGGAAGAACCCGCCCTTGTACGCCTTCCTCGCGACGTCCCGGCTCGGCAGGTAGCCGGGGAAGGGTGTCGTGAACGTGGTGCCGATCTTCGCCACGGCTGGGTCGGTGCTCAGCCAGCGCAGGAACTTCACGGCCGCCTCGGGCACCTTGCTTTCGGCGGAGACGGCGAACGCGCTGCCGCCCTGCACGCCGTTGGCCGGCACGCCGTCCCAGGTCGGCATGGTGGTGACCGCCCACCGGCCCTTGTCCTGCGGGATGGACTTGTTCAGCGTGCCGACGCTCCAGGAAGCGCCGAGCAGGCCCCACAGCCGGCCCTGGTGCATCGCCCCGATCCAGTCCTGGTCGCCGGTCGGCGCGGTGGCGACCAGGCCGTCGCGGATCATGCCCTGCCAGAAGTCCGCCGTGCGCACGGTGCCTTCGCCGCTGATGTTCACCCGCCACGAGCCGCCGTCGACGCGCCACCACGGATCGCCCGCCTGCCAGCACATCCCGGCGAAGAACGAGCCGTCGTTGAGCGGGAACGTCGTCACGCGCGCGGCCGGGTCGGCCTTCTTCACGGCTTGCGCGGCGGCGCGGAACTCGTCCCACGTGCGCGGGACGGCGATACCGTGCCGGTCGAACAGGTCCTTGCGGTAGTAGAGGACCATCGGTGCCAGGTCCATCGGCACGGCCCAGGTGCGGCCGCCGGGCCGGACGCCCTGCCAAGCCGCGGGGGAGTAGCCGCGCTCGAGGTCGGCCAGGTCGTCGGTCAGGTCCCGCAGGCCGCCCGTGGTGAGCAGCTGCGGCAGGCCCTGGTACTCGGCGTGCAGGATGTCCGGTGCGTTGTGGGCGCGCAGCGCGTTGGTCTGCTGGGCGTAGCCGCCCTTGAGGCCGGACGCGATCACGTTGAGCTCCACCGAGATGTCCGGATGTGCGGCGTTGAAGGCGGCGACGTACTTGTCCATGCCGGTCAGCCAGGACCAGACGCTGACGCGGGTGGCGCCGGCTGCGGTGGTCGTCGACGACCCGCACGCGCCGAGCAAACCGCCGGCCGCGAGCCCGGCCGAGGCGGACAGGAACGTCCGGCGGGTGAACCCCTGAAGCTTCATTGCTCCTCCGTCGAAGTGATGGCTGTCACTGTCGGGGTGTGCCATAGTGCGAGTCAACAATTTGCGTCAGAAACGATCACAAACGATCAGAACCGAAAGGTGCTGGAGATCGTGGGGCTCTTCGACGACGGTTCCGCGGCCCGGCGGCCACCGGTCCCGGACGTGCGCGACCGGACGGCCTGGGACGCCGTGGACGGCGAGGCGATCCTCGCCGAAGCCGAGGCCGTGCTCGCGCGTCCGGCACCGGTCCTGACGGCGACGGCGTGGGCCAGGACGTTCCGCGACGGCGTCCGGACCGACTACGAAGACGCGGCCCGCGAGCTGCGCGAACGCGTGACGCTGCTCGTCCTGGCCGCGGTGCTGACCGGCGAGGTGCCGCCGGGCCCGGTGCCGTTCCTGGACGGCGCGATCGACGGGCTGGTCGCGCTCGCGGAGGCGACCACGTGGTGCTGGGCACCGCACGACCGGCACGCGTCCGCACGCGGGGAAGTGCTGGCCGATCCCGACGACCCGTTCCTCGACCTGGGCGCGGCCGAGGTCGCGTCCCTGTTCGCCTGGGCCGACCACGTGCTGGGCCCGCACCTCGACCTCCGCGCCCCGGGGCTGCGCAGACGTTTGCGGCGCGAGGTCGACGTCCGCGTCCTGACGCCGTTCGAGCGCGTCCGCGACTGGCACTGGCTCGGCCTCGACGGCGACGCGCACAACTGGAACCCGTGGATCCACAGCGGCGTCCTCACCGCCGCGCTCCTGCTCGTGGCCGACGAAGAGCGGCGCTCACGGCTGGTGCGGCTGGTGGCCGAAGGACTCGAGCACTACGTCGCGGTCCTGCCCGACGACGGCGGCATCGACGAGGGCGTCGCCTACTGGTGGCACGGCGCCTGCCGCCTGCTGGAGTGCCTCGACCTGCTCGCCGACGCAGGGGACCTCCCCGTGCTGCCCGAACTGGTCCGCTTCCCGCACCGGATGCACCTGGGTGGCGACGCGTACGTCAACGCCGGAGACGCCCCGGCCCGCCTGCCCCCGGCCCAGCCGTGGCACGTCCTGTACCGCTGGGGCGAGCGCCTGTCCGACGACGAGGTTCGCGCACACGCGGTGAGCCGGGCACGGGAAGGCGGGCGGCTCGTGTGGCCGCAGGCCGGGCTGGGCCGCGCCCTGAGCGGTCTGCTCGACGAAGACTGGCGGAAGGCGGAACCGGGCGGGACCTGGCTCGCCCGCGAGGAATGGCTGCCGCGGGTGCAGGTGCTGGTGGCCAGGGAGACGGCGGGCACTCCGCGCGGGCTGACCGTGGCGGTCAAGGCCGGGCACAACGGCGAGCGGCACAACCACCTCGACGTCGGGTCCTACTGGGTGGCCGTCGACGGAGTACCGGTCGTGGTGGACGTCGGCCAGCCGACCTACACCGCGGACAGCTTCGGACCGGACCGGTACCGGGCCTGGCCGTTGCGCGGCGAGTGGCACAACGTGCCCGAGCCGGGCGTCACGCAGGAACCCGGGGAAACCTTCGGGGCGCGAGACGTCCGGGTGGACCTCACCGCGGCCGGGGCCACGTTGTCCGCGGACCTCGCCGGGGCCTATCCGGGTGTGCCCCGCTGGATCCGGTCGGTGCGGCTGGTCCGCGACGCGCCGGCGTACGTCCTCGTGGAGGACGACGACAGCATCCGGCCGGTCCGGCTGCGGCACGTCCTCGCGGGTGACGTCGAGCTGGGGGACGGCGAAGCCTTCGTGTCCCTCGCCGGAACGCGGGTGCTGCGGCTGAGCTGGGACTCGCGGCACACCACCCCGGAACTCGAAGTGCGGCCGCTGGACGACCCCCTGCTGCGGGCGAGCTGGGGTGATCACCTCAGCCGCCTCACGCTGCTGGTGCGCGAGGGCCCGGCCCGGGTCCGGCTGGAGCAGGTCCGGTGATGCTCGCGTCCGAACGGCACCAGCTGATCCTTTCGCTGGTGCGCGAACACGGCGCGATCCGGCTCGCCGAGCTGGTCGAGCGGCTCGGCGTCACCGCGGTCACCGTGCGCCGGGACGTCACCGAGCTGGCCGACCGCGGGCTGCTGACGCGCGTGCACGGCGGGGTCACGCTGACCCGGCCCCGCGGCGGCCACCCGGAGCCGGGGCGGCCCGCCGCCGTGTTCGGCCCGGCCGTGCCCGGCGCGCTGGTCGGGATGGTCGCGCCGTCCGTGGAGTACTACTGGCCGACGGTGATCCAGGGCGCCCAGTCCACTGTGGCCGCGGCGGGCGGACGGCTGGTCCTGCGCGCCTCCAGCTACGACGCGGCGGAGGACCGCCGTCAGATCACCAAGCTCCTCGAGCGCGGGGTGCAGACGCTGCTGGCCGCGCCGGCCACCACCGGCCGCGGTGCCCTGGACCTGCTGCGCTGGCTGGGCACGCTGAGCGTCCCGGTGGTGCTCGTCGAACGCCTGCCCCCGCCGGAGCTGCCGACCCTGGCCCTGGACGCCGCCACGACGGCGCACGCGCTCGGCGCGGGACTGGCCGTCCGCCACCTGGTTTCCCTGGGCCACCGCGGGGTCGGGCTCGTCACCTCGCGCTCCAGCCCGCACAGCCCGGCCGTGCGCACCGGCTGGCGCGAGACGATCGCGTCACTGGGCCTGGACGCCGGCGCGGCGCTGGACCTCGACGTGCCGGCCTACGGCTCCCGGGGCTGGGCGGCCGAGTACGACGCCCTGCTGGACCGCTGCCGCCGGGCCGGCGTCGGCGCCCTGCTCGTGCACGCCGACCGCGAGGCCATCGGCCTGATCGAACGGGCCCGCGACGGCGGCATCGCGGTGCCCGGCGAGCTGGCGGTGGTCTCCTACGACGACGAGGTCGCGGCGGCGTCGGACCCGCCGCTGACCGCGGTGTGCCCGCCGAAGCACCGGCTCGGCGCGGTGGCCGCCGAGCTCGCGCTGGCCCGGCTCGCCGACACGACCGAGCGGCCCGTGCACCGCCTGCAGCTCTGGCCGACGCTCGCGGTGCGCGAGTCCTGCGGAGCGGTGCCGGAACCCGCGGCGGAGTGAAATCGTCGAATTCGAACTCGCTTTTCTCGGGGTACGGCCGAAATGCGGATCCGGTTGTGTCGAAATGGTAACGACCGGATCGCGATCTCGGGATTTACAAGAAGTGGATCACCTCCTACTCTCCGCGAACGGGACATGCGACTCTTCGCATGTGGGGAATCGGAGGTGGTTCGGTTGACGCGCCCGACGGGGGCCACGGCCAGGCAGCAGATTTCGGTTCAGGAATTGATTCAGCGGGTGCGCGCGGAGAATTCCCCGCCACCCGATGCGCTGGAAAAGGGCCGCGCACAGCCGGATGTCTTCACGAGGTGGCTGGTGGCGGGCGCGGCGGTGGTGACCGTGCTGAGCGCGTTCGCACTGATTTCGTTCGCGGTGAGCGACGATCCGGAACGGGTGCCGGCGAACCAGCCCGCGGTATCGGTGCCGATCACGTTCGTCGGCACCCGCACGGTCACCGAAACGGTGGACGCGCCGCCTTCGGCGATCGACCCGACGTTTTACCAGCCGTACGGCAGCTATTACAGGCCGACGACGTAGTCACCTTTGCGGCTGGGTCGTGAAGCGGAGGGCGAGGCGGCGGAGGGCGGCGTGGGCCGTCACCGCCGTGCCGAGGGCGACGACGAGCACGGTGCCGGTCACCAGGGCGCGCGTGCGGGCGTGTGTGTCCCGGGCCCGGAGCTCCGCGAGCGGACGGGCCACGGCGAGGCCGGTGAGCGTCCGTTCCGCCTCGGCCATCGTCGGCCGGGCCGCCGGCTCGTGCCGCAGCAGGGCGAGCACGGCGTCGAGGACCGGCCCGCCGGCCGACGGCGGCACGCCGGTGCCGGGCGGCCGCCCTTCGAGGGCGAAGTAGAGGGTGGCGCCGAGGGAGAAGACGTCCGCGGGACACGCCGGGGACGCGCCCGCGGCCGCCTCCGGGGCGGGGAACGGGCCGTCCCCCAGCCCGAAGCCGTCGATCTTCGCCGTCCCGTCCGCGGTGACCAGCACCCGGTCCGGTCCGATCCCGCGGTGCAGGATGCCACCGGCGTGCGCGGCCGCCAGCGCCGAAGCCAGCTGGGCGCCGAGCGCCGCGACGCGGTCCGCCGGGAAGCTCCCGTGCCGTTCGAGGAGGTCGGCCAGCGTCCGGGTCGCCTGGTACTCCGTCACGACGTACGGGGTGATGTCCTGCTCGAAGACGTCGTGCACGACCACCGCGTGCGGGTGCCGCAGCCGGATCGCCACGCGCGCTTCGCGGATCGCCTTGGCCCGGACGCGGTCCGAGTGGGCCGCGTCGAACGGGCAGCCGGGCGGCAGCCGCTTGACGGTGACGAACCGGTCGAGCAGCTCGTCGCGGGCCCGCCACACCGTGCCCGCGGGACCGTCGCCGAGCGGGTCGAGCAGGTGGTACCGCCCGGCCAGGACTGCCTTTTTCGCTGCCACCGGTATTCCCCCGTCCGCGTCGTCGGCCTCACTGGGAAATACGGCCGGCAGGCGCAATGGGTTCGGTGGATCGGCCTAATTGTTCCGGACGGCCCGCGGTGCGGGGAAGCGCTTTCAACGAACGGCGGCCGCGGTGCTTTCGCCGGGGACGAAGGACGGGGTGACGGCTTCCGGGCCTGCCGCGGAACCGTCGAGCCGGCGCACCGCCAGTTCGACGGCCAGCGCGCCCAGCTCGCGGGCCGGGATCACCACCGCGGCCGGCCGGATCGGCTGGTGCCGGGCCACGGTGTCCGAGCACACGGCCACGACGGAGACGTCGGCGGGGACCCGCAGCCCACGGTCCCTAAGCGCCGCCAGGACCGGGGGCAGGGCCGCCTCGTCGTGGACGACCAGCGCGGTCACGTCGCCGGCGGTGAGGACGTCGTCCAGGCAACGGCCGACGTCTTCGGCCGCCGGCGCGCACGGCCGGGAAACCACGCGCACGCCGCGCCGGGCGGCGGTGATGCGGAAGCCTTCGGCGAAGTCCGTCAGGTACCCCGCCCGGCGACCCGGCGGCGCGGCCGACGGCTCGAGGTGGGCGATCGAGCGGTGGCCGAGGTCGGCGAGGTGGGTGGCGCAGGCCTGACCGGCCGGCGTGCAGTCGAGCGTCACCGAAGCCAGGCCGTGGTGCCGTCCGGGTGCGCCGACCAGCACCGCGGGGCGGCCCGAGGCGAGCAGCACGGGCACCCGCGGGTCGTCGTCACCGGCGTCCAGCACGATCACCGCGTCGGCCAGCGCGGCCGACGTCACCCGGTGCAGGCCGGACGTGCCTTCGTCGTCGGTGACCAGGAGCAGGTCGAAGCCGAGCTCGCGGGCGGCGCCCGCGGCCGCGGCGAAGAACTCCATCTCCACCCCCGGGTGCCGGTCGCCGTGCAGCGGCACCGCCACCGCGAGAACTCCGGCGCGGGTGGTGGGCGAGCCGGCGCGGCGCCGGTAGCCGAGGGTGCGGATGGTCTCCTCGACCCGCCGTCTCGTCGCCGCGGAGATCGTCCGCTTCCCGGTGATCACGTAGGACACCGTGCTCGCCGAGACACCGGCGGCGTTCGCCACGTCGGTGATCGTCACCGCGCCACGGCCGGCGCCGGAAGGTTCGTCCGCCGCGTCGCGGGAGTTCGTCATTGTGGAGCACTTTCTCGGTACCCATTGTCCGGTCCGTTGTCCGGCCGGGAGTTAGCGTTAACAAGATCGAGGGGAAGGCTGACCATAATGCCCGTCAACGGCGCTGGTCAAGCCACCTTCGTCGGATTGCGGAAGAACGTCCGCATCGCGATTCAGCCCGCCGGGCGGCAGTCGGTCACGGGTATCCCGCGGCGGCCGCCGCGGGCCAGGGCGATGAAGCCGAAGGTGGTCGATTCGCCGGGCCGCAGCACCGCGTTCCACTCGGCGCTGGTGATCGCCGAGGTGGTCCCGGTCCGCACCAGCGTGCCGTTCCAGAGGTCGTCGATGCTCGTCCCGGCCGGGTTCGCCCAGCTGACCGTCCACCCGGCGAGACCGGCGCGCCCGCTGTTGCGGACGGTCACCAGGCCCTGGAACCCGCCGTCCCAGGACTTCACGACCTGGTAGCGCGCGGCGCAGGCCGGCGGACCGGCCACAACGGACGTGAACGCCGTGGCGGACGGCGCCGAAGCGAGCTGGGCCGGGGCGCTCGCCGGTTCCCGGCGCGGCGGGATCGACGTCGCCGCCACGATCGCGGCCGCGGTCAGGACCAGCGCCGCGCCGGCGAAGACCAGCCGGGAGCGGCGGCGACGGGCCGGCTCGGGCCCGGGCTCGGGTGCCCGGGGCGTGCTCGGCAGGGCGGGCCCCGGGAGGGTGCAGCGGGTGAACAGCCGGGCGGCCTCGGCCATCGTGGGCCGGGCGGCCGGGTCGGTGTGGAGGAGCCGGAGGACGATGTCGATGGCCGGGCCGCTGGTGCGCGGCGGGATGATCTCGCCGCTGCCGACGCGTTTGAGCAGGGCCAGCTGGTTGTCGTCGGTGCCGAACGGCGGCCGCCCTTCGAGCGCGGTGTAGAGCGTCGCGCCGAGCGAGTAGACGTCGGAGGGGAAGCCGGGTTCGGCGCCGTCGGCGACCTCCGGGGCCAGGTAGGCCGGCGTGCCGACGACCAGCCCGCGTCCGGTGGCGCTGCCCTCCCCGCGTGCGTGTGCCACCCCGAAGTCGGTGATCTTCGCCGCGCCGTCGGTGGTGACGAGGACGTTGTTGGGACTGATGTCGCGGTGCACCACGCCTTCCGCGTGTGCCGCGGCCAGTGCCGAGGCGAGCTGGCTGCCCAGCTCCGCCGCGTATTCCGGCACCAGCGGGCCCTGCTGTTCGAGGAGCTCGGTGAGCGTGCGGGACGGCAGGTACTCCATCGCGATGTACGACATGGACTCGTCTTCGACGACGTCGTACACGACGACCGCGTGCGGGTGGCGCAGGCGGGCGGCGACGCGGGCCTCCCGGATCGTCCGCTCGCGGGTGCGCTCCCCGGCCGCCGGGTCGGCGGGGGACTCCGGGAAGAGCTGCTTGATCGCGACCACGCGGCCGAGCCGTTCGTCCTTCGCCCGCCAGACGGCCCCCATCGCGCCGTGACCCGCCCGGCCGAGTACGCGATAGCGGTCGGCGATCACTGCCCCTTCGTACACGAACAAGCTCCCCTCGGCCGGTGTGCCGTCATCGGGGAACACGGCCGGTTCCGGAGCCGAGTTCGGCGAACCGGCGGGAATCACTCACCTGGGTGGGGGATACGGAATAGCGTTCGACGATTTCGCTCCGGATCCGGGAATGGTTTTGACCGGCTACGGAAAAAAGACCGATCCGGTTGTGTCGGAACGATAACGGTATCGGCGCCGCTCAGTTCGTCCGGCAGCTGACGACCGGGACCGCGGGACTGCCGCCGGTGCGGGTTTCGTTCAGCCCGAACGTGGCCGACGCGCCCGGTTCGACCAAGGCGTTCCAGCCCGCGTCCGTGACGGTCGCCGACGAGCCGGCCTGGGTCAGCGTGCCGTTCCAGAGGTCCCGGATACCCGTGCCGGCGGGCAGCATCCACGTCACCGTCCAGCCGTTCAGGCGTGTCGTCCGGTCGTTGTGGACGGTCACCTCCGCCTGCGCCCCGTCCGGCCAGGTGCTCGTCACCCGGTAGTGCGCGGTGCACCCGCCGCGGGCCGGTTCGATGGCGGGGGCTGACGTCGGCGTCGCCGCCGGCGCCGGCGGCGCTTCGCCGGCCAGGAGCCGGGTCGCCACGGCCGCGGTCGTGGTGCTGCGGACGGTGTGGTCCGCGGTGACCGTCGTGGCCGGGTACTGGATGGGCGCCGCGGTGGTCTCGGGCCCGTCGGTGAGGGCCACGCCGGCCACCACGCCGGCGCAGGTCAAGCTCACGGCGAGGCCGGACACGGCGACGCGGCGCAGCCGGGACCGCCGGGGGACGTCCGCGACGGCCGGCCGCCCGACCGCGGCCAGCAGCTCCACCGCCTCCTGCATCGACGGGCGCGCGGCGGGGTCGCGTTCGAGCATCCGCATCAGCACGCCGGTGAGCGGGCCGCCGTGGGCGGGCGGGGCGAGCTGGTTTTCGGTGATCCGCCGGAGCAGGGTGATCGGGTCGTCGCTGGTGCCGAACGGCGGAGTGCCCTCCAGGGCGGTGTAGAGCGTGGCGCCGAGGGAATAGACGTCCGACGGCAGGCCCGCTTCGCCGCCCCGGGCGACCTCCGGGGCCAGGTAGGGAAGGGTGCCGACGACGACGTCATCCTCGGCGGCCGGGTGCTCGCCGAGCGCGCGCGACACCCCGAAGTCGGTGATCCGGGCCGTGCCGTCGCCGGTGACGAGCACGTTGTTCGGCGTCACGTCCCGGTGCAGGATCCAGTCCCCGTGCGCGGCGGCCAGTGCGGCGGCGACCTGCCGCCCGAGCCGGAGCACGTCGCACCGCGGCAGCGGTCCCCGTTCGACGAGCACGTCGGTCAGCGACTTGGCGGGCACGTACTCCATGACCAGGTACATCGAGCCGGCGTCTTCGAACACGTCGTACACCGCGACGGCGTTCGGGTGCCGCAGCCGGGAAGCCAGCCGCGCCTCACGCAGTGCGCGGTCGCAGGTTTCGGCGACCTTGCCCGGGTCGGTCGCCGGCTCCCGCAGGAACTGCTTGACCGCCACCACGCGGTCCAGCCGCTCGTCCTTGGCCCGCCACACCAGGCTCGTCGCGCCCCGGCCGAGCTGCCCCAGAAGCCGGTACCGCCCGTTGACGAGCTGTTCCTCGAAAGCCACCCATACCCCTGCGCCGGTCGACGACTGCCAAAACGCTCTGCTTTTTAGCAGATGATCGGCTTCGCGTGGGGCTTCGGTGGCAACCGTTATCGGAATCGATGCGTTCGACGGCCGATTTGTATTCCGAACATTGGGCCGCGCCGGTGCCCGGGTTCGACGGATTCACCGTGGCCGGGATTCCGGCGCGCGTTGTCGACCGGTCGGCAGTCCGGCGCCGGCGTTCTCCATCGTGGCCCGGATGTGCGCCGCCCCTCCTCGAGGGTGGGCGTGGCCGCGGCGAGCGTGCGCGACGAGCTTTGGGCGCGTGGGCGGCTTTCGCAGCCACTGGTGACCCGGGCCGGCCTGTCTGCGACGTCGCCGCGCTGTGGCTTGCCGGGACGTCGTAAGCCGGTCGGGTGGTGGGGCGATAGCGCGGTGTCGCGGCCGGTGGGACGTCGTGACCCGGCCGGGTGGGACCGGTGTCCGGGTGACCGGCAGGCGGCGTGGGAGTGGCCGCCGGCGGGCGTGGGTGGCGTACCGTGTGGGCATCGCGGTTCAACCGGTAGCCGCCCGCTCGTTCCCTGCGCCCGTCCGCAGGTGACGCGGGAGGCGGGCCCGGTGCCCGGGTCCCGGCGTCACCCCCTCGCTCGAGGAGGTCCCTGTGCTCGACCAGATCGCCGCGCCGAGATCCCGCGTCGACGTTCCGTCCGTGATGACCCTGCGGGTGACCGCCACCGCGGAGGCCACCGTCGTCACCGTCCGCGGGGAGATCGACCTGCCGGTGCACGACCGGCTCAGGAGCCGCGTGGGGGACGAGATCGACCTCGCGCCGCGGGCGCTCGTCCTGGACCTCATGGAGGTCGCGTTCTGCGGGGCGGGTGGGATCACTGAGCTGCTGGTCGCCGCTTCGGAAGCCAACGTCAGCGGGGTGCCGTTCGCCATCGCCACGGACCGGCGGGCCGTGCTGCGCCCGCTCCGGGTCCTGCGGCTGGAGCAGGCGCTGCCGATCCACGGCAGTGTCGCCGCCGCACTGGACTGGCTGGCCGTGCTGCCCCGGCTCCGCCGCCCCTGACACGGAGCGGGTGAGCCACCGTGCCCGAGCGCCGTGACCCGTACGCCGTGCTGGGCGTCGCCGCGACCGCGACGGACCGCGAGCTGGCCGCCGCCTTCCGCCGCCGGGTCCGGGAAGTGCACCCCGACGCCCCGGGCGGCGACGATGACCGGTTCGCCGCGGTCGTAGCCGCTTACGAACTGCTGCGCGACCCCCGGCGGCGCGCCGAGTTCGACCGCCGCCGCACGCGCGGGGTCCCGGTGCCGGTCCGCCGTCACCCCGGCCGGAAGGCGGACGTTCCGGACCTGCGCGCCGGACCGGTGCGCCACCACCCCTGATCGTGAGCCGGCGATGGAGGATCCGGGGGAGATGCCGTCCAGGCCGGAGCTGACCGACGAGCGGCGGCGGCTGGCGCGCGAGAAGGCGGCCGAGGCGCGCCTCGTGCGGGCCGAGCTGCTGGGCGCGCTGCGGAACGGCGACGTCACGGTCGCCCAGGTGCTGGCGCGGGCCGACGCGGGCGACCCGGTGGTCCGGCAGACGCGCGTCCTGCGGCTGGCGCGGTCGCTGCCGGGGTTCGGTGACGTCGCCGCGCGTGAGCTGCTGGCGCGGTTGAGGATCGACGAGCGGCGGCGGATCGGCGGGCTCGGGCGGCGTCAGCGGGACGCGCTGCTGGCCGCCACGAGCGATGCGCCGGGCCGCTGACCCGTCACCGGTTCTCCAGCCGCTCCCGCTGCGGCGTCACCACGTACTTGGGGTCCTTTGTGGACGCGACGCCCGCCTCGAACACCCCGAACCGCTGCAGCGCGCTCCCGGCGAACAGCGCCGTTCCCGCGGCCACCGAGATCGCGCGGCCACGGTGGCCGAGCAGTGTCCCGGCCAGGCCGGCGACGGTCAGCCGTTCGGACCACTTCCGCAGGCGGTGCGCTTTGCCGGTGGTGTAGGCCTCCGCCGCGAGCCCGAGCCGCTTTTCCAGCACCTTCGAAGCCACCAGCTCGGTCGCCGCGCCGAAGGCGGCCAGCGCGCGGGCGGGACCCGCTTCGGCCACCGGCACCAGGGCCATCGCGAAGCCGCCGGAGCTCGCGGCCGCCGAGCCGGTGAAGACGAACGGCAGCGGCGCGTGCGCTTCGTGCCAGGCCGGAACGGCGGTCTGCGACAGCAGCACGGCCGTGTAGGACGCGACGGCCGGGGCGACGACCGCCGAAGCGAGCCCGGCCGGCCGGGCGGCCGCGCGCAGGAGCCTGCCGGGCAACGTGCGGCGCAGCCCGGACGGCAGCACCTCGGCGACCGCGGCGAGGCCCACGCCGGGCCCGAAAGCGGTGAGGATCCAGGTGCCCACGCTCATCGGCGACGTCGGTTTCGCGACGCGCAGCATGTGGTGGAACCGTTCCGGCCGCCCGAGGTCGGCGACGAGCAGGTACCCACTCGCCAGGAGCGCGGCGAGGGAACCCGTCCGGCCGGCCCGGCGCAGGGCCGGCCGTCCGGTGAGGTCGGCGCCGGCGGCCAGCAGCGAGGTGCCCGCCGCGAGCCCGCCGGTGAACAGGTACGCCGGCACCTTCCACTCCCACACCGGCGGCTTGAGCACCGGACGGCCGTAGTAGGACCGGAACTCGGCCGGGGGCACCATCAGCTCTTCGCGGGAGCGGCGCTTGCGGCGGCCGAAGGTCTTCGCGTGCCGAGCGTCGCTGCGCGGCTCGCGCGGGGTCACCGGCGCTTCCTTCCGAACGCCGCGACCGCGGCCGCGAGCAGCGCCGACGCGGCCATCCCGGCGTACTTCCACATCGCGGGCAGCTCACGGGTCGGCACCACGGGATCCGGCGGGAGCCCGTAGACCTCGGGTTCGTCGAGCAGCAGGAAGAACGCGCCGTTGCCGCCCACCCCGTCGGCGGGGTCGTGGCCGTAGAGCCGGGCCTCGGTGACGCCGCGCTCGTGCAGCTCCTCGATGCGGCGGGCGGCCCGCTCGCGCAGCTCGTCGAGCTCGCCGAACTGGATCGAGTCGGTGGGGCAGGCCTTGGCGCACGCCGGTTCGAGGCCGTCGTGGAGCCGGTCGTAGCAGAGCGTGCACTTCTGCGCCCGCCCGTCGCCCGGGCGCCGGTCGATGACCCCGTACGGGCAGCCCGAAACGCAGTAGCCGCAGCCGTTGCAGATGTCCTGCTGCACCACGACCGTGCCGAACTCGGTGCGGAACAGCGCGCCGGTCGGGCACACGTCGAGGCAGCCCGCGTGCGTGCAGTGCTTGCAGACGTCCGACGCCATCAGCCAGCGGAAGTCGGTGCGGCCCTCGGCGCCGGTCTGCGCGCCCGGCAGGTCGAACGACGGCATCCCGAGGTCCTCCGGCGCCCGCGGCCGGGGAGAGGTGCCCAGCTCGCCACCGCCACGCGGCGCGTCCCGCAGCTCGTCGGCGACGAAGGCGGTGGTCACGTCGATCCCGGACGGCCCGGTCGGCAGCCCTTCGAGCCCCGGCGACTGCCCGCCGAGCGGCCGCTGCTGCTCGACGAAGGCCACGTGCCGCCACGAGTTCGCGCCCAGCGCGCCCGTGTTGTCGAACGACATCCCGAGCAGGTCGAGCCCGTCTTCGGGGACGTTGTTCCACTCCTTGCAGGCGACTTCGCAGGCCTTGCAGCCGATGCACACCGACGTGTCGGTGAAGAACCCGACACGCGGCGGGTGCCCGGTGTGCCCGGCTTCGGCGGCGACGTCCGGCAGCGGCCCGGAAAGCCGGTTCTCGATCGTCATGATCCGTCCTCCGTGGCGTGGCCGGGTTCGACGTGCTCGGTGCCGTGCGTGGTGGCGACCCGGGTACCCGTTTCCGGCGTGATGCCCGCCCGCGCGCGGTACTGCTCGAGCAACGCGAGCAGCTCGGCACCGCGCGGCCGCCGCCCGGGGCGGACGTCACAGGTGGCGACCTTGCTCTCCTGGATGAAGACGTTCGGGTCCAGCACCACGCCGAACAGGTCGTTGACGACGTCGCGGGACACCAGCCCGGAGCTGCCCCAGTGGTAGGGCATCCACACCTGGTGCACGACCCGGTCCTGCACCCGCAGCGGCGCCATCCGGTCGGTGACGAACACCCGCGCCTCGACGGCCGCCCGCGCCGTGACGACGTGCGCCCAGCCCAGGTGCGAAAGCCCGCGCAGCTTCGCCAGCTCGGGGGAGACCTCGACGAACAGGTCCGGCTGCAGCTCCGACAGGTACGGCAGCGTCCGGCTCATGCCGCCGGCGGTGTGGTGCTCGGTCAGCCGCGCGGCGGTGAACACGAACGGGAACACCTCGCCGCCTTCCTCGGGCGGCGACGGGTGGGACGGGTTGTCCCGGCGGCCGTAGACCTTCCGCGCCGGGTTGCCCTGCTGGGTGTAGAAGGGGTTGCGGAACGGCGATTCGTGCGGCTCGTAGTGCGTCGGCAGCGGGCCGTCGGCCAGTCCCGTCGGGGCGAACAGCCACGCCTTGCCGTCCGACTGCATGATGAACGGGTCGTCGCCGCGCAGCGCGGCCGGGCCGACGGCGTCCGGCGGCGGGACGTGGTCCGGCGGCTTGGTCTTTTCGAAGTCGGGGACGTCGTGGCCGGTCCATTCGCCCTTGTCCGCGTCCCACCAGATCAGAGCCTTGCGCTCGCTCCACGGCCGCCCGGCGGGGTCGGCGGACGCGCGGTTGTAGAGCACCCGCCGGTTCAGCGGCCACACCCAGCCCCACTCGAGGGCGTAGAAGTCCTGGTCGAACCGCGACTTCCGGCGGGCGGCCTGGTTGACGCCGTCGGCGTAGACGCCGCTGTAGATCCAGCACCCGCAGGAGGTGCTGCCGTCGGCCTTGAGCTCGAGGTAGCCCGAGAGCTCCTTGCCGGTGGCCAGGTCCTGGCCGTTGATCCGCCGCAGGACGTCTTCGGCGGACGGTTCGTCGCCGTGCACTTCGTAGTCCCAGGCGAGGTCGAGCACCGGCCGGTCGCGCTCGTCTTCCGAGCCCGCCAGCCGCTCCCGGACCAGCCGCCCGAGGTGGTGGAAGAACCACAGCTCCGACCGCTGGTCGCCGGACGGCTCGACGGCCTTCTCCCGCCACTGCAGCATGCGCTGGGTCTGGGTGAACGTCCCTTCCTTCTCCACGTGCGAGGCGGCGGGGAAGAAGAACACCTCGGTGCGGCACTGCTCCGGCACGATCTCGCCGGTCTCGATCTCCGGCGCGTCCTTCCAGAAGGTGGCGCTCTCGATCATCGTCAGGTCGCGGACGACCAGCCAGTCGAGGTTGGCCATGCCGAGCCGCTGCAGGCGGCCGTGCGCGGACCCGACGGCGGGGTTCTGCCCGAGCAGGAAGTAGCCGGACACCTTGCCGTCGACCATGTCCAGCACGGTGCGGTAGGTGCCGTGGTCGCCGTTGATCCGCGGCAGGTAACCGAAGCAGAAGTCGTTGTCCGGCGTGGCCTTCTCGCCCCAGTACTCCTTCAGCAGCGACACGGTGTAGGCGTCGGCGTTGCGCCAGAAGCCCTTCTGCTTGTCCCCGTGGACGCATTCGAGGTACTCGTCGAGCGTCGTGTGCTGCGGGGTGGGCATCGGCAGGTAGCCGGGCAGCAGGTTGAACAGCGTCGGGATGTCGGTCGAGCCCTGGATGCTGGCGTGCCCGCGCAGCGCGAACACCCCGCCGCCGGGACGGCCGATGTTGCCCAGCAGCAGCTGGATGATCGAGCCCGCCCGGATGTACTGCGCCCCGACGCTGTGCTGGGTCCAGCCCACGCTGTAGACGAGCGCGGCGGTGCGCTCACGGCCCGAGTTGCGCGTCCACGCGTCACAGACCCGCTGGAAGAGCTCCTTCGGCGTCCCGCAGGTGGCCTCGACCATCTCCGGGGTGTAGCGGGCGAAGTGGCGCTTGAGGATCTGGAACACGCACCGCGGGTGCTGCAGCGTCGGGTCGGCGGCGATCTCCTCGCTGCCGCCTTCGAGCACCGGGCCGCCGGAGCCGTGCTGGTCGGACGCCGAGGTCTCCTTGCCGTGCGCGGTGTCGCGCGGCCGGGTGTTCTCGTAGTGCCAGGTCGACGGGTCGTAGGCGGCCTTGGCCTCGTCGTAGCCGCTGAAGAGGCCGTCGAGGTCCTCGGTGTCGCGGTAGTCCTCGGAAACCAGGAAGGAGGCGTTGGTGTAGGCGACCACGTACTCCCGGAAGTCCAGGTCGTTGCTCAGGATGTGGTGGATCACCCCGCCGAGGAACGCGATGTCGGTACCGGCGCGCAGCGGCACGTGGGCGTCGGCGAGCGCGCTCGTCCGGGTGAAGCGCGGGTCGATGTGGAAGACCTCGGCCCCGCGGGCCTTCGCCTCCATCACCCACTGGAACCCCACCGGGTGCGCTTCGGCCATGTTCGAGCCCATGATGACCACGCAGTCGGAGTTCTGCAGGTCCTGCTGGTAGTCCGTCGCACCGCCGCGACCGAAGGAGGTCCCCAGACCGGGAACCGTGGCGGAGTGTCAAATCCGGGCCTGGTTCTCGATCTGGATCGCCCCGAGCGCGGTGAAGAGCTTCTTGATCAGGTAGTTCTCTTCGTTGTCCAGGGTGGCGCCGCCGAGGCTCGCGATGCCCATGGTGCGCCGCAGCGGCGCGCCGCGAGAGTCGGTCTCCTGCCAGCCCTTGCGCCGGGCGTCCAGGACGCGGTCGGCGACCATCTCCATCGCCGTGCCGAGGTCCAGGTCGGTCCACTCGGTCGCGTAGGGGGCGCGGTACCGGACCTTCAGCTCGCGCTGCGGCCCGGTGACCAGCTGCTTGCTCGCCGAACCCTTGGGGCACAGGCGGCCGCGGGAGATCGGGCTGTGCGGGTCGCCTTCGATCTGGACGACGCGCTCGTCCTTGACGTACACCTGCTGCCCGCACCCGACGGCGCAATACGGGCAAACCGACCGGGCCACCCGGTCGGCGCTCGCCGTGCGCGGGATCAGCGCCTCCGAGCGCGGGGACTCCGCCGCCTTGCCCCGCCCGAGCGGGTCGGTGCCGGTCAGCTGGCGGTACACGGGCCAGGATTCGAGCCACTTCCGTGGTCCCATGTCACCTCCCGATCGCGACCCGGCGGCCGCTTCCGAACCGGCGTCTACCCAGGGTCTGCCGAGCCTAAACGGCCGGACGTCATGAACGACTCTTTCCTGTCATCCGACGACAGGAAAGAGTCGTTCATGACACTTCGTCCAGGGGTCAGGTGGAGAACGGCGAAGACGCGCCTTCCGCGCGGGTGCGGCCGCGGCGGCCGGCGGCGGCCAGCGGCTGGGCGATGTCCTCCAGGGACTTGCCTTCCGCGTCCACGGCGAGGAACCGCGCGACCAGGCCGCCGGCGATCATGACGGCCGCGCCGATCAGGTAGCCGATGAACAGGCGGACCGGGTGGTCGCCGGTGCCGATGAGCGCGCCGTAGATCACCGGTCCCAGTGCGCCGAAGCACTGCGCGATCGCGAAGAACACCGCGATCGCCTTCGCCCGCACCTCCAGCGGGAAGATTTCGCTCACCGTCAGGTAGCCCGCGCTCGCGCCCGCCGAGGCGAAGAAGAAGATCACGCACCACGCGATGGTCTGCGTGATCGCGTTCAGCCACCCGGCGTAGAACAGCCCCGCCGTGACGGCCAGCAGGACGCCGGACACGACGTACGTGCCGGAGATCATCTTCCGCCGCCCGAGGGTGTCGAACAGGTGGCCGATGGTGAACGGGCCGACCAGGTTGCCCACCGCGAACGCGATCAGGTAGATCGGCGTGGCCGCCGACGAAACCCCGTAGAACTTGCCCAGCACCAGCGTGTAGGTGAAGAAGATCGCGTTGTACAGGAACGACTGGCTGATCATCAGCGAGGCGCCCAGGACCGCCCGCGACGGGTAGTCGCGGAACAGCACCCTCGCCAGGGCGACGTACCCGATCTGCTCGGCCGGCGTCACCTCGATCGCCTTCTTCTCGTCGACCGGCGGCAGGCTGCGGCCCGCCTCCTCCACTTCGTGCTCGATCTGGGCGATCGACTCCTCGGCGGCGTCGGCCTTGCCGTGCATGATCTGCCACCGCGGGCTCTCCGGCAGGTGCCGCCGCACCAGCAGGATCACCAGCCCGAGCACCGGGCCGATCAGGAAGCCCAGCCGCCAGCCCAGCGACAGGTCCATCCGGTTCAGCAGGATGTACGTGCCGATCGTGCCCAGCACGGCCCCTGCCCAGTAGGTGCCGTTGACGGCGATGTCGACGCGGCCACGGAAACGGGCCGGGATCAGCTCGTCGATCGCGGAGTTGATCGCGGCGTACTCGCCGCCGATGCCCATGCCGGCGACGAACCGGGTCGCGTACAGGAAGATGACCCAGCCGGCGCCGTTGCCGAGCGTCAGCGCGGTCAGCCCGCTGCCGACGAGGTAGACGGCCAGGGTGAGCATGAACAGGTTCCGGCGCCCCAGCTTGTCGGACAGGCTGCCGAAGAACAGCGCGCCGACCACCTCACCGGCGAGGTAGATCGTCGCGAGCAACCCCACCGCGGCCGACGACATGTGCAGCGTCTCGGGTTTGGTGAGCGTGTCGGCGACCGCGCTGGCCACCGTGATTTCCAGGCCGTCGAGGATCCACGCCACGCCGAGCGCGACCACCATCCGGGTGTGGAACCGCGACCAGGGCAACCGGTCGATGCGTGCCGGGATCAGTGTCCGTACCCCGGACGACGCCGGTACGGGTGTTGCCGCCATGACAACCTCCTTGAGAGCCAACCGCCTCGCGGGGCTTCCCCCTCCGCCGCCTGGCGAAACACGATCGAGGGACTGCGGCCCCGAACGCCCCGGCACCGGTTCGGGCCGCTCGGGGCCGGTCGTCAGCGGGGCCGGCCCGCTGCCGCGATGTAGGCGTTCGACGGGCCGGTGAACGACAGCACGACACCCACGACGGCGGCGAGCGCGGCGAGGTACCCGAAGACCGTGTCCTGGGCGGTCAGCAGCGAGATCACGTGCAGGGCGGTGAGCACCGTGAGCACGATGCGCGCCCAGTTGCGGCCCGCGCGCAGCTTGAAGGCGAACAGCAGGTAGAGCGCGGCGATGAGGACCACGATCACCACGGTGACGACCAGCGTGATGGTCGCGGCCTGGTCGATCTGCGCGTCGGTGAGGGTGCCGCCGCGCTGTCTGTTCGCGGTGCGCAGGGTGTCGGCCAGCGCGTCCCAGTTGACGAACAGCAGCAGGCCGCCGGCCAGCCCGAGGACGGTCGAGGCGACGAAAGCCCAGAAGGCGCCCTCGATCGTGCCGGGCCGCGCCGGGGCGGCCACCGGGCCGGCGGAAGCCGCGGCGCCGGCGTCGTCCGGATAGTTCGGGTAGTTCGGTGATTCGCTCATAGTGATCGAATAGCACCGTTCCGGACGATTCGCAGAATGAACGGGCGCGGACGTCTTGGCGGAATCTTTCCCCGGTCCGGTCCGCGCGCTGGAATTCCGCTTCCCACCGTCGTTCCACAGTGGATTCACCAGCGAATCCCGCCCAGGAGGCGAAAATGCGCAATGTTCGGACGGGCGTGCTCGCGGTGGCGACCGCGGCGGTGGCGGCCGGATGCGGCACCGGTACCGCATCCGGGCGGATCGTGCCAGGTCAGCGGCCGGTGCTGCCGTCGGCCAGCTCGCGGAGGATGTCGGCGTGCCCGGCGTGCCTGCCGGTCTCCTCGATCAGGTGGACCAGGGCCCAGCGCATCGACGGGCCACCACGGCGCACCGGTTGCGCGAGGTCCGTGCAGGCGTCGATGACCGCGTCCGCCTCGGCGCAGGCGGCCCGGTAGCCGGCCAGGACCGAGGCGGCGGTCTCGTCCGGGCGGGGCCGGAACGTGCCGGGCCAGCCGGCCGGGGCTTCCCCGAGGAAGGTGAACCGCTCGACCGCGGTCAGGTGCCGGACCAGGCCCAGCAGCGACGTCCCGGACGGCACGCCGGGGGTGCGCACCGCCGGTTCCGGGACGCCTTCGGCCTTGGCGGCCACCGCGTCCCGCAGGTAGCCGAGAAACCCGCGCAACACGGCCTTCTCGTCCGCGCCGGTGCGCGGGGGCGGGGTGTCACGGCGTCGGCGGGTGGCGGGCATGCGAGTCCTCCTGAGGTCGGGTCTCCGCCACCTTCACCCGGCGTCCGCGATTCCGGCACGCTTTCTTGCGGTTCCGGCAAGATGACGGAGTGAGCGACGACTTCGAGGACGTGCTGCACGCCGTCGGCCCCCGGCTGCGGGCGCTGCGGCGGCACTGCGGGATGACGCTGGCCGAGCTCGCCGCCACGACCGGGGTGTCGGAGAGCACGCTGTCGCGGCTGGAAAGCGGGCTGCGGCGGGCCAGCCTGGAACTGCTGCTGCCGCTGGCCCGCGCGTACGACGTCCCGCTGGACGACCTGGTCGGCGCGCCGCGGACCGGCGACCCCCGCGTCCACCTGACGCCGATCCACCGCCACGGCATGACGTTCGTGCCGCTGTCCCGCCGTCCGGGCGGCATGCAGGCGTACAAGATGATCATCCCGGGCACCGGCCGCCCGCTCGACCCGGACCACAAGACGCACGAAGGCCACGAGTGGCTCTACGTGCTGCACGGGCGGCTGTGGCTGGTCCTCGGCGAGCAAGACCTGGTGCTGCCGCCGGGGGAGGCGGCGGAGTTCGACACGACCCTCCCGCACTGGCTCGGCAGCGCCGACGGGAAGGCGGTCGAGCTGCTCATCCTCTTCGGGCGGTACGGCGAGCGGGCGCATCTGCGGGCGCGGACGGGGTGAACCGGAGTTGCCTTGACGTCGGCGTCAAAGTCTAGCTTCGGCGGCGTGAAGTTCGGGATCAGTTACAGCACCCCTGCGTTCGGCGCCGACCCGGAGCGGCTCACGGCGTTCGCGCGGCACGCGGAGGAGTGTGGGTTCGAGTCGTTGTCCCTGCCGGAACACGTCGCGCTGTACCCGGGCGCGAAGATCGGGCCGATGGAGCTGCCGCCGTCGCTGCCCTACGCGGATCCGCTGGAGTGCCTGAGCTTCGCCGCCGCGGTCACGCGGCGCATCCTGCTCGGCACCGGCGTCCTGCTGCTGCCGTACCACCATCCCGTGGTGCTGGCCAAGCGGCTGGCGACCGTCGACGTGCTCTCCGGCGGCCGCATGCGGCTGCTCACAGTGGGCGTCGGCGCGCTGCCCCGCGAAGCGAAGGCGGCCGGCGTCGACTTCGCGACCCGCGGCCGCCGGGCGGACGAGGCGATCGACGTCCTGCGGTTGCTGTGGGCGGGCGGGGAGGAGGGCGTCAGCTTCGACGGCGAGTTCTACGCCTTCGACGACGCCTGCGTGTTCCCGAAGCCGTTGGGTGTCCGGGAACTGCCCGTCCACGTCGGCGGTTCCAGCGCGGCCGCGGCACGGCGTGCCGGGCGACGCGGCGACGGCTGGTTCCCGGGCGGCATGCTGCCGCCGGACGAGCGGCGCCGCCAGTTCGAGCTGGTCCGGACCTCGGCGATCGAAGCGGGCCGCGATCCCGAAGCCGTCCAGTACACGCGGTGGGGCTCGCTCGGTATGTCCACAAAGGACGTCGATGCGCTGGCCGCGCAGGGGGTGACCCGGATCGTCGTGACGCCCACGACGGCCGAGCCCGGCCGGGCGCACGAGGAGATGACGGCGTTCGCGGAGCGGTTCGCTTTGGCGTGACGGTGATCCGGCGGCCGGAGTGACCACTGAGCGACGTACGTCACGTCCGGCGGCCGGAACATCGGCGCGGGCGCGACGTTGTAGAGAGTGTCGGTACGGCGGTGTCCCCGGGCCTCACCCCTTGCCTTCACGGAATACCTAGCAAGTAGGAGCCGTGTTGTGCCTTTCGCCGCGAGGCGACCCCCGTACCGGCCTCAGTCTCCCGTTTCCGCTCGCAGGTCGACCCCCCTCGGACCTCCGCTGGGCGGAAGCGGGACTTTCACCGCTTTCCGCGTTCCCACAGCAGGAGCACCGCGGTGACGAGGGCGTAGCCGAACAGGAAGTCTTCGACCGGGATGTCCCACGGGAACCGCCAGCCGGTGATGCCGCCGGGGGCGTACCGGACGATCGGCGCCGACAGCTTGGTCAGCCACCCGTCCACCGGCACCTGGAACGCCACGACGATCGCCATGGTGACCCAGTAGGCCGGCCGCCGGAACAGCCCGGTGCGCAGCAGGACCAGCTCGGCCGCGACCACCACGAGCACGGCGGCGACGGCGGGAACCGTGTAGCCCCACGGAATCACCGGCGCCGCCGCAGCAGCCGCCCGGTCAGCTCGACCCCTTCGTAGGTGAGCACGCCACAGATCGGGACCACCGCGAAGAAGAGGACCTCTTCGAGCGGAATCCCGAACGGGACGCGCAGCCCGGTGACGAACGCCGGGTCGAAGTGCCAGACCCCGGCGGCGATGGCCAGGGCGTCCCACGCCAGGAACACGACGGCCACCGGCAGCACCGCCCGCGCCAGCCGGGCCGGCCTGCGGTACACCCGGGCGCCCGCCAGTTCCAGCGGCAGCGTGACCAGCACGCACGCGCCGAGGACGAGCAGGTATTCCGCGCGGCCCACGTCAGGCCACGGCCCCGGCCCGGGGATCAACCGCCATCGGATTCCTTTCGCCGCCTCGCGATCCGTCGCCTACCCGGGTCCGGCGCGGGGCAAACCCGCCGGAACCGTCGTGCTTCCGCGTTTGCCGCCCGCCGCTCCGGGTACACCTCGCGCGGCGATGGCCGCCCGGGGGTTCGAGCTCAGCCCGTGGTCTCCACAAACCCGGGCACCCGGGCGGTCACCGCTGTTCCCGCGCGGCCATCAGCGGATGCCACCGGGTGGCGTCGAAGATCAGGGTGATGGACTCGATCTTCCCGTCCCGCAGCCGGAAGTGCTCGGCGGTGCGCTGGACGCCGACCGGCGTGGCGGTGTGCACGTCGTAGACGAGCGTGGCCTCCGAGTCGCCGTAGAGCTCGCTGATCATCTGCACTCCGGTGACGATTCCGACGAACGCGGCGAGCTCGTCGAGGTGGCCACGGGCGTCGCCGGAGCTCATCAGCGGGCTTTGGAAGGCGAACGTGCCGGCGAGCCGCGCGGCGGCGGCCGTCACGTCCCCGTCGAAGCGGGCCCGGTGGTAGGCCTGGACGGCTTCGCGCGTGGTTTCGGTCATCGGTCCTCCAGGTGGCGGGCGAGGTGGTGCTGGTTTTCGACGAGCCGCAGGCACAGGTGCCGCAGCCGGGTGGTTTCTTCCGCGGTGAACCCGCGGAAGAGGGCGGCCATCGCCAGCTGCGAGGGCCGCCGGAACTCCGCCAGCCACGTCCGCCCGTCCTCGGTGATCCGGACCAGCACGGACCGCCGGTCGCGGGGGTCGGGCACGCGCACCGCCAGCCCGGCCCGCTCCAGGGTGTCGACCAGGCCGGTGACGTTCCGGGAGCTGACCCCGGCGGAGGCGGCGAGGTCCTTGACGTTCGAGCCGGCGAGGGCCGAGCCGGGGTCGTGGCCGGCGAGCCGGATGAGGATGTCGAGCGCGCCGGGGCTGAGGCCGCGGCTGTCCGTCCCGCGGGAGCGCAGCTGGTCCAGGCCGCGGGCGGCGGCGCGGACGGCGGCGGCCGCCTCCAGCACGCCGGTGTCGTCGCCGAGGGTGAACCCGGCCAGCGCGGTCCGGACACCGGGGGAGTAGAGCAGGCCGTCCGTGTCCCGCGTGAGGTTGGGTACGTCGTTCATAGTGAAGCACTACATTAGTACATGCTTCCGTATTTTCGTCAAGGCCTGTCCGGCCGCAGTCGTTTACCAGGGTTTCGCCCGGAGTTAGCCTCGGGCCCGGCACAGGTTCTCGAAGTCCCGCACATACTGGCCCGGCTCTCCACCCCGACACCCCCGGAGTCTTCATGACGGACGTCAACCGACGGCGGTTCCTGCAGCTGGCCGGCGGCACCGCCGCTCTCACCGCGCTGTCCACGAGCATCGCCCGCGCGGCGGAGATCCCCGCCTTCCGGCGCACCGGCACGCTCGCCGACGTCGAGCACGTCGTGGTCCTGATGCAGGAGAACAGGTCGTTCGACCACTACTTCGGCACGCTGCGCGGGGTCCGCGGCTTCGGCGACCCGCGGCCGGCCACCCTGGCCTCCGGGAAGGCGGTGTGGGAGCAGTCGGACGGCAAGCGGGACATCCTGCCGTTCCGCCCCGAAGCGGACAACCTGGGCCTGCAGTTCATCCAGGACCTGCCGCACGGCTGGAACGACACGCACGCGGCGTGGAACGGCGGCAAGTACGACAAGTGGGTGCCCGCGAAGGGCTCGACCACGATGGCGTACCTGACGCGCGAGGACATCCCGTTCCACTACGCGCTCGCCGACGCGTTCACGATCTGCGACGCCTACCACTGCTCGTTCATGGGCTCGACCGACCCGAACCGCTACTACATGTGGACCGGGTACACGGGCAACGACGGCAAGGGCGGCGGCCCGGTCCTCGGCAACGACGAGAAGGGCTACTCCTGGACGACCTACCCCGAGCGGCTGGAGCGGGCCGGGGTGTCGTGGAAGATCTACCAGGACATCGGCGACGGCCTCGACGCCGCCGGCGGCTGGGGCTGGATCGAGGACGCCTACCGCGGCAACTACGGCGACAACTCGCTGCTGTACTTCGACGCCTACCGCAACGCCAAGCCCGGCGACCCCCTCTACGACAAGGCCCGCACCGGCACGAACGCCAAGGCGGGCGAGGGCTACTTCGACCGGCTGCGCGCCGACGTCAAGGCCGGGAAGCTGCCGCAGGTCTCGTGGATCACCGCGCCGGAGGCGTTCTGCGAGCACCCGAACTGGCCGGTCAACTACGGCGCCTGGTACATCGCGCAGGTGCTCGACGCGCTGACCGCGAACCCGGACGTGTGGAGCAAGACGGCGCTGCTGATCACCTACGACGAGAACGACGGCTTCTTCGACCACGTCGTCCCGCCCTACGCGTCGGCCGGGCAGTCCACTGTGGACACGGCGGGCGAGATCTTCGCGGGGTCGGCGGCGAACCCGGCCGGCCCGTACGGCCTCGGCCAGCGCGTCCCGATGCTCGTGGTGTCGCCGTGGAGCAAGGGCGGCTGGGTGTGCTCGGAGACGTTCGACCACACGTCGATCATCCGGTTCATCGAGCGCCGCTTCGGTGTGCGGGAACCGAACATCTCGGCCTGGCGCCGGTCGGTGTGCGGCGACCTGACGTCGGCGTTCGACTTCGCGCGGACCGACACCGCCGTTCCGAAGCTGCCGGACACCGCGGGCTACCTCCCGCCGGACCGCGAGCGGCACCCGGACTACGTGCCCGCGGTCCCCGCCCACGGCGTGCTGCCCAAGCAGGAACGGGGGCTGCGGCCGGCCCGGGCCCTGCCGTACGACCTGACCGCCGACGCCCGGCTCGCCGGTGACCACCTCACGGTGACGTTCGCGAACCACGGCCGGGCGGGTGCGGCGTTCTACGTCGTCACACCGTCGGGTGCGCCGCGGACGTACACGGCGGGCGCCGGCGGTTCGCTGGCCGCGACGCTGCCGGCTTCCGGGGGCTACGACTACACCGCCTACGGCCCGAACGGTTTCGTGCGGCAGTTCCGGGGCAGCGCGGCCGGGCCCGAGGCCGGTGTCCGCTGCGACGGCGGCGACCTCGAGCTGGTGCTGACGAACTCCGGGACCACCACGGTGAAGCTGACCGTGACGGACACTTACGGGCGACGCTCGGTGACGCGCTCGCTGCGGCCGGGCGCGCGGGTCGTCGAGCACGTGGACACCCGCCGCAGCGGCAACTGGTACGACGTCTCGGTCACCTCCGACCACGACCCGAAGTTCCTGCGCCGCCTCGCGGGACACCGGGAGACCGGCCGGCCGAGCACGAGCGACCCGGCGACCCTGACGGACTGAGCCGCTCACCCGGACGGCGCTGGACCTCGCCCCGTCGTGAGTGAGAAACAGTGTTCT
>NZ_NMUL01000049.1 GCF_002234595.1 Amycolatopsis vastitatis
CACGCGGACAAGGCCTACGACATTCCCGCCCTGCGCGACTGGCTCCGTCAGCGCGGGATCGTCCCGCGCATCGCCCGCAAGAGTGTCGAATCCGGCGACAAACTCGGCCGGCACCGCTGGGTCATCAAGCGCACAATCGCCTGGCTGGCCGGATACCGGCGCCTGACCATCCGCTACGAACGCAAACCCGCCCACTACCTCGCCTTCCTCACCCTCGGCGCCGCCATCACCTGCTACAAGAAAACTCACCAAATGAGACACGCTCTAAGGTCATTTCAACGCTGTCTCCTGCATAATGACTATTATGCAGGAAGTATCGATGGTGTCCGCTCAGGCTCCCTGCGCCGTCGAAGCTTATTCCAATGCCGTCGCGTTGACAGCAGATACGACTTCGTATCGTTCGCGTCGGCCGGCACGCACACGTCAGATAGTGACGGCGTTGCTGGGCACCTCGACGGGCAGCTTCACCTGGCCTCATTCCGTCCGCGTTGACCACGATCCGTGGCGCCTTGCTGTCCCGCGTTGCGCGAAAGGCCCAGGTTGGGCATTCGGCTCGCGATCTGCGACTCACTGCCCGGTCCAGCAGTCCATGATGTCGGCGCCGACGCGGCGGGCGGCTTCGGATCTGGACAGCGGTGGTTGCCCGAACCGCGCGGGCAGACCGCCGACGTCGATTCGCAGGACCAGGAAGTCCTTGTGCACGACGAGTGATCCGTCCGATTCGCGGTAGGCCTCCTGGCCGAGGCCGGGCATCGTGACCGGCTGCGTGACGTGGCTTCGCAGGGCGGTGAAGTACGCGGTCGCGGCGGCGGTGCCGGCGAGTTCTTTGACCGTCAGCGTCATCGTGCCGACCGGGTAGGTATAACTGCAGGAGTACAGGTGGTCCGACCAGGTCGGCGTCACCGGTCGGTCGAGCTGGAGCTGGAGGCTGAGCGAGATCTCGTGCTGCGCCTCGTCCGCGCAGACCATCGACGCAGCCTTCGACGGCGCGCCGGAGGCTAGGTGGGATGGCGCCACAGACGGTGTGTCGGCCGGAGCCGACGGCCTGCCGCAGCCGGCGGCCACGACCGCGGCGGTCGCGAGCAACGATGCCACGATCAGTCGGATCACGGGAACCTCCGTCCGGGCGAGGGGATGTCGGCGTCGAACCTCGTGGAAGCCGACCATCACCACGGGCGAAGAGGATGCGCCGGTGGTGACGCATCCCCTCGGCCTCGGGTGCGGTCGAACGTCGCTACTGGACGCCGGTGGGCCGGCCGCAGTCCTTGCCCGCGTCGAGGCACATGGTGACCATGTGCTGCAGCTCCTTGACATCCCAGGCGTTGAAGAAGTCGGCGTGCATGCTGTAGGTCCCCATCCCGGCCGAAGTCTTCAGGACGGCGCCGTTGTTGGTGGGGTACTTGAACAGGATGCTCAGCATCGGGATGGGTACCGGGAACCCGGCCGGGCACACGTTTTTGGTGCTGTAGGCGACGTGGCTGACGTGGTCGGGGCTGTCCAGGTGGACACCGTCCCAGCAGTCGGCGAAGTTCACCCGCACGTGCAGCTGATCGCCGGAGGCGCAGTTGGGTGCCTGTGGCAATGTCGGTGCGGTTGTCGAGCAGCCCCACAGGATGTTCTGGGCCTGCGAGGGGTTGGTGGCCTTCGCGTTTCCGGCGATCTCCTTGAACCCGAACGGATAGGGCTGCACGTTCTTCTTGCCGTTGGTCAGGTAGTAGATGGTGTCGCTCGCGGTGTGCACCGCCGTGTTGCCGTTGTAGAGCGTCGGCGCCCAGTACGAGGCGAAGTCGAGGTTGTTGACACAGTTGGTGGTTCCGGCTCGGAGGCTGGCCGCGGTGGAGTTCGCGTTCGCGGCGGGATTGGACACGTAGTCGTGCAGGTGGGCCGACGCGCCGGGCTGGTTGGGGAAGAGAATGGCGTCGTCCTGATTCGTGTGCGTGTAGCTGCACAGGTTTTCGAACTTTCCGGTGAAACCGCCGCCGCCCACCGCGGCCGCATCCGGCACGCCGGTCGCGATGAGGCAGGCGAGTGCGGCGCCGCCGGCTGCGACTGTGCGGGTTGCCGGACGTCGAAGAGACTTTCGTAGCCCGAGTCGCATGGTCTTGGTGCTCCTTCGCTGGAGTTGCGACCTGGTCCTCCGACCAGCTCGCCTACCGGGGATCTGAGGCCCGCGGTCAGCGTAGAGCGGTGACGATGTGGTGATCATGTGTGGCAGATTTGAATTCTCACATCTTGTCTCCGCGTCCATTCGAGCAACGCCGCGGGCGCGTCTATGGCGTTCGACGATCACGCTCGTTAAAATGCACTCACCATGCGGCTGCTGATCGTCGAGGACGAGGGTTACATGGCGAAACTGCTGGGCCGTGGTTTCGCCGAAGAAGGCTACGCGACCGACATCGCCGAAAGTGGTTCCCAAGCACTGGTGACCGCCGCGTCGATGGAACACGACGCGGCGATCCTCGACGTGATGCTCCCGGATGTGGACGGCTTCGAGCTGTGCGCCCGGCTGCGGCAGTCGGGCTGGCACGTGCCGGTCCTGATGCTCACCGCCCGCGACTCGGTGTCCGATCGGGTCAAAGGCCTGGACGCGGGCGCCGACGACTACCTGTGCAAGCCCTTCAGCTTCGTCGAACTGTGCGCGCGGGTGCGCGCGCTGACCCGCCGCGCGGGTGTCGGGCGCGACGTCGCCGTGCGGCTGCAGGCCGGCTCGCTCAGGCTGGACCCGTTGAGCCGGCGGGTCTGGTCCGGCGCGTCGGAGGTCTACCTCTCGGCGACGGAGTTCACGCTCCTCGAACTGCTGATGCACCACCAGGACCAGGTGCTGACCCGCTCGCGGATCCTCGACCAGGTCTGGGGCTACCGCTATCCGGTCACCTCGAACGTGGTCGACCAATATGTCCGCTACCTGCGGCACAAAGTCGGTCAGGACCTGATCGAGACCGTTCGTGGCGTCGGCTACCGGTTGCGGGTCACGTGCCCCTGAACCTTCCGGTCCGGACGCGTTTGACGGCCGTGTACGTGCTCACCGCCGCGGTGCTCACGGCGATCGGCATCGTGCTGTTCGCGGCGACCGTCGACCTGGGGCTGGACCACCGGCTGGACGGCCAGCTCCGGTCGCGGGCGGTCCGGCTGGCCAGGGTGGTCTCGCGGGACGGCCCGGCCGCCGTGCACGCCATGACCCCGGCGCACGCGAACCTGCTGATCCAGCTGATCGACCCGAGCGGGAAGGCCGCCGCCGGGTCCCCCGACCTCGGCGGCGTCACTCTCCTCGACGCGGGTCAGGTCAAGTCCGCCCGGCGGGGCGGCGGCTACCGGACGGTCGGCAACGGGCCGGACTACCGTCTGTACGCGACACCGGCGGAAACCGCGGCCGGCATCTGGACCGTCGTCGTGGCGACGCCGCTGGACCTGCAGAACGACCTGACCAGGCGCGTGACCTGGTGGCTGAGCGGTGCCGCGGCCGTGACGGTGCTCGCCGGGGGCTGGGGCGCCTGGCTGCTGGCGGGTGCCGCGCTGAGACCCGTGGAACAGCTGCGCCGCGAGGTCTCCGGGATATCCGAAACCGATCCGTCCACGCCGGTGCGGGTGCCCGGCACCGGGGACGAGGTCGCCGCGCTGGCCGAGACCATGAACGCCCTGCTGGCCAGAATCTCGGCCGGACTCGCGCGCCAGCGGCAGTTCGTCGCGGATGCCTCGCACGAGGTCCGGACTCCGTTGACGAACCTGCGGACCACCTTGGAGCTGGCCGGTGCGCCGGGGCGCACCTTGCCGGAGTTGCGGGAGGCCGTCCGCCATTCGGAACAGGAGACGATCCGGCTCGGCCGGCTGGTCGACGACCTGCTGGTGCTCGCGGCCGACGACGACCAGGTGCCCGTCGACCGGATGCCGGGCCAGCCGGTGCTGCCGTTGCTGCACGCCGCCGTCACCGCCGCCCGGCCGGTCGCCGCCGGGAAGAAGGTCGGCCTGCGAGTGGTGGCTGACGGCAGCCTGGCGGCGCCGCTGCATCCGGGACGGATCCGCCAGGTGCTGGACAACCTGGTCGCCAACGCACTCCGCCACGCCCCGCCGGGGTCGGAAGTCGTGCTCTCGGCCACCGCTGACGGCGACGGCCTGCTGATCGAGGTGGCCGACGAGGGACCGGGATTCGCGGACGGATTCGCCGAGCACGCGTTCGAACGCTTCCGCCGGGCCGACACCGCCCGCTCCCGCACCGGTGGCGGCAGCGGCCTCGGTCTCGCGGTGGTGCGGGCCGTCGCGCGAGCACACGGCGGCGAGGCGGCCGCCGCGAACAGGCCGTCGGGTGGCGCCCTGGTCGGCATCCGTATCCCGCTCGGCTGACGCCTGGTAGCCCTATCGCACCACATGGCCGAGACGTGACGCCGTTCAGCATGATGCCGACCGTCCTCGTGTCCAGTGATCAGTCGGCGGTCGTGCGGGCGCCGAGCAGCTCCCGGATGTGTGCCGTGGCGGTCGCGAACCCGGGCGCGGCCATCGTCGCCACGTAGTCCCGGTCCCGGGGGAGGCCGACGTCGATGATCTCCAGCACGCTGCCGGGCCGGCTGCTCATCACGATCACCCGGTTCGACAGGTAGACGGCCTCGGCTATGGAGTGGGTGACCAGCAGGACAGTGGTCGCGGTCTCCCGCCAGATCCGGCGCAGCTCGACGTTCATCTGCTCCCGGGTCAACGCGTCGAGCGCGCCGAAGGGCTCGTCCATCAGCAGTACCGGAGGCTCGTGCACCAGCGCCCGGCACAGGGAAACCCGTTGCTGCATGCCGCCGGAGAGCTCGTGCGGCAGCGCGTCCTCGAACCCCCGCAGGCCGGTCATCCCGATCAGCGCCTCGACCCGTTCGCTCGCGCTGCCCCGTGGCAGGTGCCGCATTTCCGCCTGCAGCGCGATGTTGCGGCGGACGGACCGCCATTCGAGCAGTGCGGCGCGCTGGAAGACGTAGCCGATGTCCGGCCGTGGCGCGGTGACGGGCAGGCCGAACAGCGACGCGGTGCCCGCCGACGGCTTCGTCAGGCCCGCGATCACCTTGAGCAGGGTGGACTTCCCGCAGCCTGAAGGGCCGACGATGGAGACGAACTCACCGGGTGCGACGTCGAAGGACACGTCCCGCAACGCGGTGACCCGGGTGCGGCGGGCGGTGAACCGTACCGACACCTGCCCCATGGTCACCGCCGCGGAGCCGTCCTCGTCCGGCCGCGAGTCCGCATCGGGCCGGAACCTCATCCGTGTCGTCATTTCACGCCTTCGGGGCAAAGCCGGCGTCCCAGTATTCGCTGGGGGAGCCGGGGTTCTTCAGGACGCCGGACCTGGCGAACGTGTCGATGGTCGCCTGCCAGTCTTCGGCGGTGTCGACGCCGGGCGCCGAGGTCCGGGTGCGGTCGGTGTGCAACAGCTTGATGGTGTCCTCCCACGACGTGGTCAGCACGCCGGCCGGGGGCAGCTGGGGGTTCACGCCTGCCATCGAGGCCACCGCGGCCGCCGGGTCGCCGATCGCGGCGGTGAAGGACTCGCTGACGGCCGCGGCCATCTCCCGGACCAGGCCGGGACGGCCCTTGATGGTCGAGTCGTTCGTGACCAGGCCGGTGCTGTAGAAGTTCAAGCCGTGTTCGGCGAACCGGAGGAAGGACACCTGCTTGCCGCTCTTGTCGGCGAGAGTCGGGCCCTGGTCGTGGAAGAACCCGAGCAGTGCGTCGGCGCCTCCGCTGATGACCGCGGCGATCTTGCCGGCGGCGTCGACGTTCTGCAGGGTCACGTCCTTGGTGGACATGCCGAAGCCCCGCAGGAACGTGGGGAAGGTCGCGCTCAGCGCGTCCCCGGCCGTGGTCGCGATCGTCTTGCCCTTGAGGTCCTGGGGTTTGGTGATGTTCCGGTCGGAGAAGAACTCGACCGATGCGGGCGTGCTCTGGAGGAAGACCCCGACACTGTGGACCGGCAAGCCGCTCGCGACGCCGGAGAGCAGCGCCGGCGTGTCGGCCCAGCCGAAGTCGGTCTTGCCGCCGCCGACTGCTTGGACGGTCTTGCCGGAGCCCTGCCCGGCCTGGATGGTCAGGTCGAGGCCGTGCTTCTTGAAGATCCCGTGGACCAGGCCGTAGTACAGGGGCGCGTGTTCGCCGTAGGGGTACCAGTTGAGGGTCAGGGTCAGCTTGCTCAGGCCCTGGGCATCCGGGGCGGTCGCGGCCGGACCGCCGCAGGCCGTCGCGAGCAAGAGGATCAACGGCGCGCACAACCAGCGCAGAGCACGGCTTCTCATCGTTGCGGTTCTCCTTTGAGCCGGAGGATCAGTAGGTGGCGGTGACCGGGCTGCTTCGCCTGCTCGAATGCCAAGGCAGCAGGAGGTGCTCGGCGACCTCGATGACGGCGAACAGCAGCACTCCGAGCAGCGACATGATGATGAGTCCCGCGAACAGCATCGGGGTGTCGAGATTCCCGTTCGCCTGGAGGATTACGTAGCCGAGGCCCTCGTTCGCGCCGACGAACTCACCGACCACCGCGCCGGTGACGGCGAGGGTCGCCGCGACCTTGAGCCCGGAGAACAGGTGCGGCAGTGCCGCCGGGAACCGGATCTTGCGGAACGTCTGCAGCGGTTTGGCGCCCATCGTGGCGACGAGTTCGAGCAACTCGGGGTCGACCGACCGCAGCCCGGTGACCCCGGAGATGACGATCGGGAAGAACGCCATCAGCACCGCCACCACGATCTTGGGCGGGGTGCCGAACCCGAGCCAGACGATGAACAGCGGCGCGATCGCGATCTTCGGAACGACCTGGGCGAACAGCAGCAACGGGTACAGCGTCCGCTCGACGGTCACCGAGTAGACCATCACGACGGCAGCCAGCACCCCGGCCACCGCGGCGAGGACGAAGCCGATGAGCGTCTCCCCGGTCGTGGTCAGCGTGTTCTGCCACAGGTACCCGCCCTGATCCACCATGACCTGCCAGGTGCGTCCGGGGGACGGGACGAGATAGCCCGGTACCCGGCCGAGCGCGGTGACCAGCCACCAGAGGAGCCCGCACGCCACGATCAGCGCCAGCGGACGCCACAGCCGGTCCACCCCGTCCCGCAGCCGATCGCGGGTGCGGGGGCCTGGCCGGACGGAAACGCCCCGCAGACCGGCGTCCGGCCGCGACACTCGTTCATCGCCGCTGGTCGTGGGTACCGTCACGGTCGGGATCCTCCCATCGGGGAAAGCTCGCTGCGGCCGGATCGCCCTGCTGCGGAAAGCGCTTTCCGCACCGAGCGGAACGGTCTGACGGGCGACTGTCAAATTCCTAACACCACGGGGAGAAGTACCGGCCGACATTTGAGGATTCACACCGAACTCACATGGGTGGCACATCGTCGTCGCCCTAAAGTGAATCTCCCGAGCGTGGATCGACCTGATCGAGGAGCGGCCCAGTGACAGGTGCGCCCAGTGCCGGCGACCGGGCCGAGCTGGCGGAGTTCGTCGTCGATCGGGTCGAGGCCTGGGCGATCGCGCTTCCCGCCGTCCGCCCCTTCGAGGGCCGGACCGCACCGCGCATTCTGGTCAAGGTCACCGCCGGCGGTGTGACGGGTTGGGGGGAGGCGACCCCCGCGCGCACCTGCGAAACGGCCGAATCGATCCTGACGACCATCGTGCACCACCTCGCCCCGGCGCTCGTCGGCCGGACGGCGTGGGACCTCGACGGGATCACGTCGGCCTTCGATCGGGCCGTCAACCGCGGGTTCACCATCGGCGCCCCGCTGGCCAAGGCGGCGGTGGACATGGCGTTGCACGACCTGGTCGGCCGGGCGCTGGGACTGTCGCTGGGGGTGTTGTGGGGAGCGCGGCGGACGGATCGGCTCGATCTGGGCTGGACGGTGGCCGGGCGGAGCGCCGCGGAAGCGGCCGACTCCGTCGCGGAGGGGCTGGACCACGGCTACCGGGCGTTCAAGGTCGACCTCGGCCGGCTGGGCCGGGGTGAGGACGCGGGGATCGTCGAGGCGGTTCGCGCGGCGGCCTCCGACGCGGTGCTCTGGGCCGACGGAAATCAGTCGTACACAGTGGACAGTGCGCTGCGGGTCGCGGGACCGCTGGCCGACATCGGCGCGACCGTCTTCGAACAGCCGTTGCCGGCCAACGACATCGTCGGGCTCAAGCGACTGCGTGACGCGTCGCCGGTGCCCATCGCCCTGGACGAGAGCCTGCACCACCCCAGCGATCTGGCCACCTTCGTCCGGCTCGACGCGGTCGACGTCGCGGTCGCCAAGGTCCAGCGCAGCGGCGGCCTGACGCTGTCGCGGCGGCTGTGCGGCTTCGCCGAGGACTGCGGCACGCCGCTCATGGGCTCCGGGCTCGCTGATTCGGATCTCGGGCTCGCGGCATCGTTGCACCTGTTCGCCGCGTACGACATCGGCACGCCGGTCGACCTGGCCGGGCGTCAGTTCGTCCGGTCCCCGTATGCCACCGGCCGCACGGTCACGGTCGTCGACGGCGCGGCCGAGGTGCCGACCGGTCCGGGACTCGGCGTCGACGTCGACGAGCAGGCCGTGCGGTCCCTGGCCGTGGACCTGCTGGGCTGATCGGCGGAGGCGACTCGTGCGACAAGTCAGCGACCTTCATGGCGAACACGGCCGAAGAGAAAGCGCTTTCATGACCGCTCACCGGGAAACCGCACGCCGGGAACCGGACCGGTGGACCCACATGACTCTCGAGGACGTCGCGAAAGCGGCCAGGGTGTCGCCGGCAACCGCGTCGAGGGTGCTGAACGGCAGCGCGACCGTCCACGCCGAGCTGGCCGCACGGGTGCACGAAGCGGCGACCCGGCTCGAGTACACGCCGAACGCCCACGCGCAGGCGCTGGCCGGCTCCTCGCACCGGACCGTCGGCGTGATCTGCCACGACATCAGCGATCCCTACTTCGCCGCGATCGCCCGCGGCGTGATGCAGGTCGCCGCGGACGAAGGGATGCTGGTCCTGCTGGCCAGTACGTTCCGCCGGTTCGACCGGGAGATCGAGTACGTCTCGATGCTCCGCGCGCAGCGCGCCCCGGCCATCCTGCTGATCGGCTCGGGCATCGAGGACCGCCGCTGGGAGCGGCGGATGGCCGCCGAGCTGAACCCCTACCTGCGGGGCGGCGGGCGGGTCGCGGTGATCAGCAGGCACCGGGGTCTGCGGGTGGACAGCGTGCTCCCGGAGAACCGGGCCGGCGCGGCCGCACTCGCCGCGGCGCTGGCCGGGATGGGGCACCGGCGGTTCGCCGTGCTGACCGGACCCCGCGTGCTGACGACGGTGGCCGACCGGCTCGGCGGCTTCCGCGACGGCCTCGCCGCCGCCGGCGTGCACCTGGCCGACGAAGACGTCGTCGAGGGCGCGTTCGACCGGGACGGCGGATACGCCGCGATGACCCGCCTGATCGAGGCCGGCCTGCCGGCCACCTGTGTCTTCGCGGTCACCGACGTGATGGCGATCGGGGCCTGCGCCGCGATCCGGGATCGAGGGCTGTCGGTGCCCGGCGACGTCTCCGTCGCCGGGTTCGACGACATCCCTGGCGTCCGGGATCTGACACCGCCGTTGACCACGGTGGCGCTCCCGCTCGAACGGCTCGGTGAACGTGCCCTGCGACTGGCGCTCGACGGGAAGACCGGCAAGCGCGCCCAGAACATCCGGATGGCCGGCGAGGTCGTGATCCGGGCCAGCACCGCGACGCTGCCAACGACGGAAGGAATAGCCATGACCGTGCGGACGTCCACATCGGACACGGAGGTGGCCTCGTGATCGCGGACGGCCGGACGCTGACCGGGCTCACCATCGACCGGGTCGAGACGTTTGCCGTCGCGCTGCCGACGGTGCGTTCCTTCGGCGTCTCCGGCGGCTCCATCGCCGTAGCCGGGCGGCCGAGTCTACGGATCCTGGTGAAGGTCAGCGCGGACGGAGTGGCCGGGTGGGGGGAAGCGACCCCGATCCCGGCCTGGACCTACGAGACGGCCGAGTCGATCGTCACCACCATCGACCGCTATCTCGCCCCGGCGATCCTCGGCCGTCCCTGTTGGGACCTGCGCGGCGTGAACAACGCGTTCGACCACGCGATCAACCGGGGCTTCAGCATCGGCGCGCCGCTGGCCAAGTCGGCGGTGGACGTCGCCCTGCACGACCTGCTCGGGCACGCGCTCGGCGTGCCGGTGGGCGTGTTGTGGGGCCAGCGGCGCCGGGAAACCATCGAGCTGGGCTGGGTGGTGTCCGGGCAGACCGAGGCCGACGTCGCCGAGTGCGTCGCCGAAGGGCGCGCGCTGGGCTACCGGGCCTTCAAGGTCAAGGTGGGCTTGCACGCCGCGCCCGAGGATCTCGCCGTCGTGCGGGCGGTGCGTGCGGCGAGCGGCGCCGCACCGCTGTGGGTGGACGCCAACCAGGCGTACACAGTGGACACCGCGCTGTGGCTGGCGCGGCGGCTGGTCGAGCTGGACGTGACCGCGTTCGAGCAGCCGTTGCCCGCCAACGACATCGTCGGGCTGCGCCGGCTCCGTGACGTGTCCCCGATCCCGGTGGCGCTGGACGAGAGCCTGCGCCACCCCAACGACCTCGCGACGTTCGTGCGGCTGGACGCGGTGGCCGTGGCCATCGCGAAGGTCCAGCGCAGCGGCGGGCTGACGCTGTCGCGCCGGTTGTGCGTGCTGGCCGAGGACAGCGGGGTCCGGCTGATGGGGTCGGGCCTGACCGATTCCGACGTCGGCCTCGCCGCGTCGCTGCACCTGTTCGCCGCCCACGGGATCGGCACCCCGGTGGATCTCAACGGCAGGCAGTTCATCGACTCCGTGTACACGACCGGCACGACGGTGTCGATCTCCGACGGCGTCGCGCAGGTGCCGACGGGCCCCGGGCTCGGCGTGGAAGTCGACGAAGCGGCGGTTCGTGAACTGGCCGTCGATGTCCTGTGACGAGCCCGCCGGTGGCGGCCGTCTCGGGTCGAGGCGGCCGCCACCGGGCATCGGTCGCGCTCAGCTGCCGGGAGGCGGCGTCTTCGTCTGGGCCAGTGCGGTCCGGACCTCGGCGAGGAACGCGCTGATCTCGCTGTAGGGCGGGGTCTTCTGCGTCTTCGGATTGTCCGGGTCGGTCTTGTCCCAGAGCCGTTCCAGCGGAAGGTAGCCCTGGTAACCGCTCGCCCGCACCGAGGTGAAGAGCTTCTTGAAGTCCATCAGTGGCGCGGCCGAGTCCTCGCCCGCCGGCTTCAGCTTGACGTAGGCGTTGCCCGAGTAGGGCAGGACGGCCGCGATGTCGGAGTACCACGGGTAGTTCGCCCCGGTCGTCGCCTGGAACGGCCGGAAGTACCCGGTGTCGTCGATCAGGTCGAAGTTCGGGTTGGCCACCCACTGCGCGATCTGGATGGTCTGGGCCGCGGTCGCCGTCATGTCGCCGTGGTTCTGCAGTCCGATCTTGACACCCTTGGTCGCACCGTAGTCGGCGACCTGCCGCAGGGCCGGCACGATCCGGGTCTGCGCGATCTTCGCCCAGCCGAGCTTGCCGATGTCGGCGGGCACCGAGCCGGAGAAGACCCGCAGCTCGGGCGCGCCCATCTCGGCGGCGATGTCGATCCAGAACTCGGCCCGCTGGATGTCGAGCGCCACGCGGGACGCGTCCGGGTCGGCGAAGTCGTCGAAGATCCCGGTACCGCTGATCCCGAGACCCAGCTGCTTGGTGAGGGCCTTGAGCTGGTCCGCGGCCGCCAGGATCTGCGCCTTGGGGACCGTCGGCATGGTGGCGTTGTCGTAGCCGGGCAGGTAGTACGCGGTGATGTCGACCGCGTCGAAGCCGGCCGTCTTGGCCCACTTGACCGCGTCGGTCGGGCTGATCGGCGGGGCGCCCTTGCGGTGCTTGAGGTAGGCGTTGAGGTTCACGTTGAAGCTGTAGAGCTCGAGACTGACCTGGTAGTCGCCCGTGTAGTACTGCGCCGACGGCGCTCGGCCGCTCAGCGGTGCGGCGGCGGCGCTCGCCGGGAGCAGGGCCGCGAGGGCGAGGCACAGCGATGAGCAGAACGATTTCCTCTTCATGACAGTGGCGCTCCTCGGTGGTCGGTCGATGCGGGCGTCGGATCGGCGGGTGATCCTCCGAAGACGTCGGTGAAGGAGGTGAGCAGCGCGCTCATGCGCCGGGTCAGCTGCTGCTTCGCGATATCGGAGAGGTGACTCTGCGGTCCGGGGTTCGCGACGCGGTTCAGGAAGTCCCGCATGCGGGCGATGGCCTGGCCCGGCCGCGCCTCCCGGTAGTGGCCGTCGGCCTGGCCGAGGATGTCGTAGAGCTGCCCACGGACCGGCCCGGCCACGTCGCCGGACCTGGCGAGCGTCCGGATGCCGTTCCGGAGCACGTCGAACGGCTCGGTCTTCGTCTCCGCCAAAGCGGCGTCGACCTTCGTTTTGAACGCGGTGATCTGGTCGAACGGAGGTGTCGGCAGGTCGCGGGGGTAGCCGGGCTGCCCGGCCACCCAGAGCAGTTCCAGCGGGACGAAGCCGCGATAGCTGCTCAGCCGCATGTCGGTGAAGAGCCGGTCCAGGTCCATCGGGACGTCGGTGCCCTCGCCGGCGGGCAGCTGCTTCACCTGGATGCTGTCGGAGCGAGCCAGCGTCCTGGCGATGTCGGGATACCAGTCGTAGCCGAGGCCGGTGGTGGCCTGGAACGGCCGGAAGTAGCCGGTGTCGTCGATGACGCTGATGTTGCTGCTGCCCACCCAATCGAGCATCCGGAGGGTCTGGTCGGCCGTGGCGGCCATGTCGCCGTGGTTCTGCAGCACGATCTTGACGCCCTTGGTCGCGGCGTAGGCGGTGACCTCCTGCAGTGCGGGCACGATCCGCGTCCGCGTGATGTCCGCCCAGCCGTACTGGCCGATGTCGGCCGGGACCTTGCCCGAGAACACGCGCATGACCGGCGCGCCCATCCTGGCTGCGACGTCGGTCCAGAACTCGACCCGCCGGATGTCGAGGGCGCGCCGCGCGGTGTCCAGGTCGGCGAAGTCGTTGAAGACGCCGGTGCCGCTGATCGCGAGGCCGAGCTGCTGGGTGAGTGCCTTGACCTGGTCCGCGTAGGCCATGATGTCCGCGGTGGGTACCGTCGGCATGGTGTGGGTGTCGTAGCCGGGCAGGTAGTACGCGGTGATGTCGACGGCGGGGAAGCCGGCCGAGGCCGCCCACCTGATCGCGTCGACCGTGGTGATCGGCGGGACGCCCTTGCGGCCCTTGATGGCCGCGTTCAGGTTGAGGTTGAAGCTGTACATTTCCAGGCTCGGCACGTAGTCACCGCCGAAGTACTCGAGATGATGTGCCGGGCTCGCTGCGGCAACCGGCGCGGCGGCCAGGGGAACTACCAGGGCCGGCACCATGGCCAGAACCCGGCGGATCGAAGGTTTTCTCATGCTGCTCCAAGTCGGCGTCGGGGGTCAGGTGGTCCGGAGGGTGACGTTGGTCGGTGCGACGTACTGCTTGCCTTTGGTGTACGTACCGTTGAACGTGACGATGAGGGTGCCGCCGGCGGCGATGGTGGCGTCCGCCGCGGTGTTGGTCAGGGTCCAGTGGTGCGCACTGGAAGTGACCACGGCGTTGGCCGCGCTCGTGACGGTCATCCGGCCGCTGAGGTCGAACTGCACGTTCCAGCCGTGCACGTCGGCGCCGGAGTTGTTGGTGATGACGGCCTGGTCGGTATAGATGCCGGTGCCGGTGTCGGCGGTCTTGGTGACGGTCACGGTGGTCCCGCCACCGGTTCCACCACCGGTGGTTCCGGTGACCGGACCGCTGTGCGGCGATTCGAGGCCGGCGGCGTCGACCGCCGTGACGGTGTAGGTGTGGCTGGTGCCGGCGGACAGCCCGCTGATCGTGGCCGTCGTTCCCGTGGGGGTGGCCACCACCGCGGAGCCTTCGTAGACCTTGTAGGACACGGCCGGGTCGGTGTTGTCCTGTTCGGTCCACGACAGACTGATGCTCGAGTTCGTGGTGCCGGTCACCGACAGCGCGGCCGGTGCGGCCGGGCCGGTGCCGCCGCCGGGCGGTCCCGTGGGGGACCAGTAGTCGCCGGCCATCACGATGTAGACGAGCATTTTGATGGTCTCGCCGTAGTACGGGTCACCGAAGGGGTTCGTGGCCAGTTCGTTCCAGATGGCGTCGGTCCACGCCTGGTCGCCGGCCGCCATGGCGGCCGGCCCGATCGAGTCGCCGGCTTCTTCGGCCTGGGTGTCGGAATGGCCCGACCCGTCGGTCGGGTGCGGTGTGCAGTCGAGATTGGTGTGCGGGTAGACCTTGGTGGGCACGCCGCCGGACTGCGCCTTGAGACAGGCCGATTCCTTGGTGGCCAGTGACAGTTCGACGGCGGCCGTGCTGCCGTTCAGCAGCGCGTCGGTGCCCAGGTGCCACGGCACCCGGATGGAGTTGTAGCCGACGATGTTGTCCGGCTGGTTCTCCCGGTACTTCGCCGGCGCCGGGGACGGGCCGCCGGTGTCCGCGCCGAGCACGAAGTCCGACAGCAGCCCGGTCGTGGGGGAGTACTTCGCGGAGAACGCGGTGTCCACGGCTTCGGTCCGGGTGATGACCTTGTTCCAGTCGTGCGCCTTGTCGTACGCGGCGAAGGCGCGCAAGTGGTCGTACATGTGGTCGGAGGGCCGGGTGACGTTGTTGTCACCGTCGTCCTCGGCCTTGAGGTGCCCGTCCGGAGCGACGTCGGCGGCGTAGAACTTCGCCAGCCAGTCCGTCGCGGCGGCGGAGTAGCCGCCCCACTGCTTGTCGGCCAGCAGCAGGCCGTAGCCGATGTCGAGGTCGCCGTCGGTCGCGCTGTCGGGGGTGCCCGAGTCGGCGTACTTGCAGGTCTTTCCGTCGAGCTGCCACTGCATCATGCCCTGGCCGTCGCGGTGGGTGCTGACGAGGTTCCAGAGCCCGTCGAACTCGGCCTTCGCGTTGACGTCGTAGCCGGCCATCAGCGGCACGATGTTCATGCCGTAGCCCTGGCTTTCCGAGACGGGGCCGTTGTTCGGGGCGTCGTCGTCGCCCTTGGTCGAGACGTAGTACTGACCCGCCGCGCACCCGGCGACGAGGTAGGTGGCTTTCCAGGAGTCGTACTGCCGTTCCACCGCGGTGTCGCGGGCGGCTTGGCTCGCCGAGGGCAGGACTCCGGTCGCGTAGGTGACGTGGGCGGGGAAGGGATGGTTGACCGTCTCGAATGGACTCCGGCTCGCGGCGGCGTCGGCCGGGCCGACACCGGCCGTCGCGGTCACGGTGATGAGGGCGAGCGCCACACCACCGGCACGCGCGGTCCTTCTGCAGCGTTGTGTCATGCCACTCCCTTTCCGTTAGGAAACTTTCTTTACGATTGGCGACATGGTATCCGGGGTGTGCGCTTCCGGGCACGGACCGTACGAAGATGTGGACATTCACATGGCCTCCACACGGTTCTCACATCCCGCGCACACGCCGACGATGTGACTCCGATGTGAATGCGTTGTGAACCCCCACATCTGGTGCTCGCCGTCGTCGTGCTGTGCGAATCTCGGCACGTGGCCCGTGCCACCGCCTACGCCGCAGAGCCCGGTCCAGCCCGTCACGTTCTGGAGGCAGCATGCGAAGAAAATTCCTGGTGCTCTCGGCCGTAGCCATGCTCGCGGTAGCCGGACACACCGCGAGTGGCGCCGCCACGGCCGGGCCGTCGGCGCCGGTGCCCCGGTTCGCCGCCGGTGCGGCACACGGGCTGTCCACGCTCGGCGCCACTGGCTGGAAAGTGCTCAGCAGTGCCACCGCGGGCCAGGGCGGCCAACAGATTTCGACACCGGGCTTCGACACCGCCGGCTGGCTACCGGTGACGCCGGACGACGCCGGAGCGCCTGGTACCGAGATCACCGCGCTCCTGCAGAACGGCAAGTGCCCCAACGTGTTCTTCGCCGACAACATGAAGACCTGCTTCGGCACCCAGAAGAAGATCGGGCCGGAAACGGTCCCGCAGTTCATGGTTCCGTGGTGGTACCGCACCGACTTCACCCCCGGACTGCAGGCCGGCCAGACCGCGAGCTTGGTCGTCAACGGGATCGTCGGCCAGGCCGACGTCTGGGTCAACGGCAAGGAGGTCGCCACCCAGGCCACCGTCACCGGTGCCTACACGCGCTTCACCTTCGACGTGACGAGTCTGATGGTGACCGGCACGAACTCGGTGGCGCTCGAGGTCTATCCGAACGACCCGTCCAAGATGCTCACGCTCGACGACGTCGACTGGAACCAGATCCCGCCGGACAACAACACCGGCATCCACTTCCCGGTCCAGTTCGACGTGGCATCCGCGCTGGGCATCGGCAACGCGCACGTGGTGCAGAGCACCAGTGCCGACCTGAGCAGTTCGGCGCTGACGGTCAAAGCCGATGTCACCAACAACTCGGCCGCCTCGCAGACCGGTTCGGTGACCGCGACGGTGACCCCGCCGGGCGGCACGGGCACGCCGATCGTGGTCCAGCAGCCGGTGACGGTCGCCGCTCACGCGACCCAGACGGTGTCGTTCACGCCGGGGCAGAACCCGGGCCTGACGATCGCTCACCCGCAGATCTGGTGGCCGTACCAGCTGGGCGCCCAGCCGTTGTACACATTGGACACGGTGCTCGCGCAGGGCGGCGTCGCGACCGGCTCCACCCACGAGACGTTCGGCATCCGGACGGTGACCTCGGCCCTGGTCGGGAAGTCCGCCGGGGCGCCGAACGGCGTACGCAGCTTCAGCGTCAATGGCAGGCCGGTCGTGATCCGTGGCGGCGGGTTCGCCGAGGACCTCTTCCTGCGCTACTCCTCGTCCGGCATCGCCCGGCAGATCGCGCTGATGAAGAACCTCGGTATCAACCTCGTCCGGATCGAAGGGCACTTCTTCCCGGACGACTTCTACCAGCAGATGGACGCCGCCGGGATGATGGTCGACTCCGGCTTCCAGTGCTGCGACGCCTGGGAGAACGACAGCCCCGGCGCGGCCGACCTGGCTGTCCGGAAACTTTCGTCTCTGACGATCGCCCAACACGAACGCAACCACCCCAGTGTGATGTCCTTCAGCTGGAGCGACAACGCGCCCGGCGCCGCCGAGGAGGCCGGCACGATCGACGCGTTCGCGCAGGCCGACTTCGCCGTGCCGCTCATCGCGTCCGCCGAGTACAACAGCAGCCCGAAACTCGGCGCGTCGGGGGAGAAGGAAGGCCCGTACGACTACGTGCCGCCGAACTACTGGTACGACACGAGCCACTTCGACAAGTCGGACTCGACTCTCACCAACGCCGGCGGGTCGTGGGGCTTCGACAGTGAGCAGAGCGCCGGCAACACCGTGCCGACGCAGGACTCGATCAGCCGGTTCATGTCCGCTTCGGACCAGGCCGCCCTGTGGCAGAACCCCGGTTTCAACCAGTACCACGCCAACTACGAGGCCGGGCACGGCGGCTACAAGTTCGGCACGCTCTTCGTCTTCGACCAGGCGCTGACCAGCCGCTACGGCACCTGGTCCGACCTGAACGGCTACGTCGAGGAAGCGCAGGTGCAGAACTACGAGAACACCCGGGCGCAGTTCGAGGCGTTCATGGACCACTCGACCAACGCAGCGGCGCCGTCCACCGGCACGGTCTATTGGCAGGTGAACAAGGGCTGGCCGACCTTGCTGTGGGACCTGTACAACTACGACGGTGACCAGGCGGGCAGCTTCTTCGGTGCCAAGAAGGCCAACGGGACACTGCACGCGCTCTACGCCCTCGATAACAACACCGTCACTCTCGACAACCTCGGCGGCACGACGCAGAACGGCCTCACCGTGGAGTCCAAGGTGTACGACACCGCGGGCACCCTGCTCGACGACCAGCAGGCCACGGGCCTCACCCTGAACAGCCAGCAGGTGCGCAACGCCGTGCTCACGCCGAAGGTGCCTGCCGCCACGACACCGCCGGCCGCGGCGAAGACGTACTTCGTGGAACTGCTGCTGCGTCAAGGAAACGCTGTCGTGGACCGCAACGTCTACTGGCAGTCCACCCAGCAGGACGTCGTCAACTGGGCGTCCACACTCGGCAACCCGCAGGCGTCGATGACGCAGTACGCCAACCTGCAGGCGTTGAAGTCGCTGCCGCAGTCGGCGGTCGGCGCGGTGGCGAGCACGCGAAGCCTCCCGGGGCCCGACGGCGCGGACACCGTCAGCACGGTGACGATCACCAACACCAGCAAGACGCCGACCGTGGGCTTCTTCCTGCGCGCGGACGTCCGCCGCGGCAACCCGGACGGCACGGAGCAGCCGGGGGACAACCAGGTGTCCTCGGGGCTGTGGGACGACAACGACGTCACCTTGTGGCCGGGTGAATCACAGACGTTGAACGTGTCGTACCGCGCGGCCGACCTGCACGGCGCGACGCCGGTGATCAGCCTGTCGGGCTGGAACGCGGCCAAGATCGACGTACCCGCGCCCGGAGGCTCCAGCACTGCGCCGGCGACGCCGGTCGATCCGACCGCGTCGGCGACGTCGAGTTCGACGATCGAGGTGGGCTGGACGGAGCCCGCCGGTGCGGATCCCGCGGTGTCGTACAAGGTTTACGAAGGCGGCGCCGTGGTCGCGACGTCGACGACGACCAGCGCCACGGTGAGCGGGCTGGCCGCGGGGAGCACGCACGCGTTCACGGTGACGGCGCTGGACGCGGCGGGCCACGAGTCACCGCCGAGCGCGCCGGTGACGGCGACGACGCCCGGCGGTGGCACCGTGTCGGTGACCATCACCAAAACGGCCGACACCGGGAGCACCTACGCCGACACGGCGACCATCACGAACAACTCCGGCAGCGCCGTCAACGGCTGGAACCTCCAGTTCGACCTCGTGGGAAGAATGACCGTCACGAGCGCGACGGGTGCCACCGTCACCTCGAATGCCCACCACTGGACGCTCACGAGCATCGCGTCGGACGCGGCCATCCCGGTCGGCGCGAGCATCACCGTCCAGTTCGGCGGCGGTTACACCAAGGGCAAGCCGTACCAGCCACCGGTCAACGTGACCTTCACCGGCCAGAGCGCGCTCGGCGGGGCGACGTCGGCGAGCACACCGTCGCGGACCCGGTTCCACCCAGTGTGACCGGACCTCGGTGACGCACGTCATCGCCGTCGGTGTGCGTCACCGAGGTTCATGTCCGTCCTGAAGGGAGCGACAGAGGATGATCAAGCTGAAATCCGCGGTCGCGGTCGCGATCGTCGCGCTCGCCTGGGGCGGCCACGCCGGTGCGGCCCGGGGCGACGTCGGCGGGACAGCGCCGCCCGTGACCGGCATGAACGCCCTGGTGCCGCAACCTGTCACCGTTCAGCCGGCCGCCGGAACCGGCTACCCGATCACGGCGAGCACGACCATCCAGGTCGAGGCCGGGTCGGCGCCCGTCGAAGAGATCGGCATCGAGCTCGCGAGGGTTCTCCGCCGCTCGACGGGCTACGCGCTGCCGGTCGCGGCCGCGTCCGCCTCCAGCCGGGAAGCGGCCACCGCCGACGGGATCTCGCTGCTGTTGTCCGGGGCGGGCGCCGAACTCGGCGACGAGGGCTACCTGCTGGACGTGAGCGCGGGCGGCGTCGTCGTCCGCGCGAACCAGCCGGAAGGCCTGTTCAACGGTGTGCAGACGCTGCGCCAGCTGCTGCCGGCGGCCGCGGACAGCGCCACCGTCCAACCCGGACCGTGGCCGGTGCCCGCCGGACACATCGCGGATCACCCGCGCTTCCCCTACCGCGGCGCGATGCTCGACGTCTCCCGCCATTTCTTCCCGGTCGCCACCGTGGAGCGCTACATCGACGAGATCTCCCTGTACAAGGTGAACCGCCTGCACCTGCACTTGGCCGACGATCAGGGCTGGCGCATCGCGATCACCAGCTGGCCACAGCTGGCGGCCGTCGGCGGCAGCACCGCGGTCGGCGGCGGCCCCGGCGGCTATTACACGCAGGCCGACTACCGCACGATCGTGGACTACGCGCGGGCGCACTACGTCACGATCGTGCCGGAGATCGACGGCCCGGGGCACACCAACGCCGCCCTCGCCTCGTATCCGGCGCTCAACTGCACAGGAAAGGCGCCACCGCTCTACACCGGCACGGATGTCGGATTCAGCTCGCTGTGCGTCGGCAAGGAGATCACCTACACCTTCCTCGACAACGTGCTCGGCGAGCTCGCCGAACTCACCCCTGGCCCCTATCTGCACATCGGCGGCGACGAGGCTCAATCCACCAAGGCGAAGGATTACGCGACCTTCGAAGGCAAGGAACTGCCGCTCGTGGCCGGGTACGGCAGGGCGGCCATGGCCTGGCACGACATCGCCGCCGTCACCCCGCCGACCTCCACCGTGCTGGAGTACTGGGGAACGACGACGTCCGAGCCGAAGACCGCGGCCGCGGTGGCGCGGGGGAACAAGGTGGTGCTGGCCCCGGCGAACAAGGCGTACCTGGACATGAAGTACAGCCGCAAGACCAAGCTCGGGCAGAACTGGGCCGGCTACATCGAGGAGCAGACGGCCTACGACTGGAACCCGGGCTCCTATCTCGGTGGCGTCGGGGAATCGGCGGTGCTGGGCGTGGAAGCGCCGCTGTGGTCGGAAACCCTGGTCACCCTCGCCGACCTCGAATTCATGGCTTTCCCGAGGCTGCCGGCCATCGCCGAACTGGGCTGGTCGCCGGCGGCGACGCACGACTGGACGTCGTTCCGGTCACGCCTCGGCGCGCAGGGGCCGCGCTGGACGGTGCTGGGTATCGGCTTCTTCGCCTCGGCACAGATCCCCTGGGCTCCGGGAACCCGCACCGGCTGACGCGTGCCCGGTACGCAGAACCGTCGACTATGGAGGCATCATGAGACGTGCGACCGTTCCGTCCGCGGTGACCGCGGGCATCGTCCTGGTGTGGATCACGGCACTGGCGGCCGGGAACACGACGGCGTCCGGGGCGCCCCCGCCGGCCGCCGGGACACAGCAGGCGTTCCTGACCCTCTACGGCTGGTGGGACAACACCCCGCCCGGCGGGGACATCGCCTATCCGCAGCTGCACAAGACCGCCGGCGGCACCGGCACCTACGCCGACCCGATCACGTTCGCGACCTACACCGGGGAGGTCAAGCCCGGCGGCCGGATCTTCGTACCCCGGGTGGGCAAGTACTTCATCATGGAAGACGGCTGCGACGAGTGCAAAGCCGACTGGACCGGCAAAGGCCCCGACGGGGGACCGGGGCTGTGGCACTTCGACATGTGGGAAGGCGGCCAGGGCGGCAACCCCATCAGCGCGATCGAATGCGAGGACGCGCTGACCGACTACAACGCCGACAACACGCCCCACCTCGAGCCCGTCGTCGTCGATCCGCCGGCCGACGAAGCCGTCAACACCGAGCCGATCTTCGACAGCGGCTCCGGAAGGTGCTTCGGCGGAGCAAAGCCCGTCATCACGGTCGGCCAGTACAAGAACAACGCCACCGGCCTGTGCCTGGACGACCCGGGCGACAAGACCACCGCCGGCTGGACGCTGGCGATGGCCGCCTGCGACGGCTCGCCCGAGCAGCAGTTCACCTTCGACGGCACGTTCCTGAGCATCCACGCGGTGGCCAACCAGCAGGGCGCCGTCTGCGCGGACGCGAAGAGCGGTCCGATCGTGTTCAAGACCTGCACCGGCGGCCCGACCCAGCAATGGTCGGCCAACACCAACCTGACGATCTCCGACATCCAGACCGGAAAGAAGTGCTTCACGGTGTCGGGCACCAGCGTGACCGCCGGCAGCTGCGCCGGCGCCGCCGCCCAGTGGACTTTCCCGACCGCGACGACTCCGCCCCCGACCAGCACGACCCCGACGACCACCACGACGTCGCCGCCCGGCGGCACCTCGTACGAGGCGGAGAGCGCAGCTCTCGCCGGCGGCGCGACCGTGGCCTCGTGTCAGCAGTGTTCCGGCGGCAAGAAGGTCAGCGGCGTCGGCCGCGGCGGAACCGTCACGTTCACCGGCGTGGGCGAGCCCGCCGCCGGTGACTACCCCATGACGGTCTTCTACCTGAGCGGCTCCGCGGCCCGGTCCGCCGTGGTCACGGTCAACGGCGTCGCGCGGACTGTGGAATTCCCGCAGACCAACGGGAGTTCGGTCGGCAGTGTCACGGTGACGGTTCCGTTGAACGCCGGCACCGGCAACGCCGTCTCCTTCGCCAACCCCACCGCCGCGAGCCCGAGTCTCGACCGCATCGTCGTCTGAATCTGGTAATGGCACATTACTAGACTTCGTAATAGGTCGTTACTAGAATAAGGGTGTGCTGAGTGGCGTGGTGACCGGTTCCCTGGTCAGAGAGGTGAACCTCCAGGTCGTCTACCGGGCGGTCCGGGAGGTCCACCCGGTGTCGCGTGCGCAGCTGGCGCGCAGGCTGGGCACGTCCAAGCCGACCACCGGCCGGTCCGTCGACGCGTTGCTCGCCGCCGGGCTGATCCGCGAGGCCGCCCCGCCGGCGGACGCGACAGGCTACGGCGCGGTGTTCTTCGAGCCTTGTCCGGACGCCGCCGTCGTGCTCGGCCTGGACGTCGGCAGCAGGTACGTGCGCGGCCTGCTCGTCGACCTGGACGGTGTCCAGCTCGCCCGGGCCGACCTGCCGCTGACCGCGGCCGGCGGCCCGGCGGTGCTGGCCCGTGCCGTCGAGGTGCGAGACCGGCTTCTCAAGCAGGCCGGGGTGGCGGACGTCAGTGCGGCGGCCGTCGGGATGGGCGGCGTGATCGATCCGCGCACCGGCGAGGTGCGGGTGGCGAACCAGCACGAGCTGAACGGGTTCGCGGCCACCGCCGAATTCCATGCCGCGCTCGGTGTGCCGGTCGTCGTGGAGAACGACGTCAACCTGGCCGCCGTGGGGGAGGGGGCCCACGGTGCCGGTGCCGGTGTGCGGAACTTCGCGTTCCTCTCGGTCGGCAGCGGCGTCGGTGCCGGGCTCGTGCTGGCGGGGGAGTTGCACCGGGGGCAGCACGGCGCCGCGGGCGAGATCGACTACGTCCGCGCGGACCGGGAGTTCGACCCCCGGAGCCCGGCCGCCGACGCCTTTCTCGCGCACGCCGAGCAGCGGCTGGCCCGCTCGTCCGGCAGCAGCCTGCGGAGCCCTGTCACCGCGGAGGCGGTCATGGCCGCGGCCCGGACCGGCGACACACTTGCCGTCTCGCTGGTCCGGCTGGAGGCCGCCCGGATCGCCAGGGCCGCCGCCGGGCTGACCCGTGTCGTGGACGTCGAACTGATCGTGCTGGGTGGCGGCCTCGGCCTCAACGGCGACCTGCTGCTGGAGCCCGTCCGGGCTGCCCTGGCCGAGCTGACCCCGTACCCGCCCAGGGTCGAGGTCTCGCGGCTCGGGGCGGCCACCCTCACCGGCGCGGTGGTCGTGGCCCTGCGCGCGGTGCTCGAAGACCTGGTACCCAGCCGGGTGGCTGCCGCTGGGTGAGCAGGATCCAACCGGTCAGCGTGCGGCCGCCGCCCGCGCCCTGGTGATCTCGTGGAGGAATCGATGAGACTGGGAATTCGCACGGCGGTCTGGACGGCGCTGCTGGTCGGCGCGAGCCTGGTGCCACCCGGAGCGGCGTACGCGGCATCGGCCGATCTGCTCGCCGGACACGACTGGGCGCACTTCTCCGGTGCCGAACCGACGGCGGCCGGGGTGAAGATCACCCCGCTGGACCGCTGGGTGACCACGCCGGAAGGCAAACGCCTCCAGCCCAACCCGCCCGCCAACCTGGCCGGTCCGCACCTGAACGTCAGCGGTGACTTCGGCGTCGACGCGCTGATGTCGGTGACCGGCGCCAAGTCCGCGTACCTGCAGCTCTACGGCAGGCTGCCGGTGATCTACGACGAATGGCGGCAGGAGCGGCCGAGCGTGCGCGTCGGGGTCGTCGGCGGGAAGCTCGAGGTCGCGGTCTGGGACGGCGGATCCGACAAAGCCGTGGAGACCAAGTCGTTCGGCTCCGGTCTCGCCGGCGACGTCGCCGTGTCGATCAGCCGCAGCGGCGGCAAGGTGACCGTCTCCGCCGGCGGCAAGCAGCTCGGCAGTGTGGGCGAGCACAGCGCGTTCTCCGCCGGCACCGTGTGGTTCGGCGCGGACGCGCAGGTCGGCGGCGGCTGGACGCTGCGCGCGTTGACCGTGTCCGGCAGCGCGAAGATCGTCGACGCGCCCGCCTGGGCCCAACAACAGTCGAGCACGTCGTTGCGCGCCAGAGCTTCCGCACTGCCCCGGCCGGTTCGCGTAGGTTCCGCCATCGCCAGCACGCCGCTGGTCGACGACGCCGCCTACCGGGCGATCGCCGGGCGCGAGTTCGACGCGCTCACCCCCGAGAACGACATGAAGCCGGAGTTCGTCCAGCCCTCGCGCGGGGTGTTCGCGTTCGCCGAGGGCGACCTGCTGGTCGACTTCGCGCGGGCGAACGGGATGGCCGTGCACGCCCACACCCTGGTGTGGTTCGAGGCCCTGCCGACCTGGATGCGCTCGGCGCCGGACAAGAACACGGTGATGCTCGACCACATCAAGGCGGTGGCCGGCCACTTCGCCGGCCGGGTCGCCGAATGGGACGTCGTCAACGAGCCGATGAACGAGGACAACTCCGACGGCCTGGAACACAACCTCTGGTACCAGGCGATGGGTGCGGCCTACATCCCGCAGGCGTTCCGGGCGGCCCGGGCGGCCGACCCGGCCGCGACCTTGTACCTCAACGAATACGGCGTCGAACAGAGCGGCCCCCGCTGGGACGCGCTGTACAAGCTGGTGAAGCAGCTGAAGGCGGACGGCGTCCCGATCGACGGCGTCGGGATGCAGAACCACGAGTACGAAAAGGGCGACCGGACCCCGCCGGAGACGTTCCGCAAGCACGTCCAGGCACTCGCCCGCGCTCGGGCTGAAGGTCCGGGTGTCCGAAATGGACGTCGTGTCCGGCGGGGACACGACCATGCAGGCCAAGGAGTTCGCCGGAAAGCTCGCCGTCTGCCGGGACGAGCCGAACTGCACGACGTTCGGGATGTGGGGGTTCACCGACCGCTACGGCTCCACGGCAGACACCGGGCAGTACCCCCTCACCGTCGGGGACGCGCTGCCCTGGGACCAGAACCTCAAGCCCAAGAAGGCGTACTCGGCAATGCTCGCCGAGCTGAACTGACCGGAAGGAGCGAGATCATGCCTGCGTTCCCTACCCGTTCACGAGTTCTGCTGGTGGTTCTCGGCTGCGTCCTGTTCGCCGGCGTGGTCCCGGCCGCCTCGGCGGCCGCGGCATGGACCGTCCTCTGGAGCGACGAATTCGACGGCCCGGCGGGCGCCCTGCCCGCGGCGGCGAACTGGATCTTCGACACCGGACACTCCTATCCCGGCGGCGCGAGCGGCTGGGGCAACGGCGAACTGGAGACCTACACCAAGGACCCGGCGAACGTCAGCCTGGACGGCACCGGCGCTTTGAAGATCACCGCGACCGAGGACAAGTCCGCAAAGTGGGCGTCGGGCCGGATCGAGACCCAGCGCTCGGACTTCCAACCGGCGCCCGGCGGGAGCCTGCGCGTCGAAGCTCGCTTGCAACTGCCCGATGGTGGTGGCTCCGGCTACTGGCCGGCGTTCTGGACCCTCGGGGCGCCGTTCCGCGGCAACTACACGAACTGGCCACAGGCCGGCGAGATCGACGTCATGGAGAACATCAACAGCCAGAAGATCGTCCACGGCACCCTGCACTGCGGCAAGACGGAGTCCGGCGGACCGTGCCGTGAGGACACGGGACTCACCGGCCAGACCACGCTCGCCACCGGTGGATTCCACACCTACGCGGTCGAGTGGGGCCCCACGCGGCTGCAGTGGTTCGTCGACGGCGTGCCGTACTGGACGGTCACGGAATCGACGGTGGGTAGCTCCACCTGGAAGTCGACGTTCGGCCACGGCTATTTCGTGCTGCTCAACCTCGCGATCGGCGGCGACTGGCCGGGCAAGCCGACCAAAACCACCGTGGCCGGGAGGTCGCTCCTGGTCGACTACGTGCGGGTCTCGCGCAGCGGCTGAGCGAAGACGACGGCGTGGCCAGTCCGGCGCCGGAGGGATCTCTCCTTCGGCGCCGAACCGGCTGTGGTCGGTCGCGGGCCTTCCGTGCGTTGGGCACGATATGGACGAGACATCGTCGGCTGCGACCCGGTGGGTGCGTCGGCCGGTTCCGGTCTCGATGAATGCCGGCCCGGAAGGGAAACCGCCGCCATTCGTACGCCTGCTCCACTGCGTGACCACCACACTTCCGGTGGCGTCGATGGAGCACGGGGGACCGGCGAGAGCGTTGGTGAACGTGCCGTGGTCGGTCATCTCCTCGTTCAGCGCGGTTCCAGCCCGTTCTTGGTGAACAGCTTCAGCAGGCGTCCGGGCCGGTCAACGCCAGCCCGCGGGCTTTCGCCTCGGCCACCATCGCCGCCGCGGCGGCCTGCTCCGGCGACAGCTCCGCGCCGGGTTCGACTCACTCTTGCGTGGACTCACAAGGTCCCGATGTCATCACTCACAGTGCCCGGCCCGCCGGACCTCGGCCCGGCGGGCCGGGCCGGAAACACCAATCTTGGAACGGTCCCAGCCATAGGTGCAGCCACTGCGCGGTGGTGATCATTGCGGGCGATGGATCGCTTCCGCTGGGATTGCAGAGGTAGTCGCGGGCTTGCTGTGCTGCCTGAGGCATCGGCTGTCGAGACGCCGTCCTGCATTGTCGCGGCAACCACAACGCTTGTACACAGCTACTGACGGTCGCATCCCGCCTCGCCGCATGCCGGAACAGGTCGGCTGGCCTGGCTGCCGCACCACGCCCCGAACGTCCACCTCCTTCGGGGCGCCGCGAGCGCGGCGCACCTGGCAGCCGTAGCCAGCATCGCCGCCTCCGGCATCGTGTTCGACGACGACGCCCTGGCCGCGCTGGACGTCTTCCCGAGCCGCTCGACGGGCGCCGGCCGGGGCTGAGGGTCAGGCGCCCGGGGTGATGAGAACGGGGAAGTTACGGTCGACGACGCAGAGGGCCGTGGCGGCCCACATCGCGAGCGAGCTGCCCACGCACCTGACCCTCGGGGTGGATTCCGTCTGGGCGGAAGCTGTTCCGGTCGCCCCGAGGAGAACTCCGGTCGTCAACACCAAGGCACCGATCGTGGCAGTGATGCGTCGCATGGCGATACTCCTGTCCTAGAGCCGGTTTCCGTTGTGCTCGTGCCTTCGGGGAGTGCCCCGGAACCGGTGTGGCGGAACGGATCCGCGGCCCATGGCACCGTCTTGGGTGACACCCACTGGAGCCTCACCAGTCACCGGAAGGCCCGCTCAGCCGGGCGTCTTCCAGAAGCGCTGCATCGCCTCGGCGGCGGGCCCGGGGTTCTGGACCGACCACCAGTGCCGGACGTCCTCCGTGACCTCGGTGCCGGCCTGCCGGGCGACCCACCGCTGGATCGCCAAGGCCGCGATCACCGGGGTGGCGCCCATCCTTTGACTACCCTGTGCATCAATAGATGAACACTGAGTACGCGATGTGCGGGGCATGACTACTTGCTCGGCACTGCGTAGGGAGTCCTCGTCCTCAAGCTGGCTCTGTTCGGCGAACAGCCGGGACACAGTGGACGTACTCGTCTGATCGTCGCTGGGGCGGCAGGGTAGGCGTCACGGCGTTGCGGGCACGGTCAACGGCGCCACCGACGACCTCCGGGCGGCGCAAACGGTGCAGCAGGCCGCGACCGGCGTGGACCTGCGGCACCCGGTCCAGGCCCTCAACACGGTGCTGCCCGCCACCCAGCAGCGTCCCGCCCCGGTCACCGACGCACCTGCCCCTGCGGTGCTGCACACGGTGCCGATGCACCTGCTCCAGCACGATCCGGCGCCGAGCGCCGAGGTCTCCGGCGACCTGCCGGAACAAAACCTCAACGCGCCGCTGGGCAGTGAGCTGGATGCAACCGACCTGCCCGTCCTGCCGGCCACCGTGCCGCTGACGGCGACGCCGGACACAGTGCCGGACCGGGCCACGATCACGCCGGTCGACGGCCCGCTGCCGGTGCTGCCGCTGCACGGAACCGTCTCCACCCAGCCCCTGAACCTCGATGCGGGCACCCGGGTCACCGGCCTGCACACCTCCACCGCCCCGACCGGCGCGGTTCAGCCGGCAGCGCCGGTCCAGCCGCCCGCGACGCCGGCCTCCGACCGGCGTGCGGACACGCCCGCGGCGGGGCTGCCGCTGCTGGGTGGGCTGCTGCCGAGCACCAACGGCCTTCTCCCGACGCGGTCGCCGGCGCTGAACGGGGTGTCCGACGTGACTCAGCTGGTCTCGCTCACCGGGCTGACCCAGCTCGCCGGGAGCACACCGCTGACCCACGGCGGGCGCTACAACACCGGTGCGGTCGCCGCACCCCTGACCCAGCACGGTCCGGGGACCCTCGAGTCGGCGACCACACTCCTGGGCAAGTAGCAGCACAGCTCACCCACGTTCAGGGCCGAAAGCACGCACGCTCTGGCCCTGAACTCTGCCTATCGCAGAACAGCGCCTTGCACCTACTCGCCGCGGCGAGTAGGTAGTTCCTCGGCTGAGCTGGCGCGGCGCGCCTATGTCACGCCCCAGGTCATTCGTCGCTCGCGGGTGAGCTCGAAAGCCGCGGTCTGGTGACGATCCGCCCGAGCCCGGTCAACCGGCGCGTCCTCGACGCCCGACGGCGACAACGCCTGACGGTGGTGCTGTCTTAACGCACGGTGCGTGTCGATTGCGGACCGGCGCCGAAGAGCCGGTCGAGGTGCCGTCGCAGCACCGCTTCGGCTTCCTCGACCGTGCGTTGTCGGATCAGGATGCTGGTGCCGAGGCCGTGGTTGAGCGCCAGCAGGTGCGCCACCTCGGTGGCGACATCCGTACCCGGGACAAGGTGGCCGTCAGCCGCCGCGCGCGTCAACGCGTCGAAGAGCTGCCGTTCAAGGTCGTCCACGCCGGAGATTACTGGCCGGCCTCGTCGAAGCCGAGCGCCAGCTGGACCGAGGGCGGCGTGACATGACGACCGAGATGTCGAGCATCACCGTGTGTCGGCCCCACCAGTCACCGAGCCGGCGGTCGACCTGTCCATCCTCGGACTGCTGCTTGACATCAACGTCGGCCAGCACGCCGACTGCCGATCTTCGCCAGCCTCGCCACCCTGGCACCCAACGTGGCCGACCCCATTGGTCGTGGTGTTGGTCAGTGGACCGCACGAGGCAGGAAGGCAAAGCGCACCGCGCGGTGCACCAGAGACCAAGCCCAGGCGCACGACTCGGGTGAGCAAGCCAAGGACGACGTCGGATCCGACGACAGCGCTGCTGCCGTGACGCCGGCAACATGATCACGGAGGGCGACCATCCGCCGCTGCGGTCACCATGCACCTTCTTCGTCTTGGTTGATCGTCGGATGGGGCAACACGGCGTTGTACCGGATTTCTTGGGGTGTGGTGTCGATCCGGGTGCGGTCCGTTCGTGGTGAGGCGAGGATGCGGGATAGGCCCGCCGAGCACGAGGAGAAGGCATTATGACGCGTTACTTGTTGTCTGTGCACAGCCGCGAGGGCGAGGTTCGCGAGCCGATGACGGAGGAGCAGATGCGCCAGTCACATGCGCGTCTCGGCGAGATTGAGCGGGAGATGGCCACGGCGGGTGCCTGGGTGTTCTCCGGCCGTTTGCACGAGCCGGACACGGCCACCGTCGTGCGCGAGTCCGGCGGGGAACTGCTGACGACCGACGGCCCGTTCGCGGAGTCCAAGGACCATCTCGGTGGCTTTTATGTTATCGAGGCCGCCGATCTCGACGCCGCACTCGGCTGGGCGGCCAAGGTCACCGGCTGCATCAAGGTGCCGATCGAGGTCCGCCCGTTCGCCGCCTTCGCCGAGGAGCCGATGGCTTGACCGGCGTGGTCGACGAGGCAGCGGTCGGCCGGATCTTCCGCGAAGAGTCCGGCCGGTCCGTGGCCGCCGTCATCGGCTTCTGCGGTGACATCGACCTGGCCGAGGACGCCGTGCAGGAAGCGTTCGCCCTTGCCCTGCGCAAGTGGCCGCAGGACGGTCTGCCACCTAACCCTGGTGGCTGGATCACCACCACTGCCCGCAACCGTGCCCTCGACCGGCTGCGTCGCGACGCGCGAGGACGGGAACTGCTCGGCGAGATGGCCGTGCTCGCGACTGAGGACGACCTCGGGGAGGTGGACGTCGTGCCGGACGAGCGGCTGCGGCTCATCTTCACCTGCTGCCACCCGGCCCTGTCCCCCGAGGCGCGGGTCGCGCTCACTCTCCGTCTGCTGGGCGGCCTGTCGACCACGGACGTCGCCCGCGCGTTCCTGGTGACCGAGGACGCCATGGCGCAGCGCGTGGTCCGTGCCAAACGCAAGATCAAGGCCGCCCGGATCCCGTACCGGGTGCCGGCGGCGGAGGAACTGCCCAGTCGGCTGCGGTCCGTGCTGGCCGTCATCTACCTCGTCTACACCACGGGACTCACCCGGCCCGGCCTCTGCGCGGAGGCGATCCGGCTGGCGCGGATCCTGGTCGGGCTCATGCCCGACGAACCCGAGGTCGCCGGGCTGCTCGCCTTGGTGCTGCTGGTCGAGTCGCGGCGCGCGACCCGGATACGACCGGACGGCTCGCTGGTGCTGCTCGGCGAGCAGGACCGCAGATGCTGGGATCGCGCCCTGATCGAGGAGGGGCAGGCGATCGTCCGCCGATGCCTGCTCCGCAACCACCCCGGCCCTTACCAGATCCAGGCGGCTATCAACGCCGTGCACGCCGATGCCGCGACCGCCGCGCAGACCGACTGGCGGCAGATCCTCGCCCTCTACGACCAGTTATTTGCCATCGCGCCCACCTCGGTCGTGGCGCTCAACCGCGCCATCGCCGTCGCCGAGGTCCACGGTTCGGCCGCCGCACTCGCCCTCGTGGACGAGCTGGATCTCGACCACTACTACGCCTTCCACGCCACCCGAGCCGACCTGCTGCGCCGGCTGGGTCGCGACGACGACGCGCACGCCGCCTACCAGCGAGCGGCCACCCTGGCACCCGCGGACGCGGAACGCGACTTTCTCGGCCGCGGCGGCCGAGGAGCCCGCTGAACCCCCCTTGGACTCGGGGCAGCTCAGCGGATTCGTTGGTCAGTCCCCTGGTGAAGGGGTAGTTCGTTCCAGTAGTACCTTCAGGGGCGCCAGGTCTTTGCGATTCGCACGCCGCATCGCCGCGGTCATCAGTGGCGCGCTGATCGCCGAGAAGCCTTTCGGTTCGCCCCGGTTGCGCAATGTCATGTGAGGGCCGGTGTTTCCGTGTACGGCGAAGGTGTAGGTCGTCTCCATCGGGAACGGGCCCTGGGCGGTGCGAATGGTCAGCCGTTCGCCGGGGACCAGGTCGACGATCTCGTAGGTGTAGACCAGTCGGCGTGCCAGGAACCGCGCGACGAACGCCCGCCAGGTACGGCGGCTGCGGGCCGCCGGCGAACGTGCCGCGCGCCTGCGAGAGGTCGACGAAGTTGACGCCGGCAGCGGTAACCCGGAGCAGGACCTCGCCCGGGCCGGTTCCTGCTGCTGTGCAAGCGCGCGACCGCCACGGTCATCTCGGTCGACCCGGCCTGCTGCACCGGCCTTCCGCACGCCGCCGACGCTGTCATCGGGATGCTGGCGCCCCGCCCCTGCTGCCCGGACAACCTGCCCGAGGACGTCACCGTCCGCCCGCTGCGCCGTGGTGACTGGGAAGCGGTCCGCCGGATCTACGGCCAGGGCATGGCCACCGGCATCGCCACCTTCGAAACCGAGGTCCCCAGCCGCGAGGACTTGCACGCGTAGTGGCTGCATCGTTGGGTCGCCGAGTTCGCGGGTTCGCCTCGGATGCATCGTCGCCATGAGCATGGACCGGTAGGTGATCCAGAGTCCGTGTGCGGAGGCGAGATGGACGGCGAGACGCGGCCCGTGTTAAGCGACGTTGACGAAGGCGTTGTGCTGTGGTCTCGGCATGACGGCTAACCACCCACGGCGGCCACGTAGTCGTCTCGCAGTTCGATCGCGCGTTCCCATGAGGACCAGGTGATCTCTTTGCCGTCGAGCCGCGCTTCGACCACTTCGAGCGCGGCCTGCCAGCCCGCGCCGAGGTCGGGGGCCTGCTTGCGGCTGTCGAAGGTGTAGGTGAAGAGCAGCCGGCAGCCGCCGTGGCCGTCGTCGCTCAGCTCCCAGCGGAGGACTTCGCCGCTCCACGTGTACTCGAGCAAGCGCGGCGGCTCGACGACGGTCATTTGGCCTTTGGTGACGGTGTCGGTGCCGTCTTCGAGGCCGAGGCGCTTCTTCGCCTCGTCGGTCATGTCGAACTTGATTTCCGCACCGGGAGTCAAGTCGAACGTGACGGCGGCGGGGAACCAGGCCAACAGTTCGTCCCGCTCGGTGAGCGTGCGCCAGACCCGCGCGGGCGGGTGGGCGAGGGTGCGCTCGAAGCGCAGCGCCAGGCGGTCGTCCTCGGTGGAGTTCACGGTGCCAAACACGAGCAGGCTCCCTTCGAGTGGACGGCATCCGGCATGGCCGGTCGGGCGGGGCGCAACCGGAGTATAACAGCAAGGGAATATAGCTGTCACGGCATATAATGTGATTCTTCGCTCCGCCTGAAATCCATCCGTGGGACGGCGCCGGGCGCCCGGCGCCAGTGACTGAAAGTAACGGTTCCGAGCGTCGAACCGTGGCCACCGTCCAATGTTCGGGTCGCCGGTGTGCGCGAACCGGGTCCGGTACTCGATCATCTGGCCCGACGGCCGCCGCTGGGCGCCATCGAGCGGGTCGTTGTACGTGATCGCGAAGAGGGACAGCAGCTCCACCGTCGCCGCCCTCGACGCGATCACCACCAAGTACGCCGGCCGCGGTAAGACCGTGGAGATCGTCGGGCTCAACGCCGACAGCGCGCGCCGGCCCGGCAAGCTCTCCGGAGAACTCGCCGGCAGTCACTGACCGGCGGGCGGCGGGTCGAGATGGGCACGCAGCATCCGCTCGGCGGTGCCCACCCGCAAGCTGTCCGATGAGGACACTTGTGCCGACGCTTAGTCAGTTCAGAAGCCGCGGGCGCGGACCAGGCGTCCCCTTTTGCTCTTCGGTCATCCACCCGGTGTCGGTCGGGCCCGGGTTGATCGCGTTGCACGTCACTCCCAGATGGGCGAACTCGGCCGCGGTGGCCAGGGTGATCCGGTCCATTGCCCCTTTGCTCGCCCCATAGGGCAGGTTGCCGGCGGTGTGGTCGCTGGTCAGGCTGACGATCCGCCCGCTTCCGTGCTGCCCGCGGAATCGCCGCCCATACTCCCGGATCAGCAGCCACGTCGCCCGCGCATTGACCGCGAAATGCAGGTCGAAGCTCTCCACCGTGGTGTCCAGAAGACCGGAGTCAACCGACTCGCAATGGCAGAGCACCAGCGCCGTGACGTTTCCCAGTTCGCACTCGACGCTGTCGAAGAGCTGGGCCGGCACAGCAGAATCGCTCAGATCCGCCTCGACGGCAGGTGTTCTCGCGCCAAGGGCCGCCACCTGCTTCTGCAACTCTTCGGGCGCCCCCGGCTCCACACCCCACGGCATCCGCGCGTCATATGGGGCCAGTACGTGAAGGCCACGTCCCAGCCGGCCTGGGCGAGATCCAGTACCACCGACGCCGCGATCCCCGCCGACCGTCCGGCCCCCGTCACCAAAGCAAGCGGACGCCCCACCGCGGCCACGTCCTGCTGACTTCCCACGCGCGTCTCGCCGCTCATGATCCACATCCTGGCGGGCCGGCGCTCCCACCGCATCCGATTTCCTGCGTCATCCAACCGCGGCACGCCATCGGCGGCGAGCGGTCGTGGGTCTGATGACTGACCCGGCACCGAAAGGCTGACCGGGGACAAGAGCATGTCAGGAAACCGGCGACCGGGTCCAGACACCAGGGGCGGTGCGTCGGGAGACCCGCGCGATACGGCGAAAGCCGAATTGCCTGAAGCACAATCTCCGGAAGGTGCCCGCCCGTCGGAAAGATGCCTGTCACCGACGCCGTGTACCGGGCCGGTCCCGTCCGCCGGCCGGCCTGGCGGCCAAGATCCACGACAACCGGTTCCTGCGGCTACTGCGGAACGTGCTGAAAGCCGGATACCTGGAGCAGTGGACATGGAACGCCACCCTGTCGGGTACAGGCTTCCCGGATCAGCAGCCGTCGAGGAGGTGGCTCATCCTTGCGACGTCCGGCCAGGCCATACGCAGCCCGCTGGGGGTGCCGTTGAGCCGGGCCGGGTCTCCGCCGGGCGGCGACACCGGCGCCGTCTCCACGCACGTAGCTCCGCAGTCGCGGTAGAACTGCTGCGCGGCGGTGTTCTGCTGCAACACCCACAGATACATCCCGTTGCCGCTCGCTCGCTCGCTGACGGCTCGGGCGGCGCGTCCCAGAAGCTGGGTACCGATGCCCGTCCGGCGCTGGTCGTGTACGACGTGCAGGTTGTCGACGAAGCTACCCCACACCGGGTCGTCGTCGAACACGACGTGTACGAAGCCCACAAGCCGGCCATCGCGCTCGGCGAGGACGGTCTCGCTGTTGGCCGGTGCAGCTAGCCGCGCCGACCACACCGAGCGGCGGTCGGCCGCGACGTCGCCATCGAGGAACGAGTCGGCGTAGGCGCCCCGGTAGTGCCGACGCCAGCTGTCGGCGTGCAGCATCGCGATCTGATCGGCATCGTTCGCCGCAGCAAGTCGCCACACTGGCCCGAACCGCGATTCTTGCCCGTCGGGGCCTGTGGTTTCGCCAAAGGACGGGATCATGGGCACGCAACTCCTCTTTCCGCGGCTTGCGCACCGGGCCCGATCCTCACCCGGAGCACCCCGCCCGCGAACGGAGGGTTGCCGGCCGGCGAGCCGGGGCTTGGCGCTGGCGCTCATGACCTATGCCGGTGACGGTAGCAGCAGCGACCCGCTGGCGAAACGAACTTTTCTTCGGCATGTGCATGCATCGCGGATGCGCGATCAGCGGCAGAAGAGTGCATCCGGTTGTAGGGTGCGGAAATGGCCCGGATCCGGGGACGGCTCGGCAGCGGCGAGCTGCTGGGTGTTGCGCGAGCGGCGTTCGGTGGGCGTGAACTGGTCTTGGTGGAACGGCTGCGTGGCGGGCGGAGCTGTTCCTCGACCGCGCCGTTACCCGCGGCTCCGACGGATCGAACAGGGCACCGGCGTCGACCTCGCCGATGGAGAACAACGCCTCGTCCGAGTTCCGGCTCAGCCCATCACCGTGCCCGAGTTCGCGGTGTTTCGGTTGCGCTTACGAGAAACGCACCGAGGTCGATCTCCAGGCCGGTGCGCGGGGCCCGGAACCGGACGGGCGACGCGTCGTGGTCGACGCCGTTCTCCACCTGGTTGATCAGCTCCGTCATCAGCTGCCCCACGACCGGCGCGTTCTTGAACTGGTTGCCGCTCGTTCCGATCGCGAGGTAGAAGCCCTCGAGTTCGGTGCGGTCGTAGATCGGGGTCCAATCGTCGGCGACGTCGTAAACGCCACCACGCCGCGCGCCCGGTGGGGCACCGCCAGGTCGGGCAACCGCCGCGCGGCCCGCGTCACCTGAGCCCGCTCCGATGCTCTCGAAGAGCGTGCTGCCGGTGAGCCAGGTGTAGAGGCTGAAAAGGCCGCCGTAGGAGTAGCCGAAGAGGCCGTGCCCGCTCGTGGCTGTGCCGTAGTCGCGTTCGATCCGCGGGTGCAGTTCCGCGGTGAGGAAGCCCAGGAACGCATCGGCATGGGTTTCGTGCAATTCGGCGAAGTCCAGGTACGCCTGTTTGCCGCAGTCGAGGTTACCGTGCAACATCGATACGCCGAATACCGTCCCGTATCTTGGCGACGCCGCCTTCGACCCCATGTTCGGCTATTTCGTAGTGTGAGTCTGAATCTGTTCGGCTGGACGGCGGTCGCGCTGCTGTGCCTTGCCGGTGCCGGCATCGGATACGGGTAGCAGGCTCGTCGACTTGCCAGGCGGGCTGGGCATCACCGGAGGTGCCTTGGCCGTATTGGCCATCCTCCTTGTGCTCGACCGCCGACGCTACGCCCGGCTCCCCGGTCATTCCGGACCCGACCGCAGACCTTCTGGGTCATCACCTCATCGGCGGAAGAGGACGTTCGAGCGGTGGTGCCGGACGTCTTTACCGGGCCAGTCCGACGATGTCGCCGCCACCGAGCGCGAGTGCCGCACTCATCGGGCGCTTGCTGTCGTCGTGGCGGACACCGTCGCGGCCGCGGTTGCGGTCAACCTGCCCATCAGCATGACCGAGCGCTTACGCCCGCGATCACCTCGGTCCCGTCCAGGTTGGGCAGCCCGGGGTCGACCACGACGACGTCGGGCTTGGTCTCGGCGACCGCCTTGAGCGCGGCCGTGCCGTCGTGCGCGGTGATCACCTTGTAGCCGCGGTGCATGCGACACTCATCAGGCGCTCGAGACCCTGGCAGCCAAGCACAAGTCCACGGTCACCAAGATGGCGGCCCGGAATCGAGCCAAATTCGAGGCTCCTCACGGACTATGTACGTGTGCTCCAGTTCGGGTTCCCCATCCCCGCAAAGAGATCGTCAACCGGCTCGCGCGGAACAGGTGCGAGCTGTGTGAGGACAACGGCACCGTCGCGGTTCACCATGTCGCCAAACTCACGCGGCTCGGTCAACCCGGACCCGACCAACCGGCATGGGCGGCGATCATGGCAGCCGAACGCCGGAAGACCTCGTGGTCTGTCGACCGTGCCACAAGGACCGAGCCCATCACCGATGAACCTCCGGCACCTCACACGCAGCCCCTGTTCCGCCCTCGGTCAGGAACCCCTGCCCAGACGGGTTGTCTCACACCGGTCCGACCAAGAAGGGTTTGCCACCAGCAGTTCTGCGCGATGTGCAGTTACGCACACCCGTGACATCTCGCCGGCACAGTTTCGAATTTCGTACCAGCCCACACGGTCAAATTGTCGATTTCGTGCAACCTCAGGCCTGGTATTGCAGTGTGTTGAAAGATCACCCGATCAGAGGTACGCCCGTCGGTTGATCAAGGTAATCATTGGACTTGAGGGACGTGAATAAGCGTGTGCAACTCGCAACGTAGCACTGTGGCGACGATTTTCTCGGTGAACTGGCCGCAGCTGTTCGGTATATCCTCGGCAGGGGTGTCTGCGCTGTGCAACCGGTAGAGCTTGCGGAAACGACGACCCGGTGGATCGTCGACAAGATTCATCAGTGGGTAAAGGCATCGCCGGACTCGGTGGCAGTTTCGGACGCGAAGGAATCCGTTTCGTACACGGAACTCTGGTGCCGTACGGAGGCAATGGCCCGGCTGTTGCGCGCAAGCGGGTGCAGGCCCGGTCGCCCCATCGGCTTGTGCATGTCACCGACGGTTTCCCGGGTGGCGTCGATCCTGGGTGCAATCGGCATCGGATCGCCCTATGTGCCGATCGACCCGAACCTCCCGGACGGCAGAATCCGCGTCATGATGGACTCGGCCGGTGCGGGCCACGTCATTGTCGACGAACGCACCGCGGCGAGGTTCTCGGCGATGTCATATGAACTGGTAGACGCCTCCACATATTCGTCGTCCGATTCGATGGATTCGACATTGATCGAGCCGAGCGGCTCCGACCTCGCGTACATCATCTACACCTCGGGATCCACCGGCACCCCGAAGGGCGTGGCGGTCGAGCACGGCAGCCTGAGCCACCTGCTCAAGGCGCTGGACGGCGTGCTGCCCCCACGGCGTGACGACTCGGCCCAGTGCTGGCTGGCCGCGGCGAACATCTGCTTCGACATGTCGGTGGCGGACCTGTTCTGGCCGCTGTCCCGGGGCATCCCGATCGTGGTCGCCGAGCTGGAGTCCCTGGCCGGGCGATCCGACGAGGGCGCGGAGTTCCTGACCTCCGTGCTCACCAGCGGACGGATCACCCACTTCCAGGCGACCCCGTCCCTGGTCCAGCTGATGCTGCAGGACCCCGTGCTCGCCGGCGCGGTCCGTAGCCTCGAGGTGCTGGTGATGGGCGGCGAGATCGTGCAGCCCGGCCTGGTCGCCCAGCTCGGGCCCGTGCCCTACCTCTACAACGGCTACGGTCCCACCGAGGCCACCGTCTACACGACGATGCACCGGTGCACCGGCGAGGACGTCGAACACGTGCCCATCGGGCGCCCTCTACCCGGCGTGGACGTTCGTGTCGTCGACGAGGCCGGGCGCGACCGCCCACCTGGCTTGCTCGGCGAGCTCCTGATCGCCGGACCGGGACTGGCCCGGGGATACATCAACGACGCGGAGCTCACCGCCAGGAAGTTCCCGGTGCTGGGCGGGCGCCGCTGGTACCGGACCGGCGACCTGGCCAGTGTCGACGCGGACTCGACCGTGCGGTATCAGGGACGCATCGACAGTCAGGTCAAGGTCCGGGGTTTTCGAGTCGAGCTGGGGGAAATCGAGGCGGCGATCCATGCGGTTCCCGGCGTCGACGAAGCCGCGGTTTTCCCGGTCCGCGGTCCCGGTGGCCGGGTGACCGGGTTGACCGCGGCGGCGAAATCCGCGGCGGCCGACATCACCGAGGCCGCAGTTTTCGTCGAAATCAGCAAAGTGCTGCCGAAGTACGCGATACCCCAAGCCGTGAAGATATTGCCGGAACTCCCGATCGGTCTCACCGGGAAACTCGACCGGAAGGCGCTGGAACGCCAGCTCATGGAACTCGATCCGGTGTCGCACGGCGAGGCGGTCGACGGCCGTTCATTCGGCGATTGTGAGCGGATCGTCGCCGAGGCGTGGAGCTCGGTTCTCGGCGCCGACATGACCGGCGAAGCCGACCGGACGTTCTTTGATGCCGGCGGAAATTCGATCCTGCTCGGCTCGGTTTTCGCCCGTCTTCGCGATGAGTTTCCCGAGGCGGATCTGCACCTGGTCGATATGTATCGGCATCCGACGATATCGGCGATGGCGGCCCGGCTCAGCGCCGGCGGCGCACCGTCCGATTCGTCCGGCAGTGAAGCTTACGCCGGGCCGGGCGAGAACCGGCGCGCACTGAGCGCGGCGGAACGTAGGCGGCTGGCCCGACGAGCGCGGTAAGGATTGAGCCGGCGGACCACCATGGGTTGTGCGAGCACGGGAGGAGCGGGAAGATATGCCGCGGAACGAGCCGGACGAGTATCGTCCCGGCGAGCCGCATGGTGTGGCCGTAATAGGAATGGCGTGTCGCTTTCCGGGCGCGGAAACTCCGGCGCAGTTCTGGTCGAACCTGGTCGACGGGCGGGAATCGATCAGCCGTGAGGACGGTGCGGACGGCTGGATCCGCGCCAGTTCGACGCTGGCCGACATCGACCGGTTCGATGCGGAATTCTTCGGCTTCAGCCCACGCGAGGCCGCCCTGCTCGACCCGCAGCACCGGCTGTTCCTCGAGGTCTGCTGGGAGGCACTGGAGGACGGCGGCGCCGCGGGCCGGCGGCGGGTCTCGGACGTCGGCGTGTACGGCGGCTGTGGAACCAGCCTCTACCTGATGAACAATCTCAGCGGTGAGGCGAGCCGGTCGAAGCCGAACTACCTGGACTCCACCGAGGATCTGCAGCTGACCATGGCCTCGGACCGCGACTACCTGACCAGTCGCGTGTCGTACAAGCTCGGCTTCGACGGTCCCAGCGTGAACGTCCAAGCCGCGTGCGCCACTTCGCTTTACGCGCTTCACTTGGCGTGCCAGGCACTTCTGGCCAGCGAGTGCGACATGGCGCTGGCCGGCGGGGCACACGTGCCGGTCCCTCAGATCGACGGCTACCGACCGGAACCCGGTCTGGTGCTGTCGCAGGACGGCCACTGCCGGGCCTTCGATGCGCGGGCCACGGGCACGGTCTTCGGCAGCGGCGTCGGCGTTGTGCTGCTCAAGCCGCTGGACCGGGCGCTGGCCGACAACGACCGCGTGTACGCGGTCATCCGTGGCACCGCAGTCAACAACGACGGTTCGGGCAAGCCGGGTTTCAGCACGCCGAGCGTGGCCGGTCAGGCGGCGGTGATCCGCCAGGCACTCGCCGCCGCGGACGTCGAGCCCGGCTCGATCTCCTACGTCGAGGCGCACGGCACCGCGACGCCGGTCGGTGACCCCATCGAGGTAGCGGCGCTGACCGACGCCTTCCGGGGCGCGCGGCCACAGTCCTGCGCCCTGGGGTCGGTCAAGACGAACATCGGGCACCTGAGCTGGGCCGGCGGCATCGCCGGGGTCATCAAGGTCGCACTCGCGTTGTGGCACCGCACGCGGCCCGCCTCCCTCCACTTCACGGAGCCCAACCCGGCGATCAACTTCGTCGCGTCGCCGTTCTTCGTGCAGACCGAGACCGCGGACTGGCCCACCGAAGACGGTCCGCGCCGCGCTGGGGTCAGTGCCTTCGGTCTCGGCGGCACGAACGCCCACGCGGTCCTGGAAGAGGCACCGACCGCGCGTGCCACCAGGAACGACCTCGCCGGCGACGCCGAGCCCGGCATCCACGTGCTGCCGATTTCCGGACGCACCGAGCCGGCCCTCCGCGACATGGCGGCCCGAACGAGCGCGGCGTTGCTGGATGACGTGGCGCCGGCGGTGGCCGACGCGGCCTTCAGCCTCGGTAGCGGGCGCCGGCACTTCGCCCACAGAGCGGCAGTCGTCGGATCCGACCGGAAGACGCTCGCCGCGCTGCTCGACGCCGTGGCGACCGGACAAGTGGACACCTCCGACGAGTTCGACGGGGAGATCGGTCTCGCGTCCGGAGTGGCGCCGGCCGCGCCCCGGCTGACGATGCTGTTCTCCGGCCAAGGCGCGGAGTACCTGGAAGGATGCCGTGATCTCTACCTGTCCGAGCCCTTCTTCCACGGGTTCGTCGACGACATCGATCCGCACTTCCGGAAGCACACCGGACACCGGCTTTCCGATTTCCTCTACCAGGACGGCACGCGTCGGGGCATGCCTGTCGCCGACATCAGAATGGCCCAGCCGGTCGTCTACGCTCTGCAAGCGGCGCTGCTGGAGCTGTGGCGTAGCTGGGGCGTCACGCCAGAGGTCCACATCGGACACAGCCTCGGCGAGTACGCGGCGGCGTACGGCGCGGCCGTGTTCGACCTCGAAACCGGGCTGTATCTGGTATCCGAGCGCGCGAGGCTGATCAGCACCCTGCCCGAGTCCGGCGCCATGGCGTCGATACTCGCCGGCCAGCGGGAGGTACTCGATCTGCTCGACGGCACCGACCAGGTCGACATCGCGGCGCTCAACTCGCCGAACAGCACAGTGATCTCCGGCGACAGCGAAGCGTTGAACGCGGTTATCGCGACGGCCGCGAGGCGCGGCGTCAAGGCCAAGAAGCTGCGGATCAGCCGGGCCGCGCACTCGTCGCAGATGGACGCGATCCTGGACGACTACGCCGCCGTGGTCGAGGCCGTGGACCTGCGCCCGCCGAAGCGGACGATCATTTCCACCCTCACCGGCGCCGTGATCGGCGACGAGATCGCGAACGCCGCCTACTGGCGACGCCAGTTGCGGCGGCCGGTCCGGTTCCTCGAAGCGATCCGCGGCGCCGCCAAGTCCGATGTCCTGCTGGAGATCGGCCTGTCCGACACGCTCACCAACCTCGCCCAGATGACGTTGGGCGACGACGGGAACGAACCGACGGTGTTGGAGACGCTGCGCTGGGAACGCAACGACGTGGCATCCACCCGATTGGCGCTGGCCGGGGCATACGCGGCCGGCGTGACGGTGGACTGGGAAGCCGTGTCCGCCGGCGGACACACGGTCACCATGCCGACCTACCCGTTCCAGCGCCGCCGGCACTGGATCTCGTCGACCCGGTCGGCGGCCGGTCTTCCGACCGGCAGCGTCGACTCGCTGGCCGTTGAAGACGGTGCGAATCAACCGGAAGCGCGCGAAACCGGCCACTACGTGGTCACCTGGGTCGACGCGCAGGCTGGAGTGACGCCGGCCGCCCAACCCCTGGCGAACAAGCGCTGCCTGCTCATCGCCCCCTCGACGGGGTCGGCCACCGATCTGGAGCGGGAGCTGACGCGGCTCGGTGCCGAGGTGCTGGTCCACGTCTTCTCGGACGACGATGACGCCGCGGCCGTGATGGCGGAGTTCCGACCGGTCACAGTGGTCAATGCCGTGCCGGCCCTGCGGAAGCGGCAGGCCGACCTCGGCGGCCGCCCGCTGGCCACCGAGTCGGTGTCCGACGACGTGCTCGCCGCCGGCGGCCTGATCACCCTGCGCACCTACCAGGCGGTGTCCGCGGCGAACCTGCCCGATGCCACCGTTTTCACGGTGACGTCGGGTGCGCACCGCATCCTGACGTCGGACGACGCCATTCCCGCACAGGGCGCTGTCGTCGGCATCGCGCGGACCGCGCGAACGGAGTTCTCGACCGTCCGGCACGTGCTCGTCGACCTGGACGCCGCCGATACCAGACATCGGTGGGCCGTGCAGGCGGCGCAACTGGCCGCGGCCATCGGCGCGGCTCCCGCCGTCGACGCCGAGCTGGCGCTGCGCGGCGACCGCGTGCTGATCCCCCGACTGCGCCCCGGCCGGGTACCGGCACAAGCCGGTCAGGTGCGCATCGATCCCGCCTGCTGGTACCTCGTCACCGGCGGGTTGTCCGGGGTCGGGCTGGAGTGCGCGCACGCGCTGTTGGAGCTGGGCGCGAAGAAGCTGGTCCTGGGCAGCCGTAGTGCGCCGGGCGAAGAGCGTGAAGAGCGGGTTCTGCGGCTGCGTCGGCAGTTCGACGCGGACATTCGCACCGAGATCGTCGACGTCACGTCCCCACAACAGGTCAACCGGCTGTTCGCCGAGTACTCCGGCGTGCGCGGTGTCATCCATGCCGCGGGCGTCATCGACGACGCGATCATGGACCGGACGGAGTGGAGCCGGATGTCCCGCGTGCTGGGCCCCAAGGCGCAGGGTGCGTGGAATCTGCACCGCGGCGCCGCCGAGCACGCGCCCGACCTCGACCTGTTCGTGATGACGTCGTCCTACGGCGGCCTGTTCGGCAATCCCGGCCAGGCCGGCCACGCTGCGGCCAGCACGTTCCTCGACGCGCTGGCGGGCCGCCGCCGGGCCGCCGGACTCCCCGGTCTGTCCCTGGATCTGGGTTCCTGGTCGGATGTCGGCATCCTGGCCGGCAATGACGATTTCCTCCGCCGGCTGGCAGAACAGGGCATCGGCACGATCTCCGCCGCGCAGGGCCGTCCGGCGGTGCGGGCCGCGATCGCCGGCTGGTCCTCGGGACAGGTCGCCATCCTGCCCACCCACTGGGACGAACTCGATCCGGATCACCACCTCGCGTCCAACCCCATCCTCAATGGACTGATCGGCGATCGGTCCGTGTCGTCGACCGAGGACCCCTCGCCGGCGATGACGAGCTCGGCCGACATCATGGCCTACGTCCGGGACGTGGTGGCCCGCGTGCTGGGCTTCGGCGACGATGAGCTCACCGGGCTCGATCTGGCGGCCGCCGGCATGGACTCGCTCAACGCGCTCACCATCAGGAACAAGCTGCAGCAACGCCTGTCGGTACCACTGCCGGCGACGATCTGCTTCGAGAAGCCCAAGCTCTGTGAGCTGGCCGCCGAGATCGAGAAGCGCATGGCGGAGGTTCGGGACTGACATGGACGTCACGATCGGGCCGGACGACGGCCGGCACCATTCGGAGCAGATCATCGGGACCGCATCGGCGGAATTCCTGCCGCTGGTGACGGAGTTCGACCGCCTGCACCAGGACGGGCTGGACTCCGACGCCGATCTGTGCGTCTACGTGGACGGCGAGGAGCGGGTCGCGCTGCGGTCGCGGCAGCGGCAGCCCGACCGGCTGCAGAACCTGCGCTCGGTCAGCAAGGCGCTGCTCTCGATCATCACGCACGCCCTGCACGAGCGCGGTGTCATCGACATCGACGCCCCGATGGCCGAGGTCTGGCCGGAATTCGCCGCAGCAGGCAAGGGATCCCTCAGCCTGGCCACCTTTCTCTGCCACCAGGCCGGGTTGGTCGGGGTCGACCGGCGGCTTTCCGTCGACGACGTGATCGACTGGGACCCGGCGGTCGAGGCGCTGGCCGCGCAGTGCCCCTACTGGGAACCGGGAACCGATCACGGCTACCACGATCTGACCTTCGGCTGGGGTGTCGGCGAGTACCTGCGTCGGGTCACCGGGAAGTCGGTGGACGAGCTCCTCCGGCAGGAGTTCCGAGAGCCGCTCGGCGCCGACGTGCACATCGGCATCGGCGCGGCGGAGTTCGCGCGCGTGACGCCGTTCCATCAGTCGCGGGTGGTCGGCGCCGGCACCGCCGCCGAGATCATCCACCTGCTCGGCGACAAGTCCTCCCTGCTCAGCCGGTCCCAGCTGAATCCGAACCTGCAGAACGTGGAGAACTCCGCGCTGTACCTGGGTGCGGAGGTGCCCGGCTGCAACGCCGTCGGCACCGCGCGAGCTCTGGCCAAGATCTTCGCCGCGACCATGGACACGGTCGACGGCGTCCGGCTCTGGAACGAGGAGACCCTCAAGCGCGCAACTCGGCTGCGGCGACGCGGCACCGACCGGGTCCTCGCCAGGGAACGGGCCTACTCCCTCGGTTTCATGCTGCCGGACGACAACCTCGGCCAGGCGGGGACGGACGTCGAGTCGTTCGGCCACTACGGGCAGGACTGCGCCCTTGTCTTCGCCGTGCCGCGCGACAACCTGGTTTTCGCCTACGCGACAACGCAATTGAACAACCGCCTTGACCAGTATTCGAAGCACGACGACCGGTCGGGTCGGCTCGGCCGGATGGCCGTCGAATCAGTTTGGGGAAGGTAACTCCGTCATGACCAGCGCACTGATCGACAACAGCCAGCGGCTCCGGGAGATCCTGGACCGGCTGAGCTCCATGTCGATCGAGGACTACTACAACCCGTACCAGATGTTCGAGTGGCCGGACTCGCTGCCCGAGAGTATGTGGTGGATGAGCCCGGAGCTGACCACGACCTACGGCACGGACGTCGCCGACGAGCTCACCCAGGAGCAGCTCCAGCAGCTGTCCAAGTTCGAGAGCGTCAACTTCTACAGCCTCAACGTGCACGGCATCCGCGAACTGCTGATCGAGGTCACGCGGCGCATCCACACCGACGACTTCGCGACGCCGTCGGAGTTCTTCCACCACTTCATCGGTGAGGAGAACGAGCACATGTGGTTCTTCGCGCAGTTCTGCCTCCGGTACGGCGGCAAGATCTACAAGCAGCCGCGGGGCGGCGCCGAGACCATTCCGCCGAGCAACGCGGCGAGCCTGCTCGTGTTCGCGCGCATCCTCATCTTCGAGGAGCTGGTGGACCACTTCAACGCCAAGATGGCTGCGGACGAGCGGCTGGACGACACCATTCGGAAGATCAACCGGATCCACCACCAGGACGAGTCCCGGCACATCGCGTTCGGCCGGGAGCTGGTCCGCATCCTGTTCGAGGGCTTCCGCGCCGAGGCGACGCCCGAGGAGCTTGCGCAGGTCAGCGATTACCTCAAGCGGTACATGAGCTACAGCTTCGAGTCGCTGTTCAATCCGCAGGTCTACCGGGACGCCGGCATCGCGAAGCCGCTGGAGATCCGCCGGCGGCTGCTGGAGGGTCCGCGCCGGCGCCGGCCGGAGTTCGAGGCGCAGGTGTTCCGCAAGACGCAGTCGTTCCTGGTCAAGCACGGCCTCATCGAGGAGGCCCGATGACCGACGTGGGCAGCAGCCGGGTCGAAGGCGGCCTCGCCATCCTCGGCCCGCAGGAGACCGCGCTGCTTCGGCTGCTGGACAACACCTTCGCGGGGTGGGCGATCGACGCCGGCGCCGGTGAGATCTCCGCGCCGCCGGTCTACCCGGTGGCCGCACTGGCCAACTTCGACGTGTACGTGAACTTTCCGCAGCTGGCGCTGGCGGTCGGCGGCCTCGAGATGCCGAGCACCGGCCCAGTGGACGGACAGTTCGCACCGGACCAGCTCGTCAGTCCGCACCTTGGCCTGCCCACCGCGACTTGCTTCGGCGCGTACCAGTACTTCCAGGACACGACGGTGCCGGCGGACACGCTGGTGACGTTGGTCAACCGGTGCTTCCGCCGCGAGGAGTACTTCGACAGGCTGCGCCGGCTGCTCAGCTTCCAGATGCGAGAGATCGTCGCACTCGGCTCGTTCCGGCACACCCAGGACGTGATCGCCCGGTACCGGGGACGGATCGAGGAGTTGCTCCGCAGGCTGTCGTTCGACTTCGTCGTCGAAGCCGCGTCCGACCCGTTCTTCGAGCGAGACGGCGCACGCGCCCTGCTGCAGCGGATGCAGCCGGTGAAGTACGAGTTCCAGGTGGACGGACTCGCCATCGCCTCGGTCAACACCCATCGGAACTTCTTCGGCGAGCGGTGCCGGATCGGCGTCGAACCGGACGGCGGCACGGCGTTCACCGGCTGCGTCGCCTTCGGGCTCGAGCGGTGGGTGAGCGTGCTGCTCGGCCGGTACGGATCGGCCGAGGCGGCCCGCGTCGAGGTCGAGCGGGCGTTGGCGTGACCACCGGCTCGTCCGGCGTGCCCAGGGTCGGGGTGGACCTCGTCCTGATCTCGCGCGCCGAGGAGTTGGCGCGGCCGGAGTGCGGGCCGGTGCTGTCCCGCATGCTCAATCCGGCGGAGATTTCGGCCTGCACCAGGCAGGGACGCCTCGACCCGAGCGCGGTCGCCGGGTTCCTGGCGGTCAAGGAGGCCGTCTTCAAGCTGTTCCACCAGCGGGACCGCCCGGTGCCGTGGCAGTCCATGCGGGTGGACGGCGGAGCCGGCCGGTGGCCGGTCGTCCACCTCGACGGCGCGGCCGCGGCGTTGGCCGGGGCCGCCGGCCTGAGCCCGGAGATATCAGTCAGCCTCGCCCACGACGGCGCCTACGCGGTGGCCGTCGCGGCGAGCATCGCACAGTGAGGAAGGCGGGAAGGTGACCCAGCAGACCACGGCGCCCATCGACGTCATCAAGGAATGGATCCTCGGCAAGCACGAGGACCGAACCGACGTGGCCGCCGACGAGGACCTGATCGAGAACCGGTTGGTGGATTCTCTTTCGTTCGTCGAGTTCGTGTTCCTGATCGAGGAGACGGCGGGCGTGGAGATCGACCTCGACAACCTGGACATCAACGACGTCCGCACGCTGGACGCGATCGAGAAGCGCTTCCTGGCCGGCTGACCGGGATCGACGCGAGCAAAGGAACCCATTTCGCCATGGACGACATCTCCTACACCGCCCAGTGGACCGCGGCCGCCCGTGCGCTGGAGAGCGAACGCGCGAACGCCATGTTCCGCGACGACTACGCCCGTCACCTGGCCGAGCCGCGCGGCTTCGAGCTGTTGGACCGGTACGAGGGCGCCGCCGTGGCCGACTTCATCGCCGTGCGCACCCGCTACATGGACGACGCGATCACCCGGACGCTCGCCGGGACCGACATCCGGCAGATCGTGTTGCTGGCCAACGGGATGGACGCCCGCACGTACCGGATGGACTGGCCCGACGCCGCCACCGTGTACGAGATCGACCACGGCGCGCTGCTCGCCGAGAAGCAGGCCCGGCTGGCCAAGCTGGGAGCCGTGCCGAGGGTGCCGGCCGTGCCGGTCGGTGTGGATCTGGCCGGGGACTGGCTGGGCGCGTTGAAGTCGGCCGGGTTCGACTCGTCGCGGCGCACCCTGTGGGTGGCCGAGGGCCTGGTCTTCTTCCTGACCGAGGAGCAGGTCGGGCGGCTGCTGGACACCGTGGTCGGCGCCGGCCCGGCCGACAGTTGGCTCGTCGTCGACATGACCAGCGCGACCCTGCTGCGGCACCCGATGACGCAGTCCTTCCTGCGGCGCCTGCGGGAGGACGGCACGCCATGGCAGTTCGGCACCGATCAGCCGGCGGAGTTCCTCGCCGACCACGGCTGGACGGTGCGGGATCTCAGGCAGCCGGGTGAAACCGGCGCCGGCGAGGGCCGCTGGCCGTACGCCGTCGCCCCGCGCGAGACCCGCGGCGTGCCGAGGAACTGGCTGATCAGCGCCGTAGCGGCGGCACGCGGCTGAGCCGGGATTCCCGGCGAATTGCACGATCTTTTCGGTTTGCGTGGAGGTTGTGATGGGAAAGACCGGTCCGGCTATGCGTGGTACGGTGTTTCGGTGAGCTGCGTGATCACCTTGGGTGCCCGGGCCGCTGTTCACCTGTCGGCCGGATGGTCGTCAATTGCCGGCCCTTCGACATTCGGCCAGGCGCCTGTTCCCACGAGGTGAGACACACGCGGTTACTCGCCCTGTCACCGAAAAGTCGTCGATTGGCCCGGGGGTCGCACAGAGATGGCTGAAAACGAGGAACCGCCGGGCGGGCGCCACTGGCGCGCCCGCGCCGCGGTTTTGGCGCTCGGCACTTTCGTAGTGGGCACCGACGGATTCGTCATCGTCGGTCTCCTGCCTGAAATCCACACCACGCTGAATATCAGCACCGGCGCCGCCGGTCAGATGGTCAGCGTTTTCTCCATTACGTACGCGCTGCTCGGCCCGGTGCTGGCCGCATTGACCGGCAAGTGGCCGAGGCGCACCGTGCTCGTGACCGGAATCGCGCTGCTCGCGCTCGGCAATGCCGTGACCGCGTCGGCGGGCAATTTCGCGCTGGTGCTCGCGTCCCGAGGGCTGGCGGGCGCCGGCGCGGCACTGTTCGCCGCGAGCGCCGTGGCCACGGCCGCCTACCTCGCCGGCGACAAGAGGCGCGGCAGCGCCATCGCCATGGTGACCGCCGGGGCGACCATGGCGCTGGTGCTGGGTGCTCCGCTGGGCACCCTCGTCGGTGGCGCCTGGGGCTGGCAGGCGGCGATCTGGTTCGTCGCCGGGCTCGGCGCGGTCATCGCGGCCGTGATCGCGATCCTGCTGCCGTCCATCAAGCTCGACCAAGCCGCGACGCTGCGGCAGCGCATCACGCCGCTGACCGACGGGCGGGTGCTGCGGATCCTGGTCGTCACGCTGCTGGCGTTCATCGCCGTGTTCCTGCCGTTCACCTACATGAGCGCGGTCTTCGCGCCGGCCACCGGTGGTGACGAGGGCCGGCTCGCGCTGCTGCTGCTGGTGTTCGGCGTGACCGCCACGGTGGGCAACCTGACGGCCGGTTCGCTGGCCGACCGGTTCGACCCGAGGCGCGTGGTCATTGCCGCCACTCTGGGCCTTGCCGTGGTCTGTGTGCTCATGATTCCGGCACGTGGCGTGTTCGCGCTCGCAGCGGTCGCGGTGGCGCTCAGCGGCGTGGTGTCGTACTCGATCATCGGGCCGCAGGCGCACCGGATCATCGACTACGCGCCGCCGGGCGGTGCACCGCTTGTGACCTCGCTCAACACGTCCACCGCATACCTCGGTCAGTTCCTGTCCAGCACCTTCGGCGCGGTCGTCCTCGCCGGATCTGGATCGACGCTCCTGCTGTTGTCCATCGCCGCGGGGTTCGCCGCGCTCGCGGCATTGCTCACCTGGTGGCTGTCCCGGCGGCCCGGCGGGCGCGGCGCTGAGGCCGACCAGGTGGCCGGCGCCGCGACGTGACACCTTCGAGAGAACGGGATCAGAACCCATGTTGAGCGCGACGAAGCGGAGCGTCGATGTCGCCGGCACCCCCGTGGGGTACTACGTGGAGGGCGAGGGCCCGGGGCCGGCGCTCGTCCTCGTGCACGGCGGCACCGGGCACCCGGAGACAAGCTTCGCGGGCCTGCTCGAGCACTTCACCCGGCACCGCACCGCGATCGTGCCGGGATACTCGGGCAGCAGCCTCACTCCGCTGCCCGACGGTGAGGTCGACATCGACATGCTGGCCGATCAGGTAGTGGGCGTGGTCGAGTCGGCCGCGACGGGTCCGGTGGACATCTACGGTATTTCCACCGGTGCCGTCGTCGTGGCCGCCGCGGCCGGCCGGCGGCCGGAGCTTTTCCGCCGGCTGGTGCTCATGGGCGGATTCGTGCACTACCGCCACCCGTGGCAGCGGTTGCTGGTGCGGACCTGGCTGCGGCTGGCAGAGGTGGATGCGAACGCCTTTGCCGAGTACACGCTCCTGCACGTGCTCTCGGACGCGCATGTGGATTCGATGAGCGCGGGTGACCGACTTCGTCTGCGGGCCGGCCTGATGCCGTCCGAAGGAATGGTCGCACTGTGTGAGCTCGTGAGCCGGGTGGACATCAGTGAGCACGTGCGGAAGATAACGTCGCCGACGCTCGTCATCGGAATGAAGCGCGATCAGTTGGTTCCAGTGCGGTACGCCCGGGAGTTCCACGCCGCGATACCGGGCAGTGAATATGTCGAAATCGACTCCGGCCATGCGGCGGCGATCGAGAAGCCGACCGAGCTCCTCAAGATCATTGAGGAATTCCTCGCATAGCGCGTTGTCTTCCCGGGCCGGTCGCGACCGGCCCGGGAAGAACAGGGGTTGCTCGGTGGTGCCTGACCGCACGGAAACACTCGACTTCGCGGCGCTCGAGACGCGACTGCTCCACCACCCACACGTGGGCTACCTTGCCCGCGCTCAGCCACTCCCGGAACCGCTCGAACTGCCTGTGGGGTTCCAGAAGTCGGCTCATGTATTCTGGCCTGTGGCAATGGCAGGCTCGGCGGGCAAACCACCCAGCAGATCCGCAACCTCGTGATGGATCTCGGTGATCGAGTTCGGATTTCTCATCCGCGACCGGGCCGGCCAGTTCACGGCCTCCTTCGATGCCGTCCTGGCCGACGTGGGCATCGAGACGGTGAGGATTCCTCCGCGTTGCCCACGGGCGAACTGCTACGCCGAACGGTTCGTGCTCCCAGCGAGAACCGAACTCACCGACCGTATGTTGATCCTGGGCGAGCGGCATTTGCGTGCGGTGCTCGCCGAGTACGTGCGGCATTACAACGGTCGACGGCCGCACCGTTCCCGCGAGCTTCGCCCACCCCGGCCGACCCACCCCGTGGCGAACCTCAACTCACACCGGATCAAGCGACAGCAGGTACTCGGAGGTCTGATCAACGAGTATGAACGGGCGGCGTAGAACTGCTGGTCAGCGCCGGTGACAGACTTATGGAACCCCACAGGCTCCGCCAGGGCCCGGAATGGACGTACGAATACAAAACTGGACTTCTGTGCATGGTTTGGAGCTGTTGGTTTTGCCGACGGCGGTCGCATGCGCTTCCAGGCGAGCAGCGTGCGGGTCATGAGGGGCGAAGCTGACGAAGTGTGTAGCCGCGACCCGCAGGGTCCAGTGCCCTGGTTGCCTGTTTGAACATGTGCCGAACAGTCGAGCGCAGACTTGGAAGCGTTGCGTTACCTGACTTGGCTCAAGATCGCTGATCTTGGGTAGGGTGCTGGCTGTTGAGCTGCGGTTTCGTCGTGTGAACGGCGAAAATCTGCGCACTAAGCGGCCGGTTCTAGGGGTCTGCCCATCGCTTCCCGGTTACGGCTTCAGCGACAAGCCGGCCGCGCCGGGGTGGGGGATCGAGCGGATATCCGACGCGTGGTGCGAGCTGATGGCCCGGCTCGGCTACCGGCGGTTCGGCGCCCAGGGCAGCGACTGGGGCACCAGCTCGCACCGCCCGATCCGGCCACGTTGGACGACCTCACCGGTGCCGAGCGGGCGGCGCTCGCGACACTGCGGGAGGCGGACGAATGGGGCTCCGGATACTCGGCGCAGCAGCCGACCCGGCCGCAGACGGTCGGCTACGGGCTGGTCGACTCGCCGGCCGCCCTCTGCGCCTGGATCGTCGAGAAGTTCTGGTCGTGGACCGACTCCGGTGGCGACCTGCATCGGGTTATTACCCGGGATGAGCTGCTCGACAACCTGATGCTCTACTGGCTGCCCGGCACCGGTGCCTCATCCGCCCGGCTGTACTGGGAAAGCCTCCGGCAGTCAATGAATGGATCTCCGGGTCGGCCGGCGCGCCGGTGACCGTACCCACCGGCTGTTCGGTCTTCCCCAAGGAGCTGCAGCGCCCGTCTCGGCGGTGGGCGGAGCGCCGGTTCCCGAACATCCGGTACTGGAACGAGCCCGGCAAGGGCGGCCACTTCGCGGCGTTCGAGCAGCCGGCGTTGTTCGTCGACGAGGTCCGGTCATTCTTCCGGCTGGTCCGCTGATGGTCACCCGTACTCGGTAAGCGGCTGGCTAAAGATCAACAAGTGCCCATCGGGTGTCCGTACGTTGAAGTCGCGCATCCCGTAGGGCCGGTCAGCCAGTGGCTCGACGATGTCGGCGCCGCGGGCGCGCAGCTCGTCGTGGCAGGAATCGACGTCGTCGACGACAACCGTCACCCTGGCCGGGCCGACGCTGCTTTCGGCGTACAGGTGGAACTCGGCGGTGTCGCGGATCACGGCCGCGTAGCTAGGTGGGGTCTCCCAGGTGAATATGGTGTCGAATCCGAGCACGTCCGTGAAGTACGACCGCGCTGCCTGCACATCTCGGCACGGCAGCACGGGAACCGCCACCCGCATGACCATTCCGTCACCTTACCTGACTTTGGCTCAAGATCCCTGATCTTGGGTAGGGTGCTGGCTGTTGAGCTGCGGTTTCGTCGTGTGAACGGCGAAAATCTGCGCACTAAGCGGCCGGTTCTAGGCTGTCTCTCGTGGCGTATGTGCGCACGGTGAAGACGGCGTCGGGAGCCAGGGCGGTGCAGATCGTGCACTCCTCGCGTCGCGGGTCGCGGGACATCGAGCACATCGGCTCGGCGCATGACGATGCGGCGTTGGAGGCCCTCAAGGCGGTGGCGAGGCAGCGTCTGGCTGTGGGGCAGCCCGAGCTCGACTTTGGCCCGGACTTCGCGGCGTTGCAGGCCGGCAGTGGTGCTGGTGGTGGGCCGCTTGCGATCACGTCGTCGCGGATGGGGTACCTGTGGGACGCGCTCGGCCACGCCTACCAGCTGTTGGGGTTCGAGGAGCCCGCTGGTGGTGACGAGGTGTTCCGATTACTGGTGCTGGCACGGATCGTCGAGCCGACCAGCAAGCTGGACAGTCTGCGGGTGGTCGAGGAGGCAGGTTTCGACCCGCCGGCGTACGCGACCCTCAAGCGGCGTCTGCCCGCGTTCGCGAAAGAGTCCTGGCGGCAGAAGTTGGCCGCGGCGTGCGCCCGCACCGCTGATCTGGGGCCGGCGTCACTGGTTCTCTACGATGTGTCCACCTTGTACTTCGAGACCGATGCCGGGGACGGGTTCCGTGAGCCCGGGTTCTCCAAAGAACGCCGCCTGGAGCCGCAGATCACGATCGGGCTGCTCACCGACGCAAGCGGGTTTCCGTTGATGGTTAACGCGTTCGAGGGCAACCGGGGCGAGACCACTACGATGCTGCCGACCATCCGTGCGTTCATGGATGCCCACCAGCTGGCTGATGTCACGGTCGTGGCCGACGCTGGCATGATCTCTGCGGCCAACCAGCAGGCCATCGAGGCCGCGGGGTTGTCGTTCATCCTCGGCGCGCGGATACCCGACGTGCCGTACGTGGTCCAGGCGTGGCGCCACGAGCACCCGGATGAGCAGATCCCCGACGGGCACATCTTCACCCAGCTCTGGCCTGCCGGCCCCAAGGACCAGCGCCGCGACCAGATCATCTACTACCAGTACCGGGCGGACCGGGCTCGGCGCACCCTGCACGGCATCGACGAACAGGTCGCCAAGGCCGAGCAGGCCGTCGCCGGCAAGACCGCGGTCAAACGCAACCGGTTCATCCAGCTCACCGGCGCCACCAAGAGTGTCAACCGGACCCTGGAAGCCAAGGCACGCGCCCTTGCCGGCCTCAAAGGCTACGTCACCAACCTCCCGGACGTCACCGCCGAGTTCGTGATCGACGCCTACCACCGACTGTTCCACATCGAGAAGTCGTTCCGAATGTCTAAACACGACCTACGTGCGCGGCCGATCTACCACCACAAGCGCGAGTCGATCGACGCGCACCTGACGGTCGTGTTCGCCGCCCTGGCCGTCAGCAGGTGGATCGAGCAGACCACCGGCTGGTCGATCAAGAAGTTCGTGCGCACCACCCGCCGCTACCGCACCATCAACATCCAGGCCGGCGAGTACCCTCACCGCCGTCGACCCGCTACCCGACGACCTCCGCGATGCCCTCACCCGCATCCACGACCGCGGTGCGCACTAATTTGAGCCAAGTCAGGTTTGAACATGTGCCGAACAGCCGAGCGCAGACTTGGAAGCGTTGCGTTAGGTGCACAGCCTCGCAGGGTTAGAGGGGCACGCTTGCACTGCAACCGCAAAGGTCCTCATGCGAGTCGTTACTTAACGTCACGATAAGCTTCAGGAAGTCGCAGAGTGCACGCGCGTTGCCGCGCCGGTTCCCAATGCGTTCCCAAACGTCGATACCCGCAGGCCTCGAACCTCGCGTCTGCGCAGGTCAGGGAGTTAGTACCACCGCGACGGCGCGTCGCCCTCCGGAGGCAGACGTCAGTACGAGAGCCGCTGGGACATCCCGGCAAGCTACCCAGCCCGGCTTCCCCGTTCGCGGCCGGCTCGATTCTCGGCCCGTCGAACGTGCCGTCCAAACCCCAGACGCCCTCTCGACGGGTCATTACCCCGGGATCCGCGACGTCATCGCGGTTGTGCAGGATGTTCCTCGTCCCGGGCATCCACGCCTGGGGTGGTGGGTAGGGCTCCGGGGCCCGAGTCGGACACACGAGCCTCGGAGACCCGCCGTTGGAAGCTTCGGCGAAAGGTGGGCGAGTGGACGAAGCGCACGATGACCTCAGCGCAGTGTCCGTTCCGGCCCTGTTGGGCCGGTACGCCGCGATCCTGGCCGAGCTGCGCGACCGCGGCGTCGTGCGGACCCGAAACGCGCCCCTGGGCGACTACGCCGAGTACCTCGCGGCCAAGGTCTACAACGGCACGCTGGAACCGAACTCGGTCAAGTCCCACGACCTGCTCACCGCCGACGGCCGCCGGGTTCAAGTGAAGGCCCGCACCGTCGCGCCCGACACAGGGGCGGGTGCGGTGTTCTCGGTGTTCCGGTCCTTCGACTTCGACATCGCCGTGCTGATCACCTTCGACAGCGCCACCTACGCACTGCGCCAAGCCCGCGAGGTCCCGGTCAGCGAGCTCGAAACGGCCGGCCGGCACTCCGCCCACGTCAACGGGCGCCTCATCAGAATCACCGCCGGCCTCCGGCTCGGCGTGGACATCACGCAGCAGTTCCGTGCGGTCTCCTCGAGGTAGCCAACGGGCATCGCGCGCATTCAGCTCTGAGCTGGAGCGTGTACGAGGACGAACCGGATCCCACCAGAACGCAGGGATCCGCTCCCACAGCGCAGGCAGCCGCCACTGCGGCGCCATCGCCGGGCCGACACCGTCGGGGCCGGGAGTGCCGTCCATGCCATTAGGTAGCCGTTCGGCTCGAGCACCTGCCGCCACGGCGCCCACGTCGGCTCTCCGATGAGGACGGCCTTGACGACGTCGGCGGTGATCCGCAGCCCGGTGAACCGGGCCGGACGGGGACCCGCCATTCCCGCTCGTGCAGCCAGTCGCTGGTGTAGCCCTCGAACCTCACAGCCCAGTTCCGCTGCTCAGGCGTCAGGCTCCGGTGCTGGGCTTCGCCGGTGTACCAGACCGGGCGGCCTCCGCCGTTGTAGACCCACTCACGGGTGACCCCAGCAAGCGGAAACGGCCGCTGGCCCGGTGTACTGACACCCGAGCTGTTCCACGACAACGGAACTCCGAATCCCGCCGCTCGGCTCGAAGTCTTTACCCACATCCCCGGCGCGGTGAAGATCCCACGGTCCCGGCCGACACGACGGCTCCCTGAAGCCGGAGTACCGCTTGGCGATAGCGGGGCTGTTGCAGGGCGCGCAGATCAGCACCGAGTTCCCGCCGCGGGCAGTGGCCGCACAACTACCCCGGCTAGTTCCGCTTCGCAGATGAGCAGGCGGCCTGGCTGTGGCTGCGCACAAACCTGGATGTGCCGGGGGAGAGGTGGGCGCGGTTGAGCCGGGCCCGCTCTACAGCAGGTTCCCGATGACGCGGACGCCGACGGGCCTGCTGACCCCCGCCGAGGAGGTCGACGGGGGAGCTTCCGTCACAGGCCGGCCAGCTGGGCCAACGTCTGGTTGGCCATCGGCCAGCTCGTGGCCGCTGCGGCGAACGTCTGCGCGCGCGTCCGGTCCAGTTCCTCGTCGAAACCGCCGTCGTAGGAGGCGCAGGCCCACACCTTCCCTTGGAAGTCAGGGTCGAAGATGAAGCTGCACGCCGGCACGAGGCTCGTGCTGATCTGCTGGTTCGTGTCCCGCAGCACCGGCACGAAGCTATGGTTGTCCAGGCCGCTGCGGCTGCGGGTGATTAGTGCGATCGGCCCGACCGCGTTGGCCGAGTAGCCGAGCTGGTCCTTGGCGTGCTTGTCGACGACCGTGCCCATCAGGCTGTCGATCAGGTTCGAGCATTTGGTCGCGGCCACCGCGAACGCCTGCTGGTTGTCCGGCGTCAACCGGTCGAAGTTGGGGAAATCCACGACGGCGTCCTGCGCGCAGGCGCGGGCGTCGGTGGTGGCGATCGCGTCGATGTGGCTGATGATCGCCTCCTGCGCCTGCTGGATGGCGGTGAGGATGCGGCTGACGGCGGTGTTCAGGGAACCGCCGCCCGAGGCGAAGCTCTTGTACGCGTCGTAGGCAGCCTTGGCCGCCTGGATGATGGTGATGACATCGACGTTCGGGTGCGCGGTGCCGCGTGTGGCCGGTGCGGCTTGAGCCGGGGCGCCGACGACGGTCGTGAGGGGCAGGATAAACGCGACGACGCAGGTGATCAGTCTTCGCTTCACGGTGTGAATGCCTTTCTCGAAGGGGACCTCACCGGGCAATACGCGACCGGGTTACGGGGGCGCCGAAGGTGATGCCGCGCAGCCTGTCGGTGCTCGCCCGCTGGCCGGGCCTGGGTTGCGGGCACTGGGCCGGTTGGACGTGAAGAACAACCCCCGCGAAGACCACCATCGCTGTCTACTCTCTGCGCGGCCGCGACCACCCGACCGTGTCCACTCCGGTCACCTGGGACGAGGTCGCTGCATGTCGGCACGCCAGCCGCCTGGTATTCACCGCCAAGGATGTCCTTGACCGCGTCGACCAGCTCGGCGACCTGCTCGCCGATCTCGACCACACCCGTGTCCAGCTGCCCGTCAAGTGACACGCCGGACGACAACACCGAGGCCCCGCCCGCCACGCGGCTGACGGCCGACCCCTCGACTGCGGGTTGACCGGCTCGGCTCATCGCGAACTTGAGTCGGTCGTAGTGAGCAACGCCGCTCTGCGATCGCGTTGTTACCCGCCCATGTAGCGCGGCTGCGCGATCGTTGCGTTGCTGCTCCCATCACTGCGAGACGCATCCCGGTTGGGATCTTGCTGAGCAGGCAGTCGGACCGATCATGGCTCCCGACACTCCCTTGCCGCAGCTGTCCGGGGCGGTCATCCTGTCCGTGCGACGCCGCTGAGGGATGGAGGGGCATGGGGGATAAGCAGCCTGGGCGATCACGGTGGAGAGTTGTCGGGGGTGTTGCATCATTCGTAGGGTTCATTCTGATGAGAGAACTACTCATCACTTTCGGCTTTCTGCCAGCGCTTCCTTTTCTGTTCGTGTTCGGCGTGATAGCGGTACGTTACCTTCCGCCTCTGCTCGTTCCAGCCTTGGTTTTTGTTGCCAGCAAGGCTCTGGGGTACGTAGGATTAGGATACTCAGGATTCAATGTTCTTGATACGATATTGATGCTGGCGACTCTTTACCCGGTTGCGTGGATTGTGCACCGCGCTCGGACGTTGGGTCGATACTGGCGGCTGCGCGCATCGCTGGTAATGTTGGCCTACTTGTTAATATGGGTAACTTACTTCTCCGATCCTCTCATCACACTGTTCGGGCGGGAGTATGACAATTTGCAAGATTTAGAACTCTTGCAACCAATCGACCTCAATGAGGACTACGCGCTCTACACCGCCTTGGCTGCTTTTCTCCTCCCCCTCATCCACGCGTGGTGGCGGTACGCGGCCGCCCAGCACGTTGCCACAGGCGACCCCGGCTGGGGTCGGCACGCACGATGGCTGCGGACCCTCACCCGTGCCGACTTCTTCTTGATGATCAGTTTCGGGGCGGAGGTCTTCGACCTCGGCTGGAACCTCGGCGTTCCACTCGCCTTCGTCCCGATCGCGATCGAGGCTTGCGAGCATTGGAAGAACATACAAGTGAAGGTCCGCGGCAATCGGTTGCTCGCGTGGCTGCACCGGACAGCGTTGCGGGCAAATCGGTCACAGCCAGCTCGGCGGGTGCGGCAGGCGGCAACAATCGCAGGACGCGCCGTGTTGACGTTCCCCGCGCTGGCGGTGTTGCTCGAAATCTCCGTCCTGCTGTTCCTCCTGCCGCCCGTCTCGGCGGAACCGCTCGTGCTACCGGTGGAACCGGCGAGCCCCGCCTCGGAAGCCTGCGTCAGGCAGGTGATCGGCCTCGCGGACGAATACGGGCTCGACCCGGAAACGGACGACCAGATGGAACGGGAGGCGGACAAGCTCCACGGAGAAGGGGTTCTTTCTACCGAGCAGTACGACTTCGTCCGGCGACTGCGGGCGGTGACGAAGGAACGCTTTGCCGGCCCCGATACCGGGCCAGCAGAACGGCGTTGGAGCTACGAGTACGTGCAACGGATCGCTGGCACGAGGTGCAACGGCTGGTACCCGGCGCCACCCCGGCAGCCTCGCCCCGACTCCTGAGGCGAGATCAGCTTCACCACGACGTACGCGAGCCCGAGGTGGGACGCGCCGCGGCTGGTCCAGGGCGACGAGGACGCGATCCGGGGTGTGATTCACCGGTTCAACGAGACAGGCATGGCCAGCCTGGACCCTCAGTGGGCGGGTGGCCGTCCCCGCCTGATCAGCCCTGAAGATGAAGCCTTTATCGTCGCGACGGCCACCACGCGACCCGAAGCACTCGAGCAGCCCTTCACCCGCTGGAGCCTGCGCAAACTCGCCGCTTACCTGACCAAGAATCCGCAGCGGGTGGTGCAGGTCGGGCGGGAACGGCTGCGGCAGTTCCCGCGCCACCACGAGATCTGCTTCCAGCGGACCAAGACCTGGAAGGAGTCCAACGACCCGGACCGAGACGCGAAGCTGGCCCGGATTGAGCACGTCACCAGCAGGTTCCCGGACCGGGTGTTCGCCTTCGATGAGTTCGGGCCACTGACCGTCCGGCCGCACCTGGGTGCCGGCTGGGCTCGAAGAGGACATCCGGACCGGCTGCCGGCGAACTATCACAAGCTGCACGGGGTCCGGCAGTTCCATGGCTGCTACTCCGTCGGCGACGACACCCTCTGGGGCGTGGTCCGCACCAGGAAGTCCGCCGGCAACACCCTGGCCGCGCTCAAGTCCATCCGTGCCGCGCGCCCAGACGGGGCACCGATATACGTCATCCTGGACAACCTGTCCGCCCACCGCGGCCAGGCGATCCGCGCCTGGGCGGCCCGCAACAAGGTCGAGCTGTGTTTCACCCCGACCTACTCCTCCTGGGCCAACCCGATCGAGGCGCACTTCGGGCCGCTACGCACCTTCGTCATCGCCGGCTCCGACCATCCCAACCACCCGGTGCTGGCTCGCCGGCTGCACGACTATCTGCGATGGCGCAACGCCAACGCCCGGCACCCCGATGTGCTCGCCGCGCAAGGTCGTGAACGTGCACGAGTCCGCAGCGAGAAGGGCATCCGCTGGGGCGGGCAACACCTCACCCCAGCCGCCTGACCACCCGGCGAACCTATCTGGACAGAGCACAAGCTAGCAGGACGAGATGCGCGGCTACGTGAAGCAGTGCCGGACCCACCACCCGGTGGCATAAGGAGTTTCGCGCCGAACAGTGCGCTGATGATCTGGATGCGCAACATCTCGATGACCATGATGACCCGCTGGTCGATGCGCGCGATCGCCGCCAAGCAGTTCCAGAAGGCCGGCGCGATCACCCTGACGGACTACTGACGTCGTCGATCGACACGCGGCGGCGGTTGAGCGTGCGACAGGCACCAAGCGCTGCCCTGATGGGCTGGACGACCGGCGCTCGCCGGTGCTACAGATGAGACGTGCGGTATGCCCGGCAGCTGGGTCCTGAGCCGGAGCAAGGTTCCGGTGAGGCGCCTGCTCCGCGACAGCAGGTGGGTGCGCCATGGCTGGCGGGTGTCGGCGGCAACGGCGCGTTCGGGCGACTGGTCGTCCAACGGGACCCGCTGCTGTCCAGTCCGGCACCGTCCGGTCCGGCACCGTTGTCCAGTCCGGCGCCGTCGCCGGAGGCGTTGGTGTGCCGGCCGGAAGAGGCTCGGATGAATTCGTCGAACGTGGAGGTCGACGGACGGTCCGTCGCCGACGTGGGCGCTGACCTGCAGACCCGCAACCGCAACTACCGGCGGCTCGTGGACTTCGAGCGGGAAGGCGCCCAGTCGACCCAACGGGACGAGCAGAACTGGTACACCAACCTCGGTGTCACCGGCAGCGTCATCGACTGGTTCAACTCCGAGCACAAGACCGACCCGACGCGCTGGGCCCGGGCGTATCCGATGTGGGACCGGGCGGCCAGTGGGTTCGACGCGGCCATCTCCGGACATGTCACCACGGCTGGGATCAACGACACCGGCCAGGCCAGCGTGGACGCGCGTGCCACGTTCGAGGAAGCCGCGCAGCTGACCAGTCAGTACCGCGACGAGTACCAGCGGTACCTGTCGGGGTTCAGCCACTCCGCCGAGGGCATCCTCAGGGTGTCCACGATCGTTCGGGACGTGTCGTTCGCGACCGCGGTGGCGCTGGCTGTGGTGGTTGCCGCGCCGGTCGTGGCCGGTGCGTTGACCACGTTCGGCACCGGCACCTTGGGACTGAGCGCGGGAAGCACGGCACTCACCGCGTTCACCTACGGCGGTACCGCTGTGGGGATGGGCGCGTTGGGGGCCGGCATCGAGGGGACCGGGCAGGCGTTGGGCACGCTGGGTGCCCAGGCCAGCGCCGCGTTGGTCGACCTCATCCGCGGCAGTGAGCACGCCGCCGACAACTTCGACTTCAGCCAGGTCGCCGAGCAAGGCTGGGAAGGGATGCGCCGCGGCTTCGTCGACGGCGTCCTGGCCTTCGCCGGCGCACAGGCCGAGCGGGTGGTGGCCAGCTACGCCAGCCAGGCCGTCCGGGCCGCGCTCGGGCCCGCCAACTCCAGCCTGATGTCGTTGGTCATCCGCCGAGCCCTGACCCGGGCGATCTCCGGCGGTGCCACCGGCTCGGTCATCGGCGCGCTGCAGGCCGGCCTGAACGCCGCCATCCAGGGACAGGACATGAACGGCATCATGACGGCGATGGAACGTGGGTTCGTCGTCGGCGCGGCGGCGGGCACCACGTTGGGCGCGATCGGCGGCGGCTTCGAGGCACGCGGCGCGGACCGGCTGCGTCAAGCGATCCTGCCCCGCCTGCGCGCCGCCGCCGCAAATGGCTCCCCCAGCGCCCAAGTCCTGTTCGACCAACTGCAAGGCGAACTCGGGGCCAACCCTGGGATCGGCACCAACGACCAACTCCGCCAGGCGCTGCCGGGAGTGTGGGGTGCGGTGCGTGACCCGGACGCCATCGCGAACGCGCTGGCCGACATCTGGCTGGAAGAGCACCTGCTCGGCCTCATGGCGCCCCGGGACGCCGCGTCCCGTTACGGTCAAGCCGCCATGGTGTTGTCACGCCGAGCCGGTGCCCCTGTGGTCGTTCTGCCGCGTGGAACCAGCTTCTCCCCCGATGCGTTCTACAACGACGTCGTGTTGCAGGGAAACCGTTTCCTCGACCTGTCCGTGCTCGACATCTCCCCCGAGCATGGCGCCACCACCCACATGATCCAAGACCTCGTCGTCGACCGCGCACTGCACGGAACAGGGATGCGGTCCGAACAGCTGCGTGCCCTGTTCAGCGGAGCCACCGACAGCAGTGGCCGCAACATCGGCAACGACCTGTGGATAGAGATCTTCGACTCCTTCCAGAACGGCCTCAACCAGCCAGAAGTCGTCTACCCGATCATGCGTGACGGACTCAACGGCCTAAGGTGACCGTCAATAAGGCCAGTTCACCGTCATGTATTCCTGGTACCCGGGCTTCAGGAACAGTGCTCGCCCCTCGGGCCCCACACTCCCACACTGCGGGTGCAGCGGCCGGGACAGGACTACGTGAAGCTCCTGCTGCCAGAGCAGGGAGCACCACCAGCCGCTCGGTAGGCGCTGCGGGCCGGTCGGGGAACCATGACACTCGACGTTGCCGGCCAAGATCAGTGCGTCCACGCCGCAGGCACTGAGCCGCGGGCACGGAGGGCGGGGGAGAATACGTGACGGCGGACGTGCAACCGCAGGCTCTGGACCGCGCAGAAGTCACTGATGACGACGCAGGCGAGGGGCAATGGCCTCGACCACGCCCCCGGTGCACCGCCGACCTCGACCACACCGCAGTTCCGTTGCCGCATCTGAACCTGGTGCCGCGCGTGAGTCAGACCACCGCACATCGCGGGCGACGATGACGAGGCTTGGTGTGCAGATCGAGCAGGGGTCCACGCCACCAACGCGGTCTGCAACAACCTGGCCCGCCCTGATGACAAAGTACACCGACGGCATCATCGAAGCCCGCGACCACACCGGCGAATTCTTCGGTGAACCGCGGCTGCAGGACTTCCTGCGCCGTGAAGCCGCCACAGGCACCCCCCCCGCCCGAAACCGCCCGCCGGCTCACAAAAGCCGTCCTCCACCACCAAAACGTAACCCTGCAGGACGACGCCATCGTTCTGCTCGCCCGATGGACACGCCCGTCCCGTGTGACCCCTTGATCAGTGGGTGCCGCGGTCACCGGAGTCGTCGCCGCCCGGTCCGGCTCCGGGCAGCGGCACGCCGCAGTGCTGCCCGGCCGCTTCCCGGATGTCGGACACGTGCCTCGATCGACCGCGAGCAGGCCCTGAAAGAGCGTGCGGGAATGGCGACGCGCGTGGTGATCAGCAGCCGCGCGATGGCGGTCGAGGCTGACATCATCTTCGACACCGCACCAGTCCCCACGTCGGCGTGCGCAGCTGCCGCACATCAGCCGGGGATGTTGCGAGGGGCGTTGCCGTAGCTGTTGCGTTGGCCGATCCTGCTGTCTTTGTTGCGGGTGATGTGTTCGACCTGATGTCCGTTTCCGCAGGTCGTGGGTGTGTTCGGCGCAGGTTGATCGCCGACGGCTCTGGTTTGCGGCGGCGGACGTGCGTCGTGACCTCTCGCTGAGTCAGAGCAGCCCGGCGGTGGCGGCGTGGGCGGCGGCCGCCGCTCGCGACGACACGCCGAGCTTGCCGCGGATGTTCGAGACGTGGCGGTGCGCGGTGTGGGCGCTGATCCCGAGCCGGCGAGCGATCTCTTGGTCGCTCAACCCTTGCGCGACCAGGCGCAGCACATCGAGTTCGCGTTCGGAGAGCTCGTGGCGCGGCGAGCCGGCCTGGCGGGCAGGCCGGCCGGCGCCGAGGAACTCCCGCACGGCGCGGACGAGTCCTTCCACGTCCCCGCGCCAGGGCAGGTGGTCGGTGCCGTCGAGCGGGACGAAGCCGGCGCCTGGGATGCGGGCGGCGATGTCCTGGCCCAGGGCGAACGGGATCGCGCGGTCGTCGCGGCGGTGCAGGACGAGCGTCGGCACCTCGATCGTGCCCAGCTGGTCTCGGACGTCGAACGCGTACACCGCCGCGAGCGAGCGCGCCGCTTTCTCCGCGGTGAGGCTTGCGCGCTGGAACCGGACGAACTCGTCGCGTTCCGCCGGGGTCGCGGTCGGCAGGAACAGGTCGGCGAGCACCCGGGACCCCACGCCCCAGTGCCGTCCGACGACCGCCAGCAGGGAATCGCGGGCTTCCGCCGTGGCGATCTCGGCGCCGCGGGCGTAGCTGCCGTAGAGGACGAGCCGCTCCACGCGGTCCGGGTGGGCCGCCGCGTACGCCATCGCGGCGCAGCCGCCCGACGAACCGCCGAACAGGCTCACCTTCTCCCCGGCCGCGTCGACGACGGCGCTCAACGCGGCCACTTCTTCGGCGAGCGAGGTGACCAGCGGCCCGGCGGCGTCGGACATGCCGACGCCAGGCCGGTCGTAGCGGACGAGGGTGAACCGGTCGCCGAGCAGCCCGCCGAACCGCCGGAACAACGGGTTCTGCCAGTCCAGTTCGAGGTGCCCGCACCACCAGCCGCCGACGACCAGCGGCGGTCCCGCGCCGACGGTGGCCCAGGCGAGGGGGCGATCGTTTGGGCCACCCGTGAACCGCACGACCTGGTCTTGTCCTGGCATTCCCCGAGCGTAGGCCGTGGCCCGGACCCGCGTGGCCCGTTCCGGCCAGCCGCCGGAATGGCACGAGCGGGTGATGCGGTGGGCGGCCGGTGGCTGATGTGCTGCAGCGCATCAGCGGCTCGAAGGAGGAACGATGGCCGGAGGGGACAGCGTGGGGGCACGGGACGGGCTCTGGGAACGGTTCGGGGCGGCACTGTACGAACCGTTCCTGCGCCGGGGGGAGCGGCTCGGCTTGGCGGGCCGGCGCGGGGAATTGCTGCGGCGCGTGCACGGCCAGGTGGTCGAGATCGGGGCGGGGACCGGGCTCAATGTCGCGCACTACCCTGCGACGGCGGAGGTCGTGCTGACCGAGCCCGTCCCGGCGATGTACCGGCGACTCGAAAAGCGCGTGGCGGGTCGCATCGGGATGCGGCTGGTGCAGGCCTCGGCCGACGCGCTGCCGGTGGCGGACGCCAGTGTCGACACGGTCGTGTCGACACTGGTCCTCTGCACGGTGCCCGACGTCGATCGTGTGCTGGCCGAGCTCGTTCGGGTGCTGCGGCCCGGTGGGCGGCTGCTGTTCTGTGAGCACGTGCGCGCCGAGGACCCGAAGCTGGCGCGCAGGCAGACGCGGCTGGCGGGGCCGTGGGCGGCGTTCGCGCAGGGCTGCCGGTGCGATCGCGACACCGTCGCGCTTCTCAAGCAGCGGTTCGACATCGAGGACATGAGCACAGCGCGGTGGCGTGGGATGCCGTCGGTGGTGCACCCGCTGATCATCGGGACGGCGACACCGGCCCGATGACGCCGTCGGCGGCGCCGGGCCGGGTCGGTGCTCGGCTCGGGCATACCTTTCCAGGCTGTCCGCCCTCGCCGACACGACCGCCACGGTCACTCTGCCCACGGGGAAGCGGTTCACCGGCCGGACCGGAGTGCAGGTGCACGTGGCCGACTCGCAGCACCGCTTCGGCGGTGCCGGCCAGCCGGTGTAAAACCGGCGCCCGCTCGGCCACGTCCGTCTCCTTCCGCTGCCGTCCACCTCGGCTGCGGACCAGGTCTTTCGGGGAGGCGGCGGACTATCGGGTCAGAGTGCCCGTGCCGGCCTGCGCCGCAGGCCGCGCGGTCTTGGCGGCCACTTTGCCGCCGGAGGAGAGCACGCTCGTGTCGAAGGCCATGTCGACCACCATGGTGGCGAATCCCCGGGACACGAACGTCATCACCTTCGGATCGTTGTTGGCGAGGTTGTCGCACCAGCGGAACGGGTTGTCGACGCAGCCGCCGTCGGTGCCCGGGACGGTCCCCTCGAAGTTGCCGAGCGAGCCGCCGAACAGATCGACGTCCGACTGAAGTTTGCAGCAGTCCTGCCCGGTCAGGACTCCGCTTGCGGGAATGCCGGCCTGGTTGAAGCTGAACGCGTCCGTGCCGACCGGCGAGAACAGGATGTTCTTCTTCCCGATCGAGGTGAAGTACCCGATGCCCTGGTCCCTGGCCACCTTCGACGGCTCGTACACCTGCGGTGGGAACTGCGTGGAAACGGTGCGGCTGAACAGGTCGACGCCGGCCGGGTCGAGGACGCCGACGACGTAGTTCGGTGTCGCGGTGACGTCCGCGTCGAGGTCGTAGCCGATCTTGGAAAGTTCGGTCGGGGTGAGGTTGTTGACGTAGAACGTCGAGCCGAGCAGGCCCAGCTCCTCGCCGCCGAACCAGATGAACCGCAGCTTGTTGCGCGGCTTGACCTTGTGCATCATCTGGGCGATGTCGAGGATCGTCGCGGAGCCGGATGCGTTGTCCAGCATGCCGGCGCCGTAGATCGCGTCGAGGTGCGCGTCGACGACGACGACGTGGTTCGGGTCGCCGCCCTTGGAGTCGGCGATGACGTTGTAGTCGTCGGCGTTGGGGTTGACGACGGCCTTGACGGCGAGGTTGAGCACCGGCAGGGCTGTCCCGCCCTGGATCGCCGTGGTGTATTGGCCGAGCAGGTCCTGGCCCGTCGCGAATGAGGTGAAAGATACCGGGATCGTCGGGACGATCCGGTTGCCGGCGGCGTCGGTCAGGCTGCCGTTGAGCACGGCCGTCCGTCCCGGGTTGCCTTCGTTGAAGATGACCACGCCGGTCGCGCCGGCGGTCTGCGCGTTCTGGACTTTGACGCCGAAGGGGCATGTGCCCCGCTGGATCAGCGCGACGCGGCCGGGGACGAACCCGGTGAAGTCACTCGCCGTGCAGCCGCTGGCCGAGCTGGGTGCCGGTGCCGGCGGGATGACGATGCCGCCCGCGGGTTGCAGGGCCGCCGTCGTGGACCCGGTGGCCTGGCCCGGGTTCCAGTCGGTGACCACGGTGTAGTTGTGCGCCGTGGGCGATACTTCGCTGAACACGGGCAAGGCCGTGTAGGCGAAATAGAAGAACTTGTAGGTCTGGATCTTGACGTCGTAACCGGCCTGGCGCATCACCTTGGCGACGTAGTCCGCCGACGCCTTGTAGCCCGGCTCGCCGGAGTTGCGTGACGGGTGGCCGTCGGGCCCCGGATTGGCGTTGGCGATCGCCTGGAAGACCCGCATGTGGTGCCAGAGATCCTCGGTTCTGATACAGGGAACCAGCTTGCGTGCTGTGTTGTTGACCCGCTCGGCGCAGCCGGCCGAACTCGGTCCACCACCCCCGTCCGGTGTGGCCGTTGACGCGGCCGAGGCCTGCGCCGCCGTGACCCCGGCGACAAGCGCGGCAACTGCGGCCACGATTGTGGCCCGACCCGACAATCCCCGCAGAAATCCGGACATTCGGCAGCTCCCATCGTGAGCGATCCACATTCGCCAACCGGCCGAACCTTTCCACCGTCCCACACATCGGACCGCGTGACCAGATGCACATTTTGTGACGAATGGTCACTTCATGGATTCGCGGGTTCGAGGTCGTGGTTTCTGGATCGTTCCGTGTGATCAGTGGATGTTCCGAGCGTGCTGCGGTGTCTGCTATTCGTCGCCGATCATGGGAGAGCCTGTGTCAAATGTGGTCAATGACTGTTTTGCGTGGATAATTTGACCTATTTGCCCGTTCGTTCGTGCGGTGGCTCGGGCCGACCGCGGGCGACGGGTGCACTCTCGCTCAGCTTGAGTACGTGGCGTTGCCGTGGCGAGCAGGATCGTGATCGCTGCTCTTGGATTCTTGTTCCGCTGGTTCGGGTTCGGAAATGTGGCAAGAAATTCCGCGAAGAAGGGGGTTTTCGTTGATGTATCACGCCGCGATTCACGGCGGATCTTCCGTCCGCGCCGCAAGCGGTCACGGGCGCCCGATCGTGTCCGCGCCAAGCCGACAGGTGCTGTTCGGTGGACCGGCCTCTTGAGACGGTCTCGTCGATGCGCAGCGGACGAACACGTCGGCGGGGTCCGGCGTCGAATCCGGTTCAGCGGCGAAGTCCGTCGTGCTCATCGGGCAGGTGTCTGTGATGGGCGTCCGCGGTGAAGTCCTGCGCGGACTCGAGGTCGTGATGCAGGTCGGTGGCCGCGTCGAGCACCGTCTGGGCGGACCAGCCGGTGACGCCGAGGACCAGGGTGGCGCTGAGCAGCGCGGCGGGGAGGCGGCGGGTGGGTGCGGCCAGCAGGGCGCTCACCCGGCGTGGCACGGGTCCGCCGGTCGCGGCGAGGGCGAAGGCGGGTTCGGCCCGTCCGGCGAGCGCGGCTTTGGCGACTGCCTTGGCCACCACCGTCCGGTCGCCGATGTGCTGCGCGGCCGCTTCGTCGGCCCAGCGTTCGAGCGCGAACCTCGCTGCCGAGCAGAGCGGGCGCAGCAGGGGGTCGAGCGCCGCGGCGAGGGTGATGGCATTGAGGAAGCGGTGGTGGCGCAGGCGGAGGTGGGCGCGTTCGTGGGCGAGCAGGGCGTCCCGTTCTGCCGGGTCGAGTGCGTCGAGCATGCCGCTGGAGATGGCGATGCGGCCGCCGCGGCCCGGTGCGGAGAACGCGACCGGTTCTTCGCCGCGCAGAACGATGATGCCTGCCACGGGGGAGTGGTCGTCGAGTTCCCGGGTGAGTGCGCGGCTCCAGCGCGCGTACCGCACGGCGGTGCGCGTGAACGCCCCGCCGAGCGCACTCAGGACGAGGCCGCAGCCGATCGCCAGGGGGACGTTGACCGGTTCCATGCTGTCCAGGGCTTGCGTTGACCAGTGGCCGGCGTGGGCGATGGCCGGGATGACGGTCAGGCCGGCGAAGGCCTGCAACGTCAGCGCGGCGGTGCTGGCCGCGGCGAGCACCAGGCACCCCGTGGTCAGCAGCCAGCTCGCGGCACGCGGGGGCAGCCGAGGGGTGACGACGCGCGCCAAGGGCCAGGCTGCGAGCGGGAGCAGCAGGGGTACCCAGAAGTCGGGGTCCACGCGGTCAACCTTCGCTTTGCCGCAACAGCTCGCGGAGCAGGTGTTCGTCCGATTCGGACAGGTTCGAGACGAAGCGGGCGAGCACGCTGTCGCGGTCGGGTTCGCCGTCGAGCACCTTGGTCATCCGCCGCGCGGCCAGTCCCGGCTCGTCGTCGACGGGGCGGTACCGGAAAGACCGACCCAGTTTCTCTCGCTCCGCAACGCCCTTTTCGTGGAGCCGGGACAGGATGGTCACCACGGTCGTGTAGGCCAGGCCGGCGCCGAGCCGCTCCCGTACCTCGGCCGGCGACAGCGGGCCGTCGGCTTTCCACAGCACGGCCAGCACCTGCGCCTCGAGTTCGCCGGGTGCCCGCCGGGTGCTGTCGTCTCGCCGCATCCGCATACCATCAATCTACATGCCTGTCGAAGACGGGCCGTCGCATCCGGGGACGGGCCGACCCGGCAAATCATCTACACTGACGTAGAAGTTCTACGATGTTGTCGATCGATCAGAAGGATGTGGCGGTGGACGGCGGAGCCATCGATGGCGGCTGGTACCTGGATGTGCTCGAGTTCGCCCGCGCGACCCCGTGGCTGCACGAGTTCTTCCAGGTCTTCACCAACGCCGGGCTGGTGCTGCTCGCGCTGGTCGTCGCAGTGGCGTGGTGGCGTGCTCGCCATCGGGACGCCGGGCGGATGGCGGCCGTGCTCTGGGTGCCCATCGCCGCCGGCCTGGCCTACGGCCTGAGCAACCTGGTCAAGGTCCTCGTCGAGGAGCCGCGCCCCTGCATCCGCTACCCGGCCGTGCCGACCGTGGCCACCTGCGACTTCGCGACGGACTACTCGTTCCCCAGCAACCACGTGACGATCGCCGTGTCCGCGGCCGTCGCCCTGCTCCTCGTCGGCCGCCGAGCCCTGCGGCATTCCGGTGATGTGCGGGAATGGGACGGAGATCCACGGTGCGCCGCTGGTGCGCTTCGTCATCGCTGCGCTACGTTCCGGAGCCGCCCGTGTGTGGCGGTGTGGTGAACTACCCCGGAGGTGACGCGATTTGAGTGGGGCCATTGGTCCGTACCATTTTTTCCGGCAGCCCGGAAGTGGGTCGCCGCGACCGTGATCCGTGTCCTGCTGATCCTGTCCTGTGCCTGCCGTTCCCGCCGGATCCGGCGGCAGCTCGCCGCGGAGGCGGACATCGAGGTGCGGCACCAAGCGCCCGGTACCTGGAGTGACGTCGTGACGGCGTTCGAGGGCTTCTCGCCGTCGGTCGTCGTGCTCGAGCGGGCCGTGCTGCGCGCCGACGGCGTCAGCGTCGCCGACGACATCGCCCGCGGCGGGCGGCCGCCCGCGGTCGTGCTGCTGGCCGATTCCTACCACCCGAAAGACGTCTTGCCCGCCGCGAAGGCGGGGGTCCGGGGCTTCGTCGTCGACAGCGACGGCAGCGGCCCGTGGGGCACGGTGGTCCGCGCGGTCGCGGTCGGCGGGGGCTGGCTCGCCCCGGCCGCGGCCGGTGACCTGCTCGACGAATTCCGCGCTCCCGCGGCGCGCCGGGTGCGGGAACAGCCGCGGATCCCGTTGACGGACCGGGAACTGAGCGTGTTGCGGCTCGTCGCCGAAGGGTGCTCGAACCTGGAGGTGGCGACGGAGCTCGGGTTGAGTCAGTCGACGATCAAGACCCACGTGTCCCGGATGCTGGCGCGGCTCGACCTGCGCAGCCGGACCCAGCTGGCCGCCTTCGCCCGGGATCTCGGGATTGTGTGAAACTGTCGATATTCGTTCTTTCGACCGATGTGGCCCGTCGGTGGTCCTCATACCATGATCGGAGCCGGGAAACCGTCGGCCCCGGCCGTGATTTTCGCGTGTCCGGCGAATCGTGGGTTCACCCTTCCGGCGGAGTCGGCCGGTCCGGCGGGTGCCCAGAATGATCATGGAAGACGCGGTGTTGCGGCTTCCTTTCCGGGAAAATCGCTTGAACTGTGGACGGAGGTCGGTGTTGTCCAGGGAAGACGGCTCCGCGTCGGGGTTGCCGCTCGCGCGTTACGAGCTCTTCCGTTCTTGTGACCCGAATCATGTGCGGGAGGAGGTGAGCCGTGTTCTGGCGCCGCACAGCCTCCGATTGCTCGGCGGGGAAACGCGGCTCGACGCGCGAATGCACCACGTGCGGATGCGCGACATGTCGATGAGCGTCCTGCGCTACGGCAAATCGGTGCGTTTCGAATCCCAGCCCGCCGAAACGTTCTTCGCCGTGTTCCTCCCGCTCGCCGGCGAGGCCGAGGCGCGCTGCGGGAGCGACCGGGTGCGGCTGACCACCGCGACCGCCGGGGTGCTTTCGCCGACGGATCCCGTGGCGCTGCGCTGGACGGGTGAATGCACCCAGCTGGTCGTGCGGCTGGAGCGGGCGGGGCTGGAGGCGCGGCTGAGCGACCTGCTCGGCGCGCCCCTGCGCAAGCCGCTGCGGTTCGCGCCGGTGATGGCCGTCGACTCGGGGAACGGGCGCAGCTGGCTGCGGGGCCTGCAGATGCTGGTGACCGAGCTGGATCGGCCGGGATCGCTCATCGAGCGGCGTGCGGTCGCGGAGATGTTCGAACGCACGCTCCTCACCGCGCTGCTGCTGGGCCACCCCAGCAACTACACAAGGATGCTCGACGGCGAAGTGCCCGCGGCGCCGACTCGTGCGGTGAGCATCGCGCTCGAGTGGATCGACAACCACCCGAAGTGGCGGCACACGACCTCGAGCCTGGCCAGGGAGGCCGACGTCACCGAGCGGTCGCTGCAGCTGGGGTTCCGCAAGCACCTCAAGATGGGCCCGATGGAGTACCTGCGGGAGATCCGCCTCCGCGGGGTGCGCGACCAGCTGCGGGCCGCCCAGTCCGACGCCGTCACGGTGACGGAGGTGGCCGCGGAATGGGGATTCCTGCACGCGGGTCATTTCGCTGCCCGGTACCAGCAGCGGTTCGGGGAACGCCCGTCGGAAACCCTCCGGCGCTGAACCCCGCCCCGAATTTCGGGCGGATGATCGGCCGGGTGCCTGCCGTGGGCACCCGGCCTTTTTCGTGCCCGTTTCGCCCGCGTTCGGGACGGGCGGAATTCTTCGGTTTTCGGATATTCCGATCCTGCCTCGCCGGTGAATCATTGAGCACGGGCCGGACGAACGATTTCCGGAAAACCGGAAACACCGGCCAGTGCCGGGTACGCGCAAGGGAGGAAAAAGTGCCACCGATGATCCGGGTGGAGGATCTGGTCAAACGGTTCGGGCCCACCACCGCGCTCGACCGAGTCAGTTTCACCGTTCCGGCGGGCACGGTGGTCGGCGTGCTCGGGCCGAACGGCGCGGGGAAGACGACCATGGTCCGGGTGCTGGCCACGCTCCTGCGGCCCGACCGCGGCCTGGTCCGGGTCGGGGGCCTCGACGTGGAGCGCGAACCGGCGCGGGTTCGCGCTCTGCTCGGGCTCACCGGCCAGTACGCGTCCGTCGACGGGGACCTGACGGGCACGGAGAACCTGGTGCTGCTCGGCCGCCTGCTGGGACTGTCCCGCCCCGCGGCGCGGGACCGGGCGGCGGACCTGCTCGAGCGCTTCGACCTCGGGGAGGCCGCCGCCCGGCCCGCGTCGACGTATTCCGGCGGCATGCGCCGCCGGCTCGACCTGGCCGCGAGCCTGATCGGCCGGCCGCGGGTGCTCTGCCTCGACGAGCCGACCACCGGGCTCGACCCGCACGTCCGGCGGGAACTGTGGCAGGTGGTGCGGGAGCTCGTGGCCGAAGGCGTCACCGTGCTCCTCACCACGCAATACCTCGAGGAGGCCGACCGGCTCGCGGACCGCGTCACGGTGTTCGACGCCGGCCACGTCGTCGCCGACGGCACGCCCGACGAGCTCAAGCGCCGCATCGGCGGCCGCACGGTACAGGTGCGGCCGGTGCTGGCGCAGGACATGGACGCCATCGCCCGCGTGCTCGGCAAGCTGACCGGCACCACGCCGGCCCGCGACTTCGGCACCGGTCTGCTCACCGCGCCCGCCGCTGACCCGATGATGCTGGCCACGCTGGTCCGGAAGCTGGACCAGGCCGGGCTGGCCGTGGCCGAGGCAGGCCTGCGGCTGCCCAGTCTCGACGAGGTCTTCCTCGCGCTGACCGGGAAACCGGCCGACGCGGACGCTCCGGCGGCGCGGGAAGGGAGCGCCGGATGAGCGGGCGCGTCGGTCCCGCGGCCGCCGTGCGGCACGGGCTCATCCTGGCCGGGCGGGGCGTGCTCAAGATCCGCCGCAACCCCGAGCACCTGGTCGACGTGACGGTGCAGCCGCTGCTGTTCCTGGTCATGTTCGGGTACCTGTTCGGCGGCGCCATCGCCGGCAGCCCGGGCGCCTACATCCAGGACCTGGTGCCGGGGCTGATGGTGCCGAGCGTGCTGATGGCCACCCTCTCGGCAGGGGTCGGCCTCAACAGCGACGCGGGCAGCGGCGTGTTCGACCGGTTCCGCAGCATGCCGATCGCCCGCTCGGCCCCGCTGACCGGGGTGGTGCTGGCCGGCGCGGTCCGCTACCTGGTCGCGATCGTCGTGCTGCTGTCGGCGGGCGCCGTCCTCGGCTACCGCGTGCGCACCGGGCCGCCGGAAGTGCTGGCCGCGACGGCGATTCTGGTGACGGCCGGGCTGTGCTTCTGCTGGATCACCGTGTTCCTCGGCATGGTGCTGCGCGACCGGGACGCGGTGCAGGGTAGCGCCGTCGCGCTGTTCATGCCGTTGGTGTTCGCCAGCAACGTCTTCGTCCCGGCCGCGAGCATGCCCGGCTGGCTGCGCGGCTGGTCCGGCGTCAACCCGGTGAGCCTGCTCGCGGACGTCGTGCGGGGCCTGCTGAACGGCGGTCCTGTCGCCGGCCCGCTCGCCGGTGCGCTGGCCTGGTCGGCCGGTGTGCTGCTCGTGTTCTTCCCCTTGGCGATCCGCGCTTATCACCGGCGCGTCGGATGACAGAGAGGTGAAACAGGCCATGGGCTCTGCCGAGCCGACCGTGAAAGTGACCTTGAAGGGAGCACCCGCCGGAATGCCCGAAACCGTGCTCGTCCGGTTCGCCGAACTCTCGCACGACCGGTTGAAGATCCCGTACCGGGCGGGCTACGAACACTTCGTCCCCGAAACCACCACCCGCGGAGTACCGGAAGACGGCGCCGTCTTCGTCTGGTGCGACCGGACGAAGTTCGCGGAATAGAAAGGCGCCACCGCCATGAACACCGCCATTCTCGGAACCGGCTCGTACCTGCCGGAGGCCGTCCTCACCAGCGCCGAGCTCGGCCGCCGCCTGGGCTTGAGCGAACAGTGGATCTTCGACAAGACGTGCATCGCCGAACGCCGCGTGGCGGCCCCGGACGAAGCGACGTCCGACCTGGCCACCCGCGCCGCGGAACACGCGCTGCGCGAGGCGAACCTGGCCGCGACCGACATCGACCTGCTGATCGTCGCCACCTCGACGCCCGACCAGCCGATCCCGGCGACGGCCTGCGCCGTGCAGGCCAACCTCGGCGCGATGCGCGCCGCGGCTTTCGACGTCGACTCCGTCTGCAGCGGCTTCGTCTACGCGCTGGTGACCGCGCACGCGTTGCTCGAAGCGGATCCGTTGCCCCGCAACGCTCTCGTCATCGGCGCCGACACCTACTCGCGGATCCTGAACTACGAAGACCGGCGCACCTGCGTGCTGTTCGGCGACGGCGCCGGCGCCGTCGTGCTCGGCAAGCGCAGCAACGGCCGCGGCCTGCTGTCGAGCGCGCTCGGGTCCGACGGGACGACCGCCGACTTCGTCACCGTGCCCGGCGGCGGGAGCCGGCGGCCGGCGAGCGAGGAGACCCTCGCCCTGGGCGAGCACTACTTCGCCATGCGCGGCAGGCAGGTCCGGGACCTCGCGTCCCGCGTACTGCCGGACCTCGTCGTCGACGTCGCGAAGTCGGCGGAGCTCGAGGTGGCGGAGATCGACCTCATCGTGCCGCACCAGGCCAACGGCCGGATGCTGCAGGACCTGGCGAAGACCCTGGACCTGCGGCCCGAGCAGATGCACCTGACCATCGAGCGGTACGGCAACACCGGTGCGGCCTCGGTCCCGATCACCCTCGACGACGCCGTCCGCTCCGGCCGGCTGTTCGACGACGACGTCGTGCTGCTCGTGGCGTTCGGCGGCGGGATGAGCTGGGGCGGAGCCACGCTGCGCTGGACGCGCCCGCGCAAGCCGAGGGAGCCGCGATGATCCGGCCCGCGGTACGGCTGCCGCCCTCCCAGCCGCCCCGTCACGAGGTCGAGTTCCGCGGCGACGTCCGCATCCCTTCCAGTGAACCGGGGCTGACCCTCGGTGCCGACCTCTACCTGCCGAAGGTGACGCACCGCGTGCCCGTGCTGGTGACCCTCCACACGGGACGCAAGGACGGTCTCGGCGGCGTCGCGGCCAGCCGGTACCTGCGGTACTTCGCCGAGCGCGGCTACGCGGTGCTCTACGTGGACTGCTTCGGTATCGGGACGTCCGAGGGCACACCGCGGCCGCTGCTCAGCCCGGGTGAGGTCGCCGACGGCGTGTCGGTGGTGCAGTGGGCCGCCGCGCAGCCGTGGTGCACCGGCCGGGTCGGCATGTGGGGCCTGTCGCACGGCGGCATGACGACGCTGGCCGTCGCCGCCGAGCGGCCGCCGGCGCTGAAGGCGATCTTCCCGGTGATGGGCTGGACCGACGTCGAACGCGACCTCGTGCACCCGGCCGGTCTGCGCGGCGGGATCGGAATGTTCGGGCACCTGAGCCTGTACAACATCTTCTGCGCGCTGCTGCCGCCGTTGCGCGGTGAGGACAAGGAGAACTACGAAAGCCTCTGGAAGGAACGGCTCGAGAAGTTCGAGCCGTGGTTCGCCGATGCCTGGCAGCACCCGCCGGGCCATGCGGTCTGGGCGGAACGGCGGATCGACGCGCGGCGGATCACCGTGCCGTCGTTGTGCGTCGCCGGCTGGCGGGACCTGTTCTGTGACGGCATGATCGCGGCCTACCAGCAGATCCGGGCGCCCAAGCAGCTGATCGCCGGGCCGTGGCTGCACACCTTCCCGGACGTCGCGCCGGTCGGGCCGTTCCCGTCGGCCGTGCTGGCCTGCGCGTGGTGGGACCGCTGGCTGCACGGCCGGTACCCGCGAGCCGGTACCCGCGAGCGGACCGCGACGTTCTTCGTCCAGGGTGCCGGTGCCCGCTGGGTGCGCGCCGAGCAGTGGCCGCCGGAGAAGAAGGCCGATCACGTCTTCGTCGCGTCCCGCAGCGGGCACCTCTACCGGTCCGCGGCGGGCAGCAGGCCGTCGGCGGTCGCGACGGTCACCGGCCGGGGCGACCCGACAGTGGGTGCGCTGAGCGGCCTGACCAAGCACCCGACCGACCGGTTCGGCTACCCGCTGGACCAGCACGACGACGACGCCCGGACGCTCACCTTCACAAGCGCGCCGCTGCCGGAGCCGTTGCTGATCGCCGGGCGCCCGGCCGTGCGGCTGCTGCTGGGTCCGGGCACGACCGCGACCCGGTGCGTGCTCAAGGTGACCGACGTCGATGAGCAGGACCGCTCGCTGCTCGTCTCGTCGGGCACGGTGGACCTGGCCGGGCGCGACGACGTCGTCCAGGTGCAGCTGGATCCGACGTGCTACCAGGTCGCCGCGGGCCACCGCGTGCGGCTGGTGCTGGCCGAGGCCGACATCCCGCGGCTGTGGCCGGCCGCCGAACCGGGCCGGCTCGCCGTCCGCGTGATCCGCGGTCCCGGCGACTACGTCGGCCTCGCCGCCGAAGAGTACGAAGGCCGCCAGGCCACCACCCTGAGCCTGCCGGCGGGCGACCCGGAGGCGCTCACCGACGTGGTCGTCCCGGTGCCGGAACGCCGGGGCACGGCCGGGCCGGTCCGCGACCGCTGGGAGATCGCCCGCGACCACCTCCGCTCGTCGGTCCGGCTGACGGTGGAGAAACGGGACCGGATCCGGTTTCCGGGCGACGACCGCGACTTTCTCGCCATGACCACGCAGGTCGACCTCGGCGTGCCCGAACACCACCCGGCGGCGGCGCGCATGAAGGCGACGGGGGAGAAGACCGCGGAAACCCCGGACGGCGACCGGGTCGTCGTCCGGGCTGGGATCGACATGGGGGCGGCGGACGCGGCCGTCACCGCCGAGGTGCTCGTCAACGGCACGCAGTTCTTCACGCGGGAGTGGAAATGGACCTGACCACGCCGGAACGTCCGCTGAACTACCTGGAGCTCGCCCACCTCGACCGCGTGGTGATCATGGCCGCCGAGTACGAGGGCGAGCTCGACGCCGGCGCGCTCGCCCGGGCGTTCCGGCACCTGTGCACGGTGCACCCGGTGCTGCGGGCGCGGGTCCGCGGTACCGCGCCGGAAGCGGTGCTGGCGGTTTCGCCCGAGCACGAACCGGATCTGGTCGTCCTCGAGGACGTGCCGGACGTGCTGACGAAGATCGGGGAGCTGCCGTGGGACGCCACGGCGGGCGTCGCCGACCTCGTACTCGTCCAGGGGGACCGGCACGGTTACGTCGCCCTGCGGACGGACCACTCGATCACCGACGCGAACGCGTGGCTCGGCACCTTCCGCGAGCTGCTGCGGCTGTTCACCGCGTTCGCGGCGGGGGAGGAGCCGGCCGGCGAGCCGGGCACGGCACTGCCCGCGCCGCCCGCGGCGCTGTTCCACGAGCGGCTCGGCCTGATCCCGTACGACCGGCGGCTGTTCCACGCCGCGGTCCCGCCCGAGCCGGCGGCCGGGACCGCCGGGCTGATCAGCGGCTACCTGCGGCTCGGCGTCGAGGAGACGCAGTGGCTCAAGCGTGCGGCCCGGCGGTACGAGACCACGGTGCACGGGCTGGTCTCGGGCGCGATCCTGCTCGCCCAGCGTGTCCTGGCCGGCGGGTGCGAGAGCGTGCCGATGTACTGCGTTTCGCCGGTCGACTTCCGGCGCCGCGTCGACCCGCCGGTGGGCGAACTGGAGACGACCAACTTCATGATGTCCTACGTGGCCGAAACGGCCGTGTCGCCGCGGCTGAGCCCGGTCCTCATCGGCCGGGAGGTCAAGGCCCGGATGGACGAGGTGCTCGCCGGTCCGGAAGGTGCCCGCGAGCAGGCGCCGATGGAGGATTCCTTGGGCCGCAACCTTTCCTACGCGCTGATCAGCAACCTCGGTGTGGTGGCGGAGTTCCCGGCGCCGAGTGGGATGTCGTTCACCGAGATCCACATCCTCAACACGGTCGGCGACACGTTCTTCCCGGGGTACTACGTCTCGACCTACCGCGACCGGCTCACGGTGCTGCACATCTTCACCGACCGGTTCTTCACCCGCGGCGACGTCGACCGGATCGTCCGGGAGCTGTACGAGCAGCTGCTGATCGTCGGCGCTTCGGCCTGAGGAGGACGGTTTCGTGAAGGCTCTGTTGCTGACCCACGGCAGCCGCGGTGACGTGCAGCCGTTCGCCGCGCTGGCCGCCGCCCTGACCGATGCCGGGCACGAGGTGGTCGTCGCCGCGCCCACGTCGTCCGCCGCGATCGCAGACCCGTTCTGCGCCCGGGTGATCCCGCTCGACGACGGCACCAACAAGCTCGTCGACGACCGGGCCGCGTGGGAGGCGGTCGAACGCAACTTCCGCGGCCTGCGCGGGAAACGGCTCGGGCTGCGGCTGCTGCGCCAGAACCGCGTCGCGATGCGGCGGGTGTTCGGCGACCTCGCGGCGCTGGGGCGGGTGCTGGCCGAGGAGGACGACGTCGACGTCGTCGTGCACCAGGTCAACGTCCCCGGGCATGCGATCGCCGAACTGCTGGGCGTGCCGGCGGTTCCGGTGTGCCTGCAGCCGTTCTGGGTGCCGACGCCGTCGCATCCCGACCCGCTGTTCCCCTACGCGCTGCCCACCGCGCTCAACCCGGCGTCGTACGCGACGACCAGGACGTTCGTGCGCGCCCTGACCGGGAGTCCGGCGCGGTTCCGGCGCGAGGGGCTCGGCCTGCCCCGCCGCCGCTTCGCCCACGACCCCCTCCGGCGTCCCGACGGCACGCGGGCCCCGGTGCTGCAGGCGTTCAGCAGGCACGTGCTGCCGCCGCGGGCGTGGTACCCCGAGCCCGTGCACACGCCGGGGTTCTTCTTCCTGCGGCCCCGGGTCCCGTGGACGCCCCCGGCCGACCTGGCCGGTTTCCTCGCGGCCGGGGAAGCGCCGGTGTACCTCGGGTTCGGCAGCATGGTCGGCAGCGACCCCGCCCGGACGGGACAGATCGTTGCCGCCGCGCTGCGCACGGCCGGGGTCCGGGCGGTCGTCGCGCTGGGCCGCGGCGGCATCCGGCCGGACGGCCTCGGGCGCGACGCGTTCTGCCTGACGCAGGCCCCGCACGACTGGCTCTTCCCGCGCATGGCGGCGGTCGTGCACCACGGCGGCGCGGGCACCGCGGGCGCGGCGCTGGCCGCCGGGCGCCCGCAGGTGGTCTGCCCGTTCATGTTCGACCAGCCCTACTTCGGGCGGCGGCTGTTCGCCCTGGGTGTCGCCGCGCGGCCGCAGCCGCTGCGGGAGCTGACGGCGGACGGCCTGGCCCGGGCGATCGGCGACGCGCTCGAAGGCACGGCGCCGGACCGGGCGCGGGAGCTGGGCGAGCTGATCCGGGCAGAGGACGGGACCGGGCATGCGGTGAAGGTCCTGGAGGCAGTTACGCAGGGATCGGGCCCTGTTCGGCGATCCGGCCGTGGCGTAGGGACACCACCCGGTGGCACGCGAAGCGCACGACGTCGATGTCGTGGGAGATGAACAGATAGCTCAGGCCGAGCTGCCGCTGCAGGTCCAGGAGCAGGTTGAGGATCTGGGCCTGCACGGACAGGTCGAGCGCGCTGGTCGGCTCGTCGCAGACGACCAGCTCCGGCTCCAGCACGAGCGCGCGGGCGATGGCGATGCGCTGGAGCTGGCCGCCGGAGAACGCACCGGGGTACCGCTCCGCCGCGACCGGGGACATCCCGACCCGCTTCAGAACGTCGGCGACCCGCGCCGAAGCCGCCCGCCGCGGCAGCCGACGGACGACTCGCAGCGGCTCGGCCAGGGTGCTGCCGATCGTGCGGGACGGGTTCAGCGAGCCGTTCGGGTCCTGGAACACGATCTGCAGGTGGGTGCCCAGCTCGCGCCGCCGCCGGGCGGTCGCGTGCGTGATGTCCTCGCCGCGGAACAGGATCCGCCCGCCGGCCGGGCGCACGAGGCCGACGATCGAGTGCCCGATCGTCGACTTCCCGGAGCCGGACTCGCCGAGCAGGCCGAGCGTTTCTCCCTGCCGTACCACGAGGTTGACGCCGTCGACGACGGGATGGCCGGGTCGGTATTCGACGCGGAGGTCCTGGACTTCAAGCAGAGGCACGTTCTCCTCCGGAGAGCTTGGCGTGGTGGAGGCAGCGGGTGCGGTGCCCGGTCTCGGGTTCGAACACGGGGACCGGCGCGGCGGAGCACTCGGCCGTCGCGAGGGTGCACCGCGGGGCGAAGTGACACCCGGCCGGCCAGCGCGCGGGTTCCGGGACCGTGCCGGGGATCGCCGCCAGCCGGGAGCCCGGCTGGGCGCGGCCCGGCATCGCGCCCAGCAGACCCTCGGTGTACGGATGCCGCGGCCGGGCCAGGAGCTCGCCGACCGAGCCGGATTCCACGATGTGCCCGGCGTACATCACGTAAGCTCGCCGGCAGAACGAAGCGACCACCGACCAGTCGTGGGTGATCAGCAGGATCGCCATCCCGCGTTCCTCCTGCAGCCGGCGCAGCAGGGCGAGGACCTCCGCCTGCACCGAGACGTCCAGCGCCGTCGTCGGCTCGTCGGCGATCAGCAGGTTCGGCTCCCCGGCCAGCGCCATGGCGATCGCGACGCGCTGGGCCATGCCACCGGACAGCTCGTGCGGGTAGCGGCGGGCCACGACGTCCGGCAGGTTCACGTCGTGCAGCAAGCCGGAAACGCGCTCCCGCACCGAAGACCGCGACCCGCCGTGCCGCAGCCGGACTAGTTCGCCGATCTGGTGCGCCACCGTGAACACCGGGTCGAGCGCCCCCACCGGGTCTTGGGAGATCAGCGCGATCCGGGAACCGCGCAGCCGGCGCATCGCCCGTGGCCCGGCGAGGGCCAGGTCGGCGCCGTCGAACAGGAGGCTCCCGGCGGCGACCGCGCCACCCGCTGGGAGCAGGTCCAGGACTGCCCGGCCGGTGATCGACTTGCCGCAGCCGGACTCACCGACCAGCGCGACGGTTTCGCCGCGGCCGACGTCCAGGTCGAGGTCCGCCACCACGACCTGGCCCCCGGAAAGGGTGATTTCGAGGCCCCGCAGGGAAAGCAGGGCCGTCGACGGCTCCTCCCGCGGCGTCAGGACCGGTGCGGGGGCCCGGTGCGCGCGATGCAGCCGGTCGCGGATGGGCTCGGCGTGCGCGGTCGCGTCCCGGACGACGTCGCCGAGCAGGCCGGACGCCAGGATCGCCAGGCCCAGCACGACGCCGGGCGGCACCAGGAGCCACGGCTGCCGGTCGATCACCGACGCCGCCTGCGCGATCATGTCGCCCCACGTGGGGTCCGGTGGCTGCGCGCCGAACCCGAGGTAGCTGAGCCCGGCGTCGATGAGCAGCGCCCCGCCGGCCAGCAGCGAGATCTGGACGATGATCGGGCCGGCGATCCGCGGCAGGACGTGCGCCGCCACGATCCGGTGGTGCGGCAGCCCGCACACGCGCGCCGCGGCGACGTAGAGTTCCTTGCGCACGGCCAAAGTCGCGCCCCGGACCACCCGGGCGAGGCCGGGGGAGACGAGCACGCCGAGCGCGACCATCACGATGGTCTGGTGCTCGCCCACGACCGCCAGCACCACCAGCAGCGTCATCAGCACGGGGATCGCCAGCAGCACGTCGACCACCCAGGTGAACGCCCGGTCGAACCAGCCGCCGGCATATCCCGCGACGATCCCGCTGGTGACGCCCACCCCGATCACCGTGACGACGACGATCCCGGCGTGCAGCAGGCTGACCTGCCCGCCGTACATCAGCCGCGTCAGGACGTCCCGGCCGAGCGCGTCGGTACCGAGCCAGTGCGCGGCGCTCGGTCCCGAGAGCACGTTGTCCAGGTCCGTCGCAGCCGGGCTGGTCGGCGCGAGGACGGGCGCCAGCACGGAACCCGCGACGAGCAGCGCCAGATAACCCAGCGGTGCCCACGCGAGCGGGCGGCCGAGCGTGGCGCGCCACCGCCGTCCGGGCCGGACACCCCGGGCGACGAACTCCTCGATGCCCGCGGTCACCGGACCCGCGCCTTCGGGTTGAGCCAGCCGTAGGCCAAGTCCACCAGCAGGTTGACGGCGACGACGATCACCGTGAACACCACCACCACGCCCTGGATCATCCGGATGTCGTGCTGCGAGGTGGCTTGGACGGCGAGGCCGCCCAGCCCCGGCATGGCGAAGACCGACTCGACGAACACCGTCCCGCTCAGCAGGCCGATGAACGTCAGCCCGACCAGGGTCACCACCGGGATCGCCGCGTTGCGCAGCGCGTGCCGCAGCACCACCGACGACTCGGGGACGCCGTTGGCCCGCAACGCCGTCACGAAGTCGCGGGACAGCGCGTCCAGCATCGCGTCCCGGGTCTGCTTGGCGAACACGGCGATGCCGGGCAGCGCCAGCGTCGCGACCGGCAGCACCAGGCTGCGCGCCCACCCGGCGGGCGACGCGCCGACCGGAACGTACCCGGTGGCGGGCAGCAGCTGCACGGTGACGGCGAAGAGCGTGACCATCGTGAGCGCGAACCAGAAGCTGGGCAGCGCATAGCCGATCAGCGAAAGCGCGTCGACGACCCGGCCGATCCGTCCACCGTGGACAGCGCTGACGACACCCAGCGCGACGCCGACGAAGGCGGTCACCGCCGTGGCGCAGCCGATCAGCGACAGCGTGACGGGCAACCGGTGGGCGATCTCGTCCGCCACCGAGAGGCCGCTGATCGGGGACGAGCCGAGGTCGCCGCGCAGCGCGTCGGAAAGCCAGTGCCCGTACTGGGTCAGCACGGGCTGGTCCAGGCCGAGCTGGTGACGCAGCTGCTCGTAGGCCGGGACGCTGAAGTTCTGGCCCAGGATGGCGCGCGCGAGGTCGCCCGGGGCCGCGGACTGCAGCAGGAAGGCCGCCAGGGAGACGACGAAGACGAGCGCCACCGAAACCACGAGGCGGTGCGCGATCAGCCGGAGCAAGCGGATCCCTCCTTCCGGTCGCGCGGCTGGCCGGAGATGAGCTGCCGGTACCACCGGTAGGACGCCTTGGGGGTGCGGGCGAGCGTCGCGAAGTCGACGTGCACCAGCCCGAAGCGCGGGCGGTAGCCGTGCTCCCATTCGAGGTTGTCCAGCAGCGACCAGACGTGGTAACCGCGGATGTCCGAGCCCGCCTCGACGGCGGCGCTCACCTCGCGCAGGCAGGCCCGCAGGTAGGTGACGCGCCGCAGGTCCTGGACCGACCCGGTGACGTCGGGCTCGTCCACGGCGGGGAAGCCGTTTTCCGTGACGTGGATCGGCGGGGCGTCCGGGTACCGCGCGCGCAGCCAGGTGAGCAGCGCGCCGAACAGCTCCGGCGCCACCGGCCAGCCGAGCAGGTTGGTGCTCGTGCCGGGCCACGGCACCCGCGTGTAGCCGAAGACGCCTGACGTGGACGCGGCGATCCGCGCGGGGGCGTACCAGTTGACGCCGAGGAAGTCGAGCGGGGCGGCGATGACCGCGCGGTCGGCGTCGTCGGCTTCGATCACCGGCCGGTCGTCGAGGCGGGGATATTCCCCGCGCAGCAGCGGATCGAGGAACAGCCGGTCTTCGTAGACCTCGGCGCGCGCGGCCGCGGCGACGTCGTGGGGGTGCTCCCCGGCGGCGGTCATCCCGGCGAGGTTGAGGCTGATCCCGATCTCGCCGTGCGGCGCCTGGGCGCGCAGGCGGGGGACGGCGAGACCGTGGCCCAGCAGCAGGTGGTGGGCCACGCGCAGCCCGTGACGGCGCACCGGCGCCTCGGGCGGGCCGGTCATTTCGGCGTGCATCACCGAAAGCGGTTCGTTGAGCGTGATCCAGCGCGTGACGCGGTCGCCGAAGCGGGCCGCGAGCCCTTCGGCGTAGTCGGCGAACCGGGCCGCGGTGTCACGGTCGGCCCAGCCGCCGGCGTCCTCGATCGGCTGCGGGTGGTCCCAGTGGTACACCGTGAGCATCGGCTCGATGTCCCGGGCGAGAAGCCCGTCGACCAGCCGGTCGTAGAACGCCAGCCCGCGGCCGTTCCAGCGGCCGCGCCCGGCGGGCTGGACCCGCGGCCACGACACGGAGAACCGGTAGCTGTCCACACCGAGCCCGGCCAGCAGGTCGAGATCCTCGGTCAGCCGGTGGTAGTGGTCGCAGGCGACGTCGCCGGTCGCGCCGCCGGCCAGCCCGCCCGGCCGGTGGGCGCGGGTGTCCCAGTTGGACGGTCCCTTCCCGTCCGCGTCCCACGCGCCTTCGATCTGGAAGGCGGCCGTGGCCACGCCCCACCGGAATCCCGGCGGGAACAGCAGATCCGGTTCGCTCATGTCAGCCGGCCGGGTGCCAGGCGGTGACGCTCGGGAACGGCTTGCCGGCCACCGGGTCCACGCCGACCGTGTCGTGGTAGAACAGCATGCCCGGGCTCAGGCACACGGGCAGGAACCAGCCCAGCTCGACCACGCGCCGGATGATCTGCTTGTCCAGGGCGGGCCGAGCGTGCTCGTCGGCGGCCGCGGCGCGCCGGTCGAGGCTCTCCAGCTCGGGATCGCTGCTGTGGAACGGGTTCATCCCGATGGCGTCCCGCAGCCAGAGCCCGCGGCCCATGAAGTAGGCCGGCAGCACGCCCCAGCCCATGCTGGAGGCCGGGAACTGCGTGAGCGCGGTGTTGGCGGACGACGGCTCCTTGGCCGTGATCCGCAGGACGACGCCGACCTGCTGCAGGTCCGACGCGATCGCCTGGGCGAGGTCGCCGGGGAAGGCGGGGGTGGACGGGATCACCACCGGCAGCGTGAACCCGCCGGCCACCCCGGCGGCGGTGAGCAGCTGCCGGGCCTTGCCGGGGTCGTGGGTGTAGAACGGCTGTTCGTCGTAGCCGTCTTCGCCGGGCGCCGAAGGCTGGTCGACAGGGACGCCGTATTCGCCGAGCAGTGCCGAGGTGATCTTGGCGCGGTCGACGGCGTAGTTGAGCGCCTGCCGCACCCGCACGTCGGCCAGGGGCGGGCTGAGTGTCCCGGCGCGGTCGTTGAGCTGCAGGCCCATCACGATCGCCGGGCTGGCCGCCACCTTGAACCCGGCGGCCTTCGCCCCGCCGGCGATGGCGTAGCTGCCGCCGACGACGTCGACCTGGCCGGTCTTGAGCGCGGCGAGCGCGGTGTTCTCGTTGGGCAGGACCTTGACGGTGATCCGGTCGTAGAACCGGCCGCCGGTGTTCCAGTACTTCGGGTTGGGGCCGTAGGTGTAGTGGTCGTTGGCGACGGTCTCGCCGGGCAGCAGGACATACGGTCCGGCGCCGAAGGTGCGGGTCGCCAGGTCCGCCGGATTCGCGACGCCGGCCGGGCTGATCACGTTGCCGGCCAGGTAGTCCTGGGTGAACAGCGTCGGCAGCAGCGGGTGCGGCTGGTTCAGCGACAGCCGCAGCACCAGCCGTCCCTGCGGGGTCGTCGTCGCGATCGGGGCGAGGAACGCCGCCGCCTGGCCCGCGGACTTCCGGAAGTGGTCGATGCTCGCCTTCAGGCCGTCGGCGGTCAGCGGGCTGCCGTCGGCGAAGGTCACGCCGTCCCGCAACGTCAGCTCGAACTCGGTGTTGCCGGTGCCGAGGTAACGCCAGGCCGTCGCGAGCCGCGGTCGGTAACTGCCGTCGGCGGCGCGGTAGATGAGCGGGTCGTAGGCGGGTTGCAGGAAGAACTGGGACTCGCCGCCGGCCTTCGCCGGGTCGAGGCTGGTCGGCGGCCAGTACTGGCCGATGCGCAGGGTGTGGTCCGAAGTGGATGATCCGGACGGCCCGCCGCACGCGGCGGCAGCGGTGAGGCCGGCGGCGAGCAGCAGGCCGCCGCGGGTGAAGTCGCGGCGGGAAAGGACGGCGGGGGAGGGCATGGGGCACCTTTCGGCTGGGGGACTGGGCGGTCAGCCGCGCCAGTGCCGGTCGAGCAGGGAAACGCCGTCCTGGACGACCTTCCCGGAGGCGTCGATGGCGGTCGCGGTGGCCGTGACCTCGAGGTCGACGGTGACGTGGGCGCCGGTCGCGGTGTCGACGGTGCCGGTGATGCGCCCGGTGACGGTGGACTCGGCCGGGTCGAGCCGGGAGGCGGTGGCGACGAGCTCCTGGTCGACGCGCATCGCGTGCCGTCCGCCCGGGACGTCCTCCGGCCGGATCCGGTTGCTCCCGGCCAGGCGCAGGGAAACGGTGTCGCGCAACAGGTCTTCGGTGACCTCCCAGAACGCCGCCTGCTCGGCGGGTTCGCCGTCGAGGTGTTCTTCGAGGCCGTCCGCGACGGCCGGCTCGGGCATCGGGCAGGCGCGCCCGCTCGCGGGGTCGGCGAGCGGGAGCCGCAGGGTCCGCGCCGCCGGCCACCCTTCGGGCGGTTCCTGCGGCCAGACCCGGGGGAAGTCGCCGGGCGCGACGACGACGCGGAGCCGGTGCCCCGCGGCCACTTCGTAAGTGGTCGGGGTCAGCGGCACGGTGAGCTCGCCGTCGTCGGCGCACTCGAGGCCCGCGCAGATCAGGAGCGACCGTCCCACGGGGTCGACGTCGGTGAGCTTCACCGAAACCCGCGGCCACGCGCGGGCCAGCTCCACCGTGGGACGGCCGCTGACCAGGAGCCGCTCCGGGAGCGGCGGCGAGGTGTAGCAGAGACTGCGGCTGTCGTCGCCGTGCTGGTCCAGCGGCAGCCCGAACTGCCCGGCGGGGGTGGCCCACAACCCGGACTGCAGACCGACTGCGGGGTCGGGGACGGCCGGCGCGGACCGCTGCCAGCCGGTCAGGTCTTCCGTGCGGGCGGTGCCTTCCGGCGGCCAGGAATCGAAGCCGAGCCAGCGCGGCCGCTCGCCCTGCACGTACACGCGGACGTCCGGAGCGCTTTCGGTCTCGTCGGTTCCCAGCAGCCAGCGGTCCCACCAGGACCGGGCGATCTCGAGGAAGTCGATCGGCGTGAACGGGCACTCCTGCGGCATGACGTGCATCCACGGCCCGGCGATCAGGGACTTGGTCCCGCGCAGGCCTTCGTAGGCGCGGACGGCACCGTCGACGAAGAGGTCCCGCCAACCGGCCACGCACAGGGCGGGCACTTCGATCGCCGAGACGTCGATCCGCCGCCGGGCCCACACGGGCGAGCCGGGGCCGTGGCGGAACATGTCGAGCAGGTAGGGCGCGAAGGTCATCCGCCGGTGCCAGCGCGCCTGCTCGTTCGGGTCGGCGAAGTCGTCCACCGGGGGCAGCAGCTGGTTGAACAGCGTGCCCACCGCCCACGAGGCCAGCGGGGAGAACGCGCCGCGCGCGCCGCCGGGGTGGACGAAGTCGCGACCGGGATCGGTCGGCCCTTCGAGCGCGATGAGGGCTTTGAGGGCTTCGGGACGCCGGGACGCGGCGCGCAGGGTCGTGATGGCCCCGTAGGAACCGCCCCACATGCCGACCGCGCCGGTGCACCACGACTGGGCCGCGCCCCAGCGGATGGCGTCGAGCGCGTCGTCGGCGTCCCCGGGGTCGAACGGCGGCCGCTGGACACCGTCGGACGAGCCGGTGCCGAGCAGGTCGACGAGCAGCGACGCGTAGCCGCGCTCGGCGAACCACCGTTCGGTGGGCGACCCGGTCAGTGCGGCGACGTCCCGCCGGTAGGGGAGGACGGTCACCAGGAGCGGGTGCGGCCCCGGCCCGCCGGGAAGGAACAGGTTGCCGGAAAGCGTGACTCCCGGGTCGGGCGTGGGGATCCGGACGTCGCGCCGGACCACGACCTCGTGGCGTCGCTCAGTCTCCGTGCGTGCAGGCATCGCCGCCTCCGCTCCGCTCCCACCGAGTGGGTACGAGATCGAATACTTCAGTACCGGATTCCGTACGTTAGACACAGACGTGGCGACGGCGCAAGCCCTGTGGGAGGTGGAAGGCGCGCTCTTCGGCCGGGGCCGCGGGTGAAGGGCTACTTGTCGCCGGGGTTGGCCAGGGCTGCGAGCACCAGGGCGCCGAGTTCGGTGTAGGCGTCGGCCATGGACAGTCCCGAGCGGTCGAGCAGCTCGCCGTGCTGGATGCCGTCGATGAGCAGGCTGACCGCCGCGCCGACGAAGTCCGCGTTGACCGCGCGGAACGCGCCCGAGGCCACACCGTCCTGAATGGACTCCCGGACCCGGTGGGCCGCGGCGAGCGAATGCCGGGCGTACAGCTCCGCCGTCGCCTCGAACGTGAGCAGGTCGGCGTAGCACTCCGGCGACATCCGCCGCAGCTCGGCACCCAGGCCGGCGAGGTACTCGGCGATGCGCTGCGACGGGTCGGTGATCGGCCCGACCTTCTCCTCGACCCGGGTGGCCGCGCCCTGGAAGAAGTGCCGGACGGCGACGACGACCAGCTGCTCCTTGCTGCCGGCCACCGCGTACAGCGTCGACTTGGAACACTGGAGCCTGCTGGCCAGGTCGTCCACGGTGAGCCGGGCGAAGCCCTCGTCGAGGAAAAGCCGTTCCAAGCGGAGGACCAGCTCCTCGCGCTTGGTGTCGGACATGCGTCGGCTTCGCGCCGTGCGCGCTCCCGGTGGCGTCATCCAAGGTGGCTTCGCGGTCATGGTTCGGTAGCCTCGCACACCCCCGGGTCAGGGCGGCGCGCGGTACTACCGTACCCCATCCGGTACCCTCATGGGAGAAGCCCGAATCGCCGGGCGGTGACCACGGCCTCCATCCGGCTGCGAGCGACGAGCTTGCGCATGGTGCTGCGCAGGTAGCTCTTCACGGTTTCCGTGGTGATCCCGAGATCCTCCGCGATCTGGTGGTTGGTCCAGCCGAGGGCGACGCAGGCGAGCACGTCCAGCTCGCGCGCGGACAACGCCGGGACGTTCTCGCGCGGCGCGGACCGGCCGGTGACCGCCGACAGCGTCTCGCACACCGCCCGGACCCGGCCGCGCAGCACCGGGTCGTCGACGCTCTGGGTGAGGATCCGCAGCTCGGCGTACGCCTCGCGGACCAGCTCCCAGTGCGGGCGGTTGCAGTCGGTCGCGTCGTACCGGTCGAGCCAGGCCAGCCGCCGGGTCACCTCGTCGCGGACGGCCAGGCCCTGCTCGAGCTCGCGCGCCGACTCCACGACGGCCTGCACCACGCGATCGCCCAGCGGCATCGAGCTGCGCAACGCGCCGTAGAGCACGCCGCGCACGGTCCGCGTCACCACCACCGGCACGGCCACCATCGCGCGCAGCCCCTCGGCCATGATGATGTGGTCGTAATCGTGGCTGATCCCGGGGGAGCGCACGTAGTCGTCGACGACGAGGGGCCGCCGCTGCGCCACCGCCTTCCCGCCGAGCCCGCGCCCGTACTCGAGGCTGACACCCCGGAGCGCGCCGGTGTTCGGGCCGGCGATCTGGCTGAGCTTGACCTGCCGGCCGGAGCCGACCTCGCCCCCGAAGGTGAGCGGCAGGCCGGTCGCGTCCCGTATCCGGGCCAGCGCGCGGTAGATCTCCGGACGGTCGTCGGCCGCGGCGTTCGGGCTCACGGCTGCCTCCTCGCGAACGTGCCGAAAAGACCCGCTCCCCTCAGCCGGGGGTAGCTGGGTTTCCCCGGCGATGGGACATTTTTCCCACGGTACGGCACCGTCGCGGTATCGCGTAGCTCCAGGAGGTCGCCATGACGAGCAGCCACCGCCATGTCGAGGACCTCGTGTCACTCTTCGACCGCCCGCAGGCGTGTGCCGCGGAACTGCTGTGCGACCGGCATCCCGCCGACGCGGTCGCGTTCACCGTCGTCGAGCCTGATCTTTCTTGTCGCGACTGGACTTTCGGCGAGCTGCGGACCGAGTCCGCCCGGCTGGCCACCGCACTGGCCGAGCTCGGCGCCGGCCCGGGCGACCGCGTCGCGACGCTGCTCGGCAAGTCGGGTGAGCTGGTCGTGACCGTGCTCGCGATCTGGCGGATCGGGGCGGCCCACGTGCCGCTGTTCACCGCGCTGGCCCCGCCGGCCATCGCGACCCGGCTCGCCGGCAGCGGCGCGCGGATCGTGGTCACCGAACCCGGGCAGCGGGCCAAGCTCGGCCCGAACGAGGACATCCCGGCGGCGTGGCGGCTGACCGTGATCACCACCGGCACCGGCGCGGACGGCGACCACCGCTTCGACCGCCTGCTGGAGGCGCCCCCGCAGCCGGTCCCCGTCGCGATGGGCGGGGACGCGACGCTCGTCGAGCTCTTCACGTCGGGGACGACCGGAGCGCCGAAGGGCGTGCCCGTTCCGCTGTGGGCGGTGTCGTCGATGCTCGTCTACCAGGAGTTCGGGCTCGACCACCAGGAGTCCGACGTGTTCTGGAACGCCGCCGACCCCGGCTGGGCCTACGGCCTCTACCACGCGATCATCGGCCCGCTCGGCCTCGGCCGGCGCAGCCTGATGGTCCACAGTGGATTCTCCCCGGCCCTCACCTGGGCCGTGCTCGACGCCTTCCGCGTCACCAACTTCACCGCGGGCCCGACGGTGTACCGCGCGTTGCGCGCCGCCGAAGACCTGGCTCCGGCCGACCTCGCGCTGCGGCACTGCTCGTCGGCGGGAGAACCCCTGCCGCCGGAGGTCAGCGAGTGGGCCGAGCACGTGCTCGGCATCCCGGTCCTGGACCACTACGGGCAGACGGAGCTGGGCATGGCGGTCGCCAACGCCTGGCACCCCGGGTTCCGCACCGAGCGGCGGCCCGGGTCGATGGGCCGGGCCCTGCCGGGCTGGCGGCTCGAAGCACTGCGGCCGGAGTCGGCCGAACCCGCGGCGCCGGGGGAACGCGGACGGCTCGCGGTCGACCTCGCGGCCAGCCCGCTGATGTGGTTCACCGGCTACCGCGGCGCGCCCGGGCGCACCGCCGAACGCTTCACTGCCGACCGGCGCTGGTACCTGACCGGGGACACCGCCTCGAAGGACGCCGACGGGAACTTCCGCTTCACCGCCCGCGACGACGACATCATCCTGATGGCGGGCTACCGGATCGGACCGTCCGAAGTGGAATCCGTGCTGCTCGGTCACCCCGCCGTCGCGGAGGCCGCGGTCGTCGGCGTCCCGGACGAGCTGCGGGGCGAGGTGGTCGCGGCCCACGTCGTCCTGCGCGCCGGCCGGGACGCCGGCCCGGAGCTGGCCGCCGAGCTGCAGGACCTGGTGAAGACCCGCTTCGCCGCCCACGCCTACCCGCGGATCGTCCACTTCGTCGCGCAGCTGCCGAAGACACCGAGCGGCAAGCTCCAGCGCTCGGCCCTGCGCATCGCCGAACGGCATTCCCGATAGCGGCCGTCACCGCCGATCCCGGGTGATCCCCGGGTGAGTTCCCCTGCCCGCGCGCGTTCCCGGCGCGCCGGGGAGTCCCGGCTGCCTGCGCGGTCCCGGGATCCCGACTCCCGCACCGGTCCTTGCCCGGCGCGGGCCCGGGAGAGCCGTCCGCTCTCCCCGCCTGGTGTCCCCGGGCCGGTCGCACCGGCGCGCCCGAGCACGCCCGGGGACGCCAGGCTCCGTCCCTCACACACCCTGGAGGCAACGATGCCCAGGCCCGTCGAAGACCGGCAGAACCAGCCCCGTGCGGCGGCACCAGAGCGGGGGCCGTCGCGGCTGTCCCGCCGGAAGTTCGTCCTCGGCGCGGCCGCGGGACTGTCCGCGGCCGCCGTCGCGGCCCCGCGAACGGCGAGTGCCGCCGGCACCGCGTCCGGCGCGGTGGCCGACAGCGGAGCCCGGGTGATCGCGGAACACCGGCTCGATCCCAAGATGCTCGACCTGACCATCGATTCACCCGCCCTGGCGACCACGGCGATGGTGCGGCTGCTGCACCCCGCCGGCTGGACGCCCGGCGCCGGACCGGCGTTGCCGGTGCTGTACCTGCTCCACGGCGCCGGCGACGACTACACGTCGTGGACGCGCTCGACCGACGTCGAAGCCTTCATCAACGGCACCGAGATGCTGGTGGTGATGCCTTCGGGCGGCCGGGACGGGTTCTATTCGGACTGGTACAACCGGGGTGCCGGCGGCGCGCCGCGCTGGGAGACCTTCCACCTGACCGAGCTGCGCCAGATCCTCGAACGGGGCTACGGCGCCGGAACCGTCCGCTCGATCGCCGGCCTCTCGATGGGCGGGCTGGGCGCGATGGCGTACGCGGGACGGCATCCGGGGATGTTCGTCGCGGCTGCGGCCTACAGCGGCGTCGTCCACACGACGTACGAGAACGCCCGCGGGACCAGCCTGATCCAGGGGGTGCTCGTCAAGGACGGTTACGACCCCACGGCCCTGTGGGGCGACCCGAACCTCAACGCGAGAGTGTGGGCCGCGCACAACCCGTACGACCTGGCCCGGAACCTGGCCGGCATCCCGCTGTACCTCGCGTGCGGCAACGGGACCCCCGGCGTCCTCGACCCGCCGAGCACCCCGCCGGACCTGTTCATCGAGCCGCTGTGCGCGGAGATGAACACCGCGTTCGCCCGGCGGCTGCGGGAGGTCGGCGCGAACGTCACGACCGACTTCTACGGGCCGGGCACGCACAACTGGCCGTGGTGGCAGCGTTCCCTGCACGTGTCCTTCCCCCTGCTGACCGAGCCGCTGCGGCTCGGGTGAGGTGGCCGGCCGGAGGGTTCCTCCGGTATCACCCCGGTGCGGGGGAGGCCGCCGGGCGCCGCCGGAAGTACGGTTTCCCGGCGGTGATCAGGAATCGCCGGCCGAGCGAGGATTGCCAAGAGGAACCACCGGGGTGACCGGCTCGCCACTGTCTCGGCGAGCCGGTCACCGCGGTGCCTGGCCGGAGCAAGACGGTCCGAGGCACGGGAGGTCGAGGCCCAGCCGCCACATTCGGGCGATCCGCCAGGCGACGTCCTGGTTGTCAAAGAATCGCCAGTTCGCCATTTGGCTGACCCGGTCGTGTCCTCGGGTGCTATGCCGTGCGGGGCGGCCTCGAAGACGTGCAGCTCGGCCGGAACGCTGGCGGCGAGCTGTTTCCGGTGCAGGCGCACGGCGTCCGACAGCAGCCGGTTCGGGGTACCGCTGATCAGGATCGTGGGACGAAACCCGGCGTGGTCGAGACGCACCATTTGGCCTCGACCGAACCGGAAGGCGTCACCTACGCCGAGGTCGACGCCGGCGGCGTCCCCGCCCTCTGGTGCGTCCCCGCCGGCGCGGACCCCGGCCGGGCGCTGCTGCACTTCCACTTCGGCGGCTCGGTCACCGCGTCCATGCACTCCGACCGCAAGGCCGCCGGCCACATCGCGAAAGCCGCCGGGATCCGCTCCCTGGTCGTGGACTTCCGGCTGGCCCCCGAACACCCCCACCCGGCACAGCTCGACGACGCCGAGACCGCCTACCGGTGGCTGCTGGCGCAGGGCTACCAGCCGCAGAACATCGGCAGCACCGGCCACTCCATCGGCGGCACCCTCGCGATCATGCTGCCGCTGCGGCTGCTCGCCAAAGGTGAACCCACCCCCGGCGCCATCGTCAGCATCTCACCGTGGACCGACCTCACCATCGCCAACCCCAAGGTCGACGAGAACGAGGACAACGACAAGATGCTCAGCCGCAACACCCTCGAACTCTTCCGCGGAGCCTGGCTGCAGGACCCCGCCCTGGACTTCGCCGACCCGAAGATCAGCCTCGCCAACGCCGACCTGACCGGCCTGCCGCCGACCGTCGTGCACTACGGCGAGTACGAGACCCTCGCCGGCGACGGCGCCGAACTCGGACACCGGCTCACCGAATTCAAGGTCACCTCCGAGGTCCACCCGATGCCCGAAGGGCAGCACTCGTTCATCCTCGCCGCCGGCCGCGTACCCGAAGTCGACCAGGCGATCGCGCAGATGGGCCAGTGGCTGCGCCGGCATCTCGGCGCCTGAACACCGCATCTCACACGTCACCGTTCCGGTGATCTTCCGGGATCCCGCCCGGCCAGGCTGTATCCGGCATCCCGTTCTGGTAGCGAACCCCGATGTCGGCCATGGCGGCGTCGTCCAGCACCACGAGCAGTTCGTCCGCATGTTCTGGAGCTTCTTCGATGAGCTCCCAAACCGAAGGTGTCAGAAAGATGATTCTGAAGAAGATTGTCCTTGGTTCCGCGGGCCTCGGGGTCGCCGTGATCGGGGTGATCTATCTCTTGGCTCCCCACCTCTTGCTCGACGTCTACGGGGTCGATATCCAGTCGCCATCGGAGGCGAACATTTTCAGGAGCGGTTCCGGGGCACTGTACGTAGCCCTGGCGATCCTGTTCCTGCTGGGAGCCTTCAACACGCGTTACACCAGGACTTCGCTCGTCACGCTGTTCACCTTCATGAGCGGCCTGGTTGTGGGGCGCCTGGTCAGCATCGTGGCGGATGGGTGGCCCCATGTGGTGCTGATCGTCGTTCTTGTCGTCGAGGCTTCCTTCGCCGGTGCTGCGGCCTATGCGTTGCGGGTGCAGGACTCCTCCCAGCAGCTGAGGGAGACCGCCTGACAGTCAACGCCCCTCGTGAGGCAGGGCGCACGACAACAGCTCTCGATTCACGGACCGAAACCGCGTTTTGGCACGGTGCAGGTTGATCGCCTCGCGGGTGACGGCGATCGGGCAGGACTCGACACGGATGTAGAACGTTCCAGGTAGGCGGTCGAAGTCGCCTTGGTGAGCCCGGAGACGCTCTCGTGAGCCCGCGAAGGGCGGCCCGTGCCGGTGCCGGGCACAGCCCGGCCATGCAGGGAGGCGGACTGGCATGGTCGTAGCGAGGGGAGTGCACGGCCCGTTCGTGCTCGCGGTCTGCGCGGAGATGGTCTTCCGCGATCTGCCGATCGTCGAGCGGGTCCGCCGCCTGACCCGGCTCGATGTCCAGGTGGAGATCTGGGACTGGACCAAGCATGACATCGACGCCCTCGTGTCGCTGCGCGACGAAGGAGCCGTCTACTCGTCGATGACGGGCTACGTCCGGGGCGGGCTGGTCGAGCCGTCCGCTGTAGCCGACCTGCTCGCCACCGCGGAGAAGTCGATACCGGTCGCGAAAAGGCTGGGGATCACCCGGCTCAACCTCCACGGGACGGGACTCGGCGGTGATGGCCTGCCGGTCGTTCCCGTCGAGAAGACCACCGGTGCCATGTGGCTCGCCGCGCGGGACACGCTGGTGCGGATGGCCGAGCTCGGGGCGAAGAACGACGTCGTGTTCGTCCTGGAGAACCTCAACCTCGCCGTCGACCACCCGGGAGTTCCGTTCGCCCGCGCGGACGACTGCCTCGCTCTCGTCCAGGCGGTGGACCACCCGAACCTGCGGCTGATGCTCGACCTGTACCACGCTCAGATCGGTGAGGGGAACCTGATCGATCTGTGCCGCCGGGCGCTGCCGTTCATCGGCGAGATCCAGGTCGCCGACGTCCCTGGCCGCTGCGAGCCGGGAACGGGCGAGATCAACTACCCCCGGGTCGCTGCCGCCTTGGCCGAGTCGGGATACCGGGGAACCGTCGGGCTGGAGGGATGGCCGAGCGGTGACGACACCGCCGCGGTCGAGCGCTTCCGGGCAGCCTTTGGCGTGAAAGAAGGTTGGTGACATGCGGATCGGACTCATCGGGCTCGGCCGGATCGGGGCTTTCCACGCGGACACCCTCGCCGCATTGAGTGCGGTCGAGGAACTGGTCGTCGTCGACGCGCTCGATACGGCGATGAAGTCCGTGACCGAACGAATCCCGAAGGCTCGTGCGGCCGGCTCGCCGGACGAGCTGCTCGACGCGGGCGTGGACGGCCTCGTCATCGCGGCGTCGACCGCGGCGCACGCGGAACTGATGCTGGCCTCGGTGAAGCGCGGCATACCGACGTTTTGCGAGAAGCCGATCGCCGGCTCCGCGCGCGAGGCGGCGAGCGTACGGGACGAGCTCGAAGGTGCGGGTGTGCCGATTCAGATCGGGTACCCCCGGCGATTCGATCCCGCTTTCGCCGCCGCCCGCGACGCGGTCCGCGGTGGTTCGCTGGGGCGGGTCCACACCGTCCGGTCGACCACCATGGATCCGGCACCCCCGCCGGCTTCCTACCTGGCCGTGTCCGGCGGGATCTTCCGCGACTGCGCGGTCCACGACTTCGATGCCGTCCGGTGGGTCACCGGCCGGGAGGTCGTCGAAGTCCACGCGGTCGGTGCGGTGGATCCATCGGCACCTGCTGAGCTGTATCTCGACAACGACGATTTCTCGACCGCGTCGACGCTGCTCGTCATGGAGGACGGGACGATCGGCGTCGTCTCCAACACGCGCACCAATGCGCGTGGCTACGACGTCCGTCTCGAAGTCCACGGCAGCGACGACTCCGTTGCCGCCGGGCTCGACGACGGTCTTCCGCTTCGCTCGACGCAGCCGGGAGCCACCTGGCCGGCCGGGCCGCCGCACACGTTCTTCATGGATCGCCTCGCCGAAGCGTTCCGGATCGAGCTCGAGACTTTCTGCGCCGTCGCGGCGGGCACTGTCGAATCGCCGACCCCGTTGGGCGACGCACTGCGAACGGCCTGGGTCGCCGAAGCGGCGACTGTGTCCGCTCGGGAAAGACGGCCGGTTCGCGTCGACGAAGTCGCGCTCTAGGACATCGGTTTCTTCCTCACTCGCACAACGACGTAGGACAGATTGGATTCCCGTGCAACTCGGACTCATCACGGACTCGGTCGGCAGCCGCCCGCTCGAGGAGGTGCTCAACCTCGCCGTCGAGCTCGAACTGGACACGATCGAGCTCGCGACCGGGAACTGGTCGGCAGCCCCGCACGCCGACCTGAACGAACTGGTGTCGAACCCGGCGGCCCGGGGCCGCTTGGCCAAGGAGGTGGAGTCGCGTGGACTCTCGCTGAGCGCCCTCAACGCGAACGGCAACCAGCTGCACCCGGTGCAGGGGGCAGAGCACGACCGGGTCGTCCGGGACACCATCACCGTCGCCGGGGAACTGGGGGTGCCCGTCGTCGTGCTGATGTCAGGCCTGCCTGGTGCGAAGGGCGAACGCACACCGAACTGGATCACGACCTCGTGGCCGCCCGAGACGCTGGAAGTGCTCGAGTACCAGTGGAACGAGGTGGCGATCCCGTACTGGCACGATCTTGCGGAGTTCGCTCGCCGGCGTGGTGTCCGGCTCGCGGTGGAGATGCACGGCCGCCAGCTGGTGTTCAACGTCGCGACCATGCACCGGCTCCGGGAAGCGGTGGGTGACGACGTCGTGGGGGCGAACCTCGATCCCTCGCACCTGATGTGGATGGGTGCTGACATCCTCGCGGTGATCCGCAGCCTGGGGCCGGCGATCTTCCACGTACACGCCAAGGATACCCGGGTCGAACGGCCGAACGCCGCGGCCAACGGCATCCTGGACACGCTGCCGCCGGCGCACGCCGCCGACCGGTCGTGGAACTACGTCACGCTCGGCCTCGGTCACCCGGGCGGTGCGACGTTCTGGTCGGAGTTCGTGTACGCCCTCCGGTCGGTCGGCTACGACGGGTCGCTCAACATCGAGCACGAAGACGTCCTCATCGGCTCGGAAGAAGGAGTCCGGCGAGCGGCCGGGCTGTTGAAGTCCGTGGTCATCCGTGACGGACCGGACTGGACGCCCGCCCGCATCTGAAGTCCTTCCCCGCAGCCACCGACCCGAAGGTGGGAGCGGCACCAATGGCGCCAAGCCGCACTGCGGTTCAGGGACCGAGGCGCCGGTGCGCCGGAAGACGGCATCGAGCCGCCGGATCTCGCCACCGATCTGCCGGTCTTCACGCCGATCGCCGCGAAGCCCGACACCGCGACGCTCACGGACCTGAACAAGAAGGTGAGCGTCGACGGCCAGAAGCCCGCGACCGTGGCTCCCGACTGGCTCGAGGCGGCGGGCTTCATCAGCTGAGCCGCCCGCTCGTCATTGACTTCGCCTTCGGACGCAAGGTAGCGTCACCGCGTCGACGATATGAAACCTTTCAACGCGGAGGCGGCGGGCACCTTCCTTCGGGATGCCCGCTTGCTTGAACCCCGATGGCCCTACCCTCCTTTGTCGAAAGGTTCGCGTCCCGCATATAGTTGAAACGATTCACTGCCGAATCTCGGAGCCGCTGTGCGCCACAGATCCCGCCGTCTGCTCACCCTCGCCGCCCTGGCCTCGCTCCTCGTCGCCGGCACCACGGCGCCCGCGGACGCCGACCCCGGAAGCCGGTTCTTCACCGCCGCCGATCTCCGCTCGAACCACCTCGATCGTCCACTGGGGATGGACGACACGGCCCCGGCGCTGAGCTGGCGAACGGTCGCGCGGGACCAGACCACGTACGAAATCCAGGCCGCGACCTCAGCAGCACGGCTGGCCCGCCCCGACCTCTGGGACACCGGCCGCGTCACCGGCACGACGACCGAAGCCGACTACGCGGGCCATGCCCTCGGCAGCCGTCAGCGCGTCTACTGGCGGGTCCGCGTCTGGTCCGGCTGGGTACCCTCGGCGTGGAGCGCCCCCACCTGGTTCGAAACCGGCTTGACCGAGCAAAAGGACTGGTCCGCCGGCTGGGTGGCGAACAGCCGGTGGCAACTCGGCGGCAAGCCCGCGCAGCCGGTGGCTGTCACGCTGCCGCCACAGACCGCGCGGTACGTCAAGCTCGACGTCACCAAGCTCGGCCTGCCGCTGGCCGAACAGCCCCTCGACAGCCAGAACCGCATGGTCACCACCGGCGCCACCCGCCGCTTCCCCGACCTGACCTACCGGCTGCAGCTGGCCGAGCTGCAGGTGCGCGACTCGGCGGATCCCACGGTGAACTTCGCCGCCGGACGCCAGAAGTACGTCACCGCGTCGGAGACCCAGACCGTGCGCAAGGAGTGGGAGCCCGGCCTGATCGCCGACGGCCTGACCACGTCCAACCCCGAGGACGCCGGGAACGCCGGCTACCAGAGTGCCGCGCACACCAGCGCGGACGCCGACATCTGGCTCACCATCGACCTCGGCGCCGCGCACACCTTCGACCAGGTCGTGCTGTACCCGCGTACCGACACCCTCACCGCCGATGGCCGGACGCCCGGCTTCCCGGTCGACTACTCCGTGCAGACCGCGGCCGACGCAGCTGGGCCGTTCACCGTCGCCAAGTCCGTGACGGACCAGCCGGTGCCCGCGACCTGGCTGCCGTCCGCGCTGCCGGTGTTCGCGAAGGACTTCTCCGTGCGTGGCCGCGTCACCAGTGCCCGGCTGTACGTCAGTGGCCTCGGCGTCTACGTGCCGAGTCTCAATGGCTCCCGCGTCGGCGACGCTGTGCTGGAGCCCGGCGACAGCGACTACGCCGAGCGCGTCACCTACGCCGCGTACGACGTGACCAGGCAGGTTCGCGGCGGCGCGAACACGATCGGCATCGCGGTCGGCAACGGCACCGCGGACGCGCTGCACACCTCCGGCCGCTACCGGAAGTTCGCGCGCACGGTGAGCGACCCGCAGGTGATCGCGCAGCTGGAGATCACCATGGCGGACGGCACGGTGCAGCGGATCGGCACCGACTCCGGCTGGCGCACCACGCTCGGCGCGACCACCGTGTCCCAGTGGTACGGCGGCGAGGACTACGACGCCCGGCGTGAGATCCCCGGCTGGGACCAGCCCGGCGCCGACCGGGCGAACTGGTCGCCGGTGGTGCCCGTGACGAGCACGGCGAAGCTGTCCGCGCGGCGGAGCGAGCCCGTCCGTGTGGTGGAACAGTTGCCCGGCAAGGAGATTTCGCGTCCGGCACCCGGTGTGCGCGTCTACGACGTCGGCCGCAACATCGCCGGTTTGCCGCAGGTGACCCTCACCGCGCCGGCCGGGACCACGATGCGCGTGTACCCGGCTGAGGCCTTGCGCGACGGGCACGTGGACCAGTCCATCAGCAACGTCGGCGCGCCGGTCTGGGACGGCTTCACGAGCAAGGGCGGCACGCAGACCTGGCACCCCGACTTCAGCTACCACGGTTTCCGCTACCTCGAGGTCGCCGGTGTCCCGGACGACGCACAACTGTCGGTCGCCGGCCTGCGCGTGATGGCGGACAACCGGTCCGCGGGTGACTTCGACTCCTCGGACGCGACGCTCGACGGCATCCACCGGCTCACCCGGGCCGCCGTCGAGAACAACATGCAGAGCGTTCTCACCGACTGCCCGAGCCGCGAGAAGCTCGGCTGGCTGGAGCAGGACCACCTCGCGTTCGACGCGCTCGCCCGCAACTACGACGTCGAGGCCTATCTCGGCAAGATCGTGCAGGACATGGCCGACGGGCAGGAGGCGAGCGGCCTGGTGCCCAGCACCGTGCCGGACCACGTGACGCTCGCCGGCGCCTACCGCGACGACCCGAACTGGGGTGGCGCTCTGGTCCTGGTGCCGCTGAAGGCGTACCAGACCTACGGCGACAAGGAACTCCTCGAGCGGTACTTCCCCGCGATGCAGCGCTACCTCGCCTTCCTTCAGGGCCAGCCCACGCGGTGGACCGACGGCGTCTACGACTACGGCCTCGGCGACTGGATCACCACCGAGAAGCCGGTGATGCCGCGTCCGATCGTCAGCTCCTTCGGTGTCTGGGCGGTCGCGGACGGGCTGGCGAAAGTGGCGACGGCGCTCGGCCAGGACGCCGCGCCCTACCGCGCGCAGGCCGACGCGTTGGCGAAAGCCGTCTGGACGAAGTACTACAACCCCACCACTGGGCTGTTCGGCGGCGGTGGGCAGGGCGCGACGGCGCTGGCCCTCGACATGGGCGCGGTGCCCGCCGACCTGCGGGCCGGCCAGACCCTGCACCTGATCGACACCATCGAAGCCGCCGGGTGGCACCTGGTGATGGGGGAGATCTCCTTTCCGTCCGTGCTGCGAGTCCTGTCGACGGCGGGCCGCGACGACGTCGTCCACCGGATCGCCACGCAGACCACCAGTCCCAGCCTGGGCCACCAGGTGCAGGCCGGGCTGACCGCGCTGGGGGAGACCTGGGACGGCGGCAGCGGCCAGTCGCAGGACCACTTCATGCTCGGCGCGCTGGACGGCTGGCTCACCACGCGGCTGACCGGCATCGGCCAGGCACCCGGTTCGGCGGGCTTCGACACCCTGGTGATCGACCCGGCGGTCGTCGGCGACCTGACGTCCGCGTCCGGCAGCTACGAGAGCCCGCACGGCCGGATCTCCACCGCGTGGACGAGGTCCGATCGCGAGTACCGGCTGACCGTCACCGTCCCGCCGGGCAGCACGGCCGAAGTGCACCTTCCGCAGGGTGACGCCGTCTACCGCGTCGGCTCGGGCACCCACACCTTCCGGCAACCCGTTTCGCGCGGCTGAAAGGGAATCCCATGCGCAGGACCTTGATGTCCCTCGTGCTCGCGGTGGTCACCGCACTGAGCGTGAGCACCCCGGCCACCGCCGGGCACGACCCCGGCTTCGACCCGGCCGCCTTCGCGAACCCGCCGAAGGACAGCCGCCCGGCGATCTACTGGTACTGGAACAACACGATCACCAGCGCGATCACCGACCACCAGATGGCGGAGATGCGCGCCAAGGGCATCTACGAGGCGGTCATCTTCCCGCTCGGTGGCGACTCGATGCAGCCGGTCTTCCTGTCCGAGGACTGGTTCACCCTCGTCGGGCACGTGCTGCGCGAGGCGCAGCGCACCGGCATGAAGATGTGGTTGTTCAACGACAACAACTTCCCCAGCGGCCGCGGCGCGAACTACGTCGTCAACGGCGGCACTCTCGGCGCCCGCACCATCCCCGCCCGCCCGGACCTGCGGTTGAAAGGCCTGCTGCGCTCGACCCGGATTGCCACGGGGCCGTCGACGCTGAAGCTCGCGGAGACCTCGGGGCTCAGCGTGGACACCGGCAAGCTCGTCGTCGACCCGGCGACCGCGCCGGGCGCCGCCCCGCTCGCCCCCGGCGCCGGCTGGACCGACTACACCGTGAGCGGCAAGGTCACGCTGACCACCGGAGGCGTCCAGCTGGCGGTGCGCTCGGACGGCACCCACGGCTACCTCGTGGACGTCGACCAGAAGGGCGCGGCCAGTGTGTACAAAGTGGACGGTCCGAACCGGACGCGGCTGACCACCGGGGTCAACACGCCCGGCTTCACCCCGACCCACGTGCAGACGGTGAGCGTCACCGTCTCCGGGACCACGATCACCCCGAAGATCAACAACACCGTGCAGCCCGCGGCCACCGACGCGAGCTACCCGGCCGGCGCCGCGGCGGTGTCGGCCGAAGGTACGCAACGCTCGCTGTGGGACGACTTGACCGTCACCGCCGCGGACGGCGCCAAGCTGTGGACGTCGACGTTCGACGACGCCACCGCGCTCGCGGACTTCTCACAGAACCGCGTGAACCTCACGGGAGTCACCGCGGCGGCCGCGCGGCCGGTGGGCACGACCGCCGCGGTGGAGCTGACCGGCGACACCTGGCAGGTGCCCGCGGGCCGCTGGCAGGTCGACGTCTACTCGCAGGTCCTGCTGCGGGACGACTCCAGCGGGTACGTCCGCGGGTACCTCGACCTGCTCGACCCGGCCGCGACTGACGCATTCCTGAGCATCGCGCCCGAGGAGTACGCGCGCCGGTTCCCGTGGGCGATGGGCTCGGTCGTGCCCGGGTTCTGGGACGACGAGCCGTTCCTCGCCTCCGCGCAGCCGCACCCGTTCAAGCGCCTCCCGTCGTCGCCCGGGCTCGCCGACGCCGTCCGCGCGGCCGGCGGCACCCCGGGCGTCGCCTACACCGCGGCGGCCGACGGCCTCGACGCGGTCGCGGACCGGGCCGCCGGGACGTACTGGCGAGCGGTCGACAACCTCTTCTCGACCAGCTACTACCGGCGCGAAGCCGACTGGATGGCCAAGCACGGCCTGAAGCTGATCTCCAACCCGCTGCTCGACGAGCAGGGCCCGCAGCAGCGGATGAACTCGACCGGCGACCTGGCCAAGGACAACCAGTGGGCGCAGGTCCCCGGCAGCGACATGATCACCACCGACTACACCGCCGGTCGACAGACCACCCTGGCCCGCAACGCTTCTTCGGCCGCCCATCAGAGCGGCGCGCCGCGGTCGCTGATGGAGACCTTCGGCAACGCGGGCTGGCAGGTGGCGCCCGACTACATGCACGCCACCGTCGGCGCGCTGGCCACCCGAGGCGTCAACCTGACCTTCCTGCACGCGATGTACACCGACGAGACGTCGGTGACGTTCGCGCCGCCGTTCGGGCCGCGCAGCACGTTCTGGGAGGACATGCCCGACGTCGACGCGTGGATCGGCCGCGTGATGGAGCTGGGCCGCGGCACGAACCTCGCCCGGAGCGGGCTCGTCCAGCCGCAGCGGGCCGCCGAGCAGACCCGGAAATCCGACGCGGGCCACCGGCTGGACGACGACCTCTCGGCGACGGCGTTCGCCCTCGAACGCGGACAGGTCGACTTCGACCTGCTGAGCGACTCGTCGCTCTCGGGCGACCCGGCCGCGCGCTTCCAGGCCGTCCCGCGCGCCGGGACCCTGCAGGTCGGTCGGGCGGACTACCAGCTCGCGGTGCTGCCGCGGACCCCGGTGGTCGACCTCGAGACCGCGCGCACGCTGACGAAGTTCGTCCAGAGCGGGGGACACCTCATCGCGGTCGGTCCGCTGCCCACGCGGGAGGCGGCCGGGCGGGATGCCGACCTGGCCCGTGAGCTGCGAAATCTGTCCGGCAGCTCGTCATGGACCCGGCGTGGCGCCGGGGCGGTCGCGCTGGTCACCGACGTGAACGCGATCGCGGGCCTGGCGCAGAACGCCGGGTTCGGCGCGGCGCGGCTGCAGCCCGCGGCGGACGCCGTGCGGGTGCAGCGCACCGGCCGGGGCGCGGACACCGCGTTCCTGCTCAACAACGAGAGCGACGCCGTGGTGACCACCACCGTGACGTTCCCGGTCGGCGGCACGCCCGAGATCTGGGACCCGCGCACCGGTACGGCGAAGGTCGCCACGGCATATTCGCGCGGCTGGGCCACCACCGGCGTCCCGGTCACGCTCCAGCCGTACGAGACCCTCGGCGTGGTGTTCCGCCAGGGCGTCCGTGACACCGCGCACCTGACCGACGGCACCCTGCCCGCCGGTTCGGTTTCCTTGACCGGGCGGGAAATGCAGGCGGCGGTGACCGCGGTGGCGTCAGGCACCTACGCGCTCACCGGGCAGGCGAACGGCCGCACCTACCGGGGCACCGTGCGGGTCACCGACCCGCTGGCGCCGATCGCGCTGACCGGGCCGTGGACGGTCCGGCTGGAGCAGGACGGCGCCGTCGCCACCGAACGCCCGCTCGGCTCCTGGACCACGTTCGCGCCGACGTTCTCCGGCAGCGCCGTCTACACCACGACGGTGACGCTCACGGCCGAGGACTTGGCGCAGCGCAAGCTGATCCTCGATCTCGGCGAGGTGCACGACCTCGCCACGGCGACGGTGAACGGCACCGAGCTGCCCACAGCGCTCTGGCATCCGTACACAGTGGACGCCACGAAGGCGCTGCGCCCGGGCGTCAACACGATCAGCGTCCGCGTCACCAACACCCTGGCCAACTCACGCAACAAGATCCTTCCGTCAGGCCTCGTCGGCCCGGTCGCGCTGCGCCCGCAGGCCGCCGTCACCGCCCGCTTGGAGGCCATCCGATGACGGTCAGCAGACGCACGGTGCTCACGATCGGTGCCGCACTCGGCGTGGGCGCCACCCTCTCGTGGGCGCCACCCGCACTCGCCGTACCCGGGAAGCCGTTCGCCCGGCAGTTCGCCAGACCCGATGCGAGGACGGCCGCCAAGTTCCGCTGGTGGTGGCCGCACGGCCTGGTCGACCTCGGCGAGATCGCCCGCGAGGTGGACCAGATCGCCGACGCCGGGTTCGGCGGCGTCGAAATCCAGGACGTCCACCACAGCGTGCAGACCGTCATGGATCCCGAGCACCACGGCTGGGGCACACCCGCGTGGCTCGCGGCGGTGGAGACGGCACTGCGCCGGGCGAAGGCCCGCGGCCTGACCGTCGACCTCGCGATGGGCCCCTGCTGGCCCACCGCGGTGCCGACCATCACGCCCGACGACGTCGCGGCGAGCAAGGAACTGGCGCACGGCGTCATCACGGTCGTCGGCAGCTACACCGGCCCGCCGCCGGCTGCGCTGGTGCCCGCCGAGGACGGCGTCGGCAAGCAGGACCTGGTCGCCGTCCAGGCCGCCCGGGTGATCGGTTCGCCCACCGCGGCCACGGTGTCGCTCGACCCGGTGTCGGTGCGGTCCGTGGAAGTCCACAACGGACAGATCGACTGGACCGCACCCGATGGCACCTGGGTGCTGCTCGCGTACTGGGTCCGTGGCTCGGCGCAGCAACCGGAAGCGGGCCCGCACACCGCACCGCTCGCCTACGTCGTCGACCACTTCAGCGCGGCGGGCACCAAGGTCGTGCTGGACGAGTGGAACTCGACGATTCTCACGCCCGCCATCCGGCGCCTGCTGAAGGCCGTCGGCGGTGACCTCTTCGAGGACTCCCTGGAGATCGAAACCGACGCGACGATCTGGACCCCGGGCTTCCTGGCCGAATTCCGGCGCCGGGCGGGCTACGACCTGCTGCCGTACCTGCCGGTCGTCGTGCAGAAAAAGGGCAAGTACCCGTTCGCCTTCGACACCGACACGTCCAACCACGTCCGCGACGACTACAACGAGGTGCTCTCGGACCTCTACCACGAGAACCACCTGATCCCGGTGCGGGACTTCGCGCACCGCCTCGGCATGACCCTGCGCGTGCAGCCCTACGGCCTGCCGACCGACGCCATCCGCAGCGCGGCGCTGCTGGACGTGCCGGAAAGCGAGTCGCTGGGGTTCAAGAACCTCGACGACTACCGCGTCCTGGCCTCCGGCCGCGACATGGGCGGGCGGCAGCTGCTGTCGTGCGAGTCGGCGGCGTACGCGAACGGCGCGTACAACACCACCTGGGACAAGGTGCTGCAGACGATGGGCAGCGTCTTCGCGGGCGGGGCGAACCAGGCCGTGCTGCACGGGTTCGCCTACGCCATGGCGCCGGGCGCCGAGTGGCCCGGGTTCGCCGCTTTCTCGCCGTACAACGGCACCGGCATCGGCTACGCCGAGGCGTGGGGCCCGCGGCAGCCGACCTGGGGGCACGTGCCGGACATCGCCGGCTGGTTCGCCCGCGCGCAGCTGGTGCTGCGCACCGGGCGGCCGCAGGTGGACCTCGTCTTCTTCCGGCAGAAGGGCTGGACGTCCACCGGCATCGGCGCGCCGTGGGCGACCAACGACGGCGTCCCGACCGGCTGGACCCACGGCTTCCTCAGCGAGGGCGTGCTGGACCTGCCGAGCGCCGTCGTGCGGGGCGGACGGCTGGCGCCCGACGGGCCCGCGTACAAGGCGATGATCCTCGGTGGCGACCAGTTCCACGGCAGCGAACACACGCTGTCGGTGCCCGCGGCGCAGCGGCTCCTGGACTTCGCCCGTGCGGGCCTGCCGACGATCGTCATCGGCACCTGGGCCGACGTGCACGCCGAGGGAATCGCGCAGCCGGGGGAGAACGACCGGCTGCGTTCCCTCATCGCGGAGTTGCTTTCGCAGCGCACGGTCCGCGTGGTCGCCGACGCGACCGGCATCCCGGCCGCGCTGGCCGAGCTGGGTGTCACGCGCGATGTGGAGCACGCCGCGTCCACGGTGATGAGCGTGCACCGGGTCGACGGCGACACCGACTACTACTACCTCTGCAACGCGCGGCACGCCGAGAACCGCAAGATCACCGCCGTCACGCAGGACGTGTGGCTGACTGCGCAGTCTCGCGACGCGCAGCCGTTCGTGCTGAACGCCTGGACCGGCAAGACCGAGCGGCTCGGCGTGTTTACCCGCTCCGGCAACAAAATCCGGGTCTCGGTGTCGCTCAACCCGGGTCAGTCGGTGATCGTCGCGCTCGGCCGCGCCGACCGTGGCCCGAACGCCGTGGCGACGGACGCGCCCGAGGTGCGGTACCTCGACGGCAGGCTCGTGGTGCGGGCTTCGGCCGCGGGCACGTACTCGACCACGCTGGCGAACGGGCGGGTCGCACGAACTCCGGTCGCGTCCCCGCCCGCGCCGATCGCCCTGGCTGCATGGGACCTCGAAGTGGAGGACTGGCAGCCGGGCACGTCGCCGACTTCGACGGTCAAGCTCAAGCGGCGGTTCTCGCTGACGACGCTCGCGGCCTGGCCCTCGATCCCGGGGCTGGAGGACGTCTCGGGCATCGGCCGCTACCGGACCACCGTCGACCTCGGCCGGTGGGACCACGGGCTCGGTGCGTATTTGGACCTCGGCGAGGTGTTCGACACCTACCGCGTGCGGGTGAACGGCGCCGCGCTGCCGCCGCAGGACGTGCTCGACCCGGTCGTCGATGTCGGGCCCTGGCTGCGGTCCGGGCGCAACAGCATCGAGGTGGAGGTCGCCACCACGCTGAACAACCGGCTCCGCGTGAGCCGTCCGGCCGTGTTCGCGATCGCGGCGCGGCAGGCGTACGGGCTGGTCGGGCCGGTGCGCCTGCTGCCCTACCGGCAGGCGGAGGTCAGATGAACGTCACCCGGCGCACCGCGCTCGGCCTTGGGGCCGCACTCGGACTGGCGGCCGTCGCACCGTGGAGCGCTTCGGCTTCCCCGGGCGCCCCGGTCCGGCCGGTCGCGCTCGGCGGCGTCCGGCTGCTGGAGAGCCGGTATCTGGCGAACATGCGGCGGACCGTGGCGTACCTGAAGTTCGTCGACTTCGACCGGCTGCTGCACACGTTCCGGCTGACCGCCGGCCTGCCGACGTCGGCCGAACCGTGCGGCGGCTGGGAAGCGCCGGACATCCAGCTGCGCGGGCACACCACTGGGCACCTGCTGTCCGGCCTGGCCCTCGCGGCCGCGAACACCGGCGACCCCGAACTGGCCGTGAAGAGCACACGCCTGGTGGCCGCGCTGGCCGAGTGCCAGGCGGGGTCCGGCTACCTCTCGGCGTTCCCGGAGCAGGCGTTCGCCGACCTCGAAGCCGGGAAATCCGTCTGGGCGCCGTACTACACGATCCACAAGATCCTCGCCGGACTGCTGGACCAGCACCGGCTGCTCGGCACCGCGGGCGCACTCGACGTCGCCCGCGGCATCGCGCGCTGGATCGACACGCGCACGGCACCGCTGTCCCATGACGCCATGCAGAAGGTCCTGCACACCGAGTTCGGCGGGATGAACGAGGCCCTGGCCAACCTGTACGCGATCACGCGAGATCCGCTGCACCTCACGCTGGCCCGCAGATTCGACCACGACGAGCTCTTCACGCCCCTCGCGGCCCGCCAGGACACCCTCGCCGGGCGGCACGCGAACACCGACATCGCGAAGATCGTCGGCGCGGCGGCGGAGTACGACGTGACGGGCGAGCAGCGCTACCGCACGATCGCGACGTACTTCTGGGACCAGGTCGTCCACCACCACAGCTACGTCATCGGCGGCAACGCCAACGCGGAGTTCTTCGGGCCGCCGGACCAGGTCGTCAGCCAGCTCGGCGAGAACACCTGCGAGAACTGCAACAGCTACAACATGCTCAAGCTCGGCCGGCTGCTGTTCCTGCAGGACCCGAGCCGCACCGAGTACCTCGACCACTACGAGTGGACGCTGCTCAACCAGATGCTGGGCGAGCAGGACCCGGACTCGCCGCACGGGTTCGTCACCTACTACACCGGCCTGGTGCCGGGCGCCCAGCGCCAGGGCAAGCAGGGCGTCACGTCCGACGCCGGTTCGTACAGCAGCGACTACGGCAACTTCACCTGCGACCACGGCACCGGCCTGGAGACGCACGTGAAGTACGCGGAGAACATCTACTTCACTTCCGGCGACACGTTGTACGTCAACCTGTTCATCGCCTCCACAGTGGACTTCCATGGCGTCTCGGTGCGGCTGGAGACCGAGTACCCGTACGACGAAACGGTGCGGCTGCGCGTCGACGGCTCCGGCTCTTTCGCCTTGCGCATGCGGATCCCGTCGTGGGTCTCGAAGCCGCGGCTGACGGTCAACCGCGTGCCGGTGCCCGCCACGCCGGGCCGGTTCGCGACGATCCGGCGGCGGTGGCACGCGGGCGACGTCGTCGAGCTGCACCTGCCGATGACCACGCGGTGGCTGCCCGCGCCGGACAACCCCGCGGTGCGGGCACTGACGTACGGCCCGCTGGTTCTCGCGGCCCGGCACGGGTCCTCGGCTCCGCCGGTCACCCCGACGGTGGACCCGCGCACGCTGCGGCGCGAGCCCGGGCGCGTGGAATTCAGCGTGCGGGCGGGGGAGGAGCGGCTGCGGCTGAGCCCGTTCCTGGACGTGCAGCACGACCACTACAGCGTCTACTTCGCCGCACCGCCGGACCGGCCTGCACCGAAGACCGTGGCGGTCTACCCGCTCGACGGGAATCTCGCCGAGTCGACGCATCGCTGGCCGGACGCGGTGCTCGCCGGCGGCGCGGTGCCGGGGGAGCGGGGCATCGAGCTGGACGGCGTCAGCGGGCACGTGCGCCTGGCCCCGGGCTTGCCGGCGAACCTGACCGAGCTGACGGTGTCGATGTGGGTCCGCCCGGACGTGATCGTCAATTCGGCGCGGGTGTTCGACCTGGGTTTCAACACGCAGTCGTACCTGTTCCTGACCCCGCGCACGGGCCTCGGCGTCGCCCGCTGCGCGATGAAGCTGGGCGGCATGGCGGCGGAGGACTACGTGGACGCGGCGGTCGCGCTCCCGGCGGGGACGTGGACGCACGTGGCGGTCACGGCGGGCAACGGGCTGCGGCTGTACTTCGACGGCGTGCTCACCGGGGTGAACCCGGCACCGCTGATGAGCCCGCTCCTGCTCGGTGCGACCCAGCTGAACTACCTGGGGCGTTCGCAGAATCCCAAACACCCGTACTTGAAGGGCGCGGTCGCGGACTTCCGGCTGTACGGCCGTGTGCTGGGGGAGCCGGAGGTGCAGGTGCTGGCGACGGGAGAGCATTGAGCCCGAACACCGGCGGCGGAGGCCGGCAGGTGCTGCCCCTTGTCGCGACACCTGCCGACCAGGCCTTCCTCAGACCGCCGGAGCACTCAGTAGTTCGGCTTCCTCGTCGGCGACGGTCAGGTCACGGGCACGCGCGGGTCACCGGCTTCCCCGGTCCAGGTCGAGTGCGCCTGCCCGCCACCAGCCGACCCAGCCGGCGTGACCCACACCATCGGCTGGAGCCGCCGGGGTGAATACCGGAACCATCAGCTACGCGGGATGTCAGCTCGAGACACCGTGTTGCTCGGCGATCCACTGGGCGAGGGCGGCCAAGGTGGTTTCGACGCTGCCGATCATGTACTCGCGGAGAGCCTCCAAGTCCGTGCGATTCCGTCCCAGTACCGGATCGAGGCGCAGGAGCTGCCAGGACTGCTGAACCAGTGTGCCCCGCCCTTGCGAACGGAAGGTCCAGGTCCAGTGCACGATCCCGTCCTGGGCGCCACCGACGACGAAGCCGAATGCCGCTCCGGAATCGGCCTGGACAACCTGCGACCTGGTGGTCCACTCCTTGCCGTCCCGGCGGTTGGTGCCGCTGAACCAGGCGCCGACCCGGGGGCCGGCGTCGTCGTCGTAGCAAACAGCGCTGGCGGTGGGACTCCAGCGGCTGACCGCTGAAACATCGCTGACCAGCTCGTAGGCGGAGATGGGCGCGGCGTCGACCCATGCGCTCCTGGTGAAGACGAAATCAGCGGCGTCGACGTTTTCGGGAAAGCCGCGTTCATCGGTGTTGTTCACAACTCCACTCCACCGATCGGGCCGGTGGCCGGCCAGCCCCGGGTTTGCCTATCCCGGGTTGGGGCAGGCAGCGCGCGGCGCGGCCAGCCGATACTGGAGCCATGACCGGAACGTCACAGCTCGGGGACTTCCTCAAGGCGCGGCGATCGCAACTGCGCCCTGAGGACGTCGGGGTAGCCACGTACGGCGAACGGCGACGGGTGCCGGGGCTCCGGCGCGAGGAGCTTGCTCTGCTCGCCGGGGTGAGCGCGTCCTACTACACCCGGATGGAACAGGGGCAGTCGCCGAGTGCCTCGTCCGAGGTTCTCGATGCGATCGCCGGGGCGCTGCGGCTGGACGAGTCCGAGCGTCGGCACCTGCACGTCTTGGCCGATCTGGGCCGGCGCCGCCCCGGATACCGCCGGCCGGCGCCGGAGTACGTGACCGAGGCCGCCGGTCAGCTGCTGGCGGCGTTCGCCGAGGTACCCGCGATCGTCCTCGGCCGGCGCACGGACGTTCTGGCCTGGAATCCGCTGGGGCATGCACTGTTCGCCGGTCACCTGGACTTCGGCGCTCCGGCGACGGCGGCAGGGCGCCCGAACATGGCCCGGCTGGTGTTCCTCGACGGCCACACCCGGGATCTCTACGCGGACTGGCCGGGCAAGGCGCGGGCCGTGGTCGGGAATCTGCGGCTGGTGGCGGGCCAGCACCCGGGAGACGCGGCGTTGTACGCGCTGGTGGGGGAGCTCAGCTCGAAGAGTGCCGAGTTCGCCGCCATGTGGGCCGACCACCGGGTCAAGGCGTGCGCCGTCGCCCGCTACACAATGCGGCATCCTCTGGTCGGGACGCTTACGGTCCTGCAGCAGACCTTGAGCAGCGGACCGGGCCCCGCCGTCGTGGTCGCGACGACGGAGCCGGGCTCGCCTTCGCAGGCGGCGCTGACGCTGCTCGACCAGGCCACCGACCACGGCACCGTCCTGGCGCCATCCCGGCCCCAGAAGGACCAGCCGATCTGATTTCACCCCGCCCGGGCCGCCCGGGCCGGGTTTCGCACACACCTGCGTGTCGGCATGTCGCTGACGCGCGCCCAGGAACAGAGAAGGAACCATGAACAAGAAGCTGTCCAAGTCCGCTGTGTCGATGACCGTACTGGCTGCGGCGGCCATCACCGCACTGAGCGTTGCGCCGGCCGCGGCTTCCTCGGCGCCGTTGTGCGGCGCGAGGATCGCCGCCCACTTCGATCTGGCCGCGGGCCGGACACCGGAGAACGTGGCGTTGGATCCCAGCGGTGCCATGGCGGTCACGTTCGCCAAGGGCCGCCAGATCGCGGAAGTGTCGCCGAGCGGCGCCGTGCGCGTCCTCGCCACCCTGCCTCAGCCCGCCGACGGGGGAGTCCACACCCCGGCCCTCGGGTTTCCCCTGACCGTCGGGATCACCCGGGCGGCGGACGGCACTCTGTACTTCCTCTACGCCACCGGAACGTCCGATCTGACCGGTGTCTGGCACCTGCGCCCGGGCGGGCTTCCCCAGCGGATCGCTTCACTGCCGGCCAACGGCCTGCCCAACGGGCTGGCGCTCGATCCGTTCACCGGCACGCTCTACGTGTCCGATTCGGTTTTGGGCACTATCTGGCGGGTGCCGGTGACCGGTGGAACGCCCACGGCCTGGTCGACGGCTCCCGAGCTGGCAGCCGAGGGGTTCCTCGGGGTGAACGGGCTGCAGCTGCGCGATGGGTCGGTTTGGGCCACGAACCTCGACAAGGGCACCGTCCTGCGCATCCCGATCCGGCGCAACGGCAGCGCCGGCGAGCTCCGGACCGTGGCCCGGGGGTTGGTGGGGATCGACGATTTCGCCTTCACCGGCCACGGAAACCAGCTCCTCGCCGCGCTCGACGCCCCGAACGAAGTCGCGCTCGTCCAGCCCGACGGCAGTCACTCGATCGTGTTGACCGCGGCCGACGGCCTGCAGAATCCCACGTCGGTCGCCGTGCGAGGCAGCACCGTCTACGTGTTCAGCGCCGCGTATTTAACCGCCAAGGACCCGAACCTGATCGTGGCCCACCTTGACCGTTGACGGCGTCGAAGTGAAGTCTCGGCCGAACGCGGTCGATGCCGACTCCCGATGTCCACACGTTGACACGGTTAGCTAACGGCACTAGCTTCTAGCTATTAATGTTAGCCTACGCCGGGGAGAGAGCGCCTTGACCGAATACCTGCAGATCGCCGGCAACACCATCGCCTACGAGGTGATCGGACAGGGGCCGCTCGTCGTCTTGGCGCACGGCATCGGCGACAGCCGCCACTCCTATCGTTTCCTCGCCCCGACCCTGGCCGCGAAGGGTTACCGGGTCGCCAACGTGGATATCCGCGGATGCGGTGACTCCAGCTTGGGCTGGGACGGCTACAGCCGCACCGACATCGCCGGCGACTTGGTCGCCGTCGTCCGCCGGCTCGGTGGCCCGGCCGTGATCATCGGTCAGTCGATCAGCGGGGGTGCCGCGACCATCGCGGCCGCCACCGCATCCGAGATGATCGCCGGAGTCGTCGAACTGGCACCGTTCACTCGCGCGCAGCCCTTCGACCTTGGCGGCCTGGTGCGGGTCAAGCGCTTCCGATCCGGCTATACCCAGATGGCGCAGGTCATCATGCGAGGCAGACTGGAGAACTGGAAGAAGTACCTCGACCTGGCGCTGCCTGCCAAGCCCGCCGACTGGGAGAGCGAGCTGGCCAGGATCGAGGCGAAGCTGAGCGAGCCCGGCCGGATGAAGGCCCTGCAGGCCATGTGCAAGAGCAGCCCGGCCGACGCCGGCGCGCAACTGTCCAAGGTCAGGTGCCCGGTTCTGATCATCGAGGGTAGTGCCGACCCCGACTGGGCGGATCCCCGTGCCGAGGGCGAGAAGATCATCGCCGATCTGCCGAGGGATCTCGGCGAGCTGGTGGTCATCGAAGGTGCCGGGCACTACCCGCACGTCCAGATGCCTGATCAGGTCGTCGCGCTGACTTTGCCGTTCCTGGACCGGACACTGGCTCGTGCCTAGGGCCGGGCTCACCCCGGCGATGGTCACCGAGGCCGGTGCCGCGGTGGCGGACGAGGTCGGGTTCTCCCGGCTCAGCATCGGCCTGGTCGCCGAGCGGCTCGGAGTCAAGACCCCCTCGCTCTACAAACACGTCACCAGCCAGGCCGACCTCATTCACCGCATCGGCGTGCAGGCCGCGAACGAACTCGCCGATGACATCCGCGACGCGATCCAGGGACGAGCCGGCGGTGACGCGCTCGTCGCCGGCGCCCAGGCGATGCGGATGTACGTGAGGAAACATCCCGGCCGGTACGCGGCGGGCAACGCGGCCCGGCCGACAGGGCCCGACGACCCGCTCGTCCCGGCGCTCGACCGGGTGCTCGCCTCTTGGGCGGCCATGCTGCACGGCTACCACATCGATCCGGGCGAGCAGATCCACGCATTGCGGATGCTGCGCACCGTGCTCCACGGATTCGCGACGCTGGAAGTCGTCAACGGGTTCCAGATCGACGCGGAAGCGGACCTCAGCTTCTCCTGGATGATCGACTTCGTCCATCGGGGTCTGCAGTCCTTGGAAGCTGCCGGTGATTCGACGCCTCGGTCACCGGACCGCGACCGGCCGGTTCCATGATCCTTCCCGACAGGAGTTGCGAGGTCCGTGAGCGACCCGAACATCGACGGCGAACCCGTGAGCGCCGGGATCGACCGGCATGCAAGCTGGACTGAGCTGTTCTTCGACCTGGTGGTCGTGGCAGGCGTCGCGGCGTTGGCCCATGTCCTCGGATCCACACTGGACTTTGCGACGCTAGGCCTCTACGCGTTGCTGTTCCCGGCTTTCTGGCTGACCTGGACGACGTTCATGCTGTACGGCAACGTCGCGGCCGCGAAGACCCACGTGATCCGGCTGATGATCGGGATGTTCGGCCTCGGAGTGATGGTGGCTTCTGTGCCGGGCGTGGCGCATGCGGCGTTCGACCACGGGGGAGACGTCCGCCCGTTGAACACCTTCGCGATCGCCTACATCGCTACGCGTCTCTACGCTTCGCAGTCGTGGCGCCGGGGTGAAGTCGTACTGGACTTTCCGGTGGTGCAGGTCTCGACCGGACTGCTGCCCTGGATCGTGTCGATCTGGGTGGACGAGCAGGGGAAGCTCTTGCTCTGGGCGGCGGGAATCGGCCTCGACCTGGTACTGATCCTGGTCGTGTCCGGCCACAAGATCCTCGGGAGAACCCAGTCGAAGTTCAGCGCGCAAGCCACCACTCGGCGCCGATCACGGCGCAAGGACGGCCATGACGGTGAGGTGCCGGAGATCCACGGGGTGTCCGTCGATCCGGCGCACTTCTCCGAGCGGCTGGGGCTCTTCGTGATCATCGTTCTCGGCGAATCGGTGGTGCAGGTCGTCGGTGCCGCGGCTGAGGTGCGCTACGACGTCGGCCTGCTTGTCACCGGAGCCGCATCGTTCATTCTCCTGGCCGGGATGTTCGGCTTGTCCGTCGTCTTCGGATACGCCGGCTTGCCGCACCTGCGCGGCGGCCGTATCCCGGCGCGCGCCGCGCTCGGGTTGCATTGCCTGGTCACCGGCGTCATCGCCACAGTCGCCGTTTCCCTCTCGTCGGTGGTCAAGCAGGGCTCCGATCCGCTGCCTGATCCAGGACGGTGGTTGTTGTGCGGCGCCGTCGCGACGTACTTCGCTCTTGGCGTGGTCACCGGTGTGGCCAGCCACAGTTCCGATCTCCGGAGAACGATCTCACGAACCGTCACCGGCATCGCGGTTCCCCTCTCACTCGGCTTGTTCGCCACCGGTACCAGCGGTCGGATGCTGGTGGTCTGGATGGCTGTGGTGGTACTCGCCCACTTGTGGTTCGAACGGCGATTGCCGCCGGTCCGGGGACGTCGACATCGCGAATTCAGGACGGCTTGAGCAGCAGGTACAGCACGCCACTGGCGACGACGAGGACGTGGCCGACGGCGAACAACCGAAGCCCGATTCAAGGAATCGGGCCCGGTTCGGAAGCTCACAGCGGCGGCTACTCATTCTGAACTGATCTCTTTGTGCGCAGCAGCCCGATACGCGTCGGTCCGTGTTGACGTCCGCTACTACGCAAGGGTTTCAGATGCTGTTGTACCTTGCCGCGCTGCCGTTGTCCGTCGGACCCTGACTTCGTGTCCGAGCTCATCCGCGCCCGGTCGGCTGGGTCGAGCGACGGTATCGGGTGGGTGTCTGACCGTAGTGCTTCTTGAAGGCGCGGGTGAAGTGGCTGCTGTCCGCGAACTGCCAGTGGGCGGCGAGTTCCGAGATGCTCAGGTGGCCGGACGGCGCGGTGAGCGCGAGCCGGGCTTCTTCGAGTCTCCGGTGGCGGATGTAGGCGGTCAACGACTCTCCCGTCTCGGCGAAGGCCCGTTGCAGGGTGCGGACGGAGACGTTGAGCTCACGCGCCAGCATTGTCGGAGAGAGCTCGGGGTCGGCGAGCCGGCTGTTCGCGAGGTCCTTCGCCGCTTGGGCGAGCGCGGGAGCCAGCCGAGGTTCCACATCGTCGAACCGGCGTTTCGCGACCGCCTTGGTGAGTTCGATCAGGGTACTGCGGGCGGCCTCCACTCCGGCCGGGCTGAGGCCGGCCATCGTCGCGTGGATCATGTTCGCGTGGGCCGCGAGCAGGCGCACCTCGGCCGAATTCGCCGGGCCGATGACGCTTCGGTTCCCGAGTAGTGGTTTGAGCATCGCGGCGGGGAGGACGAGGATCTTCGCCGTCGTGTGCGGCACCGTCCTGAAATGCGCTGGGCGCCCGACGTGCCGCAGGAGGAACTGTCCGGCCGCCACCGTGTGCTCGCCGCGCCCGGGCGTTTCGCCCAGGGCCCATGCGCCGCGTCGTACCACGTACATCCGTACCTGGTCCTCGATGTCGCCCAGGGTACCTGTGGTTTGGAGGGGCGACACGCAGTGGAAATCGGTGATCGCCACGTCGTTCACCTTGGCGGCGCGGCCTTTGACCCGGAAGTCACCGGTCGTGGCCGGGCTGTAGGCCGGCTGCGGGAAACCGTCGCCGATCCGCGTCTCCCACTCGCGCAGGAAGGAGTCGAACCCTCGCGATACGGCGCCCGGGACAGTGGTGTCCAGGGAGAACGCCCCGCCGCCTGCCGGCTCCGTGCTGTTCATTGCACCGACACTATCGCGCGGCGTTTTTGTTCTGTCCGGATGTCGTCGTGGTTCAAGTGCGTGCTGTGCTGATCTTCCTAGGCTTCCTGCTCGTGAACGAAGAGAACTCCAGCCGGGTGGCCGTCGTCACGGGTGCCGGTGCGGGCCTCGGGGCCGCGATCGCGCACCGGTTCGCCGCCGACGGGTACACCGTGGTCCTCGTGGGCCGCACCGAGTCGACGCTGAAGCAGACCGTCCAGGACGGTCCGGCCGGTGCGGACATGTATCCCTGGGTCGGAGACGTCTCGGACCTGGCCGCCATCACCGCGGTGATGGACGGTGTGGCCGAGCGGTTCGGACGCCTGGACGTGTTGGTCAACAACGCGGGCGTGGCGATTCCCGGCACCGTCGACCAGATCGACCTGAACAGCTACCGGACCATGATGAGCACCAACGTCGACGGCGTCTTCTTCGCCTCGCGGGCCGCGCTGCCCCACCTGCGGGTGACACGTGGGTGCATCGTCAACATCGGCTCCGTCGGCGGGCTCGGCGGTGACTGGTATCAGGCCGCCTACAACGCGACCAAGGGTGCGTTGGTGAACCTGACCAACGCGATGGCGCTGGACCATGGCCGGGAGATTCGGGTCAATGCCGTCCACCCGGGCGTGACGCTCAGCAGCCAGTTCATCCGCGACGCGCTTGCCGAGGGAACGTCACTGCGCGAACGTTTCGTGGATCGGGTGCCCATGGGCCGCCCAGGGGAGCCGGCCGAGGTCGCTGCCGTCGTCGCGTTCCTTGCCAGTGCTGACGCCGGATATCTCAACGGAGTGCACATTCCCGTGGACGGTGGCCTGGCCGCGTCGAACGGCCAGACCAACCTGTACAAGATTGACGCCTGACGCCACAGTCGCCGTCAGCCCGTCGGCCACCCACGACTCCACCGGCGCCCTGGCTGGGATGGTCTTGCTCATCCTCCTGGGCGTGCGGATGTCGGCGGTGTCGGAGGCGGGGTTCGCGTCGGCGCTCCCGCGACGGTGACGGCCAGGGCAGCGCGGGTCATCGCGAGATCCCGGAGGTGCCGATCGCCGACGTCACACCGATGGCGCTCCCGCGGCGGCGGTGCACGTGGAGCGCCACAGTGGTGGTGGCGACGAGGCCGAGCGCGCCCAGGAACGGCATGACGAACGCCCCGTCAGCGAACCGATCAGGTAGGCGCCGGAGACGGGGGCGCGCGGAATGGCGAGGTCGCGGATCAGCGGGGCGACGAACACCGACACCGCCGCCGCCCGTCCAGGCATACCCTTACGTGAGGGTAGTGTTGGCTGTGATGCCGGTCTCCGGTGGTGCGGGGTGCGTTACCGTTGACGGGCAAGCGGAGGAAAGGACCCGGTGTGGGCGAGCAGATGCAGATCGGCGAGGTGGCCGAGCGTGCCGGGCTGTCGCTGCGCACGATCCGCTACTACGAGGAAGTCGGCCTGGTGGTGCCGAGCGCTCGCAGCCAGGGCGGGTTCCGGCTCTACGCCGAGCCGGACGTCGACCGTTTGCTGCTGATCAAGCGGATGAAGCCGTTGGGGTTCCAGCTGGAGGAGATGCGGGACCTGCTCGCCATCCTCGACCCGGTCCCCGGCGGCCCGCGCATCGACAACCCCCAGGCCAGGCTCGAGCAGTTCAGCGAGACCGCCGAAAAGGCCTGCGCCGACCTGCGCGCGAAGCTGGCCATCGCGGAAGAATTCGCCGCACTGCTGCGCACTTCCCGCGCCGCGGGCGCGGGGCACCCCGCACGCTGACGCCCGGCGGACGTCAGCCGCCTTCGGCGAGCAATGGCTCCAGCACCAGTTCGGGGTGGGCGCGTTGCAGCAGCCGGACATCCATCTCTTCGCCGAACAGGGCCAGGTCGGTGCCGTCGAGCCGGGTGAGGACCTCGCTGCGCCGGCCGGCGTCGACGAGCGGACGCTGCGCCGGATCGGCGAGCCGCCGCACGGCCCGGTAGGACAGGTGCTCCAACCGGACCGGCGAGGTGAACTCGTGCTCCATCCGGTGCGCGGCCACCTCGAACTGCATCGGCCCGACCGCGGCCAGGACGGGTGCGGCGCCGCCGCGGCGGTCCGAGCGCAGCACCTGCACGACCCCTTCGGCGCCGAGCTGTTCCACGCCCTTGCGGAACTGCTTCGCGCGGCTGAGATCGGCCGGCCGCGCGACGGCGAAGTGCGCCGGCGCGAAGCTGGGCAGACCGGGGAACCGCACCGGGGGCTTGTCGGTGTAGAGGGTGTCGCCCACGCGCAGCGCGGTGGCGTTGACCAGGCCCACGACGTCTCCCGGATAGGCGGTGTCCACTGTGGAACGTTCCTGGCCGAAGATCTGCTGGGCGTACTTGGTCGCGAACGGCCGGCGGGTGGTGGCATTCGTGACGACCATCCCGCGTTCGAACACCCCGGAGCAGACGCGGGCGAACGCCACCTGGTCGCGGTGCGCCGGGTCCATCCCGGTCTGCACCTTGAACACGAACGCCGAGAACGGCGCGTCCAGCGGGCGGACGCGGTCCTCGACGTCCCGGCGCGGCGCGGGCCCCGGGGCCACGTCGACGAGCAGGTCGAGCAGCCGGCGCACGCCGAAGCCGCGGACCGCGGCACCGAAGAGCACCGGGGTCGCGGTGGCGGCGGTGAAGCGGGCGACGTCGAACTCGCCGCCGCTGGCCTGCAGCAGGTCCAGCTCCTCACGGGCCCGGATCCACTCGCGGCCGAGTTCGCCTTCCGCCTGTGCCTGGTCCACGCGCAGCTCCGGTGCGGCGTCACCGCCCGCCGAGGGGGAGTACCGGATGAGGTCGCCGCGGTCGACGTCCAGCACACCTCGGAGGTGGCCGGCCGGGCCGACCGGCCACGTCACCGGCATCGCCGCGAGGCCGATCCGCTCGGCCAGCTCGTCGCACAGCGCGAGAGCGTCGCGGCCGGGCCGGTCCCACTTGTTGACGAACGTGACGACCGGGATCCCGCGGTAACGGCAGACGTCGAACAGCTTGAGGGTCTGCGGTTCGAGGCCCTTGGCGGCGTCCAGCAGCATGACCGCGGAGTCGACCGCCGAGAGCACCCGGTAGGTGTCCTCGGAGAAGTCGGCGTGCCCCGGGGTGTCGACCAGGTTGATCACCGTGTCGCCGTAGGCGAACTGCAGCGCGGCCGAAGTGATGGAGATCCCGCGGGCGCGCTCCATCTCCATCCAGTCCGAGGTCACGCCGTGCCGGCCGGCCTTGCCGTGCACCGCGCCGGCCGCGGCGATCACCTTCGCGTGCACGGCGAGTGCCTCGGTCAGCGTGGACTTGCCCGCGTCCGGGTGGCTGATGACCGCGAACGTTCGCCGTCGTCGCGCCTCTCCGGAGACGTCGCCGGTCCGGTTGTGCGTCGTTCGTCCTGCAGTCACGCATCCTCGCAACGTCGTAATATACCCTTACGTGAGGGTAGTGTAAGGTGAGCCCTGCTCATGACGGCGGCGCCGGCCGGGGAAAGTGATCCCGCACTCAATCGACGCGGGAGCCACCGTCACGAGCCGGACCCTCATCTAACGTCACGTGAGAGTTGCCGACGACGGAGGCCTCGCGTCACCGGTCCGCCAGGGTCATCGCTGCCCCCGACTCCGTCATCGAGCCGAGGAGCATCCCGTCCCCACCCCCGCAGGTGCCGTGATCAAGCCGAGCTAACCCCTCGCCGGACCAGCCGTTTCTTCATCGGGGCGGGCACTCGCTCGTCTCGCACTGTCCTGTCGTTCGACCGCGTCGTCGGCGACGTGGTGATCCTCGCGCCCGCGCGGCGCCCGAGCAAGTCAGGTCTTTCTCCGTGTCTTCAGTTGTTGCGTCCCTGCCCGCGTTGCTGCGCCGGCGACCGTCGTGGCTCTCGCCGAAGGTCGCCCGAACCGAGATCCTCGGCGGCCTGGTCGTGGCCCTGGCGTTGATCCCTGAGGCGATCTCGTTCTCGATCATCGCCGGGGTCGACCCGCGCATCGGCCTGGGCGCCTCGTTCACGATGGCCGTGGTCATCTCGATCGTCGGCGGCCGTGCGGCGATGATCTCCGCCGCCACCGGTGCGATCGCGCTCGTCGTCGCGCCGCTCGCTCGCGAGCACGGCCTCGGCTACCTCGTCGCCACCGTCATCCTCGGTGGGCTGATCCAGATCGTCCTCGGCTCCCTCGGCGTCGCGAAGCTGATGCGGTTCGTTCCCCGCAGCGTCATGGTCGGCTTCGTCAACGCCCTCGCCATCCTGATCTTCCTGGCGCAGGTGCCCGAGCTGATCGACGTGCCGTGGCCGGTCTACCCGCTCTTCGCCGCCGGGCTCGTCGTCATGGTGCTGTTCCCCAAGCTCACCAAGGTGATCCCGGCACCGCTGGTGGCCATCGTGGCGCTCACCGCGCTGACGATCGCCGCGGGCATCGCGGTGCCGACCGTGGGCGACAAGGGCGCGCTGCCCTCGTCGCTGCCGGTGCCCGGTGTCCCGGACGTGCCGTTCACCCTTGACACCTTGAAGCTGATCGCCCCGTACGCGCTCGCGTTCGCTCTCGTCGGGCTGATGGAATCGCTGATGACCGCCAAGCTGGTCGACGACATCACCGACACCCCGTCGAACAAGACCCGCGAAGCGATCGGCCAGGGCATCGCCAACGTCGTCACCGGAATCTTCGGCGGCATGGGCGGCTGCGCGATGATCGGCCAGACGATGATCAACGTCCGAACCGCGGGCGCCCGCACCCGGCTCTCGACGTTCCTCGCCGGAACTTTCCTGATGATCCTTTGTCTCGTGTTCGGCCCGGTCGTCTCCGACATCCCGATGGCCGCGCTGGTGGCGGTGATGGTCCTGGTCGCGTTCGGGACGTTCGACTGGCACAGCGTCGCGCCGCCGACGCTCAAGCGGATGCCCGCCGGCGAGATCACCGTCATGGTCGTCACCGTCGCGATCGTGGTAGCCACCAGCAACCTCGCCATCGGTGTGGTCGTCGGCAGCATCACGGCGATGGTCATCTTCGCCCGCCGGGTGGCCCGGCTGGTCGAGGTGACCGCCGCGACCGACCCGGATGGCACCCAGGTCGTCTACGCGGTGACCGGTGAGCTGTTCTTCGCCTCCAGCAACGAACTCGTCTCCCAGTTCGACTACGCGAACGACCCGGACACGGTGATCATCGACCTCACCGGCGCCCACATCTGGGACGCCTCCACCGTCGCCGCCCTCGACGCGGTCACCGCCAAGTACGCCGGCCGCGGCAAGACCGTGGAGATCGTCGGGCTCGACGCCGACAGCGCGCGCCGGCACGGCAAGCTCTCCGGAGAACTCGCCGGCAGCCACTGAAAGCCGTGGCAGCCGCCCGCGCGGGCGCGAAGTCGCGGGCCGCCCGCGGGCCCGGGCTCGGCTAGCCACCACGCAGTGCCTCGTCACCAGGGACGTCGGCGGTCGGTCCCGAAGCTGCCGACGTCCCTTCGTGTGCGATCCACAGTGGACACGATTTTATCCTTTGCTGACAACGGGTGACCTGGGTCGCCGGGTATCCCGCATTATGACGATGGCGACCGAGCGACCGTGTGCGGTACCTGCGGTCACCGATCGTGCGTCGCCTTCCGCCGGATGACCGCACGTTCTTGTCCCAGCGGGTGCGACAGCCTCGCCCCACCGGGGCGGCTCGTCGCCGAGCCGGCCATCGTCCGGACCTTGGACCCGGCGGCGCGCCGCGCCGGGGGACGATCGCCGCGGCAGTGCTGCTGGCCGAACCCGGACGGCGCCGTGACGGAGGTGCCGCTGTGTTCCCGGCCGACAGCGCCTTGCGGGCCCCGCTGTGGCTGGCGGAGCGCGGACTGTGCAGCTGGCTCGCGGTCGGCACCCGGGTCCCCTGCGGCGGCGTGGCCCACCGTGGCGGACGGGTCCGGCCGGCCACCCGGTCGCCGGCTGCGAACCGCCTGACGGTCACGGAGCAGCGAGGGGAATGGCGCCGGCCAGGCAGCCGTGCCGCTGCGCCGAGCTGCCCAGCCGGCCGACGTCCTCGATGATCAGAGCATCAGCGTTCGTGCACGGGTGGGGTGGCAGCAACACGAAGAGCACTTGCTGCTGGCGGCACGCGGCGCAAAGCCACGGCAGTGGTGGTTCCGTGAGTCCCAGGCCGACACTGAGGCGGTGCCCGCCGACATGCACCGTGACCGTCGACGGCGCCTCGGACAACTCCACGTGGCAGCCCGCGGCCAGCGGCCAGAGCCCGCGTTCCCACTCCCAGGTGGCCGGGACGGCCAGACCTGTCGCGCGCAGCATCCGGAAGAGCCGAAGGTGGTCGTCGTGGCGGCCGGGCTGCAATAGCAGCACCGGGTAGGAGCTGGTTTCTTCGTACACCAGGACGTCGATCTGCCAGCGGGACGGCATCGCCGTGCCGCCGGACCCCGGCGGGGTCACGGCTTGGCCTCGCCGGCTTGGGGCTCGCCCCCGAGACCTTGCCGCGTCTCGCCGCGGCGGGCAGCTGCCTCGAGGGCGGCGGTCTCTTCCGGCGGGTCGGGCCGCAGCAGGCTGCCGGGCACCGGGTGCCCGGCAGCGCCGAGCTTGTTGGGCTTCTTCGGCACCGGCGCGCCCTGGTAGGTCAGCGCCCGGCCGTCGAGTGGCTGGTGGATCTCCGCGTAGTGCCCGGACGGCGCGCGGGTGATGATGCCGGTTTCGAGGCCGTGCTCGAGCACCTCGTGATCGGAGTGCTGAAGCGCGAGGCAAACGCGGTAGGTGATCAGGTACGCGACCGGCGGGGCGATCAGCAGCCCGATGCGCCCGGCCCAGGTCGTCGCGTTGAGCGAGAGGTCGAACTGCAGGGCGAGGATGTCGTTGAACGACGAGAGCGTCAGGACGCCGTAGAACGCCAGCGCCATCATGCCGATGCTCGTCCGGACGGGGACGTCGCGCGGGCGCTGGACGAGGTTGTGGTGGGCCGTGTCGCCGGAAAGGCGGCGTTCGAGCCACGGGTAGGCGATCAGGGCGCCGATGAGCACCGTGATCCCGATCGCGCCGGCGAAGAACACCGGCGGCACGGTGTACCGGCCGAGGTAGAGCTCCCACGGCGGGTAGACGCGCAGGAGGCCGTCGGCCCAGCCCATGTACCAGTCCGGCTGGGAGCCGGCGGAGACCTTCGACGGGTCGTAGGGGCCGAACTTCCACACCGGGTTGATCTGGAACAGCCCGGACATCAGGGCGAGGATGCCGGTGACGAGCGCGAAGAACGCGCCGCCCTTGAGCGCGAACACGGGCAGGATCCGGACGCCGACGACGTTGGCCTCCTTGCGCCGGACGCCGGGGAACTGGGTGTGCTTCTGGTACCAGACCAGGGCCAGGTGCACGCCGACGAGCGCCAGCATGATCCCCGGCAGCAGGAGGATGTGGATCGTGTAGAGGCGGGGGATGATGACGTCGCCGGGGAACTCGCCGCCGAAGAGGGCCCAGTGGATCCACGTGCCGACCACCGGCACCGACAGGACGATGCCGGACAGCGTCGCGCGGATGCCGGTGCCCGAGAGCAGGTCGTCGGGCAGGGAGTAGCCGAAGAACCCTTCGAACATGCCGAGGACCAGCAACAAGACGCCGATGACCCAGTTGGCTTCGCGGGGACGGCGGAAGGCTCCGGTGAAGAAGATCCGGAACATGTGCACCATCATCGCGCCGACGAAGATCAGCGCCGCCCAGTGGTGCAGCTGCCGCATGAACAGCCCGCCGCGGACCTCGAAGGAGAGGTCGAGGGTGGTCGCGAACGCCCGCGAGATCGGGACGCCGCGCAGGTCGGCGTAGGCGCCTTGGTAGGTGACCTCTTGCATCGAAGGGTCGAAGAACAGCGTCAGGTACACGCCGCTGAGCAAGAGCACGATGAAGCTGTAGAGCGCCACTTCGCCGAGCAGGAACGACCAGTGCGTCGGGAAGACCTTGTTGAACTGCCGGCGCAGTCCGCCGGCGGCGTGGAGCCGCTGGTCGGCGGAATCGGCCGTCGCAGCCGCTGCGCGAGTGGCGCGGCCGGGACCCCGGGTCGGGGAAAGGTGACTCGGGCTCATGATTCCTCCGCGCGGATCGGCGACCGTCCAGCGCGCATACCCGCACTCGCTCGCGAGAACCTGGGTTCCGGCAGAATTTCCGCGCTCAGCCCGGGATCGGTGTCATCGCGGTCTCCGTCCTCGACAGAACCGGCAGGTACCCACTGCGGCTCAGGGGCGACCCGGCGCGGAATCCTTCGACGAGCCACCGGAGCAACCGGTCAGGTGGCCTCATCGTCGGCTTCTTCGCGGGCGTCGTCGTGCGCCTCTTCGACCCGGTGTGACACCCGGAGCAGCCGGATCGAGGTGACCAGGCCGACGCCGCCCAGGATGTTGCCCAGCGACGACCAGGCCAAAGCCACGGCCCAACCGCCCCAGGTGTAGTGCGCCGAGCCGCTCAGCAGGCCGGCGAACATGATGATCGAGTCGAGCACCGAGTGGAACAGCTGTGCTGCAACGAGCAGGAACGACATGGCGACCGCGGCGACGATCTTGACGCCCATGTCGTCGGTCGAGTGCTGCATCCGGGTCATCAGCGTGATCACCGCGCCGGCCAGCACGGCCAGCAGCAACGAGCGCCAGGAGATGCCCAGTGTGGCGTAGTGAAGACCGTTCGCAGCCGCGGTTTCGCGAAGTGCGGGCAGCGCGACGACGATCATGCCGGCCATCACGAAACCCCCGGCGAGGTTCGCGACCAGGGTGACCAGCCACAGCCGCAGCAACCGCAGCCAGGTACCCCTGCCGGACGCCAGCGCGGTGACCGGGACGAGGAAGTTTTCGGTGAACAGCTCGCTGCGCGCGAGCAGCAGCGCGATGAACCCGATGGTGAACGCGGCGGAAGCCAGCAGCGGCTGCCCGGTCTCGTGCTCGACGACCAGGTAGGCCAGCACTCCCACGGCGACGTCGACGCCGCCGAGCAGGCCGGTGGCCGCCAGCGGCAGCAGCGGGCGGCCGAGCCGGTCGCGGCCTTCGGCGACGATCCGGTCGAACGCTTCCTCGAGTTCCGGTTCGTCCCGGCTCCCGGCCGGTGACCGCACCGGCAGGGTCTCGTCCTGGTCGATCGATTCGCCTGGCATCCCATCTCCCACCCCGGCGGAAAACCCTTGTGCACTAGACGGCCTGCACGCCGGATGAGCGCTTACCCGAGAAGGTGAAAACTACTCGCCGGGAGGACACCCGCTCGGGTGAAAGTGGTGTGCCGCGTTGGTCGGAGCTTGAGAATTCACCTTGAGTTTATGGCTCCCACCCACGGGTACCTACTGTTCAGTAGGAACGGACGACAGACGCCCGTTTCGAGAGGAGAGCGACCATGACGAGTGCAGCACGCCCCGCAGGCCCCGTTCCCGGAGCGCAGCCCGTCCAGGGCGGTCCTCCTCCGGCAGGCAGGATGGCTGGACGACTCGGCGCCGACCGCCCGGCCGCGACCGAGACCAAACCGGCCTTCAAGACAACCGAGTTCTTCGTCTTCCTCGCCGGTGTCGTAGCCATTGTCATCACCGCGTTGACCGTCGATGGTGACGCGAGCACAGGCGGCGACCCGTTCAACGCCGAACAAGCACTTCGCTACATCACCTTCCTCGCGATCGGGTACATGATCAGCCGGGGCTTGGCCAAGGCGGGCGCTCGACAGCGCAGCGCCGACGATCACTGATTCGATCCGGGCCGCCAGGGGCCCGTTCCGTCTGAAGACCAACCTCTACGCGATGTTCCGGTTGTCGCGCTTGGGCGGGGAAGGAGAAACCGCTTCCGCTCGGCGAAGGGTGGGGGAGACCTGCGAGCGGAAGCGGTGGCCGAAGGGTCGGTACGGGGGTCGCCTCTCGGCGAGTGGCGCGACCCGGCTCCGGGGTGAACCGGGTTCCGGGAAGGCGGAAGGGGTGAGGCCCGGGGGACTCCGCCGTACCGACACCCGTTACAACGCGCGGCGCGGCGCGGTGTTCCCCTCCCTACGGCCGACGGGAGTGACGTGTGTCGCTCACAGCTGGGGCGCTCACCGGCCCCGGCACTTGCTCCGGTTCCGGCGCCGCCGGGTGATCACAGGTCGCGGCGGTGCTCGACGAGCCAGACGGCGACCTCGTGCGGCTTCGTGTTGCTGTGTTGGGAGGCGTCGACCAGCATCCGGAATGCTTGGACCGGATCGAGGTCGTGGCGCTGCATGAGGACGGTGACCATTGCGTCGATACGCCGGTCTCCACGGCTTCCCCGTTCGCGACCTCCGCTCTCCGATTTCGACCGGATCCCGGCCGGAAACGCCTGCGGAAACCGCTGCGTGGGAGCTGCCTGACTGACTGATCACGGCCTCGGCGCGCGTGGCCGGAAACTTCGCACACTCTCGATCCCGCCGTCGTAGTTGTGGATCACGTGCAGCGAGGTGTTGGAGGCGCGGACGCCGCCCTCGATCCGGTTCTTCCACCGGCCGTCTTCGAAGTAGGTGTGCACGTCGCCTTCGGCCATGGGAAGCCCCTTCGAATCGCTGGGAGGATCGGCGGCATTGGCGGGCCGGCGTTGTCCGGACGCTGAATCGCACGGCAGGCCTGGCAACCGGGCCGTCGTACCGCCGCGCCAGCCGGATTCTCCCGGCGGAGAAGATGACGACGGCCGAGCTGGGGTTTGAACTCGCGGCCACGCCCGATGGCGGGCCACCGGAGATCCGGGGTGTGGATACCCGGGCAACCGCGAACGAACCTTCAGGGGGAAGGGCGAGCGTGGTCACCGCGGCAGGTGAGCTCTCACCGCTCAGCTTGCCGAGCTGTTCGCTGATGAATGACCTCGCACGAGTTCGTCCAACGGCGGCATGACTTCATCGCGCAGATACCGGGCGGGAAGATGGTCGTGGACCATGATGTGGTCACCAAAGTAGGTGGCCAAGGACTTCGGGATTTCTGAGGGATGTCCGGCGAACTGGCTGCGCGGCGACTGCGTAAACGCAATCGGCTGCTGGAGCAGGAGAACGAAGTCCTGCGCAAGGTGGCCACCTACCTCGCGCAGGGCAATCTGCCGGGAAAACAGCCTTCCCGCTCGTCCGTGAACTGGTTGCGGCCGACGTCCTGATCGGGTTTCCGGCCGCGGTGACGTGCACCAGCGGCTTGAAACCGGCCGGCCCGGATGGCAATCGAAGTCTGGTTGTGCCGCTGACCTGTCCAGCCCCGTTCGATCTTTTTGACAGCCTGATGACGGCCTGGGGTTTACTCTCGAAAGTCCGGTTGCTCGTTCAGCCAACGATTGGGTGTTCTCACCCTCGGTAGTCGCACGGTTCAGCCAGCAGCCGGGCGGCTGCCCCGACTGCCGCGTGCGGTTCCTCCGGAGCCGGCTCACTCGACGGCACGCCGGCTCCGTGTTCCACACCCTTGCCGCCGGTAAGCGCCCCGGGTCGGAGCCCGACGGACGCAAGGTGACCTGTGCCGCCACAGGCGGCGCCTTGATCCCGTGGAGCCCGATTCGGCAGTGGCTGTGGTGGGCCCGGTCGTCGCTGGTGAGCCGGCGGCGGGCGACGCGGGTTCGCCACGGTCCGCGGTAAAGGAGTTGCCCAGCAGCGTCGAGAGTGCGAGCCCACTGGTCAGGCCGAACAACAGCGAGTTGCCGGAGAGACCGCCGGCGACCTCGACGCTGTGGCCGCTGCGCCGAGTCCGCGCCGGCGTTGTCTTCGTGCTGATCTTCCCGGCCATCGCGTCGCACGTGGAGTCGCACCTGGGTACGGTCGCGATGAGCTCGTGTTCGGGCATCGCGATCCGGCGGTGATCGCCTTGGCGTGGCGGTGGCGGTTCCTGACCGCCAGGCCGCGCTCGGGCCGCTGGTGGTCGCGGTGATGCTCTACGGCGCAGGGTGGATGATGTGGTTGAGGGGGCGAGTGGTCGGAGGTGGCCGTGGACGGTGGGGTGCTGGGACCGGGTGATGTGCTGGCGGCGGCCGAGAGTGCACCGCCGGTGGAATCGGTCGAGGTCGTGGCGCGCGACCTGGCGAAGCGGCTGGGCGCCTTTGACGTCTCCTTCCTGCTGGTCGACCTCGTCGAGGAACACCTGGTGCGCCTCACTTCGACCGCGCAGGATCCGGACGGGCGCGACCCGAAACCGGTCGATCTGCGGGACAGCGTCTACGAGCGGGTGCTGCGCACCCAGCGGCCGTCGCAGGCCCAGGACGACGGCGGGGTGCGGGTGGTGCTGCCGGTGACCAACCGCGGGGACTGCGTCGGTCTCCTGGAGGTGGCCGTGCCCTTCTGCGACGAGGAGGTGCTGGCCCAGCTGGGGCAGGCCGCGCACGCGCTGGCCTACGTCATCGTCACCGACCGCCGCTTCACCGACCGCTACCACACCGGCCGGCGCACCACTCCGATGAGCCTGGCCGCGGAGATCCAGCACCAGCTGCTGCCCACGGCACCCTGCTGCGAGGCGGCCCAGTTCACCATCGCCGGTGCCCTGGTGCCCGCCGACGACATCGGCGGCGACACCTACGACTACACCCTGGACCGCGACACCCTGCACCTGTCGATCACCGACGCCGCCGGGCACGACGTAGCCTCGGCCCTGACCGCGACCCTGCTGGTCGGCGCGCTGCGCGGCGCCCGCCGAGCCGGCCTCGACCTGCCAGAACAGGCAGGGCACGCCAACCAGGCCCTGCTCGACCACGGCGACGTGGCGCTGGCGACCGGGCTGCTGCTGCGCGTGGACCTGCACACCGGAGGGGTCGAACTGGTGAACGCCGGACATCCCGCGCCGCTGCTGCTGCGCGATGGTGTGGTCGAGCCGGTCGAGCTGGAGGCCGACCTGCTCTTCGGCGTCCGGCCGTACCGGTACCGGGTGCAACGGCTGGACCTGCGCCCCGGCGACCGGCTGGTCCTGCTCACCGACGGCATGTTCGAACGCGACGCCGCCGACGCCGACCTGCCCGCCCTGATCCACCAGTCCGGCGAACTGCACACCAGAGAGCTGGTCCGGGCCGCGACCAGAGCGGTGACGCACGCCTGCCACGGCCACCTGCAGGACGACGCCACCGTGCTCTGCCTGGACTGGCACGGGACCGAACGCACCCAACGCCAGGCCGACAACGGCGCCGACACCGGCACCGCCTCCCCACCGGGCACCCCCGACGAGCGAGGGTGACCGCCGGGCACCGCATCCGGGACACGGAGATGCTGACCTGCTGGACTCAAGGCAGCCCCTGGCGGGCCCGCGGCTACGTCTACCGGGTTACTCCGCGGGCAGGCGCGCTCTTCTCGCGGAGTGGCTCACTGGCGTCGTGCAGGTGCCGCAGGACGTAGTAGTACGTCTTCAACAGTCCACATTGGGCGTAGTCGATCCCGCGCCCGGCGCAGAACTCGCGGACCAGGGGTTGTGCGCGGCGCAGGTTGGCGCGCGGCATGGCGGGAAACAGGTGGTGCTCGATCTGGAAGTTGAGCCCGCCGAGCGCGAAGTCGACCCACCGGCCACCGCGGATGTTGCGGCTGGTGAGCACCTGCTTGCGCAGGAAATCGAGTTGCTTCTTGTCGGTGAAAGTCGGCATGCCCTTGTGGCCCGGCGCGAACGAGCAGCCCATGTAGACGCCCCACAGTCCTTGGTGCACGGCGATGAACGCGACCGCCACCGGCGGAGACAGCACCACGAACACCGCGGCGAGGTAGGCACCGAAGTGGACGGCCAGCGACACCGCCTCCAGCCGGCGTGCTTCGACCTCACCACGCCACACGGCCCGGATGCCGGCCCAGTGCAGGCTCAGCCCTTCCAGGAACAGCAACGGGAAGAACAACCACGCCTGGTGCTTGGACGTCCAGCGCACGAAACCGCTCTTCCCGGCCGACTGCCCCCGGGTGAAGGCGAGCAGCGGGATGTCGATGTCGGGGTCGTCGCCTTCGTGGTTGGGGTTGGCGTGGTGCCGGCTGTGCTTGCCCATCCACCAGCCGTAGCTCATGCCGACCAGGGCACCGAAGGCATAGCCGGCGCGGTCGTTGGCGCGCCCGGTGCGGAAGATCTGGTTGTGTCCCGCGTCGTGGCCGAGAAACGCGATCTGGGCGAACATCACCGCGAAGAAGACCGCCGTAACCAGCTGCCACCACGAATCGCCCAACACCGCGAACGCCACGCACCCGCCCACCAGTGCGAGCAGGGTCAGACTGATTTTCACCGCGTAGTAACCATGACGACGGTCGAGCAGACCTTCACTCCGCACGAGACGAGCCAGCTCACCGAAGTCGTTACGCGACCTGGCGCGGGCGCCCGCGTCCAGGTTCACCGGAGATGTAGCCATCCATGTCCTTCCGCGACTCTGCGTCGCCGGGAGTCGGGGCGACCACTCGACACAGATTCCCGTATGCGCGTGCACTAAACAAGATCAGCCGTCGAAATGACACCACGACGCCCTGACCGGCCGGGCGGTGCCGGGTCTCGGGCGGATGCTCCAGCAGGCAGGCGAACGGCACCTGGTGTTTCGGAGTTGGTGCGGTCGTCGCTGCCGACGAGCAGGTCGTGCAGGGGGACCGCCGGGGGTGGTCACACGGCCGGCGTCTCGTACGTCATGTCTCCGACGAATCGGCAACACGATGATCGGAGCGGCTCGAACAATGAGCGACATCGACGTTCACGGCACGGTGACCAGCGGTTTCGAGACGGTGCGCGAGGAATTCGCGGCCGCGGTCGGCGCGGAGGCCGGTGCACAGCTGGCGGTGTACGTGCACGGCCGTCAGGTGGTCGACCTGTGGGCAGGCGAGGAGGTGACCGGTGACACACTGACCGGGATCTATTCCTCGACCAAGGGCGCCGCGACCCTCGTGGTGGCTCTGCTGGTGCAGGACGGCGTGCTGGAGCTGGACCGCCCGGTCGCCCGCTACTGGCCGGAGTTCGCCGCGGCGGGCAAGGACCGGATCACCGTGCGGGACCTGCTCACCCACCGGTCCGGTGTGATCGGTGTCGACGGCGGGTTCACCGCCGCAGAACTCGCCGACGACCAGGTGATCGCGCGACGGCTGGCCGGGCAGCGGCCTTACTGGCGGCCGGGTTCGGCCTACGGCTACGGCGGGTTCGTGACGTTCGCGATGGTGGGCGAGGTGGTCCGCCGGGCCACGGGCCGGTCGCTGGGGGAGCACTTCGAACAGCGAGTGCGCGCGTCCTACGGGCTGGACCTGTACCTGGGGCTGCCGGAGACGCTGGAGGACCGGTACCGGGAGGTGCTGCCGGGGCTGGCCGACCCGGAGCAGGTCGCGGCGTTCTGGGCGAACGTCCCGGGGCCGCACAGCCTCACCGGGATCGGCTACGGCCTCAACTCCACCCCGCCCCTCGACCAGGTGGCCTTCCTCAACACCCGGCGGGTGCGCGCGCTCGGCCAGGCCTCGGCCGGTGGGGTGGGCAGCGCCCGGGCGCTGGCCGGGATGTACGCGGCCCTGGCCTTCGGCCTGGACGGACGGGCCCCGCTGCTCGAACCCGCCACACTGGGCGAGTTCACCATGCTCCACTCCACCGGCCGCGACCTGGTCACCGGCGAGGCGGGCCAGTACGCGCTGGGCTTCCAGGCCAAGGGCGCGCGCTACCCGTTCCTGAGCGCGAACGCCTTCGGCCACAACGGGTCCGCGGGCTCGGAAGCGTTCGCCGACCCGGTCGGCGGCATCGCCTTCGGCTACACCCGCCGCCGCTTCTCCTTCGACTGGTCCTATCCCGAACACGACCGGCTGGCCGCCGCGGTCCACCACGCGGCCACGGCCTCCTGAAGAGCCGACACGACTTCGCAGACCGAAGCCCGGGTTTTCCCGCGGTGGCCTGGCGTTGCCGGTGATCGCCGCCCTGCTCCTCCTCCGGTCACGCCCGGGTCCTCCGGCAAACCCGGGCAGCCCCGCGAACCGGTCGCCGGAGCCGGTTACCTCCACGGCCCGCCATCCGTCAGAGCAGTGACCACACCGAAGTCCGGAAAGGACAGCCGCACCATGACCAGCCACCGGGACCATCAAGGGCCCGTTCCCATCGAAAGGAAAGAACCCATGCCCACCCGAGTGTGGCCCCGACGGCTGCGCACCGCGTTCTACTGGTTCCTCGCCGCCGAATTCGCCTTGGGGGCCGTGACCAAGTTCTGGCCCGGCCCCACCTTCACCGGACCGGCCTACTCCGTCAAGTTCGCCGACTGGGGCTATCCGTCCTGGTTCCGGTTCGTCGTCGGCGCGATCGAACTGGTCTGCGCGGTGCTGCTCGTCGTCCCCGGCCGCCGGCCCCGGTTCCTCGCCGCCACGACCCTGGTCCTGCTGCTCACCGGTGCGGTCACCACCCACATCGTCAACCACGACGAGCTCTACCAGAGTGTCGCGGCACCCACCCACCTGGTCATCATGGCGGCCATCGGCCTGGCGAACTGGCCGGCGGACTGGCGTGACCTGCTGCGGAGGTCACCGCGGATTCCTTCGACGACCGGGGGTTCGTTGTGAAGCTCACGGTTTTCGGTGCGAGCGGCGGCATCGGCCGCCTCCTGCTCGAACAGGCCACCGCCGCCGGGCACGACGTCACCGCGGTGGTCCGCGACCCGGCGAAGGTGGCCGGGCACCCCGGGCGGGTCGTGTCCGCCGACCTGCTCACGGCCGCACCGGCGATTCTCGCCGGCGCCGTTTCCGGTGCGGACGCGGTCGTGTCCGCGGTCGGCCCGGCGAGCAACGCCACCGCCGGAGTCGCGTCCCAGGCCACCACGAAGATCATCCGGGCGATGCGTGAGGCCGGGGTCCGCCGCCTCGTCGTGGTCAGCGCCGCCCCGGTGGGCACGACTCCCGCGCCGGGGCGGCCTCAGCCGCCCCGGCGCGACCCCGGGGACCGGTTCTTCCTCGGCGCCGTGCTGTACCCCATCCTCAAGGCCTTCCTGCGCCCGCAGTACCGGGACCTGGCACTGATGGAGGACGCCCTGCGCGATAGCGGTCTGGACTGGACGGCGGTCCGGCCGGTGCAGCTGACCGGCAAACCGCCGACCGGCCGCTACCGCACCGCCCTCGACCGCAACCTCCCCGGCGGCCGGTACGTCACCCGCGCCGACGTCGCGGACTGTCTGCTGCGCGTCCTCGACCAGCCGGAAACCGCCGGGCACACCGTCGGCATCGCCGACTGACTCCGGCCGGGGCGCAGGTCCAGCCGTTGCACCCGGTACCGGTACGGCCGGACGCCGAAGAGCAGGTCGGCCTCCAGCTCGACCGGCTCGACCACACCATCGCGCAGCAGCAGCGGCACGGGATGTCCGGCGTTCACCAGTTCGCGCAAGACCACCGGCGAATCAGGAGGGGCAGCGGCGGGAAACCCCCGCGAAGGGGGGTTTGCCCGCCGTCGTTTGGGTACTCCCATCGGGAGGAGGCTCCCATGACAGTCCGGCCGCGTGACGTGGTCGTCGCCGGTGCTTCGGCCGGCGGTGTCGAAGCCCTGCGGGCCATGGTCGCCCAGCTGCCCCACGACCTTCCGGCCGCCGTCCTCGTCGCGCTGCACATGCCGTCCGGAGGCACGAGCGCCCTGCCCGCGATCCTCGACCGTGCGGGCCCCCTGCCGGCCCAGGCCGCGCGCAACGGCGAACCGCTGGAACACGGGCGCGTCTACGTCGCCCGGCCGGACCACCATCTGCTGGTGTCCGACGGTACCGTCGCCCTCTCCCACGGGCCCACCGAGAACGGGCACCGCCCCGCGATCAACGCCTTGTTCCGCTCGGCGGCGGTCGCGAGGGGTGCGGCGGTGACAGGCGTGCTGCTCAGCGGGGTGCTCGACGACGGGGTGGCGGGGTTGCAGGCGATCGCCGGACGGGGCGGCCGGGTGGTGATCCAGGACCCCCGGGATGCCCTGTACCCGAGCATGCCGGAACACGCGCTGCAGGCACTGACCCCCGACCACGTGGTGGCGGCGGCCGGGATCGGCGAGGTGCTCGCCAAGCTCACTCTCGAGCAGGCCGAGACGGCTTCCGAGCCCGCGCCGGAGTCGCTGCGGTGGGAGAACGAGATCGCGAGCGCGCGACGCTTCGGAGAGGGGATGAGTCCCTTGGGCGGCCCCTCGGAGTTCGCGTGCCCGGACTGCCACGGCGTGCTCGCCGACATCGACCACGGCGTCCGCTACCGCTGCCGGGTCGGGCACGCCTGGACGGCCGAAGCGCTGGTCGCCGCCCAAGGGGACGCCGTCGAGCACGCCCTGTGGACCGGCATGCGCGCCCTCGAGGAAAAGGCCTCACTGTGCCGCCGGCTGGCCGCGCTGGCCTGGGAACGCCGCAGCGACCAGATCGCCGAGCGGTACGAGGCCCAGGCGCGCGAGACGATCGAGGCCGCCGAGGTACTCAGGCGCCAGGTGCTCGATCGCGGCTGAGGGCGCCGCGTACCGCCGGCCGACCGCAGGAACCGGAGGACCCACGACAAGCTCCGCCTTACCGGATTCACCCCGCCGGCGAAGGCGAAAAGCCTGGTTCCGCCATCGTGAGCCAGTCCTCGGCCGCCGCGAGGTCGGGGTGCAGCGGCACCAGGTGGCCGAGGCCGAGCGCCGAGATCGGCCGCGCCACGGCGCGCCTGGTGCTGACGACCGCGCAGGGAATGCCCTCCGCCCGGGCGTGGCTGTGGGTGTCCAGCAGGACCCGGACGATCCCGGCCGAGCAGAAGTCCACCCGGGACAGGTCCACGATCAAAACGTGGGGCCGGAGCAGGATTTCCTGGGTCAGGCATTCGTGCAGGCGCTGGGCGACCGCGTTGTCGAGCTCACCGGTCGCGGCGACGACCGCGCGCTCGCGGGTGGTGGTCACGGTCAGCGTCACCGTGGCCGGAGGACGCTGCGCGGGAAACTTTCCGGTGGACATGACCGTCGGCCTCCTCCTATGGCGACGAAGGCAGACGCCGGCGGGGTCACCGGACAGTGCCTGTTTTCCGCCGGGCCGGAGCTCGGCGGGCTGAAGGCGGCTGGCGAGCTGAACCGCCTTTTCCGACCGTACTCGTCCCACCCTGACACGGTCGAGAAGGGCACGCCTCACCCTTTCAGGGGGATCGCGGTCCTTCTCCGGAACCGGCCGTGGTGATTCCGCGGACGTCCTGGGAAACGCGCAGGGTGGCCCAGACGACCTTTCCGCCGCCCCACGATCCGCTACAGCCCCAGACGCGGGCCAACCGGGCCACGAGCATGAGGCCGAGACCGGGTCCTGTCGCCGTCTGCCGCTCGCGCAGTTCGGCAGGGCGGGGGTCGTCGTCGGAGACGGCGATCGTGCAGATACCGCGGCGGAGGTCGATGCGGACTTCGGGGTGGGAGCGGGTGTACCGCAGCGTGTTCTCCACGAACTCGGTCACGACGATGCGCGCGTCGTCGACGAGTTCCGGGATGGCCCACGCCTGGCACACTTCGGTGACGAACCGGCGGGCGAGGGCCGCGGTCGTGTCGGCGCGCGGGAACTCCCGGACCGCTCGCCGGCGCACCGGGTCGCCGAACTCTCGCTCGGCTTCGGCCGCGTCCCGGTGCACCCGTGCGTAGCGCGCTACCGGCGAACGCCGGAGCAGTGCGGCCTGGTCCGGTCGCCGGGTGACGAGCGCGAACGGGATTCCCGGCCAGTCGCCCAGCCGCATGGCCACGAGTGCGAAGACACTGAGCTGCGCGTCGCCGGCGAAACCGAGCCCGGAGACGTCGGCGATCAGGCCGTCGGGCGCCACGGTGGCGGCCTTGAGCAGGCCGTCGCGCACGGTCGGGTGAGATCGCAGGTCGAGGATGCCGGTCAGGGTGAGCACCGTCGAGCGTGACCGCTGGGTGAGTTCCAGGTGGACTTCAGCCATGACCCTCGCCTTTCCGCAGCCGCAGGACACGGCCGTAGCGTTACGCCAGGGGAGTGGCACGTCGTCTGACTGGTTCAGGGTAACCCGTCCTGGCCGATATATGCCTGGAGTGCCCCGGCCGTTCACGCGTGCCGGGCTCAGGGCGTCTGCGGCGTCTCCTCCATGAGCAGGAGGGCGCCCTGGCTCTGACCGTTCGCCGCGCGCAGGGAACTGCACACGAGCCGGACCGTCGCGGTCCGGCCCCGCCGGTTGATCGCGTTCAGGCTCAGCTCGGTGTGGAAGCCGGGCTCGGCGAGCGCATCCCGCACCGCCGGCCGCAGCTCCGCGAGCTGCAGCCCGATGTCGAGGTTGAGGAGGTGGGCGCCTTCGGCCTCCTCGCGCCGCACACCCCAGAGATCCTCCGCGCCGCGGTTCCACGCTTTGATCCGCATTTCGGCGTCGACCACGATGATCCCGGCCTGGATCGAGGTCAGCACGGACTCGAGGAAGTCGTTCAGCTCGTCGAGCTCGACGCTGCGGTCGCGCAGGGCGTCGTTGATGGTCTGCAGCTCGTCGTTGGTCGACTGCAGCTCCTCGTTCATCGTCTCGAGCTCTTCGTTGGTGGACTGGAGCTCTTCGTTCGTGGTCTCCAGCTCCTCCACGGTGGACTGGAGTTCCTCGTTGGTGGTCTCCAGCTCCTCATTGGTCGACTGGAGCTCCTCGTAGGCCGACTCGAGCTGGCGGTTGCTGTGCTCGAGTTCGGTGAGCAGCTGCCGCGCCCAGCTGACGTCGTGGAACACCACCGAGACGCCGAGCAGGCTCTTGTCCCGGTTCACCAGCGGATTGACGTGGACTTCGTACCACGCGACGTCGCCGGCCCGCCGCCATTCGACGTCCTTGATCCGCAGTGAGCGGCGTTCGAGCCGGGCCTGCTCGACGTAGGGGCGCAACGCGACCGGCCGGTAGGAGACGTCGAGATCCCACAGGCTGCGGCCGACGTCCCGCTCGGAGAGGCCGAAGGCGATCTCCGCCTGCTGGTTGACCAGGGCGACGACCTCGTCCGCCGTCACGACCACCTGGGCGACCGGGCTCGCGGAGAAGGCACTCTCGCGGAGCTCTTCCAGGCCGGACACGTCGATCGGCCGGCGGGTGGGCAGGCCGGGCGTGACGAAGTGGCTGTAGCCGGCGGGCGTGCCGGCGGCCTTGCGGAACAGCCGCCGCTTGAGGTCGAGGGGTTCGAAGATGCGGGTGTGGCTGAGCAGCATCTCGGCCTTGCCGAGGAACAGCAGGCCCCGGGCGGCCAGCGCGAAGTGGAACCGTTCGAGGATCTTGGTCTGCGTCTCGGCGTTGAAGTACATCAGCGTGTTGCGGCAGACGAGCAGGTCGATCCGCGAGATCGGGGCGTCCTGCACCAGGTCGTTGCGGCCGAAGATGACCGACCGGCGCAGGTCCTTGCGGAAGCAGTACCGGCTGCCTTGGAGCTCGAAGTACTCCTCGAGCTTCGCCTCCGGCAGGCCTTCGACCTCGGCGGCCGTGTAGGCCGCGTGCCGGGCCTGGGCGAGGGCCTCTTCGTCGACGTCGGTGGCGTAGATCTTGACGCGCTGGCGGAACGCCTCGACGCCGATCGCGTCGGCGAACGCGATCGCGAGGCTGTAGGCCTCCTGGCCCCCGGCGCAGCCGGCGCTCCACACGCGGATCGGTTCCTCCGGGCTGCGTTCGGCGAGCAGCGCCGGAATGGCGTGCTCGCGCAGGAACTCCCAGGCCTCCGGGTCGCGGAAGAAACCGGTGACGTTGATCAGGATGGTGTTGAACAGGGCCGCGAACTCGTCCGCGTTGACCTGCAGCTGGTCGATGTAGTCGACGTAGTTGTCGATGCCGACCTGGTTCATCCGGCGCAGGACCCGCCGGCGCAGGCTGCTGCGCTTGTAGCCGGTGAAGTCGAAGCCCCTCGACTCCTTGAGGTAGGCGAGCACCGACTCGAACTCGTCGTCTTCCAGGCCGGGATCCGTCACGCCCCGACACGCTACCCGGCGTCGCGTCACCCGGCGTGCCGGGCCAGCACGGCCCACACGACCTTCCCACCGCCCCACGACCGGCTGCAGCCCCAGGTTCGCGCGGTCTGCGCGACCAGCCGCAGCCCGAGGCCCGGTTCGGCTACGCCGAGGCGTTCGAGCAGTACGGCCGGCCGTGGGTCGTCGTCGCTCACCGCCACGCTGAACACGCCGCGGCGCAGCTCCAGCCGCAGCCGCGGGGAGGACCCGGTGTGCCGGACGGCGTTCTCGACCAGCTCCGTCACGACCAGCTGGGCGTCCTCGACGTATCCGGGCACCGCCCACTCCGCGCAGACCTCGCCGACGAACCGTCGCGCCACCCCCGAGGCGAGCGGCGACGGGGCCAGTTGCCGCACGGCCCGCCGCCGCGGCGCCCGGTCGCGCGCTTCTTCGGCAGCGGCCACGTCGGGGTGCACGGCGACGAACCGGTCGATCACCTGCTCCTTCAACCCGGCCCGGTGGTCGGCGCGATCGGAAACCAGCGAGAAGGAGACACCCGGCCAGTCGCTGATCCGCATGGCGATCGTGGAGAACACGCTCAGCAGCTTGGCGTCCTCGACGTCGAGACCGCGGATGTCGGCGATCAGGCATCCGGGAGCGTCCGTGGCGAACTTCAACACGCCGTCCCGCAGCCGGGGGTACGTCGCCAGCGTCAGTGCGCCGGTCGCGGTCACCACGGTCGACGTGGCCCGGAACTCCGGGGCAAGCCGCACACCGGTCATGGCTTTGCCTCTGCTTAGGGATCGAGCGACAACAGGAACCGGCGAAGTGTCTCAGCGGCGGTCACGCACTCTCGCGCGGTGTCGGCGTAGCGGCGGACGATGTGGGCGTGCCCGCGGGCTTCGGCGTCGCGCTTCATCCGCCCGGCGATCTCTCCCTTTTCTTCGAGCGAGCGCAACGCCGTCCACAGGGCTCGTTCGAACTCGGTGCCACGCGCCGCGAGCAGGGCTTCGGCCGTCCAGGCGTGGCCGACGCGGCAGCGGTAGTGCCCCGGCTCGTCGCCGCTTTCGAGAAGGGGTCCGTGGCAGTCCGGGCAGGTGTAGCCCGAGGCCGGCGCGGCCTTCGCCGACGGGCTCCGCTGGACCCCGTCCCGCGCGATCCGGTCCTCGAGGAGCAGAGCCGGTGAGGGCGGCGGTAACGGAACCGGTTCCACCCGCTGTCGCACGAGCTGGTCGATGACCTTGCCGAGCACCTCGGCCGGGTACACGTGCCCGGTCGGGACACGGGCCAGCGCGCTTTCCGGCATGCCCGGATAAAGCGCGTCCGCCGGATCCTGCACGACGGCGAGGCCACCGCGTTCGACGACCGTGCAGAGGCCGCCGGCCCCGTCGTGGAGCGTGCCCGACAGCACCACGCCGATCACCCGCGGCCCGGCCGCGAGCGCGGCCGAGCGGAAGGTGACGTTGACCGCCGGGCGGTGTCCGTTTTCCGTCGGGCCGCGGGTCAAGGCCAGTGTGTCGCCGTCGAGCAGCACGTGGTGGTCGGGCGGCGCCACATGGATGACGCCGGGGGTCAGCGACGCGCCGTCCGTGGCCGGGACCGCGCGCAGCAGGCCCGCCCGGCCGAGGATCTGCGGCAGGGCGGTGGGGGCGGCCGGGGCCAGGTGCAGCACCACCAGGACGGCGGCGGGGAAGTCGGCGGGCAGCCGCCGGACCACCCCGCGCAGGGCTTCCACCCCGCCCGCGGAGGCGCCGATCACCACCACGTCACGCTGGAAGGTCACGGCTCACCTCCTGGGCCCGTTCTCTCACGGTAGTCGTGTCGTCCCGGTTCGGGGTAACCGCTCCGGCGACGCTTCGTACCAACGCCCCTTTCAGGGCGCCTGTGCCCAGGGCCGCCGCACTGGGTGAGGTGCCCAGGGCACCGCCGCACGCCTCGGTGCTTGGCAGGCCGGCTCAGCAGCCCTCGGAGCAGTGGGAAATCATCTCCGTGATCTCAGCAGCCACCGATGTAGGGCGTGACGTACCAGAGCGCGGGGTTCGCCCCATCGAATATGGTCACCTCGGCCTGCATGTGGTAATTGCACTCGTAGAGTTGGTTGCTGTAGGCCACGGTCGGCGCATCCCACAATTGGCTCGCGCAGCCATTGCCTGAGTGATCTCCGCAGGACTGGTTGTCTTCCTGCCTGTGTACCCACACCGCAAAGCGGAAACCGGAACGGCTCGGAAGGAACCTGCCCCAGTTGGTCAAGCAGGTTTCGGACCACCTCAGCTCGAGCGTGCCGTATGGCGTCCGGACGGTGGCCCCGTCCGCGGTGACGGCACTGCCCGAGCACCCCGCGGCGGCCGGATCGAGGCCGTCGCCCGGCTGGTTCAGGCTCATGGTCGTGGCCGACGACGAGGCCGGGGAAATCGCCGCCACCGCGTCGAGCGCCGACGCCGAACCGGCGGACAGTGTTCCGGCAGCCAGGGCCGTAACCCGACCACGGCCATTTTCAGTGCGACGCGCATTCCTTCTCCTCACATCTTCGTGATCTCGGTCGTCACGATGGAAACACGATCACCCTCGGAATTCTCCGTCCGTACCGTCCGGGCGATCGAATCCGTCCCGTTCACCTTCACGGGCACCGCCCCGATTCGGGGTCTGCGCATCGCGGTCGCTCCCGGCGTCGTGGAGCGTGGCCACGAGTTCGATCGCCCGGGCCTGCCGCAGCGGGTCGTTCTGGTTCTTGAACAGCAAGGCGGACAACCGCAGGTGTTCGGCCGCTTCGGTCGGTTTGCCCAGGGCGGTTGCCGTGATGCCCAAGCCGTAACGGGCGAGGGCTTGGCCCCATTCGTCGTGGCCGTCTCGGAAGTGCGCAAGGGCGAGATGGTGTCCGGCCGCGTCGGTGTGCCGTCCGGTGTCGGAGAGGGCGAACCCGAGGCGGGTTCTGGCCAGGCCCGTGCTGCGGACCGCGCCGATGGACTCGAAGATCGCGATCGCTTGCTCGTGCCCCGCGACTGCTTCGGGGTACCGGCCGAGGGCGCGCAGAGCCAAGGCGAGCCGGTTGATGCTGCTGGCCTCGTCCCAGTGCTGGTGGTGCTTGCCGTTGAGGTGGATAGCGGTTTCCAGATGTGGTACCGCCTCCGCTGCGCGGTCGAGCGCGATCAGGGTGGCTCCCAGCCGGTAGTGGGAGGTCGCCTGCTCCATTTCGTCACCGTTGGCCATGGCCAAGGTCAGCGCACGTTCGGAGCAGCCGGCCGCTTCAGCGAAGCGGCCCAATTCCCGCAGCGCCAGGCCGAGGCAGTTGAGGGCGAAGATTTCCTGCTGGGTGTCGCCGAGCTCGCGGGCCAGCGTGAGGCCGTGTTCGCCGAGCTCGCGCATCGACTCCCATTGGTAGCGCAGGTCGAGGGACGCCGCCGGCCACTGGGCGAGGCGGGCCGCGGCGATCCGGATCGCGAGCGGCAGCAGGCCGCAGTGCCGCACGATCTCGGCCGCGGCCGCGGGCTCGGCCAGCACCCGGGCCGCTCCGACGATCGCGGCGAACAGCTCGACCGCGGCCGGTGAGCGCAGGCCTGTCAGCGAGAGGTGATGTGCGGACTCCAGGCCGGCCAAGGGGCTCCTGCTGGTGATGACCACGGTGTTCCGGGCTCCGGCCGGGAGCAGGGGCCGGACTTGGTCTTCGTCCGCGGCGTCGTCGAGCAGCAGCAGCGCGCGGCGGGAGTACAGCTCCGCACGCAGCAACGCCGACCGGTCGTCGCGTTCGGCCGGGATCGCGGCGGCGCGCACGCCGCTGCCGTGCAGCAAGCGACCGAGCGCCGCGACCGGATCCAGGGGCGGGCGTGCCGTGCCGCGCAGATCGACGTAGAGCAGGGCGTCCGGGTAACGGCCGGCCAGCCGGTGCGCGAGGTGCACCGCGATACTCGTCTTGCCCGCCCCGGGCGGTCCCGAGATCACGATCAACGAGGGCGCCTGGCCGGAGCGGTGATCGAGCAGCGACTCCAGTTCCGCCAGTTCCCAGTCCCGGCCGGCGAAATCGGCGAGGTCGGCCGGAAACGGCACGGCCCGCGCCGGCGGTGCCGAATGCTCCGGCGTGACCGACTGCGCCCGGCGGACGTGCACAGCCTGCCACAACCGGCGCAGCTCTCCAGCCGTGTCGCCGAACACCTCCTCACAGGCGGAGAGCAGGTCGGCGGGCAGCAGCCGCCTGCCGGATTCGTAGTCGACCAGGCCGCTGTGCCCGCTCAGCCCCAACTGCCGGGCCAGCGCCCGCAGGGACAATCCCGCCTCGAGCCGGCGACGGCGCAGCGTCGCGCCGAACACTTCCAAGCGTTCACGCTCGTGTGATTCACCCACGCTACTGAGCGAACCAGAGAACCGCAGCCACACGAATACGCTGAACGCACTCACGAGTTGACCGGAAGAGGCCGGCGCCGGCCGCGGCAAGACCGTGGAGATCGTCGCGCTCGACGCCGACAGCGCGCCGGCACGGCAAGCTTTCCGGAGAACTCGCCGGCAGCCACTGACCGGCGAACGGCACTCGAAGGCAGCTTCCCGACCCGGCTACCCGCTGATCGCTCCCGCGGGAACATCGTCGGTGCGCAACCAATCGAGCAACGTCTCGTAGACGCTGTCGTCGCGAAGCAGAGCGAAGTGGTTCAGCCCGCCGAGCCAGGCGGTGTCGGCGTCCTCGGTCAGGTCTCCGGGCCGGACCGGGGGCACGAGAAGGTCACCCAGCAGACGGCCCCAAGTGCTGCCCTCGGTGCGGGACAGCGTCGCTGACACGAACAGCCGGCGAAGGCCGCTGGGTGAGGCCCGTTCGAGCGGCCGGCCGTCGTCCGGGTCGTCAGCCCATTGGTGCTGGTGGACGTAGCCGTGGGCGAGGTCTTGGATGCCGTCGCTGCGCAGCGCGAGCAATCGGGCCAGGGGAGCCAGCGGCGACTTGCGGAGCAAACCCGCGAACTGGGCGACGCGCCGTTCCAGCGGTGCACCGCTGTGCGGGGTGCCCAGGCACACCAGCCGCGTCACCAAGGGAAGCCACGCCAGGTCTTGTTCTTGAGCGCGGTAGAGCGCGCTCCTCGCGACGAGACCGCCCATGGAGTGTCCGATGAGGACGATGTCGGTGACGGGGACCGGCCAGGCGGCCACCAGCCGGGACAGCAGGGCGACGAGGTCATCGCCGTTGTCGGACACGTGGCGACCCGAGTTGTACCGCACGTACACGGGGCTGGCACCCACGTCGGTGGCCAGGCGCGCGCCGAAGTCGCCGGCCGAGGTGGTCCCGCGGAACCAGCTGCGCTCGGTCTCGACGAGGCCGTGCAGGAAGACCACCAGGTTGCCCGTCGCGCCCGGGAAGGCCGCGGCGAGTGATCGGTGGTCGAGCCCGACCGGCCGCCGCCCGGCCCGGACGGTCATCTCCTCACCGGTCCGCCGCCCGGCCGCCGGCAGGCGTCCACCGAACATTCCGGCGGCGACACCGGCGACGTGGTGCCCGGCGGCCGACTCGAGGACCGAACCGGCCCAGAGATCTTGTACCGGTAGTGCCGGCAGCCGAAAGGCCGCCACAGCCGTGGCAGCCAGGCCGCTCGCCACGTCGCCCAGTCTTGGTATGGCCGTTTCCGTCATTGTGCTTCTTCCGTCTCGCGTCACCGCGGGAGCGGCTGTAGGTCGGATTACCCACCGGGGGTGTCTTTACGCGAGACGGCGACGTGACCTCCGGCGCACGGTGTCGGCGAGCTGGCATCGCTCACCAGCTGCGCGCACCCGTGGACCGATCACCCGAACAGCTGGAAGTGGACGCGCGTGGTGGTGCTGCCGGTGCCTGTGTGCAGCCGCACCAGGTCGGACATGTGATTGACGAGCAACAGGCCGCGCTGCCGGTGCTGGCCGGGGGAGACCGGGTGCCGGCCGGCCAGCGGGTCGGTCAGGGTGCCCTGGTCGCGGACCTCGTAGACGAGGTGGCCGTCGGCGATCCAGATCCGGAGCCGGCCGGTGCCGCCGCCGTGGTCGATGCTGTTGGTCACCAGTTCGGTGACGACCAGTTCGGCGTCGGCGGTCCGGTCGTCGGTCAGGCCCGCCCGCAGAGCGTGCGTGCGTGCGAGCAACCGGGCCTGGGCCAGATTGGTGGCGTCGACGACGAGCTCGACGGCGTCGGCCGGTTCCGGAAGCGGCCGGTTGTAGCCGGTGATGATCCGCTCGGGGTCGTAGGCGGCGCTGGTGCGCCGGCCGGTGCCGTCGATCAGCAGCGGG
>NZ_NMUL01000050.1 GCF_002234595.1 Amycolatopsis vastitatis
GTCGGCGCCCAGTTCGGCACGCAGCAGCGCCAGGTTGGGGCCGGGGACGGCCACGGCGACCGGCTCTCCCGCGGCGAGTCCGGACCGGATGAACGGGACGGTGCCGGCGAGGTACTCGTCGGCACCCCGGTAGAACAGGGCGGGGTGGACGAACGGCTCGGCCGGAGTATCGACGGGCGTGCTCATGACGCTTCCTGTTCTTCGATCACGATCTTCACCGGCTCGTCCGGGCACAGCACCGTCAGCACCCTGCGCAGGACCGTCGGCGGACGAGTGATCGTGAGAGGTGCCGCGCCGGGCCGGCTTTGGGCGGCGGCGACCAGCATGGATGTGCCGCGGGTGTCGATGAACGACAGTTCGGACAGGTCCAGCCGGACGGGCGAGCCGTTCGCGGTCGCCGATTCCAGGGCGTTGCCCCAGATCTCCCGCGTGCTGAGGTCGACCGCGCCGACCACCCGCAAGCCTCGCCCACCGGGAAGGGGGACCACCTGCAACCGGCTGATGTGCGAGTCGCTCACCCACGCAGCCTACCCGCAGCGGTGACGGCGGTCCGGCTATGGCGCGACAGGCCGGCGGCGACCCGCCGGCCCCACGTGGCGGGGGACGAGGGAGCTGCCTGCGGTCAAGCGCCGAGGCGGCTGTAGATCCGGCTGGCCAGGGTGGCGGGGAGCTGGTGCGGCTTGTCGGTGGGTCGAGCTGGGCGTGCTGGCCCGGCAGTTCGGCCGCGTGAGTGCGTCGGCTCCGGGGGGATTCGAACGTTGACCTGCGAACTCTGCGAGGTGGGGTACCCCGTTCGGGTCGCGTAGTAAATCTATGGTGGCCGGGTTAGACATTCGGCGGTGGGTGTGTGTAGAGTTCTGCTCGTACCGAGAGAGACAACGTCAAGCAGGCGCGGGAGAGGACGTAACTACCCGCGAAGTGAGACAAGGGTCAGGCAGGACGGGGCCAATCAGTGAACAGGTCTCGACTGGTGACCGGAGCAGTACCCGGGGCCGGGTTGTGAAGATGAAGTCAGCGGTAGCGGCCCCGGTGAGGCAGTGCAGGACGTGGGCGAGTTCGTGTGCCCGCGGAGCAAGGCAGTAGTCAGTTAGTCCGCAGTATCAGCAGTGTGGATAGATCGCAGTAGGCAGTGCCAGCCAGGTGGCCGGGACCGATCAAGGTAAGGGGTTCCGGGCAGTGGCCCGCGGTGTTACGCGTGCTGGGGCCGATCAGTGGAAGGGTTCCGGCCGGTGATGACCGCGACAGCAGTACGCAGCAA
>NZ_NMUL01000051.1 GCF_002234595.1 Amycolatopsis vastitatis
GCGGACATGTCGGCGTGCCGGTGAGCGACCTGCCCGCCCATCCGCAGCAACAAGAGGGCGTCCGCGCCCCATGACGACGGCGCAGCCGGACGGAAGCATGGCGGTCCCGGCGCGCACCTTGCCCCGACCGGGCAGGGCGCCGTCCTTGCCATAGTGGATCACACAGCCGGCGCTGTTCCAGCTACCGGCTGACCTCCCCGCGCTCGCCGCGACAGCACGCTTGCGGTCCGGGCTTGCCGGGTAGCGTCCCCACGGAACCGTCGTCAGCAGCAAGGACGGGATCCCGCGAAAGCGGCGATGTCTCCTGCCCGACTCCCGCGGCGACCCGGCTGAACCAACCCTGCGGACCCTCGACCTGCGGGGCACCGAGCCAGCCGTGCTGATCCAGATTCGCCGCTGGAGCGCGCAGACGCTCGTCGCCGTTGCCTCCGCCACAGGCGCCAGCCGATGAGGTTCTGCGTGTCGCCGACGGCCGGTGTGCGCCCCACCTGCAAAGGGACCCGCTGGAAGGACAGCGCCAGCGCGTCGAAGCCGGCCCTCCGCACGCGGACGACGTGCCCCCCATCAGTGACCGCGGTATCGATCTTGCACCGCGCAGCGCGGCGAGCGACTCACCTGTGGTTGCCATATTCTCAGCGTGACGACGGGACTCGGGAAGATCGATCTGTGCGAGGTGCGCGGTGTCTGTGGCGGGTGAGCGGATTCCCGAGGGCGTAGACGTCAGGTTGCCCAGCGCCGCCCGGGTCTACGACTGGCTGCTCGGCGGCAGCCACAACTTCGACGCCGACCGTGCCGTCGGCGAAAAGGTCATGGCGGTCCTGCCATCGGGCCGGCAGGTCGCCGCGTCCAACCGGGCGTTCCTGCGCCGCGCGGTGCGGTACATGATCACCCAGGGCATCACCCAGTTCCTCGACCTGGGTTCCGGCATCCCCACCGTCGGCAACGTGCACGAGGTGGCCCAGAACGCGGATCCCGGATGTCGGGTCGTGTACGTGGACTACGACGAGGTCGCCGTCGCCCACAGCCGCCTCATCCTCGAGGGCAACCCGAACGCCACCGTGGTCGCGGCCGACCTGTGCCGCCCCCGCGCCGTGCTGACCTCACCAGACGTGCAGACGATGCTGGATTTCAGCCGTCCGATCGGGCTGCTGATGGTCGCGGTGTTCCATTTCGTCCCGGACGACCTGCGGCCACGCGAGATCGTCGCCGACTACCGCGCAGCCTTGCCGCCGGGGAGCCTTGTTGCGCTGTCGCACCTGACCGCCGATCACGCACCACGGGCCATGGCGGCAGTCACCGAAGCGATGAAGAACAGCCGGGACCCGATGTACTTCCGCCCCTACGCCGAGGTCGTCGCACTCTTCGACGGCCTGCAACTGGTCGGGCCCGGCGTCGTGAGCGCGCCGCTGTGGCACCCGGAGCCGGGCATCCGTGACATCGAGCCGGACGACGTCTACGCCGGCGTCGCCCGGAAGACGTAGTACCACCCTCCCGGAACCAACCCCTGTCACCGGCCGCCAGCCTGCCGCTTTCATGGGTTTTGGGGCGACACGTGCTGTAGATGAACGGAAGTGCCTGTCCTGCAAGGGAAATTGGTGTCACCACAACATCAAGTTTGCCGAGTAGGAAGGCACTCCGTAGGTGAAGACGCGCGCTGGGCCAGTTGCGAATGTCGTCCGGCTCGCCGGACGGACACCTCGCAGCGAAGCGGCTGGCTGTCATCGCGCATCAGTTTGCCGGCGCGGCGATGACGAGGTGCTGGCGGCTGATCCAGACGGGCAGGGCCAGGGACAGTACGCACAGCGTTGCGGCGAGGAAGCCGGTGTGGTGGTCGAATCGCTCGGCCAGGAGTCCGCCCGCAGCCTGGCCGGTGGCGTTGGCCACCGCGATGGTGGTGGTGATCCAGCCATAGGCCTCGGTCAGGCGCCGGCCTGGCACCAGGCCGTCCAACGAACGGCTCTGTCCATGATTGCGTGATCAACTGACTGTGCCCCGGATCCGGGTGCGCAGCAACGGTTTGTGATCATATGCCATCGGCGGCGAGAACCCTACAAGATCATTCTGGCGCAAGCATCGTTTACTGTGGACGTTCTGGTGCGGCTGCGCCGTGGGCGGTCAGTCCGAAGTCAAGGATGCGGTCGGGATGGATGCGAATCAGTTCGGTTGAGAACCCCGGTCGGAGGGGTTCAGCAACGCTGAGTGTTTCGGCGCGCCCACGGATTTCCAAACAACGCACGCGCCACGGTTGATACGAGGCTATGTCGTCGACGACGAATGCCACCCAGTTGTTGCCGGCCAGGTTGCGGAACTTACGGCTGGCACCGAGGTTGTGTCCACCGATATCGATGGCGCCCAGTTCGGGGTTGTAGCGGAACGTGACCGGGTTGTTCTGCGGAGCACCGTGTCGGTCCACAGTGGCCAGCCGCCCGAGCGTCTGGCTGTTGAGGTACTCGACCTGTTCCGGTGTGAGCGTCATCATTGATTGTCCTGTTCTTCAGGGCCCCGCAAGGCACGCAGAATCCACTGCAGGCCGTCGCGGTAGCGGTTCTCGAATTCGGACTCGCCGGGATGGATGCCGAATAGCCGATGGGCGATGTCGCCGAACACGACCGGGGCAGCGACCGCGCCGAGCAGGACGAGCTGCAGGGTTGCCGGGTCAAGGCCGCGATCGAGCTCACCGCGTTCTAATCGGCGACGCAGGCTGGCCGTGTCGGGGTAGTCGGCGTCGGCACTCGACTCGGGCGGGCCCTGCCCGACAGCGGCCAGTCCTCGCCAGGCCAGCAGCCGCATCGGCCGTGGGTCGCTCAACGCGTCATGCAGGTAGCGCGCCAGGCTCTCGGCCAGCGACAGGCCGGGTTCGGCGAACCCGTCACGGCGGTGCAGCCAGGCCCGCTGCACCGCCCGGTACAAGCCCTCCTTGCCGTCGAAGTGGTAGGCGATGAGGTCCTTGCTGACCCCGGCACGCTCGGCGATGTCCCGCACCCGCGCCCCCGCGAATCCCTTCTCAGAGAACTCCTGCAACGCCGCATCGAGCAACGCCGCCCGGGTGCGCTCGGCATCGACCACCCGCTCTTGCGGCCCGGGGGCACGCCGTCGAGCCGAGCCGGACCCATCGCGCACGGTCATAGACAACAGTCTAACGGCATCAGACAACTGTCTGACGGAGTATGGCGGACGTCACACACGTCTGCGGCTTGCTGGCGTGCGCGCTCCGGCGATGGCCCTGTCACCTGCTCCTTCTTCACCGGCGGTGTTTGCGGCTGACCATGATCCCCATCCCCAAGCGCAGTTCGGCATGCACGCGCGCCGTAGGTGCCGCGAGACCGGCCGTGGATCTCGGTGATCACTCCGCTCAGCCACTCGCGGCGCAGTGCCGCCGGCGAGGTCGGCCTCGAGCGCCACTCGTAGAACCCGGAATGGCTGACCTCCAGCAGCCGGCAAGCCAGCTTCACCGGTAATCCCCGCTCGGCGAGGCGAGCGACTACCGGGAACGCCCTTTTGGGCCGCCCTTCAGCTCCTCGTAGATCTTCGACGCCTCACGCAGGATCTCCAGCTCGGTTTCCAGCTGCCGGATCCGCGCTTCGCCGCCACGAGATCTGCGTGCTCCGTGCTGCTCAGTCCAGGGCGTTCACCATGATCGACGCGGTCCTGCTTCAGCCAGCTGTGCAGGCAGGATTCACTGATATCCAGCTCATGAGCGGTCTCCCGGACGGACTTGCCAGCCCGGACCAGCGCAACCGCCCGATCCCGGAACTCGGCGGGATAGCCTTCGGCATGATCGACAGCCTTCCAGACGAAGCACCATCGACTCCACCAACCCGGGTCCGTCGTCTGGGGGCAACGCCATGACACTCCACAGACCGAGGTCCGGGGAACCGGGGCAATGCCAAGGTGTCTGGACAACCGGGGGAAGCTCAAGGCGGAGTGCCGTAGCCGCCAAGGACTCGTGCTGGTTCGATGCTGGGCTTCGTCAGGTCTGCCGAAGGTCTGCAACGAGACCCGGCCGTCAGAATGGGCTGTTGGAGGTCTTGCTCTGGGCGCGATTGCGTCGTCGTGAGGACTGCAACTGGGTCAGGATCAGCCGTAGGACTAGCCGAGGTTTCCTGCTGGTGCGTTCCAGGTCCCCTCGCCGGACATCGAGCGACAGAAACTCGGCTCACGTGGCAAATGGGCTGCAGACCAGGGGTGGCGCGGCTCACCCATCGCCGAGGCCGACCGCGCTCAACTCCGGCACGGCGACACCGGCCGGACCGGGTAGCGCTGGTTCGGGGCCCCTGGTCAGGCTACGTGTGCGCGGGCGGCAAGCTGGTCGATGCCCGGCAGGCGGGCTCGACGGTCATCGCGCAAGTCCCGGATGAGCTTTCGGGCGGTTGCGCGGGTGTGGACTTCGCCCGGCGCGCGGAGTTCGGCTTCCCGCAGTGCGTTGTATGCCGGGCCTGGCCGGTCGAGGGCATGGTGAACGAGCGCCAGATCGACCAGGTAACGGCCCTGCCGCTCAGTGTTGGTGCCGGTGAACGCGCCGGCGGTGCGGGCGTAGTGCAGCGCGGCGGCGGGGTCGCCGAGCACGTGCAGCGCGGACACCTGGTGGCTGGTGATGTTGGCAGTGAGCGGGCCGTGCAGTGCCCGGTGGTCGGTGAGCCGGTCCGCGGTCCGGCTGGCGTCGCCGAGCAGGTCGAGGGCCAGGTCGCGGTTGCCCGCGCGGGCGGCGCCGTAGCCGGCGGTGCACATGAGCGCGCTATAGAGGGCAAGGTGCTGCGGTGCGGGGCGGTTGCCGGTGTCCAGGTGGTCGACGGCGGCAAGGACGAGGTCCTGGGCGCGTTCGTGCTGGCCACCTCGGCGGCAGACCGAGGCCTTGACGCGTTCGGCCTCCGCCAGCAGCAGTGGGTCGCTGGTCCGGGCTGCGGCCAGGGAGGCGCGGTCCGCGCTGATCCATTCGAGCCCGCTCGCGGGCAGCTTGATCAAGGCGCGGGTGATCAGCGTGTAGACCTGGGCCGCGACGTCGTGGCCGGCACTTGTGGCCGCCCGTGTCGCTTCGGTGGCCCGGGCGAGCTGGGGTAGCCGGCGCGCCAGCGTGAGGTAGTCGGCGCGATCGAAGGCCGCGCGAGCGAGGGCGAGTGCCTGGCGCAGCGTCGCCGAGGTGGTCGGGACGGCCGGGGTCGCGGGGCCGAGGAGGACGGGCTCGAGGTGGCGGGCCAGCAGGGCTGCGGGATCCGGTTCGGTGGCAGCTGCGCTGCTCGTTGCCAGACCGGACCCGAGCAGACCGGTGGCCACCAGGAATGTGCGGCGCCGCATGTCGTCCTCCTCGGGTTGGCTGGTGCTCACCCTAGGAGAGCGCGGCGGGAATCGCTGGGAGGCGACGCGGTCGTGCAGGCCGAACGCGGTGGCGGGCAGGTCGAGCAGCTCGGCGAGATGTCGCAGCGTCGCCGGATCCTGCAGGCGTCGTTGCCCGCTCTCGAACCGGCTGATCAGACTGGGATGGCAGCCGAAACGGCGAGCCAGCTCGGTCTAACTGAGGTCGGCGCGCTCCCGCGCCAGTCGAACGATTGCGGCGTGGTCGCCTGCCGCGATCGCGGCGGCAAGGCCTACGTCCTCGGTGCGGGTCCATCGGTTCGGCATCAGACGCCTCGATTCCCACGGAAACACACCCACGGTAGTCGCTCGGTGACGAGGCCGGGCAGGTTGTGCCGGGTTGGCACAACCATGCCGAGCTGGCACGAACCCCTGCCGCTGCCCTCTGCGTCACGCTTTCCTCGAACCCGCGACTCGGGGCACGGGTCCCCGTGCGACGGACGGGAGTGAGCAGGTGAACAAGACGCGGTCAGCGGACGTGGCGGTGGTCGGTTCGGGCATCGTGGGCTTGGCTTGTGCGCTGGAACTGGCGCAGGCGGGGTACTCGGTCGTCCTGGTCGGGCCGCGAACCGGCGAACACGCGGGGCAGGCCAGCCGCGCGGCTGGTGCGATGCTCACGGTCTTCTCCGAGGTCGAGGCCGCACACCCGCCGCAGCGCGTCGCGGTCGAAGTGGCCGAGCGCGTGGCCGCGCGTGCCGGCTACGACGCGTGGCTGGACCAGCTCTCCGCCACCGCAGGTTGCCCGGCGCCGGGCCTCACGCCCGGAGTCTGGGTCACCGCCAGCGTCCCGGCCGACCGCGCCGAACTCGCCGCGATCGCCGCGGCCGCCGCCGCCGGCCGCCTGCCCGGCCACCTGCACGCACCAGAAGACGTCCCCGGCCTGCATTCGGAATCGGTGTTCGAGGCCTTATGGCTGCCCGGCGAGGCCGGCATCGACGCCGCCGAGCTCACCACAGTGGCTACGGCCGCCGCGCTCGCGCACCCGCGGATCACCTGGCACGACACTGATACAGCCCGCATCGTGGACACCGAAACCATGCTGCGGCTCGACCTCGTCGATGGCGAACCGGTCACAGCCGAGCACCTGGTGCTGGCCGCCGGTGTGCAGACGACCGCGCTGGCGCGCCGCTCCCCCAGCCTGCGCCTGGATGCTCCGCCGGTTCTGGCTGGGCGCGGGGTCAGTGTTGTGCTGGACGCCGTCCCGGACCCCGTCACCGCACCGATCCGGACCCCGAACCGGGGCTTCGCGTGCGGGGCGCACCTGGTCCCCCGGGTCGACGGGCGGACGTACCTCGGGGCGACGAACCGCCTCAGCACCCGGCCCGAGCCCGGCCGGCGGGCCACCGTGGACGAGATCGCGACCCTGCTGCACGACGGCGTCGGCGAGCTCAACACCGGACTTCGCCACGCCCAGGTAACCGATGTCCGCGTCGGGTACCGGCCCTACACCATCGACCACTTGCCCCTCGTCGGCCGAACCGCGAACCCGAAGATCCTGCTGGCGACCGCGACGTACCGGTGCGGGATCCTGCTCGCACCCCGGGTGGCCACGCTGATCCGCAACGAACTCGACCACCCCGGCACCCTGGACGCTCACCCGTACTCACCCCGCCGAACGATCGTCGCGCCCGACCTGGCCCAACTCATCGACGCCCGCGGCGGCGACCTGGCCGAGCTGATGTGCCAACCCGGAGGTCATCTCCCCGGCGGCGCGGCCGGCCGGATCGCCGCAGCGATACGTGCCGCGCTCGCCCACGGCCTCAACGACCCGGCCGTGCGGCGGCTGGTCACCAGTACACCCGTCGAAGAAGTCCTGCCCCTGGTCCTGGACATCGCCGCCCGGAGCACACGATGACCCTGCCCGAACAGCTGATCGAAACGGTCACGGCCCCGAGCTCGCCTACCAGGCCGACCGGCGCGCTGACCCGGCACACCGAGCTGGACGAGATCGGCTTCGACTCACTCGACCGGGTCCGGCTCGCAGCCGCCCTCGAAGCCGCGTACGGCATCGCGATCTCCGACGCCGCGATCGCCGACGTCCACCAGCTCGGGGACCTCGCCGCCCTGATCGAGCACCGCGGGGCCGCCGCCCCGACCGCGCTCGTCGCTCTTGATCAGGTCCCGCCCCGCGTCCGGGACTCGAACAACTGCCTGATGCGGTCATCCACCCGACCGCCGAACTCGGCGCCGGCGCCGCCGTGGGACGCGGCAGCCGCCTCTGGCGCCGTGTCCTGCTCGCCGACGGCGTCCAGGTCGGAGACCAGTGCACGCTCGGCACGGACGTCCACCTCGGCCCCGGCACCCGGGTCGGCGACCGCGTCAAAATCCAGACGCCGTACAGGTCTTCGGGGCTGTCATCCAGGACGAGGTCCTGCTGTGTCCCGGCGTCCTGATCATCGAGGACAGCGCACCCCGAGCCGTCACTTCGGCAGGGCTCCCCCAGACCACAGAGGACTGGACCCCACGACCGGTCACCGTCCGCCGAGGCGCGACCGTCGGCGCCGGAGCCATCCTGCTCCCGGGCATCCAGATCGGCACCTACGCCATGATCGCCGCCGGGGCGCTCGTCGACCGCGACCTCCCGCCTCACGCGCTCGTCGCGGGCAACCCGCACCGGCACGTCGGCTGGGCCTGCCGGTGCGGCACCCGCCTGACCGGCACCACCTGCAAACGCTGCGGGAGTCGCTACGAGCACCAACGAGTCCGCTCGACTACAAAGCGTCACAACGTCCTGCACGGATAGCGACGCAGGGGGCGGGATAGCCTGCCCTGCGTGACGACGCCCACCGCGACGCAGCAGCACTTCTTCGAGAACTACCCGATGGCCATCCCGTCCGCCGGCGTGCTGTTCTTCGACAACCCCGACCACGAACGCGTCCTGATCGTGAAGCCGAGCGGCCGCGCGCTGTGGGAAATCCCCGGCGGCGTCACCGAAGCACGCCGCGGCCTGGGCGACGGCGCCCCTGCCGGATGTCCCCGACGTCGTACTGAGGGAATTACACCTGCTGGAAATCGGGCGGATACGGTTGTGCAGGCCTCTGACCAGGGATTTGGGTACTGGCGGGAGGTTGCGTTTGCCGACTCGGGTGTTCGCCGGCATTGAGCTGGAGCCGCCTGCGGGGCTTCCCCGTGATCTGTCGGGACGAGTTGCTACAGCCCAGGCGCCACAAGTCAATCCTCGCAACGGTGACACGGCTCGTGTCCAGCACACGACTGAACAGGCATGAGCCTCTCGGGCAAGACGTGGTCGTGGTGGCGGACTGTCGGCATGTTGACCGTGGGCGGGTTGGGTCTGCTCGCGGCGGCGATCAAGATCGTGGACTGGACGGCTGCCTGGCGGTCGGTGGGACCGAAGACGATGCCGCTGGGGCTGACGGTCGGAGGTGCCTTGTTCCTGGCCGCCGGTACCGGCTCGCCGGCCTCTACGCACTGGAACGGCTCGCTCAGGGCAACGAACGCCAGCGGCAAAGCGTCGTCAACGTCATCTGCGCCTACCAGCGCATGCCCTTCGACGTCCCTGGCGACAAGCACCAGCACGAGCACGACCCCAGCCTTGCCGAAGCCGCGCGTGCCGAGTACAAGGAGCGCGTCCAGGAACAAGAGGTCCGCATCGCCGCCCAACGAATCCTGGCCGATCACCTGCGGATCGGGCGGCCCCGAACGTTCTGGGACAACATCGACATCGACCTCGACCTCACCAAAGCTCGATTGATCAACCTCGACATGACCGAGTGCGTGATCAACAGTGCACGGTTCGGTGAGGCGAGCTTCGTCGGAACCACCAAATTCTCCTACGCGCGCTTCTCCTACAGCGACTTCCGTCAGGCAACCTTCACCGGCCGTGTCGACTTCAGGGGGTCCTCTTCATCGGCGACGCACACTTCATCCTCGCAACCTTCGGTAGGGGCGCCTCCGACCCTGCAACCTTCACCGATGCCGGGTTCACCGGCGATGCCGACTTCAGCCGCGCAACCTTCCAGGGTCCTGCCCGCTTCTCGAGTACCCGGTTCTCTGGCGACGCCGAGTTCCTCAGCACAGCCTTCAAGTATGAGGCGGCGTTCAGAAGCGCAACCTTCACCAACGAGGCCCACTTCCAGGGCGCGATGCAGAGAGATAACCCATTTCGGCTGTGAACGACGGTCGCCCGCCGCGGCCAAGATACCTGCTCGCCGTCCGCAACCGGGCCCAGCTCGTCACCGCCGCTTACGAAGCCGGCCTGGTCCGCGTATCCGTCAGCCGATCGCCACGGCGAACACCTGCGCGCCGTAGCCATATCCGTACCGGCCGCTGTAACGTGGAGCGGCCGATTATGAGGGGACGATCATGAGCAACCACACCGGCGTCGACGAGCGCGATCCGATGGAGGCCATCCAAGAGGACGTCGACTCCTCCGTCCCACACTCGGCATGGACGGATCAGGACGGCAAGGTCCACGTCGATCATCCTGTGCACACCGAATGCACTGAGGGTTGCTACCAGGTGGTGGAAGGCGGATGGGGTGACTCGCCGCGTGAGATCGACTCCGAGGACGGACCCCCGCCGCGGCACGGTGGACCGACGACCTGACCACGGTGATTCCCCAGACTCTGGGCGCGCTGACCGCGTTCCTGACCTTGGTCGCGCCGGGGATCGCGTTCGAACTGCGCCGGGAACGCCGCAGGGCGCGACGCCAAGAGACCGCCTTCCGCGAAGCCTCGCGCGTGGCACTCGGCAGCCTGGTTTTCACGCTGGCGTCGCTGCTGGTGCTCACCGGGATTCAAGGTCTGTTCTCCGTGCTGGGGCTGCATTTGCTCGCAAGCCCACAAGCCTGGTCGAGCTCCGGTGACGGATACGTTCGCGAGCATTTCGCGCTCGTCGTCGTCAGCGTCGCCGTGGAACTGGCATTGGCTTGTGCCCTCGCCATCGGTTTCGATTTCCTGCTTGCGCGAAGAGGTCGCGAGCAGGCTTCCGTGCGGCAGTGGACGGCCTGGACGGAAGCACTGAGACTCGACCGTCCCGTCGGCACCAGGCCTTGGGTGCACGTCCTCTTGGAGAGTGGGTCCTCGTTCTTCGGGTACGTCCGGTCATTCACCCCCTCCGGGCCGATGGGGGAACGCGAGATCGTCATCGAAGGCGAGTCACTGACCTACCAGGGAAAGCCGCTAACCGGGATCGAGGAGTTCGAGAAGAAGGTCATCGGCGACACCTGGCACCGGGTGGTCATTCCGGGTTCGAAGATCGCCTACCTCCGCGTCGCCTACATCCATCAGGAAACCGGCGAACTGATCCGCGATCCCGAGCACCGCCTTCGCCCGCCGAAGAACGCACCGAAACGGTCCCTCGCCGTCGCACGGACACGCACCCCGCTCGCCAATGCGGGGTCAGCCGAAGGCTCAAGTGAAGGGGGCGAAACGACCGGAGACATCGACGGGTAGTGCCCGACCGTCCAGGACTATCCGCGGCGCCATCGCTGTCGGCACCGCGAGCGCGCAACAGTTGGACAGCCCCGCGAAACCGCACCCCGGATCGATCCGCAGTTCGCCGGCCCGCTGGAGATGGTCCACAGCATCTCTGCGAGGGCGACGCCGGCGTCTTGTTCATGGCGGCGAGGTAGCGCGCCAGGTTCGGTGCCACATGCCGGGCAAGGTCGCGACGGACTGCGAGGCTGGACTGGCGGGCGCACGCAACGCCTGCACGCGTCGAAGTGGCGTCGCGGGTGCCGCATTGCGGCTCAGTCCCAGTGGATGCGGTGGCGTACGTGCGCCGGCACAGCGGAAGCGATCAGAGAGCCGAGTCGATGTGTGTCGACGGCCGTTGATTCGGGCACGGTGATGAGGATGTCCAGCTCGGCGTCCCCGGTTCCAGGCAGGACTGCGTCGGGTGTGCGGGACCAAGCCCATGCCGCTTTCTCCGATCTCGAACGAACCATGTTCGCCGAGATACGCGGCCAGTAGTGTCGCGAGGCCGCGGGTGATGCCCAACCGTCGTGGAACGCGGCGAGGATGTTGAGTACGGCCCCTCGTCGGCTGCCCGCGGCGACCCCGAAGCACGAAGCTAGCCAGTCGACGACCGCTTCACCGGCGATGGCCGGATCGAGGTGGTCGAGCAGTTAATACACCGGCCCGCGCAGCTGGTAGACCACCTGCGCGAACTGCCCCGCCTCAGAGTCGTCGCGCCACCATCGCGGGAGTTCCTCTTCGACCTCACGGGTGAACGACCCGGACCGGGTGACCGTAAGAGAAGACGAGCTGGCCCGGTCCGAGATCGATCTGCTGGGCGGCGTCGCCGCGCTGGCCTGTTAGCGGGTCAGCGGCGAACAAGACGACCGCGTCGACGTGGGCCGGGCACCTGCTGCAAAACGGCGTAGACCTCCCACATCATGACCCAGCGCCCGAACTCCCGGCCGGTCCCGCGCTGACCGCCGGTGAGCAGGTGGCAATAAGATCGACTCCGTCTTGACCAGCAGAGGTCGCACGCGGGCCGCGAGCGACTCGAAGACTTCCTCGTTCTCGGGCAGCGCCATCCTGAGCGTGATGTCCGAGCCATCCTCGGGGATTTCGGCGCGGATATTGTCCTCCAGCAGCTGCTGGAGGACCTGCTTGTCCTGCACGAGCGAGAGCGCCTCGATGCGCCGGGCCCGGCGAACGAACCGGCCGAGCCTCTTCTGCTCCGAAAGTCCCATACCGGCAATTCTGCCGCGTCCAGCGCAGCCCCCGTCAGGTCACCGTCATGACCGGCCTGCGAAAAGGCCGCGCGCGAATGGCTGTTACCACGTCGGCGGAACCGTCCGAGCGGACGGGAGCAGGAGCATTTCCCCCGCGACAGCGCGATCCAATCCACGCCTGCCTGGGAGGCCGTCGCCGACGTGCTCCGCCGCGAGAGCCGCTCCGTGGACACCGAGCTCCTCTCCACCGAGGAGTTCGGCGTCCTGCAGACCCGTTCCCGCGCGATCCTTGTGGCGAAGCGCTCCGGCACGGCGGCGCTCTCCACGCCGACCCACTGCCCCCTCGGGAAGGGCGTTATACAGGCCGACGGCGGCCCGGCCCTCCTGCCCTGGGTCTCGATGGCCGAGGCGCTCGGCTGGCCGCCCGGTCGCCGTCACCGCCGGCCGCGATCACGCCGCGCGGGTCTGGGATCTCGCCACCGGCGAAGAGTTCACCACCTTCACCGGCCACACCAGCTCGGTGGCGGCGGTGGCCTGCACCAGCCTCGACGATCGACCCGTCGCCGTCGCCGCCGGCGGCTCAATGCGATGCTGCGCAACCCTCCGGACTTTCAGGTCATGGCCCTGGCCGGCCAGCTGCGGCTCGGTCTGTTCGTCGTCGCGCAGCTTGCCGCGCGGCATGCCATCACCGTGTCCCTGACCGAATCCAGCTACGGCGGCGTGCGGGCCATCGTGCTGATCCCGACGTCGGCGATCGCGGCGGAGACGGCACCACCGCAGGCCGCGAAGCCGGTCGCGCCCACGGACGGCCTTGATGAGTCGCGTCACCGCTCCGGTGCCGGGCGCTCCAAGGAGGCCGACATGTCGTGGTTCGAGGCGCGCTGGCCCGAAGAAGATGAATCACCGGCCGTCGTGGCTCCGACCGCTCCCACGCCGGCGCGTGTCCCCGTCGCTGAGACTCCGGATACCCACACAGCCGGCGGCGGAGGCGGACAACCGCCGCTCCCCCGCCGTCGGCGTCAGGTAAATCTGTCACCGCAGCTGGCCGCCGCGATCGCCTCGCCGAATGCGTCCTCCGCGGCCCGCACACCAGCGTCGGCGCGTGCAACCCGGGCGCCTGAGCTAGCACGGGACACCGTTGCAGCGATGCTCCGTGGCACCCGGCAGGGGCGCGAATCCGCGCCACGTCACCGCTCGTGAACAGCGGTTTCGAATACACCACGAACGAACGAGGATCTGATGGTCACCTCCAATGTGCGCGAGCTGGACTGGTTGCTCGACGAGCTGGTCGAGCGGCTGCCCGGGGCCGAGAAGGCGGTCGTGCTCTCCGCCGACGGGTTGCTGATCGGCGGCTCGCGGGGGATGGCTCGAGAGGATGCCGAGCACCTCTCGGCAATGGCCTCGGCGTTCCAAAGCCTCGCGCGTGGGGTGGGCAGCCGTTTCGACAAGGGACACGTTCGCCAAACCGTCGTCGAACTGGACCGCGCCTTCCTGATCGTGACGGCCGCCGGACGCGGCGCCTGCCTCGCGTTGCTCGCGGCGGAGGAAGCCGACATGGCGATGGTCGCCTATGAGATGAACGTGATGGTCCAGCAGGTCGGCGAGAACCTCGTCGCCGAGCCGCGGCCGGAAATCGGGAGCCTGAGACTCGACGAGCAGAGGTGACCGATGCGCGAGGAAGGGGAGGAATCCTGGTTCGACCATGACGCCGGCCCGCTCGTCCGGCCCTTCGCGCTGACCAAGGGCCGCGCCCGGGCGGATCGGCACGCCCTCACCATGATCACCCTCGTGCTCGCAGCGCGGCCACCGTCCGAAGCCGAGCGGATCAACCGCGAAGGCGCCACGATCGTCCGGATGTGCCAAGGCCGGCCGCTGTCGGTGGCCGAGATCTCCGCGCAACTGCGATTGCTCGTGGTGGTGGTCAAAGTACTCGTCAGCGACCTGATCGACGAGGGATTCCTGGTTCGCCAGACCTCGGCGCTGCCGACCGTGAACGCACCCGACATGAACCTACTCCAGGCGGTACTCGATGGCGTCCGTAGACTCTGACCCACCTGCCCTGACCACCGTGTCCGCCAAACTGCTGATAGCAGGCGGCTTCGGGGTCGGTAAGACGACGATGGTCGGCTCGGTAAGTGAGATCGCCCCCCTGCGCACCGAGGAAAGCCTGAGCGCGCTCAGTGTGGGCACGGACGACCTCGCTGGAGTGGAGGGCAAGACCACGACTACGGTGGCTCTCGACTTCGGCCGGATCACTGTCAACTCCGGCCGAGAGCGAACTCGCCCGCGACCGAGAAGCTCCGTATCCGGGCCCGGCTGGAAGGCAGGCTGGCCGAATCGGATGCCGGCGCTCGCCGCTGGATCCAGCAGCAAGTGGTGACGGGCACCAGCCCGTCGGTCGCGGGCACGGTGGTGAAGACACTCGCCGACACGTATCCGGCCGGGCCGCCGGAGCCACTGGCGGCATGGATGGTGACGCTGCTCAGCACGCCGCACACCGATGCTGCCGAACGGCTGGCCCAGCTGCTGGTAGCTGCCCCGCCACCAGCTTCCGGTTCCTCCGATGCCGTGATCCGTTCGGCAATCGACCGCATGCGCACCGCAGCGGACGGGCACGAGGACAGCAGACTGCACCGGCTTGCTGGATCTGGTGATCAAGCTCGACAAGGTCCAGCCGGTAAGCGGATCGGAAGTCCGAGCGATGCACGAGATCGTGCGGTCACGCTTTTCGAGCTCCGGCGCTCACCCCGGCGACCAGTCCGCCGCGCTCCGCGACCTGTCGACTCTCTCCGGGACGCTCATGGCCACTCACCTGGACAGCGGCACCGTCCGTGACCTCATCGGCGAAGTGCTGACCGGCCCCAGTGCGGTCAGCCTCGGCAAGAAGCTCACCGGCAAGGTCGCTTCCATGCTGTTCAGCATTCTCGGTCGCGACCCGGACGCTCCCGAATGGCTCGTCTCGATCTTCGGTGCACCCCAGACCAGCCTGGAAATCAAGATCGCGATAGCGAAAGCATTCCTGCAGTACGAGGGAAACCGGCCCGGCGGCTACGCCAGCGCCCTCAAGGACCGCCCGGCCTGCCCAGCTGACGTCGCAACATTGATCGTCCCAAGACTCCAGACCTGACAGGCCAGGCTGAGGATGACTTGGGGGACGCCGACTCGCCGTTCAGTTCGGATGTGCAGTCGGCGGTGCCCTCGTGCCCACCAGCGGATGCACGCCGTCCGGCCGGGGTAGGCCACAGCGAGCCCGGACAGCCTGCCGGCCAGGGTCCGGGCGACCTCGCCACCCTCGGCGATGAACCCGCTCAGCAGGTCCCGCAGGCCGCGCCGCTCGGGCTGAAGCCGTGCATCAGCACGTCCTGGGCCTGCGTGTCGGCGACCGGCCGCTCGGCGTCGTAGGCCGTGGCCCCGGCGATGAGGTGGCCCGGTTCCCAGCCGACGCTAAGGCCACGGGCACCGGCTCCACCGGCGGCGAACCCGTCGCCACCCCACAACCATCGCTCTGACCCGCCCGCCTCGAGCGCCGGATCCCGGCTACTTCGACGCCCGGAAGCTGTACCGACCGGAACCGACGGTCACGACAGTCGCCTTCCTCCCTGGGTCGTAGGTGACGCCGAGAACTCCACCGGCCGAGCGGAGCGGCTTGCCGCACTCGGTGACGGACCGGGCATCGCGCGAGGAGATCACCACTTCGGCGGTCGTGTTGACGGGCACGGTGACGTTCATCGTCAAGCCGTCACCGGTGAGGGCCCACGCGTCCGACAGCCGCCCGTAGACGGTGTCGACGACTCCTTCGGCGTGGGTGAGCCCGCCGCCGATGCGCGGCTCGATCACGCTCTTGCGGTAGCCGGCCTCCTTGATCCGGATTCCGCCGATGTACTGGTGCATCCAGTCCGCGACCGCGCCGTAGGCGTAGTGGTTGAACGAGTTCATGTCCACCGGCCCGAAAGTGCCGTCGGGCTGGATCGAGTTCCAGCGTTCCCAGACCGTGGTGGCGCCTTTGCCGATCTCGTAGCCCCACGACGGATAATCCTTTTTGGACAGCAACGTGTAGGCGAGGTCGTCGCGGCCGATGTTCGTCAGCGCCGGCATCAGCCACGGCGTCCCGATGAACCCGGTCTTGAGGTGGTTGTCGCCCTGCGCGAGCTTCGCCACATACTTCTCCCCCGCCTTCGCCTTCAACGCCGGATCGGCGACGAGGTCCATGCCGAGGGCGAGTGCGTACCCGGTCTGGGAGTTGCCCCGCACCGTCCCGTCCGCCGCCAGATAGGCGCTGGTGAACGCGGCGCGGACGTCCTCGTAGAGCTTCGTGTACTCGGCCGCCTCGGCGGTCCGGCCGACGGCCTGCGCCATTTCCGCCATCATCCGGACGTCCTGCGCCCAGATCGCGGTCCCGAGGACACCCTGGTCCGACGGGTCGTCGAGGTTGAGCCAATCGTTGGTGAAGAAGGTCAGCCGCCCGGTCTCCAGGTTGTCCGGGCCGGCACTGGCCCGGGCGTAGGCGAAGAACCGGCTCATCGCCTCGTAGTTGTCGCGCAGCACCTGGGCGTCCCCGTAGGCGTGCCACAAGGCATACGGCACAGTGATGAGCGCGTCTTCCCAGCCGACACCGCTTTCGTCGAACGCGCCGTTGGTGGACGGGACGACGGCCGGGATGGACCCGCTGCTCTTCTGCTCGTCCCGCACGTCGGTCAGCCACTTGCCCAGGAACGCCCGCATGTCGCTGAGGTAGGTGGCGGTCGGCGCGAAGATGTTGATGTCGCCGGTCCAGCCCAGCCGCTCGTCGCGCGCCGGGGTGTCGGTCGGGATCGAGAGGAAGTTGCCCCGCGCACCCCACGCGACGTTGCTCAGCAGCTGGTTCAGCATGCCGTCGGACGTGCCCAGCGTGCCGGTGCGGCGCAGATCCGAGCCCCACACGACGCCCTTGACGTCGGCGGCGGGCGGCGGCGTGGCGAGCCCGGTGATCTCGATGTACCGGAAGCCGTGCTGGGTGAACGTCGGCCGGTAGGTGAGCGTGCCGTCCTTCGCGAACCGGTAGTAGTCGGTGGCGGTCGCGGCCCGCAAATTCGCCACGTACATCGTGCCGTCCGGGTTGAGCACCTCCGCGTGCCGGAGCCGGACCGTCTCGCCGGCCTTGCCGGTGATCTTCACCCGTGCCACGCCGACCATGTTCTGGCCGAGATCGTAGACGGTCACGCCCGGCGCCGGGCTGGTGACCTTCTTCGTCGCGAGCACCTGGGTCTCCCGCACCGGCTCATCCGGCTGCGGCGACAGCTTGGCCGTGTCCGACGGACGCACCGCGGCCGGCGCCCACGCGGAATCGTCGAACCCGCCGTCGGTCCAGCCCGGCTGCTCGGACCGGGCGTCGTAGGTCTCGCCGAGCTGGTTGTCGGTCGCCGCGAACGGCCCGGCATGCCACTTCCAGTCCGGCGCGGTGTCGACCCACTGCACGCCGCCGTCGGCGTAGGTGATCTTCAGCCGCGCGACGAGCGCCAGATCGGTGCCGTACTGGCCCTTGCCGGCGAGCCCGATCTTCCCGGCCCACCAGCCGTCGCCCAGTGCCGCGCCGAACCCGTTCGCACCTGCCCGGACGAGGCCGGTGACGTCGTAGGTCTGGGACTGGATGCGCTTGGCGTACTCGGTGTAGCCCGGCGCGAGGAACTGGTCGCCGACCTTGCGGCCGTTGAGCGTGAGCTGGTAGATGCCGTGCGCCGACGCGTAGACCCGGGCCTGCGCCACCCGCTTCCCGGGCGTGGTCGAAAACGACGTTCGCAGCAGCGGTTCGTAGGAATCACGGCCGACGTACAGGGCGTCGGTGCTGCCGCTCACGGTCAGTTCCCGGTTGTCGATGCTGCCGCCGGTGAGCGGGTTGGGTACGGCGAATTCGGGGTCCGCCAACACCGTGCCGTCCGGCCTCGTCACAGTGAACTTTCCGACCGTGACCGATTCCGTCCCGTAGGTGCGCAGACCGGCCCGGCCGCTGGAGAAGTCCGAGACGGTCCGCGTGTCGACGACGACACCGTCCAATGTGGTCCGGATGTCGGTACCGTCGACGGTGTAGGCCACGGTGTGCGTTCCGGCCAGCAAACCGGCGCGCGTGAACCCGAACGGCCGCAGATCCACTTCGGCCAGCACTGCGTAGTCGCCGTTGACACGGCGATGCGGACGCAGATACGGGACCGAAGAAGCGGAGTCGCCGACGTTGAGCTGCCACATATAGGCGTTGTTGGCGTCCCGGGCGCGCAGGAACGTCCCGAACGCCAGGTTGTTCAGCCGGAAGTTCAAGGTCTTCGTCACCCCGGTGCTCGACAACTACAAGAGCCTCTTCGGCGGCGCCAACAACCTCGGGTCGTACCTGGCGCATTCCGTGGTCGCCGCCGGATTGTCGGCCGCGGTGGCCACCGCGCTCGGCACGCTGGTCGGCTACGGTCTCGCGACCACCAAACTGGCCGGCAAGAAGGCACTGGCGTTCTGGTTCATCTCCACCCGGATGGCACCGATCGCCGCGGTCGTCCTGCCCCTGTTCCTGATGTTCCGCCTGGCCGGGTTGATCGACTCCATCACCGGTCTGGTGCTCGCCTATCTCAGTTTCAACCTGCCCTTCGCCATCTGGATCATGAACGCCTTTTTCGAGGCCCTTCCCCCGTCGCTCGGTGAGTCCGCGGAAGTCGCCGGGTGCACGCGCTGGCAGGCGTTCTGGCACGTGGCGTTGCCGCTGACGAAAGCCGGCGTCGTCACCACGGCGGTCCTGTGCCTGGTGTTCTCCTGGAACGACTATGCCTTCGCCATGGTGATCTCCGGGCCAGACTCGCAGACGTTGCCGATCGCGGCGTCCCAGCTGGTCACCCAGGCCGGTGTCGATTGGGGGCAGCTGACGGCCATCGGGACCATCGTCGTCGTGCCGATGATCGCCGCCGGGATCGCCGTCCGCCGCTGGCTCGTCTCCGGGCTCACGCTCGGCGCCGTGACCGGCGAATGACTGTCAACTCTCTGGAGTGAGCATGAACAACCTCAGCGCCGTCCTTCGCGCGCCCGGTGACGTCAGGATCGAGAGCTGTCCCGTTCCGGCGCCGGCGCCCGGCGAAGTCCTGGTGCACGTGCGGGCGGTCGGTATCTGCGGGTCCGATGTGCACTACTACGAGCACGGACGGATCGGCGAGTACGTTCTCGACGGCCCGATGGTCATCGGACACGAAGCGGCCGGCACGATCGTCGAAGCAGGGTCCGAAGTGGACTCTGAACGGGTCGGAGAGACCGTCGCCCTGGAACCGGGTATCCCCTGCCGGAATTGCCGGCAGTGCTTGACCGGCCGGTACAACCTCTGCCCCGACGTCGTGTTCTTCGCGACACCACCGGTCGACGGGGCGACCAGCACCTACGTCACGATCGATGCCTGCTTCGCGCATCGAGCCCCCGCCGGTCTGAGCTTCGAGCAGGCCGCGATGGCCGAGCCCGTGTCGGTGGGCGTCTGGGCGGTACGCACCGCACGGATCTCATCAGGGGACAGGGTGCTCGTCACCGGCGCCGGACCCATCGGCCTGTACGCCGCGCAAGTGGCTCGCGCGTCCGGCGCCGATCGCGTGCTGGTCACCGACTACAACGAATTCCGGCTGCGGATCGCCCGGTCACTCGGACTCGACGTCACCACCGCCGACCAGGTCGACGAGCCGGACTTCGATGCCCTGCTGGAGTGCTCCGGTGCGCCGGCGGCGCTGACCGAGGGACTCAAGCACCTCGCGCCGGCCGCCCGGGCAGTCCTCGTCGGGATGGGGTCGGACGAGGTCCCGGTCGACGTCGGCCTCCTGCAGCGCAAGGAGCTTTCCATCACCGGCACCTTCCGGTACGCGAACACCTACCCCGCCGCCCTGCGGCTCATCGCCAACGGCGCCGTCAACGTCTCGGCAGCCATCACCCACCGGTTCGACATCCAGCAGACCGAGGACGCGCTGACCCTGAGCCGCCGGGACCGCGAATCGCTCAAGGCCGTGGTGGTCCCCCCGGGATGATCAGCCCAAGAGGCCTGCTACCGAGCGACGTAACCGCCGTCGACGGGCAGGGCCACCCCGATGACGAACCCGGCTCCGGGGCTGCACAGCCACAGCACGGCTTGGGCGATCTCCTCGGCGGTGCCGAGCCGGTTGATGGGCTGGTTGGCCTCGGCTTCGGCGCGGTCGAGCTCACCCTTGGCGATCATGTCACCGACCATCGGGGTGTCGATGGTGCCGGGGCAGATCGCGTTGATGCGGATACCGCGTGGGGCGTACTCGAGGGCGGCGCTGGTGGTCAGGCCGATCACCCCGTGCTTGGAGGCGTGGTAGGACGCCCGCCCCGGGACGCCGACGAGACCGCCGAGCGAGGAGCAGTTGACGACCGCTCCGTTGCCTTGTGCTCGCATGTGCCGCAGTTCGTGCTTCATGCAGGCCCACACCCCCGCGCAGGTTGATCGCGGTGACGCGGTCGAACCGCTCGGCGGGTTCGTCGGCGGCGTCGCTGGGCGGGATCTGGATTCCCGCGTTGTTGTACGCCAGGTCGAGGCGGCCGAAGGTGTCGACGGTGCGGTCCACGGCGGCGGCGACCTGCGCTTCGTCGGCGACGTCACAGGTCAAGGCGAGAACCCGGTGTCCCGCGTCGGTAAGGTCCTTCGCCGCCGCGGCGAGCGCGGCTTCGTCGACGTCGGTGAGGGCGACGGCCGCGCCGGACTCGGCGAACGCGCGGGCCGTGACCAGCCCCATCCCGGCCCCTGCGCCGGTGACGAAGGCGACCTGGCCGCTGAAGTCGTACGTGGGGTTCATCTCGTCTTCTCCGTTCAGCGTTCGATGGTGACCCGGCCGGCCGTGGCGAGCACCTCGGCGCCGCCGTCGGCCAGGCGGCCGAGGATGACCACGCCGTCCGCGCGGGGAGCGTTGCGGTAGTAATGGCCAGATTGCCCCAGGGGGCGTAGAAAGCGAGGTCGCCGGCTTTCGGCTCGGCGCTCCGCGGAGCGCCGGCGGTGGAAAGGGGCCGGGGTAAGTCGGAGATCCGCTCAGTCTGGTGGAAGTCGCTCAGGTTCAGCGTGAGCGGGAGCAGGGCGGCGAAGTCGCGGGCGGCCGCGCTGTCGTTCAGCGTCGCGTTGACGGCGCGACCGTCGGCGGTGAGGCGGATGTTCACGGTGGTGCTCCTCCCGGTCGTGGGTGCGAGGGTCGTCGAGGGTGCCTGAGGTGCCGGCGACGGCGCTGTTCCGGCGCTGCAGGCAACCGCGGCCAGCAGGACGGTCGCCGGGACCGCGCGGCTGAGGATCACAAGACCTCCCGGTCGGTTCACGTCGAGGGCCGGCCTCACGAATCAGCCGGGCTTGTCGCTTCCCAGGGAACCAGGGGCTCGCGTGTATCGGGAGGTTCTCCCGAAAGGTGTACTGGAAGAGCACCCTTCCCCCAGCTGGGCGGACCTATGGTGATGAGGTGGACAATCGTCAGGAAGTCCGCGAGTTCCTCGTCTCGCGGCGCGCCAAGATCACCCCGGAGCAGGCCGGGCTCCCCGCCGGGAGCAAACGCCGGGTGCCGGGACTGCGCCGCAGCGAGGTCGCCATGCTGGCCGATGTCAGCGTCGAGTACTACGCGAAGCTCGAACGCGGGAATCTCGCGGGTGTCTCGCCGTCCGTGCTGGACGCGGTGGCCAAGGCTTTGCAGCTCGACGACGCCGAGCGGGCCCACTTGCTCGCCCTCACCCGCGCCGCCGACGGCACCAGCGCGATCCTGCGGCGCCGGCCGAAGGGCAAGCAGTGGACCCCGCGCCGCAGCTTGCAATGGGTCCTCGACGCGGTCACCGAAGGACCGGCGTTCGTCCGGAACGGACGGATGGACCTGCTGGCGGCGAACCGTCTGGCGCGGGCGTTCTACTCCGAGGTGTATGCGAGCCCGCAGCAGCCGCCGAACATCGCCCGGTTCCAGTTCCTCGACCCGGCGTCGCACCGGTTCTACCCGGACTGGGGCTTCTTCGCCGACGTCTGCGTCGAAATCCTGCACGTCGAAGCCGGCCGCAATCCGCACGACAAGGGTCTGCACGACCTGGTCGGGGAACTGTCGACCCGAAGCGAGGAGTTCCGCACGCGGTGGGGCGCGCACAACGTCCGCCACCACGGCAGCGGGTCGAAGACCTTCCACCACCCCGTCGTCGGGACGCTCACCCTCGCCTACGAAGGCCTTGAACTGGCCGCCGAACCCGGGCTCACCCTCACGATCTACGCCGCGGAGCCCGGCTCGCCGTCGGACGAGGCATTGCGGTTGCTCTCGTCCTGGGCAGCGACACAAGAATCCGAGCACTCTGCTGTGGACAGTGGTCGGTCCGCGCACCCCGGTTCGTCGGCGTAACCCACACGGTGGGGTGCACTACCGGTACACCCTTCGTCAGTGACTCGCTCGCGGCGCGAAAGAGCGGTTGCCTGGACTCAGGGGCCGCCCGGTCCCGCACCGTCCACTGTGCGAGGAGTCCACCATGCGCGGAGCCGTCATCCACGCTCCCGGCGACGTCCGGTTCGAACAGCTCGACGACCCGAAGATCCAGCAGCCGACCGACGCGATCATCCGCACCGTCCTCACCTGCGTGTGCGGCTCGGACCTGTGGCCCTACCGCGGCCTGGAACCGATCGGCGGCCCGCACCCCATGGGACACGAATACGTCGGCATCGTCGAAGACGTCGGCAGCGAGGTGACCGCGGTCAAGCCCGGCCAGTTCGTGGTCGGTTCCTTCGCCACCTCCGACAACACGTGCGCGAACTGCCGCCACGGCTGGCAGTCCTCGTGCCTGCACCGCGAGTTCATGAGCACCTGCCAGGCCGACTACGTCCGCATCCCCCACGCCCAGGGCACCCTCGTCGCCACCGCCGAGCACCCGGACGAGGAGTTCCTGCCCAGCCTGCTCGCCGTATCCGACGTCATGGGCACCGGCTGGTACGCCGCCCTCGCCGCCGAGGTCAAACCCGGTGCCACCGCCGTCGTGGTCGGCGACGGCGCGGTCGGGCTGTGCGGCGTCATCGCGGCCAGGGAACTCGGCGCCGAGCGCATCATCGCCATGAGCCGCCACGAATCCCGCCAGAAGCTGGCCACGGAATTCGGCGCCACCGACATCGTCACCGAACGCGGCGACGACGGCGTCGCCCGCATCAAGGACCTCACCGACGGCATCGGCGCCGACTCGGTCCTGGAATGCGTCGGCACCGCCGAGTCCATGCAGCAAGCCCTGCACGCCACCCGGCCCGGCGGCAACGTCGGGTTCGTCGGTGTTCCGCACGACGTGCAGATCGCCGGCGAGGAGCTGTTCTTCTCCCACGCCGGGCTGCGCGGCGGCCCGGCGCCCGTGCGCCGCTTCCTGCCCGATCTGATCGACCGGGTCCTCGCCGGCCGCATCGACCCCGGCAAGGTCTTCGACCTCACCCTGTCCTTGGAGCAGGTCGCCGAGGGCTACCGGGCCATGGACGAGCGCCGCGCCATCAAGACCCTGCTCACCCCCTGACCGCAGACGGGGGACCTCCGGTCAGGGCCGCAGCGACAGCGGTGCGGCCCGGACCGGCGACCTCCAGCACCTGAAGGAGAGATCCACCATGCACACCGGGACCATTCCCGGCAGACTGCCCGCCGTCGTCTGGGTACTCGCCGCCGGCACGTTCCTGATGGGAACCACCGAGTTCGTCATCGCCGGCCTGCTGCCGGAACTGGCCGACGATCTCGGCGTCAGCGTTTCCCAGGCCGGCCTGCTGATCACAGCCTTCGCCCTCGGCATGATCATCGGCTCACCCACCATGGCCCTGGCCACCCTGCGGCTGCCCCAGCGCCGGACCCTGGTCCTGGCACTCGCCGTGTTCAGCCTCGGGCACGTCGTCGCGGCACTCAGCGGCTCTTTCGGCATCGTTCTCGCCGCCCGCGTCGTCACCGCCCTGGCGACCGGGGCGTTCTGGTCCGTCGGCTTCGTCGTCGCCACTGCCGCGGCCGGCCCGCGGAACTCGACGCGCGCCATCGGCGTCATGATGGGCGGTCTGACCCTGGCCAACGTGATCGGCGTGCCGATCGGGTCTCTAGCCGGTCAGTTCACCGGGTGGCGCGGCCCGTTCTGGGCGCTGGCGGCGCTCTCCGCGCTCGCCGCCGCGGTCATCGGCCGGTTCATCCCCACCCGCGAACAACGGGTCGAAGTGTCCGTGCGAGCCGAGATCAGGGCCCTGCGCCAGGGCAGGCTGTGGCTGGCCCTCGCCGCCGCGATGCTGATCATGGGCGGAGTGCTGGCTGCCTACAGCTACCTCACCCCGCTGCTGACCGACCGCGCCGGCATCCCCGCCGGCGCCGTCCCGCTCGCCCTCATCGCCTTCGGCGCCGGAGCCCTCGGCGGCACGAACGCCGGCGGCCGCCTCGGCGACCGCCGCCCCATGGCGACCACCATCACCGCGGCCGCGGCCACCGCCGTGGTCCTGTTCCTGATGATCCCGCTGTCCACCAGTCCCGTCGCGGCCATCGTCCTCGTGTTCCTGATGGCCCTGAACGGATTCACGGTCAACCCCGTCGTCACGGCGCTCGCTGTCCGCTACGCCGGTGACGCGCCCACCCTGACCTCGGCGCTGAGCACGTCGGCCTTCAACGCCGGCATCGCCGCCGGAACCGCCGTCGCGGGCACGGCTTTGGAGTCGCTCGGGGTGACCGGACCATCCCTGGTCGGGGCGGTCACCGCCGCCCTCACCTTGCTGCCCCTCACCGCACTGGCCGTCCGCTCCCGCCGCACGAAACCAACGGGCCTCGACCACGAGAAGGAGGAGGTCGCCGTACCATGTTGACCGAGCCAACCGACCAAAGTACCGACAATTCGCCCGCTTTACGAGGTACTGCTGGTACACCCCTTGCCAGTGAGTCCCACCCCGCGCGGACACCTGGTGTGCTCGCCCCCATGGCCTCCGAAAATCCCCAGCCGCCTGACAGTGTCGAAGAGCCACCTACAGCCCTCTCCCGGCGGACGTTCATCGCCGCCTCGGCCGTGAGCGGTGCTGCCGCCGTGGCCGGACCGTCGCTGCTGGGCGCCGAAACCGCCGCGGCCGCGACCGACGCGTCGAGCAGCCGGGTCTCCCTGACCGTCAACGGAACCCGGCGCACGGTGACCGTGGACAACCGGACCTCGCTGCTGGACCTGCTGCGTGAACACTTCGGGCTGACCGGGACGAAGAAGGGCTGCGACGCCGGCGCTTGCGGCGCGTGCACGGTTCTCGTCGATGACCGACGGGTCAACGGCTGCCTGACCCTGGCGGTGCGGCTGGACGGCGCGCAGGTCACCACCATCGAGGGTCTTGCCCCCGGCGACGACGGGCCGCTGCACCCACTGCAGCAGGCGTTCGTCGACCAGGACGCGTTCCAGTGCGGGTACTGCACCCCCGGCCAGATCATGTCCGGCGTCGGCTGCATCAAGGAGGGCCACACCGGATCGCCGGAGGAGATCCGGGAGTGGATGAGCGGCAACATCTGCCGCTGCGGGTGCTACGTCAAGATCGTCAAAGCCATCCAGCAAGCGGGGAGCTGACACCGATGGAGTCCTTCTCCTACACCAAGGTCTCCGATATCCGGGCCGCCATCGCGGCCGGGCAGCGCGGCGGGCGCTTCATCGCCGGCGGCACGACCCTGGTCGACCTGATGCGCGAGACCGTGGAACGCCCCGGAACGCTGGTCGACATCGGCCCGCTGCCGTTCACCGGCATCACCCCCACCCCGGGTGGCGGCCTGCGGATCGGCGCGCTGGTCCGGATGGCCGACGCCGCCGCGGACCCACGGGTGCGACTCGCCTTTCCGGTGGTCTCGGAGGCACTGGAGCTGAGCGCGTCCGCGCAGCTGCGCAACATGGCCACCATCGGCGGCAACATCATGCAGCGCACCCGCTGCACGTACTTCCGTGACGTGACCGCGAACTGCAACAAACGCGAACCGGGCTCGGGATGCGCCGCCCTCGACTGCTACAACCGCGGCCACGCCATCCTCGGCGGCTCCGCAGCGTGCGTCGCCACGCACCCGTCGGACGTCGCGGTCGCGTTCGCCGCGCTCGAGGCGATCGTGCACCTGCAGGGCCCCGGCGGCGAACGCGCCGTTCCCTTCGCCGGCTTCCACCTGCAGCCGGGCAGCACCCCGGACCGGGAACAGGCCCTGCAGCCGGGCGAGCTGATCACCGCCGTCGAACTCCCGGCGCTTCCGCGCCCGGCGCGGTCCGGCTACCTCAAGGTGCGGGACCGGCAGAGCTACGAATTCGCCCTGACGTCCGCGGCCGTGGCGCTGTCGATCCAGGGCGGGGTGATCCGCGCGGCGAAGGTCGCGGCCGGCGGTGTCGGCACCGTCCCGTGGAAACTGCCCGCCGTCGAACGGTATCTGCTCGGCAAGCGGCCGTCGGATTCGCTGTGGTCCGAGGCCGCGCAGCGAGCGGCGGACGGCGCTCGCCCGTTGCAGCACAACGGGTTCAAGGTCGAACTGCTCAAGCGCACGGTCGAACGCCAGCTGCGCGCCGTGGGAGGCACCCGATGACCCAGCCCCGAACCGCCGTCGGCACCCCGCAGTCCCGAGTGGACGGACGCCTCAAGGTCACCGGGCGTGCCCGTTACGCCGCGGACCACCCGACGGACGGCGTCCTGTACGCCGCCGTCGTCGACAGCAGCGTCGGCCGCGGTCGCGTGAGGGACATCGACGACCGTGCCGCCCGCGCCCACCCGGGTGTTCAGCGGGTGATCAGTCACCTCAACGCACCGCGGTTGCCGTATCTGGACAATCCGGGATCGAACAACCCGGCGCCCAACTCGCGGCTGCGGGTCTTCCAGGACGACCGGGTCCGGTTCTTCGGCCAGCCGGTCGCCGTCGTGGTCGCCACCAGCCACGAGGCCGCCCAGGAAGGCGCCCGCCTGGTCAAGGTCACCTACGCCGCCGAGCAGCCGGTCACCGACGTGGCCACGGCCCCGGCCGACCCGCCGGCGACCTACGCACGCGGCGACGCCGACAGCGCGCTGACCACCGCGCAGGTCCGCCTGGACCTGGCCTACCGGACCGCCCGCAACCACCACAACCCCATGGAACCGCACGCCACCATCGCCCAGTGGAACGGCAACCAGCTTACGGTCTGGGACAAGACCCAATGGGTGGTCGGTGGCACGCAGCAGGAACTCGCCGCCGTGTTCGGCATCCCGCAGACGTCGATCCGGGTGATCTCGCCCTTCGTCGGCGGTGCGTTCGGCAGCGGCCTGCGGGCGTGGCCGCACACCACCATCGCCGCGCTGGCCGCCCGCGAGACGGGCCGCCCGGTCAAACTCGTCCTCGCCCGCAGGCAGCTGTACTTCGGCACCGGGTTCCGGCCCGCGTACTCCTACCGGCTGCGGCTGGGCAGCGACCGCACCGGACGGCTCGCCGCGATGACCCACGAAATCCGCGGCGAAACCTCCAGCTACGAGACGTTCACCGAAGCGATGCTGGCGCCGGGCCAGATGCTCTATTCCATGCCGAACGTCCGTCAGGCGTATGCGACCGTGCCCCTGGACGTGAACACCCCGATCTGGATGCGGGGCCCCGGCTACGCCTCCGCCGCCCTCGTCATCGAATCCGCGATGGACGAACTCGCGCACCAGCTCGCCGTCGACCCCATCGAACTGCGCAAGCGCAACGAACCGACGGCCGATGAATCCACCGGGCAGCCGTTCTCCACCCGCCGGCTGCGCGAATGCTACGACGTCGGCGCCCGGGAGTTCGGCTGGCAACGCCGCAACCCCAAGCCAGGCGCCACTCGCGACGGCGACTGGCTGATCGGCACCGGCATGGCCGCCGCGGTCTACGACACCGCCCGCGCGCCGGCCCAGGCCCACGTCCGGCTCAACGCCGACGGCACCGCGCTGGTCCAGTCCGCGACCAGCGACATGGGGCCCGGCACGTACACCTCCATGCCGCAGGTCGCCGCCGACGCGCTCGGCCTGACCATGGAGACCGTGGATTTCCGGCTCGGCGACTCGCTCATGCCCCCGACCCCGCCCCACGGCGGCTCGATGACCATGGCCAGCGTCGGCTCCGCCGTCCAGGACGGCTGCGACAAGGTGCGCCGCCAGGCCATCACACTCGCGGTCAACGACCCGCGATCCCCGATGCACGGTGTCAGTCCCGGCGAGATCATCGTCCGAAAAGGACGGATGTCGGTCAAGAACGACCCGACGCGCGGGGAGACCTACCGGCAGCTGCTGGCCCGCACCGGCCGCGATCACCTCGAGGTGATCGGGTCGTGGGCACCACCGGAGCATGACCGGTTCTCGATGTACGGCTACGGCGCCGTGTTCGCCGAAGTCGCCGTTGACGCGCGTCTCGGCCTGGTCCGGATCCGGCGCATGCTCGGCGTCTACGACGCGGGCCGCATCGTCAACCCGAAGCTCGCCGACAGCCAAGCCCTCGGCGGCATGGTCGGCGGCATCGGCGCCGCCCTGCTCGAGCACACCGTCACCGACCCGCGCGACGGCCGCATCGTCAACGCCAACCTCGCCGACTACCTCGTCCCCGTCAACGCCGACATCCAGAACCTCCGCGCCATCTACCTCGACGGCGAAGACCGCGAAGCAGATCCCCTCGGCGTCAAGGGCCTGGCCGAACTCGTGCTGGTCGGCGTGGCCCCGGCGATCGCCAACGCGGTCTTCCACGCCACCGGACGACGCGTCCGCGACTTCCCGATCACCGCCGAGGCGCTGCTGTGAGGGTGGTGGCCGCCCAGGCGGCCAGCAGCCGGAGGGCGTTCGGCGGAGTCGCTGTCAGGCGGTGAGGGGTTTCTGTCGTGACCCGGAAAGACGCGACCTCCCGCGCGGCCACCCACAGGCGTTGCATCAAGGCGTGACCACTTCCGAGAAGACCGCCGCACCCACCGACAGCGCCGTCGCGACGCTCGTCACCGCGTTGCTCGGGTTCTTCGTGGTCACCCCCGGGCGCGGTCGTCGTGACCATCGCTCTGCCGGCCGTCCGGACCGACCTGGGCGGTGGCATCGCGGGCCTGCAATGGGTGGTCGACGGCTACACGCTCACGTTCGCCGCGGCCCTGCTCTCGGCCGGCTCGCTGGCCGACCGGATCGGCGCCAAGCGGGCATTCGGGCTCGGGATCGCCGTATTCACCGTGGCGTCGCTGGCCTGCGGGCTGGCCCCGCAGCTCGGGGTGCTGGTGGCGTTCCGCTTCGCCCAAGGGCTGGCCGCCGCGGTGGTGATGCCCTCGTCCATGGCACTCATCGCCCAGGCCTACCCCGACCCGGTTCGCCGGGCCCGCGCAGTCGCGCTGTGGGCGATGGGCGGCGCCGCGGCGTCGTCGGCCGGCCCGCTCCTGGGCGGCGTGCTGACGACGGTGAGCTGGCGGTGGATCTTCCTGATCAACCTCCCGGTCGGAGCGGTGGCGTTGCTCCTGCTCCGCCGGGTCGCCCGGTCGGCCCGCCACCGGGTGCCGTTCGACGCCGCGGGCCAGCTCGCCGGCGCTCTCGCGATGGCCGCACTCGTCTTCGGCGCCGTCGAAGCCGGTCAAGGAGGCTTCGGCCGGCCGGCCGTGCTGGCGGCGTTCGGGGTCGCCGTGGTCACGCTGGCCGCGTTCGTGCTGCTGGAAGCCCGGGTCGCGCATCCGATGCTCCCGCTGGAGCTGTTTCGCTCCCGCACCGTGGTCGCGGCGGTGGTCATCGGGTTCGCGTTCATGATCGGTTACTACGGGATGCCGTTCGTGCTGAGCCTGGTGCTGCAGGACCGCGGTCTGTCGTCGCTGGACACCGGGGTGGTGTTCCTGCCGATGATGCTGACCGGGCTCGTGCTGACCCCGGTCGTGCCCCGCGTGGTCGAGCGAACCGGTGCCCGGCCCGTGGTCGTGACCGGTCTGGCGGTGATGACGGCCGGCCTCGCCGCCCTCGCGCTTCTCCCCGCAACCGCACCCACGTGGGTGACCGCCGCACTGATGATTCTCGTCGGGCTGGGCGGTCCCACGGTGATCCCCCCGGTGATCGCGGTCCTGCTGGCCGCGGTGCCCACGCACCGGGCCGGGACTGCGAGCGGAGTGCTCAACACCAGTCGCCAGCTCGGCGGCGCGCTGGCCGTCGCCGTCTTCGGCGCGCTGGCCGCACCCTCGGGTTTAGCGGCCGGGATGCGGGTCAGCCTGCTCCTGGCCGCAGCCGTCGCCGCTACGGCCGCCTTCACCGCGGTCGAGGGCCTGGGCACTCGCCACTAGAACAAGATCAAAGAAGGGGACACCACCATGACCGACACCCAGCCCTCCGGCGCGGAGAAGATGTTCGGCGACTTCGCGCCCGCGCTGGTGCACTTCACCGACGACGTCCTGTTCGGCGAAGTGTGGAAGCGCACCGACCTCACCCCCAAGGAACGCAGCCTCGTCACTGTGGCCGCGCTGGCCACCAACGGCAACACCGAACAGCTCGTCTTCCACCTTGGCCTGGCCAAGGAGAACGGCAATACCGAGGCCGAGCTGATCGAAGCGATCACCCACCTGGCCTTCTACGCGGGTTGGCCGCAGGCGATGGCGGCCATGGCCGCCGCCAAAAAGGTCTTCCGGAACTGACCACCCTTTCGAAGGAGCACACGACCATGCGCGGAGCAGTCATCCACGCCCCCGGCGACGTCCGCTTCGAGGACCGCGCCGATCCCACCATTCAAGCTCCCACCGATGCGGTGATCCGCATGGCCGTCACCTGCGTGTGCGGCTCGGATCTCTGGGACTACCGCGGCATCAACGCCGTCACCTCCCCCACCCCGATGGGCCACGAATACGCCGGCATCGTCGAAGAGGTCGGCGCCGACGTCACCACCATCAAGCCCGGCCAGTTCGTCATCGGCTCCTTCTTCGCCTCCGACAACACCTGCGAAATCTGCCAGGCCGGGTTCCAGACCTCCTGCGTCCACCGCGAACCCGTCGGCGCCGGCGGCGCCGGCGGCGCCGAATACCTGCGTGTCCCGCTGGCCGACGGCACCCTCGTCGCCACCCCCGAAGCCCCCTCCGACAACCTGCTGCCCAGCCTGCTGGCCGCCTCCGACGTCCTGGGCACCGGCTGGTTCGGCGCTGTGGCCGCCGGCGTCCAGCCCGGCTCCACCGTCGCGGTGGTCGGCGACGGCGCCGTCGGCCTGCTCGGCATCCTCGCGGCGCGCGAACTCGGTGCCGAGCGGATCATCGCGATGAGCCGCCACGAAGCCCGCCAAAAGCCCGCCACCGAATTCGGCGCCACCGACATCGTCACCGAACGCGGCGACGACGGCGTGGCGGCGGTCAAGGAACTGACCGGCGGCCTCGGCGCCCACTCGGTCATCGAAGCCGTCGGCACCCAGGAGTCGATGATGCAGGCGATCCGCTCGGCCCGACCTGGCGGCGCGGTCGGCTACGTCGGCGTCGCCCACGACGTCACCCTGCCCGGCGAGGAACTGTTCTACTCCCACGTCCGCCTCCTCGGCGGCCCCGCGCCCGTCCGTCGGTTCCTGCCCGACCTCATCGACCGCGTCTGGCGCGGCACCATCGACCCCGGCAAGGTCTTCGACCTCGAACTCCCCCTCGACCAAGTCGCCGAAGGCTACCGGGCCATGGACGAACGCCGCGCCATCAAAACCCTCCTGCGCCCCTGACAACCGGAGAACCACGATGCAGCACATCCCCGTCAACGACACCGTCAAGACCCCCGCCGAGCGCTTCACCGGCGACGTCTACCTCACCATGATCAAAACTCCCGAACCGCCGTCGCGCCTGGTCGCCTCCCTGGTCCGGTTCACCCCCGGCGCCCGCACCAACTGGCACTCCCACGCCGTCGGGCAAACCCTCCACGTCACCGACGGCATCGGCCTTGTCGTCAACCGCGACGGCCAGGTCATCCGCATGCGCGCCGGCGAAACCGTCTGGACCCCACCCGGCGAAGAACACTGGCACGGCGGCACCAACACCACCTGCATGAGCCACATCGCCATGCTCGAAGGCCCCGAAGAAGGCGGAGACGGCACCACCTGGCTCGAACCCGTTACCGACCAGCAGTACCAAGACGCCCACCAGCAGTAGCGACGCGGGGCGAAACCGTCGACCAGGAACCCCGTCTGACGAGCTCTTCGCCGCGGTCGGCATCGCCATCGTCAACGCGACCGGCAACCTCATCCTGGCCGCCATGCTCGTCCTGGGAGCCGCGCTCACTTCCTGCCGATGCTCCGGCCACAGCAGCGCTACGCCACGTACTGACACGTGCCAGTTAAGATCACCGGATGGCAGGAAAGGACAGGCGGGTCACGAGCGCCGACGTCGCACGCGAGGCCGGCGTTTCCCGCTCCACGGTCAGCTACGTCCTCAACGACACGCCGAACCAGTCGATCCCCGACAGCACCCGCCGACGCGTGCTGGACGCGGCTGCGCGGATCGGTTACGCGCCATCCGCGGCCGCCCGGACGTTGCGCAGCGGGCGGTCCGATGTCGTGCTGTGCCTGCTGCCCGAGTGGCCGCTCGGGCCCGCGGTCGGGCGCCTGATCCAGGGCATGACAACCGCATTCGCGCGGCACAAGCTGGCCTTCGTCGTGCATTCGGCGACCCGGGCCGCCCGGCCGCTGAGCGAGGTGTGGAAGGCCATCACCCCGGCCGCCGTCCTGGCGCTGGACGAGTTCTCCGACGCCGACGCGGCGGCAATGCAAGCCGCCGGCGTCCAGGTCATCGTGGCCATGCACGCGTCGGCGAGGCGGCGGTGGCGGGAGATCGGCACGCCCGAGAACCCCATCGGCGCGGTCCAGGCCCGACACCTTGCCACGAGCGGCCACCGGCGGCTGGGCTACGCCTACCCCGACGACGCGCGGGTCGGCGTCTTCGCCGACCCGCGCCTGGCAGGCGTCCGCGAAGTCTGCGCCGAACTGGGCCTGCCCGCCCCCGACGTCCGGACCGTGCCGCTCGATCCGGACGCGGCCGCCGAAGCCGTCGAAGCCTGGCTCGCCGCCGACCCGCCGGTGACCGGGATCTGCGCGTTCAACGACGACATCGCCATGGCCGTGCTGGCCGGTGTGGCGCGCCTCGGCCGGCGGTGCCCGCGGGACCTGGCGGTCGTGGGGGTGGACGACATCCCCGGCGCCGCCGTGGCCCAGCCGCCGCTCACCACCGTGGTCCGCGACTTCGACACCATCGCCGAGCACTACGCCCGCAGCGTCGTGGCCGCCCTCAACGGTGAGTCGCTGCCCGCCGGGCTCGTCGAGGACGCGATCCGGGTGGAGATCCGCGAGTCTGCCTGAACTCCTCAAAGCTCGCGCTGGAAGAACTCCAAAGTGGACTGGTGCAGCCGCGTGCGGTGGGGCACCGTCGCCCACGCGTGGTCCGCGCCCGCCACCACCTCCAGCTCCGCGTTGCCGGCGTAGTGCTCGAGATACCGGCGCGCGTACTCGACCGGAGCGATGTCGTCCTTGTCCCCGTGGATGATCCGGACCGGACCGCCGTAGCCCGCCGAGCGCCCGTAGACGTCGAGCCGGGCGATGTCCTCGGCCAGCGCCGGGCTCATCCTGGTGCCGCCGGTGTCGAAGTAGCCCCTTCTCCTCGAACTCCACGGCGAGGCTGCGGCCCTGGAGGTGACCACCGCCGACCTCGAAGGGGGCGACGGCGGCCGGGGACCACAGGCACGTCGCCCGGACGTCCGGCTCTTCGGCGGCCACGATGCCCGCCACGACACCGCCCATGCTCATCCCGACCAGCCCGATCCGGGCGGGGTCGGCGAACCCGGAGGTCCCGACGGCGCGCAGCACCGTCCGGACCTCCGCGATCTCGCCGGTGATGGTGACGTCGAAGAAGTCGCCGTCGCTTTCGCCGTGGCCGGAGAGGTCGACCCGGACCCAGGCGATGCCGTGGGCCTCCAGCAGCCGGGACATCCGGACGAAGTCGGGCAGTTCGAGCCGGTTCGAGCCGAAACCGTGGACGAACACGACCGTCGGGAACCGCTCGCCGCTCTCCGGGATGTGCAGCGTGGACCGCAGCGTCAGATCCTGGTGACGAAACTCGTGGTAGTGGATCACGCGGCGGCCTTCGGCGTGTCGTGGGGGACGTCGACGGGCACGCGTTCGAGATCGGTCGCCTTCGGCAGCCGCGGCACCCAGAACAGGCCGATGACCGTCGCGAGCAGGGTGAACCCGAACAACAGCCAGAACAGGAGCCTCGGATTGGCCGCTGCGAGCGCCGGGGTGCCGAACGCGGCCAGGCCGGCGATCACGCGGGTGAAGGCCATGGTCACGCCGCTGGAGGTGCTGCGCAGCAGCGTCGGCACGAGCTCCTGCGACCACACCTTGTAGATGCTCTCCCCCGCGAACGCATTGCCCAGACCCGAAACGAGCAGGACCGCGACCAGCGTGAACCGGCTCGGGCCGAACAGTGCCGGCAGGGCCCAGGCGACCAGGATCAAAACCGAACCGGCGACGAACCAGCCGTGCCGGGACGGGCGGTCGATAGCCCGCATGAAGATCAGGCCCGCGACGAACCCGACGGGCAGGCCGAGCAGGGTCAGCTGCGAGAACTGCGCGACTCCCCCGCCGGTCAGCGTCGTCCACAGGTAGGTGCCGAAGCTGCCAAGGGTGGACGCGCCGAGGTTCCAGGTCGCGTAGTAGAGCCCGGTCGCGACCACGGCGAACAGCACCGGCGGGCGGAACAACTGCCCGACCCGGCTGAAGTGGATCCGTTCGGCGGCCACGCTTCCCTCGTCCGCGACCCGACGAGCCGTCGCCCACTCCGCCGATTCCCGCAGCGTCATCCGCAGGAGCAGCACGATGACCGACACAGCCAGCAGGTGGGCGAACATGATCCGGCCGCCGAGCACGCCCCAGGACCCCACGATCGAACTCAGGACGACCACCGCGACGATCCCGGCGAGCCAGAGCATGTTGGAGAAGACCACCAGCTTGCCCTTCTTCCCGGGCGGGGCCTCCTCGTTGATCAACGCCAGCGAGACCGGCAGGTCCGCGCCGATCGCGAACCCGACCGCGACCACCCCGGCGTACAGGAGGACGGGCGCGGCCGCGATCAGCAGCAGTGCCACGCCGACCGCGTACAACACCAGCGACAGGCTGAAGACCATCCGCCGGCCGAACCGGTCGCCGAGCCGTCCGCCGACCAGGGCGCCCGCGGCGAACATCAAGGTCTGCACCCCCAGCAGGGCCCCGATCGTCCCGGCCGAGAGCCCGAGCGCCCCGGCGTAGGACCCACCGATGGCGATGCCGGAGGTGACCAGGGCCGCGGCGTCGAGGTACGACGCCATCCCGGCCAGGATCGCCGTCTTCCACGGGCGATTCGCCCCTTGCATCGGTTCAGACATCGGCTCTCCTCGTCGAGTACGCGAAAAGTCTGATTAACACGTTTTAACCACCGCACGAGATGACTGAGTCGCGGAACGGAACTTCGCTGAACCATCCACTGACTCGTGTCAGCGCGGTTGACGAGCAACGGTAGCTCCCGATAAACGCCTTGACAAGCCCGTTGACGGCCGCCGCCGCGCGACCGTAACTTGAGTTAAGAGCGCAGTGAATCGTTTCACTGCTGCGACCGGAAGGTGCCAGACCGTGACCACCGCTGCGCTGAAGCTGCGCGTCGAACACCTCGACGACGCCCTCGGGCTCCACGTCACCGAACCCCGGTTCTCCTGGCGGTTGCCCGCCGGGACGGCCGAGCAGACCGCCTACCGGATCCGGGCGGACAACGGCTGGGACACCGGACGCGTCGAATCCGCCGAGAGCACGCTCGTGCCCTACGACGGTCCGCCACTGCACTCACGTCAGCGCGTCGAGTGGCAGGTGAAGGTCTGGGCCGACGGCACCGAAGGCGACTGGTCGGCACCGGCCGTCTTCGAGACCGGGTTGCTCGATACCGCGGACTGGCGGTCCGAGTGGATCACGCCCGGCGAGAATCCCGTGGGGGCGCCTGGAAACCGGCCCGCCACGCTCCTGCGGTACGAGTTCGGCGTCGCCGCCCCGGTCGTCTCGGCACGGCTGTACGCAACGGCGCACGGTGTCTACGAAGGCTTCCTCAACGGTGAGCGCGTCGGCGACGCGGAACTGGCGCCCGGGTTCACGCAGTACCGCACGACCCTGCAGGTGCAGACCTACGACGTCACCGCGAACATGCGGCAAGGCAGCAACGTCCTCGGCGTCATCCTGGCCGACGGCTGGTACCGCGGCCTGATCGGGTACTTCCGGTTCGCCGACCAGTGGGGTGACCGCCCCGCTCTGCTCGCGCAGCTGCACCTGACCCATGCCGACGGCACCGAAACCGTGGTGGGCACCGCGCCCGGGTGGCGAAGCGCCCAGGGGCACGTCGTGGCGGCGGACCTGATCGAAGGGGAACGCTGGGACCTGCGCCGGCTGCCCCGCGGCTGGTCCGGCACCGGTTTCGACGACTCGACATGGGTGGCTGCCACGACCGATCCGCGCGGTTTCCGCGAACTCGTGGGCTCCCCCGCCCCGCCGGTGCGGCGGGTCCAGGAACTGGTGCCGGTGTCGGTGCGCCGGCTGGACGAGCACCGCCAGGTGGTCGACTTCGGTCAGAACATCAACGGCTGGATCAGACTGGACCGGCTCGGCCCAGCGGGGACGAAGATCCGCCTCGTCCACGGGGAATGGCTCGACGCCTCGGGCGACGTCACGACCGAGAACCTCCGCCCGATGCTGCCCGGACGGCCGGAACCGCTGGCGGCGGGCCAGATCGACGAAGTCGTCTCCGCGGGGACACCCGGCGACGTTTTCGAACCGCGTCGCACCACCCACGGCTTCCAGTACGTCCGCGTCGAAGGCCATCCGGAAGACCTGACACCCCAGGACATCACCGGCGTCGTCGTGCACACCGATCTGCGCCGCACCGGCTGGTTCTCCTGCAGTGACGAGCAGATCACCAAGCTCCACGAAGCCGTCGTTTGGAGCCTGCGGGACAACGCCTGCGACATCCCGACCGACTGCCCGCACCGCGAACGGGCCGGCTGGACCGGCGACTGGCAGCTGTTCGTCCCCACCGCGGCGTTCCTATTCGACGTCGCCGGCTTCTCCGCGAAGTGGCTGCGCGACGTCGCCGCCGACCAATGGCCCGACGGGACGGTCGCCAACATCAGCCCGGCCGTCCCCGGCGAGCACCTCATCGAAGAAGTCGCCTGGCTCAACGGATCCGCCGGCTGGGGCGACGCCGCCGTCATCGTGCCGTGGGAGCTGTACCGGGCCTACGGTGACACCCGGGTCATGGCCGAAGCCTGGCCGACGATCGTGCGCTGGCTAGACCGCGTCGAACGAGCCGCCCGGACCAAGCGGCACCCGGACCGCGCCGCCACGCGGCCCGAACCCGCATCGCACGAGAAGTACCTGTGGGACACCGGCTTCCACTGGGGCGAATGGCTCGTCCCGGGCGAGGACATCGACCTCGCCGCCTTCCCGAAGCTCGACCGCGGTGACCTCGCCACGGCGTTCTACGCCCACAGCACCCGCCTCGCGGGCCGGATCGCCGAAGTTCTCGGCCGGGACGACGAGGCAAGGCACTACCGGGCGCTGAGCGAGGAAATCAGGGCCGCTTGGCGGACCGAGTACCTCGGGGACGACGGACGGCTGACGCCCGACACCCAGGCCAACCACGTCCGTGCCCTCGCCTTCGACCTCGTTCCGGACGACCTGCGCGACGCCGTCGCCGCCCGCCTGGTCGAACTGGTGCGAGCCGCGGACACGCACCTGGGGACGGGATTCCTCGCCACCCCGTACCTGCTGCCGGTGCTCGCCGACACCGGGCATCCGGACGTCGCCTACGAACTGTTGCAGCAGGACACCGCGCCGTCGTGGCTGGTGATGATCGACCGCGGCGCCACGACCGTCTGGGAGGACTGGAACGGGGTCTCGGCGAGCGGCGAGGCCAGCCAGTCGCTGAACCACTACTCCAAGGGCGCCGTCGTCTCGTTCCTGCACCGCTACGTCGCGGGCATCGAACTGCCCGACGACGCGCCCGGCTACCGGCACTTCCGGATCCAGCCGCGGCCCGGCGGAGGCTTGACGTGGGCCGATGCCGCCCACGAATCCCCGTACGGCCGGATAGAGTCCGCGTGGTCGCTCGAAGGCGGTGAGCTGCACCTGCGCGTGACCGTCCCGCCCGGCACCACCGCGACGGTCATCCTGCCGAGCGGCCGCCACGAGACGCGAGGACCTGGTACGCACCGGTTCGTGGACACCACTCCCGCATGGCGGGACTGCGTTCCGGTGGCGGGTCGCCCGTAGCAACCTGCTCGCTGGTGGCCAATGCGGTCGGGGTGGCCGACCCGACGGAAGCGTGCGCGATCTACGGACGGTGCTGGGTGGCGTGCAAGGACCGTGCGCCACGTCCACCGAGGACCAGTCCTGTTCGGCGAGCACCGCGGTGTCGGCAGGAGTGCTCGTGCAGTACGCCGCCAGCGCGTCGTCGTCGGGCAGCGTGGCCCGCTCGTCCCATATGGCATCCCGCTTCAACCGGTCGACGGCCCGCAGCACCACCGGGCGGAGCCAGGATGTTCGCGGTTGGGAGGCTCACCGGGTGCAACGAGGCTGCCCGGTGAACTCGTCAAGCAGGTCCGACCGCGTCCGGAACGAATGGCAGCCAGTCGGCCGACCGCGGATTCGCGACCGCCGAGGGCGACAGCTCCGTCGCGGTCTCGGCTGGCCACAGCGACAGGGAGTGCGGCCAGCGCGACACCGGCTTCGTCCTCGGAGGCTCCTCACCCGTCCGGCTGGGCAGGCATTGACAGACCCATTCCACAAGTGTCATGGTATTCCACAAGTGGAATAAAGATGCCGATGGCAGAGCAGAGGAGCGGGTGATGAAGCTCGAGAACCTCCTGCTGGGCGTGCTGCTGCAGCGGCCGAGCACGGGATACGACCTCAAGAAGTACCTGGACACCTTCGGGCGCTTCCTGCGGTCCAACACCCAGATGAGCCAGGTGTACCGGTCGCTCGGCCGGATGGAGACGGACGGCTGGGTCAGCCACTCGGTAGAGCCGCGCCCGGGCGCGCAGGACGCGAAGCTGTACGCGGTGACCGCCGAGGGCGCGACCGTCTTCCTCGACTGGCTCAAGGGGCCCTACGCACCACCCACCCGGTTCCAGGAGCCCGAGTTCGGGGTGCGGCTCAGCTTCGCCGGCTTCATGACCGTCGAAGAGGTCATCGAACTGCTGGAAACCGAGATCACCACCCGGCGGGAACAGATCGCCCGCTACCGGTTCCGCGATCGCAAGCTTCCCCGCGACCCCGCACTCCCCTTCGACGACGCGCTGGCCGACCTCGTCGGGGAATGGGAGCACCAAGCCGGTGCGGCCGCCATCGACGCCCACGTCGTCGCCTGCGAAGCCTTGCGGCAGCGGCTGCTCGACGGCGAAGCCATCCCCGTGTCCGAAGTAGACGCACACCGACACGCCTGAGGAGCCACCATGCGGGCGATCGTCCTGATGTTCGACAGCCTCAACCGGCACATGCTGCCGCCGTACGCCTCCGAGACGTTCGTCCGGGCTCCCAACTTCTCCCGGCTGGCCGAGAAGACGGCCACCTTCGACAACTTCTACGCCGGGTCGATGCCGTGCATGCCGGCCCGCCGGGAACTGCACACCGGCCGCCACAACTTCCTGCACCGCAGCTGGGGCCCGCTCGAGCCGTTCGACGACTCGATGCCGCAGCTGCTACGGGACGCCGGCGTGCACACCCACCTGGCTTCCGACCACCCGCACTACTGGGAAGACGGCGGCGCCACCTATCACACCCGCTACACCACCTGGGAGTTCTTCCGCGGGCAGGAAGGCGATCCCTGGAAAGGCGTCGTCGGGCCGGGCGGCGACGACACTGACCCGCGCGGCGGGATGCGTCGCCAGGACGTGATCAACCGCGGCTACATGGCCACCGAGGCCGAGCACTCGCAGACCCGCACGGTCGACGCCGGCCTGCACTTCCTCGAGACCAATGTGGACGCCGACCGCTGGCTGCTGCAGATCGAGCTGTTCGACCCGCACGAACCGTTCTTCACGCACCAGTCCTACAAGGACCTCTATCCGCACGACTACGACGGTCCCGAGTTCGACTGGCCCGGCTACGAGAAGGTCACCGAGCCGGCGGAGCAGGTCGAGCACGCACGCCACGAATACGCGGCTCTGGTGTCGATGTGCGACCACTCGCTGGGCCGGGTGCTCGACTTCATGGACGACCACGACCTGTGGCACGACACGATGCTGATCGTCAACACCGACCACGGTTTCCTGCTCGGCGAACACGGCTGGTGGGCCAAGTCGGTGCAGCCGTGGTTCAACGAACTCGTGCACCTGCCGATGTTCTGCTGGGACCCACGCACCGGCGAAGCCGGCACCCGCCGGGAGGAACTCCACCAGACCATCGACATCGCCCCCACGCTCCTGCGGTTCTTCGGCCTGGAACCGCCGTCCGACATGCAGGGCATCGACCTCGCCGCCCGCAGCGGACAGCGCGATGGCGCCTTGTTCGGCATCCACGGCGGGCACGTCAACGTCACCGACGGCCGGTACGTCTACATGCGCGCCGCCGCCGGGCCGGAGAACCGGCCGCTGGAGGAGTTCACGCTGATGCCCACGCACATGCGCAGCCGGTTCGGCCCGGCCGAACTGGCGCAGTGGGAACCGGCCGAGCCGTTCGCCTTCACCAAGGGCCTGCGAACGATGCGGATGCCCGCGGCCGGCGGCTGGATGAACCCCTGGCAGCACGGCACGCTGCTGTTCGACCTCCGGCACGATCCCCGCCAGCGGCACCCGATCGTCGACGACGACGTGGAGCTGCGCATGCTCGCCCTGCTGACCGCGCTCATGCACGCCAACGACGCCCCCGCCAGTCAGTTCGAACGCCTCGGCCTGCCCTACGACCGGGTGCCCGGACCGGACGACCTGCTCGTGGCAGCCCATGCGGACCGGGCCGCCGCCGTCGCCGAGCCGCTGACCGACGTCGAGAAACTGCCCGCGCTACAAGAACTGCGCCGCCCTGTCCACGAACTCGTCACGGACCCGGCCACCCGGACCGTTCTCGAACGCCACCTGCCCGGCTTGGCCCAGACCGAACTGGTCAGCCTGCCCGGCCCGGCCAGCCTGCTGCACCTGGCCCGGCTCGCGGTCATCCCCGCGAACACGTTGCGGCGCATCGCCGAAGACCTCGCGCGCTGAGCGGCAAACCGCCCCCCTTCGCTCCCTGGCAATGACGACAGGAGAGAACCCATGACCACCGACGCTCCCCGGGCCGGCACTGCCCGCCCGCCCACCGCGGCCCCCGTCCCCCACCGCTGGCGCAACCTCGCGACGCTGACCGGCGTGAGCATGATCGACAACACCGAGGCCGGGGTGACCACCACCCTGTTCCCCTCGATCGCCCACGCCCTCCGCCTCGACAGCGGCCACCTCGGCCTCCTGGCCGCGCTGGGCAAGGTCGTCGCCGTCCCCTTCGGCCCGACCTGGGTGTGGCTGGCCGGACGGATCGGCAGGCGCGGCGCCATCGTCGCGTCCACCGTGGTCGCCGGCGGGTTCGGCATCGCCGCCGGCTTCGCGACCAGCTGGCTTCAGCTCGTCGTGTTCAACACCCTGATGTCCGCAGCCATCATCGGGTCCGCACCCATCGCCAACGCCGTCATCACCGACTCCTTCGACGACCGCGCCCGCGGCCGGGCCGTCGGCTACTTCTACGGCTTCGTCACCCTCGTCAGCTCGCTGCTGGGACAGGTGACGGCCCTGTTCACCGGCCTGACCGACGGCTGGCGCTACGGCATGTGGACCATCAGCGGGCTGAGCATCCTCGCCGGCCTCGCCGTCGCCGTCTTCTTCCGCGAACCCGGCATCGGGGCGGCCGAGGCCCAGCTCGCCGACCTCGACGAACGCGACCGGGTGAAGACACCCGTTTCGGTGCGCTCGGTGTTCTCCCTGTTCAAGATCCCGACGTTCTCCCTGATGATGCTGTCGCGCCTGCTGTCCGGCCACCTGCTCATCGCGATCTTCGGCGTGCAGTTCCTGGTGGCGGAGCGGCACTTCACCAACGCCGTCGCCGCCTCGGTCCTCCTGCCGTTCGGCCTCGGCTACTTCGCGGGCACGATCGGCGGCGGCTGGCTGCTGACGCTGCTGGACCGCGTCCTGCCCGACCGTGGCCGGGTCGCCTACATCCAGGCCGCGCAGGTGTTCTTCGCCGTGGTGGCGTTCTTCGCCACCCAGTTCGGCTACGGCGGTATCGCGGTCTACTGCGTGCTGTGGGCTTTGATGGGGTTCGGCCAGGGGCTGAACCCGCCGGTGAACCGGCCGATCGTGGCCGCGGTGATCCTGCCCGAGCTGCGGGGCCAGGCGTTCGCCATCTTCGTGACGGTGTTCGAGACCATCGGCTGGGCCGTATTCTCCCTCGGCGCCGGGCAGCTGGCCGATTCCCTCGGCATCCAGGCCGTGTTCCTGTGGACCCTCGTCGTGCTCATGCTCGTCAACGCCGCCGTCCTCACCGCGCTGCACCTGACCTACCCCCGCGACGTACGACGCGTCACCGCCGAACTCGACCGTCGCCGCGCTGTCGCCCTGTCCTGAGACGAAGGGAAATGCCGTGCCCGAACCGGACCCCTCCCACCTGGTGGACCGCCTCACCCTCGAGCAAAAAGTACAGCTGCTGACCGGAAAGGACTTCTGGTCGACGTGGCCGATGGAGCACATCGGCCTGCGGAGCCTGCTGTTCTCCGACGGCCCGGCCGGGGTGCGCGGGGAAACCTGGGACGAACGGTCGCCGTCGCTCAACCTGCCGTCCGCCACCACGCTCTCGTCGTCGTGGGACTCTGAGCTGGCCTACCGCTACGGTGAAGTCCTCGCCGGGGAAGCACGCCGCAAAGGCGTGCACGTCGTGCTCGGGCCGACCATCAACCTGCACCGCTCCCCGCTCGGCGGCCGCCACTTCGAAGCGTTCAGCGAAGACCCGGTGCTCACTGCGGACCTCGCCGCGGCCTACGTGCACGGCCTGCAGGACCACGGCGTCGGCGCGGCCCCCAAGCACTACGTCGGCAACGACTACGAGACCGAACGGTTCACGGCCAGCACGGAGGTGTCCGAACGGGCTCTGCGGGAGCTGTACCTGCTGGCGTTCGAGAAGGCCGTCGTGGACGCCCGTGCGTGGATGGTCATGTCGGCCTACAACTCCGTCAACGGTGTGCGCGCGACCGAGCACCCCCTTCTGGAGACGCCGCTGAAGACCGAATGGGGCTTCGACGGCGTGGTGATCAGCGACTGGACCGCCGTCCGGTCCCTCGAGGCCGCGACGTCCGAGCAGGACCTGGTCATGCCCGGCCCGGACGGTCCGTGGGGCCCGGCTCTCGTCGACGCGGTCCGCGACGGCCGCGTGCCGGAGGCGGCGATCGACCGCAAGGTGCGTCGCCTGCTGCTCCTGGCCGCCCGCGCGGGCGGCCTCGACGGCTTCGAACCGGCACTCGCTCGACGCTCCACTGTGGACAGTGTGGCGTTCGCCAGGGCCGCCGCGGCCGAGGGCACCGTGCTACTGGCCAACGACGGGATCCTGCCGCTGGACGCCGGACGCCTGCGCCGGGTCGCCGTGCTCGGGGACAACGCCCGGTTCGCCCGCACCCAGGGCGGCGGCTCGGCGACCGTGGTGCCCGCACGCGTCACCGGGCCCCTGGACGGCATCCGCGCAGCCCTGCCCGGCGTGCAGGTCGACTACGCGCCCGGGGTGATCGTGCAGGACGGGATCACGGAACTGCCGCTCGCGCAGATCGTCAACCCGGCCACCGGGCAGCCCGGCCTGCGGGTCCGGTTCCTCGACGACACCGGCGCCGAGCTGTACACCGAGGACCGGCGGTCCACCGCCCTCGTCTACTTCGGCGGCGACGCCCCGATCGCCGCCGCCACGACGATCGAGCTGTCGACGCGGTGGACGCCGGCGGAACCGGGACCGATCCGGCTCGGCTACGCCGCGGTGGGACGGGGACGAATCCACGTCGACGGAGTGCCGCACGAGGTGGTCGCCGCGCAGGAGGCAGGCGACGACCCCGGCGCCGCGTTGCTCTTCCCGCCCTCGGCCGGCATCCCGCTGACGGTCACCGCCGGAACTCCGGTCGAGGTCCGCGTGGAATTCGAGCTGGCCTCACGAGCCCCGGGCCTGGAGAACGCCTGCGCGATCACGGTGGGCACCGAACCCGCGGACCACGACGCCGAAAGCCTCATCGAGGAAGCCGCGCGGACCGCCATCGGCGCGGACGTCGCGATCGTCGTGGTCGGCACCAGCGCCCGGGTCGAGTCGGAGGGCTTCGACCGCACCGGCCTCGAACTGCCCGGTCGGCAGGATGATCTGGTGCGCGCCGTCGCCGCGACCGGCACTCCCACCGTCGTGGTCGTCAACAGCGGCTCGCCGGTACTCCTGCCGTGGCGCGACGACGTGTCCGCGATCCTGGTGCCGTACTTCGGCGGCCAGGAGATGGGGCACGCCCTCGCCGACGTCCTGTGCGGCCGGGCCGAGCCGGGCGGGCATCTGCCCACGACGTGGCCGAAGACCACCGAGGACGTGCCCGTCCTCGACGTGACGCCGGCCGACGGCAAGGTCGACTACGGCGAAGGCATCCACATCGGGTACCGGGCCTGGCTCAAGACGGGCGCGGAACCGGCGTTCCCGTTCGGCCACGGTTTGGGGTACACCACCTGGGCCTTGACCGATCCCCAGGTCGAGCCCACCGCCGCGGCCGGGACGGACGTCGCCGTCACCGTGTCGGTCACCAACACCGGGTCCCGGGCCGGCAAGCAGGTCGTCCAGGTCTACCTGTCGCGGCCCGAGTCGGCGGTCGACCGGCCGGTGCGCTGGCTGGCCGCCCACGCCGTCGTCCGCGCCGAACCCGGGCAGAGCCGGACCGTGACGCTGCCGGTGCCCGCCCGCGCCTTCGCCGACTGGCAACCCGGCGGCTGGAACTACGAACCGGGCGTCTTCGGCGTCCTCGTCGGCACCTCCGTGACCGAGGTCGCCACCGCCGGTGCCGTGCATCTCAAGGCCGTGTGATGCCGGGCCCACGCTGGTACGAGGACGGCCGCGAGCCGGACTACCGCTTCACCCTCGCGAACGAGCGCACGTTCCTCGCGTGGCTGCGGACCGCTCTCGCGTTGGTGGCGGGCGCGGTCGCGCTCACCCAGCTGGTGCCCTCGTTCCCGGTGACCGGACTGCGGACCGGCCTGGCCGTGCTGCTGGCCGCGGCGGGCACCCTGCTGGCCGCGTTCGCCTACCGGCGGTGGGCCCGCGTCCAGCGCGCGATGCGGCACGACCGGCCGCTGCCGAGGGACCGGCTGCCCGTCGCCATCGGCGCGGTCGCGGCCCTGACCGGAGCCGTCGTGCTGGTTGTCGTGCTCGGGACCATCGCATGAGCGCCCGGGATCCCGGGCTACAGCCGGAACGAACCGCCCTGGCTGGCGCCGCACCGGCCTATCGGCTCTGGTGACCGCGGCGCTCTTACTGCGGGCAGGCCTGGCCCGGCCCGGCCCGCTCGGCCTCGTGGGCGCGGCCTGCGCCGTCGCGCTCGCCGTGACCACGTGGCTCGCCGGCCGGCACGCCGAGCACCACGGCTCACCGCGATGGATACTGCTCGTGACCGCCGCTGCCGGTTGCGCGGCCGGGGCGTCAGCCGTCGGGTTCGTACTCGAAAGGAGTGCCGCGTGAGCGACTGTTGCACACCGTCCCGAGGCACGGCACAGCGCACCGCGCGTGAGGTCCCCGCGCACCACACCGGCGACCTCACGGGCCTGGTAGTGCTGCCGGGCGGGACGTTCCGGATGGGCACCGACGACGCGGAGGGATTTCCCGAAGACCGCGAGGGACCGGTGCGAGAGGTCGCCGTGGCGCCGTTCGCGATCGACCCGCACTGCGTGAGCAACGCCCGGTTCGCCGAGTTCGTGACCGCCACCGGCTACCGCACCGACGCGGAGAGCTTCGGCTGGACGTACGTATTCGCGAAGTTCCTTCCCGGTGCCCTGCGCAAGCGCTCCCCCCGCCCGGAGCGGGCGCCGTGGTGGTGCGGCGTCGAAGGTGCTTACTGGCGGGCACCGGAAGGGCCGGCCAGCTCACTGGACGAACGCTGGAACCACCCGGTGGTCCACGTCTCCTGGAACGACGCCCAGGCTTACTGCGCATGGGCCGGCCGCCGCTTGCCGACCGAGGTCGAATGGGAGTACGCCGCGCGAGGCGGCCTCGACCAGGCCCGCTACCCGTGGGGCGACGAGCTCACCCCTGGCGGCGAGCACCGGTGCAACATCTGGCAAGGCCGCTTCCCCGTGCACAACACCGCGGAAGACGGCCACGTCGGCACCGCGCCGGTCGACGCCTTCCCAACGAACGGCTTCGGGCTGCACAACACCTCCGGCAACGTATGGGAATGGTGTGCCGGCTGGTTCGACCACACCCGCACCGCCCGCCCGATGCGCGGTGGCTCGTACCTGTGCCACGACTCCTACTGCAACCGCTACCGCGTCGCCGCCCGCACCGCCAACTCAGCCGACAGCACCAGCGGCAACACCGGCTTCCGCGCCGCCGCCGACGTTCCCGCACGATGAGACACAGGGTGGTCAGCTTCCCACAGCGGCGCGGACCCGTATTCGCCTTCTCCTCGGTGAACACGCCGCTGTCGCGCAAGGGCAAGAGGGAGAGAACATCGCTGCTCGAGCCCCAGCTGCCCTCGTCTGTGATCCGGAAGTCGACCCACCAGGCCGGTGCCGGTTTTGCAGGCCGGCGCCGGTCGTCATCCACGCGGTCCGGTCGACGCCGATCTGCAGCCTCCCCGATGGATGCCGGCCACCCGCCAGCACCAGGGACCGGAGTCAGGCCCCGGACTTGTAGTCGGCGTCCATCGCCGCCAGGACCTTGTCCGAGGTGGACTGCTTGCTGAACACCTCCTGGATTCCGGTGAGCATCGTCTGCTGGACCTTCGGGTTGGGCCACAGCTGGTCCATGAACGGGACCGTTTTGTTCTGGTTGATGTAGCCGGAAAGCTCGGTGAGCGAGGCGTCCAGCTTGAACCCGGTGTCCGACAGGGCGGGGAGGCCGCCTTGCTTACCGGCGAAGAGGTTCATGCCCTGCGGGGACATCACGAAGCTGATGAACTTCATTGCCAGGTCAGGGCTCTTCGCCTTCGCGTTGACGCCGTAGCCCGCGCCGGCCGCCGCGGGGACGATGGTCTGGCTCGGGTCGTCGGTGGCCGGCACCGGCTTGAGGGTGAAGGTGCCGCTCGGGTTCTGCTTCTTCAGCAGCGAGATCACCCAGTTGCCCTGGATGATGCCCAGCGTCTTGCCGGTCGCAGCCAGCTTTTGGCTGGCTTCGTAGCTGGTGCCGAGCGGGTTGTCCTGGAAGCAGCCCGCCTGGTTCATCTCCTCGTACTTGGCGAAGGCGGTCGCCCACGGTGAGCTCGCGAAGGACGTCTGACCGGCCGCCATCTTCTTCTCGAAGTCCCGGTCCGGGCCGTACACGAGCGTGGCGGCCAGCGGGTACAGGGCGACCTGGGTGACCCAGTTGTCCTGGATGCCCAGCGCGAACGCCGGTGTGCCCTTCTCCTTGGCCGCGCGACAGAAGGCGAGCAGCTCGGTCCACGTCGACGGCGGGGCGAGACCGGCCTTGGTCATGGCCTCCTGGTTGTAGATCGCGCCGATGCCGTTGATCCCGTAGATCGCGTTGTACGTCTTGCCTTCGTACTGGGCGACGTCGCTGACGACCTTCGGGAACTTCGTGGCCCACGGCTGATCAGACAGGTCACGGAGGTAGCCACCCTTGGCCAGGACGGTGACGGTGCCGGGGTTGCCGTTGCCCGGCCACACCGACATGACGTCGGGAGCCGTGCCGGACGCCAGCTGGGTGCGGATCTGCTGCTGGAACTGGTCGGCGCCGCTGGTCGTGAAGTTCACCTTCACCCCGGGGTTGGCGGCTTCGAACGCTTTGACGACGTCCTCGATCGAGCCCTGATCGACCGAGGCGAGCGAGAGGGTCTTGTTGTCGCCGGTACTGGTGGCGTTGGTGCCTCCGCTGCAGGCGACCAGCGCGGCGCCGGTCATCACGGCCAGCAGGACGTGGCGGATCTTCATGGCAGCTCCTTCGAGAAGGTTGCGGTGACGACGTGGTGGCCGGAGGGCAGCCGGAGGGTGGTGCCGGTCCGGTCCAGCGCTCCTTCCGGGCCGGCGATGCTCTCGGGATCGGTAGTGGGGACTTCCAGCACGGCAGTGGTCCCCGGCGGGACGTCGGCGGTGACGGTGATGCGGTCGCCGTCGAGGGACCAGCCGCAGGCGACGCGGCCCCGGACGGTTTCCTGCTCGGCGCGGGCCCAGCTCAGCGTGCCGCCGGGCAGCGGGCGCAGCAGGAGCTCGGAGTAGGCGACGGAATCCGGCGCCTGGTCGATGCCGGCGACGCGGCCGAAGAGCCAGTCGCCGACGCTGCCCAGGCTGTAGTGGTTGAACGAGTTCATCGCCGCGGACTGGAACCCGCCGTGCTCGGTCCAGCCGTCCCAGCGTTCCCAGATCGTGGTGGCGCCGTGGCGGATCGAGTAGCCCCACGACGGGAACTCCTCCTGCTGCAGCAAGGCGTACGCCAGGTCGGCGCGGCCGTGATCAGCGAGCACCGGGCAGAGCAACGCGACCCCGACGAACCCCGTCGTGAGCCGGTTGCCGCGCTTCTCGACGCCCGCGGCGAGGTGGTCCACCGCGGCCCGCACCAGGTCGTCGGGCACGAGGCCGAACGCCAGTGCCAGCAGGTAGGCGGTCTGGGTGCCACCCTCGACTGCACCGTCATCGTCCACGTAGGACTCGATGAACGCGGCACGGATCGACGCGTGGAGGGCGCGGTGTTCGGCCGCGACGTCACCCCGGCCCAGCACCTCGGCGGCGTCGGCCACGAGCTGTGCGCTACGGGCGAAGTAGGCCGTCGAAAGCACGTCCCGCGGTGTCGTGACGTCGATTTGCAGCCAGTCGCCGTAGGAGTTGCCGGTTCGGTGCCGCCAGCGCAGGTCCGGGTTGTGGCGGCGGATGTGCACGACCCAGGCGGCCATCGCGTCGAAGCAGCGCTCCAGCACGCGCCGGTCGCCGTAGGTGCGCCACAGGTGCCACGGGACGATCACCCCGGCGTCTCCCCAGGCCGGCGCGGCCTCCCGCGGCATCGCGACGCGCGGCGCGACGTCGCCGAACGCGCCGTCGGCGTCCTGGCCGTCGACGACGTCGGCCAGCCAGCGGGCGAAGAACGCACTGACGTCGGCGTTGCGGCTGGCGGTCGGGGCGAAGATCTGGGCGTCGCCGAGCCACCCGAGGCGTTCGTCACGCTGGGGGCAGTCGGTGGGCACGGCCACGAAGTTGCCCCGCTGGCCCCAGGAGATGTTGGCTTGCAGCTGGTTCACCATCGGGTCGGAGCACTCGAAGCTCCCCGTCCAGGGTGTGTCGTTGTGCAGCACACGGGCCACCACGTCGTCCGGGGAGACGGGGTGTCCGCTGACTTCCAGGTACCGGAAGCCGTGCACGGTGAACCGCGGCTCGAACACCTCGACCGGCTCGCCGCCACACACGTAGCTGTCGGTGGCCGTGGCCCGCCGCAGATTCGTCACGTACAGCTCGCCGTCGTCGAGAATCTCCGCGTGCCGCAGGAAGATCCGGTGCCCGGACGGGGCATCGCGGACGGTGAGCCGCACCCGGCCGACCAGGTTCTGTCCGAAGTCGACCATGCACCGCCCGGGTTCCCGTTCCACGACGGAGACCGGAGACACTTCTTGCGTGACGCGGATCGGCGGGTCGGGTTCGGCGACCAGCGGTCCCGGTTCGGTGTCGAGCACGGCCACCGGCTGCCAAACCCCAGACGCGGCCAACGCGTCGACGTGCTCCCCCATCAGCAGATCGGCGAAGCGGACAGCCCCCGGTCGCTCAGTCCAGGCGGCGTCAGTGGCCACCACCTGGCGCGAGCCGTCGGCGAAGTCGACGACGAGCTGGGCGAAAAAGCCTGGTTGCTCACCGTAGTGGCGCGCAGGCCGGCGCTCGTCGAACCCGACGAACCCGGACCACCAGCCGTCGGCGACGACCGCGCCGAGCGCGTTCTCGCCGGTTCGCAGCAGCGAGGTGACGTCGTAGGTCTGGTACTGGAGACGGTGGTGGTACTCCGTCCACCCCGGCGCCAGCTCGACATCGCCGACACGGACACCGTTCAGCGACGCCTCGTACACGCCGTGCGCGGTGGCATATAGGCGGGCCCGCACGGGTTCGCGCGTCAGCTCGAACTCCCGCCGCAGGTTCAGCGGTGGGTCGCCGAGCGGCTGTTCGTGGTCGGTCGGCGGGTCGAACACCGGCTGAGCGTGGGAATCCCGCCCGACCCACACCGCGGTCCAGTCGTCCCGGTGCAGCAGGCCGGTCTCGAACCAGCTCTCCCCCGTACCCGCCGCTGCGCCCGCCTCGTCCCACAGCTCGACCCGCCAGTGGTAGCGGGTCGCGGAGCCCAGCACCGGGCCGTCCCACGGCACGAGCACGCCGTCGCCGGACTCCCGGCGCCCGCTGTCCCACAGCAGCCGGGCGGGGTCGTCGAGGTCGGCCGCGCGTTCGGCGGCGGTGATCCGGTAGGCGCTCTGCGCGGCGCCGCGGCGGTCACTCGCCAGCCGCCACGACAGCCGCGGGCGCGGCTCGCCGAGGCCGAGGGGTTCGTGGCGATGTTCGGTCTGCAGTCCGTAGGGGGTCAGCGTGTCCGTCATCCTTTGAGCCCTCCGGCGAAACCGTTGATGATGCTGCGTTGCAGTGCGAAGTAGACGACCAGGATCGGCACGATGCTGATCACCAGCGCGGCGAAGATGAGGTTCCAGTCGGCCACGTACTGGCCGACGAATCCGGCGATGGCGACGGGCAAGGTCTGCTGCGCGCTGCCGCTGAGGTACAGCAGCGGGGTGAAGAAGTCGTTCCACACCGCCACGGTGTTGAGCACCAGCGCCGTCACGGTGACCGGCTTGAGCATCGGCAGCACCACGTGCCGGAAGCCCTGCAGGGTCGTGCACCCGTCGATCAGCGCCGCGTCCTCGAACTCGCGTGGGACCGCGCGCAGGAACCCGACGTACAGGAACGTCGTGAACGGCACCTGCAACCCGGAGTAGAACAGGATCAGCGCCCACGGCGTGCCGAGCAGGCCGAGGTCCCGCATCGTCTGGTACAGCGGCAAAGCGGCGAGCTGGAACGGCAGCACCAGGCCGAGCATGATCAGCAGGAACGTCCACCGCGACCACCGGGCCGCCACCCGGGCCAGCGGATACGCCGCGAGCGCCGAGACGGCCAGCACGACCGCCACGGAGCCAGCGGTGACGAGCACGCTGTTGGCCAGCGCCCCACCCAGCAAACCCTGCTGCCAGGCCTGTGTGAAGTTGTCGAACGTCGGCGAGGTGGTCGGGGCGATCGGCGATGAGGTATCCGACGGCTGCCGGATGGCGAGGTTGACCAGCACGTACACCGGGAAGGCGAAGACGAGCCCGACGGCGATCATCACCAGTTCGAGGGTGAGCGTGCGAGCGCGGTAGCGGTTCACGACGCGGCCTTCTCGGCCCGGGACAGCCCGAAGTACTGCCCCGTCGACGCCACCGAAACGATGATCGTCAGCACCACCGCCAGCGCGATGCTGTAGCCGAACTCCCCCAGTGTGAAGGCGTCCTTGTAGATCAACGTCGAGAGCGTGTCGGTCGCGTGGCCGGGGCCGCCGCCGGTGAGCGCATAAACCTGGTCGAACAGCTTGAGCCCGCCGATGATCGACAGCATCAGGTTGATCGTGAACGCCGGCGCGAGCAACGGCCGGGTCACCGACCAGAACCGCCGTACCACGCCGGCGCCGTCGATGGCGGCCGCCTCGTGGATTTCCCGCGGAATCGACTGCAACCCGGCCAGGAAGATCACCATCGAGTAGCCGGCGTACTGCCACACGATCACGCCCACGACCGACCACAGCGCGATGTCCGGGTTTCCCAGCCAGTCCTGCCGCCACGAGCCGAGGCCGACGGCGCCGAGCAGGCTGTTCACCGCGCCGTCCGGGCCGAGCAGGTTGCGCCACAGGTAGGCGGACACGATGGGCGTGACCAACGCCGGGGCGAACAGGAACACCCGCAGCACGTTGCGGGACTTGATCGTGCTGTTGACGCCGAGCGCCAGCAGCAGGCCGAGCCCGTTCTGGAGGACCGTGATCGCCACGGCGATCACCAGCGTGTGCCAGATCGCCTGCGTGGCCGCGGGATCGTCGACCATCTCGGCGAAGTTGCCGAAGCCGATCCAAGAGAAGTCCGGCGACAGGCCGTCCCAGTCGGTGAAGGCGTAGTAGACGCCCCGGGCGCTGGGCACCAGCACCACGAACGCGAACAGCAGCAGGGCCGGCACGGTGAACCACCACGGGACGGACCGCCGGCTCGTCCCGCCGCGAGTGCGGTGCGATGGCGCCGCGACGGCGTCCGCCCGCCGCGGCTTGATGGCGACAGTCATTGGCGCCCACCTCGTTTAAACGTTTCAACGTTGCGGCCACCGAAACGGCCCTGGTCACGGAGCTTTGGGTAACGTTGCCCATTATTGGGTGCGGACGACTCTAAGAGCCGCTGTACCCCACGTCAAGACGCCTGGTGCCAGGCTTGCATGTGGCAGGTAACGTTTCCCGTATGGATCGAGCGGACTCCTCACGGCGAGTGACGATCGTCGACGTCGCGCGCCACGCAGGCGTCTCGACGACGGCGGCGTCGAAGGTGCTGCGCAACGCCTACGGCGCCAGCCCCGCCATGCGCGCGAAGGTCCAGCGGGCGATCGAGGAGCTGGGCTACCGCCCGTACGCCGCGGCGCGGGGCCTGCGCGGCCAGACCTACACCATCGGCGTCATGCTGCCCGACATCCGCAACCCGTTCTTCCCCGACATCATCGACGGAATCACCGGCACCCTGCGCGACACCGATTACCACGTCCTGCTCGGTCCCAGCTGCGACAACGAAAAGGACGAAGCCCAGCTCACCGACGCGATGGTCGACCGCGGCATGGACGGCCTCGTCCTCATCGCCCCGGTGATGTCCCAGGCGCGGCTCGAACGCCTCGCCAAGACCGTCCCCACCGTCGTGGTGGGCCGGCACGCCCGGTCGGCCCATTTCGACACGGTGACCGACGACGACACGACCGGCGCCGAACTCGTCGTCGACCACCTCGCCGAGCTCGGCCATCGCCACATCGCCCACATCGAACACCACGAGACCGACCCCGCCCGCCTCGCCGAAATGCCCAACGCGGTCCGCGCCGACGGCTACCGGAAAGCCATGCACGCCAGGGGGCTCGAGGTCGACATCGTCTCGACCAGCTACACCCAGGAAGGCGGCTACCGCGGCGCCCAGCAGATCCTCGCGCGCCCCCAGCGCCCGACGGCCATCTTCGCCGGGGCCGACATCGTCGCGATGGGTGTGCTGACCGCCCTCAGCGAGGCCGGTTTGTCCGTACCCGAGGACATTTCCCTCGCCGGCTACGACAACACCAACTTCGCCGCCCTCGGCCCGATTTCGCTCACCAGCGTCGACCAGGCCGGGCACCACATCGGCACCGACGCCGCCCGGCTGCTGCTGGAGCGCATCGCCGACCGGACCCGGCCGGCGGCCCAGATCAAGCTTTCGCCGACGCTGGTCCCCCGCCGCACCACCGCTCCCCCACGTTGACCGTTAGTTCGCCTCATCGAGGACCCCGGTCGGGAGGGCGGCCAAGGCCTTTTCGATGGCTTCCACGATTTCGAGGGGCGTGTGGCTCAGCGGATCGCGCAGGTGACGTCCGGGCGTCCACCGAGTCGTGCGGCGAAAGGCGGCGGCCCGGTCGGGATCGATGGAGCTGATTGCCGCCAGAACGGTCCGATATGCCTCAACGTCGTCGACGATGGCCGCGAGGTCGCTGTCGAGCCCGAGTCCGGTCCGTGTGCGGCGCGCGCGTGGATGCTTCTCAGTCCAGGTGTGCCTGCCACTGCCGACCTCGTGCTCGGTCCCGGATGGCAACCGGACTGCGGCTCGGGTGTTGGCCGGTACCTCGATCTCGAACCGCACGAGGTCCTTCGAGCGGGACCAGCCCGCCGATGCGCGCCCGTACGGCGTGTCGTGCCACGCCGAGGCGTCGTCGAGCGCGTCGAGCAAGGTCGGGACGACTCGGATGCGCCGGTAGCCGGGTTCGGCTGGTGCGAGACCGGCCACGCACCGGTGCAGCCAGTCGGCGACCGCACCGAGCGCATAGTGGTTGAACGACGTCATCTGGCCCGGGTTGATCGAGCCGTCCTCGAGCATCGAGTCCCAGCGCTCCCAGATGGTCGTGGCACCCATCGTCACCGGGTAGAGCCACGACGGGCACTCGGTCTGCACGAGCAGGCGCGACGCCGCATCGGCGTGTCCGGTCGCCGTCAGCGCGTCACAGATGATCGGCGTGCCGACGAAACCGGTGGCGATGTGATAGCCGTAAGCCCGGACGAGGTGGCACAACCGCTCCCCCATCGCGTCCTTGTGCGCATCCTCCATGAGGCCGAAGACGATCGCGATGGCGTACGCCGTCGGCGCGTCCGACACCATCCGGCCCTCGGGCGTGATGTACGTGCCACGGAACGCGTTCGCGATCCGCGCCGCGAGGTCGCCGTACCGGCGTGCGTCTTCCTCACGGTCCAGCAGCCTGGCGGCCTGCGCCGTGAGGTCAGCCGAGCGGTAGTAGTACGCCGTCGCGACCAGCCCCGGGTCGGTCTTGGCCTGGCCGGGCTGGTCGGGTGGGGCGTCCGGGTCGAGCCAGTCACCGAACTGGACGCCGCCCTCCCACAGCAGCTTGCCGCCCGTCCGGGCCGTCACCGTGTCCACCCACCTCGCCATGGCCTCGAAGCAGGCCGGCAATGCGTCCGGGTCACCGAAGCGTTCCCTCAGGACGGTGGGCACGACGGTGATCGCGTCGCCCCACGCGGCGACCGGCTGCAGCTGGCCCGGCACCTGGGGAATGACTGCGGGCACGACCATCGGCACGACCCCGTTCGCTGCCCGCTGCTCGGCCATGACGTCTTCCAGCCAGGAGCGCAGGAACGCGTCACAGTCGTAGAGGAACGACGCGGTCGGGGCGAAGACCTGGATGTCGCCGGTCCAGCCGAGCCGCTCGTCCCGCTGGGGGCAGTCGGTCGGGATGGACAGGAAGTTGCCGCGCATTCCCCACACGACGTTGTCGTGGAAGCGCCGCAGCAACGGGTGCGCCGTGGTGAACCCACCGGTGCGCGACATGTCCGTGTGGACGACCGCGGCCGAGACCGCGTCGGGCGAGAACTCTCCGGGCCAGTTCCCGATTTCGACGTACCGGAAACCGTGGAACGTCCAGCGGGGCTCCCACGTCTCCTCGCCATCGCCGCTGAGGGTGTACCGATCCGTGGCCGCGGCGTTGCGCAACGGCCGGATTCCGAGTTCTCCGTGCTCCAGCACCTCGGCGTGCCGCAAGGTCACGGTGTGCCCGCGCGGCCCGGCGACGGTCAGCTTGACCCATCCGACGAGGTTCTGGCCGAAGTCGAGGACCGTCTTGCCCGACGGTGTGGTGAGCACATCAGCCACTTCGCGGTACTCGATCACACGCACGGGCGGGCTCGACCGGGGTTCCGGCCGCACGTCCGGCACATCGACCAGCGCGACCGGGTTCCAGTCCTCGTCGTGCCGACGCGCGTCATAGGTTTCGCCTTGGTAGATGCTCGCCGAGACAACCGGGCCCGGCGACCACCGCCAATGCTCATCGGTGGTGATCGTGGTGCTGGTGCCGTCTTCGTACTCGATCACCAGCTGCGCGGCCGCGGCCGGATGGCCTTCGTAGAACCGTCGTGCCGCGTCACGGAACCCGAAGTCCTCGGTGTACCAGCCGCCGGCCAGCTCGATCCCGAAGGTGTTGGTTCCCGGACGCAGATGCGAGGTCACGTCGTTGACGTCGTACAGCAGCCGCCACTGGTAGCTCGTCCAGCCCGGCTTCAGCACCGCGTCGTCGACCGCGGCGCCGTTGAGGCGGACGTCGTAGGCGCCGAAAGCCGTCGCGTAGAGAAATGCCCGGCGGACACCGCCGTGCACCTCGAACGTGGCGCGCAGCAGATGGGGTTCGTCCGAACCGGACCCGACGAACGTCGCCTGCCACTCCCCCGGGTCGAGGAAGCCCGCCGTCACTTCGGTCGGTTCGCTCCACGGCGAGACCGAACCGTCGGTTCCCCGGACCCGTACGCGGACGGCGGCCGCTTCCCGGGGCCGCAACGGCGCGAACGGCCACTCGACGAAGACCGATTCATCCCCGTCGATCGACGCGGACACGCGTACGTCCGCGGTGATCAGCTCGATCTCGGCACCCGCCTGGAGCCAGTTCCCGTCCCGGGACAACGTCTTCCACGACAGCCTCGGCGCCGCGGTGGGCAAGGACGGTTCGCCCGAACCGACGCGGGGAGCCTGGACGGTGACGGGGTCACTCGTCATCAAAGCGCCTCCTTGGCGGTAACGGCGGCGGTCCCGGCGGGCGACGGCGCCGTGGCGGTGCGCTGGCGGCGCAGGATGACCGTGCCGATCCCGCCGGACACCAGGGCGAACGCGGCCAGCAGGAAGTACAGGCCCTTCGGGCTCCACGCGATCAGCGCGGGCGTGACGAGGGCAAAGGCGGAGGCGATGAAGCGGGCGATCGCGATGGTGAAGCCCTGCACGGTCGCGCGGGCGTTCACCGGGAACGACTCCTGCGTCCAGATCTTGTAGAGGGCCTCACCGATGAAGGGGAAGGCGATGTTGTAGAGGACCAGTGCGGCGATCATCGCCGGCAGGACAACGCCGCCGGTGACGGCGATCAGCAGCTGGCAGGCGGTGAAGACGGCGACACCGAAGGCGAAGAACCGGCTGCGCCACTTCGTATCGGCGATGCGGGTGAACACGATCGTACCGACCAACCCGATCAGCGTGGTGCCGAACGACAACCCCGTGGCCACGGTCTGCGTCGTGCCACCGACCGTGACGAGGAAGTAGGTCTTGAAGGACCCGAAGGTGTTCGCCACGAGGGTGAAGAACAGGTAGAAACCCGCGGTGAGGGCGATCAGCACCAGCGACGTCCGGTTGCGGAGCAGGGTCGCCAACGGCACGGCCTTGGCGGGGTCGACGCCCACCGTCTCGTGCCGTTCGAGGGCTTCCTCCTCGAGCCGGTGGAACGGTGGGTAGAAGGCACGGAAGGCGAAGGTCGCGACCGCCAGCACGGCGAGCAGGCCGAAGATCATGCTGATTCCGGGCACGCCGAGCCCGGAGACGGCGAAGCCCAGGAGGGTCGCCACCACGACGCCGACCGTCCACATGACGTGCGTGAAGGCGACGAGCCGGCCCTGCGTGCCCTCAGGGGCGCGCTCGGAGAGCACCGCGAGCGAGATGGGCAGGTCCGCGCCGGCGGCCACGCCGAGCACGATCACGCCGGCGACCAGCACGGAGGCGTTCTGGGCCAGCGCGATCGTCGCGGCCGCGGCCGCGTAGAGCAGGATCGTCAGGGAGAACATCCGGCCGCGGCCCACCAGGTCGGCCAGCCGGCCGCCGACCAGCGAACCGACGGCGATGAACAGCGTCAGGGCCGAACCCAGCACGCCGACGGTCCAGACATCGAGGTCGAATGCCTTCTTCCACAGGGCCAGGCCCAGGCCGACCGAGATGATCGCGCCCGAGTCCAGCAGCGACGCCATGCCGGCGGCGACGGCGAGCATCCAGTGTCTGCGGTCGAGCCCGGTGGGCGGCTTGGCGGTGTTCGCGGCCATGGGGTCTCCTTCTTCGTCGAAGCAGCGCGCCGGCCTGGTAACACGTTTTACCTCGGCGGCGACGGGATCACACCACATGACCTCCTATAACTGTCAAGTCCTACAGAGCAACTTGGTAAAACGATTTAATCTGCCGGTGCGCTACCCGCTGCGGGAGTAGCTCACTGCCGGACGGTCGACGCCCGCACGACCAGCTCGGGCGAGAACTCGATCTGCGGCCGGGGCAGGTGCGGGGTGCCGCGCTCCCCGGCCGAGCCGAGCGCGTCGATCTCGGCGAAGAGCAGGTCGGCCGCCGCCGTGCCCAGCTCGGCGTGCGGCGTCCGGATGGTGGTGAGCGGCACGATCGTCGATCGGGCGAACTCGATGTCGTCGTAGCCCACCACGGCGATGTCGGACGGTACGCTGACGACCTTCGAGGACACAAAGGCCTGGACGACGCCGATGGCGAGCAGGTCGTTCGCGCAGAACAGCGCGTCGGGACGCTCGGAAGGCGGTCGTCTCGCGATCGCGTCCGCGCAGGCGATCCCGGCCTCGACCGAGCGCTCGGGCACCGGGATGACTTCCAGGGTGACGCCGGGGGCCGAGTGGACCGCCGACAGCGCGCCGTTGAGCCGGTCGGCCACCTGCTTCAGCGCGAGCGAGGACGAGACGAACCCGATGCGCTTGCGGCCCAGCTCGACGAGGTGGGCGGCGGCCAGCTTGCCGCCGGCGACGTGGTCGATGGACACGGACGCCTGCTCCGGCGATTCGGCGTGGCGCGCACTGAGCACGCTCGCGATGCCGAACGAGCGCATCCGGGCCAGCTCGGCCTCGACGTTGCCGACCGGCGCGATGATGACCCCGCTGACCAGCTGCTTGGCGAACAGCTGCAGGTAGCTGCGCTCGCGCTGCTCGGAGCCGGTGTCGTTGGCCATCAGCATGTACATGCCCTCGGCCGAGACCCGCCGCTCGATCGCCGCGGCGATCTCGGGCGTAGTGGCTCCGGCCAGTTCGAACGCGATGTAACCGATCACCGGGCTGACGCCGGTCCGGAGGGTGCGGGCGGCGTCGTTCGGCACGAACCCGAGAGCATCAACGGCCTGCTGGATCCGCTGCCTCGTCGCGTCGGACAGCTTCCGCGGCTTGTGGAAGTAGTTCGACACCGAGGCAGGCGACACCCTGGCCAGCTCGGCGACGTCGCGAATCGTGACCCTGTTCAGCCGACTGTTCCTCTCGCACGCCCATGGACTCGCGGCCCATGTTAGTGCAGACGCGTGAACGGCGGCCCGCCGCTGACCAGGGCGGAAGCCGCGGGCGCGTCCGGTATCGGACAAACGCTTGCCCATCCCGGCGACGCGTCCGCAAGATGCCCTCCTGGCCTTGTCTCCGGCCGCCCCCGCAACCCTCCACTCAACGGGGAGAGGAAGGCATCGGAATTGAAACGATTCACTTTGACGAGAGCGACACCGCTTCGCCGTCTGGCGACCGTCGGAATGCTCACCGCCATCGTTCCCGTACTCGCCGCCACGCCCGGTCAGGCTGATCAGGCTTTCGCCCGCCCGGACGCCGCGGCGTGGAAGTCCTACGTGCTCGGGCCGTCGAGCTCCGACGTCCACGCGAATCGAGTGGACGGCCGCGGCGACGTCAAGCACCCGCAGTCCCTCGTGAGCTCCCACGGGCCGGCGACGACGCTCACCACGGTGGCGGGTGGCACGCCCGCTTCGGTGCTGCTGGACTTCGGCAAGGAGATCGGCGGCACGCCGTACCTCGACCTCACCCGCGTCACCGGCTCCCCCACGCTCACCCTGGTCACCGCCGAAGCCCGCCAGTACATCCGCACCCCGGCCTCGACGACGGTGCCGGCGGCGGTACCCACCGGGACGACCCAAGTTCCACTGGCCTCCGCGGCGAACCTCGAAGTCGGCAACACGATCACGTTCACGGCCGCGGGAGGTACGCCGGTCACACGCACCATCGCAGCCTTCGACGCCACGGCCCGCACCGTGACCGTCAAGCCCGCGCTGCCGGCCGATCTCCCGGCGGGTACCGCCGTCAAGACGTCGCCTGGAGCGCCGAGTTCGGACGAGTCCCGCGGCCTCGCCGGTGTCGGCGGCCCGGACACCTTCCAGCCCACCGCGCCCGGCCGGCTGACCGGCGGGTTCCACGGGGGTTTCCGGTTCGCCCTGCTCACCCTCTCCACCCCCGGCAGCGTCAGCCTTTCCTCGCTGGGCGTGACCTTCCAAGCGTTCCGCGCGACCCCGGCCGACTACCAGGGCTGGTTCCTCTCCAGCGACGACCAGCTCGACCGGATGTGGTACTCCGGTGCGTACACCCTGCAGATGAACCTCAAGGCGCCCGGGGTCAACGGGCTCCCGGACGCCCGGATCTACGACGGCGCCAAGCGCGACCGCAGCATCTGGACCGGTGACCTGCTCGTCCAGATCCCCACCCTGCTGACCAGCCTCGGCACCGCCGGGGCGCCGTATGTGAAGTCCTCGCTCGACACGTTGCTGGCGACCCAGCGGGCCGACGGCGCGTTCCCGGGCTCCCCGGACTTCTCGAAGCGCACCAACCCGGCGGGTTCGCCGCTGTTCTACTCGAACAACTACTCCGGCTACGGACTTCGCGCCTTCGTCGACTACTACCGCTACACCGGCGACAGGGCCTACGTCACCGCCGCGCTTCCCGCGCTGCGCAAGGAACTCGCGTACAACGACAGCTTCCTCAACGCGAACAACCTCGTCGTCTCCAACGACGGCGACTACTGGCAGGCGACCCAGACGGGGGAAGTCACCAAGTACAGCATCGACTACTACATCGTCCTGCGCGAGATGTCCTGGCTGGAGCGCACCGCCGGTTCCCCGGCCCTGGCCGACGGCGACGACGCCAAGGCCGACGCCATCAAGACCGCGGTCATGAGCAAGCTCTGGAACCCGACGCTGGGCGCGTACGGGCAAAGCAGCACCAAACCCGACGTCGTCGTCGAGGACGCCAACGCCCTGGCGCTCCAGTACGGCTTCGTCCCGGCCGGTCAGGAGGCGAGGGTCCTCGCCGCGCTGAAGACGCTCTGGACGCCGTACGGCGCCATCATGGGCCCCGGCCTGCAGGACCCGACCGGGCACACGATCGAGCCGTTCGGCAACGGCATGGAGACGGCCGGCCGATTCTCGACCGGGGACACCGCCGGGGCGCTGGAGCTCATGCGGCGCACCTGGGGTCCCATGGTGGACAAGCAGAACCCGCTCTACACGGGAGCTTTCTGGGAGTTCAAGAACAGCACCGGCGGCGTCAACCGCGCGACCGCCAGCCTCGCGCACGGCTGGGCCGCGTCCCCGTCAGTCCAGCTGACCGAGCAGCTCCTCGGGGTCAAGCCGGTCGGTGCCGGCTACCAGACCTGGAGCATCGCACCCAACCCCGGCACGGTTCGCTCGGCCGCCGGCGCGGTCCCGACCGCGTTCGGCACCATCAAGACACAGTGGACCAACGACCCGCACTCCGGCCGGTTCACACTCACCGTGCAGGCCGCCCGCGAACACTTCGGGCACCATCACGGTTCCCGTCGGTCGCGGCTCGGTGGTCACCGTCAACGGCTCCAGGGCGAAGTCGGCAAGCGGTTCAGCAACCTTTGCCGTGCCGGGTGGCACTTACCGGATCACCGTGTCCCAGCGCTGATGGAGGTGTGACATGCGCTTGTCCGCAACACCGAGAAAACACTTCGTGTCCCTCGTGGCCGTCGGCGTTCTGGCCGCGTTGACCATGGTTCCCGCGGCCGCCGCGGGACCGGAGCCCGACGCGTCGATCGCAGGCACGGATTCTTTGCAGACTCTCGCCGGCGGCCTCTCCCCCACCCAGTTCGCCCACCCGGACAACCACTTCAAGCCGGCCATGCGCTGGTGGTGGCAGAAACCGCTCGACGACACCGAAGCGCTGCGCGAACTGCAGGTGATCGCCGACGCCGGGTTCGGCGAAATCGAGATCGCGTTCTCCGCCGGAGCATGGGCCACCGACGAACAGCGCACCATCCTCGGCCACGTCCTGGACAAGGCCGCGCAGCTCGGCATCAAGATCTCGATGACCATGGGGGCGGCGTGGCCCGTCCAGACCCCCAGCACCGGTGCCGGGTCGGGCTTCGCCTCCCAGGAACTGCAGTACGGCCGCGTCCACCTGACCGGCGGGCAGAGCTTCTCCGGCCCCGTCACCCCACCGATCGACGCGGCCCAGCTGCCCCAAGCCCGGAAGCTGGTCGCGGTCACCGCGGCCCGGGTGGTCGACGCCGGCCCCGACGTGACGACGCCCGGGCAACCACCGGCGAAGTCCACCGTCCTCGATCCCGCGTCGCTGACCGACCTCACCGCCCAGGTCAAGGACGGCAACCTCACCTGGCGCGCCCCGGACGGCGGCAACTGGGACTTGTTCGCCTTCTGGTCCCGGGAAAACAAGGGCAACTACACGAACCCCTTCGACGCGGACGCCTCGCGCAAGGCCGCCCAGGACCTCGACCAGATCCAGATCGGCCAGGACAACGCGCCGAAGCTGAGGAAGGCGGGCGCGGACCTCTTCGAGGACTCCCTGGAACTGCACGGCACGTCCATCTTCTGGACCCCCAAGATGGAGAGCGAGTTCCGCGGCCGCCGCGGCTACGACATGGCCAAGTACCTGCCGCTTATGTTCGTCCAGGGCGAGTCGGACTTCCCGGTGCCCCCGAAGGAGCCGAACGCCGACTTCGCGCTGTCCGACGGGTCGGCGGGCAAGATCCGTCACGACTACTACGAGACGCTGACCGACCTCTACATCGGCAACCACTTGCAGGTGTTCCAGGATTGGGCGAAGCAGTACGGCATGCAGTACAAGGCCCAGGCCGCCTACCTCCAGGACCTGGAGCCGATCCGGAGCTTCCGGTCCCTGCAGAGCTTCGGGGCCCGGTCGGAAACGGAGTCACTCGACGCCGGTGAGAACCTGCCCATCTCGACCGACGATCCGGCGTGGCGGAACTCCCTCGCCTTCCAGCAGACAATCGCCTCCAGCGTGCACCAAACGGGCGGCGACCTGCTGAGCGTCGAGCTCGGCGCGTTCTTCAAGCCCGCGTACAGCATGAACCTCGACAACTACCGCGACCTGATGGGCAAAGAGTGGGCCGCGGGCGTGTCGCAGCCGTTCATCCACGGCTTCGCGCTGCAGACCGCGGGTGCGGCGTGGCCCGGAACGACCCGCTTCGGCGAGACGGTCACCGACAGCTGGAACGACAAGAACTTCCCGCAGTGGTCGAGCTGGGCCGCTCTCAACGGCTACTTCGCCCGCGGAACCAGCGTCCTCGAAACCGGGACGGCGAAGACCGACGTCGCGGTCTACAGCGACTCGTTCCTGTCCCCGCGGGGGAACCAGTCGCCGTTCGACGCTCATCGCCTCGAAGAACAGGGCTTCTCCGTCGAATACCTCGACCCGCAAGGCCTGGCGCGAGACTCCCGGCCGGCCAATGGTGAGCTGTTCCCCCGCACCAGTGGTTACCACGCCTTGGTGGTCGACCAGCGGGCGATCGGTCACGACGCGGCGGCGGCGATCCTGCGTGCCGCCCACGCGGGCGTCCGCATCGTGTTCGTCGGCGCACTACCCGATCACGACACGACTTTCGCTTCGGGCGGTCGCGGCGACGCCGACGTCAAGAACAGTGTCGCCGAGACGCTGAAGCAGCCGTCGGCGGCTCGGGTGGCGTCCCAGAACGACGTCGCGGGCGCGTTGAAGCGGCTCGGTCTGGCGCCTCGGATGGCCTCCGGCGGTACCCAGGTCCTGTCCCAGTGGCGCGAGGTCAAGGGCGGGGCGTACGCCTACCTCTACAACCCCAGCGACCACCCGGTGACCTTCACGCCGTCGTTCGGCGTCCAGGGCGTGCCGTCCGAGATGAACCTCTGGAACGGCACGGTTTCCCCACTGGCCCAGTACACCACGGGCAACGGGCGCACTGCGCTGCCGATGACGCTGCAGGGTCGCGAGGGCAAGGTGATCGCGATCGACAAGGACGCACGGTCCGCGGTCCACGTCGTCGGCTCCAGTGCGCCCGAGGGCGGGCAGCTGGCGATCAGCGGCGGGAAGATCGTGTTCCGGGCCACCGAGTCGGGAACGCAGGCGTTCCAGCTGTCCACCGGCCGCACGGTCGACGTCACCACCGAAGTCCCTGACTCCGACCGGCCGCTGTCCGGGCCGCCGTCATCCCGTCCGTCGGTGATCGAGCCGTGGAGCCCGTGGTCGCTGTCGGTCAAGTCGGTGACCCCCACGGGCGGCGCGACGGTGACGGTACCCAGCGGTCTAGGCGACTCGCAGTTCCAGCAGTTCCGGCTCAAGGACTGGCGGGACATCACCGACCTGTCCGGTGAGTCCGGGGTGGGCACGTACACGGCGAACACAGTCTTGCCGGACGGCTGGCGCAATGCCGGCGGCGTGCAGCTGGACCTCGGGCACGTCGACGGGACGGCCGACATCTCGGTCAACGGCCAGCTCGTCGGCAACCAGATCACCGACGGCAGGCAGTGGGACATCGGGCGCTGGCTGCATCCGGGGACGAACACCGTCCAGATCACGGTGCGGACGACGCTGCGCAACGCAGTGTCCAAGTACAACAAGAAGTCGACGGCGAGCCAGCCGTACGGTCTTCGAGGACCGGTGACGTTGACGCCGTTCCGCGACGCGGTGGTCTTCGGCGGGAGGTAGCCGAATCCGTGCAGACTCCGAGGAGGCGCCGATCCTGCGCCTGCTCGGCTTTACGAACCGAAGCGGCGCCGAGGAGTCCTCGGCGCCGCTTCGTCCGACACGGTTCAGGACAACGCGATGCGCCCTCGGAGCGGCAGGTCAGCCGACGAAGTGCCCACTCCGACGGTGTAGTTCCCCGGCACCACCGTCCACCCGGTGCTCGAGTTGAGCCACACCGCGAGTTCCTCCCGCGGCACGTCAAGGGTCACCGTCGTGCTCTGTCCCGGCTTGAGCGTCACCTTCGAGAACGCCTTGAGCTGCGGAGCCGGCTCCCGAGCCGCGTCCGGAGCCGCGACGTAGAGCTGGACGACCTCGGACCCGACGCGGCGGCCGGTATTGGTGACCGACAACGAAGCTCGCAGCCCGAAAGGCGTACGAGACACCCGCAGCTCGCCGAGCCGGAAGCTCGTGTACGACAGGCCATATCCGAAGGGGAACAACGGCTTCTCCCCGGAGTGCCGATACCAGCGGTACCCGATCGCCAGCCCCTCGTCGTAGAAGACGTGCACCCCGTCGCCCGGGAACTCGACACCCGTCTTCGCCGGTCCCTGCCGGTCGGTCGCGGGGAACGTCTCGGGCAGCCGGCCACCCGGCTCGGCGTCACCGAACAGCATCGCCGCCACCGCGTTGCCCTGTTCCTGCCCCGCGTACCAGTTGGTGATGACGCCCCGCACGCTTCCCAGCCACGGCATCAGCACCGCACCGGAAGTGTTCAGCACCACCACCGTCCGAGGGTTCGCCGCGGCGACCGCCGCGACGAGCTCGTTCTGATCGGCCGGCAACGCCAGCGTCGAGCGGTCCATCCCTTCGCTGGTGACGTCCGCGAGAACCACGACGGCCACGTCGGCGGCGCGCGCGGCCGCGGCGGCTTCCTGGTGCAGCTGGTCGTACCCGGCCTGGAAGCCGAGCACCAAGGACGTGCGAGGAGCGCGGCCACCGGGTACGGGCGCGGCCGAGACGTACGTGACCTCGATGGCGTGGTCGCCCGCGGTCAAGCCGACGAACCCGTTTTGCACGGATTCACGGCCCGGCGTATACGTGAGCACGACCTTGCCGTCGATGGTCAGCGTCGTGAGCCCACCGGCGGTGAGGCTGAACCGGTAACCCCCGGCAACGTCGGCGTGGAAGGTGCCGGTGTAGCGCGCCGACCAGCCGTCCGTCTGGCTCGCGACGGCCGCCGGGGTCGCCGTGACGTTCAACTGCGGAACGGTCTCGGTGCCCAGGGGGTCGCCGGTCAGGTCCGTCGACGCGTAGTACGTCGCCGTCAGCCCCGCGCCGAACGCCGAGGGCGGGACAACCGGCAGCGCCGCGATCCCCAGCGTCCCCCGCGCGTAGGTCACCGGGATCGACCCGGCCCGGGCGCGGATGCCGGCCAGCGGCGTCACGACCGGGCCGTGGGAGGTGACGCTGCCGGAGCCGCCGCCGTGGGTCTGGGCTCCGGCGTCGGCCGCGTCGCCGATGACCGCGATGCTACGCGGGCGCGCGAAGGGCAGGAGACCGTCGTTTTTGAGCAGCACGCTGCCTTCGACGCCGATCCGGCGCGCCAGGTCGAGGTGCGCCGGGGTCGAGACGACGGTGTCGACGACCGCCGCCGGGTCGGGTAGCGGGTGGTCGAACAGCCCGACGCGGATCATCGGCGTCAGCACCTGGGTGACCATCGTGTCGAGCTGTGCCTCGCCGACGGCGCCGGAAAGCACCGCCGCCTTGAGCGCGTCACCGAGGTAGGTGCCGCCGGGCATCTCGGTGTCCGAGCCCGCCTTGGCGGTCTGGACGGTGCTGTGGGTGCCGCCCCAGTCCGACATGACCCAGCCGTCGTAGCCCCACGCGTCGCGCAGCACGTCCTGGACGTTGATCCGGTTCTCGTGCGCCCAGGTCCCGTTGATCTTGTTGTAGGACGTCATGACGGCGCCGACCCCGGCTTGGACGGCGGACCGGAAGCCCGGGTAGTAGATCTCCTGCAAAGCGCGGTCCGAGACGACGACGTCGATCGAGTTGCGCAGGATTTCCTGGTTGTTGGCGACGAAGTGCTTCACCGTCGCGATGACGTGGTTGGCCTGGACACCGCGAATCGTCGCGGCCGCGAGTTGCCCGTTCAGGTAGGGATCCTCGGTGTAGGTCTCGAACGAGCGGCCCCAGTGTGGCACGCGCAGGACGTTGATGCAGGGCGCCAAGGCGACGTTGTGGCCCTTGGCCGCCTGCTCGGCGCCATAGGCGTTTCCGTACGCCGTGGCGGTGTCCGGGTTCCAGGTGGCGGCCAGCGCCTTGGAGTCCGGCCACTGGGTGACACCGACGGACCCGTTGCCGGCGCCGCTGGGACCGTCGGCCAGCCGCAGCGCCGGGATGCCGAGTCTGGTGTTGGCGGGGATGTGGCCGGTGAAACCCTTCGTGGCCGGGATGCCGTGACAGTAGGCGATCTTCTCGTCGAGAGTCATCCGGCCACCAGTTGCCGGGCCCGGCCGGCGGCCGCCTGCACCTCCGGGGGCAGAGTGGGAGCGGCGGGCACCGCCTCCGCCACTGCGGGCGGGGCGACCGCGGCGACCCCGGCCGCGGCCACGCCCGCTCCCGACCACTTCAACATCGACCGACGCGTGACATCCATCTGCACACTCCTTTGTGGTGTGGGATCAGGCGTGGTTCTGCCAGAACAGCCTTTCGTCCTTGTCCGGATCGTTGACAATCTTGCAGTCGGCGTCGAGCCACATCGTGGACCGGTTCTTCGGCGTATAGGCGGGCCATGCCGGCACGTCGCTCGCGTGAGGACGGTCGTTGTGTGCGAACCCCGCCCACAGTGCGCTCATGTGCCGCGAGGTCGCGAACTGCCCCGGTGGTCGATCTGCCGAGTCGGACGTGTTGGCGAACTTGAGGTTGATGTCCGAGGCATGTGGTGAGCCGAGGGGGAAATCGGTGCCGGGCACCAAGGTCGGGTTCTTGTAGGCGAGCTGGTACATGAACACGGGGGCCGCATGCTGCGCTGCTTTGGCCTCCGCGATCTTGATCGCGTCGCGCCAGATCGGCGAGGTCGTGATCGCGAAGTAGAGCTGAGCCGGCGTCGCGTCGGGCCTCGACCTGTGGAACGTGCTGATGATCTCGTCCAGCTCAGCGCCCTGGTAGGTCTTGCTCAGCTCCCGGCGCAGGCCGGCCTCATCGATGCGGAAGATGTCCGGCGGACCGAAGAGGCTGAAGAACACCGTTTCGTCGCGGCAGGTGCCGCACATCAGCGGCTTGCCCGCCGAGAAGGGCGCCACGCCGTCGGCGAAGGGGTGCCGCGGGATGACGGTGCCGTCGACGAAGGCACCGAAGCCGGGCAGCGGGTCGGGGTCACCCCAGGGCGCGACGCCGCTCGCGGCCTCGGACTGCTGGATCTCGAGCAGCCTCGCGGCCGGAATGTCGTGCAGCTTGGGGATGTCGGCCGTGCTCAGTCCCAGGAGCTCCAGGGTGCGCCTGGCCCGGGCGGTGGCGCCGTCGCGGGTGGGGAAGCGCAGCGGCGCGGCGCTCTCGATCGAGGCTTTGCGGAACAGCGGCGCGGCCGCCGGCATCGTGTAGACGGCCGCGGTCTTGGCGCCGCCACCGCTCTCACCCCAGACCATGACGTTGTCCGGGTCGCCGCCGAAGTTCTCGATGTTCTCCCTGGTCCAGCGCAGCGCCGCGAGGATGTCCAGCATCCCCTGGTTGGCCGCGTAGTCGCCGCTGGCGAGGTCATCGAGGAACAGGTAGCCCAGCAGGCCGAGCCGGTGGTTGGACTCGACCACCACCACGTCGTAGAGCTGCGCGAGGTGGGTGCCGTCCTGCCCGGTGGCGGAGCCGGAGCCGATCATGTAGCCGCCGCCGTGGTTGTAGAACATCACCGGCCGACGGCGGCAGTCCGCGGCGGGGGTCCAGATGTTGAGGTAAAGGCAGTCTTCGGACGGCGCGGGCATCCGGCCATTGCCACCCGGGCCCATCTCGCCACCCGCCGCCTGGAATGCCGGGTTGGGGAAGTTCACCGCGTCGCGCACGCCGTGCCAACGTTCAGGCGGCTTCGGGGCCTTGAACCGCAGGGCGCCGAGCGGCGGCGTGGCGTAGGGGACGCCGAGGAACTTGACGATGCCGTCCTCGCGTTTCCCGCGCACCTTGCCGTAACGGGTTGCCGCCTCGTCCGTTCTCGCCGTGCCCAGCGCGAGTGCCGGAGACGACATGCTCATCCCGGCGATCACGGACAGCGAGCCGCCGATCATCGCCCTGCGGGTCATCCTCGAGCCTGACATCGGACCTCCTTGTCGAACGCTACTTGGCGGAGAAGGAGAACTTCCCGGAGCCGACGGTGTACACGGTCTCCTTGTCGCGGCCGGGAACGTGCACGGTCGCGGTGGCGCCGGGTGGCACGGTGACCTCCAGCCGGAAGCCGTGCGCGGACTTCGTCCAGCTGCTGCTGACCGTCCCCAGCGGGGTCCGGTAGCTGCCGGACGCGTGCGTCAGATCCCCGACGGGCGCCGGGGCGATCGTCAGGCTCCGGTAGCCGACCGAGCCCGGCGTCTGTTGGATCCCGGCCACCCCGCGGACGAACCACGCGTCGACGGCGCCGAGGAAGTGGTGGTTCTGTGATCCGCCACCGGCCAGGTCTTCGGACAACGTGGTGTGGCCGCTGGCGATCAGGTAGCCGTAGCCCGGCGAGGTCGGGTTGACGACCATGTCGTAGAGGACGTCGTTGCGGTTCCCGGCTTGCAGCGCGCGGAAGAGCGGGCCGAGGGCGACCGAGCCGGTGGTGATGTGGTTGCCGGCCCTGCGCACCGACGCGACGAGCCGGTCGAGCACGGCGGCGCGGTCGGCGGGTGCGACCAGGCCCGCGTCAAGAGCCATAGCGTTGGACGCTTCGCTATCGCTGCCGTAGTGGACGCCGGCTTCGTCGACGTGGCGGAAGCGGGCCGTGAACTCGGAAGCGAGCTGAGCCGCCAGCGCCATGTACTTGGCGTGGTCGGCGGTCTTGCCGAGAACCTGCGCGATGTTCGCCATGTCGTTCGCCGCCGTGTAGTACCCGGCCGTGATGGCCAGCTGCATCGGCGTGGTGTTGTCCGTCGCGGACCAGTCCCCCAGCCCCGGGATGTCGCCCTTGTTGGCTGCCTTGTTCGCGGCCTCGTAGTCCAGCCAGGCGACCATGTTGCCGTAGTACGTCGCCATGGTCCGGGTGTCGCTGTAGGTCAGGTAGAGCTGCCACGGGATTCGGATGATCGCGCCACCCCAGTTGACCTCGTCGAGGAACTCGATGGTGCCCTGCGGGTACTGCAGCTTGACCGGGGCAACGCGGTGGAACTCCGGCGCGATGTTCGCGATCAGGCCCGGTGATTCGTCACCGGGCCGCCGCTGCGCGGTGGCCATGTTGCGCACGAGCTGCGGCTGGTACGCCGACATGTCGTAGTCGGTGAGCAGCGCGTCGATGTTATGCAGGTTGTCGCCGGTGTACGGCCCCTTCTCCCGGTCCGGGCAATCGGTCAGGACCGACGTCATGTTGCTCTGGATCGACCGCTCGGTGATGGCGTGGATCTGGTTGAGCAGGTCACTGGACGAGGTGAACTCGCTCGCGCTCGGGTTCGCCGCGTAGACGACGTCCATGGTCACCGTGTCCCGGCCCGGCGCGGTGCGCAGGCCGCTGACTTGCAGGTAGCGGTAGCCGCTGTAGGTGAACTGCGGATGCCACTTCTCGACGCCGTGCCCGGACAGGGTGTAGCGGTAGGCGATCTGGTTGCCGGGTTTCGCTCCGGTGCTGCCGACGTCGAGCGTGCCGTCCGCAGCGAGCTTCTCGGCCGGGATCATGGTGACGGTGTCACCGGTCCGTCCGGCGACCGACAGGCTCGGCCATCCGGACCGGTTCGCGCCGAAGTCGAGGATGAAGGAGCCGTCGGCGAGCTTGCGGACAGCGGTGGGCTTGATGTTCTGCGCGACCGTGATCGGCGGACGCGGGTCGGCGCGCAACGGCGTCGTGTCGCGGGGGGTGGTGGTCTGCGACAGCTTGACGACGCTCGCCTGCTGCCATCCGGTGCCGTCTCCGCGGCGGGCGTCGTACTCCTCGCCGCTCCACCACGATGAGAACGTCGTCGGCCCGAGCGCGGTGCGCCAGGTGCCGTCGCTGGAAACGACCTCGCGGTGCCCGTCCTGGTAGGTGACCTCGAGCTGGGCGATGACCTTCGGTTCGCCGTACACGGTGTACTGCTCGAGGGTGTTGCCGAAGAAGTACCGGCCCGGGGTCTTCACCCGCTGGTAGGTGCCGCTGCCGGTCTGCAGGCCGATCGTGTTGTTCCCCGGCCGAAGAGCGCGCGTGAGGTCGTACGTGCGGTAGCCGACCTCAGCGGAGTACGTGGTCTGGCCCGGCTCCAGCACGGCGTCCCCGACCGGCCGGCCGTTCAGCGTGGCGGCGTACATCCCGAGGCCGGTGGTGTACAGGCGAGCCTGCTTGACCGGCCCGTGCACCGGGAAGGCCTTGCCGAACACCGGTAACGGGGCTTCCTTGCCGTCGGCCTGGGTGTAGTCGTAGGACGGGTTCTCGATCCAGCGGGCCGACCAGTCGGACGCCGACAACAGTCCCATCTCCCAGCTCGACTCCGCGCTCCACGGCGACACGCGTCCGGCGGTGTCCCAGGTGCGGACCTGCCACCGGACGTGGTCGCGGGCACGCAGCGCCGGGCCGCCGTAGGCGATGTTCGAGGTGCCGCCCGAGCGCACTTTTCCGCTGTCCCACTGGTCTCGCGGCCGCGACGGCGTGTCGACGATCGTGCGGATTTCGTAGGCCGCCTGGCCCGCCGAGCCGCGCGGCGGCAGCCAGCTGAGCAACGGCTTGGCCGCGTCGATCCCGATCGGAGCGACGAGGTTCTCGGTCCTCAGAGAGGTCGGCTGGGCGGTCCCGCCCGGGGTCGCGGCGGCCACGGCCGGTCCGGACACGGCCAGCAGCAACGCGGTGGAGAGCGTGAGGATGAGACGCCGGTGGTTCATCGGCTGTCCTTTCGGCCAGGCGGACTGGCTCGGTGCTCGGGCAAATCGGCCACGGGCGGTGTCCTGGCCGGTTTCCGGGGACGGTTCAGATCAGCCCGCGGCGTGCGGCCCACACCACGGCCTGGATGGGGGTCGCGAGACCCAGGCGGTCACAGATCGAGCGCATCCGGCGCCGAACGGTCCGGTCGGACAGCTCCAGCCGCCGCGCGATGGAGTCCAGCGGCAGTCCTTCGGCAAAGAACGCCAGCAAGGCGACCTCCTCGCGGTCGAGCACAGCGTTCACCGGACTACCGCCCTCTGCTCACGCCGCGACGGCGATGACGTACGGAACTCACGGCCCGTACGCGCCCTCCACTTGGGTCAGCAGGCCGGCGCCGCGATCGGCCGGCAGCGGGGCAGCGACCGGGTCGAACGACAGTTTCGTGGCTCCGCGGACCGCCGACAGGGGGCCGCTGCCCGGATCCCAACGCATCATCGCGTCCTCCGGATTAAAAGGTTTCAAAACCTCGCGTCGTGACGCTACTATGGCCTCAAAGGCGAAGTCAACGTTGGACAGCATCCCGCGGTAAATCGTTTTTCCCCGCGCCCTTCCACGGCTTCGTACGTTTCAAGCAAGAGGATCATGATGACGGTGCCGGAGACCACCGGATCAGGCCCCGCAGGCAGCCGCGCCGCCCGGATGAAGGACGTCGCTGCCGCCGCGGGGGTCTCCGTGGGCACCGTGTCCAACGTGCTCAACCGGCCGAACCTGGTGAGCCGCGCGACCCAGGCCAAGGTCGAAGCCGCGATGGCCGAACTGCGGTTCGTCCGCAACGAGACGGCCCGGCACCTCCGGGTCGGGCACAGCCGCGTGCTGGCGTACGTGATGCTCGACGGCCGCAACCCGTTCTTCACCGACGTGGCCGGAGGCATCGAGGACACCGCGGACGAAGCCGACCTGCCGCTCTTCCTCTGCAACAGCGCCAACCTCGCCACCCGCGAAGCCGCCTACCTCACCCGGCTGGAGCAGCAGCGGGTGCAGGGCATCCTGATCACCCCGGTCGACCCCGGTTCCCCGCAGCTCGACGAGATCACCCGGCGCGGCACGCCCGTGGTGATCGTCGACCGCACCCGGAACTCGGACAGCCACTGCTCCGTCGCCGTCGACGACGTCGTCGGCGGCGCGATCGCGGTCCACCACCTTCTGGAGCAAGGACACGAACGTATTGCCTTCGTCGGCGGCCGGCTGGGCATCGGCCAGGTCCGCGAGCGCCGGGAGGGCGCACTACGTGCCTTGGCGGCGGCAGGCTTCGGGCCGGATCACCTCGTCGACCTCACGACGTCGCAGATGGCCGTGGCGGACGGCGGGAACGCGGGCCGCCGCCTCGCCGGTCTCCCCTCAGCGACCCGCCCGACCGCGGCGTTCTGCGCCAACGACCTGCTGGCGCTCGGCCTGCTCCAAGCGTGCGCCGCACTGCGCCTGCGCGTCCCCGACGACCTCGCGATCGTCGGTTACGACGACATCGAGTTCGCGGAGGCCGCCGCTGTCCCCCTCACGTCGGTCCGCCAGCCGCGGCGGCAGCTCGGGCGCACGGCCGCCGAACTGCTGATGCAGGAGACCGGAGACCCCGCCCACGAACACCGGCAAGTGACGTTCACCCCCGAACTGGTCGTCCGTGCGTCCACCCACCCGCGGTAGCTGCCCCCGGAGACCTCGATGCGGCACGTTCGGATCGGTACGACCCCGGTGAGCGAACTGGCGCTCGGCGGAGCGGGTTGGTCGCTCGCCGACCACCCCGATGTCGACGTCGCGATCGCGACCATCCACACGGCCATCGACCACGGCGTCCGCTCTGGACACCGCCCGGGCAGGTCGTGATCGCCTGGCTCACTTCGCTCGCGCCCAGGCCGTCGAACGACACCGGCGCGATCCCATCGCCGGGCCGGTCGACACCGAGTCGCCAGAACCCGCCGTCTCCGTTGAGAAACAGGTGCCGGCCGTCCAGTGACCATTCGGTGCCTCGAGCAGGACTTGGTCGGTCCCGTAGAGGACGCTCGGAATCGCCTTCGCCTGCCCACTGATCAGCACCTGCGCACGTTGTGATGGAGCCAGCGTGCGGACCACCGGTGATCTCCCGCTCTATCGAGACGATGTCGGGCACGATAGGTCAGGCGCATGCTGACGTACAACGCCGTAATTGAGCCGGTTCACGACGCATTTGAGCTCGTCCCCAGATCCGGAACGAGCCTCTCGTTCTTCGCTTGGCACCCCCACCGCAGGCGGCCTACACTCGCCAATCAGATAGCTGAAGCTATTTCCTATACTTGACCTTGATGAGCGGACCGACGTGTGGTCCGCTCCGCTCGCCCAGGGTCTGTGCGATGCCCTGCCCAATACCTGGCGCACCGCCCGTAACAAGCGTGACGCGGTTGCTCATGTGCTTCCCCTCAGTTCCAGTTGACGGGTCCGGCGACGATCGAATGGCTGGTGAGGCTGCGCCCCAAGACGTCCTGGGCGGCGCGCGCGGCGTCGATGAGCCCGGGCAGTGACAGTCCGGTGTGGACACCCATCTCGTGGAACATGCTGACCAGGTCCTCGGTCGCGATGTTGCCGGTCGATCCGGGCGGGACGGGGCAGCCTCCCAGCTCGCCGAAGCTGGACTCGAAGCTCTCGCAACCAGCCTCCAGTGCAGCGAAGGCGTTCGCCAGCCCCTGGCCGCGGGTGTTGTGGAAGTGCGCGGTGACCTCGACGTCGGGCAGCCGTTCCAGTGCGGCGGTGAAGAACTTCGAGACGTAGGCCGGGTTCGCCATGCCAGTCGTGTCACCGAAGCCGATCTCGGTGGCTCCCGCCTCCGCGAACCGCTCGGCGAGACCGAGTACCCGGTCGAGCTCGACCTTGCCCTCGTACGGGCAGCCGAACGACGTCGCGATCACGGCTGCGCAGTCCAGGCCCTCGCTGGTGATGCGGGCGGCCATCTTGTCGTTGTCGGCCATGGTCTCGGCGACGGTGCGGTTGACGTTGCGCTTGTTGTGCGTCTCCGAGGCCGAGACGAAGATCGCCGCCTCGTGGAACTTCTCGCGCACTTCGAGGGCGTTGTCCAGGCCCCTGCTGTTCGGAATCAGCACGGTCAGCCGCACGTCGTCGGGTACGTCGATCCGGTTGAGCACCTCGACGCCGTCGGAGAGCTGCGGGATGACGTCGGGGCGCACGAAGCTCGCGACCTCGATCCGCTTGAGGCCTGCGCGGGCCAGCGCGTTGACCAGCCGCACCTTCTGCTCGGTAGGGATGTGCTCCGGCTCGTTCTGGAAGCCGTCGCGCGGGCCGACCTCTCGGATGTGCACGCTGCTCGGTCGCCGGGTGGTCATGAATGGGCTCCTCTCGACAGGGCTTCCCGGTGCTCGGGCGCGGCGATCGCGATCAGCCGCCGTGCCCGTTCGGCGAGGTCGCAGCCCCGCAGGTGCGCGGCGCCGTACTCGGTCACCACGACGTCCACGTCGGACCGGGATGTGGTGACTGTGCCGCCGCGCAGCGCCGGGACGATGGTGGAATGCGTGCCGGAGCGGGCCCGCACGGTGATGATCGACCGGGTACCGGTCAGGGAGGCGGCGCGGCTGAAATCGGCCTGGCCGCCCACCGCTCCGATGTAGACACCGCCGCGGACCTCGGCGCCGACCTGGCCGGTGAGGTCGACCTCGATGGCGGAGTTGACCGACACCAACGACCGCAGTCGGGACAGTGTCTCCGATGCGTGGGTGTAGCTGGCCGGCCGGAAGTGCACCGGGAGGTCCGGCAGCCGGTCGTACAGCTCGGCGGTGCCCAGGGCGGCGCCGGTGACGATGACGCCGGTGTCGATCTCCTTGCGGGCGCCGGTGAGCGCACCCTTCTCCACCAGCCGCAGCACCCCATCGGAAATAATGCCCGAGTGGAAGCCGAGGTCTTGGTGCCCGGCCAGGCGGTCCAGCACCACCGAAGGCAGCGATCCCACGCCCATCTGCAGCGTGTCGCCGTCGTCGATCAGCTCGGCCACGTGCCAGGCGATGGCCTGCTCGATGTCGTCCGCCGGCTTGGCCGGGGCTTCGGCGAGCGGCCGGTCGGTCTCCACCACCGCGGCGAACCGCTCTAGCGGAATGCGCACTGTGCCGGTGGTGGCGGGCATCCGGCGGTTGATCTCGGCCAGCAGTACCGGCGTGTGCTCGACGGCGTCGGCGGCGTAGTCGGCGCCGACACCGAGCGAGCACAACCCGCCGGCGTCCGGCGGCGACACCTGGACGAACCCGACGTCGCTGGGCAGCGCCCGTTCGGCGAACATCCGGGGCAGTGCCGAGTAGTGGCACGGGACGACGGTGAGCCGGCCCGCCCGGCTGATCCGGCGCAGCTCGCCGAGCGCGCCGTAGGACACCAGCGACAGCTGCTCCGGCAGCTCACGGGTGAGCCGCTGGTCCCAAGTGAGGCCGCAGAACGCCCGGTGCGGGCCCAGCTCGCCGATCTGGTCGAGCAGGGCGTGCACCAGGGGCGTCGGCTCGGCGCTGGCCTGGCCCCACCAGATCCCGGCGCCGGGCGGCACGTGGCGGGCGAGCTCGATCATCGGTCGAGCCGCCGGATCGAGGTGGCGGTGCCCACACCCCCACCGCAGCACATGGTAACCAGGCTTAGCTCGGCGTCACGGCGTTCCAGTTCGGCCGAGATCGTGGCCACCGGCCGCGAGCCGGTCGCGCCGACCGGGTGGCCGAGGACAATCGCGCCGCCGTTGACGTTGACGCGGTCCATGTCCGGCTTCAGCTCGCGCTCCCAGGCCAGGATGGCGGAGCTGAACGCGTGGTTGACCTCGAACAGATCGATGTCGCCGACCGTGAGCCCGTTGCGCTCCAGCAGTTTCCGGGTCGCCGGGATGGGACCGGTACGCATGAGAACCGGGTCGACCCCCCGTGAGTGCCGCCGCCTGCTGCGCCGCCGCGGTCGCGGCGGCCGAGTCGCGCACGTCGAGCGCGCGGTAATCGGCCGCGTCGCCAATGCGTGCCGCGTCGCCTTGGCGGCCTGCTCGTCGATGTCGGTGACAAGGACGCGTTCCCCTGCCGCGGCGAACGGCCGGGCGGCGGCGCCGATACCATCACCCGCCCCGGTGACGAGTACGGATCGGTCGTCGAGCCGGAACATCAGTAGCTCCTCGGCAGTCCGAGCACGTGTGAGCCGAGGTAGTTCAGGACCATCTCCTGGCTCACCGGCGCGATCTTGAGCAGGCGGGCCTCGCGGAAGTACCGCGCGACGTGGTATTCCTCCGAGTACCCCATGCCGCCGTGGGTCTGCAGTGCACGGTCCGTGGCTTGGAAACCGGCGTCGGCACACAGGTACTTAGCCGTATTCGCCTCGCGTCCGCACGGTTTACCGTTGTCGTAGAGCCAGGTCGCCTTGCGCAGTGCCAATTCTGCGGCGTCCAGCCGGGCCAGCGAGTCCGCGAGCGGGAACTGCAGGCCCTGGTTCATCCCGATCGGGCGGCCGAACACCTCGCGTTCGTTGCCGTAGCGGACGGCGGCGCGCAGGGCGGCCCGGCCGAGTCCAAGGGCCTCCGCCGCCAGCAGCATCCGCTCGGGGTTGAGACCGTCGAGGATGTAACGGAAGCCCTGGCCCTCCTCGCCGACGCGGTCCTCCACCGGGATCCGCAGGTCGTCGATGAACAGCTCATTGGAGGTGACCGCGTTGCGGCCCATCTTCCGGATCGGGCGGATGTCCACCTTCGACCGATCGAGGTCGGTGAGGAACAGTGTGAGTCCGTCGGTCTTCTTCTTGACGTCCTCGAACTTCGTCGTTCGGGTCAGCAGCAGGATCTTCTCCGACTCCACAGCCTTGGAGATCCACACCTTGCGGCCGTTGACTACGTACTCGTCACCCTCGCGGCGCGCGAACGTGGTGATGCGGGTCGTGTCCAGGCCCGCGCCCGGTTCGGTGACACCGAAGCACACGTGCAGGTCGCCGTTGACAATCCGCGGTAGCGTGCGCCGCTTGAGCTCCTCCGAGCCGTGCACGATCACCGGATGCATCCCGAAGATCGACAGGTGCATCGAACTGGCCGCGTTCATCCCGCCGCCGGACGCCGACACCTGTTCCAGCAGCAGCGCGGCCTCGGTGATGCCGTAGCCGTGGCCGCCGTACTCCTCCGGCGTGGTTATGCCGAGCCATCCGCCCTGGGCGAAGGCGTTGTAGAACTCGGTGGGGAACTCCTTCGCCGCGTCCTTCTCCAGCCAGTACTGGTCGTCGAATTTCCCGGCCAGTTCGGCCACCGCCTGGCGAATGGTCGCCTGGTCCTCGGTCAGTGCAAAGTCCACCGCGTTCTCCCACCGGGTATCGGGTTTGGACTAACCATAACAAAGGACTGACCAAAGCTACAGAGTTCTCCGTCACGCGGCCGCGACCCGAGGAAGCGGCGAACGTGTCGTCGAGGCCTGCCGACCGAACGACTGGTCCAGTGCGGCGGTCGCAAGACGACAGCCTTGACGCCGTGCGCGCTCACGCGAAGCACTGGCCAGCCGAACAGCTGATCCATCCTCGCCGCGGCGGAGTACGCGAAACCCTTGCGCGTCGTGCTGATCATCCGCCACAGCGCGGTCCTGGCCACCGCCGTGCCGATCAACCACTTCAAGGCCCTGATCGTCTTCGATCGCGAAGATCAGCGGTTTGCGTTGCTCGGCAAGTCCAGAGGACCCATGAGACCGAACTGGCCACCTTGGTCCAGCAGATCGCTCCCGACCTCGAGCGAACCACCCCCAAGAACGCGTCTGCGGATCTAAGACCAACCTCGCAGCGACTTGACGCGACATAGCAGCCTCGGGGGCCGAGCGGCGAGTTGTTCCGCCGCCGGCGCGAGCCCGAGCAGTCCCTGGCTTGGCCGCCCTGAGATGCCGGCGATCCGACATCGAACCAGCACTCCTCGGCGAACCGGCACTCGAACTCCCCAGCGTCACGGCGTCAAGCCGGCCACCACCGCCTCAGCGGAGGCGAACCGGCCGAGTCAGCCCCGGGACGAGTCCCGGAAAAGCCCCTGGTCTTCCGTCTACGTCCAACGCATGCTCGTGCATTACACCGATGACGACACGACTGCAGGTTCAATACATCGCGAACCGATGAAATGATATCTTAGGTCAGACCTTTAGGCCACGGCATGAGGAGACTGACATGGCGGGCACGCGCCCTGCGGTGAACAACGCCGCCCGCTCCGCGGTACGCCTGAGCCCGATGGAGGTGCCCAAGGCGTCCGACGTGCTGGCCGACGACCTGCGGGAGCGCATACTGGAAGGTGAGTTCGAAGTAGACACCGCGCTGCCGACCGAGCGGGAACTGGTCGTCCAGACGCAGATGGGCCGCACCACGGTGCGCGAAGCCCTGCGCATCCTCGAGGTCCAAGGCCTGGTGCGGATCAAGGCCGGCCGCGGCGGCGGCGCGTTCGTGCAGCGCCCGGGGCGGGACTCGATCACCAGTTCGGTGAACCTGCTCATCCGCGGCCAGAAGGTCCGGCTGGCGGCATTGCTGGAGACCCGCGAGGCGATCGAGCCCTACTGCGCCAAGCTGGCCGCGCGGCACCGCACCGAGGCCGACCTCGCCCGCCTCGACACCGCCAACAAGGCCATCGCCGACGAGAACAGCAGCCTCGCCGACTTCCTGCATGCCAACGTCGACTGGCACGTCGCGGTCGCCACCGCCAGCCACAACGAGCTGCTGACCGGGCTGATGACCGCCCTGTCCACTGCGATCTACGCCGCCACCGAGAACGAGGCGTTCATCGACGACGAGGTGCGGCGCACCACCGCGCGGGCGCACAAGTCGATCACCGCGGCCATCCGGGCCCAGGACCCGGACGCCGCGATGCGCCGCATGGGCCGTCACGTGCACGCCTACGCAGAGGCTGTTCTCGAGGTCGACGAACGCACCGAGATCCCGGTCCCCGGCGAAGGCTGAGCCGTCCGGCTCACGCCCACCGCGGCAGCCTCGGCGACCGCCGGTCGGCCAGCGCCGGCGGCCGATGCTGATCGATCCGTGGGCAAGGTCCGCGGCGACGTGGCGCACGACAGGCCGCGGCGCTGGTTAGTAGGAGTTCCGAGCGCACCCCCGCTAGACGGTGGAGCGAGTGCAACGGCCCTGGGCCGGCAACCGCCCGGGTGCACCGGCCGCGGCTGCTGGAACCGGGCATGTGGTTTCAGTACGACTACGACACCGGCCCGGCCGTGCAGGGGTTGGCGACGCAGTTGTTTGGGCGCGGCTGGCGTAGTGCCGGTTCCGGATGATGCTGCCGCTCCTGGTCAAGACAGAGCCGTCGGTGATGGCTGCGCCCAACCAGGCGCGCAAGCGCTCAGATGCGGGGACGAAGCTCAACTGCTGATACACGCAGGCAAAGCCAGCCGCGCGTGCACCCCGCGGCCGGCGGCGATTCCGTACCGAAGATCGCCATCCGACCTGACGTCAGCCCGTACGGCCGTTCATCGATCTCGGTGCCTTTCTTCTGTCAGAAGCGAATCCAAGGATGCCTGGCGGAAGCCAATGTCAAGAGGCGGGTCAGCAGCAGCGCCTGGGCTATGACCCGCTCGCGTGCATCGGGCAGCTCGGTGAATTCATCCTCATGACCTCAGACGACAGACCGAGACACGTCGTGCTACGCTGAAAGCGCTGGCTGCCGGGAGCTCCGGAGGCCGGCGCTGGCATACCCGATCAAATCAAAGCCTCTCGCCGTCAATGCCTCGCCGCCATGATGTCGGCCAGCAATTTGGCCGTGCCCTCGGGCGACTCCGACGGGAAGTGGTGGCTTCCCAGGTCGACAAGCACGAAGTCGACGCGGTTCCCCAGATAGGCCATTGCTTCCTGCGTGACCATCTCTCGCACTCCGATCTCGGTGATCGGTTGCTTCACATCAGCCAGGGCCTCTTCCATGTTCCAACCCACCAGGCCCTCGAACGCGCGCGTTCCTGCGGGTTGGCGCACAGCGACCATCTTCTCGAAGTACCGGTCCTTGAGGGCGGGGGCGGTGCGCTCCGGCGAACCCGCCTCGACCATGCTCCGTACCAAACCAGGGAAGTCTTCGCGAACTGGCTGAACCAGCGCGTCGGCCGCTTCCTCGTCTAGCGCTCCAAATAGGAAGGTGTAGTGGAGCGCGTCGAGGGTGATCACGTGCTCGACGATGTCGGGAAGCAATCGCCCGACCTCGACCGCCACCGCGCCGCCAAGAGAGTGCCCCACGACCATGCACTTGTGGACCGACTCTGCGTCGAGTACCGCCGCCACGTCACGCGCGAACTCCGCGATCGTCCAGACGTCCCGAGTGGACCGTGACTCCCCGTGCTCGGCAAGATCGATCGCGATCGCTCGAATTGTGTCCGGCAGGTAACTGGTGACGCCGTCATAGTCGTTGCGGTTGCAGGCCCAACCATGGATGAGAGCCACCGTTGGCCCGTCAGCGGGACCGCTAACCGTGTAACGAATGGTTGTGTCGATCGACCGCTGAGTCTCACGGTTCGCTGCACTTCTGTTTGCAACAGTCATTGGTACTCCTCGATTTCGTGCCGTCATTGGCACGGAATATCACGCGCTAGCGCGACGCTAGCCACAGCTCGACGACAAGTCAATGGAAGTGGAGCCCAGACAGCTAGCGAAGGTCAACCACTGGCTGCGCCAACGCGCACTGAACCTATTGCCACGCCACTCTCTCCAGATTGGTCAAGCACGGGATTGCGAGGACAACGGGTCCCAAGTGGCGACTCCAGGGGTTCCATTAACACAATTATCGCGTCGCCCCGTGGATCAATTCCCTGGCCTCGCCCATGCCCTTGACCAGTTTCCCGGGTACCGCCCCAGTTCAACAGGCTGCCCCCGCTCGGAGACCTGCATCGGCCCAGCACGAGGCATGTAGCCCCCGCGATCGACGCAGACGGAATCCCGCAGAGACCGGAGCCGGCCCGGAGAGCCAGTTGCCGACACGGGTCAGAGCCGTTCGACGACCATGGCGTTGGCCATGCCGCCCGACTCGCACATGGTCAGTAGTCCGTAGCGCCCGCCGACACTTTCCAGGCCGGTCAGCAACGAGGACAGCAAGCGGATCCCCGAAGCGCCGAGCGGGTGGCCCAGAGCGATCGCACCACCGAGCGGGTTGAGGCGGGCCGAGTCGTAGCCGAACTCCGCCTGCCAGGCCAGCGGCACCGAGGCGAAGGCTTCGTTGAGCTCGACGTGATCGATGTCGTCCAGCGTCATCTTGGCGCGGTCTAAAACCTTCTGCGTCGCCGGGATGACGCCGGTCAGCATCAGAACGGGGTCGTCGCCGACGACGCTCGACGCTGCGATTCGCGCGATCGGTCGCATGTTCAGTTCCGCCGCGCGCTCCTCGCTCATCACCAGCACCGCCCCGGCGCCGTCCGTGACCTGGGAGGAGTTGCCTGCGGTGATCTTCCAGTCGATGTTCGGGTGCGCGGTCCGGTTGGCCTCGGACCCGAACGCCGGAGCCAACGCAGCCAGCGTCTCCACCGTGGTCCCCGGCCGGATCGTCTCGTCGGCCTCGACCACCACGCCGTCCGGTCGGGTGATCGGTGCGATGGAGCGGCCCAACAGCCCGGCTTCCTTCGCGCGCTGCGCCCGCGCGTGGGACTCGACGCTGAGCTCGTCGAGCATCGTGCGGGAGAGCGCGTACTTGTCGGCGACCAGCTCCGCCGACACGCCCTGGTTCACCATGCCGGGGAAACGCGCCCAGGCCCCCGGGCCGAAGGTGTCGGCGTCGCCGCGGTTGCTGCCGATGGGGATGCGGCTCATCGACTCGACACCGCCGGCGATGGCGATGTCATAGGCGCCCGCCATGACGCCCTGGACGGCGAAGGCAAGCGCCTGCTGACCCGACCCGCACCGGCGATCGATCGTGGTCGCGGGGACATGCACGGGAAAACCCGCGGACAGGCTCGCGTACCTCCCGGGCGTGGCCGCCTGCTCCCGCACCTGCGTGACGCAACCGATGATCACGTCCTCGACGGCGGCCGGATCGACGCCGGTGCGGTCGATGAGAGCGCGGAGGGTCTGCGCGAGCAGCTCCACCGGATGGACGGACGCGAGCGAGCCCGACGCCTTCCCCTTCCCCATCGGGGAACGGACGACATCGACGAGAACTGCGTTGGGCATTTTGCCTCCTGGTCGAGCAACGATGTTCGGCTGAGCGGGCGGCCGCGCCGGAGCGAGCCGACAGGGGTGTGGACAGGGGTGTGCGTCCGCACGACGGACGCCAGGTCAGGGCGCGTCCCGCACGCTGTCGAAGTGCGTCCGGAGAAAGGCTCCGGCATCGGCGACCGACTGCTCCGCCTCATCGATCAGCCCGCAGTACAGCTGCCACACGTGGGCCATCGCGGCCCTCATGTCCAGCGTGCAGTCCACTCCCGCTGCCCGGAGCACGTCGGCGAGAAGTCGGGCGTCCCCGGCCAGGACCTCGTCGGTGGACGCCTGGATCAGGACCGGCGCCGCGCCGCGCCAGTCGGCCTCGACGGGGGACACCAGCGGATCCGATGCGCTCGCTCCTGCCCTGAGGTAGGCGTCCCGCGCCTGCTCGAGGAAGCGGAGCCGCACCACGGGATCGCGGTCCGCGTTCTCCTGGTACTCCGCGCTCCGCATCGTCAGGTCCACCCAGGGGGAGAACAGAACGGTGCAGGCCGGCCGGATCCCGGCTTCGAGGAGGCGGAGGGTGAGGGCCGCAGCCAGGCCGCCTCCTCCGGAGTCGCCGACGATCGCGACCTCCTCCGCGCCGACACCCGCCTCCTTGACGGCCCAGTCCCAACCGGCGTGGGCATCGTCGAGCCCGGCCGGATAGGGGTGCTCCGGCGCCAGGTGGTAGTCGGGCACCAGTACCGCGGCATGGCTTCGGGCCGAGAGCCAGGAAGCCAACGCGCGGTGGGTGTGTCGCGAGCCCATGCAGAAGCCTCCGCCGTGGAGCAGCAGCACCATACGGTTGGTCGCGACCTCGGGCGCCCGGACGATGGAGCCCGGTACCCCGTCCGCGATCGCGACCTCATCGATCGCTGACCCCGGGTACACCTTCGCGCGGCTCAGTCCTCGCTCCATGGCGTCGCGTTCCTGCTCCCAGTCGACCCCGTCGGGCGTGTCGGGAGCACGGTGGGCGAACAGACGCGCCTGAAGCTCGTCGGCAGTCAACCTCACGACGTCGACCTCCGCGGAGCCGTCGCCGGCGCGTCAGGAGATCGCATAGCTCTGGTAGCCGCTGGCGGCCTCTTCGTCGCAGATCGTGCGATAGCGTCGGTAGGCGCCGAAGTAGAAGAGCGTACGGCGTTCGCGGCCCGGGATGTTGCTCCCGGTCCACCAGCTCTTGCCACCCAGCGGGATGACTGTCCGGTCGACCTGCTGGTTGATGTGCTCGGCCCAGTGGACCTCGGCGTCTTCGTGCACCTCGACGACCTTGGCGCCGCTCTCTCGGACGCGCGCGATCAGGTCGGCGAGCCACTCGACGTGCTGTTCCATGAGGATGGCGTAGTTGATGAACATCGAGCCCGGGCCGCCGACCATGAAGAAGTTCGGAAACCAGGAGGTGGCGAATCCGAGGTGAGTTCGGGGGCCGTGGGTCTCCCACTTGTCGGCGAGTCGTTTGCCGTCTCGTCCTCGAAGGTCCATCCGCAGGTAAGGGCCCGTCACAGCGTCGAACCCGGTGGCGAGGATGAGGACGTCCAGCGGGACTTCGCCGGACTCCAGCCGCACCCCGGTCTCCGTGATGCCGACCAGGGCGTCGCGGCGCAGGTCCAGCAGCGTGACGTTGTCCCGGTTGAACGTCTCGAGGTAGTTGGTGTCCACGATAGGTCGGCGCGAGCCGAGGGGATGGTCGTTCGGGACGAGGCTCTCCGCGGTCACCGGGTCGTCAACCCGGGCACGGATCTTCTCCTTCACGAAGTCGGTGACCAGCTTGTTCGCCTCCGGGTTGGTGAGGAGGTCCTTGTACGAGCCCCACAGGAACTCGAAACCGCCCCGCGCCCACATCTCCTCGAGAACGGCCTCCAGCTCCTCGCTGCTCACGTCGAGGGCCGACTTGCCGTTGTGCTCCCACGGGAACCCGCCCAGAGACCACCGGGCCTTCTCGAACAGCGCCGGACGCTGCCGCTGAATCTCGGCCCAGGTGGCGTCGTCGTACTCGTGGTGCCGAGCGGGGATCGTGAACTGGGGCGTCCGCTGGAGGACGTAGAGGTGCTCAGCCTGCTGGGCTACCTGTGGAATCGTCTGGACGCCGGTCGAGCCCGTCCCCAGCACGGCGACCCGCTTGCCCGCGAGATCGACGCCCTCGCGCGGCCACGCGCCGGTGTGGACCAAGGTCCCGGCGAACTTCTCGAGGCCGGGGATCTTCGGCGCGTATGGAGCGGAGGCGAGCATGCCCACGGCTGAGATCAGGAACTGCGTGCGGAGGGACCGGCCGTCCGCCGTGTTCACGGTCCACGTCGAGCCGGACTCGTCGAGCGTCGCGCCCGACACTCGTGTGCCGAACTCGATGCTCCGCTTCAGGTCGAGGCGGTCGGCGACGAAGTCGAAGTACCGGAGGAGCTCGTCCTGCTTCGGGTACTTGCCGCTCCACCGCCAGTCAGCGATGCGCTCGTCCTGGAAACCGTAGCTGTACACGACGCTCTCGGTGTCACAGCGGGCGCCCGGATAGCGGTTCATGTACCAGGTGCCGCCGACCCCGTCCTGTTCCTCCAGGACCAGTACACGCAGCCCGAGGTCGTCGCGAAGCTTGTACAGCATGTACAGCCCGCCGAAGCCGGCCCCGATGACGATCGCATCGTAGTCCCGGGCGTCCGCACCCGAGCCCGAGTCGGACCGAAGATCGTTCTCCACTACTACTCCTTCATTCACGATCGGCGCCGAAGTGGGCGACCGAGCCGTCCTCTAGGTCGCGATTCCCACATCGGTCGGGAAATAGGAACCCAGATCCGCGAGGATCTTCTTCTTCTCGAACTTGCCCAGGTCGCCCTTGGGGATCTCCGCGACGACACCCACCAGTTTGGGGATCTTGTACCGCGCCAGCCGCGCTGTGCAGTGCTCCAGGACCGCATCCGGGGCGATCGCCGCCCCGGCGACCGGACGCACGATCGCCGCGGGAACCTCGCCCCAACGATCGTCCGGGACACCGAGGACGCAGACCTCTTGAACCACCGCGAGCTGGCTGATGACGGCCTCGATCTCGGCGGGGTAGATGTTCTCGCCGCCGCTGATGATCAAGTCCTTCGACCGGTCGAGGACGTGTAGCCTGCCCGCGGCGTCGAACTCGCCCATGTCTCCGGTGGCGAGCCATTCGGGGCCGAACGTCTCGGAGGTCAGCTCGGGTGCGTTGAAGTACGCACTGGCCGTCACGTCGCTCTTGACCAGGATCTCCCCGAGCCCGCCGTCCGTGAGGTCCTCGCCCTGGGCGCCGACGACGCGGATGCGGGTGGACCTGCCGGGCCTGCCGACCGCGGTCGGCGCCTTCCGCGCGTCGTCCCCGGCGTTCCACGTGAGGCAAGGCGCCTCGGTGAGGCCGTAGGCGGACCCGAACGGGACGCCCAACCACTCCACAAGGCGCTCGGCCGACGAACGGCGAATGGGCATCCCACCCCAGAACCCCGCCTTCAAAGTCTTGCTGTGGAGCGAGCGCGACTGGGCCGCCTGGCGGAGCATCTCCCACATCGTGGGTCCCAGCACGGCGTGGGTGACGGTGGTCCGCAGCGCCTCCAGCATCTCCGGCGCGTCGAACTTCCGCGACAACCGCAGCGTGCCACCGACGAGCCAGACCTGTGCGCCGATGCCCCAGAACGACGCGCTGGTGAAGGAGAACTCGAAGGCCCAGACGGAGTTCTCGTCTTGGGGAATGGCGGCCAAGGTGTCGCGCGAGACACTGATATTGCTCGCGTACGTGCGACACACCCCCTTGGGAGTGCCGGTGGTGCCGGACGTGAAGTGGATGACCTGAATGTCCGTCGGCGACACCCGGACACCGGGATCGGCCGACGAGCGGGAGGTGATCGCGTCCGCGAGGGTGCGCCCGCCCATCGCCCTCGGCAACAAACGACGCCCGGCGTGGCCGGCGAAGAACGCGGAGACGCTGTCGGCGAACTCGGGATCGTGCACAACCAGATGTGGATCCGCGAGACGCAGCACCTGCTCGAGCTCGACGGCGTTGAGCCTGCGGTTGATCGGCATGAGGACGAGGCCGGCTTTCGCGCACCCGAGGAGGAGCATCAGGTGGTTGACGTCGTTGTACATCAGCGTGGCGACGCGGTCGCCCGGATGCAGGCCCTCCTCGAGGAGGAAGTTCGCGGCGCGCGAGGAATAGTCGTCGATTTCCGCGTAGGTCCACGGCGTTCCGTCGGTGACGACGGCGATGCGATCCGGATAGAGCTTCGCGGCCGAGCGGATCGCCTCGCTCCAGGTCGATGCGCTAACACTCATGTGAGCACCCGGTCCTTGGTCTCGGGCATGGTCGCGTAGACGATGAGGCTGATGGCTGCGGCGACCGTGATGTAGAGCCAGACCAGCCCACCCAGCCCGCTCGAGTTCATCCAGGTCACGACGTACGGGACGGTTCCGCCGAACAGCGCGATGGACACGGCGTAGGGCAGTCCGATGCCGGTGGTGCGCACCTCGGCGGGAAACTGCTCCGCCATGACCGCTGCACAAGTGCCCGTGTAGCCGACGATCAGTAGCATTCCGATGATCTCGATGACCAGGAGCCCGGCGAAGCTGTTTCCCACGAAGTGCAGGGCGGGCCAGGTGAAGACGACGAAGCCGGCTGCGAAGGCGACCAAAGCCGGCTTGCGGCCGACCCGATCGGCGAGCAGCCCCCCGAAGGGCACTGCGATCACGTAGATGCCGAGCGCGATCGTGTTCGCCAGCAGGGCCTCACGCAACGGGAAACCCGTGGTCAGGTGCGCATAGGCGGGCATGTAGGAGACCCACATGAAGAAGGCGACCCCGGGCAGGATCGTCATGCCCATGACACGAAGGGCTGCCCGCGGGTGGTCCCGCACTACTGCCGCGAATGCATTGCGCCGCGGTCCTGGCCGCTTCGTGGCCTTAGCGAACGCTTCCGTCTCTGAGATCGAGAAGCGCAACCAGAGCGCAACCAGCCCTAGTACGGCACCGGCACCGAAGGCGACTCGCCATCCCCAGCTCTGCAATGCTTGCTGGTCGAGCACGCCGGTGAGCAGGGCTCCCATCCCCGCCGCGAGCAACGTGCCCGCACCGACCGAGACCTGTTGCCAGGATCCGGCGAACGCACGACGGCCAGGAGCCGCCCACTCCACGATGAACGCCACCGAGGACCCGAACTCACCACCCGCAGAGAAGCCCTGGATCAGCCGCGCGAAAAGCAGGAGCAGGGGTGCCAGGATGCCGACCTGTGTGTAGGTCGGAGCGATCGCGATGACCGCAGAGGCGCCCGACATCAAACCGACGGTGAGTACCAGGCCATTCTTGCGACCGTGGCGGTCGGCGAAGATCCCCAGCAGCGCTGCGCCGATCGGCCGCATCACGAACCCTGCCGCGTAGACCGCGAGCGTCGACAGCAACGCTGCCGTCGGATTCCTGGGCGCGAAGAACTGGGTCGCGAAGATCGGGGCAAAGGTCGCGTAGATGGCCCAGTCAACGAACTCGACCATGTTGCCGACAGCACCCGCGATGACCGCTTTCCGCTGTCGCGGGGTGAACTTTCGGCGTTTGGTCGCCGGCTCATCGCGATGCTGCCCCACCGCGGGTTCGCCAGAGTGCAGGACATCTTCGGTGGCCATCAGTGGGGCCTCGGCATTCCGACAACATGCTGCGGAACGTCACCCGTGTAGGCCTCGAAGGGCGGCGCGGCATGACTGTTGGCTACCGGGACCGCTTGCCCCTCTCCCCCATCCGGCGCGATGTCGTACTCCGTGAAAATCGTGTTTCCCGGCCATCCGGCATCGGCGAACGCGCAGTACTGAGTCAGTTCACGGGCCATGTCTTCTCCTTTGAAGTGGCGACGTTCTCAAGAAACCCGCTGTGCCAAGGCATCATCAGGTGAGCCGTCCAACCGGGACCTGGTCAGTCGGGCGGGCCGGGACGGCGGATCAGGTCAGACCCGTCTGGCCTGTCCCGCCCAGAGCTGGTCCGCGAGGACTCTTTTCTTGACTTTCCCGCTCGGCGTGGTCGGGAAGCTCGCAACGAGATGGACCTGCTTCGGCACCTTGTACCCGGCGATCGACGAGCGGCAATGCTCCACGATCGCTGCGGACGTCAGGGGCGTCCCGGTGTCGGCGATGACGAAGGCTGCCACCTCCTCGCCCCATTTCTCGCTGGGTGCGCCGACCACCGCGACGTCCCGGACGCCGGGGAGTCTGGCGATCGTGTTCTCCACCTCACGCGGGTAGACGTTGAACCCGCCGGTGACGATCATGTCCTTCTTGCGGTCGACGATGTAGAGGTAGCCTTCGCGGCTGAGGTAGCCGATGTCTCCGGTGGTGATCCACCCGGCCGCGTCCACGACCTCGGCCGTGGCGTCGGGCCGGCGCCAGTAGCCGCGCATCGTCTGCTCCCCGCGCACCTGGATGTCACCCGGCTGGTCGGCGGGTGACTCCTGGCCGTCGAGGTCGACGATGCGCAGCTCGACGTGGGCTGTCGGCCTGCCAGCGGACGCCAGGCGCGAGAGACCGCCCGAGTCCACGATGTCGGCGGAGTGGTCCGCAGGGTGAAGCGCCGTCAGCGGAAGCGGTGCTTCGGACGCCCCGTAGAATTGGATCAGGATCTGGCCGAACGCGTCCTGCGCGTCGCGGGCGCGATCGGGGGCGATTGCCGAGCCCGAGTAGATGATCGCCTTCAGGCTCTGGGTCCGGACCTCCCGCCCGTCCCGACGGCGTCGGAGAACCTCGGCGGTCAGCATGTTGAGCTGGGTGGGAACGAGTACGAGCACGGAAGCGCGCGACTCGTCGATCGCCGCCAGAATCCGGTCCACGTCAAAGGTCGCCGCGAGAAGATTAGCGCCACCCGCGGCGAGGACAGCCGTGCCGACGCACCCGCTGAAGTGGCTCAGCGGCGCGCTGTGCAGCACGACGTCCCCTGGCCCGATGTCTGGCATCTCCTCCAGCAGATTGCGGACCATGGCGCCGACGGCCAGACCGGTGTGCTGGACACCCTTGGGCGTGCCCGTCGATCCGGACGTGTAATAGAAGAGGGTGTCGTCCTCAGGCTTCGGGTTCGGTAACGAAGCCGGTGCGGGACGCGCGAGCAGTTCGTCGTAGGTCACCGTCGCGTGCGCGGACGGCCCGATGCTCACGATCGCTCGGACCGAGGACGGCAGCCACGCGATCCCCGTCTCGTCGAGCCACTTGCCCTCGGCGACGACCACGGTCGGCTCCGCGTCCGCCAGGATCTGCGCCATCTCCTCGACGTGCAAGCGCATGAGCAGGCCGATGCGGACGAGCCCGCTGAAGTAGGCGGCGTGCTCGACGACGGTCCACTCAGTCCGATTCGAGGCCGCGATCGCGATGCGGTTGCCCGGAGTGCAGCCAAGCTCGACCAGGCCGGCGGCCACCCGGCGGACCGCTTCGGCGAGCTCGCCGAAGGTGAGTACGCCGTGGGAGTCCACGACGGCGAGGCGGGGCTCGTACGCCTGGTAGCTCCGCGACAAGAGGTCGGTGATGGCAGGAATGTCGACACTCCTTCGTCCAGCCCCGTCGAGGTGGTGACCTACTGAAAACATCGGTGATCCTCAGCGCAGGGGCATCTCTCTAATGAAAGTTAGATAGGCAGGCCTCCAGTGTCAAGAGTGACCGGTCGGGGCAGCCCGTGTCTGTCCTCAGTAAAGGCCACGGACAAGGCAAAGTGTTATGACGGCGGACCCTCGATGTCGTCGCCGTCTAGACTGATGATCCATCTATCATGCTGTCGATTGGGGAGGCATCGTGGTCTCTGCGTCCACAAGGCGAGCCGACGAAGAGGACGCTGCAGCACAGCCTGGCCGTGACACGCGGACTCGAATCCTGGAAGCCGCCGCCGAGGTGCTCCGGAGCAGGGGTTACGGGGGGACACGGATGGCGGAGATCGCCGAGCTCGCAGAGTTGCAGGCGGCGACGATCTACTACTACTTCCCCAACCGTGAAGACATGATCGAGAGTGTGATCCGCGAGGGTGAAGCCCTGATCATCGCCCGGGCGAAGGAAGCTCTCGCCGCTCTCCCCGACTCCGTGTCCCCGCTCGACAAGATCTGTACGGCCGCGACCGCTCACCTCGACGCCGTCCTGTCGATCTCCTCGTTCTCGGCTGCATCGACGCGGAACTTCAGCCATCTCCCCCAGGAGATGCAGGACCGCCTGATGGTGCAGAGGCGTGAGTATGGGCGGCTGTGGAAGCAGCTGTTCGACGAGGCTCTCGAGAGCGGCGCAATCGGCGGCGCCATCGACTGGCACGTCGCCTACCAGTTGCTCATGGGGTCGTTGAACTCAGCGGCCGAGTGGTGGACGCCCGAGCGGACCCCGAAGTCAGAGCTGCTGGAGACGACCGTCCGCCTCATCCGCCGGGCGTTCCAGCCGCCGTTCCGGAGCGCCGGATGACGCCGGCACAGGAGACGAGCAGACCTTAACGGAGGTCGCCTTCCGCAGCTGTCTAATATCCGTTAGACTGGCTCCAGATCATGACCGGTCAGCCCGGTGCCCCGACTCCGACCCAGGACGTCAGTACCGCAGTCGCGGACGTTGCCGATACGGAAGGTCGCGGGCCAGAGGGAGCAGTCACGCCCGGGGAATCTGCCGTCCAGCAGGTTCGCGTCGAGTGACAAAGATGAGTTCGGAGGGCCCATGAGCACAAGCTTTGGTAGGGAACGGAACGCGACGCTCGACAGGGCCGCTGTGCTGGAGGAGATCCTTCACGAGCGGCACAGCTGTCGGGCGTTTCTGCCCGACGAACTCGACCGGGATACCGTGCGCCGCCTGCTGACGATGGCGCAGCAGTCCGCGTCGTGGTGCAACTCCCAAGCCTGGCAGGTGATCGTGACCAGCGGCGAGGGGACGGAGCGGTTCCGGAAGGCCCTCTACGAGGCGGCGCAAAGCCGCCCGATGAGGACGGACGTGCCGGAGCCCAGCGAGTACGTCGGCGTGTACCAGGACCGGCGACGGGCCGCCGGCTACGCGCTCTACGCGAGCGTCGGCATCGAGCGCGGCGACCGAGGGCGTCGAAACGAGCAGATGCTCGAGAACTTCCGGATGTTCGGTGCGCCCCACCTAGCCGTCATCACCTCGGAGCGGCGCCTCGGCCCGTACGGGCTGGTCGACTGCGGTGCGTACGTGTCGACGTTCCTGGCCGCGGCGCAAAGTCTGGGGATCGCGACCATCGCCCAGGCGGCCATCGCTATGCAGTCGGACCTGGTCCGGGAGTACTTCTCCATCCCCGATGAGCGGGACGTCGTCTGCGGGATCTCGTTCGGCCTTTCCGACACCGACCATCCCGTCAACGGCTTCCGGACCGAGCGGGCATCGGTCGACGAGGCCGTCAAGTGGGTCGCCGAGTGACAACCGAGGGCGCTCCCGGGCCTACCGCGGGCGGGCGACCCGGGCTCCCCGACCTGTCGAAGATCGGGGTCTGGTGTGATCCCCGCCCGTTCACAGTGGACGAGAGCCGGCTCGCGGCGTACGCGGAGGCCACGAACGACACCAACCCGGACCGCACCTCCGGGAAGTACGCGAACCCCGTGTTCGCCGTGGTCCCCGCCTGGGACACGGCCTTCGAGATGCTCAAGGGCACTCTCGATCCCGAGCTCTACTCCCGTTCGCTGCACGGCGAGCAGGACATCCGGCTGTCTGCACCGATCACGGCCGGTATGCGGCTATGGACGCGAGCGGCAGTGGTGAGGGCAGCCCCGGCATCGACAGGCATGACACTGAGTGCTCGAGCCCTGTCCGTGGACGACGACGACCGTCCGGTTGTCGACCAGATCTTCACGATGTTCATCAGGGGGGCGTCGCTGCCCGCGCCGGCCGGAGAGGACATCGACCAAGCCAGATCCCCGGCTGGATCCCTGACTCGTGAGGTTGGTGGGGTTCCCGCGGCTCGCCGCCTGGATGCCGACCAGTCGCTCCGCTACTCGAAGGCGTCCGGTGACACCGAAGCGGTCCACCTGGACGTCGAGGTGGCGAAGTCGTTCGGGTTCCCCGATGTGATCAACCAGGGGAACTGCACATTCGCCATCGCGGCGCAGGACGTGATGCGAGTTGTGTGCGACGACGACGTTTCGCGCGTCCGCCGGATCGCAGTGCGGATGAGCAGTCCGGTTCTGCTCGACGACACATTGACGACGCGGATCTACGCCGACGACACGTCCTCGCGCATTTTCGGGTGGGAAACCGTCCTCGGTGACGGCAGGCTGTGCCTCAAATCGGGCCTCATCGAGGTCGGGCCCCCTCCTGACAGCACCTTTGGCGACTCAACTCACCGTTGACGAGCACTCTCATAGCTGAACTGGATGGTTGCGGAACACGCAACACTCTGTCGAATTTCCGTTCGATGGACGGTCCCAGGCGATCGCGACACATAAGGGAACGAGATGGCCCTGTTCGGGCTCGTCCACGACGAGTGCCACAGAGGGTCGCACTGGGACGCGCTGTCAGAAGAATTGCAGCACAGAAAGCACCGGGACTGCCTCCCGGGAAATGGCTCGAACAGGAAGGCATCCGTGACCCTCCGCAACGGACCTCTCGCCGGCGTACGCGTCGTTGAACTCGCCGGAATCGGCCCCGGCCCGCACGCGGCGATGATCCTGGGCGATCTGGGGGCCGAGGTCGTTCGGATCGAGCGGCCCACCGACAGAGAATCACAGGCGGTCGACTTCACCCTGCGCGGCCGCAGGCGCGTGACGGCGGACCTGAAGTTGCGCGAAGGCAGAGAGAGCGTTCTCCGGCTCGCTGAGAAGGCAGACGTGCTACTGGAGGGTTTCCGTCCCGGGGTCACCGAACGGCTGGGCGTCGGCCCGGCCGAATGCCATGCCCGGAACCCTGCGCTCGTCTACGGCCGGATGACGGGCTGGGGGCAGGACGGCCCCATGGCCGCTCGAGCGGGACACGACATCAACTACATCTCGCTGACCGGTGCCCTCCACGCCATCGGCCGCGGTTCCGGCGAGCGCCCGGTCCCACCGCTCAACCTCGTCGGTGACTTCGGCGGCGGTTCGATGCTGCTGGTCATCGGGGTGCTCGCTGCGCTTCTCGAGGCTCGCGGCTCTGGCCAAGGCCAGGTCGTCGACGCGGCGATGATCGACGGCACCAGCATCCTCGTGCAAATGGTGTGGTCGATGCTCGGCCAGCAGACCTGGCAGGACGCCCCCGGCGTCAACCTACTCGACGGATACGCCCCGTTCTACGACACCTACACGTGCGCAGACGGCAAGTTCATGGCCGTTGGCGCCATCGAACCGCAGTTCTACGCTGAGCTGCTGAAGGGCCTCGAGATCGACCCGGCAGACCTCCCGCCGCAGCTGGACGTCCCGTCCTGGCCGGCGGTCAAGGAGCGCTTCACCGAGATCTTCGCCGCCCGGACACGCGACGAGTGGACGGCGATCTTCGAGGACACGGACGCCTGTGTCACACCGGTGCTGACGTTCGGCGAGGTGCCGACCCATCCCCAGCTCGCCGCCCGGAACACGATCGTCAGCCCGGACGGTGTTGCGCAGGCCGCGCCCGCCCCCCGGTTCTCCCGGTCCACGACCACGGTTGCCGGCCCGCCCGGGGAGGTCGAACCCGTAGCCCAGGTTCTCGCTGACTGGACTGGTAGGCGGTGAGAATGAAGCCGGTCTCGGCGGACCTGACCATGGAGCGATGCCGCCCAGCCGGGGAAGAAGCCCGGGCCGGCGGGGATGGGTCCACACGGCTTCCTGGCGCGGCGGGTCGGGTGCGCAGGGCGGCCAGGTCGTACAGGTGGGCGCGTCGGCGTCATCAAGCTGGAGGGCGTTCGCGACGGCGTTCAGGACTTTCTCGGACGCGCACGTAGTAGTCCATGCTCACACCAGCCAGCGCAATTTCCTCACGGCGCAGTCCCGGCACCCCACCGGTTGCTGCCGAAGCAGGCAGCCCGGCCGGCTGGGGAATCTTCGCGCGCCGGGTGGCGAGGAATTCGCGGATGTCGTGAGCGATGTCCCTACCTCCAGCGTAGAGCCGCCTCGCCGCACGTGGGAGGCCCTGTCAGTACCCCTAAGGACAGTGCCTTTCGCACGCGGATGACGTGCTGTTTCCTCGATATCAGCGGCAGTCGGCCGGAGCCCGGAACAGATCGGGGCCGGCGCCGCGGCTGTCGGGCAGGCCCCGCTCGCACCGAGTGGATCTGCCGCATACATGCCCGCATCACGGCAAGGAGCCATCGCATGACGAAGCAGTCCGCACCCCCGGAGCTAGCCCAGATCGCGCCGAAGCTGGTCCAAATCACGAATGACGTGCTGTTCGCGGACGTGTGGGAGCGCCCCGGGCTATCCCCCAGGGACCGGAGCCTGGTCACGGTGAGTGTTCTGGCCGCGCTCTACCGCAGCGAGCAGCTCCCGTACCACCTGGGCAAGGCCCTGGAGAATGGGCTGAGCATCGAGGAACTGTCCGAGGCGATCACGCACCTGGCGTTCTACGCCGGATGGCCCAACGCCATGACCGCGAGCACACTGCTGAAGAAGATCGCAGACGAGCAATCCGCCTGACCAGCCCCGGTCCATCCCCACCGCGACGGCAGTGCCGCACTGCCCGTCGACGGCGGCTGCACACGCCAGTGAACCCGTCCCCTTCCCGGGTGCGGACCGAGATGCAGAGGAGATCGAAATGCACACACGTACGTTGGGCCAGGGCCTTGAGGTCTCGGCCATCGGCCTGGGCGCCATGGGCATGTCCCAGGGCTACGGCCCGAACCCGGGCAGCCGCGACGACATGATCGGCGTGCTGCGCGCCGCCGTCGACCGGGGCGTCACCTTCTTCGACACCGCCGAGGTCTACGGGCCGTACGTCAATGAGGAACTGGTGGGCGAGGCGCTGGCCCCCGTACGGGACCAAGTCGTCATCGCGACGAAGTTCGGCATGCACATCGAAGACGGCGCGATCGCCGGTCTCGACAGTCGGCCGGAGCATATCCGGCGCGTCGCCGACGCCTCCCTGCGCCGCCTGCGCACCGACACCATCGACCTCTTCTACCAGCACCGGGTGGACCCCGACGTTCCCGTCGAGGAGGTCGCCGGAGCGGTAGGCGAACTCGTGAAGGCGGGCAAGGTGCGCCACTTCGGACTGTCGGAGGCCGCGGCGGGCACCATCCGCCGCGCCCACGCCGTGCATCCCGTCACCGCGGTCCAGAGCGAGTACTCGCTGTGGACCCGCGATCCCGAGCCGGAGGTGCTGCCGACACTGGCCGAACTCGGCATCGGGTTCGTGCCGTTCAGCCCGCTCGGCAAGGGCTTCCTCACCGGCACCGTCGACTCTGCCACCAACTTCGCCGAAGGTGACGTCCGGGCCACGATCCCGCGCTTCAGCGAGGACAACCGGACTGCCAACCAGGCACTGGTCGACCAGGTAGCCGCGCTGGCCCAGGCCAAGGACGCCACCCCGGGGCAGATCGCTCTCGCCTGGCTGCTCGCGCAGCAGCCGTGGATCGCTCCCATTCCCGGAACCCGCCGCATCGAGCGTGTCGAGGAAAACACCGGTGCGACCCGAGTCGGCCTGTCCGCCGACGAGCTGGCGGATCTCGATGCGTTGGCGTCGCGCGTCGGCGTGCAGGGCGACCGCTACAACGAGATGCACATGGGCCTCGTGGGCAAGTAGGCCCGCGTCGAAACCGGCCATACATCACCAAACGCCGAACTCAACGCACCCCACGACCCCAACCTCCGGCGCGGCCCCATCCGCCTCAGCCGGCTGCTCACCCACTCGGGCCCGCAGCACCGCTGAACCGACGGTCACCCGTATGGGGCCGGACCCCGCAAGGTCGGCACCGCGATGTTCCCCCTCTCCATCAGGAACTGCCGACCGGCCGCGCCACCGCACCGTTCCCCGCGACAGCACGACAGAAAGACGTATCGACCATGTCTCAGAACATCCCCAACGTCACACTGAACAACGACGTCGAGATACCGATCCTCGGCTTCGGTGTCTTCCAGGTTCCGGCCGAGCAAACCGAGCAGGTCGTCACCCAGGCGCTCGAAGCCGGCTACCGCCACATCGACACCGCCCAGGGCTACCAGAACGAGGACGCCGTCGGCCGCGCGATCGCCAAGAGCGGCATCCCCCGGGACGAGCTGTTCATCACCACCAAGCTGTGGATCCAGGACGCCGGCGAGGAGCGCACCAAGCGCGCCTTCGACACCTCGCTGCGCAAGCTCGGCCTCGACCGTCTCGACCTGTACCTGATCCACCAGCCCTTCGGCGACATCTACGGCTCCTGGCGGGCCATGCAGGACCTCTGCCGGCAGGGCGCGACCCGCGCCATCGGTGTCTCCAACTTCCTCCCCGACCGGCTGATCGACCTCATCGACCACAACGAGATCACCCCGGCGGTCAACCAGATCGAGACCCATCCGTTCTTCCAGCGGACGGTCGACCAGGACGTCATGGACAAGCGCGGGGTGCGGCTCGAATCCTGGGGCCCGCTCGGCCAGGGACGCGACGACCTCTTCACCAATCCCGTGCTGAGCGGGATCGCCGCCGCGCACGGCAAGACAGTCGCCCAGACCGTCCTGCGCTGGCTCGTCCAGCGGGACATCGTGGTCATCCCGAAGTCGGCCCGGCCCGAGCGGATGGCCGAGAATCTGGACATCTTCGACTTCACGCTTTCGCTGGAGGAGATGGCCCGGATCGCCACCCTGGACACCGGCGCCAGCAGTGTCATCGACCACCGGGACCCCGACGTCGTCGCCTGGATGGGCAGTCGTCGCTTCGACTGACCGCCGCCGGCGGGCTCGCCGCGTCTTGTCGTCCTACCCGAGCGGCGAGTTATCTCCTGTTCGGTGAACTCGGTACGGGACAGGCGTACTTCCTCGACGTCGAAGCGGCCTGGACCTGTCGGAGCGCAGTGCGGTCGATGTGATGCTCGTCGCGCAGCCGGCCACAGTGCCGCGTGCGCGGGCGAGGAGGGCCAGGGGCGCAGTGCGGTGTTGTGGGCGTCGCACCGCAGCGCCCGGCCCTCCTCGGGGTCGGCGCCTTCATCGCCGGCGCGCAGGATGCGAGGTATTTCTCAGCCCGCAGCGCGCCGGTCACCGGAGCTGATCATGCCCCCGCCCGGCGGGAGGTGAGCGAGCCCTGCCAAACATCCGGCACCGCTGGTATGCGCGTTCTGTGGCTACGCGTGCTGGAAAAGTATCGAGTCCACAAAGTCCGTTTCACCAGGCATTTCCACATGGTGACGTCCGGGTACAGCAATGTCGACACGGAACCGCAGGCGCCCCGGGCCGGTGCGGCGAGCTGGGAGCTGACGCGCCCTCTCGGACCGTGAGCGGAGCGTGGCGCCGGTGGGCGCGATCACGACTGACGGCTTTGCCGAATCCCGACAGGGAGAACCGCCGGTTGTCAGCAGTCTCCCGACGCGCCACAGCTCAAGGGAGAGTGACACCGGTGTAACGAGCCAGCGAATAGACGAGTTCTTCCTGGAATGCCTCGTCCCCAGTGGCCGGAGCCGGCTGCTGGCGTGCTTGGTGGAACCAGTACCGTCCGGTGACCTGCACTTCGGGGTCGTCGCTTCCAACGAGCCATGCCTGGGTGACGTGACCGAGACGGAGGTCGTCGCTGGCCGCTGCCCCGCCCATGCGGGTGGGCACCCACCCGGGGTCGACAACGTTGGTGAACACGTCCGGCCACGTGCGGGCGATGAACAGCGCCAGCGCCGTGACGAACAGCTTGCTGTCGGAGTAGGAGTGCGTCCGGCGCGCGCCTGACCAGTCCACGTCCGTGAGGTCCGGCCGCCCGCCTCGGTGCATTCCACTGCTGATGTACACGAGCCGTGCCGGCCGCTCGATGAGCGCAGTCAGCACGTACGGCGCCACCACGTTCACCGGCAGAAGCGATGCACCCTGCTCGACGCCCGCGTTATGGATCACCGCGTCCATCCTGCCCAGGCGGTTCACGCCCTCGGCGACAGCCCGGACGTCGTCCATGCGCGCCAGGTCCCCGACGACGACGTGTGCTCCCTTGGCGACGAGGTCGTCGAGCGCGTCTGCGCGCCGGTCGTTTCGGGCGTGCACGACGAGCTCGTGACCGGCCGAGATCAGGGCCTCGGCTGCGCTGCGGCCGAGCCCCTCCACGGAACCTGTGACGAAGATGCGCGACATGAGATTTTCCTTCCTATTGCTGCGTGAATCGATGCCGTAGCTGGGATATCGCCCGAGCGTGCGGTCAATTCGAGGCAAAAGCGGTCAGAGGCGGCCGGCCCTCATACGGCCATTCCGACGTCCACGAGGCACTCGACCTGGTAATGAAACTCGCCTCATCCGAGGACAAGAACGCAACCAGGGAAGTGACTTCTTCCGCCTTGCCGAAACGACGAAGCGGGACTCCCACTGTCCGAGACAGCGTTACCAGACAAGAAGCTCAGAGGACGGGCAGGAGCCGGTTTCAGCGCTCGGTGCCGGGCCGCGCGGCGGCAGAGTCCTGCTCCTGGGTGGCGGCCCAGCTGGCCAGGAGCTTCAGGGCGTCCGCGGCCGGCGTGCCCGGTCCGGCGCTGTAAACGGTGATGGAGAGTCCTCCCTCGCCGGGCAGGTCGAGAGTCTCGTGGACGAGTTCCATGTCGCCCACCGCAGGGTGGTGGAACCGTTTGACGCCTTCAGTGAAGACGTGGACGTCGTGCGCGCCCCACAGGATGCGGAAGGCGTCGCTGCGGGTGGACAGCTCACCGATCAGGTTCGACAGCTCACGATCGTAGGGGTGCTTGGCGACGGCGACCCGCAGGGCGCCGACCCCGTCGTGGGCCACGCGTTCCCAGTCGGGGTAGAAGCGGGTGGAGCGCGGGTCGAGAAAGACGTAGCGGGCGGTGTTGGCGGGGTACTGCTCGAGGGCCTCGTGGTGCAGGGCACGGGCGAGGGGGTTGGCCGCCAGGATGTCCAGGCGGTTGTTGTGCACGTAGGCGGGCTGGTCGTGCAGCCCTTCGATGATGCGCAGCACGCTGGGCCGCACGGTGGGCGTCTTCGGGCGGCGGCGTACGCGGGGCGGCCCCGTGTTGGCCGCGCGGGCCAGGACGTGGAGATGATCGCGCTCGATGTCGTCCAGGCGCAGAGCCTGCGCGAGGGCGTCCAGAACGCTGTCGGAGACCCCGCCGAGGTTGCCGCGCTCCACGCGCGTGTAGTACTCGACGCTCACCCCCGCGAGCGCCGCGACCTCGGCGCGGCGCAGCCCGGGCACCCGGCGCTGCCCGTACACCGGCAGGCCCGCCTGCTCAGGCGTGATCTTGGCGCGTCGGGACTTCAAGAATGCGCTGACTTCGTCCCGGTTGTCCATGCGTCCAGCATAAGAAACCGAATGGGCAGGTGGGGGTCCCTGCCAATACCCGTCACAGCGTGAACTCCCTCGCGCGGATGAAAGCCGGTTCTCTGTCCATTGCCCACCATCAACGTGCTCCTGACCGGATTCATCGGCTCGGCAGTGCTGCGGCCCTGGTCGCCGACGGGCACCACCCCTACACGCCCTCCGCGTAAGAGCCGGGCCACAGCCCTCCCCGGCTTCCATCCTCATATCCCCCGAAAGAGTCTCGTGTCCGCTTCCACCAGCTCAGCGGTGCGGCCCACCACCCCTCGCGGGGCATGACCCGCTCGTTTACCCTGCGGTTCGCGTTCGCCGGCGGCCTTGCCGTCGGCAATCCGTACTGGGTCCTGGGACCTGATCGACTTCATCGCGGACGACCTGCACGCCTCTCGGGCCGGCGCGGGCTGGCTGATCACCGTAATCCAGATGGGCTACGCCGCCGGAATCGTGCCGCTCGGCGACGTCCTCGACCGCCGGCCGCCTGATCCCGCTCATCACGCCGGCCTCGGCTCTCGCCCTCGCCGCCTGCGCGCTCGCCCCGCCCTTCGGGGCATGGCCGGGGCGATCACCCTGCTCGGTGTGACGACCGTTTCCGGTCAGCTACTGACCCCGTTCGCCGACGAGCGGTGCGAGGATCTGGTCGGCGACCGTGATCACGTCGAGCGCCGTGTCATCGGGCCGGCGAGAGCGACGCCCAGCACGACGGCCCTGCCCTGCCGCCCCGGTCGATGGCCAGCCCCTTCCGCTGCACGCGGCTTCGTCGGCATGGTGATCCTTCCCCCGACGATGCGATGTGTCTTCGCCCACTACTGCGGTGCGTCGACAGCCGTGGCCCCTCAGAGCGAGGCACTCGACCAGGCGACGGCCGCCCCGGTTGCGGAGAGTCACGACCCGGGAGGTAATGGCAGGGACTCCCACCAGCCGACTTGTCTTCTACGCTGGTTTCATGGACAACCGGGACGAAGTCAGCGCATTCCTCAAGTCCCGACGCGCCAAGATCACGCCTGAGCAGGCGGGCCTGCCGGTGTACGGGCAGCGCCGGGTGCCCGGGCTGCGCCGCGCCGAGGTCGCGGCGCTCGCGGGGGTGAGCGTCGAGTACTACACGCGCGTGGAGCGCGGCAACCTCGGCGGGGTCTCCGACAGCGTTCTGGACGCGCTTGCTCAGGCTCTGCGGCTCAACGACATCGAACGCGATCACCTGTATGCGCTGGCGCGTGCGGCCAATTCTGGCCCGGCCCGCGTCCGGCATCGCCGGAAGAAGGCGGTCGTGCGGCCGAGCGTGCTGCGCCTCATCGAGGGCCTGCACGACCAGCCGGCGTACCTGCGCAACAATCGCATGGACATCCTGGCGGCCAATCCGCTTGCTCGTGCCCTGCACTGCGAGGTGTTCGAGGTGGAGCCGGTCAACACCTGCCGGTTCGCCTTCCTCGACCCCCGGGCCACCCGGTTCTATGTGGACTGGGAGCGTATTTCCCGGGCGGCGGTGGGTGTGCTGCGGGTCGAGGCCGCCAAGCACCCCTACGACCGTGAGCTGTCGAACCTGATCGGTGAGCTGTCCACCCGCAGCGACGCCTTCCGCACCATGTGGGGCGCCCACGACGTCCACGTCTACACCGACGGAACGAAGCGGTTCCACCACCCCGCGGTCGGCAACATGGAACTCGTCCACGAGATGCTGGACCTGCCCGGTGAGAACGGATTGTCCGTCACCGTCTACAGCGCCGATCCCGGCACACCGGCCGCGGACGCCCTGAAGCTCCTGGCCAGCTGGGCAGCCACCCAGCACCAGGCCGCCGCGCAGGCCGAGGGCGAGAACTGAGGCCGGCTCCGGCTACCTCCACGCATCGGTCAGCAATCCGGCACGCGATAACTGATCACCGCGGGAAGGCCCAGGTCAAAGACCTGAGCCTTCACGCTGGAACGGGTGTCGAGAACCGCGCTCTCAGCCTGGGAAATGACGGCGTTTGCGTATCCGCGTTCGTTTCATGGGCTGTGGTTGCATCGATTCAGGCGCTCTTGTGGTGGTGGCTCATATCTCCGATGCCGTCGCTGTGAACTGTCCTGGAGACGAAATGCCATTCGCCGTCGGTCAGGGCAAAAGTGTCCTCGTAGCGGCCCTGGTAGATGGGCTGGAGGGGGAAGCCCTCCACGACCTGAAAGCTGATCACATAGGACATGCTGCGCGCGGTCAGACCGTCGTCGGCAACATCGGTGATGAGATTGCCGACCATGTGGCGGGTGCCCAGTTTGTCGCCATACACGATGATGGGCTCTTTCAGGGCGGCAAGATGCTCGGCCTTGCCGTGACAGACGATTTCCGGAGAGAGCTGCCACCTCGCGTTCTCGAACAGCGACGCCGCGCCTTCGAGGTCGGCGCCGTCGAGCCGGTGACAGTAGGTGTAGATCAGGCGGGCGATCTGGTGTTCCGCCTCGCGGCGGTCTTCACGGGAGATCATGTCGTACGCTCCTTGATTCGTGGGGGCGGGATGCCTTGGTATGTCGGTGATTGCGAATCAGCGGTGCCCAGGGGTCTAGGGCGTGAGCAGGCGTCCGAGGTTGATGGCTGCGCGCTGCAGTTTCGCGTCGTGGGGCGCGTTGAGGCCGGCATTGGTGATGTACAGCCGGTTCCCGCTCACCGCGGTGGAGGTGGGCGACGCGAGTCCGTCCAAAGTAGTCAGTGCGGTCTTGGTGGTGCCGTTAGGGTAGACCACGGTGATCTTGTCCGCCGGGTCGTTCTGTGCGGCGAACACCACGTCAGAGTGCTCGTTGAGGAAGCTGAAGTCGTCGGCGTTGGCGAGCGCCCTGGTCACGGTGTGGATCCGGCCGGGGGCGCCGTCGCCGGTGACCGGGATCTTCGACAGCGTTCCTTTGTTGAAGTTGGTGACCCAGACGGCGCCGTTGTGGAAGCGCAGGCCGTTCACGCCCAGCTTGAGGGTGGCGTCCGGGTCGGAGTCGAGGGCCGGGTCGGTCAGCCAGGCGGTCGCCCGGCCCCCGGCGGCGGGCACGGCCCAGATGGTGCTCTTGAGACTGTCGGCGGCATACAGGGTCCGGCCGGCGGTATCGAGGGCAAGACCGTTGGGGAGTCCGTCGGTGGGCAGGGCGGCCAGCCGTTGGGGGCTGCCGCCCACAGGCAGCTTCCACACGCCGGAGCGGGAGGCGTTGTCGGACTGCAGGTTGTAGTAGACGGTGCCGTCGCGGCCGCGCGTGTTGCCGGTGATTTGGTCGCCCGCATGGCCGGTCGCCAGCGTGGTGCGGTGGCCGGACGGCGTGAGATTCACCAGTGTCGGTGCCTTGTTGGCCACGGATCCCAGCATGGAGAGCGTCACCGTGTTGTCGGGGTTGACGGTGATGTTCTCGGGCGCGTCGCCGGAGGCGTAGTCGAACGCGGACACCGTCCTCACCTGGGTGACGACCGGTTGTGTCGGTGCGTGCCCGGTGCCGGCGGATGCGGACGGGGCCGAGATGAGGGCAGCGGCCGTCACGGCGACCGCGGCGGCACAGGTGGTGAACCGCTTGTTCATGAATGACTCCTGGTTAGGGGCTTTTTTGGGGGCCAGCGGCCTGGCAACAGCTATCAGGGCTAGGGCCGGTATCACCCCGGCCACAGGCCGGCTTGCGCGCGCTCGCCGCTGTGCTGCACGGTCACTGCGTTCGCAGGTCAGCACGGCGTTCATGTGGTCGATGTGCCAGGACGTTGCGTAGTGTCGGTCCGGCTCGGGAGCCTGGCCGGGGGTAGCAACGCGCTCACCACCGCGGGGGTGGTCTCCTCGGGCGTGCGCTGGAAGACGCCGAGGCCGAGCGTGGCATGTCGATGCCGTTGTTCAGCTCGATCATCGGATTCTTGCCAGTCATGGTGATCCTTCACTTCAGGAGACCGTTCGATGCCGGGAAACCGGCCCCGGCCCCGCGGCGGGGCACTCATCCATGCAATCGGAAGCGCATCTGAGATGGGAGTCTTCGCTGTGAGGGGTACCAGCAGGGACCCCCAGCAGGCTGCATCAAGTCTCGGCTCTGGCCGCCGCGTTCGGCACGGAGCGGATCCTCTACGGCAGCGACTACTGCTGGACCCCGGTGCTGGGCTCTTCGCTGCGGCCGAGGGCCGGTCGCTCTACGTCGTCGGTGCAAGCGCCCCCGCCGTCCGACGGCCCACACCACAAGCCCGAGCCGGCACAGCGCCGCGCCGCCATCGACGTTGCCACCACAGCCGCCCGCCGACCACAGCGCGGTCGCGGCGGCCGAGCCGATCGCCCGCTGACTAAGTTGCACGCCACGAAAGGCCGTATTGAGGCGGGAGCGGGCCTCAGGAGCGAGGGCGTACAGGCGTACCTCGTTGAGATGTCGAGGCCCTGGATGCCGATGTCGAGGAGGACGATCGCGAGGAGCAAGGACCCCACCGAGCCGCCGTCGCCTGCGACACCTGCCAGCGCGAAGGCCGCAAGCGCCAGTGCCCAGCCCGCCCCTGTTGCGGGCAGCGACGGTCGCGTAGAAGCCCGGCGCGCTGCGCGGCAACGAATCCGGCAAGTCCCGCGGGGCAGAACAGACCTATACCGAGTAGTCGAACGGCGGTGCGCTGAGCAGGAAAGGTGAGTGCTGTCCAGAACATCGTGAACACACCAAACGTGATCGCCTCTCAGGACCAGTGCCCAGCGGGCGCCCGCTTGCACGCCGCGGTGCGCTCACGCCTCGGGGATGGTGATCCCCAGTCTGGGCGATCGGCCGCCGAGGACCGCTGCACACCGTCCTAACATGACAGCCGCTGCCGCAGCTTCCTCACGATCTTCCCGCGTCACACCCTGATCATCGCGAGGCGGGCCGCGACCTTCACCAGTACCTCGTCCGGACCGGGCTCAGGTCCGGGAACCTCAGCGACCTCGGGGTGGCACCGAAGTCGGCCGTGATCAAAGCACGCATGTGTATTTCCTTCACGTATTGGTGATGATCGGGTCAGAGGGCGTAGGGGCCGAATCGGCCCCAGGCGACCACGGTGGCCAGGGCGAGCAGGACGGCGTTGAAGGCGATCGCGGCGGGTTCCTTGCGGCGAGCATGGGTGAGCGCGGCGAGGAGCATCGTGCCGGCCAGGCCGGTCGCCGCGAGTGGGGTGAAGATGGGCGCGATGCCGGTGGCTGCGGGCAGGATCAGGCCCAGTGCGCCGGCGAGTTCCACCACGCCGATGAAACGGACGGTCGCTGGCGAGAAGTCGGCCACCCAAGGCAGCCGGTCGGCGAGTTTGTCCTTGGGTTGGGTGGCTTTCATGACACCGGCCATGCCGAACATAGCGGCGAGCACGGCCTGCACGATCCACAGGAAGATGTTCATAGTCTCGATTCAGCCCGCGTAGACGAGTTCGGCTTGGTCGCGGCGTTCGTAGAGATCCCAGTACCGGGTAGCGATGGTGTCGGCGTCGGCGGAAAGGAAGCCTGCCGGGGCGTTCGCGCCGATCCAGACGTTGATCGCGACGTGTGCGGCGTAGACACCTTTGTCGGCGAGGACGTTGTTGAGGTTGAGGACCCAGTTGCGCAGGGCGGCCTGGGCGGCGTTGACATTGCCGAACATCGGGTTCGGGGTGACCGAGCCACCGCCAGTGGTGAACAGCAGCGTCCCGGCACCTGCGTCGAGCATCGCCGGCAACACCGCGTTGGCGGCGGTCACGGCGCCGTAGAGGTTGTACTCGAGCTGCGACTGCAGGTTCTCCGGCGTCACGTCCAACGGTCCGGCGATCTCGATGTCACGGGTGGCGGGCGAGTACTCAAGGACGTCAATGCCACCGCTGCCGCCGAAGTGCCGCGCGGCGGCCTCCAACGCCGCGGTGAGCGAGGGACGGTCCATGACGTCGGCGGTGAAACCCGCCGCGGTGATGTCCCGCTCCGCGAGGCGATCGACGAGGTCGTCCAGCTTCTCTTTGTTGCGGGAGATCAGCGCGACGTCGAAGCCGTGGTCACCGAAAGTTGTGGCGATGGACAGCCCCAGGCCAGGGCCCGCGCCGACGATGACGATGGTGGGCACGATGAGTTTCCTTTCCTAGCGGTTACCGGGTGGTCAGTCGGTCGCCGGGACGAGGATGTCCTCGGCGACACGGTGGGCGATCTTCCAGCGGCGGTCGTGGACCGTGTACCGATCGGTCACCTCGACGATGTGGCCGGCGTGCGTGGCCGGGTGGCGGGCCAGGCCCGCGTCGGCAGGCGTGGGACCGGCGTAGGCGGTCAGGTAGGAGACGCCGTGGGCGGTGTGTTCCTGGATGGTGTGGATGTGCAGGTTGGTGACGAGGTGGCGCACGGTCAGTTCCGGGCCGGCGCGGGAGTCGAGGGCCGTCTTGATCTCGGCGTGGCCATGCAGCACCTGGCCGTGGACCTCGTAGACCGCGTCAGGAGTGAACAAAGCCAGCACCTGGTCGTACTCGCGCCGGTCGTAGTGGTGGGCGAATGCGGTGTTCAGACGGGTGAGGATCCAGGCCGCGGCGTCGCCGGAGCTCACACTGTTTCCTGTGGATGGACGGCGGTGGCGGGGCTGGTGCGGGTCCTGACCACGAAGTCGAAGACGGCGGTGTTGAAAGGCCCATCGAAACCGTGGGCCGCGACGTCCTCCGGGGCCTCGTGCCGAACCACAGTCGCCTGCAACGACGGCGCGGCCAGTTTCGGGCCGACGAAGTCGACGGGAATGACCGGGTCGCCGGCGAAGTAGACCTCGCCCCGGAACGAAGAGACCAACTCTGGGTGGTGGATCTCGTAGTGGATGTGAGCAGGGCGATAAGTGCTGCGACCGATCGCTGCGACGGCACGAGCCACGTCGTCGAGCCCTTCGCCCTGCACACCGGGATAAGGGGCAGGGGTGACGGTGGTGAAGGCGTAACACCCGTCGGCGTCGGTGAGCTGGCGGGCCCGCAGGTTGTACCTGGGTTGCCCGTCGTCCCAGATGCCGGAGTACATGCCGTCGTTGGAGGCGTGGTAGATCACCAGCTCCGCACCGGCCAGAGGAGCACCGTGGCCATCCAGCACGCGGCCGGACGTGACCAGCGGGATACCGGGTTCGTCCGGACGCATGGGCAGCACGCCGGGATTGCTGATCAGCGGCGAGCCGGGCACGTAGGTGGGGCTCACGACGTCGTCCGAGGGCGTGTATCCGTCCTGGCCGCCCTGGAAGACCTCACTGAACAACGGCATCGCGACCAACGACAACGGAACACCAGTGGCGTCACGCAGCTGCTCCAGCAGCGTGGTCACCGTGTTGAGGTCGTCGAAGGTGAGGCCGTGCTCGTCACGCATCCGGGCCAGGGCGTCCTTGAACGCCTCGACCAAACGCACCGCCCGGGGGTTGACCAGGACAGGATCAACAGCTTCCCACGGAGCAGGGGTGCTTGCGGACATGATCGCCTCCATAAGTGGAACGGCCTTCCCGTTTCGATATCGAGAGTAACACCACAAACGGGAAGGGTGTTCCACTTGTAGTGTGGGGTGCATGACACCGCCCGAAGCGCCAGTTCCGCAGGACGAACCGGCCCTGCGCGCCGACGCCGAGCGCAACCGCGAGCGCATCATGGGCGCCGCCCGCCGCCTATACGCGACCGAAGGTCTGGGTGTCTCGATGGCCGCGGTCGCACGCCAGGCCGGCGTCGGCAAAGCCACCCTCTCCCGCCGCTTCGCCACCCGCGAGGAACTCATCACCGCCGTGTTCGCCGACCGCATGGACGCCTACGCCGCAGCCACCGCCGAGGCACTGGCCGACCCCGCTCCCTGGCACGGGTTCACCCGCTACCTCGAAGCCGTCTGCGCCATGCAGGCCGCCGACCGCGGCTTCGCCGACGTCCTGACCATGACCTTCCCCGCGGCCAAGGCCCTGGAAGCGCGCCGCGCCGAGGCCTACAACAGGTTCCTCGAACTCATCGCCCGTGCCCGCGCCACCGGCTACCTACGGACCGACTTCACCCCGGAAGACCTCGTCATCCTGCTCATGGCCAACGCGGGCGTCATCGCCGCCACCGGCGACGCCGCACCCGAAACCTGGCGCCGCCTCGTCGGGCACATGATCCGCTCCTTCGCCACCCCGGACGCCCCGCTCCCGCCGCTGCCCCCGGCGCCAGCCCCCACCGCCCTCTACCGCGCCATGATCCGCTTCGCACGTCCCGAGATCGACCGCTGAGACACCGCAACAACACGCCGACTCACGACAGTCTTATCCGTACGGACCTGTAAACGATCATTAACAACTCGGCCCCCGCTGACTGGCAGTGAGAAAGTCAGGAGTTCGAGCCTCCTTGGACCACGGAATTCAGCCGAGGCATCCCCTCGTAACTGCGGCCGATGAGGGTCAGCATGAACAGGTGGACCTGACACCGGATGGCGCCTGCCAGGCCGGAGAATTCGACCTCGCGCAGCGGTGCACCAGGGGCATCACCCCCTCGCCCGTCCCACGACCGAACGAATACACGACCGGTCGACGGCCATGACGTCCCCGTGCCGCACTCCGGATCGGCTCGCCGGATCTATGAGGCCCGATCATGATGTCGCCCGCTGGCCAGGTCTCGCCCGCGGCGTTCTGCGAGTGGGTGGGGCTCGCCTGTCATGGCTGCCAGAGCAGCGGCGACTTCGTGGAGATCAGCCCGGACGTAGGTGGTCGTGGTGCCAGCGTCGCTCTTGCCGGTATGTCCCGCGTACTCCCGCGCGACCCCGTAACCGAAGTTCCGCTCTACCCAGGTCAGGGTCGTGTGTCGCAGCCAGTGCGTGGTGACTCCCTGCCTAGCTACCCACGGCAGGTGCTTGCCCAAGCGGGTCCACAAGTAGTCGTAGCGCCGAGCGGTGATCGGCCGGCCACTGCGATACCTCAAGAGCTGGTCACTCGAGGTCGCGCCACGCTCTTCTGCGTGCAAGAGGAGATGACGCATCAAAGTGGGAGACACCGGTTGCCACCGCACCGTCTCGCCCTTCTCATGCAACCGAACGAGACACTGCTCGGAGTCGAGATCGTCGGGACAAAGTGCGAGTGCTCCACCCCGACGGCACGCTGTCTCGGTGTGCAGCCGCAGAATGAGCAGGTCGAGTTCCGGATCGTTTCCGGTCGCCGCGGCGACGTCGTTGATCTCGGCGAGCCGCTCGTTCGGCAACGCTCTTCGGGTACTGGCCAGCCGTCGAGGCTTGGGGACGCGTGTCGCAGGGTTGTCCGCCTCGGCGATCAGCTGATCGGCAACGGCGTGCCGGTACATACACCGGAGGGCGGCGATCAAATGCTCAGCCGCGCTTCGTCCTCCACGTGAATTCTTCCGGACGACAACGCGAGCCTTGACCTCCTCGGCAAGCTGCCTGACCTCCAGTGGCGTCGGTTCGTCGATTCGCCGATCGCCCCAGGCCTCGACGATGCGTCCCCAGTACGTGCCGTAGGCGCGACGAGTACCTGGCGGGACGGCACTTGCGACCCGCGAAATGTAGTCACGGATGGTCGGTAATGGGTCGGTATCCCGACCCACCGCGAGCAGTTGCTCGGGGGTGACCCCAAGGCTCGCGAGCACGAGCCGAGCAGCTTCGACGTCAGCGCTCATCGTGGGATCCGGCTCTCGGCCCGAAGTGCCTGGTGGTACGCCCGCAACATCGCGTCGAGAGCAGAATTCGTGTACACCGCCAGCAGACCGTGCGGTGCAAAGGCCGCGACGAGAAGGCGTCCGCCGGGCTCAAGTCGACACAGGTGCCGGATCCGCGCGGGGAGACGAACATGCCCCTGACCGGTGATGGTGTCCGGGCCGTCGCAGCGCCGGACGATGATCAGCTCACCGTTGATCGTGCCGATGGAGATCCGCGAGAGTGGCGGCCAGCCGAGGACGCGCAAAGGTGATCGATCGGCGAGGCGCCCTCGAGTGTCGATGGTCGTCACGGCGTAGAACGTTGCGGTCCGGGGCGCGCGGTCAATGAGCGCGGCAACCGGCAGGTTCTGCGGTGGCTGGACGGTCGGCACCTGGGCCGGATCGCCGATCTTCGGCTCGATGCCCCGCCTGGGGAGAGTTGTCGTCCGCACGCCGTCAACGAGCTGTTCCAACACGACCGTCGGACTCAAGGCGAACGACAGCCTGTCAGGCCTGGCGCGCCGCGGTTGCGTGCTCATGCCGCCCTGCTTCCCGACATATCCGAGCCGCTCCGATCGCCGCGCTGCTGCCGACGGCAAAAATTCGCGTGGTCATGCCGCTCGCCTCCAGCCGAGGTTCTCGACGCCGTGGCCGGCTGGCCGGAGGACCTGCGCGGCAGCCGGTTCGACGTCGTGGGCGAGCCCTTAAGACGAGCACTTCGAGGTGAGCTGTGACCGCGATCGGGATACCGGCGGCGTGTGCTCGGCACGTAGCACGGCGTTCGGCTGGTGAGACGCGGGTAATGAGGCGGCTGCCGCGCAGTTCGGCCATCAGGGCGCTGCACCGATCGACCGACACCAGCCCAACCGAGGTGCCGGCCACGATGAGCGGTGTAGTCAGGTCGAGCAGGGAACCGGTCGACGTGGCTGCCGGGCCGGCTGGTGACGCAACCATTCGGCCGCCGCAGGTGCCGCGGTGTGAGGCGGTGCCGGGTGGTGTGGACCCAGCGGCGCAGGCGGTTGGGTCGGTGCGTACGGCTGCACGCGGGCATGACAACCCCTTCTTTCCGGGTGATGGGGATGTGGGTGAAGCGCGGCGCCGCGAGACAGGGCTCCGGCGAGACGGCTCACCCACAACACCGCGAATTCAGTGACGCCGGCTGGTGCCGGTGCGGCGACCGCGTGCGGTGGGCACGAGACGCGTCGAGCCGGTGCCCGGGCGGACGGTGCGCCCCGAGCAGGCAGGAGCTTGCGGTGGTGTGCTGCCCGCCGCGCGGCAGGTGCAGTGCAGGTGGGTGAGATCCTCGAGCAGCAGCCGGAGCGCCTGGGCTGCCTGTTGCGGCATGACCCCATTGCCCAGTGCGCGCAGCTGCGCGGTGCGAGGCAAGTCGAGATGGTCGGCGGTGGCCCAGCCCGGCGGGAGGCCCATGAGCCACTCGACGAAGGCGGGTGCAAGGACGGGGCGTCCGTGACGGCCGGGTTGGGTCGGGTAGGGCGCGAGGCGGCCGGTGATGAGTTCCCAGCGGCGCACTGCGGCGGCGTACTCGCCCCAGTCCACCGGCGTCCGTTTACCGCGTGCGGCGCGACGTGCGCGTGGTACGTGGTCGGCGTTCGGCACGGTCACTCCTCACCCTTCCGCGCGCTCGTCCTCGGGCGGGACGTAGTGACGGCGACGGCGACCGAGGGCAGCATCAGATCGCCTTTCGAGCCGCGCTGCGCGGGGCATCCCTTCGTCCCGTCGGTCGCCCGGGGCGTGGGCAGCAGGCGTAGAGTGTCCAAGAGGGACGGGCCTCCTTGTCGTGAGGCAGCGGAGATTCCGTTGGAAGAACCATCGTGCGCGGTCGGTGTCGGCAACAGCGCCCCACGCGCCGGGGGAAAGACAGCTACGAAGCCCCCCCCCCCCCCGCCCCCCCGCCGCGCTGC
>NZ_NMUL01000052.1 GCF_002234595.1 Amycolatopsis vastitatis
GGGGGAAAAAACCGCCCCACCCCCCCCCCCCCCCCCCGGAATTTGCTGCTGCGCAACAGGTTCCGTCGCGCGCCGGTTCCGGTGCCGTGAGGGCGCGTGCCCGGTCGGGAAGGGACGCTCCGCCGTCGTGGGTGCCGTGGGTGCAGTTCTTCGCGTCCGACGCCGTCGGCGTCGGCAGCAGCCGCACCGAGTCCGTCAGCGTCACGCACCCGGGCGGGATCGGCCGGCCCGGCTTCAAGACCGTCTGGATCGCCGCCGACCGCGAGTCCGCCGCCGTCGGTGTCGGCAGCAGCCGCGCCGGGTTGACCACCGAGTCGACGGCGTCGTTGAGGTTCACCTGGTGCCCGCCCGCGCGGCGCCGCACCGGATCGACCGGGCCGCGGGGTTCGCCGTCGCGGGCCTGCGGCGTCGGCATCATCCGCATCCCGGCCCGGCTGGGAGACGGCACACACGAACACCCGCTCCCGCCGGTGCGCGGCTCCGATGTCGCTGGCTCGTACGCAACGCCAGACCGCGTCATACCCCGCTTCGGCCAGCCCGCCGAGAACTCGGTCGAGCCCGCCGTTTCTCCAGCGGAGGGCGGCGACGTTCTCCACGACGACGAGGCCGGGTCGTAGGACGCGAACGGCGTCCAGCACGTTTCGCCACAAGCCACTGCGCTGTCCTTTCTCGATGCCCGCGCGCCGACCGGCCGCGCTGATGTCCTGGCACGGGAACCCGGCGGTGAGCACGTCCACCCGCTCGACGCTGGTGAAGTCGACCGCCCGCAGATCGCCGAGGTTCGGCACGCCGGGCAGGCGTGCGGTGAGGATCCGCTCGGCGTGCGGGTCGAGTTCGGTGTACCAGGCGATCCGGCCGCCGAGGACCGCGGCGACCCCGAGATCCAGGCCAGCCAGGCCGGTGCACAGCGACCCGATCACCGGGCCGTCGGTCGCCACGAAATGTGCGGCGTCGCCGCTGCCGGCCGCGCGTGCGGCGCCGCCGTGGTTAGGCGCGCCCATCAGTGCGCCCCTCTCTCCAGCGAACGACCGGCGACGCCGCCTGCGCGTCGGTGCGCCGGTCGAGACGCCGGGCGGGCGTTGTCCGGATGGGTCGGGCCGCGACGACGCCGCGTGACGTTCCCCGTGCGTACCTCGGGGTCGAATCCGACCGGCCCGGACGCAGCCGTGGCGGTGACCCTCTGGTGCAGCCGTGTGTGCCAGGCCAGCGCGTAGCGCAGGCAGTTGGCCTCGCTGCGATGACTCGGGGTGCAGCCCGGCACGTACCGGCCGCTGAAACTCCACGCGGCCGAGTCACTCGAGGCGATCGCCTCGCCATAGCGCGCCAGCCCGAGCGTCTTGACACCGAAGCAGTGCAGCGCCAGACCGCGCGCATGCAGCGACCGCACGATCCGCTCTACCTCGCCGGTGCGCGAACGCCGACACACGCTGCCCACCCCCACCAGCGGCAACGCCGCCAGGTCGACGCCGTGGCGTTCGTAGAAGTCCGCGCATCGGTGATAATCGGTGATCTGATCCCCTTGGATGATGGGGATGATCGGCAGTTCCGGCGCCAGCTCGCGCAGCTGCAAGTAGTTGCGGACGGTGCGCTGCAGGTGGGTGCGCAGGCTCAGCCCGGTGCGAGCCCGGACCGCGGCCTCGACCATCCAGTCCTGCGGAGCCGCCCACGCCAAGTTGCCGATCTCCTCGACGTAGCGGCGGACCGCCGCGATGTATGTGCGGGCGTCGCTGCGCCACCGCCCGTACAGCGACAATTCCGAGAAGCCGCCGGAGTCCACGGCCCACGGTTGGGTCGCGCGGGGCAGGGTGCGGCGGCCGGCCAGGCGCCGGTGCGACACCAGCAGCGGGATCCCGAGATCGCGTTCCAGCCACGCTGGTTGATGGACGCCGAGATAGAACTTCACGACCGCACCCCCTGCCGTCGCGCTACCCCGATCGCGACCGCGACCGCCGCCAGGGTGGTGAGCGCTTTCCCGGCGAGCTGGCCGGGCAGCAGGGCCAGCGACCCGAACGCGCACGGCACGAACACGACGCTGTCCACGACCAGCCCACCGAGGTTGGATCCCCCGATCGCCGCCGCCTGCCCGCACGGCTGCCACCGGCGATACAGCCACGAATCGGCGAGCTCGGAGAGCAGGAACGCGGTCGCGCTGGCCACCGCGATCCGCGGTGCGGCCACAGCCACCGACAGCACCGTTCCCGCGGCGATGGCCGCGAACACGCCCACCGCGCCCAGCGCTTCGTGCACGACATCGCGGGCGGTGAACACCGCACCCGCCACGCAGGCGCCAAGCGGAATGACCAACGGTCCCGCGACGAGCACGTGGTAGGAGCTGGCCCAGTTCGCCCCCGCCACCGCCACGAGGTAACAGCCAGCCGACACCCACCCGGCTGCCGACCCCTGCACCCGCGGACGGCCCGGCAACAACGGCGAGAGAACGAGTGCAGCAGTGACGTTCGTCGGCGCGATCATTCTCGGCCGCCAACGTCCGGCGACTTGCGCTTCGATTGTTCCGGCGGGCAGCGGTGACGGTCGGCGGCGCGGCGCGCTCGCTCGGGCCACCGGCGGTAGACGGTCCACCCGCAGGCGGTGCATCGCGCGCGGGCACTCACGCCTGCTCCCCGCTGCCGCCGCCCGCAGCTGACGCGGTGACGGGCTCGACTACCTTGCGGAGCACGACGACGTCTTCGTGCGCGATCAGGTGCAACGGCAGGCCCTTCTCGCGTTGCTTGCGGATGAAGTCGCGCTGGAAAAACGAACCCCGCGCAACGAGACCGGCGTCGGCGACGCGGGCCAGCAAGGCGACGCACCGCTCGACCGGGACCAGCCCAGCGGCGCGGCCGCAAGCGATGATCTGCGAGGGCAGGTCGATCAGCTCGGAGTACTCGCGCCACGGCCGCACGGTGATCGCGACGTGCCCGCCGGGGCGGAGCACGGCGGCACAGCCGGCGAGGATCCGGGTAAACCCCGCCAGCAGCCGGTGGTGACCGACGTTGGCCAGGTTCCCGCGGTCCAGGGCGTTGCCGTAGCGGTGGTGGTACTTGTGCACCTTCCCGTCCGGCGAATCCGTCGCCGCCGTGACGACCTGCCCATGCAGCGACGGCCCATACGGCGGCGAGGTGACCACCAACGCGACCTGCCCTCGGTACTTCTCGGGCAAGAGGTGCGGCAGCTGGCGGGCGTCACCCCGAACGACCTCGCCGTCCACGTCCTGGCCGCGTTCGCGGGCGAGCTCGAGGTTCGCCCGGGCGACGTCGGCCCAGTGCGGTTCGTACTCCACCCCGACCGCGCGGCGTCCGGCGTCGATCGCCTCGACCAGGGTCGTGCCCGACCCGGCCATCGGGTCGAACACGAGATCACCCGGACAGGTGTAGTGACAGATGGCGTGCGCCGCGACGGCGGGCAGCATCTTGGCCGGGTGCGCGGTGGAGTCGGTGACGTAGCGGCCCTTGCGCTGCGCCGCCGGTGACGTCTGCGCGGTCACCCACACCGACAGCGGCACCGCGCCCGCCCCGTCCAGCCCGGGCGTGGCACCAGGGTCGATCCGGCCGGTCGCCGCGGTGCCCGGCACTCGGCGGGTCGTGGTGTCCAGCGCGTCGATCAGCGAGCGCGGAATCGGCACCGTCGGGTCATCCTCACGCGGTGCGGGGCGACCGGTGGCCGTGTCCGAGGTCGGGTGAGACGGGCGCGGGTGGGGCATGGGCGAGCTGCCTTTCAATGGGGCGAGAACCGCCGCGGCGGCTTCAGATGAACGGGGCGACGGGGCGCTCACCGGAGGCCTCCGTGGCCGGGTGCGGTCCCCGGCGCGGGGGCCGCAGCGGGGGTGTCCGGGAGTGGCGAGCCGGGGTCGGCCGGCTGGGCGAAGACCAGAAGATCGCCGTGCGCGCGCAGGTGCGGTGCAGGCAGCCCGCGCATCCTCGCGCGGTGTGCAGTGCGCTCGTACTCGGCGACCACGGCCGCGCTCGGCGCGGCGTGCAGACTCCCCGCCCGGACCGGGGTGTGCAGCACGACGATGTGCTGCAGGTAGAGCAGGTCGGCATGCTGGGCGGCCGCGACGATCGCGCCGGTCGGGTCGACGAGCTGCCGCCCGTTCCCGTCACTGTGCGTATACACCGCGAAGATGCCGCCGCGGCGCAACAGGCCCGCCGCCAGCAATGCGAGCCGGTCGAGCGACACCCGTTCGGCGACGTACGCGGGCAGCGAGACGAGCGCCAGATCGGCCCGCTCCGCCGGTCGCGAATCTGTCGCGGCACCGTCCCGGAGGGCGGCATCGTGCGCGGGGCTCGCGGCCGGTTCGACGGGTGCCGCCGCGGGTGTGGTGGCGTCGTGGACAAGGTCGGCCCAGAAGGGGCGCGACGGCTCGGCGACGAAGTCCGCGCGCGGGTCCATGACGGTCGTGGTGACGGTGCGGCCGAGGGCACGGACGGCCTCCCGCGCCGCCGCCGGGACGGCCTCGCCGGTCGCCGCGGCGTCTCCGGTTCCAGGCGCCGCGGTCGCCGTCGACGCGGTATCGGCGTCGACGAGGACGACATGCGCGCCGGGTGCGGTGAACGCGGTCGTGACGCGCTCCACGATCGGCACCGGCCACGTCTCGTGCGCGTCGATCGGGTCGGGCCCGCACGTCCACACCGTGACCGGTGTCGGCTCCGGCGAGGTGGTGCTCGTGCACCGGTTCGACCGCGGCGGCGGGCCTTCCGGCCGCGAGGCAGCGCGGGTGCCGTCGGCGCCCATGGCGGTGCGGGTGCGGGCTCCGGGGTAGGGAGCGAGCTCGCCCCCGCGGCGGGTGCGCGGCGGGCGAGTCGAGTCCCCGCGGCGGCGGGGACGGCCGTCCGGGGACTGCGGGCGATGGGTCATGAATGGGCCTCCGGTGCCAGATGCCGCCGGGACCGCTCCGGCGGGTTAGTGGTGCTGTCACCTACTAGTTCCGGAAAAACGGCCTTACGGGGACGCCGGATCGAAGAAAAGAAGAAGCGTCCATCTCACCCACGCCATTCAGGCACCCCTCGGAGAATCAGCAGACGCACCATGCGCACCGATCCAAGAAGAGCCACCTGGTGCATCACGATAATTCTCGAATAGCCGCCTGACGAACGGTCCTCGACGCGCATGCCACTGAACGCACTTGAGGCGCTACGGCCTTCACACGCGCCTCAAAACAGGATCAATACAGCTCAAGCGGCATTTACAGGCTCTCACGCTGCGGGAAAGGCGGCGCATCGACGCGGCCGAACAGGCGCGGCTGAAGCTTCACGCTCGTGCAAGCGAAGCGATTTTGAGGCGTTCTTGACACGGTTTTGAGGCGCTTTTGAGGCGGCCCGCATGGCTTCCTGTCGGCGTCACCGTTCACACCTGAGGAGTTGTCGCCATGGCTTTGCCGTCACCGGAGGAAGACCTCGATTTCAGCGGGTTCTTTGTGCGTCGTCGCCCTGTTCCTGTCACCCAGCCAGGGGTTTTCGACGCGGCTCGCACCGCGTTCGACTGGCTGGTCACCGGACCGCACCCGGTCGCCCTGGATTGCCGCCCGATCCCGGGGCTGCCGGCGCGGCTCGTGCCGCTGGATGAGCTTGGCGCGCTGCTGCTGGACAAGGACGGGCCCCAGCCGTCCCGGGATGCCGCCTGGGCTGCGCTCGTCACCCGGTCCCGTACGGAAGGCGGAACGTGGACGGTGGCGTGTGTCGGGCTGGCACTGCCGTGGCTGCTGCGGGTCGCAGCGAAGCTGACCGCGCTCGCCCGGGGCGAGGTCCATGACATCCACGCCGCCGTGTTGACCGGTTTCCTCGATGCGCTCACCACCGTCGCGCTGGACCGTCCGAGGATCCTGGTCCGCCTGCGGTGGGCCGCCTACCGGGCGGGGCGTGCCGCCCTGCGCGAGGCGCTGCACGCCGCCGCGCCAGTCGGTGATTCCGGCGACGAGGAACTGCAAGGGGTCCTGGCTGCGCCGGCTGCCGGTTTCCGGTCGTGCCCGCCGCCTCCCCTGAGCACGCATCCCGAGCTCGTCCTCCTCGGCGCCGTCGATGCCGGCGTGATCTCCGCCGGAGAGGCCTCGTTGATCGGCGCGACCCGCTTCGGCGAACTGTCGCTGGCCGAGGCCGCGCAGGCGCGCGGGCAGACCTACGAGGCGGCCAAGAAGACCCGTCAACGCGCCGAGTCGCGCCTCGCCTCGCACCTGGCCGCCGAGACCGCACCGGAAGCAGACAGCCGCCGGCACACCCCGGTCGCGCCCTCCGCATTTCGGCTACGCACCGTGACACCGCCGCGAGCACAGGACCAGCGCCGCCCGGCGTCCCCGCACACCCGGACATGCCGAGTTGGCGAACGCGGAACCCGCCTGTCCGCTCCCCCGCGATCGCCCGAGTCCGCGGCCTTGCCGGGCTTGACTCAGGAGGTTCCGTCATGCGACTGATCCAGGGCCGCTGCCGCCTCCGCGCCGCCTGCCGCCGTAGTCATGCAAGCCGCCTGCCGACACGTCGGGACCGGCGTCCGAGCCTGGCCGGCGCAGCTCCGCGGACCGCTGCTCGCCTTCGACGGCGCGTGCCAAGCGCGGCTGCGGCTGGTCCGACGTCAGTGCGGTTGTGGCGCCGCTTGGCGGTACTTGTCGGCCTCATTTTGACCGTCGCGGCTCTGCTGCTGGGCGGGTCGATGGCACGCGCGGAGACGGTGACCTACGTCGCACTCGCCCAGACCGTCGATCAGGTCCTGTCCAACATCCGCAACTGGATCATGGGCATCCTTGCCGGGATCGCGCTGGTGTTCTTCACCATCGGCGGGCTGCGCTACCTGATGGCGAACGGCAACCCCGGCGAAGTCGAGAAGGCCAAGGAAGCGTTCAAAGCCTCCGGGATCGGCTTCGGCCTGGCCGCGCTCGCGCCGCTGGTCGTCGAGATCCTCAAGACCATCGTCGGCGGGCTGTAGCCATGCCCGCCGCCACCTCACCGCACCGGCGGATGCTCAGCCCGGCAGGCGACGCCGGCCGCCTGGACCGTCCCTCGCGACCACGGCGGCACCGGATCCTCGTCGTCGCGGGCGTGCTGCTGGTGACGCTGCTGGGCGCGCTGGCCTCTGCGGGTGCCTCGACCGGCACCGACCGCGCCGCCTCCCCCGTCCACGCCGCGCCGCAGCAGGTGCCGCCGCTGCCGCTGCCACCGAACCCCAGCTGCACGCCCGGCTCGGCGGAACCGGCCTGTCACCTGCCCAGCGCCAGCCCGACCCGGACCATCCCGGCCACGCCGCTGCCACCCCCGACCGGTCTGCCGACCCCCGCGCCCTCATGCTTCCCCGGCTCGATCCTGCCCGGCTGCGCACCCTCGCTCGAAGGCCCGTGCCAGGGCCTGGACTGCATCCCCCAGCCCTCGACCCTCAACCCGAGCGTCCCGCCCCCGGCACCGATCCCGAACGGCACCGGCGACGCCGCGAGCTGCGGGCTGACCAACCTGACCGGCTGCATGGTCGCCGCCGCGACCGCGCTGTTCGCCGCGGTCGTGGCCGCCGGGCTGAACCCGTTGCTGGACCTGCTCGGCAAGACGCTGCTGACCACCCCGGAACCGGACCAGCTCCCGGGGCTGGGTGCGGTATGGACCGGGTCGTGGCACATCCTGCTCACCGCCTATGGCGTGCTCGTCCTGCTGGCCGGGTTGATCATCATGGGCTACCAGACGCTGCAGGCCCGCTACACCATCAAGGAACTCGCGCCCCGGCTCGTGGTCGGGTTTCTCGCCGGGACCTTGTCGCTGTTCCTGGCCACCAAGGGCATCCAGATCGCCAACGCCCTCTCCGCCGCCGTGCTCGGTGAGGGCACCGATCCGGCCGCGATGACCCGCAGCTTGATCACCATGGTGCAAGGCTCGCTGCACGGTGGGGGCCTGTTCCTCGGCGTACTCGGCCTGGCGCTGGTGGCCCTGCTGCTGGTGCTGCTCGTCGTCTTCGCCGTGCGGGTGATCGTGACGATCCTGCTGATCGCTGCCGCGCCGATCGCGCTGATGTGCCACGCCCTCCCGCACATCGAAGGCGTCGCCTTCTTCTGGTGGAAAGGCTACGGCGGCGTGCTGGCCATCCAGGTCGGCCAGTCGCTGACGCTGGTCGTCACGGTGAAGATCTTCTTCGCCCCCGGCGGGTTCACCGTGCTCGGCCCGACGCCCTCGGCGGTGGTGAACCTGCTGCTGTGTGGCGCGCTGCTGTACGTGCTGATCAAGATCCCGTTCTGGTTCCTTGCCCCGCTGCGCTCCGGCCGCCCCTCCTTGATCGGGCGCGTCGTGCGCGGCGTGCTCGCCTACAAGACGATGGGACTGCTCAGCGGCGCCACCACCGCGCTCGGCGGACGCCGAGGACGGCCCGCTCCTCGCGAGCGCGGCGGCGGGCACCCGCCGGTGGATCCCCCGTCGACCCGCACGGGCCAGTACATGCTCCCGATGCGCGTCCGCCGGACCCGGCCGGCCGCGCCGCGCTCGCCGCGGCTGGGCGAGCTCGAACCCGTCCCGCCACTGACCGATCGCCATCCGGGTCCGGGCCAGCTGTCGCTGTTCACCGCCAGCGGTACCGGCGAGGCGCGCCGGGTGACACCGAACCCGCGCGCCGTGACGCCCGAGCCTCTGCCGAACGCGCTGCCCCGCGACCAGCTCGGGCTGCCGATCACCACCCGCCGCGACCCCGACCGCGTCGGGCGCCGGTCGCTGGCCGAGGACCTCGCCGACCGCCCACCGGCACCGCCGCCAGTGCCCCAGCCCGGCCTCCTGACCGCCGACGGGCGGATCAACCGCAACGCCCGCCCACCCGCGACGCTGCCGAACGCGCTGATCGCGCCAGAGACCGGGATGCTGCCGATCCACCTGCGGCCCGCCCCGGCCCGGCCGACCCGGCACACCCTCGCCGATACCCCACCCGCGGCGCCGGCTCGGCCGACCGGGCCCGGGTTGATCACCCCGTCCGGGCAGATCAACCGGGCCGCCCGCGCGCCGCGCCGCCGCCCCCATGACGCCTACACCGGCAACCGGCCGCTGGCGTCGGGCCAGTACCCGCTGCCGCTGGGCGTGCGCCGCCAACCCAAAACGCCACCGGCACCACCGCCCGATCCCACCCCGCCACTGAAGGCGAAGCCGACGCCGCGCGCCGGGGTGCAGCTGCCGCTGCCGCTCGACCTGCCGAAACGGCCGCGGCGCAGCCCGGCCCCGAAGAAGAAGTGAGGACCCTTGCCGTGACCAGTCCCGTCCGCGTCCCCGCCGACGTCGACCGCCCCGACCGCATCCTCGGCCCGTTCACCGCCCGGCAGATCGCCATCCTCGGCGTCGCCGGTCTCCTGCTCGCAGGTCTGTACTCGCTGACCCGCACCCTCGTGCCCCTGCCGGTGTTCCTGATCGTCGCAGTGCCGGCCGGGCTCGCGGTCACCGTGCTGGCCCTCGGGCAACGGGACGGGGTGGCGCTGGACCGCCTCGTCCTCGCCGCGATCCGCCAGCACCTGTCCCCGCGGCATCGCGTCGCCGCACCGGATGGCGTGCGCCCCGCTCCGGCATGGCTGACCGCGCAGCAACCGGCGACGCGACCCCGGGGCCGTCCGCTGCGCTCAGCCGCGACCGGCGCGGAATCGGTGTCCGCCGCGCCGCTGGAGCTGCCCGCCACCGGTGTCGCCGACACCGGAGCCCGCGCCGGCGTCGTCGACCTGGGCAGTGACGGGCTCGCGGTCATCGCGGCCTGCGGCACCGTGAACTTCTCTCTGCGGACCCCCGGCGAGCAGGAGGCTCTGGTCGCCGCGTTCGCCCGCTACCTGCACAGCCTGACCGCTCCGGTGCAAATCCTGGTGCGGGCAGAGCGGCTCGATCTCGTCCCGCAGATCGCGCAGCTGCGGGATCGGGCCGGCGGTCTCCCGCACCCGGCGCTCGAGGCCGCCGCGCTCGATCACGCCGACTTCCTCGCCGAGCTGTCCGCGCACGCCGACCTGCTGCGCCGGCAGGTGCTGCTCGTGCTGCGCGAACCGCTGCGCACCGCAGCGGCCGCGTCGACCTCACTGCGGCGCCGCCGTCCCGGCGACCAGCCGGTCGACGAGCGAGCGCGCCACGCCACCGAGCAGCGGCTGGTGCGCCGCCTGGACGAAGCCACCGAGCTGCTCACCTCCGCCGGGATCGCGGTGACCCCGCTGGACGCCGGCGCGGCGACCGGGGTGCTGGCCTCGGCCTGCAATCCCGACACCTTCCTGCCGCCCTCGGCGCAGCTGGCCGCCGCCGACGACGTCGTCACGAGCACCACCACGTTCACCGACCTCTACGGCCCCGACGACGACACACCGACCCCGGTGCCACACCCCGTACGCGACCACAAGCCGCCCTTACGGCGCCCGGACACGTCGTCGCGGTCCGGGCCGTGGCTGTCGGACGACGACGACGTCGACTACGACGATGAGATCGAGAGCAGGTAGACCCGTGGCTCGCATCCGGCACCACAGCGCGCGCAGCGGGTCTGCGGGCGCGTTCACCCCCGACTCGCTTTCGGTGGCCGCCCGTCATCTGGAGGTCGGCAACGAATTCGTCGCCAGCTTCGGCGTCACCGGATACCCGCAGGAGGTGTATCCCGGGTGGCTCGCGCCGCTGCTGACCTACCCGGCCCGCCTGGATGTGTCCGTGCACGTCCAGCCCGTCGACCCGACGACCGCCGCCACCGGGCTGCGCCGCCAGCGCGCCAAGCTCGAATCCTCCCGCCGGCACAACGCCCGCCACGACCGGCTCGACGACCCCGACCTCGACGCTGCCGCGGAGGACGCCGCCGAGATGTCGCGGCGCATCGCCCGCGGCGAGGGACGCCTCTTCAAGTTCGGGCTGTACCTCACCGTCCACGCCCCCGATGAGGTGTCGCTGGCCGAAGAAGTGTCCGCGCTGCGGTCGCTGTGCGCGTCGCTGCTGCTGGACGCCAAACCCGCCACCTACCGGGCGCTGCAGGGCTGGGTCTCCACGCTGCCGCTCGGGCTGGACTCGCTGGGGTTGACCCGCACGTTCGACACCCCGGCCGTCGCCGCGTCCTACCCGTTCACCTCCCCCGACCTGCCACCCGCCGACCCCACTACCGCGGTGCCGTCGGGGGTGCTCTACGGCTACAACGTCGGCTCGCAAGGACTGGTGCACTGGGACCGGTTCGCCTGCGACAACTACAACTCCGTCGTCCTCGGCCGCTCCGGATCCGGCAAGAGCTACCTGGTCAAGCTCGAGACCCTGCGCAGCCTGTACGCCGGTGTGCAGGCGTTCGTCATCGACCCCGAAAACGAATACGCCCGCCTCGCCACCCAGGTCGGCGGCACCTATCTGCACCTGGGCGCGAATGGCGTCCGGCTCAACCCGTTCGACCTGCCCATCCACACCGATACCCGGGGCCGCCGCACCGCGCCGAAAGACGCGCTGCGCCGCCGCAGCCTGTTTCTGCACACCGTCCTCGCGGTCCTGTTCGGCACCGCGGTCACCCCGGCCGAACGGACCGTCCTCGACACCGCCATCACCGCCACCTACACCCGCGCCGGGATCACCGCCGACCCGCGAACCTGGACCCGCCCCGCTCCCCTGCTGCGCGACCTGCGCGACACCCTCACCGCCTCCGGCGACCAGGGCGAGTCGGTCGCGGCCGACCTGGCCGCGCGGCTGCACCCGTTCGTCGACGGCGCCTTCAGCGACCCGTTCGATGGCCCGACCTCCACCACCCCCGACGGGCACCTGGTGGTGTTCTCGCTGCGCGACCTGCCCGAGGAGCTGCGCGCGATCGGGACGCTGCTCGTCCTCGACGCGGTTTGGCGGCGCGTGTCCAATCCGGCGCACCGGCGACCGCGGCTGGTGGTGGTCGACGAGGCCTGGCTGCTCATGCAGCAGGCCGAAGGCGGCCGCTACCTGTATCGGATGGCCAAGGCCCTGCGCAAACACTGGGGCGGCCTGACCGTCGCCAGCCAGGACCCGCCCGACGTGCTCGGCACCGACCTGGGCCGGGCCATCGTCGCCAACAGCGCCACCCAGATCCTGATGCGCCAAGCGCCCCAGGCCATCGACGCGGTCGCCGAGGCCTTCGACCTCTCCGCCGGGGAACGGCAGTTCCTGCTCTCGGCCGAGCGCGGCCAGGGCCTGCTCGCGGCCGGCGCGCAACGGGTGGCGCTGCAGTCGCTGGCCTCGCCGACGGAGAACTTCCTGGTCACGACGGATCCCGCAGAACTGGCCCGGTTCGCCGCCGACGACCCGGCCACCGACACCAGCCTCGCTGAGGCCTACCTCGACCTCGGCGCCAGCGAACACGAGCCGTCTCCCGACGGCACAAACACGGACCTCGACGCCGACGGCCACGTCGAGATCGAACCCGCGTGACCAGCCACCCCAGTCCGTCCCGGCCACCGGAGAGGGAGTTGTCCCGCCATGACCTCACGCCCCATCGCCCCCGGATGGCACACGAGCTGGATCGGTGACTACCTGCGCGACCCTGGCGACGCCACCGGCGTCCTGCTGGCCGCACTCCGGGACTGGGCCGTGAACTGGGGCCCCGTCGCTCTCGCGGCCGCGGTCGCCGTGCTCGCCGGGTGGATCGCGGCTCGCCGCTGGTTGCGCACCCGCTGCCACCAGGCACTGCTGGCCGACGCACGCCGGATCACCGTGCTCGCCCCGCCAACGGTCGATCCCGCTGGCGGGACGATGGTGTGGTCCAACCTCGTCGGGCTGCTGCGCCCCGCCTGGCGCCGATGGTGGACCGGGCAACCACACCTGGCGATGGAGTACGTGTTCGGCGAACACGGCGTCACCGTGCAGTTCTGGGTCCCCGGCCTCATCCCGCCCTGCCTGGTCGAGCGGGCCGTCGAGGCGGCCTGGCCCGGCGCGCACACCCGCACCACCCCAGCCACCTCACCCTTCCCCGACCTCGAGGCCGGACGCCGGCGGATCACCGTCGGCGGACAGTTGCGGCTCGCGCGTCCCGAGGCGCTACCGATCCGCACCGCCTTCGACGCCGACCCGATCCGCGGGCTGCTCGGCGCCCCGGTCGGCCTCGGCCGCGACGAGCGCGCCTGCGTGCAGATCCTCGCCCGCCCCGTCACCGGGCGCCGCGTCGCCCACGCACGCCGCGCCGCCCGCCGCATCCACTACGGCACCTCCCACCACTGGGGCGGCCGGATCCTCGACCTGATCACCCCCGGCGCGAACGCCACCCGCCCAGGCCGCACCGCCGACGCCCGGCGCATCAGCCAGGACCCGCAGCTGTCGCTGGAGTACTCCGCCCAGAACAAGGCCATCGTTGGCAAACAGCGCGGCTCCCAGTACGAGACCCTCATCCGCTACGCCGTCGCCACCGACCTGCCCGCCGACACCACCGACGAGCTGGCCCGCCAGGCCCGCGACACCGCCCGCGGCCGGGCGCACGCGCTGGCGGCCGCGTTCGCCGCCTACACCGACCACAACCACTACACCCGCACCCGGCTGCGCCACCCCGCCCGCGCCCTCGCCCAGCGCCGACTCGACCGCGGCGACCTGCTCTCGGTGCCGGAACTCGCGGCGCTCGCCCACCTGCCCACCGACGCCGAGATCCCCGGCGTGGAGCGCGCCGGCGCGAAAGCGGTCGCCCCACCTCCCGGTGTCGCAACACCTGGAGCGCAGGTCAAACCGTTGGGGCAGTCCGACACCGGCCACGCCCGCCCGGTCGGCATGCGGGTGGCCGACGCTCGCCACCACGTGCATGTCATCGGCGCCACCGGCTCGGGCAAGTCGACCCTGCTGGGCAACCTGATCCTCGACGACGCCGAGGCCCACCGCGGCGTCGTGCTGATCGACCCTAAGGGCGACCTCGTCACCGACATCCTCAACCGGCTCCCGACCGCCGCGGCCGAGCGAGTCGTGCTCTTCGACGCCGACTCACGCCACCGCCCACCATGCCTGAACGTCCTCGAAGGCGGAGAAACCGACCGCGAGGTCGACAACCTCGTCTCCGTCTTCCGCCGGGTCTACTCCGCGTTCTGGGGTCCCCGCACCGACGACCTCATGCGCGCCGCCTGCCTCACCCTCCGCGCCCAGGACGGCGTGCCCACCCTCGCCGACCTGCCCAAGCTGCTCACCAGTGAGGCGTTCCGGTCCCGGATCACCGCCGGCCTCACCGACCCGGTCCTCACCGGGTTCTGGGAGTGGTACGACGAACTCACCGACAGCTCCCGCTCCCAGGTGATCTCGCCGCTGATGAACAAGCTGCGGGCGTTCCTGCTGCGGCCCTTCGTGAAAGAAGCCATCGCGGGCGGCCGCTCCACAGTGGACATGGCCCACGTGCTCGACGAGGGCGGGATCTGCCTCGTCCGCATCCCGAAAGGCTCCCTCGGAGAGGAAACCACCCGCCTCGTCGGGTCCCTCGTCGTCGCCCGCACCTGGCAGGCCACCACCGCCCGCGCCCGCACCCCGCAACGCCTGCGCCCCGACGCGTCCCTGGTGATCGACGAATGCCACAACTTCCTCAACCTGCCCTACCCCATGGAAGACATGCTCGCCGAAGCCCGCGGATTCCGGCTGTCGATGACCCTGGCCCACCAGCACCTCGGCCAGCTGCCCCGCGACCTCAAGGAAGGCATCTCCACCAACGCCCGCAGCAAAATCTTCTTCTCCGCCTCCCCCGAGGACGCCCGCGAACTCGCCCGCCACACCGCACCCCGGCTCTCCGAACACGACCTGTCCCATCTCGGCGTCTACCACACCGCGACGAGGCTGGTCGTGCACGGCGAGGAAACCGAGCCCTTCACCATGACCACCACCCCGCTCCCCGCCCCGATCCCCGGCCGAGCCCGCGAGATCCGCGCCGCGCTACGCGCCCAACGGCGCCGACACAACGCCTCCCACACCGCGAGCGGCACACCAGCCAGCACCACCACAACCACCCGGGCGCAGCCCACCTCGACCACGCGGCGCGTCCCGCCGACCCGGCCCGCCAAGACCGACCCGCGCCGCACGCGCCCCTGACCCCACAGCTCGCCGTAGGAGCGCCGCAACGGCATGTCTGGCCGGTTCGACGGGTGCGTTTCCGGTTGCCCACAGCACTTGTCCACACCCTGTTGACATCTCGAGGAGAACGAGTTGATCACCCGCATGATGCGTCAGAAGGCGATCCGCGGCCCGTTGCCCGGCCGCCCGACCGCCCGCGCCGCCGGCTCGGTCGAGCACCAGGCGATGCTCGCCTCCCGCCTCACCGCCCGGGACAAGTGGCTGCTCGCGCTGCTGCACGAACACCGGGTCCTCACCACCGCCCAGATCCAGGACGCTGCCTTCCCCTCGGGACGCTCCGCGCGGCAACGCATCCGCGACCTCTACCTCTGGCGCGCGGTGTCGCGGTTCCAGCCGTTCCAGCAGCTCGGCTCCGCCCCCATGCACTACGTGCTCGGCCCCGCCGGCGCCGCCGTCCTCGCCGCCGAGCACGGCCTGGACGTCAAAGACCTCGGCTACCGCCACGACCGCGCCATGGCCATCGCCCACAACCAGCGCCTCGCCCACACCGTCGGCGTCAACGACTTCTTCACCTCTCTCATCGCCCGCAGCCGCTACCACCGCGCAGCCGGGAAGCTGGTGGTGTGGTGGTCGGAGGCCCGCTGCGCCCGCCACTTCGGCGACCTCGTCATCCCCGACGGCTACGGCCGCTGGCAGGCCAGCACTCGCACCGGCAGTGAAGTGGAGTGGTTTCTTGAGTTCGACACCGGCACCGAATCCCTGACCAAGGTCGGACGCAAGCTGACCGGATACGCCAGGCTCGCCGAGTCGACCGGCATCGCCACCCCGGTGCTGGTGTGGCTGCCCACCAGCCGCCGCGAAGCCGGAGCCCGCACCGCCCTCGCGCGTGTCCACGCCCAGCTCGACGCCCCGCACACCGTCCCGGTCGCCACCGCGGCCGCCGACCTGCTCGACCCGGCCACGCCGCACCCGAGTCCCGCCGAGCCGGTGTGGCTGCCCCTCACCTCCTCCCGCACCACCAGAGCCACGGGACCCCGCTACAGCCTCGCCGAGCTGCCCGACGCCTGGCCCGGCCTGGCGCCACCGGCCGACCCCGCCACCCCCGCGGACGACGGCGATCCCGCAGAGATGTCAGCGGCCTCGCCCTTCCGGCTACCGCCCCCGAGTCCGATCCCGCCACGAGCCACCCCCAACCGCGTCGCCCGCGGCGAGCACTGAACCGCCGGGCGCCAACGGGCGGGCCGATTCACCGGCAGCTGTGCTCGCCCTTCGGCGTCAGGAAAGGAGCGCACTGCCATGGGAAACAAGATCGGCGCCGGCATCGCCGCCCTCGTCTTCGCCATCCCGTTGCTCATCGGCGCCCAGGCCATCGGCATCGTCACCCAGCTGTTCAGCAGCGGCTCGTCGGCGGGATCGCTGACCTGCACCCTCGACGGGGCACCGAACGGGGCTGTGCCGGGCGTGACCGCCGAGCAGCTCGGCAACGCTTCCACCATCGTCGCCGTCGGGAAACAGCTGCACGTGCCCGAGCCCGGGTGGGTGGTCGCGATCGCCGCCGCCCTCCAGGAATCCGGCCTCCGCAACCTGCACTACGGGGACCGAGACAGCCTCGGGCTCTTCCAGCAACGCCCCTCCATGGGATGGGGCACCCCCGAACAGATCACCACCCCCGCCTACGCGGCCACGAAGTTCTTCGAACACCTGCAAGCGACACCGGGCTGGGAGCAGATGAGCGTCACCGACGCCGCGCAAGCCGTGCAACGCTCGGGATTTCCCCACGCTTACGCCAAGCACGAGGACACCGCACGCGCGATCGTGGCGGCTATGTCCGGCGTCCGCTGCGAGCCTCCGCCCGCCATGCCCGGCACAGGCACCTGCGACACGATCCACGCTGCCTCACCTATCGCGGCGAAGGCGATCAACTACGCCTGCGGACAACGGGGACTGCCCTACGTGTCGGGCGGCGGTCCCGAGGACGACGCGCCCGGATTCGACTGCAGCGGCCTGACCCAAGCCTCATACGCCGCCGCCGGGATCGCTCTCCCCCGCACCTCTCGCGGACAGTACGCCCCCGGACCCCGCGTCCCCGACGGCCAGCCCCTACTTCCCGGTGACCTCGTCTTCTACGCCACCGCAGGACGTGTGCACCACGTCGGCCTCTACCTCGGCGGCGGCAACATGATCGACGCACCCGACGTCGGCCAAACCATCCAGATACGCCCCTACCGCCACCCCGGCGACGACTACGACGGCGCCACACGGCCAGCTGGTCCTGTTGGTGTGTAGCAGTTCCCGCGTCGACGCCAGCACCAATCCGGCGGAGAACGGTCGGGACATCGCTGTCCACGGGTGGATCCATTGAGTAGGCAGTCACAGGCGTCGTGGCGTCTAGGGCATGACGTTGGCGAATTCGGCAAGCACGCGTCACCCCGCGGATTGCGTCCTGCTCCGGTCGGCCTCGGCCCATGTGGCGCTCGACCGAGCAGTCCCGTCCATCGGGCACCACGTCCGCCCACCGACCCACCCCGGCAAACCGCCTGCCGAAGTCACCGAGTTCCGCTCCGGCGACACCGACACCCGCTCGCCGGGGTCACCGTCAATGTGCTGACCGACCCTGCCGCCACCGCCCGCACCATCGGTCACGCCGCGACGGCAGCACTCGGTGTGGCCGCTCGCCGGTAGGCCTGCCCGGAATCGCAGATACTATCCGAGGGGATGATGACTGAATCGCCAGCTATGGGATCCACTGTCACGTCGACAACTACTCTTGGCTTGCGTGAGTTGTTTCCTAACTCCTCGTCCCACTTACCTTCACGCAGAAGGACATGTAGAGAGCGTACTGGTAGCCGGCGCGAAGGTTGCCGTCGAGCTTGTCATAGCCGAGCTGCATGCCAGGCTCGTAAAGGAACGAATCGGGTAGCGCTAGCCCGCTCTTCCCAAAGTGATTGTTGTTCAACATACTTGTTCTCGGCACGAGGTCGAGGCGCACTGATTCTTCGGAAGACAAGAGTACTACATACCAGTACTTGTTCGGGTTCGTGTTGTCTGCGATGAGGGTGGCGCTCGTCTCGGCCTGACCAGCTGAACCGGTTGCAGGGTCTCCCACCACGGCGGGAAGGTCAACTTTCAGTCGCAGACCTTGCGCCGTGTGGGAACCGTCCGCGTCAAGGTTGTCGGCGACCGAATTTTCCACATACACCCGAAAGAGCAGGTAGTCGCCGTCAGCTATTTTCTCGTGACGCTGCCATGGCAACGCGTTGGACTTGCAGTCTTTGTCAATATGTCGCACAGCGTAGAATGAGCGTTCATCTCCGACGTACGGGTTGTCTGTTATCGAGTTGAGTGTCACGTACGATGCAGGACTTGCCAATGTGAACATCTCCCGCTTCGGACCCCACCCGGTACCCAGCGCGCGCTCTTTCTCGTCGGGAGCTGGTATGGGCAACGGGGGTACGGGGATAGTCGGTAGCCCGCCGGCAGTTACTGGGCTCCAAGCGTCCTCGATCGGCTTAGCCAACACCGGCAAGCCAAACGCAACGACCAATGCGACGGCAGCCAACGCAACGCTGGCCTCTACCTTGCGTTGTTTGCGCAGGTAGAGCCACGCGAGGAGGCAGACGACGAGTATCACGCCCAAACCAGCGGCGCTGATGAGTACAGGACGCGGCATGGCTTCCTCTGTGCGGCGACTAGCTCGGACGGCTCCTCAAGTAATCGAGCGCCTGGGGTATGTCGTTACGACACGACCAGCGCACAATGCGAAGTCGACCTCCGATCGTGACCAGTGAAGCGCTTTCGGACACGCTCCGCTGGTGTTCGTCGCCGACTTGCGTGTGTCGATGGCTGGCGACCGGTCACTCGATCGATCGAGACGAGGCCGCAGCGTGCGAGAGCACGCGACGAGCGACCACGTCGGGACCGACTTTGTAAGTCACCGAGGCTATGCAGGAGCCGCGTCAGCGATGGTGAGGCAATCGAGAAGGCCACGGCTTCCGTGGACTTCCGGGTCTGCCGCTCTCGGCGCCTGGCATCGTAGCCGCCTCTGCGGCCTGACGGAGGACGGAGAACGCGGTCCGGCTGTCAACTCGACGGCCGGACCGCGTCTGGTACTTGCCGGTTGCGTTAGCTGTACGAGAAGCGTTTCGGGGCGTCGCAGGTCTTCTTCGCCAAACCCTGACTGACAAGCTCGCGCCCTCGTCCGCCCACGGGAACGGCCACACGTCCTCCTGACGTCCACGAGTGCTGGACGCGACGTGGGCGCCGGACTCGCCAAGGGCTGGTAACTGAACCCGGAGGCGACTCAGCGGGTGTCCCCATACGGCCTCTTTGCCGCCCCTAGTGTCGCGTGACCCTGTTGGTTTGGCTTGCACTTAGGATGTCAGCGTGGAGACGGCGGAGGTCCTCGAGGTTGTGCGGGAGTGCCGAGCAGCGGGTATCGAGATTTGGATCGATGGCGGGTGGTGTGTCGATGCGCTACTCGGTCGATGGACGAGGGATCACAATGATCTTGATATTGCGGTCGGCCGCCAGGAGGTCTCCCGGCTGCGGGAATGTCTTGCGGTGCTCGATTACGCGGCTGGGAACCGAGACGGTGCGACCGAGTGGAAG
>NZ_NMUL01000053.1 GCF_002234595.1 Amycolatopsis vastitatis
GCCCGCGGTCACCACGGCGGCCAAGACCATCGCCGCCGGCGCGTCGGCCACCTTCGCCTACGACGTGGCGGTGAGCAACCCGCGGCTGTGGGACCTGACCAACCCCAACCTGTACTCGCTGGCGACGAACGTCCTCGTCGGCGGGACCGCCGTCGACGACGACATCACGTCCGTGGGCATCCGCACCGTCGCCTTCACCGCCTCGACGGGCATGAGCCTGAACGGCAAGAGCGTGAAGTTCCAGGGTGTGGCGTTGCACCAGGACTTCCACGGGCTCGGGATGGCCGCCCCGCAACGCGCGATGCAGCGGCGGCTCGCCCAGCTGAAGGCGCTCGGCGTCAACGCCATCCGCACCGCGCACGACCCGCCGAGCCCGGCGTTCCTCGAGCTCACCGACCGGATGGGGTTCCTGGTCCTCGACGAGTTCTTCGACGTCTGGACCCAGCACAAGTACTCCGACGTCGGCGACTACGCGACGTACTTCAACCGGACCGCGTCTTCGCCGACCGGCACGCCCGCCGTGCCCGGCGCGAGCGGCTCGGTGCCCTGGTACCAGGTCGACGCGACCAGCATCGTCATGCGCGACCGCAACCACCCCAGCGTGGCGATGTGGAGCACCGGCAACGAGATCCGCGACTCGATCTCCACCCGGACGCCGCTGCTGACCAGGATGGTCTCGATCGCGCACGCCCTGGACGGCCGTCCGGTCACCCAGGCCCTGTTCCGGCCGGCGGACAGCGGTGACGTCACCGGCGCCACCCGGACCATCGTGGACGACTTCGGCGGCAACTACCGGCCGGACGAGGTCATCCAGGCGGCGAAGACGTCCCCGGCGCGGCCCGGCCTGTTCACCGAGATGGGCACCGACACCTCCGCGTGGACGACGGTCCGGAACAACGCCATGGTGACCGGCCTTTTCCTCTGGACCGGTGCGGCATACCTGGGGGAGGCCGACGGGCTGTGGCCCCGGGGCGAAGGCGACTTCGGCCTGATGGACGGCGTGGGCACGGTGCGGCCGATCGGATACTCGTGGCAGCGCACCTGGGGTGCGCCCACGACGTCGCCACCGCCGACCGGCACCACGGCGACCCGCGTGCTGCTGTCACCCGACCACAGCACGGTGTCGACGGACATCGACGACGTCTCGTACGTGAAGGCGACCGTGGCCGACTCCTCCGGTCGCGTGGTGACCGGGTCTTCCGCCGCGGTCACGTTCAGCGTGAGCGGGCCGGGCGTGCTGGTGGCGGTCGACAGCGGCAGTCCGGTGCAGGAGAGCTTCCGGGGCACCGTCCGGAAGGCGTACCAGGGGGTCGCCTACGCCCTGGTACGGGCCACGGGCCCGGGCACCATCACGGTGACCGCGAGCTCCGGCGGCCTGACCACGGGCACGACCACGCTGACCGGCACCACGGCACCGTTCGTGCCGTGTTCCGGCAGCTGCGACTGAAGAATCCTGGAGTTGTGCATGAAGATCTTCGCCTTCCTCGTGTTCTCGGCGGTCGCCGTCGCCGTCGCCGGTGCCCCGGTGGCCGCGAGCAGCCCGGCGGCCGGCACGACCTACTACGTCGCCCCGGCGGGCAGTGACAGCGCCGCCGGGACGCAGACCGCTCCCTGGGCTTCGGTCGCGCACGCCCAGTCCGTCGCGCAGGCGGGTGACACCGTTTACCTCCGGGGCGGCACCTACAGCTATTCCCGCGCGAACAAGGCCTGCGCGAGCCAGACCGACCGGGTGGACGCGATCACCCTGAACAAGAGCGGCAGTGCGGGCAACCCGATCCGCTACTGGGCCTACCCGGGCGAAACGCCGGTCTTCGATTTCTCCCGCGTGAGCGACGACTGCCGGATCAAGGGCTTCGACGTCACCGGGAACTACATCCACCTGAAGGGCCTGGAGGTCAAGGGCGTCCCGCAGAACAACAACCTCAACCACGAGTCCTGGGGCATCTGGATCTCCGGGAGCGACAACACGTTCGAACTGCTCAACCTGCACAACAACATGGGACCGGGCCTGTTCATCCAGGACGGTGGCGGCAACCTCGTCGTCAATTCCGATTCCCACGACAACTACGACCCGCTCACGTCGAACGGCGCGGGCGAAAGCGCCGACGGCTTCGGCGCGCACATCTCCGCCAACCACCCGGGCAACGTGTTCCGGGGCTGCCGCGCGTGGTGGAACTCCGACGACGGGTTCGACCTGATCAACGCGTTCTCCTCGGTGACCATCGAGAACTCGTGGGCGTGGCGCAACGGCTACCTGCCGGAGACGACGACGTCGTCCGGCAACGGGAACGGCTTCAAGATGGGCGGCTACGGCGGCAAGTACGTCAGCAACGGCGTGAAGCACGCGGTCCGGAACTCGGTGGCGTTCAACAACAAGGCGGCGGGGTTCTACGCCAACCACCACACGCTGGCCAACGACTACTTCGACAACACCGGCTACAACAACAACCCGGACTTCAACATGCTCGGGATCACTTCGAGCGGCGGTGCGACCGGCTTGGGCAACCTGCGCAACAACATCGCCTACAAGGGTTCCCTGACGTCGAACATGTCGGGCACGAGCACGTCGTACAACTCCTGGAACCTGAGCGTCACGCTGTCGGACGCGCAGTTCAAGAGCGTGTCGACGTCCGGGTGGGACGCTGCGCGCCAGGCCGACGGCAGCCTGCCCGTGCTGCCCAACCTGCGGCTCGCGGCGAACAGCTCGCTGATCGACAAGGGCACCAACGTCGGGTTGCCCTACAACGGGAAGGCTCCGGACCTCGGTGCTTTCGAGTCCTGACAAGGCCGAGTTCGGTGGAACCGCCTTCAGCGACCGGGCTGGTCCCGGCGGATCATCCAACGCCACAGACCGGCGAAGAACAGCCAGGCGGCGATCGCCTCCACGGCGGCGGCGATGACATGGCCCGGGTCGAGACTCCGGTGGTGCAGCCCGGCGCGCACGAGCAGTTCGACGCCGAACGCGACGGGGAGCACCAGCAGGAACGGCCACCACACCAGCGTGCGGAAGTAGCGGCGGCGCTTGATCTTCTCGACGTCCATCCCGGCCCCCTCGGTCGTCACGGCGGATCACCTCCGCGGATACCTCGGCGGCGTGGCCGCGAAACGCGCCGGACGGCCGGGGAGGCCGGATCAGGTCTCGCTCGATCAGGTGAAAACCACTCGATCACCGTGCGGAAATATCGCGACATGCCTGGTCCGGGCGGACGAGACCCTCCACGGCGCCGCGGGCCCGCCGCGTATGGTCGGCCCGTGCGAATGCCGAGACAGCGGGACAGCAGCGGGTTTCCGATCGCCCGCGACCACGTCTGCTGGGGCTACCGGCGCCGGAGCGAGTTCCTGGCCCGGGCGCGGGAGTTCCTGGCCGAAGGGCTGGCCGAGGGGGCGCGGGTCCTCTACGTCGCCCCGGGTGACGAGGCCGTCCTGACCGGGCAGCTGCGGACGGCCGGGTGGTTCGAGGAGGGCGTGGGCCGCGGTGCGGTCCGGTTCGCGTCGGTGGAGTCGACCTACGCCAGCGGTGCCGTCGTCGACCCCGCCGGTCAGGTCGAGTTCTACGCCGCGGCGACTTCGGAGGCGCTGGCCGACGGGTTCACCGGCCTGCGGGTCGCCGCCGACGCGACGTCGCTGGTCCGCACGCCCGCCCAGCTGGACGCGTTCGCCCGCTACGAGCACAGTGCGGACCGCTACATGGCCACCCACCCGATGTCGGCGATGTGCGGCTACGACCTGACCGAGCTGGGGGCGGAAACCGTCGCGCAGCTGGCGTGCCTGCACCCCGCCGCTCACCACGGCGCGACCTCGTTCCACCTGCACAGCCACGCGCGGGACGGGAGCGCCGCCGCGCTGGACGGGGAGCTGGACATGGCGGTCCGCCGGGTGTGGCCGCTGGCGCTGGAACGCGCCGACCTGCCCTCCACCGCCGGCACGATCGCGATCGACGCCGGCGACCTGGACTTCATCGACCACCGCAGCCTGTTCGACGTCGCCGACTACGCCGAGCGGCGCGGCACCACGGTCGTCCTGCGGACGCGGCTGTCCACCCCGGCGCGCCTGTGCGAGCTGTTCGGCCTGACCCGCGTCCGCGTGGAACTCGGGTGGTGAGCGCCGGGCCCGGCACCGCCGAGCGGGGCTACGAGCACGCCGCGGTGCACTACGCCTCCGACGCGGAACTGCTCGCCGTCGTCGTGCCGTTCCTCGCCGGCGGGCTGGCGGCGGGCGAACAGACCGTCGTTTCGCTGGAACCGGACCGGGCCGAGCTGGTGCGTGCCGCCCTCGCGCCCTCGCCGGGCACGCACTTCCTGCCGGCCGGCGACCTCTACGCGCGGCCCGCCGCCGCGATCAAGTCCTACCGCGAACTGATGGCCGGGTTCGTCGCCGGCGGCGCCGCGGGCATCCGCATCGTCGGCGAAGTGCCGCGTGCCGCGATCGACACGTCCTGGGACTGGTGGGCCCGCTACGAAGCGGCGGTCAACCACGCCTACGACGAGTTCCCGTTGCGCAGCGTCTGCGCCTACGACACCCGCACGACACCGCGGCACGTACTCGACGACGTCGCCCGCACCCACCCCTTCCTGGCCACCCCCGGCGGCGGCCACCGGGCCAACGCCGGCTACGTCGACCCGCTGTCCTTCCTGGCCGGCCCGCGGCCGGTGACGCCCGACCCGATCGAACACACCACGCCGCTGGCCGACCTCACCGATCCCCAGCCTTCGGCCGCCCGCCGGGCCGTGGTCGCGGCCGACAAGACCGACCTGCCCGCCGCGGAAATCGACGACCTCGTCCTCGCCGTCAGCGAGATCACCGACAACGCGCTGCGCCACGGCCGTTCGCCGGTCCGGCTGCGGATCTGGGCCGACCGCGAGCACATGGTCGTCACCGTCCGCGACGCCGGCCGGGGCCCCGCCGACCCGTTCGCCGGGCTGCTCCCCGCCGACCGCCCGGAAGGCGGCCGTGGACTGTGGATCGCGCACCAGATCTGCAGCCAGGTCGCGCTGCACCGCGACGACACGGGCTTCACGGTCCGGCTCACGGCGGGACGGCCGGCGACGGGCGGCTGAAGACCGCTCACGCGCAGCGGGGCTGACCGGGGCAGGCGCGCAGGAACTTGACGACCGGGGCCGCCGGGATCGCGTCCGGCCCCGGCATTCCCTGCGGCCATTCGATGGTCAGGGCGACGGCCGAGGAGTTGTTGCGGTAGTTCGCTTCCAGCAGCGTCCGGTCCGCGTTGACCGTGTTCACCAGGTCGTACGTGCCCGCCGGGACGTGCGTGATGTCCAGCCACTGGAAGTCCACGGTGTACCTGTAGTCGTCGCCCGCGCCGACCGAGATCCCTTCGAGCACGTCGAGGGCGGTGGGTTCGTGGTGGCGGCACTGGTTCGAGCGGAGGGTCCCGGCGAGGTCGGCGTCGGGGCCGGTGTCGCCCGGGACGTGGTCGAGGGTGCCGACGTCGGCCACCGCGAACCGGTCGCCGAGGCAGAAGCCGTTCTTGCGGTCGGTGACGATCGTCTTGCCCTGCGGGGAAACCAGCGCGAAGTGCTCGAAGTTCATCAGGTGCCAGTGCTGGTGGGCGACCGCCGGCTCGTAGTACGTGAAAGCCCGGGTGGCTCGCTGCGCCGAGGTGTAGCCGGCCGGGATCGAGCCGTCCGAGCCGTTGCGCAGGGCCTGGCGGACGGACATGGTGTCCTGGTTCGTGTCGTCACGATGGCCGAAGAGCAGCAGCGGCCCGTCACCGATGTTCTCCTCCGCGCTGGTGAACCGCAGCCGGACGGCTTTCGCCACGTTCGCCGGGACGCACCGCCCGCTGGGTACCGCGGGGTCGATCACCGGGCACACGTCCCAGGCGTCGCACTGCGCGAGGTCACCGGAACTCCCGCCCGCGCACCCCGGGATCGCCTGACGCAGATCGGGGAGGAAGACGTCCGGAGCCGCGTCGGCACGAGGGGCCGAGGCGGCGGCGACCAAAAGGACCACGGCCGCCAATACCGCGTGTTTCTTGAGCAAGGGCTGCGCCGTCCTGTCCGGTCTTTCCGACCGCGCCATTCTAGGGGGTCCCGGCACGCCGTCGTGTCACACAATCGACTGAGCTGCCACTGTTCTCGCGGCTGCGGTGAGTAGCGTGCGGGCGAACCGACGTCCCCGGAGGGAAATCACCGCATGCCGACCACCACCGCACCTTTCCGCGAATCGGCCGCAGGCGCCCCGGAAGTGCCGCCGGCCGGGACCGGGGGAATCACGCTCGTCTGCGGGACGCGGCCGGAACTGATCAAGCTGGCGCCGTTGATGCGGTTCTTCGGCGACGGGTGCGCGGTCGTCTACACCGGACAGCACTACGACCACTCGCTGTACTCGCGCATCCGCGCGGACCTGCCGCCGTCCGGCCGGTTCCACGATCTCGGCGTCGGGGCCGGCCGCCGCGGCGGCCAGCTCGGGCGGACGGTCAGCGCGGTCGACGAAGTCCTGGCCGCGCACCCCGGCCGGGTGGTGGTCGTGCAGGGCGACACGACGTCGGCGCTCGCCGGTGCGCTGGCGGCCAACGCGCACGACCTTCCGCTGGTGCACGTCGAAGCCGGGCTGCGCAGCCACGACCGCGCGATGCCCGAGGAGCACAACCGCGTGCTGATCGACCACCTGGCCGACCTCTGCTGCGCGCCGACCGACCTCAACCGCCGGAACCTCCTGGCGGAAAACGTGCCCGCCGAACGGATCGCCGTCACCGGCAACACGGTCGTGGAAGCGCTGGAGAGCGCGCTCCCGGCCGCCGCCGAGCGGGAAGCCGTCCTGACGGCGAGGGGGCTGGCGCGCGACCGGTTCGTCCTGGCCACCATCCACCGCCCGGAGAACGTCGACGACCCGGGCCGGCTCGAGGTGATCCTGCGCGAGCTGGGCCGCCTGCCGTTGCCGGTCGTGTTCCCGCTGCACCCGCGCACGGCCAAGAGCGTCGAGGAGGCCGGCCTGACGCGGCTGCTGGAACCCCTCGTCCGGCTGGAACCCCAGGCCTACCCGGCGTTCCTCGCGCTGGCCGCGGAAGCCGCCGTGATCGTGTCCGATTCCGGGGGCATCCAAGAGGAAGTGAGTGTCCTCAAGCGACCCGTGGTCGTGGTGCGGCGCAGCACCGAGCGTCCCGAGATCGCCGGGACGTTCGGCGTGCGGGTGCCGCCCGGGCCGGGGATCGGCACGGAGGTCGCCCGGTGGCTCGACGACGTCGCCGGCCACCGCGAGCGGCTCCGGCGGCTCCCGTCACCGTACGGCGACGGGGCCGCCGCCGCCCGCATCGCGGCCGCGCTCGGTTCCGTGCTCGCTCAGCGGGCCGGCTCGGCGACCGCGGGCTGATCCGCGGCCGGGACGGCGATCCGGCTCGTGACGTCGTTCGCGAGCGCGACGCTCGAGTTCCAGCTCGTGACGTCCGGGTACACGTGGGCCGTCGTGGCCAGCAGCAGGTTCGTGCCCGCCACCGCGACTGGGGGCCGTTCGGCCAGATAACCCAGCGGGTACACGGGTTCGACGAACGGCGCCTTGAACACCCGCACCCGGGCGAGGTCGTCCGGGCCGAGCTCGGGGTACAGGTCCCTGAGCTGAGCCGACCAGCGCGCGGCGATCGCTTCGTCGTCGTCGAGGTACAGCGGCGAGCCGCGATCGGTGTAGCGCATGACGTAGACGAGGTGGTGGTCGCCGGTGAGGCCGGCCAGCTCGGACATCGCGACGACCCCGTCGAACTCGGTGCCCGAGTGCAGCACCGGCGTCCAGTAGTGCTCGGTCAGCGGGCGGCGGAGGAAGAACACGCCGGTGACCACGCCCTGGTAGGGCAGGTCGGTCCGGGGCAGCCGGGCGGCGAGCTCGTCGTCGGCGATGCGCCGCAGCAGGGGCAGCGGCACGGTGGAGACGACGTGGTCGGCGTCGAGGACCTCGCCCCCGGTCAGGGTGAGGACCGCGCGGCCGCCCGCGCTGTGCAGCCGCCGGACCGGGGTTTCCGTGCGCACGGTGCCGCCGGCCCGCTCGATCGACGTCCGCAGGGCGTCGATGATCGTCTTGTAGCCGCCCGCCGGGTAGCCGCGGGTGGCCACGTTGCGCTCCCGGCCCAGCCGCTGCCACAGGTACAGCGCGGGAACGTCCCCGAAGGACGGTCCGAACTTCGAGCCGAACATCGGCGCGAAGAGCCGTTCCCAGACGACGTCGCCGTAGAGCCCGCGCAGCCAGTCCTCGGTGCGGAGCCGGTCGAGGTCCTTGCCCTCGCCCAACCGCCGCAGCAGCAGGGAAACCACGCCGAAGCGCACGCGGTCGTGCAGCCGCAACGGAGAGAACCGCAGCAGGTCGAGCGCGGAGTTGAACGAGTGGCGGCGGCCGTCGACGACCATGCCCATCGTCGTTTCGCGCCACCGCACCGAATCCCGCAGGCCCAGCTCGCCCAGCAACGCCAGCAGGCTCGCGTCCGACGGCATGACGCAGTGGTAGAACCGCTCGGCCCACCGGTCGCCGTCGGCGAAGAACGTGCCGAGGCCGCCGAGCTGGTCACTGCTCTCGAGCAGGGTCACCCGGGCGCCGCGCCGGACGAGGCGGTGGGCGGCGGCGAGGCCGCAGATGCCGCCGCCGATCACGGCGACGTGCGGGGAGTCGGGAGGGGTCACCGGGTCACAGCTTCCGGTAGGGCGCCGGGCTCAGCCGGTCGCGGACGAGCAGTTTCAGGTACTGCACGACGGTGCGTCGCAGCTTCAGCTTGCTGGGTCCCTGCTTGCGGTCGTACCGCAGGGCCAGCGGGACCTCGGTGATCACCGGGCGGCAGTGGCGGAGCTTGAGCAGCAGCTCCACCATGCAGGCGAAGCCCTGCTCTTCGATGAGCCGTTCGCCCCAGTGGGCGGAAGCGCGCGCCAGCAGGGACGCCCGGTAGGCGCGGTAGCCGCTGGTGAAGTCCCGGACGCCGTCGACGTCGAGGGCGCGGTGGAACAGCTGCGCCGCGCCGCGGGACAGCAGGCGCCGCCCGAACGGGGCGGTCCGGTCGTCGCCGCCCGGGACGAACCGGGAGCAGATGGCGACGTCCGCGCCGGCGGTGATCTGCGCCTGCAGCGCTCGGATCAGTGCCGGGTCGTGCGTGTCGTCGGCGTCCATCACGACCACGATGTCGTCGGGGCCGGCTTCCTCCAGCGCGGCCCGGAGCCCGGACTGCACGGCCCGGCCGAGCCCGAGGTTCACCAGGTGGCGCACGACGCGGACGTCGAGACCGCCGTAGCCGGACTCGGCGACGGCGACCGTGGCGTCGGCGGAACCGTCGTCGACGACCCAGACGGTGAGCTGCTCGGTGCGGGCCACGTCGGCGAGCCGGTGCAGCAGCGGCGGCAGGGACGCTTCTTCGTTGAACGCGGGCAGCACGACGTGCGCCCGTCCGCCGGTCCGGCCGGCGGTGCGGTCCGGTTCGGACAGTGTGGCCAGGGTGGTCTCTTCGCGCGCCACGGTTCCCCTCTGATCGTTGTGCTGCTCACCCGGACGGAGCCGGGTTTCGTGCGGCCGTCGAGTGATAGTCGGCTATCTTGTGTGGTTTCTTTAGTGGCCCGGAAAATCCCCCGGAAGGACGCACGTCATCAGAACTACTTGGTGTTTCCTGAAATCACCGGATCGGGTCTGTCGAACACCCCTATCGAGTGTATTTCCGGGACGTCGCGGAAAAATTCACTCGATCGAGCCGGTGTTGCCTCTAATGGCTGAGTCGTGAAGAAAGCGAGAATAGGATCCTCATGTCAAGAAGAGGTCGAGACCGGTGACTGAACTCAAGGACACGGTCCTCGCCGAAGCGGTGCCGGTGCCGCGGCGCGCCCGGCCGGGTGACCGCCGGGGCGACCGCCGGGACGATCCTGTCCGCGGCCGCCCGCTGCTGGCCCGGGTCAACGCCGTGGCCGTGCTGCTCGCCGCCGTCGACGGCGCCGCCTGGCTGACCGCGGTGCTGCGGACCGGCCCCGGCCCGGTGTGCGCGGTGGTCACCGCCGCGGCGCTCGCCGGGACGCGGGTCGGCGGCCGGGTCCACCGCCGCCGCCTCTGGCTCTCCTGGCTGCAGGACCTCCCGCGCTCGGTCACCACCACCGTGCTGGCGTTCGCGCTCGTCACCGGAACGGCGCTCGTGGCCGGGATGGACGGGGACGACACCGCGCGGATGCAGGAGGTGGTCCTGCTCTTCGCCGTGCTCAGCGAAGGTGTCCGGCCCGCGGTCTTCGCGTTCGGCCGGTGGGGCCGCCGCCGGCTGCGCCGCTGCGACCGGGCCGTCGTGGTGGGGTCGGGGCGGATCGGCGGCGAGCTGGTCCGCACCATGCTGGAACACCCGGAGTTCGGCCTGCTCCCGGTCGGCGTCGCGGCGTCCGCACCGGACCCGGCGCCCGCCGGGCTGCCGGTCGAGCCGATCCGCGGCGACCTGACCGAGGCCATCGCCCGGCTGCGCGCGGGCACGGTGATCCTCGCCCCGGCCGGCGACGGCGACGGCGCGGTCGTCGACGCCGCCATCACCGCCCACCGGCTGGGATGCGTCACGCTGGTGCTGCCGCACCTGTTCGAGCTCTGCCCGGACGGGCCGGGCGTCGACCGGCTGCGCAGCTACCCGCTGGTGTGGCTGGGCGGGGCGCCCACCCGGCGGCCCAGCTGGTGGGTCAAGCGCGCCGTCGAGACGACGCTGGCCGCGGCCGCGCTCTTCGCGCTCGCGCCGGTGATCGCCTGCTGCGCGCTGGCGATCGCGCTGGAAAGCGGCTTCCCGGTCTTCTTCCGGCAGGTGCGGGTCGGGATGGACGGCGGCACGTTCGTGCTCTACAAGCTGCGCAGTGTCCGGCAGGCCGCCGTCGACGATTCGCAGACCCGCTGGTCGGTCGTGGGCGACAGCCGGGTCGGGCCGGTCGGCCGGTTCCTGCGCCGGTCCTCTTTGGACGAGCTGCCGCAGCTGTGGAACGTCGTGCGCGGGGACATGTCGCTGGTCGGCCCGCGGCCGGAGCGGCCGGTGTTCGTGCACGAGTTCTCCGCCGTCCACGACCTGTACTGGGCCCGGCACCGGGTGCCGACCGGGCTGACCGGCCTGGCGCAGGTGCACGGCCTGCGCGGCGACACGTCGATCGCGGACCGGGCGCGCTACGACAACTACTACATCGCGAACTGGTCCCTCTGGCTCGACCTCAAGATCGTCATTCTCACGGTGGGAGAACTGCTGTGCCGAAGGCAACGCTGATCCGCGAACACCCGGTGGCTCGCTTGACGGCCGTGCTCGTCCTGCTGGCCGGCTGCCTGACCGGGTGCGTCACCAGCTCGGCGCAAGAGGTCTCGGTCTCGGCGCCCCCGCCGAAGCCGCTGGCGCCGTGCGCCTGGTGGTACGGGATCGGCCGGGCACCGACCGCGGACGAGATCGTCCAGGCGGCCCGGCGGTACGAGGTCGTCGTGCTCAACGCCGACCAGAGCGCGGCGATGCGCCGGCTGCACCAGCTCAACCCGCAGGTGAAGGTGCTGGTGTACAAGGACCTCTCCAGCACGCGCAACTACCCCGGCGCGGTCGACGGTGGCCACGACGCCGCCTTCCTGCCGAGCGGCATCGGCTACGTCGCGGCGCAGCAGAACCACCCCGACTGGTTCGCCGTCGACGTCAAGGGGCGGCGGATCGAGTGGCAGGGCTTCCCCCGGCACTGGCAGATGACGGTGTGGGACCCGGACTACCAGCAGGCCTGGACCGACGCCGTCGTCGGCGAGGTGACCCGCGAGGGCTGGGACGGCGTGCTCGCGGACAACGACTTCAACACGCTGAGCTTCTACTCGTCGGCGGTGCTCGCGGGCACCGCGAACGTCGCGGAGACCGACCGCAAGCTCCGCGACGGCCTCGACGCGTTCCTGTCCCTGGCCGGTGACGCCTTCTCGAAGGCGAACAAGCTCCTGGTGCCCAACGTGTCCGAGACGCACCTGGTGCCGGGCCGGTGGACCGCGCACTCCCGCTTCGGGGGTGCGATGGAGGAGAACTTCGGGTTCCGCGAGGACCGCGGGTCCGGCGGCCTCCTGACGTTCCGCGGCAACGAGTTCCAGGAACTGCGCGCCCAGGCGGCACTCGGCGAGTCGCTGCTGTTGCTGGTGACGCGGACGCACGACGCGCGGGAGGAGCGGACCGGTTACGCGTCCGCGGCGCTGCTCGCCGGGCCGCGGACGTGCTGGACCCGGGCGACCACCGACGACTACCGGAACCCGGAGTGGTCGGCGTTGCAGGACAGCGGGCTGGGCGAGGCGGTGGACGCGGCCGGCCGCCTGCCCAACGGCGTCTGGACCCGGACGTTCACCCACGGCTGGATCGCGGTGAACACGACGGCGTCCACCCAGACGGTGACCCCGCCCGAAGGCCTGGTCACCCCCGGCGCACCCACGCCTCCCCCCTCCACCACCCCGGCCGCCACCCCCACTCCGACCCCGGCCCCGATCACGCTCGCCGCGGCGGACGCGATGATCCTGGTCGACCCACCCACCTCACCCTGACCACCCGTGTCGACCCCCCAAACACGAGTGATGCCCCCTCAATCACGCGAGATGCCTCCCCCATCACACGTGATGCCCGCCCAATCACCTGAGGTTGCCGGTTCAGGCGACGTCACCCAGCTGACACCTCGCGGTTGACGTGGGCGAGGAAGGTGAGGGTGCGGTCGGTCTGTTCGCGCGATCCGAACGGCACGGCGATGAATTCCGTGGCGCCGGCGTCGGCGTAGCGGCGAAGTTGCCGTCCCACCTCGTGTTCGTCGCCGACCACCACGACATCCGCCGGTCCACGTACGCCTTCCCGGTCGAACAGGGCCCGGTAACTCGGCACCTGGCCGGCTCCGCCGAAATGTGCGCTGGCCCAGGCTCTTGCCTGGTCGGCGTCTTCCGTGACGGCTATGGGCAGGTTGACCACAATGCGCGGGGCAGGCTTCCCGGCGGCCTCAGCGGCCGCGGTGATCCGCGGGGCGACATGGGTTCCGATCGTTCGCGGGCCCGTCCACACGGCAACGGTTCCGTCGGCGAGTTCGCCGGCGATGCGCAGCATGACCGGGCCCAGCGCGGCAAGGAGCACGGAGGGCGGTTGCGCGTCCGGCGTGTGCGTTTGTCCGGTGACCTGGTATATCTCGCCGTTGAACTCGATCGTCTCGCCGTGCAGCAGGGGCCCGAGAACGTCGAGATACTCGCGAGTGTGCCGGGCCGGGTGCTCGAAACGCAGTCCGAACACCGACTCGACACGGTGCCGGTGGCCGGGCCCGATGCCGAGGGTGAGGCGGTTGCCGATGGCCGCTTGCACGCTCAGGGCCTGGCTTGCCAGCGTCAGCGGGTGGCGCGGGTAGGTGGTCACGACGGCCGTACCGAGCGGCAACCCCGGCACGGCGAGCCCGGCGACCGTCGCGGCGGTGAGCGCGTCGGCGGTATGCCGCTCGGCCCACCACGCACCACCCAGCCCCAGTTCCGCGATGTGGCGGACCTCGTCGACGATGTCGGCCATCGTCTTGGGTCCATCGATTTCCAGGCCGACATTCGTTCCTATGCGCACGGCGCCACTGCGATCAGGGCGCGATGGTGCTTCGGGGTCTCGATCTCGTCGATCAGGGCGACGGCGAGATCGGCGTAGGAGAACGTCGCCGAATCGTCCACGGGCAAGATCCGGGTGCCGCCCGTCCGGTACCGGCCGGTGCGCGCCGCTTCGTTGTCCAAGACGACGGGCGGCGGGGCCAGCACCACCCAGTCGATGTCGGTGTCCGCTCCTTGCAGCGCCGCGAGCCCGGCCGCGTGCCCGAGCGAGAACGCCCTGCCCTCCGCCGGGAAACCGGGGTCGTCGTGCACCGCGACACCGGGTGCGGTTTCCAGCACCGTGCCGATGCCGATCGCGACCAACCGCCCGACACCGGCCCGCGCCAGCCCGTCCAGCAGCGCGCGGGCGGCGACCGGGAAGAAGGTCTCCGCCGGCACGTCCAGCCGGGCCGCGGCATTGACGGCCGCGTCGTGGCGCGCGGCGACCTCGGCCACGCTGTCCGGCTGGGTGACGTCGCCCGCGACCACGGCTATCCCGGTACCGGCCAGGTCCGGGTGCTGCTGCGGGTCGCGCACGACGGCGGTGACCTGGTGGCCCCGGGCCGTGGCCTCGGCCACCGCGTGGCGTCCTGCCCGGCCACCGGCACCGAAAACGACGATCTTGCTCACTGCGATCACTCCGTTCGCCCCTGGCAGGGATTCGATCACCTGCCGATGCCGCGAACGCTACGTGGCAAGCCCTTGGTTTCCGCAACGATAGTTACGTACGGTGGGCAGTGTGAGTGAGCCGCTGGACCCCGACATGTTCGCCGACTGCGCCCCCGTCGCGGCGCCGATGCGCATCGGTGACAAGTGGACCGCCAAGATCATCACGTGCCTGCGATCAGGGCCCCGCCGGTTCTCCGAGCTCCAGGCGCCGTTGCGGGGCATCACGCCCAAGGTGCTCACCGAATCGCTGCGGGCGCTGGAGCGGGACGGGATGATCACGCGCACCGCCTACCCCGAGATCCCACCCCGGGTCGAGTACGAACTGACCCCACTGGGCCACACGCTGTTCGAGCCGATGGCCGCCCAATGCGCCTGGAACCGCGAACACCTGCCCGAACTGCTCGCTGCCCGCGAAGCCCACGAAAGCACCGCAGGCTGAACGAGCGCGGTGCCGGAAGAGGCATCACGTGTGTCGGGATGGGCATCTCGCGTGATTGGAGGGGCATCACACGTGATTGGCGGGTCGACACTGGGCGGCCAATTGGTCGTACAGGGCCAGGTGACGGCGGGCGCAGGCTTCGGGGCGGTAGCGGGTGTGGGCGCGCTCGGCGAGGAGACGGCCGAGCCGGGCGGGGTCGCGTTCCGCGAACAGGGCGCGCAGGGCGTCGGCGAGAGCCGGGATGTCGCCCGGCGGGGGCAGGAACGACGGGCTGCCCGGCAGGTCGAGCATGGCCGGTACGCCGCCGGTGGCTGTCGCCAGAACGGGTTTCCCGGCGGCCATCGCCTCGGCCACCACCAGCGGCTGTTGCTCCATTGTGGACGGCAGGACGAGTGCGTCCGCGTCGGTGAGCAGGGCGGGGACGTCGGGACGGAACCCGAGGAACGTCACGCGCCCGGCGAGCGGTGGCTGCTGCGCGGCCTGTTCGGCTGAGGCGCGTTGCGGGCCGTCGCCGACCACGGTCAGCCGCGCATCAAGGGGCAGTACGCCGGGGAGCGCCAGTGCGGCGAGGAGGTCGAGGATTCCCTTGCGCTCCACCAGAAGCCCGACGAAGACGAGGTGCCGCACCGGTCCGCGCGGCGGGTTCGGCGAGGCAGGCTCGACGCAGTTGTCGATGTGCGCCAGCCGTCCCGCGGGGACCCGCAGGCGGCGGCGCAGGAACGCCCCCATCGCCTCGGCCGGCACGACCGTGCGGTCCAGCAACCGGGCGACGATGGCGTCCGCCGCGAGCACCGTCCGCGTGTAGACCGACGGCCCGGCGGACCGCCGCGAGCCGCGGAACCACGGCTCGGCGACGTCGTCGGGCACGCCGTGGTAGGTCTGGACCAGCGCCGGACGCGGGCCGAAGCGCAGGCCCGCGATCACCAGGCCCGCGCGCCGGTCCTGCGCGTGCACGACGTCGGGCCGCCACGCCCGGATCGCCGCCCGCGCCCAGCCCGCGGCCGCGACGTCTTCCTTGCCGCCCACCGTCAGTTCCTCGTGACGGCCCTCGATCAACGACGCTCCGCGGGCGGGGACGGGACCGAAGACGCGGACGTCGGCGCCGTCGGCCGCCAGCGTCGCGGCCAGGCGCACGGTGACGTCCACCGGGCCGCCGCGGTCCTGGGTGAGCAGGTAGGCGATGCGGGTCATGAGATGCGCTCCGACGGGGTCAGTTTGTCGACGAGGGCGGCGATCTGGTCGGTCATCCGGCCGCGGTCGAAGGACAGCGCCACGCGGCGGCGGCCCCGCTCGCCTTCGCGCCGGGCCAGTCCGGGGTCGGCGAGCCGGTCGGCCACCGCTTCGGCGAGGCGGACGACGTCACCGGGCGGCAGCACCGCGCCCGCGTCCGCGACGCTCTGGCGCGTCCCGCCGACGTCGAACGCGACCACCGGCCGCGCGCACGCCATCGCCTCCAGCGGCACCAGGGCCATGCCTTCGGCCCGGGAGGGCAGGACGACGACGTCCGCGGCCGTGTACCAGGCCGCGGGGTCGTCGGTGTGCCCCGGCCACAGCACGGATTCGTGGCGCGCCACCGGATGCCGCTCGCGCCACACGGGACCCATCGGCCCGTCGCCGGCGAAGGCGAGTTTCGCGTCCGGCAGCCGCCGCAGCACCCCGGGCCACGCCGACAGCAGCTGGTCCTGGCCCTTCAGCTCGGCCAGCCGGCCGACGCACACCGCGAGCGGCGCCCGCGCGGGCAGGCCGAGCCGCCGCCGGGCGGCGGCCCGGTCGCCGGGGACGAACCGGGTGGTGTCGACGCCGTTGCAGACGACCTCCGCCTCGGCCGTCACACCCGCCGCCCGGCCGGCGGCCAGCTCGTCGTCGCTGACGCACACGAGGAGGGCGGTCCACCGCGAGGCGAACCGTTCCCACGCGGCGGACGCGCGACGCAGCGGCCCGCGTGCGCTGTCGAAGGACCACAGGTGCGGCTGGAAGACCGTCGGACGGCCACCGCGCACGGCCAGCCGTCCGGCCAGCCCGGCTTTCGAGCTGTGCAGGTGCACGACGTCCGGGTCCAGCTCGGTCAGGAGCCGGCGCAGCCGCAGTGCCTCGGTGAACGAACCGGGCCCGGGGGAGCGGCTCGCCGTCCAGCCGCGGACGTCGACGCCGAGTTCGCGGGCCTGCTCGGCGAGCCAGCCGGAAGGGCAGACGACGGTGACCGACCAGCCCCGGTTCCGTTGCGCCACCGCGAGTTCGAGGACGACCACGGCGACACCGGCGGTCACGGGCTGGGAGACGTGCACGATCCTCACCGGAGACCGCCCCGGCGCAGTTCGGCGATGGCCTTCCGCTGCAGCAGCAGCGTCGCCCCGGCGTACCCGGCGACGAGGACCGCGGCTTCGGCGAGCGCGCCAGGCAGAGAATCCGCGAACCACGGCCGCGAGGCCACCGCGGGCACCGCCCCGGCGGCACAGGCGAGCAGGACGCGGACGAGTGTTCCCGCCACGGACGGCGCCACGCCGAGCCCGGCCAGCACCCGCCAGGCGAGCGGCACGACCAGCCACGCCGCTCCGCACTGCGCCCACGCGACCGCCCCGATCCCGGCGTGGGTCAGCAGCGCCAGCCCGCCCGCCAGCAGGACCAGGTGCGTCGTCTCGAGTGCCAGGTACCGCCGGACGTGCCCGGTCGCCTTCACCGCCTGGTACCAGATCTGCAGCAGGCAGATCGCGACGCCGTAGCCGGACAGCAGCACGAGCGGACCACTCGCGCCCGCCCAGCGCGCGCCGAGCAGCACGACGTGGTCGGCGAGGACGGCGAGCGCCAGGTACAGCCCGCCGGTCACCACGAGCACCGCGCGGGTGAACCGGGTGACCGCCCCGCCGAGCGGCGCGCCTTCGCGCCGCAACCGCGTGAACACCGGGAAGGCGACCGCGCCGAGCACGACCGCCACCATGATGTACGGCACCCAGGCGAGCCGGTACGCCAGCGAGTAGACGCCGACCGCGTCCGGCCCGAGCACGCGCCCCACCGCGAAGTAGTCGAGGTTGACCAGCAATGCGCCGACGACCGCGGCGGGGCCCACGACGGCGATCCAGCGCAGCACTTCCCGCGCCGCCGCGGCGTCCCAGCAGGGCCGCACCCCGCCGCGGACCAGCATGCCGAGCAACGGTTGCGCCACCGCCGTGGCCAGCAGGCCGAGCACCAGCGAGAGGGGCCCGGCGCCGCACAGCGCGAGCACGACCGTCAGCGCGGCGCCCAGCACCGCACCGCCGCCGTCGGGCACCAGCCGTCGCCGGAAGTCCAGTTCCCGGTGCATCAGGCCCAGCTGCACGCCGCCCGCCGCCGAGAACGGCAGGCCGAGCGCGGCCAGCCGGACCAGCCCGGCGGCGTCCGGAGTGCCGAGCGACGCCGTGAGCGGGCCGGCGAGGACGACCAGCGCGGCGGCCAGCGCGAGCCCGGCGCCGACGCTCAGCGTGAGCACCGTCCCCGCCGTGCGGCGCGGATCGCCTTCGGTGCGCCCGATGACGTCGTAGACCCCGATCGACTGGACGACCTGGCCGAGGTTCACCAGCGCCACCGCCAGTGCGACGGCCCCGAGCTGTGCCTCGGTCAGCAGAGCCGCCAGCACCAGCGTGACCAGCATCTGGCTGCTCTTGCTGACGAGGTTGACCGCGCCCAGCCACAGGGAGCCGCGGACCGCGCGGGTGCGGAGCGCGGTCGTCACGCCGCCCGCACCCGGACTGCGGCGAACACCGCGAGACCCCACGCGACGACCACCGCGACACCGTCCACGGTGACCGCGGCCCGCGACCCGAACACCGAGACCACCGCGGAGTCCACTGTGTACAGATGGGCGAACGGCACGGCCAGTGCGAGGACCGCGAGTCCGGCCGCCGTCCAGCCCGGCTCGGCGCGGTGGCGCCACCACGACACGGCCACCGCCGCCATCGCGGGGACGGCGATCAGCACGTCGCCGGGCTGGTGCACGACGCAGGCCACCACGGCGAGGCAGGTCAGCAGGTCCGCGACCGGTGCCGTCGCGGTCCGGACGAGCAGCACACCGGTGACGAGCACCCCGGCCAGTACCACCAGCTCGATCCCGGACGGCACCCAGCCGGTGACGCGGAACAGCACGGCGGCGACGTCGATGCGTTGCGCGGTCAGGGAATCCACCGCGCCGTAGTCGGTGCCCCGCGCGTGGGTGAGGTTCGCGACGACGACGTCGAGGAACGGCCCGACCCCGCCGCCCCGCACGATCAGCAGCACGACGACCGGCAGGCTGGCCGCCGCGGCGATCGCCGTCCCCGTCAGCGCCACCCGGCATGAGCCGCGGGCGAACAGCAGGACGGCCAGCGGGAAGCCGTACTGCGGTTTGAGCCAGGCCAGCGCGAGGGCGACCGCCGCCCACCCCGGCCGGTCGCGCCGCGCCAGCAGGGCACCGGCCGCGCCGACGGCGATCAGCGGGTTGATCTGGCCGACGTAGAGCTGCGCCTTGCCCACCTGGCTGGTGACCAGCAGCGCCGCGACGACCGCCGTCGTGACCGCGAACGGGACGTACCGGCGGAGCGCGTGGGCCGTCAGCGCGGCGAGCGCCACCAGCAGCAGCAACGAAAACACGGTGAACGCGACGGCGCCGGCGCAGTACCCCGGCAGCGCGAACGGCGCGTGCAGCAGCAGGTGGTAGGGCTGGTAGAGGTTGAAGTCCTGGCGCACCGGCCAGTGCGCGAACATCGCCGCGGGGTCGTAGGGGTTGCCGCCGGTGAGGAACTCGCGGATCGGGAAGTAGAGGGCGTCGCGGAAGTCCTGCAGCCGTTCCTCGGCGAGGTTCGCCGGGGTCGGCAGCGGGACCTGCCACGACGGCGCGAGCGCGTGCCAGGCGCTCACGGTTCCGCCGAGTACCGCCACGAGAAAGACGAGCCGCTGTTTCGGGGTCAGGCCGGAACTGCGGGTGGAGACGGTGTGGGGTTTCGAGGTCATTTCGGCGTCACCCCCGTGGGGAGGGTTCCGGTGAGGCTGGGCCGGGTTCGGCGGCCGGCGGCGTTGCGATGGGCCGAGATGCCCCCAATGTGGCGTTGGGTGCGTTGGACGCACCGAACGCCACATTGGGTGCGTTGGACGCACCGAACGCCACATTGGGTGCGTTGGACGCACCCAACGCCACATTGGGTGCGTTTGCCCGCCGCGCTCCGAGAGTCCCGCGCGAGGGCGGCCTGCTGCCTCGAAGTCATGCCAGCACCACCGCCACGAGCACCGCGTCGGACGGCAGCACACCCGTCGCCGCGGTCAGCTCGGCCTGGTGCCGCCCACCCGCCGTCACCGCCACCACCGAGGCGCCGTCTCCTGCTGTCTCCGGCAGGCCCGCCGCCAGTTTCGCCGCCGTCTCGTCGAGGTCCGGGGTCACCGGCAGCACGCGCACCGGCCGCCCGGCCGCGCGGCACAGCACGGCCAGCCGGTCGGCGACCGCCGGGTCGTCGGCCCGCAGGACCGCCACCGGGCGGCGGACTCCCGCCGCGGCCAGTGCCCGGCGCACCGGGCCCGGCCCGGCGCCCGGGGCCATCCTGCGCAGGGCCGCCGTCGCCAGCCCGGCCGCGACCGCGCCGACCAGGGCCAGCCCGAGCACCAGCGGGGCGTCCGGGGCCACCGTGACGACGTCGGGCCGCGGGTCCAGTGTCCGCAGCTTGGCCGCCGGGGCCAGCAGGTTCGCGTCGATCATCGCCTTGCCCAGCGCCGTCGCCGTCGCGCCGGCCTGCTCCGCCGACGCCGCCCGCACCGACAGGCGCGCGAGACCGGACGCCGGCACCAGCTCGACCGACACGTGCCCGGCCAGCTCGTCGGGGGAGTACCCGGACACCGGGGCCGCCGCCCGCAGCACCGACGGGCTGCGGGCCAGCTCCACCAACGCGGGCAAAGCCAGCGAGACGACCTCGCCGTACGGCGCGCCGTCCGCCGCCGCGGGCGTGGCGAGCAGGCTGACCCGGCCCTGGTATTCGGCTCCGCGCGTCAGGCCGACGAGCAGCACGAGCGCGCCCACCAGCAGCGCCACGGCGGCACTCACCACAAAAGTGCGGTACTTCATCGGGCCCCCCGGAGCAGCTCGTCGTAGGACTTCATGAGCGTGTGCGGGTCGTAGTCGCGCTCGACGGCCCGGATTCCTTCGGCGGCCACGGTTTCCCGCCTCGCCTGGTCGAACAGCAGCGTGTTCAGCGCTTCCGCCGTCGCCGCCGGGTCCCCGGGCGGCACGACGAGCCCGCCGCCACCGGCCAGCACCTCGCCGATGCCGCCGACACGGGTCGCGACCACCGGCCGTCCGGCCGCCATCGACTCCAGGACCGCGAGCGGCAGGCCCTCCCAGTCGCTGGTCAGCACCGTGACGTCGGCCGCCGCGAGCAGGTCCGGGACGTCCGCCCGGGTACCGAGGAACTCGACCCGGCGGCCCAGCGCCTCCGCCCGGCGCTCGAGGTCCGCACGGAGACTGCCGTCGCCGGCCAGCCACAGCACCGCGTCGCCACCGACCGCCGCCCAGGCGTCCAGCAGCACGTCGTGGCGCTTCTGCGGCTCCAGCCGGGCGAGGCAGAGCGCGACCGGCGTCCCCTCCGGGACGCCGAGGGAGGCGCGGACCTCCGCGCGGCCGAACACCGGCGGGCGGCCGAACACGGCGTTGCGGATCACCACCGGCCGGTCGAGGCCGGCAGCGGTGAGCCGGTCCGCGGTGGCGGGCGAGACGGCGACGACCCGGCCGGAAGTACGCCGCAGGATCCGCGCGGCGGCGGCGTAGTCGTCCTCGGCGACGCCGTGGAAGACGGTCAGCAGCGGCCGCCGCCGTCCGGCGACGAGGGCCAGCCGGGCCACCAGGCTCGCGCCGACGTTGTGGGCCAGCACGACGTCGGGCCGGAACCGCGTGATCGCGCGGCGGGTGGCCAAGGCCGCCTTCAGCACGCCGGTCTTGCTGCGGCGCGCGAGCGGGACGGCGAACGTCGGCGTGCCGTCCGCGGCCAGCGCGTCGGCGCGGAAGCCCCCGCCGCCGGCGACGGCGGACACCCAGCCGTACTCCTCGCCGCGGGCCACCATGCCGGCCACGAGCGTTTCCGCCCCGCCGGACCCCATCTCACTGATCACGTGCAGCACCCGCATCGGCGCTTCCCTCTCCTTCTCGGCGAATCCGGGTTTCGGCCGCGACGGCGAGCGCGGCCAGCGACCACAACGGCAGGTAGTACTGCTCGGACAGGAACGTCGAGGTGACGACGACGGCGAGCAGCGACGCCTGGATCGCGATCGCTTCCGTGCGCCGCGGCCCGGGTCCGGCGCGCCGGACCGTCCGCTCGCTCGCCACCGCGGCGGTGGCGAGCACCCCGGCGAACAGCGCGAACCCCGGCAGGCCCAGCTCCGCGGCGACCTCGAGGTACATGTTGTGCGCCACCGGGGTCTGCTCGTCGACCTCGGCGTCGTGCGATTCGGCGGCGTAGTGCTCGCGGAAGCCGCCGGGGCCGACGCCGAGCACCGGGTGGGCGGTGAGCATCCGGGCCGCCGCCTGCCAGCGCAGCTCCCGCGTGTCCACATTGGACGCGGCGATGAAGCTCTTCTCCTGCAGCGCCCGGTCCAGCTGCGGACCGGCGAACAGCAGGGCGGCCAGGCCCAGCCCGGCGGCCGCCGCGGCCGCAGATCCGAGCACGCGCCACGGCATCACCCGGCGCAGCAGCAGCCAGCCGACCGCGGCGGTCAGGCCCAGCGCGCCACCGCGCGAAAACGTGGCCGTCGCGCCGGCCACCAGGACGACGCCCGCGACCGTGAAGACGAGCCCCCGGCGGTTCCGCGAGGAGAGTCCCCGGCGGTTCAGCGCCGCGAGCAGCGGGACCGCGGCGACCAGGAAGTAGGCGAGGTCGTTGGGATCCGGCTGCGGCCCGCTCGCGCGGGCTTCGCCGCCGACCACCAAGCTGAAGAGGGCACCGGCCCCGGCGGCAGTCGCGCCCGCGGTCGCGGCCAGCAGCAGCCGGCGGATCGGGACCTCGCGGCTCGCGACGTCCGCGAGCGCCGCCGTGACCACCAGGAACGGCAGCCAGCGCACGGTGTACTCCGCGGTGAACTCGCCCGCCGAGTGCACGGCCGCGGTTGCCGCCAGCACCACGGCGAGGAGCGCGAGCACCGCGTGCAGCGGCGTCGGGTGCGGAAGCCGCCGCTGCCGGATCCGGACCGCCAGCCAGGTCAGGGTCAGCACCGCGGGGGCGACCTTGCCGAGCTGGCTTTGCACGGCCGTCAGGTAGCCCTCGACCGGCGCGAAGGCGACGGTCGCGCACGCGAGGACCCGCAGCAGCGCCGCTTCCCGGGTCTCGCGCAGGGCGGGCCTGACGACCGCGAAAGTGGTCATCTCCCGGCGTCCAGCTTCGTCACCGGACGAGTGCGGCGCACGGCCGTCCGGCGGACGAACTCGCCGGTGCCGACGACGTCGAAATGCTCACGCAGCGCGGAAAGCACCCAGCCGAGCCAGGCCACCTTCCGCTCCCCGGGTGCCGCCATGCCGGGGAAGAACTCCATCCCGGGCGCCTCGGCGGCGCCGAGGACGTCGGTGGGGTGCAGCAGCAGCGAGGGGGACACCCCGCGGGCGAGGCAGAGCCGCAGCGCCGTCCGGAAGTACCCGCGGGCCAGCCGCGGCGAGATTTCGTGCAGCTGCAGGAGGTAGGAGCCGTGGATCGGGGTGCGCAGCAACGGCATCGTCGTCACCGGCAGCTCCACCAGCTCGTCCCCGTGAGACGTCCGCCAGCGGTAGGCGTGGATCGGGGCCAGCACCCGGGAGAAGCCGCCGAACAGCTCGTCGAGGCCCTCTTCCGAGGTTTTCGCCGTGCGGTTGTGGTACGCGCGGGCCAGCGGGCCGATCCACGTCGGCAGGGTGCTGGCGTCGTAGGCGTAACCCCGTTCGGCGAGCAGCTCGACGAGATCGCCGGTGACGCTGTAGCCGGGCCCGCGGAACCCGGCCGGCCGGGGCGCGCCCGCGGCGGCGATCGCGGCTTCGGTCCGGCTCAGCTCGGCCTCGAGCCGATCGCGGGAATAGCGGTGCAGCCAGGGTTCGTGGCCGAAGGAGTGGTTGCCCACCTCGTGACCCGCCGCGGCGATCTCGGCGACCGCCTTGGCGCCGTCTTCGCGGACGACGTCGGCGCCCACCACGAACACCGTCGTCGTGAGCCCCTGCTCGCCGAGGATCTCCAGCAGCCGCGGCACCGCGGACGGCAGGAAACTGGGGTGGGCGCGCCAGCCCGGATCGCCGTGCGTCTTCAGGTAGGCCCAGAGGTTGTCGAGGTCGACCGAGACGCTCGCGAGCGGGCGGGGGGTCACGCGGGCTCCCGGGCGACGTCGAGTGCGCCGGCCCGCGACTGCACGCCGAGCAGCAGTACGCCGGACACGACCACCGCGAGCCCGGCGGCGACCCACGGCTCGCGTCCGCCGAGGACGTGGTCGCCGAGGACGGCGATGCCGGTGACGGACGCCAGCACGATCGTGGTGGCGTCGGCGGTGGCCACGACCGTCGCCGCCGGGCCGCGCTGCAGGGCCGTGGCCATCGCGGCCTGCCCGAGCACGGCGGCGGCCAGCATCAGCCAGGTCAGCGGATTTCCGGGCAGCGCAAGGAGATCCCGGTGGGCCAGCGTCCGGCTGGCGACCGCCACGACGGCGAACGCGACCCCCGACAGCGCCGCGGACGGCAGGAACGCGCCGGTCCGGCCGGCCGGGATCATGGCCAGTCCCGTCCCCAGCACGACGACCGCCAAGGCGGCGACCCCGGCCGGCGGCAGGTCGGTGGCGACCGAAGCCGACGACGACCCGGCCAGCACGACGACCCCGGACGCGAGCAGCACCAGCGTCGCCGCCTCCGCGCCGCGGATCCGCCACCCGAGGACGACGACGCCGAAGGCGGTGGCCAGCCCGATCGCCGACGAGGACGCGGCTTGCACGAGATAGAGCGGCAACTTCGCGCGCGCGAAGAAGGCGAGCGCGAAACCGCCGGCCTGCCCGGCGAAACCCAGCAGGTACAGCCGGTCGGCGGCCAGCCTGGCCAGCAACCCCAGCCCGGTCCCCGGCCGGTTCCCGGCCCGCCGGGCGGCGACGCTCTGCGCGACGATCCCGACCGCGTACAGCACCGCGGACGCCACGAGTACCGCGTAATCCACCACCTACGACTCCTCACGTCCTGGGTTGGCCAGGGCAAAGCGTAGGAACGCGGACGCGTTGTCACGTTCGAAGGATGGAATAACGGAATCCGTCACGCAGAGACAGCAATTCGCCGGCCTCGGGCCACTCCAAAGTGTGGCGCGACGGCCCTTGCCTGCCGGTGGCGACAACATTGCGTGGCGTGCCGGATGTCATGAACGACTCGTTCATGACGTCCGACGACAGGAACGAGTCGTTCATGACTTCGGTAACCGGCGGCCGCCCCGGCGAGACCCGGACGGGCGCACCCGTTCGAGTTAGCCAAGTCCCGGTCAGCGCCCCGCGCACCCCACACGATCGGTGAACCGGCTGGAACGGGTGCCGGTGCGTCAGTACGTTTTCCGCACCAAGGCGGGTAACGCCTTCGAATGCCACCGCACGGGCGTTGCGGGAACAATTTCGGGAACAAGACGATCGAGGAGAAAAGCATGTTGAAGAAAATCGGTTTCGTCACCGCCGCCATGGCGGCGGGCGCTTTCGTGACCGGCGGGATCGCGGCCGCCGGCACGCCGCACGACGACCACCACCACGGTCACCACGGCTACGACTACACCGGCCAGGTCGGCCTGGTGAACCTGAACAACACCGACGCGCTGCACAACGTCAACGGCACGCTCGGCTTGTGCGGCAACGACGTCAACGTGCTCGGCGTCCAGGTGCCGGTCCACGACTCGCTGAACGGCATCGGCGTGCCGATCCTTTCGCCGGGCTCGAGCGACGCCGAGGGCGAGTCGCCGTACAACTGCGCCTCGAGCGGCCTTTCCGACGGCGGCACCAGCCAGGGCAACTGAGTCCCGGCGGAACGAGGAGTTTCTTTCGTGATCAAGCAGCTCGGATTCGTCGCGACCGCACTGGCCGCCGGGTTGGCCGCGTTCGGTGGCGCCGCCTCCGCGACCACCGTCACCGTCTCGGGCCACCCGATCGACCAGAACGACCAGTTCGGTGTGGCGAACGTGCAGGACCTCGACGCGGTGCACAACCTGAACCTCGTCGGCGGGGTCTGCGACGACGAGGTCAACGTGCTCGGCGTGCAGGTGCCGGTCGACGACGTGGCCCAGGGCGTGGCCGTTCCGGTGCTCTCCCCGGGGGAGCACGAGGCCGAGGGTGCGTCGCCGGAGAACTGCGCCGGCGGCGGCATCGCGGACGGCGGGACCGCTCAGGGGAACTGACGACCCCGGCACCAGGCCGCCGCGCGAACTCCCTTCGCGCGGCGGCTTTTCGCTGGAGAAAGCCAAGGACGAGTGGAGCACGACCGGGGCAGGCGGTTCGCCGGAGGCGCCGATCCGGCGGCCGAAAACGAGCAGCTGCGCGCGGCGTTGTCGTCGCAGCCGGTGATCGAGCAGGCCAAGGGGATGGTGATGCTGCTGCGCGGTTGTACCGCCGCGGAGGCGTTCCACGCGCTCGTCGTCGTTTCCCAGCGGAGCAACGTCAAGCTCCGCGACGTCGCCACGGTCGTCGTGGCCGCCGGCAGCGAGGCCGAACCCGGGCTGGCCGACGAGGAAACCGAACGCGCGGTGCGGGCCGCGCTGGGCGTCCACTTACCCGGGTGACGGCGGCCTGGTGGACCGGCGAGGTGACGCGTCGCCCGGCTGCGGGCTCGGCTGAGGGGTTCGCACCCCGCCGGTCCACCAGAGGGGATGCTCGCCCCGGGGGTCAGCGGAACGAGGATCCGTCCGTCGATAATACGTCTCCCGCCCGTTGTGCGGTGCTTTTCTCCGGGTGATTGCCGCGTGAACGGATGTGCGAATCGCATTGTCGGCGTCACGCGCTTTTCGCACGGATAAACATGGCTTACCCGATCGGATCAACCACTCCCCGGTCAGCGCCTTCCGGAGCGCACCCGATGGTGGATTCGAGTGGAATTCACGGTGGTCCCGTCAGTACGTTTTCGGCGCACTGTCGAATTTTGAGGAGAACCTATGCTGAAGAAGGTCGGATTTGTCGTCACCGCGCTGGCGGCCGGCGCGTTCCTGGCCGGTGGCGTCGCGTCCGCCGACACGCCGGACGGCTACGAGCACGACCACGGGAGCACCAGCAGCCAGTTCGGGCTGCTGAACCTGACCAACACCGACGTGCTGCACAACGTCAACGGCACCGTCGGTGTCTGCGGCAACGACGTCAACGTCCTCGGCGTCCAGGTCCCGATCCACGACTCGCTCAACGGCATCGGCGTGCCGATCCTGTCGCCGGGCGAGCACGAGGCGAGTGGTGAGTCGCCGTACAACTGCGCTGCGGGCGGTATCGCCGACGGCGGCACCAGCCAGGGCGGCTGAGTCCCCGCGCCGAGGCCGCCCGTCGTCCGTGCGGAAGCCGGCCCCGGCGCGGTAACGGCGGGTGGGGCCGGCGTAGGTGTCCCTGGCCGGTCCCGCCCGCCGTGCTTTCCGGCCGTGGAAGCATGGCCGGCATGACATTGCCTGCCCTTCCCGAGGAATCCTTCCGGCGCGTCCTCTGCGTCGTCGCGCACCCCGACGACATGGAGTACGGCACGTCCGCGGCCGTCGCCCGCTGGACGGCGCGCGGCATCGAGGTCGGCTACCTCCTGCTCACCCGCGGCGAGGCCGGGATGCCGAACCCGCCCGAGGAGACGGCCCGCCTGCGCGTCGCCGAGCAGCGGGCCGCCTGCGCGGTCGTCGGCGTCGAGCACCTGACGGTCCTCGAACACCCGGACGGCGTGCTCGTCTACGGTCTCGACCTGCGCCGCGACATCTGCCGCGAGATCCGCCGCTTCCAGCCCGACGTCGTTTTCGGCAGCGCTTTCGAGGTCGAGACGCCGTACGGCTTCGACCAGGCCGACCACCGCGCGGCCGGCCTCGCGACCCTCGACGCGATCCGGGACGCGGGCAACCGCTGGGTGTTCCCGGAGCAGATCGACGACGAGGGCCTCGAACCGCACTCCGCGCGCTGGTACCTCACTCCGGGCATGACCGACGCGACCCACGGCGTCGACGTCACGGGCGAGCCGCTGCGCCGCGGCGTCGCCTCGCTCGAGGCCCACACGGCATACCTGGCCGCGCTCCCGGACCACCCGGCTCCCGCCGACTTCATCCCGCAGTTCGCCGCGATGAGCGGAAAGGCCATGGGGGTCGAGCACGCCGTCCTGTTCCGCGCGCACGACCTCCAGGCGCCTCCGGAGTTCTGAGGCGAGCAGCTCAGGCCGGTGAGGCCAACGGCGGCTCGGAGACGTTCAGCTTGTCCGGCAGCCGCAGACCGTCGTGCAACGGGACGAGCTCCGATTGCAGCACCATCGCCGCCGCGCCGATGGCCGGGGCCGTGGCCGCCGCCCGGGACAGGTGTACCTCCGGGACGTGGGTGGTGCGGGCGAAGAACGCCCGCTCCAGCTCGTCCCGGATCGCCGGGAGGTAGGACGCGCCCGCGATCGCGAAACTCGGGCCGGTCAGGACCACCGCTTCCAGGTCCATCACGTTGGCGAGGGTGCGGACCGCCACCGCGACGTAGCGTGCGGACTCCTCCAGCAGCGCGACAGCCCCGGCCTCACCACGCCGGGCCGCGCGGCTGAGGGCGGCGAAGTCGGTGAGCACCGAATTCCGGCGTGCCAGTCCGGCCGCGCGGGCCAGCCGCCGGTTCGCGCGGGCGCGCTCGACCACCGCGGCCGGTCCGGCCAGTGCCTCCAGGCAGCCGCGGGCGCCGCACCAGCACTCGGGGCCCGTCAGGTCGAGGCAGATGTGCCCGACCTCGCCGGTGTTGCCGCTCGCTCCCCGGTAGGTCAGGCCGTTGACCAGCAGCCCGGAGCCGATCCCGGTGCCCATGTAGACCGCGGCGAACGTCGCGGTGGTGCCGACGCCGCGCGCCGTGGCGAAGCCGGCCGAGCTGGTCCGGTACCGGCCGGACACGTACGGCCCGTTGCCCGTGTGGGACGTGGAGTTCTCGGGGGCGAACGGGGACCGCATCCGCGGCTGGTACCTGCGCCCGCCCGGCTCGGGGGAGGAGGCCGCGCCGCTCGTGGTCACCTTCATCGGCTACGGCGGCGGGCGCGGGCTGCCGGTGGACCACACGGCGCTGCCGTCCGCGGGGTTCTCGGTCTTCGTCATGGACGTTCGCGGCCAGGGCGGCCGGTGGACCGTCGGGGCCACCGGCGATCCCGGACGGACCGGGTCGGGCCCGGAGTTCCCCGGGGTGATGACGCGCGGCATCGCCGACCCGCTGACGTACTACTGCACGCGGCTGATCACCGACGCCGTGTGCGCGGTGGAGGTCGCCGCGCGCCTGCCGGGGGCGGACCCGGACCGGATCGCGGTGCGCGGCGTGAGCCAGGGCGGCGGCCTGGCCCTCGCGGCGGCCGCCCTGAGTGGCGACGCGGTGCGCGTGTGCCACGCCGACGTCCCGTTCCTGTGCGACTTCCAGCGGGCGGTGACCGTGGCGGGCAGCCCGCCGTACACGGAGATCAGCGACTTCCTCGCCCAGCACGTCGACCTGGTGCCCGCGGCACTGGACACGCTGCGGTACGTCGACTGCGCGCTGCTCGCCCGGCGCATCACCGCCCAGTGCCTGCTCAGCGTGGGCCTGATGGACGAGGTCTGCCCGCCGTCGACGGTCTACGCGGCCTACCACGAGATCCGGGCGCCGAAGGAACTGGCGGTCTCGCCGTTCGGCGGCCACGACGTCCCCCGCGCGCACTCCGAGTACCAGCTGAGCCGGCTGCGGGCTAGCCTCTGACGCCGCCCATGATCGCGTCGATGATGCCCTGGTGGGTCACCGCCAAGGAGCGGCGGTCGAACAGGCCGAACCCGTACTGGCCGTTCGCGCCGTTGTCCCAGTAGACGGTGGCCGCGCCGTACTTCTTGGCCGTCGACACGATGGCGCGCGCGAAGTCCGCGCGGTACCGGTTGTTCGACGAATCGAAGGAGGACTTGTCGATCGACCCGTATTCGCCGACGACCGCCGGGTACCCCTTGGCGACGAACTTGTCGTAGACCGCCTTCAGCTGCGCGTCGAGGTAGTCTTCCTGGCCCCAGGTCGACTTCTTCGCCGGGTTGGCCGCGCCCCGGCCCCACTGCGTGATATTGCCGTTTTCTTCGCCGGCGAAATCCCAGGGGCTGTAGTAGTGCACGGAAATCATGAGCCGCTGTTCACCGGCCGGAACGGACGAAGACCGGTACTGGTCGGCCGGCATCACGAAGCCGTAGTTACCCGTGGTGTAGTCGATGTTCGTGTTCCACCCGGCGACGAGCAGCCAGCGCGAACCGTTGGTGCCGCCGGTCTTGCGCACGGTGTCCACGAAGATCTGGTCGTAGGCGTTGATGTTCGAGTAGCACGGCTGGGTCGGGTTGCCGTACTGCCCGTCGAACTCCTCGTTCATCGCCTCGAGGACCAGGTGCTGGTCGTAGTCGCGGAACCGGGTGGCGACCTGCTGCCACACCTTCTGGTACTTGGCCTTGATCGTCGGCTGGGCGGAGGAATCACAGATCAGCCAGGAGCCGTTGACGGTCTTGTAGCCGTCGCCGTGCATGTTGATCAGCACGTACAGGCCGCGGTTGTAGGCGTAGTCGACGACCTGCTGGATGCGGTTCACCCAGGAGGCGTTGACCGGGTAGTCCGGGCCCGGTCCGATGTAGTTCAGGTAGGAGACGGGAATGCGGATGGTCTTGAACCCGGCGGCCTTCACCTTGTCGATGAGTGCCTGGGTCACCGTCGGCAGGCCCCAAGCCGTTTCGTCGGGCACCCCGTTGACGCTGGCTTCCAGCTGGTTCCCCAGGTTCCAGCCCGCGCCCATGTCGGCCACGACCTGCGAAGCGGCCGACTGCACCGCGGCACCGGCCGGCGCTTGACCGGCCAGGACGGGCACGGACGCGGCCACCACCGACAGGACGGCGAAGAAAACCACTTTGAGCTTTCTCGCGTGGGAAAGCATGACCGATTCCTCTCCGTCGAGGGTGGCGGGAAAACCAGTGCAGCACGGTTGAATCGCGCAGTCAACGTCCCGGATTGTGCACGGCGCCGAATCGGATGTCGAAGGAATCGAAATCGAAAGAATCGACGAATGAGTGCCAGTGCGGCGGCCGACGACGGGCGGCTATCCTCGGTGCTCGTGGACGAAGAAATGGCCGGCTCCGGCCGGAACGCGGAGCTCGTCGCCAGGCTGCTCGGCGGCGCGCTGCTCGTTCTCGCCGGGCTCGTCCTCGGCGCGGTCCTCCTGATCGTCGCCCTGCTGCCCTCCGGCAACGACGGCATCGGCCTGGCCTCGGCGATCGCCGCCTCGGTCCCGTTCGCGGCGCCGGCCCTCTGGGCGGCGCTCGCCGGGTTCGCCACGCTGTGCGTGGCGAAGAAGGCGATCCGGGCCCGGACGGTGTGGTGGGCGGGATCCGGCCTGTTCCTCCTGGGTGCCGCCCCGTTCGTGACCCTGGTCGTCCTCCTCGCGGTCAGCCGGTCCTGACGGCCGGGCCGGTCATTCCGCGGCGGGTGCGGGCCGCGTCCATTTGAGCTTCACCTCGAACTGGCCGTCCAGCCCGGTTTTCGCGATGACCGCACCCGCCTCGGCGGACAGTTTCACTCCGAACTTGATCTCCACCTCGTCCGGCTGGCGGGTCATCGCCTGGAACTGGCCGAGGGCGGCGGACGCCGCGTCCTTCACGGCGCCCAGTGCCCGCTCGAACGACACCTTCGCTTCGAGCACCAGGTCTTCGCGCCGGGAAACCCGGGTGGTCGCCGGTCCCGTGTCGACCTCGACCACCACGTCGCCGCCCTGCTGCAGCTCGAACCGTGCCAGCTCTGTCACTTCTCCTCCTTGGACTGTCCACATGGGACGTTCAACCATTCGCCGGCGGGGACGCTCTTGCGGACGGTTTCCAGGTCCGCCAGCAGCTGGTCCAGCCGGGCGGGGTCGTTGAGGTACTCCAGCACCGCCCGGTAGAACGCCGCGGTCATCGTGGCCGGCATCAGGTCGGAGGCGTCGAAGCACAGCAGCTGCTGGGCTTGGCGCTGGGAGGTCAACGTCGAGGAAACCTTGCGGCTCACGTCGTCGTCGTAGACGCCGCCGACGTTGCGGTCGATCGAGAACACGCTGCCCCGGTGGAGGCCGGGCCAGATCCGCTGGGCCTCGTCCGAGGCGAGGTACTTCATCAGCGCGCGCGCCTGCGGGGTGTCGTGGAACATCGCGGCGAGGTCGGCGGACACCTCCGACACCGCCGGCCCGGGAAACGGGAAGAAGTCGAAATCGCGCTCCGGCCGGGGCGCGGTACCGTCGGCGCGTTTCATGCCCAGGTAACCGCGCATGGCGAACGAAGCCAGGTGTTCCAGCAGGCACCCGGCCGGGCGGGTGAACAGCCCGCGCCCGGCGTCGCCGAAGTCGGTCAGCAGCGCCGCGGAGGCACCGCCGCGGACCGCGCCCGGCACCGCGACCAGCGTGCCCCAATCGGTCCACGCCCGGCGCACGGCCGGGGAGGTCCACGGCAGCTCGCCCGCCACCCACTGCCGGTAGAGATCGGGACCGGCCGAGTGCAGCAGGATGTCCTCGATCCAGTCCGTCCCCGGCCAGCCGGAGATCGGCGGCGCGCCCATGCCCAGGCACCACGGCGTGCGGCCGGCGGCGGTGAGGTCGCGGCTGAGCGCGACCAGGTCGTCCCAGGTCCGGGGCTTGGCGCCGGGCAGGGAGGTGACGTCGTACCAGATCGCGCTCTTCAGGTCGGCCTTGACCGCGACCGCGTACTGCCGCCCGGTGCCGGCCTTCTCCAGGTCCCGCCACTGCTGGGGGTACCCCGGCTGCGGGCCGAGCAGCGTGTCCAGCGGCTCGAGCTTGCCGCCCCGGGCGTAGGTCGCGAGCGCTCCCGGGTTCGGCAGCACCGCGACGTCGGGGGTCGTGCCGTGCCGGACGTCGGAGGCGAGCACCTGGTCCAGCGCGCGGGTGCCCTGGTAGTCGAACTCGATGCCGGTGGCCGAGGTGAACGCCCGGAGCACCGTGCGGAAGTCGGCCTCCTCGGCGCCGGTCCAGGACGCCAGCACGATGACCCGGCCGGGGCCGCCCGTCCCGCAGGCGTTCGCGCCGAGCAGCAGCACGACCAGGGCGAGCAGCGGAAGTTTCGTCCACAGTGGATTCTTCATGCGTGGTACCGGTATTCGTCGATGCGGCGGGACAGGCCCCAGGCGATCAGGCCGAGCGTGGCGATCGAGAAGGCCGGGGCCAGGTACTCGATCCCGCGGGAGTCGGCCGCGTCGCGGGCGCGGGCGAGCACGTCTTCGGTGCCCGCGTCGATCGCGGCTTCGCCGGCGGGGGTCGCGGCGAAGCGCGGCTGGGCGGTGAAGTTCGCGACGGTGCTGCCGCAGCCGGGCGCCGGGACGCAGTGGCGGGCCAGCAGCGTGGCCAGCTCGGTCTGCCCGGCGACGTCCGCGGCGGTGATCCTGCTCTGCCGGTCGGCCAGCACCGTGTCGATCCGGGCGCGGACGTCGTCGAGCCGCAGCTGCAGTCCCAGCGCGACGGCGAGGGTGACGCCCACGCCCACGGTCAGCGCGGTCGCGCCCACCAGCTGCAGGTTGAACCGGCGCCGGAACCGGCGCCACAGGTACCACTGGGTGCCGGCGAGCAGGACCACCGACGTGGCCGGGACGAGCAGCCACCACGGCAGCAGTGCCGGGCCCATCCCGTCTTCGAGCTGGTGGTCCAGCTCGGCCCGCTCGAGCCTCTGCAACGTCGTCAGCTGGGCGAGGACGCCGTCCGGGCCGTGCAGCAGCCGCGACGCGTACCACAGGTCGGCCACGCCCAGTACCTCGTTGCCCGGCTGCCGGAAGTGCGCGTCGGCCTGCCCGACCGCACCGGAGTAGGCCGCGACCAGCCCCGCCACCACCTGCAGGATGCCGGTGCCCGCGGCCCCGGCCTGGTTGGCCTCGGCCACCTTGGCCAGGCTCTGGCTCGCCCCGGCGAGGTCGTTGGCGAAGTCCTGTCCCGGCCCGGCCAGCTTCGCTTCGCCCGTGCGGAAGGATTCGCTCGCGGCCAGGTCGGCTTCCCCCAGCGCGGTACGGGCGGCCGCCACCTCCAGCACCGCCTCGGTCGTGTGGTCCCGCACGGTCCGGGCGGCGTCGAGGACGCTGAGCACGGCCCCCAGCGCCGTCGCGAGGACCACCAGCGTCGTCGCGAGCAACACCACGAGCGTGCGGACCAGCCGCACCCGCGTGCGGGTCGGACGCAGCGGCGGTGCCTCGGCGGGCGCGGTCACGTCGCCGCCTCGCCGAGCGGGGCCCGGCAGAACTGGCAGAGCCGCGCTCCCGCCGGGGACAGCTGCCGGCACTCCGGGCAGGCGACCGGCGGTCCCTCCGGCGCCGGCTTCGGTGCCGGACCGATCCGGGACACGGTGGAGATCAGCAGGTGGAGGACGGCGCTGCGGCCGGCGTCGGGGCGCAGCCGGACCTTCCCGGTGCCGTCGTCGAGGATCTCGACGACGTTGCGCAGGCGGTCGAGGATCTCTTCGTTGCCCTGCTCGGCGGCGAGCCGGGCAGCGGCACTCCACGCTCGTTCGGCGTCCGAAGCCCGGCCCGCGGCCAGTGCGTCCCCGCCCGCGGCGACCGCCTCCGCGAGTTCGGCTTGCGCGGTGAAGTACGTCATCATGTCCGCCACGCCGGTGAGCTGCGCCGGGTCGTGCGTCCACCGGCCGAGCACCGCGGCCGGTCCGTTCGTGCGCGCGCCGGCCACCTCCTCGAACCCGACCCAGGCGAGCTGACGGTCCTCTTCGTAACTCGGTTTCAGCGTTTCGTCGAGGTCGACGCGGAGGTGGTAGTGCCGGGATTCCTTGCCGGAGAAGGAACCCAGCGACAGCACCACTTCGCCGTCACCCGCACGGAGGCAGCGGTCCGTCAGGTCGTACTCGTTGGGGTGCACCTGCTTGACGAACCGCAGCGAGCTGTAGCCCATCGTGCCGATCCGCAGCCGGACCTCGGGCAGCACCTTCGTGAGCGCCGCGCCGACCAGTCTCCGGAAGGACTCGGTCAGCTCCCGCGGCTCGACGACGGAGTCGACGCTGCCCCGCAGGGCCTTGGCGATCTCGGTGAGTTCGCCGGGCAGCCATTCGTCACCGACCCCGCGGGCGTCGCAGACGAACCGCCCTTCGCACGAGTCGAGCGCGCTGACCAGGGATTCGTGCGACTCCGACTGGTTCCGGCCGTCGGTGAGCAGGATCGCGTGGCGAACCGTGCCGGCGTGCTGGTCGAACAGCCCCTTCGCGTGGTCGAGCCACCGGCCCATCGCGGTGCCGCCGAAGGCGGTCAGGCGCGCGATCTCCTTCCGCGCCGCGCGCCGGGTCTCCGCCGACGCCGCGACGAGCCGGTCGCCGGGCGGGTACACCGTCGACGCGGTTTCGGTGCCCCGCACGACGGCGAACAGGACACCGTCGGGCAGGACGTCGATCGCCGCCGCGGCCGCCCGTTTCGCCTCCTCGATCTTCGTGCGGGGGTGGCGCATCGAGCTGGAGCAGTCGATCAGCAGCACTTCCGCGGCGCCGTCGCCCGGCTCCCCGGGGCCACCGCGGGCGGTCACCGTCACGATCGCGTGCATCGCGGTTTCCCCCTCGGCCAGGAACTTCTGCTGGTGCACCTCGATGCTCAGCTCGGTCCCGCTCATCGCCGCCGGCTCCCCTCGTTCCCGCTCAGATCCAGCTCGCCGGCCTGGTCGCGTTGGCCAGGTCGGTGAGGACTTCGTGCGCGTGCCTGCTGCCGGGCGCCAGCCACGCCAGCCCGCGCAGCGCCTCCGACAGCCCGGCACGGAGGCCCTTCCGCGTCGGTTCCACCCCGCAGAGCGGCTTTTCGAGCTCGCCGTGGACGTCGATCGCCGTCTGCAGCAGGAGCGCCCGCAGCCGGAGGCCGGCCGCCTCGCCGAGTTCCATGCCGGACCGGCGTTCGTCGGCTTTCCGGAGTTCGTCTTCGGAAGGCGTGGCGCCGTTCGGCAGGCGCCCGGCCAGCACCCGGACCCCGGCGATCCGGGCCGCCTCGTCGTGCCGTGAAAACTCCGGGACCTCGTCGAGCAGGCTGACCGCGCGGTCGCGGTCGCCGCGCGCGAGCGCGACCCTGGCCAGCCCGAACGCGGCGTTCACCTGGCCCCGGTGCACCCACAAGGCGTCGTAGAACGGTTCCGGGTCCTCGCCGGTGTGCTCCGCGCACAGGCCCAGCGCGAGTTTCGGTGTCTCCTCGCCGGGAATGTCGCGGTACACCGCTTCGAAGTTTTCGGCCGCGGTCCCGACGTCGCCGCCGGCCAAAGCGATCAGGCCGCGGTGCCAGTGGAAGCGCCAGTCGTGCCCGGCGCGGTCGGCGAGCCGTCGCTCGGCAGCTGTCAGGCGCTCGCCTGCCTGGTCTACTTCGGACAGTTCGAGCAGCGCGCGCAGCCTGCGGAATTCGACCTCGACCGAGGAATCGGCCCGCTCCAGCTTCTTCAGCAGCCGGCCGGCGTCCGGCGCGCGGACGGTGTGCAGGAACGCGGTCTGCGGGTCGTGCGGGTCTTCCCGGGGTACCGGCAGCCCGAGCGCGATGTCCCGCGGCGACGGCCGCGCGCCCAGGGAAAGCCCGACGCCGGCGGTCCAGTGCTCCAGGGGCGGTGGCCCGCCGAGGCCGGCGTCCAGCAGCACCGCGGGTTCGCTGAACAACGTCGAGACGACCGGCCGGGGTTCGCGGTCGCGCAACGACCGGATCTCGTTGAGCACGCCGTCCAGCTGGACGAGCATCTCCCGTGCGGTGGCGAAGCGCTGCTCGTACGGCGCCGTCGCCCGGTCCAGGACGTGCCGGAGGCTGCGGATGCCGAAGGCGATCGGGCCGCTTCGCGCGCCCGGCAGTGCCCCGTCGCTGGCGCCGAACAGCTCCCGCAGCGTCTTGCCGACGGTGTGGACGTCGGACCGGACGGTCAGCCCGTGCCGGCGCAGTTCCTGGTCCGGGGCCTGGTAGAGCCGGGTGCCGACCCACGGGCTCTCGTGGTCGTCGATCCGCCGGATCCCGCCGAAGTCGATCAGCTTGATCCGCTGCTCGCCGCGGATGACGTTGTCCGGCTTCATGTCGCAGTACAGCAGCCCCTGGTCGTGCAGGTAGGCCAGCGCGGTGAGGATTTCCCGGCCGTAGTCCACGACGTGCTCGGTCAGCAGCCGGCTCTCCTCGGGAGCCAGCAGCGCCCGGCCCCGGTTCTTCACTTCGCGCAGCGAAAGCCCGGCGACGTACTCCATCACGATGTAGCGGCAGTCGTCGTGGGTCACCACGTCGAAGATCCGCACGATGTTCGGGTGCTCGAGGGCGACGAGCACCTCGCTCTCGTTCTCCGCGATCCGCACCGCGGCGGTGTTGTTGACGTCGATCAGGCCCTTGAGCGCGACCGGCCGGTGGAGCCGGTCGTCGGTCGCGCGGTAGACGAAGCCGAGGCCGCCGTGCCCGATGCAGCCTTCGACTTCGTAGCGGCCCGCCACCCGGTCGCCGGGCCGCAGCCGCGGGACGAAGGAGAACCGGCTGCCGCAGTAGGGGCAGAAGCCCTCCTCGGTCCCCGGCTGCCCGGGCAGCGACCGGCCGACCGGCATGCCGCAGCCGAGCTTCCCGCAGAACCGTTCCGTTTCGGGCACTTCCGGCCGGTCGGTCACCTCGCCGGCCGGGCGGGGCACGGGGATCACCGGCGGCCATGCCTCGCCATCGGTGCCCTGCCGGTCGTCCGTGACCACGGTGTCCGCCGGCCGGTCCACGGGTGTCGTCGGCTCGGCGCCGTCCGGCTCCCCGGGCTCCGGCGGCTTGAACCCGCACTGGACGCAGTACCCGGTCCGGCCGATGGTGCCGGTGCAGGCTTCCCTCGGGCACGCCGTCACGGGCGGTCCTCCAGCCGGTCGCGCACCGCGGCCACGTAGGCCTGCACCGCCTGATCGGCCGCGGCCAGGCTGAACGGCGGTTTGAACAGCGCTTCTTCGGCCGGGCGGTACAACTGCTCGAGCCGCGGGTCCTCGATCAGACCGCGGGCGGCCGACATTTCGGCGTAGCACGCCAGCAGGGCCCGCAGTTCCGTGAGCCGGGCGTCCCGGCCGTCGAGGTCGGCCCGCCATCCGCGCCCGGCCTCGACCGCTCGGCTCACCCGCCGCTCGAAGTCGGCGAGGTTGCGCTCGACCCAGTCGAGGTCGCCGTCGGCCTGGGCGCCGCGGAACTGGTTGAACCCGCTGCGCAGCCGCGTCGCGCGCCGGCTCGCCCCCGCTACGCCGGTGTAGCGCTTCGCCAGGATGAACTGGACTTCCTCGAACGCGGCGAGCTGGTCGATGTCCTTGCTCAGCGCGTCGAGACGCTCGCCCAGCCCGGCCTCGACGAGGGAGCGCACGGCCTTCCACGACGGCGACGACTCCCGGCGGAACGCCAGCAGCAGCCGGACGCCGCGCCGGGCCGCCCGTCCGGCCAGCGCGGTGACCACCTCGTCCACCAGCGGGAGCGGTTCGGCGGCGCTGTCGACGCCGTCGATGACCACCGTGCAGTCGCGCGCGGAGCCCAGGTCGTCGAGCTTCAGCCGCTCCTTGATGCGGTCGCCGACTTCGCCGGCGGACCTGCCCCGCGCGTCCACGGCGAGGTCGACCGCGCCCGGCGGGGGTGGATCGCCGGCGCCCCGGGGGAACTGCGGAGCACTGACCGAGCGTTCCCGGTCGGCGTGCACGACGGTCACCCGGAGGGCCTTCGTGATCGCCGACTCGTCGTCGCCGGTGACGACCGCCCAGACGCTGCCGGAGCCGGTCCGGTTCAGCCAGGTCACCACCTTTTGCGTGAACGCCACGTCGGCGGCGTCGTCGGAGGCGTCGCCCGGCTGGATGAAGCTGTCGTCGACGGCGGGTTCGCCGGTGGACCACTCCCGCAGCCGGGGCAGGTGGCCGAGCATCGTTTCGACCGGGATCATCCACGCGACCCGGCCGTCCTCGCCGGTGTAGCGGCTGACGATCATGCCGACGACGGCGCCGGTCTCCCGGTCGAGCAGGGCCGTGCCGCTGAATCCCGGCCCGACCCGGACACCGGAGGTGTTGTCCAGCTGCACCCACTCGCCGCCCGGGCCGCCCTCGCCCGCGAGCTCGCCCAGCGTCCACGCGCCGTCGTCCGCGCCGTCCGGGAAGCCGTAGGCACGCACCGGCTGGTCGTCGCGCAGGGACATCCGGTGCAGCCGCGCGCCGCCCACGCCGGTCGCCGGCTCTTCCAGGCGCAGGAGGGCGATGTCCCCGCCGCCGTCGTCGGTCGGCGGCACCCAGCCGTCCGCCACGACGCCGGCCCACCCGGAGGGAGTGCCGGCGACGCCGACGAAGTCGACCGCGACCCGCGCGTCCCGCCCGCCGCAGCTCTCGACCACGTGCGCGCAGGTGAGCAGGTGCCGGTCGTCGAGCATCAGGCCGGCGCCGTGAATACGGCCCCGGTCGTCACCCAGCCGGACTCGCCACCGGCGTCGCTCCGCCGCCCACTCCATCGGCCGGACCCTACGCCGCCGCAGGTATCCGCTGACGCGTTTTCGCCTAACCAGCCCCGGGGCGGAGCAATGGACTCACCCGGATGGAGTGCCCATTCCCCGGAAATCGCGAGTGGCGATTTCTTTTCGTCGATTCACCGGCGCCCGGGCTGCCCGAGTCCGCCGGTGAGCGGGGCCGGGGCGAAGCGCAGGTAACGGCCCGGGGTGCCGAGCGCGGCCGCCGCCGCGTTCAGCTTCTCCGGCGTGGTTTCGGTCCACCGGCCGGTTTCGACGCGGGACTCGAGGGCGTGGAGCGCGGCGATCGTTTCCGACGGCTGGAAGGCACAGTGGCCCGGCGCGTCGACGAAAGCTTGGCGCAGCAAGCGTTCCTGGCCCGCAGCCCGTACGCGGCGGGCGTACCAGCTCTCCTGTTCGACCGGGACCAGCTGGTCCGACGTGGTGTGAATGGTCAGTTCCGGCACGCGGAGGCGTCCGGTCACCATCGACGTGCGGGCGAGGGTGCCGACGGCCCGCGGGTCGGGTGTGACGTCCGCGTGGCGGGTCAGGTTCGCCAGGTCGGCGTCGAGGTCCAGCCCCGCCTCGCGGTACAGGGCGCGGACCTGCCGGGACAGGGCACTTCCGGCCAGCAGCGACCGGTAGTCGACGCCCGCGTTGAACGCGCTGTTCCCGCCGGCGGCGAGTTCGATCTGGTAGCGACCGGAAACGACGAAGCCGAGCACGAACTGCGTCAGGGCTTGCTGTTGTTGCTGTTCCTGGCCCGCGTAGTCGGTCGGCGCCGCGGGACCGGTCAGCCACGTCGGCATGTTCATCAGCGCGGCACCGAGGGCGATCCGGGCCCGGCCCGCCGCGGTGCCCTGCGCGTCGGAGACGAGCTTGGTCAGCGACGCGGCCGCCGCGCCCGCTTCGTCCGCGCTCGCGTAGCGGACCAGCTTGACCGGCTGTGCCGGGCCGAGCAGCCGGGAAAGCGCATACTCCCCGTCGAGCTGGTAGTTGTTGAGGTTGAGCGCGCCGGCGACCAGGCCGCAGGTGGTCAGGGCCCCGTCGAGCCGGTGGCCGCCGGACTCGGCTTCGAGGGCGCTGACCAGCCCGCCCATCGACGTGCCCCACGCGATGGTGCGCCGGGGCTTGCCGATCCGCTGGGTGAGCGCGTCCAGCGAAGCGAACTGGTCACCGACTGCGGAGCTGAGCGCCCAGAACGACGGCCCGCTGTAGGAGGAGCCGACCAGCGCGTAGCCGTCGGCGAGCAGGGCCTGCCCGGTCGGCTCGTCGGGCGCGTCGCGCGCCACGAGCGGGCCGAAGCCGTGGCTGTAGAGGATGACGGTGCCGTTCCACGCGTCCGGGACGTCGGCCACCCAGCTCGCGCCGTCCGGCAGGAGCCCGGTGTAGTGCGCGGGGGTCGCGGCGTGCGCGGAGACCCCTGTCGTGAGCCCGATCGCGGTCAGTGTCGCGGCGACGAGCGTGCCGATCCGGCGTGGCCACGTGCTCATGCGCGGTGTCCTTCCCGTTGGTCCGCCAGGGTGAGTGCCGGTTCGTCCGGCGTGATCGAGCGGTGGCTGGTCTCCCGCAGTGCCAGCAGGCAGACGGCGGACAGGAGGCAGAACGCGGCGATCGTCCACGAGACCGGCGCGGTCGACGTGCTGCCGCGCTGGAGCTGGGCGAAGATCAGCGGGGCGAACCCGGCGCCGAGCCCGGCGAGCTGGTACCCCAGCGACGCGCCGGTGTACCGGTTTTCGGTGGCGAAGAGCTCGGTGTAGAGGGCGGCCAGCGGCCCGTACATCATCGGGTGGATCACGCCCTGGCCGATCACCAGCGCCAGGACGAGCAGCAGCCCGCTGCCGCTGCGCACCATCGGGAACAGCAGGAACCCGAACCCCGCCATCAGGACCACGCCGGCCAGCACGACCGGGCGGCGCCCGACGCGGTCGGACAGCGCGGACCACAGCAGGATGCCGGCCACCGCGCAGGCCGAGGACAGGGTGAGCGCGTTGAGCACCTCCTGCCGGGGATGTCCTTGCCGGACACCGTAAGCGAGGACGAACGTGGTCAGCGTCGCCTGGACGACGAACGCGGAAAGCCCGACGCCCACGCCCAGCACGAGTGCCCGCGGGTGCTCCCGCAGCACGGAGACCAGCGGGATGCGGCGCCGCTTTTCCTTCTGCGTGGCCAGGAACGCCGGCGTTTCCTCGACGCGCGAGCGGACGAACAAGCCGATCGCGAGCAGGACGATGCTGAACAGGAACGGGATCCGCCAGCCCCACGCGAGGAAGTCCGCCTCGGAGGTGAAGGCGGCGGTGCCGGACATCGCGAGCGTCGAGACGACCATGCCGCTCGGCGCGCCGGCGTTCGTGAAGCCGGCCCACAGGCCCCGGCGTGATTTCGCGTGTTCGGCCGACATCAGGACGGCACCGCCCCATTCGCCGCCGACCGCGACGCCTTGGACGACGCGGAGCAGCACCAGGCCGAGCGGGGCGAGGGCGCCGATCTGGGCGTAGCCGGGGAGCAGGCCGATGAGGAAGCTCGCGACGCCCATCAGGCTCATGGTGAGCACGAGCATCCGCTTGCGGCCCAGGCGATCGCCGAAATGGCCGAACAGCAGGCCGCCGAGCGGCCGGGCGAGGTAGCCGGTGGTGAACGTGCCGAAGCTGGCGACCGTGGCGAGCGCCGGATCGAGGTCGGCGAAGAAGACCTTGCCGAAGACGACCGCGCTGGCCGTGGCGTAGAGGAGGAAGTCGTAGTACTCGATGAGGCTGCCGAGGAAGCTCGACGTGACCGCTCTGCGGAGCTGAGTGCTCATGGGGACCCTCGTCTTTGGGGGTGGGCCGTCGTGGCCGGGATCACGTTAGTCACCGGAGTGACGGCCGTCAAGAATCTGCACAATATCAACTGACGTCCGGCCGGGAGCTACGCTCGTGGGGTGGAGACGCCCCGCGTGAAGTCCGTGATGCTGACCTTCCTCGGCATCCACGTGCTCGGCCGGGCGGTGGCGGTCTCCTCGGGCAGCGTGATCGAGGTGTTCGCGCGGATCGGCGTCTCGGAGGAGGCGGTCCGTTCCACGCTGACCCGGATGGCGAGCCGCGGGCTGCTGACCCGCCACCGCGACGGCCGGAAGGTCTACTTCGGACTCAGCCCGCGCCTGGCCGCGGTGCTCGAGGACGGCCGCCGCCGGGTCTGGGAGACGGGCGCGGTCAACCGCGCGGGAGACGGCGACTGGACGCTGGTGGGCTTTTCGCTCCCGGACAGCCGCCGCGGCGACCGTCACGACCTGCGCACCCAGCTGACCTGGGAGGGCTTCGGCCCGCTGCAGAACGGCTTGTGGGTCGCCGCGGGCAGCCGCGACGTCACGGCCATCATCGAGCAGCTCGACCTCGCCGGGCACGTCACGGTCCTGACGGCACGCCCCGCGAAGCCGACGGAATCCGCCGAACTGGTCCGCAAGGCGTTCGACACGAAGACGATCGAGGCGCGCTACCTCGACTTCCTGGCGAAGTGGGACACCGCGCGGTCGCCGTGGCCGGACGACCTCACCCGGCAGCTGGTGCTGCACACCGACTGGCTGCAGGTCATCCGCCGGGACCCGCACCTGCCGGCCGAGCACCTGCCCGGCGGCTGGCCCGCCGAGCGGGCCGAACGCCTGTTCCGGAAGCTCGACGAGAGTCTCCGCGAAGGAGCGGCGAAAGAGGCCGGAGCGGTGCTCGACACGCTCGCCGTCACCGGTTAGTGCGGGGCTGGCTGGGCGTGCTTCGGCAGGAGCCCGACCAGTGCCAGTGCCGGCAGGCAGACGCCGGCGCAGAGGCCGAAAACCAGTTCGGCGGCGGCGAGGAAGGACGTCGGGGACGGCTGCCCGGCGCGGGCGAAGAACACGGTGCCGAGTGCGGCGACGCCGATCGCGCCGGCGAACTGCTGGGCGGCGTTGAGCAGGCCGGCGCCGGTCCCGACCTCCTCGGCGGTGGCTTCGCCGAGGATGAAGTCGAACAGGGGGATGAACAGCAGCCCGGAACCGGCTCCGGTCACGAGCAACGCCGGCGCCAGCCTGCCCGCGGTGATGGCTTCGCCCCAGTGCGCGGTGGACCACCAGAGCGCGAGCAGGCCGGCGACGGTGACGGACAGCCCGAGGTGCAGGCCGGCGCGCCCGAGCTTTTCGGCGAGCACCGCGCCGGAGGCCAGCGTGGCGAGCGCGGTCCCCGCCGCCCAGGGGATCAGCGCGAGACCGGCGTCCAGCGGTGTCCAGCCCAGCCCCGACTGGAGCAGCAGGTTGACGACCAGGACGAACGCGCTGAGCGCGGCGTAGAACCCGCCGACGATCAGCAGGCCCACCACGAAGCCGCGCTTGCCGAACAGCGACGGCGTGACGACCGGGTGGCGGCTGCGGCGTTCGGACACGGCGAACAGGCCGAAAGCCACCAGCGCGGCCGCGATCATCGCGTGGGTCCACGCGGGCCAGCCCAGGTCGCGTCCCTGGATGAGCGGCACGATCAGCAGTGCCGAACCGGCGGTGAGCAGGCCGACGCCACGCGGGTCGAGGCGGGCGCCGCGGTCCTCGCCGCCGTTTCGCGGGAGAACGCCCCAGCCGAGCGCGGCGGCGAGGACGCCGAACGGGACGTTGATCAGGAAGATCGAGCGCCACCGGCTGCCGAACGGGTCCAGGTGCAGCAGCCAGCCGGCGAGGATCGGCCCGGCCACCGTGGCCAGTCCCATGATCGGGCCCATCGGCATCAGCGCCTTGCGCAGGTGCGCGGGCGGAAAGACGATCTTCACCAGCGCCATGCCCTGCGGGATCATCACGGACCCGCACAGGCCCTGGACCACGCGGGCGGCGACGAGGAACCCGGCGCTGGGCGCGAGGCTGCAGGCCAGCGACGCGAGGGTGAAGCCGGACATGCCGAGCAGGAACAGCCGGCGGCGGCCGAGCACGTCGCCGAGCCTGCCGGAGGTCACCAGGCCGAGGGCGAACGCCGCGGTGTAGCCGGACAGGACCCACTGCAGGGTCATCGGGCCGCCGCCGAGGTCGGCGCGGATCGCCGGGCTGGCGAGGTTGGCGACGCTGGTGTCGAGGAGGTCCATGAGCTCGGCGACGACCACGGCCACCAGGACCAGCCAGGCCCGGCCGAGCGGAAGCGGAGCCGCGCGGGACGTTTCCGACGAACATTGTTCAGTAGTCACGAACTAAGTTCTAGATTACGAACTAAGTTCGTGTCAAGGTAGGGTGACGGGCATGCCCACCGATCCCCGAGAGCGCCGCGCGGCCCGCCACGCCGGACTCCCCACGGACTCCGCGTCGACGGCGCCGCGGAAGACCCCCATCACGGCCGACCGGATCACCGACGCCGCGCTGCAGGTCATCGCCACCGAGGGCTACGACGCGCTGACGATCCGCCGGGTCGCCGCGGTGCTCGGCACCGGCCCGTCCTCGCTGTACGCGCACATCCTCAACAAGGACGACCTCGACGACCTGCTCGTCGGACGGCTCTGCGCCGAGATCCGGCTGCCCGAGCCCGACCCGGCGTCGTGGCGGGAGCAGATCCACGACGTCTATGCGCAGCTCCGGGACGTCTACCTGAAGTACCCCGGCGTCTCCCGCGCCGCGCTGGCCATGGTCCCCACCCACCTCGAAACGCTGCGGCTGGGCGAAGGGATCCTGGCCATCCTGCTCGCCGGCGGCATCGAACCGCAGGCCGCCGCGTGGGCGCTCGACGCGCTCACCCTCTACGTCAGCGCCTACACCCTGGAACGTTCACTCGTCCGGCAACGGCAGCGAAACCACGACGACAACTGGGTGCTCGGCCGGGAAGAGCTCATCGAGCGGTTCAGCGCCTTGCCCGCGGCCGAGTTCCCGCACACCCGGCGCCACGCGGCCGAACTGACCTCCGGCACCGGGCACGACCGCTTCGACTTCGCGCTCACCTTGATGCTCGACAACCTCAGCCGGCGGCCAAGGGCTTGATGAACCGGGCCGACCTGGCGCAGACGTCGTCGTAGCCGAGGCCGCGGTAGAAGCTGTGCGCGGCTTCGCGGGTCCGGGTGCTGGTGACCTCCAGCTCCCGGCACCCGAGCCGGCGCGCCTCACGCTCGACTTCGGCCACCAGCGCGCGGCCCACGCCCTGGCCACGGCACGAGTCGTCGACGACCAGCGCCACCAGGCGGCCCCGGCGTCCGTCGTGCTCCAGAAGGGGCATCGCGTGGAACGCGGCGACCCCCGAAACCAGGCCGTCCGCCTCGGCGACGACCAGCACGCTGCGCGGGTCGGTCAGCCAGTCGTCCAGCCGGGCCCGGACCCTGGCCTCGTCGGCCGGATATCCGAGCTGCTCGAGCAGGACCGTGAGCCGCGCGACGTCGCCGGTACCCGCCGGCCTGATGGTTGTCGTCATGCCACCCAGTCTGCCCATGCGGCCAGAATGGGCTCCATGGTGGAGATCAGCTTCCTGGCCGAGCCCGACCGAGACCAGTGGGAGGCGCTGGCCCGCGGCAAGGACGCCCACTTCGGCGTCGAACGCCGCGACGAAGACTACGAACGGACCTGGCGGCGCCTGCTCGGCGACGAGCGGATCCGCGGGATCGCCGCGCGGGTGGACGGCAGGATGGCCGGCATCGCGCACTACCTGTTCCACGCCAGTGTCTGGTACTCCGGGAAGTGCTACCTGGCGGACCTGTTCGTGGACCCGGAGGCCCGGCGGCGGGGCGTCGCGACGGCGGTGATCGAGTGGGTGGCGCGGGACGCCGAGGAGCACGGCCACCCGGGCCTCTACTGGAACACCCTGGAAGACGCTCCGGCTCGCGCGCTGTACGACAAGGTCGGCAAGTTCCACCAGGGACTCATTCACTACGCCTACCGGCGCTGAGCCGCGCGGAATCGCGCCCGCGCCGGAATCTGCGGCAAACCCGCCGCGGCGATCACCGGCGCGCCGGACGTCATGAACGACTCTTTCCTGTCGCCGGACGGGATGAACGAGTCGTTCACGACATCGCGGCGGCGGCCGTCACGACCCTCCACGGCGAGTATCCGAGAATTATTCGTGGTCACTCCGCGCTAAACTAACCCGCGCGGGGGAGAATTCGGCGGTATACGTCCCGTAGAGGTCAATTTCCGGCAACGCGATCAAACCGTTATGTGCCGAGCGCCGGTCGAGTCGTATCTTTTCGTGCAGGCGATGATCGACATCGGCTGACGGAGGTGCCGGAAGGTCCCGCCGGGTCCGGACAGTGCGGCCCGGTCGGGACGGCGGAGCGTGCCGCGGGCTGACATCTGCGGAAACGATTCGTGTAATCGCCAGAGTTCCGATTTCCGTTCTGAGGAAATCGGTCCCCCAATTGACCGGAGTAATGCATCGAAGGATTCGTCATGCCCTTTGCCATCAGGTCGTTGTCCGCGGGGGACCAGCTTGGCGTGAACGAGTGCCGCTATCTGCTCCTGCCGCCCGCCGGTGGCACCGTCGGGACGTTCCGGCACGTCGTGGGGGCGGCGGCCGGCGCCGAGGTGTGGGGCGTGGAGTACCCGGGGCGGGGTGACCGGCTGGACGCGCCGCCGCCGTCGTCCCTGGAACAGCTGGCCGAGCACGTCACGGGCGAGCTCCTCCGCCGGGAACGCGCCTGGGTGCGGCAGACCGTCGTGGTCGGGTTCAGCATGGGCGGGTTCGTCGCGGTGGAGCTGGCGCAGCGGCTGCGCACCCGCTGCGGGCCGGCTCCGGCGGCCGTCGTCGTCATCGGGACACCCGCGCCGCACCGGCGGGTCCCCGGGCGGTACGGGCGGATCGGCGAAGATCACCTCCTGGAGGTGCTGACCGGCGAAGGATTCGTGCCCGGGCTGGGAAGCCGTGCGTCGTTCGAGGTGTGGGCCTACGCCGCCGAGCTGTTGCGGCGGGACGTCCGCCTGACCACGGCGTACCGGGGCCCGGCCGACGTCGCCGTCCGGTGCCCGCTGGCCGCCTTGTGCGGTGACCGCGACCCGGTGCCGGCCGACGACGCGACCGAAGCGTGGCGGCCGTGGACGACCGGTCCGTTCCTGGCCGCGACCGTGCCGGGCGGGCACCTCGGGCTGCTGGCCCCCGGCCGCGGCGCGGAGTTCTGGACGTGGTTGCGGCGGATCGAGCGGGACGTGGTCGCCGCGGGAGTGCGGGATGCCTGAGCTTCCACCGTCCGTGGTCGGGGGCGGCCGGCGTTTCGTGCCGAAGGTGGGCTGGCAGGAGCTGTTCGAGCTGCGGGCCCGGGCGTTCCCGGAGCGGACGGCCCTGGTGGCCGACGACGTCGCGTGGACCTTCGGCGACCTGCGCCGGTGGAGCGGCCGCCTGACGACCGTGCTGCGGGCCGCCGGGGCGGTGCCCGGTTCGACGGTGGCGTGCGCCATGGCCAGGTCCGCGCGGGCGGTGCTGGCGCCGCTCGCGGTGGCCAAGGCCGGCGCGGTCTACCTGCCCCTGGACCCTGGCCTGCCGCCGGCGCGGCGGGCGCTGATCCTCGCCGAAGCCCGCCCGGCCGTGCTGCTCACCGACGTTCCCGAGCTCGCCGCGAGCGCGGACGTCGTGCTCTCGCCCGAGCACTGGCGCAGTGAGCTGGCCCGGCGGCCGGAGCACGCGGTCGCCGGCATCAACCCCGCCGATCCGGCGTACGTCGTCTACACCTCCGGCTCCACCGGCCGCCCGAAGGGCGTCGTGGTCGGGCACCGGAGCCTGGTCAACCTGTACTGCGAGCTCGCCGCGCGGTTCTTCCCCGCCGGGGGCGCGCCGCAGCGGGTGGCGCACGGCCTCCCGCTGGCCTTCGACGCGGCGTGGAACCCGCTGCTGTGGCTGGTCGGCGGGCACGAGGTGCACCTGGTGCCCGAAGCCGTCCGGACCGATCCCGAGCGCTACGTCGCCTTCATCCGCGCGCACCGGCTGACGGTGGTGGAGGCCGTGCCGGCCCAGCTCGCCGGGCTCGTCGACGCCGGCCTCCTCGCGGAGGACGTCCGCCCGCGGACGCTGCTCATGGGCGGAGAGGCGGTCGGGCCCTCTCTGTGGGCCCGGCTGCGCGCGACACCCGGCCTGACGGCGGTCAACCTCTACGGCCCGACCGAATGCACGGTGTTCACCACCGCCTGCCGGGTGGGGGAGCAGGACACGCCCGCGATCGGGCACCCGATCGCCAACACCAGCGTCCAGGTCGTGGACGCCTGCCTGCGGCCGGTGCCGGTCGGCGAGCCGGGCGAGCTCCTCGTCGGCGGGACGTCGCTCGCGCTGGGCTACCTCGGGGACGCGGCGCTGACGGCCGACCGCTTCGGCACCGCGCCCCACCGCTGGTACCGCACCGGCGACCGGTGCCGCTGCGAGCCCGACGGCACCCTGCGCTGGCTGGGCCGGCTCGACGACCAGGTCAAGATCCGCGGCCACCGCGTCGAACCGGGCGAGGCCGAACACGCCCTGCTCGCGTTGCCCGGGGTGCGACAGGCCATGGTCCGCGCCGAGGGCGCCGGGGACCGCCGTCACCTGGTCGCGTACGTCGTGCTCGGTTCCGGCTCCGGCTCCGGCTCCGGGGACGACTTGCGTGACCGGCTCCGGGAGACGCTGCCCGAATACCTCGTGCCCGCGGCGGTCGTCGAAGCCGCCGCGCTGCCGGTCGGGCGCACCGGCAAGGTCGACCGCGCCGCCGCCCGGATCGAGCCGCGCCGGCTGACCCCCGCCGAGACTCTCGTCGCGGCGGCGTTCCAGGGCCAGCTCGGGATCTCCGAGGTGACCGCGGACAGCGACTTCTTCGCCCTCGGCGGGCACAGCCTCTCCGCCGCGGCGCTGGCGGCGCGGCTGCGGGCCCGCGGGGTGCCGTGCACGCTGCGGGACGTCCTGCGCCGCCGCACCGTCGCCCGGCTCGCCGAACTCGTCCCCGGACGCCCGGAAGGAGGCGCGTGATGACCGATTTCGACGTCGTCGTGGCCGGGGGCGGGCCCGGTGGTTCGACCGCGGCGGGGCTGGTCGCCGCCGACGGGCACCGCGTCCTGCTGCTGGAGCAGGAGCACCTGCCGCGCTACCGGATCGGGGAGTCGCTGCTCCCGGCGACGGTGCACGGGATCTGCGCCCTGCTCGGGGTGCGGGACGAGGTCGAACGCGCGGGGTTCGTGCGCAAGCGCGGCGGCATGTTCCGGTGGGGCAGCAACCCCGAGCCGTGGACGTTCGCGTTCGCCGCGTCGGACCGGATGGCCGGCCCGACTTCCTACGCCTACCAGGTGGAACGCACGCGGTTCGACACGATCCTGCTGCGCAACGCGAGCCGGCTCGGCGCCGACGTCCGCGAGGGGCACCGGGTGCTCGGCACGCTCCGCGACGGCGGCCGGATCACCGGCGTCCGCTACCTCGACGACACCGGCCGCGAACGGGAGGCGACGGCGCGGTTCGTCGTCGACGCGTCCGGGCACACGAGCCGGCTGCACCACGACGTCGGCGGCGCCCGCGAATACTCCCCGGATTTCCGCAACCTGGCGTTGTTCGGCTACTTCCGCGGCGGCGCCCGGCTGCCCGAACCGGACGCGGGGAACATCCTGTGCGCCGCCTTCGACGACGGCTGGTTCTGGTACATCCCGCTTTCGGCGAGCCTGACCAGCGTCGGCGCGGTCGTCCGGCGGGACGCCGCGGCCCGGGTGCAGGGCGACCCCGAGACGGCGTTCCGCGCCCTGATCGCGGACTGCCCGATGATCCGCGACTTCCTGTGCGGCGTCCCGCGCGCCACCGAACCGCCGTACGACCGGCTGCGGGTGCGCAAGGACTACTCCTACGACCGGACTTCCCTGCGCTGCCCGGGAATGGTGCTGGTCGGCGACGCCGCCTGCTTCATCGACCCGGTGTTCTCCTCCGGCGTGCACCTCGCCACCTACAGTGCGCTGCTGGCCGCCCGGTCGATCAACAGCACCCTGGCCGGACTGGTGCCGGAGGAGCGGTGCTTCGCCGAGTTCGAAGCCCGCTACCGCCGCGAGTTCGGCTTGTTCCGGGACTTCCTGCGCGGCTTCTACCGGCTCGAGGCCGACCAGCGGTCCTACTACCGGCACGCCGGGGCGGTCACCGGCCGCGACGACCGCACGGCGTTCCTCGACCTCGTCGGCGGGGTGTCGTCGGCGGACTTCGACACGCTCGGCGAGGTTCTCGCCGAAGGAGCGCAGCTGCAGCTGCGCGGCCTGCTCGGTGCGGATGCGGGTGAGGAGCCGCCGATGTTCCCGGGTGGGTTGGTGTCTACTTCGGACGGTCGGCGTTGGCGGGTGCCCGATGCCTGAGCTCGCCGTCCTGCTCGCCGCCCTCGCCGTGGTGCTCGGTCTCGCCCGGCTCGCCGGCGCGAGGTTGCCACTGTGCTGCCCGCTGGTGTCGCGCGTCCGAGGTTCGTTGACAGCGGCCGGGCGATGCGCCCCAATGTGGCGTTCGGTGCGTCCAACGCACCGAACGCCACATTGGGTGCGTCCAACGCAACCAACGCCACATTGGGGCGCTTGGGACGGTGGCCGATGTCTGAGCTAGCCGTTCTGCTCGCCGCCCTTGCCGTGCTGCTCGGTCTCGCCCGGCTCGCCGGCGCGGTCACGGCCCGGCTGGGCCAGCCCGCGGTGCTCGGGGAGATCCTCTGCGGCGTGGCGGTCGCGCCGGCCGCGCGGCTGCTGCCCGCGCGGGCCGACACCACGCTCACCGCGATCGCCCAGCTCGGCCTGGTGCTGTTCCTGTTCGCCGCCGGTGCCCACCTGGCCCCGTCGCTGACCGGGACCCGGCTGAAGTCCGTCGTCGTCCCGGCGCTCGGCGCCACCCTCGTCCCGCTCGGTCTCGGCGCGGTTCTCGCCTTATGGCTGGCCCGGCGGCACGCTCCCGCCGGCACCGGGCCGTTCGTCGTGTTCGTCGCGGCCGCGATGGCGGTGACGGCGTTGCCCGTCCTGGCGCGCATTCTCGCCGAACGCGACCTGCTCGACAGCGTCGACGGACGCCGCGCGCTCACCGCGGCCGCGGTTTCCGACGTCACCGCCTGGACGCTGCTGGCCGTCGCCGCCGCGGCGCTGCACGGCTGGTCCGCGGCCGCGCCGCTGCCCGTCGTGGTGCTGCTGGCGGCGGTGCCGTGGCTCGCCCGGCGCCGCTGGGTCGCGCGGCTTTCCCGGCCGTCGGCCACGGTGGTGCTGGTCGCGCTCGCCTGCGCGGCCGCGGCGGTGACGGAGGCGGCGGGGCTGCACCCGGCCGTCGGCGCGTTCTTCGCCGGTGTCGTCCTCGGCCACGCCGTCCCGGCGCTCGACCCGGCCGCACTGGTCACGCCGGTCGCCGCACTGCTGGCCCCGCTGTACTTCGTGCTCGTCGGGCGGGCCGTCGACCTCGGCAGGCTCGACGCGGCCCTGGCCGGGGACATCGCCGCCGTGGCCGCCGTCGCCGTGGCCGGCAAGTGCGGTGGCGCCTACCTGGGCGCTCGGCTCGGCGGGCTGGCCCCGCACCGGGCCGGGGTGTTCGCGGTCCTGATGAACACCCGCGGCGTCACCGAACTGGTCTTCGTCGCCATCGGGCTCGGCCTGGGCGTCATCGACGGCGCGCTCTACACGGCGATGGTCGTGATGGCGCTCGCGACGACCGCGATGACCGGCCCGTTGCTCACCCGGCTGTCCCGGCAACGCGAGGGAGTCTGACATGTCCGTCTACCCGCCCGAACCGTGGCGCGTCAAGATGGTCGAACCGCTGCGGACGACGACCCGGAAGGACCGGGAGACGGCCCTGCGCGCGGCCGGCTGGAACCCGTGCCTCCTGCGCTCGGAAGACGTCTACGTCGACCTGTTCACCGACTCGGGCACCAACGCGATGTCCGACCGGCAGTGGTCGGCGCTCATGCGCGGCGACGAGGCCTACGCGGGGGCCCGCAGCTTCTACGTCTTCGAACAGGCCGTGCAGGCCTTCTACGGCTACGAGCACGTCATCCCGGTGCACCAGGGCCGCGGCGGGGAGAACATCCTGTCCCGGTGCCTGATCCGGCCCGGCACCCACGTGCCGGGCAACATGTACTTCCCCAGCACCCGCGCCCACCAGGAGCTCAACGGCGCGACGTTCCACGACGTGATCGTCGACGAGGCCCACGACCCGTCCTCGGAACACCCGTTCAAGGGCAACGTCGATCTCGCGAAGCTGCGCGCGGTCATCGCCGAATTCGGGGCGGCGATCCCGTACGTCTCCCTCGCCGCGACGGTCAACATGGCGGGCGGGCAGCCGATCAGCGTCGAGAACCTCACCGAGACGTGCGCACTGGCGCACGCCCACGGGATCCCGGTGTTCCTCGACACCGCCCGCGCGGTCGAAAACGCCTGGCTCGTCAAGCAACGCGAGCCGGGCCGGGCCCGGTGCACGGTCGCGGAGATCCTGCGCGCGCTGTGCGAGCCGACCGACGGCGCGGTCATGTCCGCCAAGAAGGATTCGCTGGCCAACATCGGCGGCTGGCTCGCCCTGCGCGACCCGGCCCTGGCCGAACAAGCCCGGGGACTCGTCCTGCTGTACGAAGGGCTGCACACCTACGGCGGCATGGCCGGCCGCGACATGGAGGCCATCGCCGCGGGCATCGCGGAATCCGTCGAAGAGAACCACATCCGCGCCCGCGTCGCCCAGGTCGAGTACCTCGCGACGCGGCTGTGCCACGCGGGCGTGCCGATCGTCCGCCCGACGGGCGGCCACTGCGTCTGCGTCGACGCGGCGGCGGCGCTGCCGCACGTCCCGCGGACGGAGTTCCCCGGCCAGACCCTGGCGTGCGCGGTCTACCTCGAAGCGGGTGTCCGCGGCGTCGAACGCGGCGCGGTCTCGGCCGGGCGGGACCCGGAAACCGGGGAGAACCGGTTACCCAGCCTGGAACTGCTGCGCTTGGCGATCCCGCGGCGCGTGTACACCCGCGCCCACATGGACCTCGTCGCCGACGGTGTCATCGCCGTCCACCGCGACCGCGACCGGATCCGGTGCGGCCTGAGGTTCACGTGCGAGCCGCGGCAGCTGAGGTTCTTCCAGGCGCGGTTCGAGCCGACGTCCGGAACCACGATCTTCGGCTAGGGACTGCCCGTGTGCAGCCATTCGACGAGGTCGGGCGGCGCGAGTTCGGCGACGCGCCGGCGGTAGTGGTCGAGGGTGGCCGCGTCGAGCAGGTCGCGCCACTGGCCGCTGGTGCCGGCCCGGAAGAAGTCCTTGTTGCTGCGCCACAGTTTCGCGTCGACGCCGGGGGCGAGTTCGTCGGCCCGGTTCCGCATGCCTTCGAACGTCGCGGCGTCGGCGAGTTCGCCGAGCCGCTGAAGCGGGACGTCGATCGAGAGCGCGTCGGCCAGGCGCGCCAGCTGCCCGGGCAGATCGGCTTTCAGGTCCGCGTAGTGGAACAGCGCGACCTGCGGCTCGTCGCGGTGGTCCCAGAACGTCCGCACGTGGTGGACCAGGTTGGCCAGGCTCACTCCGAACCAGTCCGACTCCGGCGTGAACTCCGCGTCCGCCCACACCCGGAACCGTTCGAGCGGATCTTCGGAGGGCGGCGGGCCGGTGTGCTGGTCGAGGCCGCCCGCCGCGATGGCGACGGGGTCGATGTTGGCCACGGCGTGCTCGAACGACAGCATGGCATCGCGCGGGTCACGCCCGACGCAGACGTACGTCACCCCCGCCTCGGACGGCAAGCCGTCGAGCGGCGTGTGCGTCTTGACGAAACGCCGGTGCCGCTGCCCCTCGAGCCCGGCGAGGATCGCCTCGGTGTCATACGTGGTCGCGTCCACCCACGGGGAGATTTCGGTGAGCGGACGGGGAAGATCGGCTGTGTCGAAGACCAGCAACGCGCACAGCATCTGCATCCACGTCGTGCCGCACTTCGGCGGCGTGCTGATCACGATGTCCCCGTCGCGGAACCGGAAGCGCGCCCAGAGGGCACTGTCCGACACCACCGTGCGATACCGCCGCCGTTCGACCATTCTCAGCCCTCCCGACTGATGCGGTCTTCGCTCGCGCCGGATTCAGCATGCCACGCCCGGGCGTCACCAGGCCAGGGAGAACTTCACCGGCAGCGCCGCCAAGCCCCGGAACAGCGGTGACGGCCGCCAGGTCAGCGTGTCGGCCGGTATCGCGAGGACCACGTCCGGGAGCCGGTCGAGGAGGACCTCGATCGCGGCCTCGGCGATCACCTTGGCGATCTCCTGGGCCGCGTACGGGCAGCGGTGTTCGCCGTAGCTGAACGACATGTACGCCTGGTTGCCGCTCGACGTCTGGGGGAGCGGGCGGACCAGCGGGTCGTGGTTGGCTGCCGCCAGTCCGAGGATCAGCAGGTCGCCCTTGCGGATCTGCCTGCCGCCCAGCCGGAGGTCGTGGACGGCGAACCGGCCCGGGAAGTTCTGGGTGGGCGTGTCCTCCCAGAGCACCTCGTTCAGCGCCTGGCCGACGCTCCGGCGGCCGCCGGACAACGTCATCGCGAAGCGGTCGTCGGTGAGCATCAGCCGCAGGGTGTTGCCGATCCAGTAGGCGGTCGGCAGCTGGCCCGCGTTCATCAGGTGCAGCAGGTCTTCGGTGATTTCGTCGACGGCGAGCCCGGCCGGGTGGGCCAGCAGCCGCGATGCGACGTCGGGTCCCGGAGTGTCCTTTTTGGACGCGACCATGCGCCGCACCTTTTCCCGGACGCGCGCGTAGGCCTCGTTCGCGCCCTCGCCGGCGGCGTGCGTCCGGTAGACGTCACGGACCAGGTCGGCGGTCTCCGCCTCCGGCACGCCGATCATCCGGGCGACGACGGGCAGCGGGACCCCGTCGGCGTACTGGGTGATCAGGTCCGCCTCGCCGGAGCCGGCGAAGGCGTCGATGAGCTGGTCCGCGACCTGCTGGGCCCGCGCGCCGAGCTCGAACTGGTCGACGGCGCCGAGTGCCTCGTCGAGTGCCTCGGCCCGCCGCCGGTGTTCGGCACCCTCGGTGAACATCATCGTGGGCTGGTAGCCGAGGAGCGGGAGCAACGGCCAGTCGGGCGGGACGCGGTCCCAGGCGTTCCAGCGCCGCGAGTCGCGCCCGAAGACCTCCGGGCTGCTCACGACGTACTGCACCTCGCGGTAGCCCAGCACGAGCCACGCCGGCACGTCCCCGTCGAGCAGGACCGGAGCCACCGGCCCGTGCGCCCGCCGCATTTCCGCGTAGAGGTCCTCGGACGTCTGCTGGAACGCCGGCCCGGACAACGGCGTGGCGTGCCGGAAGGCGGGATCCAGGGCGGGGAGTGCGGGACTGGGGGTGGTCATGACGTGGGCTCCCGGACGGCGGACAGGGCGAAGAGGTGGTGGACGAGCGCGAGCAGGACGGTCTTGCTGGAGTCGCGGCGGCGGGCGTCGCAGTCGACCAGCGGCACCTCGGGGGACAGGTCGAGGGCGTCGCGCACCTGCTCCAGACTGTGTTTCGGCGGGCCGAAGTTGTTGCGCGCGACGATGAACGGCGTCCCGTGGTGTTCGAGGCGGTCGATGGAGTACCAGGAGTCGGCCAGCCGGTCGCTGTCCACCAGCACGACGGCGCCCAGCGTCCCGGAGAACAGGCGGTCCCAGAGGAACCAGAACCGCTCCTGGCCCGGCGCGCCGAACAAGTACAGCACCATGCGCTCGTTCAGGCTGATCCGCCCGAAGTCGAACGCGACCGTGGTGGTGGTCTTGCCGTGCGAGGCGCCGTCGTCGATCCCGACGCCCGCCTGCGTCATGGTTTCCTCCGTGCTCAGCGGGCGGATCTCGCTGACGGAACCGACCATGGTCGTCTTGCCCACCCCGAACCCGCCGACGACCACGATCTTCAGCCCGTCCCTGGCGGTGCTCGGCAGCGGAGCGCGGGCGTCCTGCTCAGAGCTTCTGAAGTCCAACGAGCACCTGCTTCAGGGTTTCGAGATCGGGCAGACGGGTGTCCACGGGTGCCGAGGACGGGTGGCGGGCGGTGATCCGGCCGGTGTCGAGCAGGTCGCACAAGAGGATCTTCACGACGCTCACCGGCAGGCCCAGGTCCGAGGAGACCTCCACGAGCGCCGTCGGGTGGCGGCACAGCCGCAGGATCTTGACGTGCTCGGACTGCATGCCCGGGACCGGGTCGCACTCGCTCACGATCAGCGTCACGAGGTCCAGCGCGCTCTCGTTCGCACGGCTGCGCCCGCCGGTGACGGTGTACAGCCGGTCGGGGTCCTCGCGGTGGAGGTCTTCCCAGCTCATGTCATCCGCCGCTGTGTTGCGGCTGCGGGCGCGGCGGGGCGGTCAGGTACTCGCCGATCTGCTCGACGAGCTCGTTCATGTTGTGGCCGATGACGCCCACGTCGGCGTAGTCGTCGGCGATCACGGCGAGGTGGGCTCCTTCGCCCGCCTCCACGATGAACAGCATCCCGCCGTGGAACTCCGTCATGGACTGCCGGACGCCGCCGGTCCCGTCGCCGAACTCGATGGACGTGCCGTACGCCAGGCTCTGCATGCCCGAGGCGATGGCGGCCAGCTGGTCGGCCTGGTCCACGGTGAGCCCGCGGGTGTGGCAGAGCTTGAGACCGTCCTTGGACAGCACCAGGGCGTGCCGGGTGCCCGGGGTCTTGCTCAGGAGGTTCTCGAGCAGCCAGTCGAGATCGTGGTCGGTGGTGTTCATCGGGATCCCTCGCCTCCGATCTGCTGTCCGGTCGGTGCTTCGCGTCCAGGGGCGGCTATCGGCTCCCCACTCGGGGGAGCGGGGCGGATGCCGCGGCCGGCCGCGCGGAACGCGCTGAACCTCGCCCCGGCGTCGGCACGGGCCGGAGTGGGACTCGGCGCCGGGGCGGCCACCGGCACGGGCGCCGCCGCCAGGGTCTGCCCGCGACGTCGCCGCGGCAGCACGGACAGCTCACCTTCCACTTTGGACTCCGTCGGGGCGGGTGCGGCGGCGGGCGCGCGCACCTCGGGAGGCGGAGTGGTCACGCCGGCCGCGGCCGGAGCGACCGACAGAGTGTCCTGTTCGGACTGCGTGACCAGCTGCCGGGGGATCATGACCACGACTCCGGTGCCGCCCCGCGCGGACGGCCGGAAGTGCACGCTCAGGCCGTGCTTGCGCGCCAGGCAGCCCACCACCGCCAGCCCCAGCCGGGTCCCGGACAGCGTGGTCAGGTCCAGCGGCTCGGCGGAAACCGCCCGCACGGCCCGGTCCAGCGCCGCGGCGCTCATGACGAGGCCGCTGTCCTCGATCGTGACGACGACACCCGCGTGGACCTCCTCCACGTACACGTGCACGTCCTCCGACGGCGGCGAGAAGCTGGTGGCGTTGTCCATCAGCTCGGCCAGCGCGTGCATGACGCCTTCGGCGGCGTACCCGGCGACGGCGACGGTACTGGTCGAGTGCGTCCGCACCCGCTGGTAGGCGCTGATGCGGCCCATCGCGCCGCGCAGGATGCTTTCCATCACGATCGGCTTGGTCCAGCGCCGGCCGGAACGGGCGCCGGTCAGGACCGCGATGCTGTCCGCCAGCCGGCCCGCCTGCGCGGTGCTGTGGTCGAGCTTGAGCAGGTCGCCGAGGACGTTTTCGTCGTGCCGGCCTTCCATCTCCCGCAGGTCGGCCAGCATGCTGGTGGCCAGCGCCTGAACGCGGCCGGCGGCGTTGGCGCAGGCGGCCATGGTGGCCGCGCGCATGCGCTCTCCCCGGCTGATCTCCTGCGCGACCGCCGACAGCAGACGCCGGCCGGCGCCGTCGACGGACTGCGGCACCTCGGCGAGCGCGGTGTCCGCCGACGCTCCTCCGCGCACCCGCTCGACGACCGCGGGCAGCGTCTCGTCGGCGAGCTGGGCGACCTGCCCGTCCAGCACCGCGGCCCGGCCCTGGAAGTGGCGCGCGGCCTGCGCGAAGTACACGGCGACCGTGACCGCCGCACACACCAGGACGGCGGCGGCTCCGCCGGACCAGGCCACGAACGTCCGTCCCGCCGCGGGCGCCGCGGCCGTTATCCACCACAGCACCCCGCCGGTGACGACGATGGCGGCCGGCAGCGCGAACAGGGCTCGTCCCACCGGCGGGCGCTCCGCCTGGTGGTGAGCGGGTAAGTGCACTGACATCGATCAGGTCCTCGCGGGCGGTCGGATACAGGGACTTCTGGGGTGCGGAGCCGCAATCGGGACTACGCCGAATGCCGGGCTCTACGCCATCGCATGGGTCAAGTGGTATTCACGCAATTCCGGCGAGCGGGCGGCGGGGCCGGAGGACCGTCATGGAGTCGGGTGCGGCAGCTTCTCGATTTCGGCTCCTCAATCCCTGCGACGGTCGCTCCGGCACCCTAGCGCCCATCTTTCCCGTGCGTAAGGGGCAATTTCGCCGTGGCGGCACTTCGCGAGGCCCCGGCGGTTCCGGAAAGTCAATTCCCAACGGTGATCGACATGGACATCGGTCACATGTGACAGGGGTGATCGCCGGGGCGTCCGGAAAATGTCGACCCGGATTTCGCTGAATGGCCGGGTAATTGATTTCTCGACGGAGAATGGCTCAGGGAAGCTGGCCGCCGTAGTCGGGCAGCTTGAACGTGCGTTCGGCGTGGCCGCCCGCGAGGTCGGAGTCGTTGTTGCCGAGGTTGGCGACGATCGTGTAGCCGTCGGCCTCGATGTCCGCCCGCGCCGCGGTCTTGTACTTCTGCAGGTCGAACAGGTCGCCGAGGCCGGTTTCGTAGACCCCGGCGTACTGGTAGCCGACCTTGGTCAGGTTGTAGCGGGTGACCCAGTCCTCGATCTTGAGCCGGCCGGTGACGAAGAAGACCGTGGCGCCGTGCTGGACGGCGTACTGGGCGACCCGCAGAACCGGGGCCACGGCCGGGACCTCGGCCAGGGACGGGTGGTAGTTGCTTTCCAGCGACGTGTTGTCGATGTCGAGCACGATCGCGGGACGGCCCGAGCCGGGCAGCCGGTCGCGCAGGTACGCGGAGGCCTGGTCGGCGACCGCCGTGACGTCGGCGATCCAGGTCGGGTAGGGCGGAAGAGCCGCGGCGGCTCGGGGAGTGGCCGCGACGGCCTGGCCGGGCAGGGCGAGCAGCCCGGTCAGGACGGTGCCGGCCACGGCAAGGGGGACAAGGGTGCGGAAGCGGGGCATCGGGGGCTCCTCGTCGTCCGGTTGAAGGCGAAACTTCTTCACGTTCGCCGGAGGAGCCTACCGCGCTGATCGCCGAAGCGGGATGGTCGGAACGGGCTATGTGTCGCCCTCGCGCAGGGAATGGATCATGCTCCGCAGGATCCGGAACGCGGTCGCCCGGTCAGCCTCGGTCAGCCCGGTCAGCATCCTGACCTCGACGGACCGGACCGCCGCGCTCGCCTTCTCCAGGCTCCGCCGTCCGCGAGGCGTGAGCCGGGTGGGCAGGGCCTTCCCGACGGGTGCCTCCGTGGGCCTGGTGACCGAGCCGTCTCGTTCCAGGGCCTGGAGCAGCACGTTCATCGTCTGCCGGGTCACGAACGCGCCCCGCGCGAGTTCGGAGTTCGACAGACCCGGTCGTTGGGCCAGCAGTTCGAGGCAGGAGTAGTGCGTGATGTTCATCCCGAGCGGCCGCAGCACCTCCTCCATGGCGACGCGGAGGGCGCTCGACGCCTCCTTCAGCAGGTAGCCCAGTGACGTCTCCAGGTCGACTCCGGCACCGTCTTGACTCATGTCAGCATTCTGACATAGGTTGGTCCGTGTCAGGAACCTGACACGACGAGAGGACCACGATCATGCCTGCCACCGGCCCCGACTTCATTTCGCTCCAAGCGCGCGACCTCGGCGCGTCACAGGCGTTCTACGAGCAGTACCTCGGCCTCGTCCGCTCGCCGGCCGGGCCGCCGCACGCCGTCGTCTTCGACACGAAGCCGATCGCGTTCGCCCTCCGCGACGTCGTCCCCGGCACCGATCTCGACGCCGCAGCCCAGCCCGGCATCGGCGCCGCGATCTGGCTCCACGCCACGGATGTCCAGGCCATCCACGACGCGCTGGCCGCCGACGGTCACCCCATCGTCGCCGCGCCGATCGACGGCCCCTTCGGCCGGACGTTCACCTTCGCCGACCCCGACGGCTACCGGATCACGCTCCACGACCGCGGCTGATCGGGCCTGCCGGGCGGACGAGGATCTCGTTGACGTCCACTGTGGACGGCTGGCCAGAGCGTTCGGGCGGGATGCCGCCGGTGTCCACCAGGCCGGGCTGGATCAGGGTGACCCGGACGCCGGTGCCGACGCATTCGGCGCGGATGTTCTGGGCCAAGCCGGTGACGGCCCACTTCGTGGCCGAGTACAGGTTGCCCGGCCGGACCCCGCGGCCCGCGGCCGAGCCGGTCAGGACGAGGTGGCCACCGGATTCGGCCAGTGCCGGGAGGGCGGCACGGTGCCGATGCTCTGAGGAAATTTCCCCCTCGGCCGGAGACGGGTGTCGAATCGCGGGTGAGCCGTTCGTGGAGGGGGTGAGCGGCCGCCACGAGGGCGCCGCCGAGGACCACAGGGGATGAAGATGTCGCACCCGCAGCCCGTAGCCCGCCGCATGTACGACCTGGTCGAGCCGATCGGCATGCTGCCCTACTTCGCCGACGAGTCGGACGAGGCCCTGATGGCGCTGGGCCTGCGCAACGTGTGGGACGCCTACTTCGCCGGACGGGCCGCGCCGTTCGGCCGGTCGGTGCCGGCGGAGGTGGTCCACGCGGCTTTCTACAACTTCGCCCCGGGCGAAGTGGCCCGTCACATCCCGCGGGTCTGGGACCTGACCACCCCCGAGGCGGCGCTGGCCGCCCGCGAGCGGGGCTGCGTCGCGGGCATGCGGCGGATCCTCGGCGAGCACGCCGACGACCCCGCCATCAAGCGCGCCGGCGACCTTCTCATGCGGGCGGCGACCAGCGCACCCGTGGAGGGCCGCGCCCTCTACGCGGCGCTGCGCGCGCTCCCGGTACCGCAGGAGCCGGTGGCCCGGCTGTGGCACGCGGCGACCCTGCTGCGCGAACACCGCGGCGACGGCCACATCGTCGCGCTGATGGCCGAGGGCATCGGCGGGACGGAGGCCCACGTCCTCCACGCCCTGTCGGTCGGCACGCCCGCGGAGAAGTTCGGCCGGGTCTGGCACCTCCCGGCCGCGCAGCTGACCGCGGTCGTCGACGGGATGCGAGCCCGCGGCCTCGTGGGCACCGATGGCTGGCTCACCGCCGAGGGCCAGGCCACGAAGGAACGGGTCGAGGCGCTGACCGACCGGCTCGCGGAAGCGCCGTACAACGTGCTGGACCCGAGTGAGCTCGACCGGCTCATGGCCGACCTCGAACCGATCGCGGCCGCCCTGCGGGCGGAGTTCCCGTGGTAGCGGGCGCCACGCGTCGGGGCGATGCGCCCCAATGTGGCGTTGGTTGCGTCTGACGCACCCAATGTGGCGTTCGGTGCGTTGGACGCACCGAACGCCACATTGGGGCGCATGGGACACACGGCTCAGCGGCGTCCGAGCCGGTCCTGGCGCGGGGGAATGCCGTGGTCGCGCCGGTAGATCGCGTCGCAGTGGTCGCATTGGCGGGGGATGGTGTGACTTCGGCGTTCGCTCAACGGCATGAACGTCGCGGTGTCGGCGATGCCGCACAGCGTGGTGATCGCCTGTTCCGGCTCGAGGGCTCCCGCGAGGCGGTGCCATTCGCCGTTGATCACCGGGTGCACCGCCTGCGCGTCCACGTAGATCACCGCGGTCATCGTGACGCCCGGAACAGCGTGTGGTCGAGCGCTTCGCGGTGCAGGCGGCCGAAGGTGGCCCGGTAGCGTTCTACCGTGCGCGGGTCGCCGAGGTAGATCCGCGCGTGCTCGTGCCGGATCACCACCGTGAACGTGCTGGACGTCGTTTCGTAGATGCTGAAGCCGTGGCTCGTCTCGGCTGTGCAGGACCCGGCGGGAACGGCCAGGACTGTGACGTGCTGCGGAAGCCCGCCGGCCGGCGCCGCTTCGCCGACCAGGACGACGTGCCGGTAGCCCTGCGGACGGTCGGCTGCACGGACTTGCGTGACCTCCGGAAGGCCGTGTGGTGCCCACTCGAACACGCGAACCGCGTGGTTTTCGTAGACCTGCTGCAGGTTCGTCGCGCCGATTTCCTCGACGTAGCTGGGGCGGTCGCTCTGCTGATGGAGCTTCAGCAGTTGCTCGTAGTCGGCCGGTTTGGCGTGCAGGTAGCCGAGGATGAACGCCGCTGCCTCGGCCGGTGGACGGCGGGTGCCGAGTTCCCATGCCGAAAGCTCGGCCGCCGTGAATCCCAGCGTCCGGGCCAGCGCCCGCAGGCTCGTTCCCCGGTCGGTGCGCAGCTCCCGGAGCATGGTGCCCAGCAGCAGCAGGGCCGGGCGCAGTGGAGTGGTCGTCATGCCGGTTCTCGTTCCGTGCGGGGGAAGTGGCGCGGCGCCGCGACGATCCCGGCGTCGATGTCGTCCGCGTGCGAGCGGAGCAGGTCGGCCAGCTCCTCGGCCTGGTCGGCGAATTCGCGCTGTTCGGCCGGGGACGCCGTGGTGTCGGCCAGCCGGACGGCCAGCACGCCGATCCGGCTCTGGGCCGCGCGGAGGAGGTCGACGAGGTGGTGGGTGTCGCGGGGCATGGCCACTCCGGGTGGTGCCGGCCGGTCCGAAAAGGACAGCCGGCGCAAGCCGGCCAGGACACGGCACAGGAGAACGAATGTCGGGTGCTCGGCGATCCGCAGATCGGTTTCGGACGGCCAGGCGGCTTCGTCGGGCAGCACGTCGTTCACCACCTCGGGGCCGGCTCCGACGGGAACGGACGTAACTGTGCGGGTTGACCCGCGTCGGTGACACAAGGCCACGACCCGGTTCCGGTTCGCTACCGTTGCGGTGCCGGGCCCAGCAACGCCCGGCACCGGCGGCTTCCTCCCCGGACGTGGTTTCCCTCCAGTCTCCACGGCCCCGGGGAGGAAGCCGCTCACCGGGGAAACCCGCGGACGAGGGCGAACGACCTGTCGTAGCACCGCCGGATCACCTCCCCGGGATCGAGACCCAAGGCGTGGCAAAGGATCGCGAACGCGATGAGGGGCATCGCGCGGCTGCCGCGTTCCCAGTGACCCAGGATGGCCGGGCTGTAGCCGACGCCGCTCGCCGCGAGGACCTGAGCCCTGGACCAGCCGCGCGACCTCCGCTCCGCCAGCAGTTCCGCCGCGAGGGTGGCCAGGAACCGGCGCGTGGCCGCGGTGACGACGGTGCCGCGCGGTGGGTGGAGCGTGGGCGGCTCGGCTTGGCAGGTCTGTCCACTCGGGACTGTGCCGGTTTCCTGGAAACTCCGCACCCAGCGCCGGATCGTCGTCGGCGAAACGTTCGCCACGGCCGCCGCGTCCGCCTGGGAGTGGCCCTCGTACCAGCGCCGGACGGCGGCCGCGCGGGTGCGCTTGCCGCTGTCGGCGTCCCGCGCGGCGACGGCGAGCGCGTGGCGCTGACGGCTGGACAGCTCAGGGCGCCCGCGGTGAGTCGTGGCGTGGCTCATGCGTCCCTCCCGAGGTGGTGAACCAGTGCTGCGTTCACCGTCGCGCAAACTTGCATGTCATGCAAGCGGTACGCCGTGTAAATTTACACAGACGCCCGATCGGGTGACCGTGCAAGTTGACGGGGCTGCCGTAGGCTCGGCGGCGATCGACGAGAGGAGCCTCCGTGGCCGACGAGGTCAAAGCGAAGACGCCGGGCGTTCGCATGCGGCGGATCGCCCGCACGATCCTGGCCTGGCGGATCGAGAGCGGTCAGGACCAGGTCGAGGTCGCGAAGGCGGTCGGCTGGTCGAACGCGAAGCAGTCGCGGATCGAGACGGCCAAGCTCGCGGTCACCCCGGTCGACGTGATGACGCTGGCCCTGCACTTCGGCCGGCCGGCGGACGAGCGGGACGCCCTGTTCCGCGATGCCCAGACCGCCCAGAGTTCGCGCTGGGTCGAGCAGATCTCGGCCGACGCCTTCGCGGCCGACGTGCGCGACTACGTGGCGCTCGAGGCCGAAGCTTCCGGCGTGCGGATCTTCAAGATCGATGTCGTGCCCGGGCTCTTCCAAACCGAGGGTTACGCCAGGGCGATCTCGAAGCTGGGGTCGGCGCCGGACGATGACCAGTACGAAGAGCGAGTGCAGGCGCGCATCCGGCGGCAGGCTCGGCTGCAGGACGAAGCGCCGCTCGGCGTGCGGTGTGTGCTGACCGAAGCCGTGCTCAGACTCCAAGTCGGCGGCCGCGAAGCGTGGCTCGAGCAGCTCCGCCGGATCGCCGAGCTGATGGAGCTGCCGAACGTCGACATCAGGTTCCTGAAGAGTGCGAACGGCGCCTACCGCGCCATGGGCTACCCGTTCAGCGTCCTGGGTTTCGAGGACAACGAACCGGACATCGGCTACATCGAGCTGCTCGGCACCGGTGTGTACCTTGAGAAAACGGCCGAGGTCCAGCCGTACGTCGAAGCTTTCGAGGAACTCTGGACGTCGGCGGAGGAGCCGGACGGATCCCGTGAACTGCTGAGGGAGATCATCGGAGCGGCCGGATGAGCAAAAGACTGGAGACTGACGTTGAACAAGACGCAATTGCCGGAGGCGGTGTGGCGGAAGAGTAGCTACAGCGGCGAAGGTGGCAACGAGTGTGTCGAGGTGGCGATCCTCGGCGACGGCGCCGCCGTCCGTGACTCGAAGGACCCACACGGCGGGTTCTTCGTCATGCCGGACGCCGGCTGGTCGGCGTTCCTGACGAGCGTCGCGAAGTAGCAGGGCGGGCGAGCACCGGGGCTGGCCGGTGCTCGCCCGCGCTGGATCAGTGCCAGGGCGTCACGGTGTTCGCGACGACGAGCGGGGCGAGCTGCACCCAGTCGACGTTCGGACCCCAGGCGGCCGGGTTGCCGAAGGTGAGCGCGCCGCCCTTCGTGGCCAGGTCGATCGGTGAGGTCTCCGGCCAGAAGCCGTCCCAGGTGTAGTTGTGGCGGTAGGGCGCCTTCGTCACCGTGCCGCCCGCTTCGGTCGCCACCAGGGTCCGGGTGATCGTGTCCGTGTTGTACGGGTGCCCGGTGTTCTTCTCGGCCTGCGCGTAGGCGACGGTGAGGTCGTACTGACCGGGACCGCCGGTGCGCGGGATGGTCAGCGTGCCGCCGTTGCCCAGGTAGCCGACGTAGGAGCCGCCGGACGCCCAGGGGCCGGTCGCCGTCGCCGCTCCGCCCGCGAGCTGTCCCGCCTCGGCCTCGACGCGGACCGCGTGCCGGTCGGCCGCCGCGTCGCGCACCTGGGTGAGCGTGCCCGCGATCAGCGGCGTGCGGCCCTCGTTGGACAGGACGGCCTCGGTGACACCCGCCTTGAGGAACACCGTCGTGCTGCCCGACCAGACTCCGATGCCCGTCGCGGTCAGGTCGCCGCCCGCCACGCGGCGGCCGGACAGCGTGAGCCCGAGCGTGCTGCGGCCGACACCCGCCCAGGACGTCGACAGGCGGTAGTAACCGTCTTCGGCGGCGGACAGGTACGTGGTCACCTTCTGTCCCGCGGCCAGGACGACCGCGCCGGGCGCGAGAACCTGGAGCGCACCCGTGCCGTGGTCGACCGTGCCCCCGGAGCGGCGGGCGTCGGCGAGCGGGTACTCCGCCCGCTCGGGGCCGGTGACCTCGGTCAGGTCGAAGCGGTCCAGCGTGACGTCGGACGAGCCGCCGAGGAACCCGCTCGGATCGGTGGTGCGCAGCGAAACGCGGTGCTTGCCCGCGCTCAGCGTGAGCGGCGTGTCCAGCCGGCCCCGGTAGGTCCAGTTCAGCGTGGCCGGCAGGGTCAGGGTGCGGACGTAGGTGTCGTCGACGTACAGCGCCAGCCTGCCGACGAAGGCGTTGGTGCCGTAGAAGACGCCCAGCCGGTACGTGCCGGCACGCGGGGCGTCGACGTCCACGGTGTCGCGGGAAGCGGGGGTGTTCATGGACCCGACGTCCTTGCCGCCCGACGTCGTGTAGCGCATGGCCATGTCCCACGAACCCGACCCGTCGTCCTGGACGTAGACCCGGGCGTTCTCCACGGTGCCCGACTCGGCTTCGTAGCTCGCCTGCCACGGTGCGGTCGCCGTGGGCGGGGCGCCGAGCCCCGCGGGCGTGACGACCACCTGGTACGCGGCCAGCGGGTCGCCGCCCGGCACGGAGATCGTCGCCTTGCCGTCCTGCACGCGGACCCGGGACGCCGCCACGATCGGCGGCTGCTGGGCGTCGCCCTCGTAGCCCGACCAGGTCGACTTGGCGATCCGGACGTCCACCCGGTCGCCGAAGACCTTCCGGTCCAGGCCGGTCAGCGCGACGTCGACCGTGTCCGCCGAGCCGCCGAGCAGGACGGTCGCCTTGCGGTCCTGGCGGTTCAGGGTCGCCAGGCCCTGCAGCGAGTCCCGGGTGTCCGGCCGCGGCGGCGTCACGCGCACGGTGTCGCCGGACAGGTCGGCGTACCACTTCGTCAGCCACCAGCCGCCGTTGGCGCGGCCGGTGCGCACGGCGTTGTCGCTGAGGTTGCCCGCCAGCGACCAGTACGCCAGCTGACCGTCCACTTTGGTGTCTTCGAGCATGGTGATCCACTGGATCAGCCGCCCGGGCACCGAGGTGTCCTGCCGGTCGGCGTACTCGTTGATGGTGATCGGCCGCGGCGAGATGCCGAGCGAGCGTTCCATGGCGCGGTAGTCCGCGTAGTGCCCGCGGTAGGTGGCCGGTGAGTCGGGGCTGAGCTCGTGCCAGGTGGCGATGTCGGGCAGCACGTTGTTGGCCTTGGCGTAGGTCAGGAACTCACGCAGGTGGTCGGCTCGGTACCCGGTTTCGCCGATGCCGGCGATCCGGGCGTTCGGCAGGACCGACTTCACCGTGCGGTAGACCTTCGTCCAGTCGGCGAAGAACTGCTGCTTCTTGTTCGCCCAGTCCGAGTACCAGTTCCCGTCCGGTTCGTTGAAGATCGTCCACACGAACCGGTCGCGGTCCGGCCGCTTCGCCACCTTGTCCAGCTGGGGCTTGAGCCGCGCGATGTAGTCGTCGACGCCGAGGTCCTGGTACGGCCAGCGGCTGTAGACGTCCTGGGCGTAGATGTGCACGTCGGTGCCGCCGGCGGCGAAGAAGCCGTCGGCCACGGCCAGCGCGTCGCCGTTGGGGTGCTGCTCGCCGTCGGGTGCCTTCTGGGAGATGGTCCGCGGGTGCATCCCGGCGATCAGGTCTTGCGACGGGACACCGGGATCGCCGAGGCCGTAGAGGATGCCCGTGGCGCCGCCGTGGAAGGCGCCCGTGGACGAACCGAGGTCGACGCGCAGCACAGCCGCAGCCGCAGTCGCGGGCGCGCCTTGGGCGGTGGCGGGGGACAGCGTGGTGAACGCGAGGACGGCGACTGCCGCCCCCGCCAGGATTCGTTGTCGCATCAGCACTCCGCTTCGCTGGGGAGGGGGTTCACTTGACGGCGCCGCTGGTGATGCCCGAGATGATCTTCCGCTGGGCGACGGCGAGGACGACGATCAGCGGCAGGCTCATCAGCACCACGTAGGCGAAGATGAGGTGCCAGTTGTTGAGGTAGAGCCCCGCGCTGGCGACGCGGAAGAGGTTGAGCGGCAAGGTGTCGAGCCGCCCGCCGACGACGAAGAAGGCGTAGAAGACGTCGTTCCACACGTAGAGGCAGATGAGGATGGTGGCGGTGGCCAGCGCCGGTCGCAGCAGCGGCAGCACGATGCGCCGGAACACCGTGAACGGACTGGCGCCGTCGATCTGGGCGGCTTCCTCGAGGGACACCGGGATGGTCCGGACGAACCCCGTGACGAAGAAGATCACGGTGGACAGGTAGATGCCCATGTAGACCCCGATCATGCCGACGGCGCTGCCCGCGAGGCCGAGCTGACGCAGCAGGAGCACCACGGTGACGACGGCCGGGGGCAGCACGATCCCGCTGATGCCCAGGGCGTACAGGGCGGCGTTGAGCCGGGTCGCGCGGCGGGCCAGCACCCACGCGGCCATGGAGCCGAACGTGAGGACACCGGCGACCGTGGGCACGACGATCAGCAGGCTGCCGAAGAAGGCGGCCGGGACCTCGCCCTCGACCCAGACCTCCCGCAGGTTCCCGAACAGCTGCCAGTGGCTGGGCAGCGAGAGGTCGGGGTTGAGCGCCTCGCCCTGGGACTTCCCGGCGGTCACCACGACGAGCCAGAGCGGGATCCCGATGAGGACGAGGACTCCGATCGTGGTGACGACCGGCTGCAGCCTCGTCCAGAAGCGCGCGTCGCTGAGGCGGGCGGTCACAGGATCTCCTCTCGCTTGCGCAGGGTGCGGATCACCGGGAAGGCCAGGAACGCGACGAGCAGGAACAGCACCAGGCTCATCGCCGTCGCCTGGGCGAACAGGCCCTGGCCGAAGGTGCGGTAGATGAAGATGTTGAGGATCTCCGTCGTGCGGGCCGGGCCGCCGCCGGTGGTGGCCTGGACGACGTCGAAGCCGTTCATCGACCCGAGCAGCGCGGTGGCGACGTTGAACGTGACCGCCGGCGCCAGCAGCGGCGACTTGACGACCCAGAACGTGCGCCAGCGCGAGGCGCCGTCGATGCGGGCGGCTTCGAGGATGTCTTCCGGGACCGTCTTGAGCCCGGCCAGGTAGATGAGCATCGACAGGCCCATCCACTTCCACGCGTGGATCAGCGCGACCACGACGATCGACCAGGTCGTGTCCCCGAGCCACGCGTAGTCGAACGGGCGCCCGAGCACCGCGCCGATCAGCCCGTTGAGGCTGCCGTGCGGTTTCAGCAGGGCTTGGAAGATGTACCCGACCGCGAGCGCCGACATCAGCACGGGGATGAGGAAGCAGATCCGAGCGACGCGGTTGAGCCGGTTGTCGCGTTCGAGCAGGACGGCCAGCGCGAACCCGAAGACGTTCTGGAAGACCGCGACCAGCACCGCGTAGACGAGCGTGATCCGCACCGCGCGCAGCAGCGTGCCGTCCGAGGCCAGCTGGGTGAAGTTGTCCAGCCCGGCCGGGTTGATCGAGCTCTTGAACCCGGACCAGTCGGTGAACGCGTAGACGAAGTTGAACAGCGTCGGCAGGAAGAAGAAGACGAGCAGGATGGCGAACGCGGGCGCCAGGAACCACATCGGGTGCGTCCGCTTGCCGCGGGTGCTCGTGGGCCGGGCGCTCGCCCGTGGAGCGGGCCGGGTGACCGGCCGCTCCACGGCGAGCGTGCGTTGTGCGGTGGACATTGTGCTCCTCGCCGGGTCAGAAGCCCGGGGCTCCGGCCGCCTTGGCCAGCTGGGCGAACTGGTCCTGGGTGGCCTTGGCCACCTGGTCCGGCGTCATGGTCCCGGCGATCATGTCCGCGAGGTTGATGTAGAGGTCCGGGTTGGCGACGGCCAGCGCCTGCATCGAACCGACCGCCGTGGGCAGGGACTTGTGCACGTCGAGCAGGGCCTGCGGCACGCCCGGCGGGTTGGCGACCGACGGCTCGAGCGAGATGGTCTTGCGGTCGGCGACGAACCCGGCGTAGCCCGGGCCCATCCAGTACGCCAGCAGCTGACGGGCCGCGGCCTCGCGCTTGGCGTCACCGGTCCGGAAGGCGACCAGGGCGTTCGTCTGGTCCGGGATGAAGGTCCCGACCTGACCGGACGGCGCGATCGGGAAGAAGCCGATCTTCTTGTCCAGCGTCGCGGTGTCGGCCTTGGCCTGCAGCTGGCTGAAGAACGAGTTGACCTGCACGGCCATCGCAGCCTTGCCGTCGAGCAGCGCGGCGCCTTGGTCCTCCAGCTTGGCGGTCTTGATGTCGGCGTTGAAGAGGCCCTCGTCGATCAGCGCCTTGTACTTCTTGATCGTGTCGAGCACGACCGGGCTGGTGAAGGTCTCCTGCTTGGAGTTGATCTTGTCCCAGAGGCCGTTCTTGGCCGCGTCGGCCAGCTGAACCTGCACCCACCACTGCGTCGCCCACCGGTCGCCGCCCATTTCGAAGAACGGGGTGACGCCCTTGGCCTTGAGCGCGCGGGCCGCGGTGACCATGGCGTCGAACGTCTTCGGCGTCTCGGTGATGCCGTTGGCGGCGAAGACTTCCTTGTTGTAGTAGACGCCTTCGACGGCCGGGCTGGTGATCAGCGCGGCGTAGCGCTTGCCGTCCAGCAGGCCGGTGATGTCCTTCAGGTCCGGCGCCAGCTTGCCGAGCCACGGCGCGTCGTCCAGCGGCTGGAGGTTGGTCTTCGCGTTGATGGCCGTCAGCATCGACGCAGTGGGCTGCCAGAACGCGAGGTCCGGCTTGTCGCCGGTGGCCACCTTCGTCTGGATGCTCTGCTCGTACGGGTCGGGGATCGTCACGACCTGGACGGACGCGCCGGTCGCCTGCTCGAAGGCGGCCACGACCTGCTTGGGCACGGTGTTGCTGTTCTGCGCCGCCCAGACGGTCAGCTTGACCCCGTCGAGCTTCGCGGCCGGGTCGGGCCAGGTGACGGCCGAGGCGTCGGCGGGGGCGTTCGCGGACGGGTCGCTGCAGGCGGCGAGGCCGAGCGTGAGCACAGCGGCGGCGACGGCGCTGATCCATTTCTTCATCGTGGGAGATCCTTTTGGTGGTGGGGTTTAGCCGGCGACGATGCGGAAGAGCCGCGCGGACGCGGTGGTGTGCGGGGTGGGGGTCAGGGTCAGGGAGCCGGTTCCGGTGTCCCAGTCGACGGTCCAGGCGGGCAGGTCCCGCGGGTAGCGGACCTCGATGTGGACGTGCCGGGATCGCAAGTGGGGCAAGGACAACGTCACGGGTCCGGCGTCGCGCCCGCGCCGCCACACGGCGAGATGGGTGACGTCACCGGAGCACAAGGCCAGGCTGAGCCACGGATCGCTCCACCCGGGCAGGCCCAGCGGCCACAGCGGAACCGCCTTGTTCAGTCCTTTGCGGATCTCGTGGTACGCCTCCACCGCGGAGCGCACGGAAGCTCGCTGCTCGGCGGACATCAGGTCGAGGCGCCCGGACAGGTAGAGGCGGCCGAGCAGCCCGGTGCACACGGTGTAGGCGAAGTCCTCGTCCGCCATGTCCGGTTGCGGGTAGGCCCAGCTGGCTGACTGCTCCGGCAGGACCGACAGCGGGGCGGCCACGGCGATCGGCGGGTAGCGCAGGTAGTCCTGCTGGTCGCTGGTGGACTGCAGCTGCATCCGGGAGAGCAGCGCGTAGTCCATGCGCATGGCGCCCGACGCGCAGTTCTCGAGGATCAGCCCGGGATGCCGGTCCAGGACGCCGTCCAGCCAGGCCAGGTGCGCCCGGTTGTGGGCGAGCAGCCCCGCGCCGACGCTGTCGGCCGCCAGATCGGTGCCCGCGCCGGGGTCGACGTTGTAGTCGAGCTTGAAGTAGCCGACCCCGAGGTCTTCCACCAGCCGGTCGACCACGCCGTCCAGGTGCGCGACGGCGCCCGGGTGCCGCAGGTCCAGGACGTATCTGTCGTGTTCGACGAGCCGGACCCCGCCGCGCTGGAGGAAAGCCGCGTCGGGCAGCTTGTCCGCCATCGGGCTGCGCACGCCGATCACTTCCGGCTCCAGCCACAGGCCGGGAACCATGCCCCGCTTGCGGATCCGGGCGAGGACCTCCTGGATGCCTTGGGGGAAGCGGGTTTCCGACGGCTGCCACTCGCCGACGCTGTCCCACCAGCTGGTGCCGTTGTCGTACCAGCCCGCGTCGATGCAGAACACTTCCGCACCGGCCGCCGCGGCGGCGTCGACGAGCGGAAGCAGCTTCTCCGTGGTGGGGTCGCCCATCAGCGTGTTCATGTAGTCGTTGAAGACGACCGGCAGCGCGGACCGGTCGCGGTGCGGGCGGACGAGTTCACGCCGGTGCGCGGTGAGCGCGGCGACCGCACCGTCCAAACCGTCCACATCGGACACGGCAACCGACACCGGGACCGTGGTGAAGGACTCGCCGGGCCGCAGGGTCTGGTGCCACTGGTGGTCGATGTCCGTCGGCCCGAGCAGCGCGAGGTACGCGCCGTCCCGGCGTTCGCCGACCTCCCACCGCCAGGCGCCGTTGTGCTCCACCTGCCACAGCCAGGCCTGCCCGGTGCGGCGGTCGACGAGCCCCCCGGACGGCAGGTGGGTCCCGGTGGACCAGGTGCCGGTGCTGACGGCGGCGAACCGGCCGCGGCCGTCCTGGCCGTGCAGCCCGAGGTTGAGGTCGGGCAGGACGTCGTCCCGCAGCGGATGGCGCGTCCACCGGCCTTCACCGAGCCATTCGCTGTCGGCCCGCAGCAGGTCGACGTCTTCGATCCGCGCGCCGGGGAAACCCGCGGCGAAGGAGGTCACGCCCTGCAGCAGCACGGGTTCCTGGCCGTGGTTGGTCACCGTGGTCGTGACGCGGCAGGCGGCGACGCCGTCGACCGACCGGAACGACGTCCGCGCGCTCAGCCCGGTCCGCTCGTCCCGCGCGTCGATGTGCAGTTCGCGCCACTTCCCGTCCTCGCCCCGGATCGAGCCGGTGTAGACCAGGCGCCTGCCGACGGCGGTCTCCGAGAACCGGTGCGAAGCCCGGGCCCGGCCTTCGCCGGCGACCAGCAGTTCGACCAGCGGCTGGCCCGCCCGGAGGTCGCCCTGGGCGCTGCCGTCGGCGCTGCCGTCGGTCAGGCTCCGGAGGGCGACCGGGCCGTCCGGGGACACGTCCACGACGAGTTCCAACGCCGAGTGGCCCCAGGCCACGGTCGTGGCCGGTTCCGTCGAGATCACCGTTGCTCCCTATCACGCGGTTGGCATTTCTGCTGTTCACGACCTATGTGACCGGTCACAATCGCAGGCCAGCAGTGTGACTGGTCACACGTCCGGCTGAAAAGCCCGCGTTACCTTGTTGTTACGAACACTTCGATGTTCACCGCGCGCGGGGAGAGGCGGTCGACTCGCGGATCACGAGGGACGGCGGCGCCAGCTCGACCGCCGGCCGCGGCACCCCGGCCAGGTCGGCCGCGAGCGCCGCCAGGCACGCGCGTCCCAAGGCCACGAAGTCCATCCGGACGGTCGTGAGCGCGGGCGTCCAGTAGGCGGCGCCGGGAACGTCGTCGAACCCGACGATGCTGACGTCACCGGGCACGTCCCGCCCGGCTTCGTGCAGTGCCCGGCGGACGGCCATGGCGGTGTCGTCGTTGCCGCAGAGGATCGCGGTCACGTCCGGATCGGCGGCGAGGTCCCGTCCGGCCAGGTAGGCCGACCGCACGTCCCACCCCGCGGGCACGACCGCCGGAACGGGCACCCGTGCCGCTTCGAGCGCGCCGCGCCACCCCGCCTGACGGGCGCTCGTGCCGGTCTCCGAGGGGATCGCGACGTGGTGCACCGTGCGGTGTCCCAGGTCCAGGAGGTGTCGCGTCGCGTCGGCGGCGGCCTGCCGTTCGTCGAGGAAGATCATCGACCGCGCGACGTCGCCGAGGCCACCGGCTTCCGTCGCGGCCACCGCCGGAACGTCCGCCGGCAGCGCCCGCAACACCCCGGCCCCGGCGGCGTCGAAGGCGACGACCACGATCCCGCCGGCATTGGGATCACTCACGTACTCGACGGCCTGCCGGACGTCGGCGGCCCGGTCCGACTCCACCACCCGGACCCCGACCGCGAGCCCCCGCAGGCGAGCGGCCTCCTCGATCCCGCGCAACGTGGAGGCGTAGCCGTACAGCGTCGTTTCCGCGATGACCACGGTCACCGCGTTCGACCGTCCCGAGCCGAGCGCCCTGGCCGCCCGGTTGGGGCGGTAGCCGAGCCGTTCGATGACCTCCCGCACCTGCCGCCGGGTGTCGGCGTTGACGTACGGCGAGTCGTTCAGCACCCGTGACACGGTCTGGTAGGAGACACCCGCGGCGGCCGCGACGTCACGGATGCTGGGCGCGGCGGAGGAACGTCGGGTCACGGTGTCATCGTGATCGGTGCGGATCGCCACGTCAAAGTCACGCCTGGGCCGCCGGGCACTTCCCGGGAGCCGCGCGGCGGGGAGTGAGCCCCGCCGCGCGGCACCCCGGGATCAGCTGTAGGCGACCTGGGTCGTCGAGCCGGCCGTGACGAAGGTGATCGTCCCGCCCTGGAAGTTGTTGCGGCGGCCGCCGGTGACGGCGAACTCGTCGCTGGTCGGGTAGCGCAGCCTGCTGCCCTCCCAGCCGAGCGAGGCCCACTTCTGGCGGATCAGGCCGTGGATCGACTGCGCGCCGGTCGCGACCGTGTAGTAGATGGAGGCGCCTTGGGCGCCGTTGAAGTGGTTGTAGCGTCCGACGCCGTCGGGGGTCACCCCCTCGTCGATGGTGGGGTAGCCGAGGCCGGTTTCCCAGCCGAGTGCGGCCCACTTCTGGCGGATCAGGCCGTGGATGGACTGCGCGCCGGTGGCCGCCGTGTAGTAGATGGAGGCGCCTTGGGCGCCGTTGAAGTGGTTGTAGCGTCCGACGCCATCCGGGGTCCCGCTTTCGTCCGTGGTGGGGTAGCCGAGGCCCGTTTCCCAGCCGAGTGCGGCCCACTTCTGCCGGATCACGCCGTAGACCGCTTTGGCGCCGGTCGACGCCGTCCAGTAGATGGAGGCGCCCAGCGAACCGGTGAAGTGGTTGTAGCGGCCCACGCCGTCGGGTGTCCCGGTCTCGTCCGTCGTCGGCAGGCCCACCACGCCGCCGGGGCCGCCGAGCTGCTGGTAGTGCTGCCAGATCGAGCCGTGCACCGCGTACGCGCCGGTCGCCGGGAAGTAGCCGATGATGCCCTGCTCGTAGTTCTGCGCCCAGCCGCCGGCGGCCGCGTATTCGCCGCCGGACGGGTTGCCCAGATAGGACGACGCACCGCCGAGGTCGGTGTAGTGCTGCGTGATCTTGTCGGCGACGGTGCCGGTGCCGAGGGACTGCAGATCGGCCAGGCTGCCGTTGAACACGTCCTGGTCACCGGGGAACGTGCCGGACGACGCGGTCTGGTCGAACGTGTAGTCCGTCCAGCTCGCCGGCATCGTGACGGTACCCGCGATCCACAGTGGATCATTGGCGAAGTTCGGGTTGTTCGCGGTGCAGTTCGACCACCAGCCGTTGGTGGTGTAGATGACCGGCCACCGGTTCGTGCGGTCGTGGATCGTCGTGACGAAGTCGGAGATCCACGCCGAAACCTGCGCCGGGGTCATGTTGTAGCAGTAGCCCGGCCAGTCCGCCGTGCTGTAGGGGTTGTACTCGATGTCGAGCACCGGCGGCAGCGTCTTGCCGTCCGCGACCCAGCCACCGCCGTGGCTCAGGAAGAACTGCGCCTGCGCCGCGCCCGACGAGGTGTCCGGCAGTCCGAAGTGGTACGCGCCGCGCAGCAGCCCGGCGTTCGCGGAACCGGCGAAGTTGGTCGTGAACTGCGGGTCCACATAGGTCGTGCTCTCAGTGGCCTTCATGTACGCGAACTTCGCGCCCTGAGCCGCCGCCGCGCCCCAGTCCACAGTGCCCTGGTAGTGGGACACGTCCATGCCCGGCGTAGTCACACCCGAGGCCGCGGCCGCGCGCGCGGCGGCCTTCGGCGTCGCGGTGGTGTGCGCACCGATCGTCGATCCCATGTAGTCCGAGCCCGGATGGGCAGGGGCGCTCGCGGCCGCCCTCCCGGTGGCCGCCGGAGCGCTCGATGCCATGGCCGCCGCCGGTGTTCCGGCCAGCACGCCCGTGACCAAGGCAGTGACCGCACCCGCGGTCACCGCACGTTGAACCCAACCCACCGCAAACCTCCACCCGGTATCTGTTCACCCCGCTATCGACGGGAGCCCGGAAGCGTTACCGAAGCAGACAGGAAAAATCACCCTGGGGGCGGGAAATGCGGTGGCCGTCACCTTCCGTCGACGAAGCGCCGACCGGCCATTGCGGACAGTGCCGGTGGGTGCGATTTTTCCGGAAGGAGCGCGTTTCCGTGCCTTTGTGTCGTTGTGCGGGCTTGATCAGCCACGGCCCAGGGTCTTGGCCAACGCTGCGACGTCCAGCTTCCGCGGCCGCGGCAGCCAGACCGGCTGGTCCGCGCCGCGCGGGGAGAGCACGTTCAGGTAGTGGTGCGGGGTCCGTGACAGCGTGACGTTCTCGGTGACGCCCTGGTAGATCCCGAGCGGGGTGAGCGAGGTGAACAGCTGCGGGTCGAGCAGTTCGTGCTCGCCGCCGCTGCCGACCGCGCCGCGGACGTAGTCCCAGTCGAAGAAGCCGAGGGTGACCGCCCACATCGCGGCCCGGGTCAGTGACACGTGGACCCGGTAGCTGCCGCCTTCGGTGGCGCGGCGGGCCAGCGCCGCCATGGCGCCGGTCGCGCCGAGCCAGGCGACCAGGTAGTCGTTGATGATCGACGTCGGCGGCAGCTTCGGTTCCTCGAGGCTGCCTTCGGCGGCGACCATGCCGGTCACCGTGCCGGCGACCTGGTCGAAGCCGACGCGCCGGGCCCAGGGGCCGGTTTCGCCGTAGCAGCTGGCCGTGACGTGGATGAGGCCGGGCCGCACGGCGAACGCCTGCTCGGCGTCGACGCCCAGTTCGGTCAGCAGGCCGGGACGGCGGTTCGCGTAGAAGATGTCCGCGTCGCGCAGCAGCGAGCGCAGCGTCGCTTTCCCGTCGGGACCGCGAACGTCGAGGCGGGTCGAGCGGACGCCGACGTTGGCGGTGGCGACCAGCGGCTCCTCTTCGAACTCCATGACGCGCCAGACGTTGAGCGCGTCCGCGCCGAGCGAGGCCAGCGAGCGGCCGATCCCGGCCCCGGCGATCACGTGGCCCATGCCGAGCGCGCGGACGCCGGACAGCGGGTGGCTTCCCCACTCCGGCAAGGGTTCCGGCGGGGTGTCGGCGACCTTTTCGATCTCGACCAGCGGCCGGGACGCGAGGTGCTCGAACACCGGCTCCTCGACGAACTCTTCGACGCTGCGGACCTTCGCGAACACGATTCCGTGCTCTTCGCCGAGCGCTTCCAGTTCGTCGGCCGAATACCGGGCGATGGCGCGGCCGAGGGCTTCGGCGTTGTCGGCGCAGTCGAGGACGGCGAGCATCTTCGACTTGAGGCCGGGGTAGATGTTGGCCGGGATGACCCGGCGGCCGTCGCGGGTGGGGTAGAACCCGAAGTAGGCGAAGACGTTGCGGTCGGACATCGCGGCGGGGTAGCCGTTGAGGGTTTCCCACTTCATTTCCGAGGCCGGGGCGAGGCGGCGGATGGCCTGGCCGAGGTCGACGGTGATGTCCTGGCCGAGGCCGGTGCGCATCCGCCACAGCTTGGCGGCGACCACGGACTGCTGGGCCAGGGCGACCGCGGCGGCGCCGCCGATGCGGATGCTGCTGGGCATCAGCGGGTCGCGCTTGAGGAACGTGATCGTCCCGCCGCTGTCTTCGGGCGTGAAGCCGAGCGGGGCGAGGACGGCGCGGAGTTCGGCGTGCGGGTCGAACTCGTCGTCGGTGGCGCGGTGGCGGACGGCTTCGAGCATGGCCTCGCGCAGCACCCGCGGGTCGGTGGTTTCCACTGTGGACTCTCCGGTCAGGGCAGCAGGGCGGTCGGGACGTCGACGTGGCGGGCGCGGAGGAACTCGCCGAGGGACTTGCCGATCTGGTCGAGGGCGAGGTTCGCCGAGCCGCTGGGCGGGAAGTAACCGCCCAGCACGAACGAGATGCCGTGCAGGTTCGGCTGTTCGTAGCGTTCGATGGCCACGTCCTCCGGGCAGTTCAGCAGCTCGCGGAGGCGGTCGGCGGTGAGGAACGCCGCGAGCCACGGCCACGCGGCTTCGGTCCGGGCCCAGACGCCGAGGTTGGCGTTGGCGCCCTTGTCGCCGGTGCGCGCGTAGACGATCTGTCCGAACGGGACAGTCCTGGTGGGACCGAACGATGCCGCGGGGCTCGAAGGGGTCTCGGGCTGGCCGGGGAAGACGACGGTGCCCGGCGGGGGAGCGATGTCGAGGACCCGGCCGTCGGGCAGGTGGACCTGGTGGTGGAGGTCGGCCTGCCGGACGAGCCCCGGCCAGTAGTCGATCCGCGGCTGCCCGCCCATGGAGTACATCTGGGTCATGTCGATGTAGAAGCCGGGGATGCTGCCGAGGCCGTAGGAGCAGAACTGGTTCAGGAACCCCGAAACCGTCTGCTGGTCCGCCGCGGCGGCCGACACCTGGACCGCGACGGTGGCCTGCCACTGGTCCTTCGGGTCGGGGACCGGCTGCCCGCAGACGAAGAAGTGCAGCTCGTCCACGGGGTGGTCCTGGCGGGCGCGTTCGGCCTGGGCCTTGAGCACGTCGATCTTGGCGTCGACGTCCAGGCCGGTGGGGAAGAGCCAGGTCGCGCCGCGGTAGCCGCGCTGGAAGTTGACACCGACCTTGGTCGTCTCGGAGGCCGCGCTGCCGCGGGCGCCGGTGACGCGCACGCGGTCCGGGCCGTCCTGGGCGAGCGTGATGGAGTCGGTGTGCCAGGTGACGTCCGGGTTGAGGTAGCGCGGGCCCTGGATCTCGTACATCAGCTGGGCGGTGACGGTGTCGACGGTGACCGCGCCGCCGTCGCCGGACCGTTTGGTGATCACGAAGCTGCCGTCGTCGGCGACCTCGGCGATGGGGAAGCCGGGCAGCGAGTTGTCGGCGATGCCGGTGAAGCCGGCGAAGTTGCCGCCGGTGGCCTGCGGCCCGCATTCGATGATGTGCGCGGCGGCGGTCGCCCCGGCGATGCGGTCCAGGTCCCCGCGCTGCCAGCCGTGCCACCACGCGGCGGGGCCGGTGACGAGGGAGGCGTCGGCGACGCGGCCGGTGATGACGATGTCGGCGCCTTCGTCGAGCGCGGTCTTGATGCCCCAGCCGCCGAGGTAGGCGTTGACGGCCAGCAGGTCGTCGATCTCCAGTGGTGCGCCGGTTTCCAGGTGGTTCAGCTGCCCCTCGGCGATCAGGTCCTTCGCGGTGTCGGTGAGGTCGTCGCCGGTCACGTACGCGACCTTGAGGGTCAGGCCCTGGGCCGCGACCTCGGTGCGAATCGCTTCGGCGAGCCCAGCCGGGTGGTAGATCCCGGCGTTGGTGACGACCTTGATCCCCTTTTCGGCGACGGCGGACAGCTGGGGACGCAGCTGGCGCAGGAAGTACTCGGAGAAGAACCCGCGCCGGGCTTCGCGGTTTTCGTGGAAGCCGGCGACGACCATCGACATGGTGATCTCGGCCATCGAGTCGCCGATCACGACGTCGACCGGATCGCCCTGGACGGCCTCTTCGAACGCGGAGAACCTGTCCCCCATCGCGCCGGAGAAGTTCGCGATCCGGACCGGACGCGCCATGGCGGCCACCTCGCTTCGTTGACAGCTGTCGCTGAAATCGACGCTACTGCTATCGTTGACAGGTGTCAACGAACGACGTTTCGCGGGCGCCTGCCCGTATCGACAGCGCTGACCCCCGAGCCGCGCGGGTGCGCGACCGGCTCCGGCGGGCCTCGTTCGAGCTGATCGAGGAACGCCGGGTGGAGCGGATCTCGGTCAGCGACATTACGCAGCTCGCCGGCGTGAGCAGGCAGGTCTTCTACCAGCACTTCCGCGACCGCGACGACGCCGTCGCGCAGGCCGTGGCGGCCTCGTTCCGGGAACTCACCCCCGAGGCCGGGGAAGACCCGCGGGCGGTGATCCACCGCCTGTGCGACTTCTCGGCCCGGCACGCGGACCTCTATCGCAACCTTTACCCCAGTGCGGCGTCCCAGCAGACCGCGAACGCCTACCGCGACCTGCTGCATCCGGCGTGCGTCCAGCTCGTGGAGCACCTGCCGGACCCGGAGACGCTCGCGGACTTCGTCCTGGGCGGCATCATCGAGGTCATCCGGCTGCCGGCCGAAGGCGCCCGCGGGCCGGCCACCGCCGAGTCCCTGCGCCGCCGCGTCGACGCCTGCCTCGACGCCATCGGCAGACCGCGGGCGCGCACCGCCTGACCGCCGTCGCCGCCGCGACCACCTCGGGAACCTGCCACTGGACCGGGCTCGAGAAGAACGTTAATATTAATAACGTTATGAAAAATAACGAGATGCCGCGAGAGACCGGCCCGCCCGCCCGGCTGCGCCGGTGGACGGGGTTCCTGCTGGCGTGGGTGGCCGCGAGCGGTGCCGAACACTACGGCCGGGCCCTGCTCTCGGCCGGTCTCAAGACCCACCATCTCGGCGTGCTCGTCCTGTTGCAGGACGGGCCGATGGTGCAGTCGCGGCTGAGCGAACACCTCGGTGTCTTCAAGCCGGTCATGGTGTCGCTGATCAACGACCTCGAGGCGATGGCATTGGTGCGACGGGTGCCGCATCCCACCGACCGACGCGCGGTCGAGGTGCACCTCCTGCCCGCCGGGCGGAACCGGATCAGGACCGCCGAAAAGGTCAGCCGGAGCGCCACCGACGAGTTCTTCGCCCCGCTCACGCAGGCCGAGCGGCGGGTGTTCCACGAACTGCTCGCCAAGCTGGCCGACCGTCCGCCCGCACCGGAGTGACATGAAGACCTCGCTGCAGCAGAGCCTGACGTTGGCGGCCGTGATCGGGATGGCCTACTGGCTGTTCGGCAACCTCTACGAGGCGGTGGTCTTCTCGCCGAACTGGGTCCGTGACAGCCCGTCCCAGTTCACCCGGCTGCACGAGTTCTTCTCCGCCACCGGACCCACCCTCTACTTCGTGCCGGTCACCCAGATCGCCCTCGTGCTGGTGTGGGTCCTGTGGTGGCGCAACCGAGACGGCGAACTGGCGCGCGACTACCGCCGCGCCGGGCAGGCCGCTGCCGTCCTGGCCGTGCTCACCGTCTACATCGTCGCGGCCGTGATCCCGCGCATGTTCGGCGCGGACGCACTCGCACAGCCGGACAACCTGCACTCCGCCGCCTGGCAGTGGAACATCCTCAACGTGTTCCGCATGCTCCTGACCGCGACGACCGCGTGCTACCTGTTCGGTGCGTTCCGGAAACTGGACCGACGCAACCTCGGCTGAGGACCCCCCGGACGTCAACAGATCCAGCAGTACAGCGATCTTCCGGTTCCTGCTGCGCCGGCGGCGAGGGCCGCCACCTCTCCGAGGAGCTGTCGGGCGAGTTCGTCGTCGATGGTTTCACCGTCCTCTTCGCGCCGTTCGACCCACCGCTCGGCGGTTGTGCCGAGCAGGTGGCGGCCAGCGCCGGCCAACGCCCTGGTGAGATCGCGCGGCACGGCGAGAACGACCGGGGAGCCGTCACCGCCGGCAACGACGTCCGGGCCGCCGCCGGCGATGGGCTCCTCGAGGCCGCGGCCCGTCAGAATGCTCTCCCATTCCCCGAGCGTGGACCAGACGTCGAAGTTGCCGTAAGCCGCCGGCTCGAAGCCGGCACCAGGTCCGTTCTGCACGACACCGGCTGCGGCGGCGTCGTCCGGAGCAACGAAGAACTCGATGATCGAACTCACGCGGCGATCCTCAATCGGGCAGGGTGCGGGGGAGGCCGAAGCGCGGGAACAGACCGGTGTCGAGGAAGGCGGTGAATTGGGTGATGCGGTCGCCGTCGAGAGTCAGCACAGTCAATCCGTGCGCGTGGGCTATTCCGGCGTGGGGGTCGCGCACGTAGCGGCCGAACGCGGGCTGGCCGTTGGCTCTGGTCGCGATGAGCCGGAACCGCCGGGTTCCGTGTGCGAAACCGACTTCGGTGAAGAAGCGCGCGATGGCGTCGTGGCCTTGGTACTCCTCGGGCAGCGGCGGCATGGTGAACCACGCGTCATCGGTGAGCAATCCGACCAGCGCCGAAACGTCGCACCGTTCGAAGGCGGCCACGAACGAAGCCAGGACGCGGCGCTCGGCCGGGGAATCCGGGAGTGGCGGATGCCCGGCAGGCCGCCGGGCCGCCAGGGCGCCGCGGGCCCGTTTCAGCCCGCTCGCGACCGCGTCCTCGGTCGTGTCGAGCATGGCCGCCACTTCGGCGCCCCGGTAGCCGAGCACGTCCCGCAACAGGAGGATCGCTCGCTGACGAGGTGGCAGCGTCTGCACCGCGGCGACGAACGCGAGCGACACGGCTTCGCGGCTCTCCACGCGGGCTTCCGGACCGGGCACGACCCCCTCGGACTCGGCCGCGGTGCCGGGATACGGCTCCAGCCACGGTACCTCGCAGAGCCCGCTCGGCTCGGGCAACCGGATCGAGGGCGGCGAGGCGACCGGCAAGGGCCGGCGGTGGCGATCACGCAACGCGTTCAGGCTCCGGTTGGTCGCGATCCGGTACAGCCAGGTGCGCACCGAGGACCGCCCCGCGAAGCTGCCGATTCCGCGCCACGCGGCCAACAGCGTGTCCTGGACGAGATCCTCGGCTTCGGCGACCGAGCCGACGAGGCGGTAGCAGTGCACTTGCAGCTCCCGCCGGTACGGCTCGGTGAGCTTGCCGAATGCCGCCGCGTCGCCCTCGCGGGCTTCCGACAGCAAGACCTCGTCCATGGTGGCATCCTCGCATCGTCCGGCCTCCTCGAACCTTCCCGTTGTGCTGACACCGGCCACCCGGGAAACCGGGCGCGCCCGGTTCCGGCGGTCCCGCGGGTCTACCCGTGGACGAGTCACGCCGACCGCCCCGAGGAGACCGATGTCATCCCGATCGACACTCACCGCACCGCCGTCGAACCGCCTGACCACCGACCAGCGGTGGACACTCGCGTTGGCGAGTACCGGTTCGTTCCTGGTGATCTTGGACCTGTTCGCCGTCTCGACCGCCCTGCCGGCGTTGCGGGTGGCTCTGCACGCCTCGATCAGCACCCTGGACTGGACGATCAACGCCTACACCCTGACCTTCGCGGTGCTGCTGATGACCGCGGCGGCACTCGGCGACCGCTGGGGTCGCCGACCGGTGTACGTGAGCGGCCTGCTGCTGTTCGCGGCGGCGTCGGCGGCCTGCGCCCTCGCGCCGGACGGCGTCACGCTCGTCGTGGCCAGGACGGTGCAGGGAATCGGCGCCGCGGTGACGATGCCGATGGCGCTCGCCCTGATCAACACCGCCTTCCCGGCTGATCGGCGAGGATGGGCCATGGGCGTGTTCGGCGCGGTCACCGGTCTCGCCACGGTGCTCGGACCGGTGCTCGGCGGGGTGATCACCCAGCTGTTGTCGTGGTCGGCCATCTTCTGGCTGAACGTTCCTGTCGGTGTCGCGGCCGCCGCGGCCGTCTTGCTGCGGATCCGCGACGTCCGCGACGGTGCACCGGGCGGACAGCGCGCACTCGACCCGCTGGGACTGGGGCTCAGCGGTCTCTCGGTGCTGGCACTGGTCTGGGGTGTGGTTCGCGCCGCGGGCGAAGGCTGGGGTGACCTCGGGGCGGTCTGGGCACTCGTGCTCGGCGGTGCCGCCTTGGCCGCCTTTCTCGCCTGGCAGCGTCGGGCGGCGCGGCCGATGGTCCCGTTGCGGCTGTTCACCGACCGCGCCTTCGCCTCCGGCATCGCCGGGATCTTCCTCCAGTCGGCGTCGTTGACGGCCGTGGTGTTCTTCACGGCCCAGTTCCTCCAGGACGCGCAGGGCGACGGTCCCTTGGCCGCCGGTCTTCACCTGCTGCCGCTGGGACTGGTGCCGCTGGCGCTCGGGCCGTGGTCCGGCGGCTGCACCGACCGCGTGGGCACGCGACCGATGATCGTGTCCGGCATGACGCTGCAAACCGCGGGCATGGTGGTCCTCGCGGTGTGCTCACGTCCCGGGCTGTGGTATCCGGCACTGGCGGCATCGATGGCGGTCGGCGCCGTCGGCTTCACGTTGGCCGTGCCCGCACTGACCAAATCGGTCGTCGGCTCGGTCGAACCGGCCGATATCGGCACGGCATCCGGTCTGTTCACCACCGTCCGGCAGGTGGGCGGGGCGTTCGGCGTCGCGGCGGCATCGGCGGCGTTCACCGCGGCCGGCGGCTACACCACCGCCCAAGCAGTCGCCGCGGGCTACCGCGGCGCGATGGTCGTGGCCGCCGCACTGGCCGGGCTCGGGATGGTGACCGCCGTGCTGTCCCGCCGGCGCGGGCTTGCCGCCCGCACCGGTTTCACCGCGTGGTGACGCCGATGCGTTCGCGCAGCGTGGACCACGCCAGGGCCGGTGCGGGGCGCCGGTTCAGACGTCGTTCGAGCCACCGACGTGCTTTGGCTGTATCTCTGCAATGCCGCCTACTTCGTCCGCACCGACGACCTGGGCTGGTCGCTGGACGAGTCCGAGACCTGGCTCGACGACGCGTTGTCCTCATAGACACCGGAGGGGCCGGCCGGTGACCTTGACGTGATACGGAGACGGCTTTAACGTCCCAGGAAAGTCACGGCCGGGTTCGTGACGAACCGCAGACCCACGGGGGAAGGTCGAGGTACTGATGCGCGGCACCCGTTCACCCGGAATCCTGCTCAAGTTCGCCTTGGCGGGGCTGGCCGCGGCAGTGGTTCCGGTGGCGATCACCACGGGAACCGCGGAGGCGGCGACGCCGGTCCCGATCTCGGCGCCGGGGACGTACGCGAGCGATCCGGCGAGCACTCCGGCCGGCTCGAAGCACACCCGCGCGCTCGGCGGCGCGATCACTGTCGCGGCCGGGCAAACTCACTACCTCAGCAGCAAGTTGAACCTCTCCGGCGCGGAGGAGGTCACCGAGGTCTCCCACCTGGTCTACTGCCGGCGCCCCGGTCAGACGACCAACGTCGCGCAGCTGGTGACCGGCCAGAACGTGCTGACCGGTGCCTCGACCACGTTGCTCACCCGCGGTTTCGTGACCGCGCCTACCGACAGTTCGCTCACCTGCGCGGTCTACGCCCAGTTCGTGAACCACCACGCGAACGTGGCCGGCCGCGTCACCGTGCTGTCCTCGTCCTATCTGCAGGACGTCTACGGCGCAGTCAGCTCGGTCAGCCAGACATTCAACGGCAAGACCCTGGTCAACTCCTCGCTGAGCGCGAACATCGTGAACTACACCGCGCCGGCCGGTGCCACCAGCGTGCAGGCCATCGGCGACCTCAACATCACGGTTTGCTACGGCCCCGACGACAACGGCCTGTGCGTGCACTCGGCCGGTGCGCGGATGGACGGCGCGGACTCGTTGGTGGGCACGCAACTCGTGGCCAACCAGCTCGACCAGGACGGCAGCGTCTGCCACACCACGACCAACGGCGCGCTGGCCGGCGTGTACGTCACCAGCACCGTGCACCACTTCAAGATCAATACCTGGATCACGGACGTACCCGTGCTGGCGACGTGCACGTCCCGCAACTTCGTTGTCTACACAAGGGTGACGGCCAACGCGGCGCACAACTCGTTCGTGGTCGAGGCCAACAACCAGAGCGTCGGCGCGGCGTTCGCCGTCTGAGCGGGAAGCCGTCATCCGGCAGCCTCAGACGGAGACACAACCGGCCGAGGATGCATCAAGCATCACCCTGTCGAAGTCTGCCACGTCGGCACCTCGCCACCGGCTCGGGAACGGCGCCTTGCGATGCCGTCCGATGTAGGCTGCGGAAATGGTCGAGATCCGGGGGCAGCTCGGCAAAGGTGAGCTGTTCGGTGTTG
>NZ_NMUL01000054.1 GCF_002234595.1 Amycolatopsis vastitatis
CGAACGGGACCCGCGGCGAGCCGGGCGTGTGTCGGCCCGTCTCGGTGACGTGGTCCGGGCGATGCACGGCAGCCGGCGCGATCGATACGGTCGCCCGGGCACTGACCGGACCGGCGGCACCGATCCGGTCGAGCAGATCGTGCTGCGCCGCGCGCTGGGCCATCTCGCCGAGGCCGCGGCTCGCGTCGACCGGATCGCGGCGGCCGGGCACCGCCTCCTGGACCTCCTCCACGAGCGACACGCCGCCGTACTTCCCCGTACCGAGTACGGGTTCATCCACGGCGAGCTGGGTCCCGATCACGTCCTGGTCGACGACCGTGACGAGCCGGTGCTGATCGACATCGAGGGCGCCATGTTCTTCGATGTCGAATGGGAGCACGCGTTCCTGGAGCTGCGCTTCGGAACCGGCTACTCCTGTTTCCGCCGTGACGACCTGGACAGCGACCGATTGAGGTTTTATCGCCTCGCCATGCATCTGTCGCTCGTGGCGGGCCCGTTGCGCCTGCTGGACGGTGATTTCCCGGATCGGCCGGCAATGCTGGAGATCGTGGAACACAACGTCGGCCGAACCCTGGCGCAGCTTCCCTGAGAACCCAGGGGGCGATCCGCTGAGCTGTCCGAGCCTCCCCCGGCACCGCCGGGGGAGGCCGACTCCGAGCGTCAGCAGGCCCGATGGTTGCTGACCGCCCACCGCGCGACGCTTTCACCGGGGATCGTCTGATCGGTCAGAACCTCCACGGGACCCCGGAACGAGCCCGCGGGCCGCCAGGCGCCCGACGCGAAGTACTTGGCGTCGGCGCATCCGCCGGCTCCGATGTAGAACGACACGGCCCGGCTCCAGTACAAGGGGCTGCCGTCCGTGCGCCGGTGAGCCGGGAGGATCGCCTGGTAGCCGCCGGCGACGTTGTCCCTCGACACTCCGATCCCGATGGTGTTCTCGTTGCTGATGTAGCTCGTCAGCGCCAGCGGCGTGACAGCGGAACCGGTGTCCGCAGCCGAAACCGAGTGGTCCGCGTTCACCGTCAGCCACCGGGTGGCCGGGCCGGCTGCGGCGCTCGCGGGTACGGCCGCCGCAATCGCGGCGACCACCGGGAGCATCAGCACCAGTCCCCGTGACAGAATGCTGGTCTTCCTCATGGTGTCCCCTTCCCCGTGTCCTTCGGCGCCTGCGTTCGGCGCCCTGTGCGGGAAACAATGCGCCGAGGGACCGGGTGAAATATCAGCAAAGCGGTAAAATGTGCAGGTCAGGACGCTCTTGGGCGAGGCGGCTCAGGCGGACCGTGACGTCCAGGCCGCCGGCCGCTTCCTCGCCGGCGTCATGGTCCACCAGCTGCCCGGCGCACCGTGCACCTGCACTGGGACAATGCGGGTGCGCGGGTCGCCGGCCTGCTGACGTTCGTGGCGGGCGAAAGGCTGTCCTACGGTGAGCATGAGTCCCCGGGAGGACCAGAACCGGCGGTTGCTGCGTGCCCGGGACGTCATGGACCGCGACTTCGTCAAGCCGCTCGACGTGCCCGCGCTCGCCCGGGTCGCCCTGATGTCGCCCACCCACTTCACCCGCGAGTTCCGGGCGGCATTCGGTGAGACACCGCACCGCTACCTCCAGCGGCGGCGGATCGAACGGGCGATGGCGCTCTTGCGGACCACCCCGGCGACCGTCACCGAGGTCGCCTCCCGGGTCGGGTTCGAGAGCCTGGGGACCTTCAGCCGGACGTTCCGCGCGGTCGTCGGCCTTCCCCCCAGCGGGTACCGGGCTCGCGCACGGCCGCTCGACGCACCCGTGTGCTTCGTCAAGGCGTGGACCAGGCCGAGTGGTCTCGGCCATGGTCGTTTCGGATAAGCCGCCCGGTCCGCGGCGGCCATAGGGTACGAGCCATGTTCAACCGCATCCGCATCACGTCCGTCCACGTTCTCGACCAGGACGAAGCCCTCGACTTCTACGTCGGCAAGCTCGGGTTCGAGGTCGACACCGATGTCGACCTCGGGTTCATGCGCTGGCTGACGATCAAGCTGCCCGCCGACCCCGAGCGCGAACTGCTGCTGGAGGTGCCCGGGCCGCCCGCGCTCGGCGACGAGGTCGCCGCGCAGGTGCGTGCCCTGGTGACCAAGGGCGCCATGGGCGTCGCGGCGATTCTCACCACCGACGACTGCCAGAAGACCTACGACACCCTGGTCGCCAAGGGTGTCGAGTTCACCGAGACACCGACCGAGCAGCCGTACGGCATCGACTGCGCCCTGCGCGACCCGTTCGGCAACCACCTCCGCATCACCCAGCCGGCCGGCGATCCCGTGGAGATCACCGACGCCGACCGCGAGCGCTGGTCCGGTGCGACCGGGTAGCCCATCGCCCACCGATCAGGTTTCCGCGCCGCGCCCGTCTGTACTGGTGAGATCGACTCACGAGAGGCTGGCACGATGCGGAAACTGATCTTCGGCATGAACCTGACCCTGGACGGCTACATCGCCGCGCCCGGCGACGACATCGGCTGGAGCGGGCCGCCGAGCGACGAGCTGTTCCAGTGGTGGCTCGACCACGAGCGGGCGATCGGTCTGACGCTGTACGGGCGCAAGCTGTGGGAGGCGATGAGCTCCTACTGGCCGACCGGCGACCAGCAGCCCGGCGCCACGCCGGCGCAGATCGAGTTCGCGCGGAACTGGCGGGACACGCCGAAGGTGGTGTTCTCCTCGACGATCGACAAGGTCGACTGGAACACCCGCCTGGTCACCGGCGACGCGGTCGCCGAGATCACCCGGCTCAAGGCCGGGGACGGCGGCCCGATGGGCATCGGCGGCGCGACGCTCGCCGGGGCCGCCATGCGGGCCGGGCTGATCGACGAGTACCGGCTGGCCACCCACCCGGTCCTGATCGGCGGCGGCACGCCGTTCTTCACGGCGCTGGACAGCTGGGTGAACCTGAACCTCGTGGAGACGCGGACGTTCCCCGGCGGCGTGGTGCTGACCCGGTACGAGACGAGGCGATGAGATCACAGTGCCGGGGGCAGGCCCAGCCAGGGTTTGCCGGTGGCGTCGAATCCGGTGAGCTCGGCGATCTTCCCGTCGACGACGTGCAGGACCGCGACGGCGAACAGCCGGTACTCCGGGTCGCCGGGGCTGCGGAGGTACAGCGCGGCGGCAGGCATCCGGTTGACGGTCGTGGTGATACCGCGCCAGTCGTCGTGGCCGCGCTGGAAGAGCCCACCGGAGACCCAGCCGTCCACCGCGTCCCGGGCCGTCCTGGTCGAGGTGCCCGCGTCGGGCAGCATCGCGAAGCGCAGGTCGTCGCGCAGCAGGGCCGTCAGCCCGTCGAGGTCGTTGCGCTCATGGGCGTCGATGTACGACTTCACCACGCCGCGCTCGTCGTCCGACAGCTCGTGGGTGGCGGGGCTCCGCCAGTCGAGGCGGCGGTCGGGCAGCTGTTCGCGCATCGTCACGCGCGCCCGCTGCAGGGCGCTGGTCACGGAGGCGACGGTCAGCTCCAGGGCCTCGGCGGCCTTCGACGCCGGCCAGCCGAGGACGTCGCGCAGGACGAGCACCGCCCGCTGCCGCGGCGGCAGGTGCTGGACGGCGACGATGAACGCCAGCTCGATCGTCTCCCGCGCCACCACCGATTCCTGCGGGTCCTCGGGGAGCATCCGGTCGGGGTACGGCTGCAGGTACAGCACCTCGGAGCCGGCGTCCGGCAGCCCGGACGGCACGGGGGTGCGGTCGTCGCGTTTCTCCAGGAAGTCGAGGCAGACGTTCGTCGCGATCCGGTACAGCCAGGTCCGCAGCGCGGCGTGGCCCTTGAACGACTCGCGCTTGTGCCACGCTCGCAGGAACGTCTCCTGCGTCATGTCCTGGGCGTCCGCGTAGTTCGCGAGCATCCGGTAGCAGTGGACCTGCAGCGCACGCCGGTGGCGCTCGGTGATGAGCGCGAACCGCGCCGCATCGCCTGCGCGGGCCGCCGCGATGAACGTGGTCTCGTCGGCGTCCAGCGGTCTGGCGTCGGTCATGGTCGTCGATCCTTCCACCGGGGCGAGGGGGCTACCAGAACTGACGACGCGGCGGAGGATTTCTGATCGGTCGAGCCGCCGTCTCCGTCACCACCGGCGGAGGCGGTGGCCCCCGTCGCCCCAGAACGAAGCGAACCGGACGCCGTCTTCGGTGCCAAGGAACATGGCTCCCACCACGGCCGCGCCGAGACCGAGCACCTCGGTGAGCATCGGCAGCACATACGGCAACGGGTCCGTGCCGTCGAGTGCGTCCAAGGCGATCAGGCGGATGGTCGACGGCGTGGCGATCAACGCCCCGAGCAGGAACAGCCCGCACCAAGCCTGCTGCCACCGCCGCCGCCTGGCGGGACTGAACACCCGCACACGCAATCGGCGCTCACACGAGCCGCAGGCCACCGTGGCTTCGACGACGCCGATGGCGGGCCGCGAAACCGGGATGTCGCTCAGCGAGTACCGGACGGTGGTCGCGGAGACGAAGACGTACTCGCGGTGTCGCTCGCCGTGGATGCAGGCCAGCCGCACCTGCGGATATTCACCTGTCTTCGTCACCGTGCCCCTCGCGGCTTCCCGTGCTGCGTGCTGCCGCAGTATCGGGCGGGACGACGGGGAGCGGTCCCGAGGATCGGCGCGCGGTGACGCTGGGTCAGCGGAGCGACACAGCGTTTCGTAGACTGCCCACGTGGGCATGGGGCGAGTCGTGGCCGGCCGTTATCGGCTGGAGGAGGAGCTCGGCCGAGGTGGCATGGGCGTCGTGTGGCGGGCGGTCGATCTCGAGCTCGGCAGGCAGGTGACGCTCAAGCGAGCGCTGGGCGAGGACGCCGGGCAGATCCGGCGTGAGGCGCGGATCGGGGCCGGGCTGCTGCACTCGAACGTCGTCACGGTGTTCGACACGGTCGTCGACGGGGACGCCCAGTGGCTGGTCACGGAGTACCTCGCCGCCCGGAGCCTCGAGGAACTCGTCGACGACGAGGGGCCGCTGCCCGAGGACCGCGTCCGGCGGATCGGCGCGCAGCTCGCCTCGGCGCTCGCGGACATGCACTCCCGCGGCATCATTCACCGCGACGTCAAACCGGGCAACGTCCTGGTGACCGCGGACGACGTCGCCAAGCTGACCGACCTGGGCATCGCCCGCTGGACCGAGGTCACCCGCACCGGCGGCGCCCAGCTCACCGGCACACTCGGGTACGTCGCCCCGGAGGTGGCCGACGGCGCCGAAGCCGGCGCCGCCTCGGACGTCTTCTCCCTGGGAGCCACCCTCTACGCCGCGATCGAAGGCCGGTCGCCGTGGGGCTCGGGCGAGGACGGCCCGTTCGCGCAGATGCGCCGGGCCGCCGCCGGACGGCCCGCGCCCGCCGAGCGCGCCGGGCCGTTCGCGCCGGTGCTCGCCGCGCTGATGGCCCGGCACCCGGCTGACCGGCCTGGCGCCGCCGAGGTGGTCACGCTGCTCACGGCGGACGCGCCCGCGCCGCTACGTCGACCTGGCCGCCGCCTGCGCCGCCGGCTGCTCGCCGGGGCCGCGGTGCTGGCGGTGGCCGCGCTGGTGGCCGGGTTCGTCGTCGGACGGCCGCTGTGGGCGACCACCACCGGCGCCCCGGCCGGGGCGAACACCCTCGGCCCCGACCCGGCCGGGACGGACCCGTGCGCGGCGATCTCGCTCAACTCGCTCACCTCGTTCGGGGAGCCGTTCGTCGACCCCGAGGTGCTGAACTTCGGCACCTGCGTGGTCACCACCACGCTGGCCGACGGCACCGGACAGGTGCAGACCCGGCTCGACCTGACCGGCCCGCTGCGGTACCCGCCCCGGCCGCCGGTGCCCGGCAAGATGGGCGAAATCGAGTACCCCGAGGCTCACGACGGCTCCTGCGAGCGCGCCATTTCGCTGGCCGACGCCAACCGGATCGTCGTCACCTCGCACCCGGTGACCCGCGCGCAGAACGCGCCGCTGTGCACCTTTTCGGAGGCGGTGCTGTCCGGCGTGCTGGCCACGCTCGCCAACGGCCCCCTGCCGCGGCGCGCCCAGCCGCTCCCGGACTGGTCACTGGCGCACGTCGACGCCTGCGGCCTGCTCGACGACGCCACGACCTCGGGTGTGCTGGGCCAGGCCAAGGAACCGGACCGCGGGTTCGGCCGCTGGAACTGCACCTGGGAGCACGACCCGCGCACGATCACCGTGGAGTTCAGCCGGGAATGGCCGATCGAGGCGGACGAGGACGTGCCGGGCGACCGGATCCGCGTCGGTACCCGCACCGCCGTCATCGCGCCGGTGCCGGGCGGGCACCCGGAGTGCGCGGTCAAGGTCGTGCACCGCTCCTACACGCCGGTGCTGCCGGTCCTGCGCGGCACCCCCTCGCACCGGGAGGAGATCGCCGTGGTCTCCGTCGAGGACACCGCGGCGGCCGGTGGCGACGCGCTGTGCGCCACCGCGCGCTCGCTGGCGGAGGTCCTCGTCCGGCGGCTGCCGTGAACCGGGGACCGGTCCCCGGCCGCCCCGGCTAGAAAGGGGAGAGCCGGGACCGGATTCGCGGACCGGAGGAGACGGGACGAGAAGTGGCGATACGGGTACTGGCCGGCGTGGCGCTCCTGGTGGTGGCCATGACCGGTCCGGCGGCCGAGGGGGCCGCCGGACCGGTGCCGCGGACCTGGCGGGTCGGGCCGCACGGGCAGTACGCAGGAGTCCAGGCCGCGGCCGACAGAGCCCGCCCGGGTGACACGGTCGCGATCGAGGCCGGCACGTACCCGGGCGGGCTGACCGTCCGCCGCGACGGCGCCCCGGGCCGCCCGATCCGGTTCGCCGGCACCGGCGGCACCGCGGTGCTGACCGGCGCCGGGGGCCTGGCCATCGGCGGGCACAGCTGGCTGGAGTTCACCGACGTGACCGTGTCCGGCTCGACCGGCTTCGGCGTGTACGCCGAGGGCGCGCACGACCTCGTGTTCGACCGCTTCGGCGTCGACGGCTCCCGCGACGGCGGGCTCGTGCTGGTCGGCACCCGGCGGGTGCGCGTCGCGAACTGCGACATCCGCGGCACCAACTCCCGCGGCACCTCGGCCGACCACGAAGCGCTGAGCATCGCCTCGGGCTCCTCGGACGTCGAGGTGTCCGGCTGCCGCGTGCACGGCAACGGCGAAGAGGGCATCGACGTCAAGTACGACGACGCCGCCCGGGTGAAGATCCACCACAACGTCGTGACCGGTAACCGGGGGCCGGACATCTACGTCGACTCTTCGTCCATTGTGGACGTGTACGCCAACGTCGTCGGCGGTACCCGCGAAGCCACCAAGGCCGGGATCGGGCTCGCCGTCGAGGACTACTCGGAAAGCCGGCTGCTCTCGGACATCCGGGTCTTCGACAACCTGTCCACCGGCAACGCGCAGGCCGGGCTGAGCCTCTGGGCCGAGTCGACCGGGACCATGCGGGACCTGAAGATCGTCAACAACACCTTCGCCGGCAACGCCCGCGGCTCGGTGCTGATCGACGCCGACCGGTTCGCCGGGACGAAAACCCTGCGGAACAACGTGTTCGGCGACGGACCGGTCGACACCGGGCCGTTCGCCGCCGACCACAACTTCGCCGGAAACCCGGGGTTCGCCGATCCGGCGCGCGGCGACTACCACCTCGCCGCGGGCTCGGCCGCGGTCGACGCCGGCAACCCCGGTTACGCCCCCGCGTTCGATCTCGACGGCGTCGCCCGGCCCGCCGGCGCGGGCTTCGACATCGGCGCGTACGAACGGAGGTGGCCGTGACCACCGAACGTCTCGACCCGCACCACCGGCGCAGCCTGCGCCACGGCGTCGCCGACACGGTGCCGGGCACGTTGAGCGCGCTCACCGTCACCGGCGGCGTCGCGGTGCCGCCGTCGCCGGGTAACCGGGTGACCTTCGGGCGCAACCGGCTGGAGGTCGACGTCTGCGTCGGCGAGGAAGACGTGCGGATCAGCCGGGTCCACGGGATGCTCGTGCGCGAGCGGGACCGCTGGTGGCTCAGCAACACCGGCCGTTCGCCGATCCGGCTGTCCGACAGCGTCCTGCTGCACCGCGACAGCGAACCGCTGCCGCTGGCCGACGGCTACACCGCGCTGTTCCTGCGCGGCACCCGCGAGCACGTGCTGGAGCTGCTCGTCTCGGACGGCGAGGCCGGCGTCACCACGCGCCGCCCGACGCATCCGACGGCGCCGCCGAAACGGTGGCGGCTGTCCCCGGAGGAGCACCTCGTGCTGGCGGTGCTCGGGCAGCGCTACCTCGGCTACGACCCCCAGCCACTGCCGCTGTCCCGTCAGCAGGCGGCCGCCGAACTCGCCGAACGACGGCCGCACGAGAACTGGACGGCCAAGCGCGTCGAACACCTCGTTTCCCGCGTCCGCCAACGGCTTTCCGACGCCGGGGTGCACGGGCTGCGGCGCGAGGAGGTGGGGGAGCCGGTGGGGCTGACCCTGACCGTGAACCTGCTGCGGGAACTGGTGCTGTCGACGACGCTGGTGCCGATGGACCTGGAATGGCTCGAGCTGCCCGATCCGCCGCTGTCTCCCGGATGAGGGCTTCGGGAGTAGTGCCTCATCGCCCGGCATCTCGGGGACCGGTCCCCGAGCCGGTGAACTAGAACTCAGACATGCCGCGGTCCAGGAAACGGAAGTCCGGGAAGCCACGACGCCGTGCCGTCGGGCGGGACAGGACGCTAATCAGTCCGGCGGGGCTCGCCGAGCAGGTATCCGGTGCCGCGGACCGTGTGGATCACCCGTGGTTCGCCGAGTTTGCCGCGCAGCTGGGCGATCAGGACGTCCAGGACGTTGGTGGCCGGGGGAACGAGCTCGTCCCAGGCGGCGGCCAGCAGGTCGGCGCGGCGGACCGGTTCGCCCGGCGTGGCGAGCAGGCGGCGCAGGACGGCGAACTCCTTGCCGGTCAACGTGAGCAGGACGCCGCCGCGGCGGGCCTCGTGGCGGCCGATGTCCAGCTCGAGATCGGAAAACCGCAGGACGGGGGCAGGGCCCGGGTCGCCGCGCCGGCACAGGCTCCGCACCCTGGCCAGGAACTCGGCCATCGCGAACGGCTTGACCAGGTAGTCGTCGCCCCAGGCCAGCCCGGCGATGCGGTCGTCCACGGTGTCCCGCGCGGTGAGGAACAGGACCGGCACGCCCCAGCCGCTCCGGCGGCGGCCCGCCACGTAGGCCAGCGCATCGCCGGCGGGCAGCATCCGGTCGAACACCGCGCAGTCGTAGGCGTTGACGCTCACCGCTTCGTCGGCGTCCGGCAAGTCGGCGGCGACGTCCACCGCGAATCCGGCACCCCGCAGGGATGCCTCCACGGCCACCCGGAGATTCTCGTCGTCTTCGGTGACCAGCACTCGCATGCACGAAAGCGTAGCGTGATCGGCCGTTCAGCCCACGTCGAGGAGCCAGCCACGATCGGCTGCCTTCACGCCGGCCTGGAACCGGCTTCGCGCGCCGAGCCGGTCCATGATGCCGGCCACCATCCGGCGCACGGTGCGGACCGAGACGCCCAGCCGTACCGCCGCCGACTCGTCGGTGTAGCCGGCCGTGAGCAGCGTGAGCAGCTGCCGTTCCCGGTCGCTCAGCCGGTCGTCGATGCGCATGGCTCAGGCGACTTTCCCGGGTTCACGCCGCCGGATGGTCCACAGTGGATGGACCGCGGGCGTTCCCGATGCGGCCGCGGCTTCGCGCAGGGCGCCCGGAAGGCCGTGGCAGCGCCGCACGGTCGCGGCGACCACCGGCTCGTCGGCGCCGGCGCCGCGTTCTCCGGCCACCGCGCGGAACAGCGTCGCCGCCTCGGCCGGGGGGAGCGGCCCGAGCCGGACGTGGACCGCGCCGTCGACGTGCAGGTCCCCGGTCCGGCCGGTGATCAGCACCGCGCTCGAGCCGGTCGCGGGCAGCAGCGGTTCCACCTGCGCGGCGTCCGCGACGTCGTCGAAGAGCAGCAGCACCCGGCGGAACGCGAGTTCGGATCGCCACAGCGCGGCCCGTTCGTCCACGTCGGCCGGGACGAGCGCGGGCGGGATGCCGATGCTGTGCAGCAGCCTGGCCAGTACCGTCGCGGCCGGCACCGGCGAGCCCGCCGCCCCCCGCAGATCGACGGAGAACTGGCCGTCGGGGAACCGCGCGGCCAGCCGGTGCGCCGCATGCACCGCGAGGGCCGTCTTGCCGGCCCCGGCCGGGCCGGTCACGACGGCGACGCGCGGGTTGCCGGTGCACGCGACGTCCAGGATCTCGAGCTCCCGGCCGCGGCCGGTGAACAACGGCGTGTCGCGGGGCAGCTCGCGGCGGGGCGGCCGCTCGGCGGGGCGTGCGCCGCCGTGCATCGCCCGGAACGCGTCCGCCAGCTCGGGCCCCGGCCGGACGCCCAGCTCGGCGGCCAGTACGCGGCGTGCCTCGTGGTACGCGGCGAGCGCCTGGGCGGGCCGCCCCAGCACGTGCCACGCACGGACCAGCCGCGCCCACGCGTCTTCACGCAGCGGATCGTCCGAGGTGAGCGAACGCAATGTGGTGACGGCATCGGCCGGGCGGCCGAGCTCCAGCTGTGCCTCGGCGAGGCAGGCCCACAGCTCACGACGCAGGTCGTCGAGCTTCGCCACGGCGTCGCCGAGGTCGAGGCCCAGACCTTCGTACGGTCGCCCGCACCAGCGTCCCAGTGCTTCGGTGGCCAGCTCGAACGCCGTCGCCGCCGCACCTTCGGCCAGCGCGTGCCGGGCGGCGTCGGCCGCTTCGGCGGCGCACTGGGCGTCGAGCTCGCCGGGGGCGACCCTCAGCCGGTAGGCGCCGGGCCTGCTCTCGATGCGCGCGCCGTCGTCGTGGCGGGGCAGCAGCCGCCGCAGCCGCCACAGGTAGGTCTTGAGGTTGGCCTCGGCCGACGCCGGCGCGTCCTGTTCCGGCCAGGTGGCCTCGATCAGCCGGTCCACCGCGACCCACCCGTTGGGCCGCACCAGAAGCGCGGCCAGCACCGCGACGGGCTTCCCGCCGCCGAGCCGGCACGCGAGACCGTCGCGGCCACGCACCTCGAGTGGCCCCAGGACCTGGAAGAGCACCATGCTCACACCCCCGCTCTGTACGACGTCCACGATCGCGCCGCGCACATGAGGATCCGATGACAGCCGCGCGGGTACTGGTGGTGGAGGACGACGAGGACCTGCGGGTGGCGGTGACCACCGAGCTGGCCGCGTCCGGACTGCGGGTCGGCCAGGCGGGTGACCTCGCCGGCGCGCACGCCGAGCTGGCGGGCGCGGACTACGACTGCGCCGTCTTCGACCGCATGCTGCCCGACGGCGACTCGATCGGCTACGTCCACCGGCGCCGCCTGGAGGGCTGGGCGGTGCCGGTGCTGTTCCTCACCGCCCGCGACAGCCTCGACGACCGGGTGGCCGGTTTCGAACACGGCGGCGACGACTATCTGGTGAAACCGTTCGCCGTGGCCGAAATGACCGCACGGGTGAACGCGCTGTGCCGCCGTTCCGGCTCGGGACGGCCGTCCGTGCTGCGGCACGACGACCTGGAAATGGACTGCGCCCGCCGGGAAGCCCGCCGATCCGGGACGCTGCTCACCTTGAGCGACAAGGAATTCGCCGTCCTCGAGTTCCTGCTGGCCCGGCCGGGGCAAGCGATCGGGCGGGACGAGCTGATCGAGCACTGCTGGGACAGCCGGACCGATCCGATGTCCAATGTGGTCGACGTCGTGGTCCGGAGGCTGCGCCTGAAGCTGCGCGAACCCGGGCTGATCCACACCGTGCGCGGGCGCGGGTACCGGCTGGCCACCCGGTGAGGCGATCGGCGGCCGACCGGCTGCGCCGCCTGCGCCGGCTGCTCACCTGGCTGTTCACCGGGCTCAACGCGGCAGGCCTCCTCGTGTTCGCCTGGCTCGCGGTCCAGGCCGACACGCAGCAGCGCGAGGTGCGCCTGGACGGCCGGACCAGCCGGGTCACCGCGGCGGTCACCCGGCTGGTCAAGGAGGGCGACGAGGTCGTGACCGGGCTGGTCGGCCAGGACCCGGTGAGCGGCCAGTGCCCTCAGTTCGCGGTCCTGCCCGCCGGCGTGGGCCGGTTCGCGGACTTCACCAGCGCGCGGACGTGTGTCCCGATGGACCCCGTCAAGCTGCGTGCCTGGGCCAACGAGGCGGTCCGCAGCGAAGCCGTCCTCAACGGCTACGGCAGCGGTACCGGCGGAGAGCTGGTCAGGATCGGCGCGGAACCCTTCCGCAACACCGCCGGCCAGTACGCCGGCGCGGTGGTCGTCGTCGCCGACGCCCGTGGCGAGGAGACCGACCACGACCGGCTGGTGCTGTTCGCCGTCGGCGGTTGCGTGCTGCTCGTCGCGGCGCTGGGGGTCGCCGGGCACGTCCTGTCCGGGCGCGCGATCCGGCCCGCGACGGCCGCGCTGGAACAGCAGGAGATCCTGCTCGCGGAAACCGCGCACGACCTGCGCACGCCGGTGGCGGCGCTGCGCGCGCTGGCCGAAACGGCCTTGCGGAACCCGGCCGAACGCGCCGACCTGCTGCCGCGCACGGTCCGGCTGGCCGGGCGGATGGGCAGCATCATCGACGGCCTGCTCGTGCGCGCCCGGCTCGCGGCGGGTGTCGAGTCGCTGGCCATCCAGCCGGTCTGGCTCGACCAGCTGGTCACCGGCGTGGTCGAGGAGACGCCGAAGGAAGACGCCCAGGTGACGGTGACGGCGGCCCCGGCGAAGGTGCTCGCGGACCCCGCGCTGGTCCAGCGGGCCATCGGGAACCTGCTCGACAACGCGATGCGCCACGGACGGCGTCCCGGGTCCGAGGCGATCGTGCACATCACCGTGGCGGGCGGCCGGGTGACGGTGGCCGACCACGGGCCCGGGATCGACGCGGCGGTCGCCGAGGAGACGTTCGACCGGTTCACCAGCGGTGCCGGGTCGAGCGGGCTCGGGCTCTCCATCGTCCGGTGGGTCGCCCAGGCCCACGGCGGAGTCCTGCGGGTCTACAACGCCGAAGTGGGCGGCGCGATCTTCGAACTGAGTTTGCCGGAGGCATGAATGTCACGTACAGCGCGCGCCCGAGCAGGGAATGTATTCGAAAGGGCCGGTTCGTGTACCAGGATTTTTTATGATCGCCGGGTGGGTAAGAGGGGACTCCGGCGGCTTCCGATGACCGCGCTCGTCAGCGTCTGCGCGGTACTGATCGGGGTGGCCGTGTCCGGGGGCGCTTCGCCGTTGCCGGGGCTGGAGCTTTCGCAGGCGGGGCACTGGATCGCCAGCCCGGCCCTCAACCTCGTGCTGTTCGTCAACGGCTCGGCCAAGAGCATGGACGCCCAGGTGCCCGTCGCCGGCCTCGAACCGGGCAGCCAGGTGGTGCAGGGCCCGACCAGCGGGTACGTGATCGGCAAGTCGGCCATCGTCGAATTCGGCAAGTCGGACCTGTCGGTCGACCGCACGCTGACGCCACCGTCCGGCGAGCGGCCCGCTCTCGTGGAAGCCTCCGGCGGCCCGTACCTGGTGTACCGGGAAGCTGGCCGGGTGGTCCGGCTCGGCAGCGGCTTCACCACGCTGCCCGCGGGCGGCCCGCTCGGTGCCCCGGTGGCCACCCCCGACGGCACGCTGTGGCTGAACCGCCTCGATTCCGGCGCGCTGTGCCGGCTGGCGAAGGACTCCGACACGGTGACCTGCCGGGACAACCTCGGCGCGGGGCACACCGGCGGCCTCAGCATCGCCGGTGACCGCGCGGTGTTCGTCGACACGACGACCGACACGATCCGGCAGGTGTCCGGGGACAAGCCGGGCGAACCGGTGGCGATCGGGAAGGACCTTTCGCCCGCGGCGCAGATCGCCCCCGCCGACGCCGACGGCCGGATCGCCGTGCTGGAGCAGGAAAAGCGGCAGCTGTACCTGCTCGACGCCGGGCACACGCCGGCGCAGCCGATCAAGGTCGACCTGCCCGACGGCGTCTATGCGAACCCGACGGCGAGTGCGTCCTCGGTCGTGCTCCTCGATCTGACCCGCCACAACGTGCTCACCTACGGTGCGGACGGCACCCGGCGTCAGGTCACGGCGATCCCGCCGGAATCGGGCACCCCGCAGCTGGTGCGTGGCGACGACAAGCGCGTCTACGTGGACGGCGGGGAGGGCAAGCACGTCCTGGTCGTCGACCCCGACGGCAAGGTCAGCCAGGTGCCGGTGACCGCCGACAAGGCGCCGGCCCCGGCCACCGCGCAGCAGCCGCCGCCGACGCAGCAGCCACCGGCTCAGCAACCGCCGAAGGGCGAGCCCGACGTCCGGCCGGACGGTCCGAAACAGCAGTCTCCGCCGGTGCGGAAGACGGACCCGCCGGTGACGCAGCCGCCGAAGCCCATCCCGCCGAGCCCGCCGGGAATCCCGGCCCAGCTCACCGCGCGGTTGCAGGGAAGTGATGCGCACGTCGCCTGGGGCGCGGCGGCCGACAACCGGGCCGCGGTCACCGCGTACCACGTGACGTGGAAGCCGTCGTCCGGCGCCGGAGCGGGGGCCTCCGACCTGGCGGGCACCGCGCGGTCCACGGTGATCCCCGGCCTGCGCGCGGGCATCACCTACACGATCACCGTGGTCGCGGAGAACAGTGCCGGGCGCGGGACTCCGGCCACGGCGAAGGTGACCGGCCCGGCGATCCCGAAGCCGACGATCACCGTGACCCGGGGGAAGACGGGGACCTACGAGCCGGACCCGGCGGAGTGTTCGGCACCGGATTGCGCCAAGATGCACGTCGTGGTGCGCGGGTTCGCGCCCAACACCCAATTCCACTTCACGCCGCACTGCGGCTGCCAGTACTCGAACGAGGGCCGCTCGTACACCACCGACGCGAACGGTGCCGTCACCTTCGAGGCGTTCGATTTCGGCGCGGTCGGCAAGCAGGCTTGGGTGACCGCGGACAACGGCGTCTCGTCCGCCAAGTACACCTGGCCACCTGACTGAGTCCGGCCTACTGCGTGCAGCGCGCGTCGCGGATGCCCTGCGGTCCACTTTGGACCGTCGCCGAGCCGTTGGTGCCCTGGACGACGAAGCAGTACTTCAGGGACGGCTCCACGTTCACGCGGTGACTCGTCTCGCGCCGCACGTACTCGGTGTGGTTCGGCTTGCCCTCCGGGGCGACGACCACGACGTAGTCGAGGCCGGGTGTGCTGCTGCGCCAGCTGAGGTCCACATAGGTGTCGTGGTCGGCCGGCGTCGCGAGTTCCACCTGCGCGGCCGCCGGTGACGGCGTCGGCCGGGCGGTCGTGGGTGCGGGCGCCGGGGGCACGCTCAGTTCCGCCGGCCGGTTCGTGAAGACGACCACCGCGACGACGGCGAGGACCGCCGCGCCCGCGGCGGCCGCGGCGGTCAGCGCGGTGCGGCGCTTTCGAGGCGCGCCGGTGGTGGGTCCGTACTCGGCCACCAGCTCGCCGAGCGGCCGAGGCGGGAGCACGGCTCCGGAAGGGCCCGGCGCGGGGTGGTTCCCGGGGACGGCGGGGCCGATCATCGCGCCGAGCCGGGTGACGACGAGGGCGGCGTCGATCGGCCGCGCGTCCGGGTTGCCGGCGAGCAGTGACGACACCAGATGAGCGAGGCCGGCGGGCAGATCGGGCCGGTCCAGCGGGGGAACGTCGCCACCGAGGACCCGGAGAGTCACCGCGTCCGCGGGCTCACCGGGCCGGCCCTGGTGCGGCGGCCGCCCGGACAGCGCGAGGTACAGGACGGCGCCGAGGCCGTAGAGGTCGGTGCGTTCGTCGAGGGTTCCGTCACGCACGGTTTCGGCGGCGAGGTATTCGACGCCGCTTTCCCGGTCCCGCGGGAAGAACTGGCGCAGGGTCAAGCCGAAGTCGGCCAGCACCGGGGCGCCGGACGGCCGGAAGAGCACGTTGCCCGGCGTGACACCGCCGTGGACGAGCCCGGCTTGGTGCGCCTCGGCCAGTGTGGAGGCGAGGGCTTCGCCGAGCGCCAGCGTATCGGTGATCGACAGCGGCCCGAACGCGGCGACCAGTTCCGGCAACGACTGCGCGCACAGTTCCATCCGGATCCCGCAGCGCCCGTCGGCGAGTTCCCGGACCTCGTCCGGCACGAGCGCGGTACCCCGATCGCGCAACCCGGCGAGCGCGCTCAGTTCCTTGTCGAGCTCGTTGCGGGTCCGGCGATCCAGCTTGCCCGGGTACACCTTGAGGGCGAACCCCTCGCCGGTCGTGCCGTGCACCCCCGCCAGCACCTGGGCGACCGGGCCTTCGCCCAGCGGCACCAATTCGCCGTGTTCCGTGTCCGCCATGGTCCTGCTCGCCCTCGCGCTCGTGCCGATGCCCGGCTTCGCGCGGGCGTGAACTCCCATTCTAGGAATGCATCCCCGCGCGGCGCGCCCAGTTTGGCAGGTTGTGGCCATCAGCGCTCCACAACGGCGGATCTCGCGGGAAATCGGCCGCGAATGTATCGCCGATGTATTCGTGGTGGACCTCCTCGGGTGATTGTTGCGGCGTGGCGGCGACCGGCCGCCGATGACCAGCGAGGTGAGGGCATGAAACGGAATCTCAAGCGGGCGGCCGTTTACGGGGTGGCGGGTCTCGCCACCGCGGCGATCGGGGCGTCGACGGCGAGCGCGCTCGCCGAAGACGGCCAGGAAAACCACGACGTGAAGCCTGCTCAGGCCGCACCTCAGGCGGCTCCGGTCCCGCAGCGGGTTCCTCCCGCCGCCGCTCCGCCGGCCAGGGTCGCCAAGCCGCAGCACACGGTCGACGGCCCGAAGAAGCCGGAGCCTCGGCACGTGGTGCCGGCGGCGCCGCACCGTCCGGCCCTCGCGGCGGCGCGGCCGGTCCTGCCGAAGCAGACGACCGCGAAACACGCCAAGTCGCCGTCGCGGACCCGCTCGTCGGCGGTGCAGAAGACGGTCGACGCGTCGACCACCCGGTACATCGTGCGGGCCGCGGTCCAGGCCGCCACGCCGGCGGTCGAGAAGATCGTCGCCGACACGACCGGTCAGGGGATCGACGAAGCCGTCAAGGCGGTCGGCGTCGCGCACCAGGCCGTCCAGGACGCGGAAAAGACGTTGGGCGAGGCGGGCAAGGCGCTGACCAAGGCCAAGGACACGCTCGGCAAGACCAAGGCGGATCTCGAGAAGATCCGCGACGGTCTGAAGATCAAGAAGGTGCCGTGCGACGACGTGCCCGTCCGGAAGACCGAGCACGGCAAGCGGACTCACGACCGGCACGGCAAGGTGGTGTCGAAGACCGCGTCCGTCACGTCCGGCGGCGTGACTTCGACGTCGACCGCGACGTCGACCAACGGCACCGTCTCCGCGGCCGCGTGGTGACGTCGTGAGCGCGGCATTGGCCGAGCGCCCGGCGCTCGAAGACGCTTACTACATCGTGATTCCGGACCAGGTGTGGTTCGGGCAGAAGGCGCCTGTCGAGGCGCGGGAACGCGGCGAGGAAACTTCCGAGACGTATTACCTGCCGCCGCTCGAGCCCAGGGCGCCACTCAGCCTCGGCGCGGTGACGGGAATCGGTGGCGTGTCGGGCTCGCTGGTGTTCGGCGTCGTCGCCGGCGCGCTCGCCACGTCGCCGATCGGGCTGGCCGTCGGCGTCGCCGCGGGCATTTTCGGCGGCCTGATGGGCAGTTCGCTGGCCGAAGAAATCCACGACCGTTCGAGGGGGAGTTTGTGAACAGGGTGATATCGACGGGCGCCGCGCCACACCGAGAACCGGCTGCCGGTGAGGTGCTCGGTCCGGGAATCGATCTGCGACGCGCGGTGCTGTACTCGCTTTCGGGCGGATTGCTGGCCGTGGCCTTCGGTGTGTTCGGCTGCGAAGCAGCACAGGCCGCGCCGATGCCGGTGGACAGCGACGGGGTGTCGCACGCGCGGTCGGAGGGTGCTTCGCGGCCACCGGCAAGCAAGGGGAGTGCCAAAACGGAACCCGCCAAGAGCAAACCGGCTCCCAGCGGCGGCGACACCGGCAAGCGGCAGGAGGCGCAGCCGAAAAC
>NZ_NMUL01000055.1 GCF_002234595.1 Amycolatopsis vastitatis
GGCGCAGCCGAAGAGCGTCCGCGAGCAGATCGGCGCGGCGCTGGAAGAGGCGGATGAGTTCATCGATTCGGAGTTGAAGAGCTCCCGGCAATGGGCGCAGGGGCAGATCGACGAAGAGAAGAACGATCCGAACAAGGCTCCCGATGCGGGCACCACGGTCCGGAGGTTCGTCGCCGGCGCGTACGCGGCGGTGCACGACAACGTGACTTCGACCGCGGAACTCGTCGGTACGCTCGACAAAGCCATTCAGGGTGACGAAGCGGCTTCGCGCAAGGTCGAGCAGACCGCCAAGGACATCGGGGATGGTGTGGTGAACACCGTGCGCGACCGCGATGCGGCAGTGGACAAGGCTGTCGCGGCCGGGAAACAAGCTTGGGAAGGGTTCAAGAAGGCCCCGGTTTCCGGCACCGGCGAAATCATCGCGAACCTCGCGACCTACCGCAAGATCACCAGATCGGCGGAGGACGAGGCGGTGGTCGCCCACACGGGGGCGGGGACGACGGGGAGCCCGAAGGTCAATCTCAAGCGCACCGAGATCGACGGCACCAAATACCCGGAATCCGCCCAGCACATCATCGACAACCTGAAGCCCAACGCGAAGGGGAAATACCGGTACGACGCCACGGTGGACCGGCCGGGAACGAAGGCGCGTCGCAAGGCATCGCTGCGCGGCGTTCGCCGGATGCTCTTCAAGGATCGAGACGAGTGGCCCCAGGCGGTGTTCAAGGAAGGCGGCGCGGGGGCCAGCGTCCGGCACATCGGTCGTTCGGACAACCGGGGTTCGGGCGCTGCACTGGGCAACCAGCTGCGCGGCAACAAAGCGGGCGACTACCGGATCCACGACGGCACCAGGATCCGGGTCTTCGTCAAGCCGCCGAAGCCACCTACGCCTTGACGAGTGAACGGTCCTTTCGCGTTCTGCCGCGAAAGGACCGTTCACCACCTACGCGTGGCTCAGTACTGCTCCACCGTGGTTTCGAAGCTGAGCCAGCCGAGCAACGCCAAGGTGCCGAAGGTTCCGCACAGCCCGGCCTCGTTCTTGCCGGGCTTCTTGCCCGGTCCGCCCATGCCGTAGCAACCCAGCTGCTGCAGCAGGTCGATCGGCTTCGTGAGCTGGTCCGCGGCCTCGCGGATCTTCGAGAAGTCCGTGCCGGGAATGGCCTTGGCGAGCGTGACCAGGAACCCGCCCGTGGTCCGGCGAATCGCGTCGAGCTGCTGCCCGCACGCGGTGTCGGTCGGCGCGGGGTGGCCCGAGCAGGCCGTGCCCATGGTCGCCGACAGCGACTGAACGCGGTAAAGCCGGAAGAGGTCGATCGGACGGGTTTGCACCGCCGTTGTCGAAGGAGCGGGGACCGGGGGCCTCGATGTGACGGCCGGAGCCGCCGGGGACTCCTCGGCCCCGCATCCGGCCAGCGCCAGACCGGCGAGCAGAGTCCCGGCGACCGCGCTGCGAAGCCTGGTCTTCTTTTCGTTGCTGTGCATGGACATCTGTACCCGCCAATCCGACGATCCGGTCGTTGCGCGGTCACCGTCGCACCCGGGACCTGAGGTTTCGATGACAAGCGGTGTCCCGGGACCGGTCCCGGGACACCGGGGCTACGGTCGCCCGGATCCGTACCTCGGGAAAGAGGGCTGAGGCGTGAGGTTCGACGAGGTGGGGAGTCACCATGGGTGAGTCGAGGGCCGGAGAGGCCTACGCACTGATCGCACGGAACATCCAGGGGGTGATCCGCGGCAAGCCGGAGGTGGTCCGGCTCGCCGTCGCCGCGCTGTTCGCCGAGGGGCACCTGCTGATCGAGGACGTACCCGGCCTCGGCAAGACGACGCTCGCGCGGTGCCTGGCGCGCAGCATCGGCGGCAGCTGGAGCCGGATCCAGTTCACTCCGGACCTGCTGCCCGGCGACATCACCGGGGTGACCGTCTACCACCAGAAGGACGAGCGGTTCGCCTTCCATCCCGGTGGGGTGTTTTCGAACGTCGTCGTGGCCGACGAAATCAACCGCGGCACGCCCAAAACGCAGTCCGCGCTGCTGGAGGTGATGTCCGAGCGACGGGTCACCGTCGACGCCGTTTCCCATGACGTGCCGCGGCCGTTCCTCGTCATCGCCACCCAGAACCCGATCGAGATGGAGGGCACCTACCGGCTGCCCGAGGCGCAGCTCGACCGGTTCCTGATGCGCCTGTCCGTCGGCTACCCGGATCTCGACGCCGAGGTCATGGTGATCATGAGCGACTGCGCGGGCGTGTCACCCGACGACCTCCCGGCGGTGGTCGACGTCCCGATGATGCTCGACGCGATCGCCGAGGTCCGTGCTTCACACCTCGACAGGGCGGTCGTCGAGTACGCCGCGCGGCTCGCCGGAGCGACCCGCGAACACGCCGCGGTGCGGTTCGGGGTGAGTCCGCGCGGGAGCATCGCGCTGGTGCGCGCCGCCCAGGCCATGGCCGCGACCGAGGGCCGCGGGTTCGTCACGCCGGACGACCTCAAGGACGTGGCCGTGCCGGTCTTCGCGCACCGGCTGGTGCTCACCGCCGAGGCCGAGCTCGGCCTGCTCGGCGCCGCCGACGTCGTGGCCGACGTCTTGGCCACGACACCGGCTCCGGCGATGAACCACGCGGGCCGCTGACCATGCGGCCGACCCGGCGCGGTACTGCCGTCCTCGTGGTGTCCGTGGTGCTGGTCGCGGCGGCGGAGTGGGCGGGGTACCCGCTGTTGCGCGTGCTCGGCGCGATCGGGCTCGGCGCCCTGCTCGCTGCCGTCGCCGTCACCGCCCGCGGGATGCGGGTGGCGGTGTCCCGGGTCGTCTACCCGGATCGTGTCGAGCGAGGCCGGCCGGCCTTGGCGAAGCTGCGGGTCCGCAATCTCGCCGCCCGGCCCCAGCCCGGCTTCGCCGCGTGGGACCACGCCGGCGGGAGCACCCGGACCGTGCAGGTGCGTGCGCTGGCCGAAGGGGCGGAAGCGACCTACCAGTACGAGCTTCCTACCGGGACCCGCGGGCGGATGGCGGTCGGGCCGCTGACGCTGTTGCGTGCCGATCCCTTCGGTCTCGCCCGCAATCGGCATCCGGCCGGCGAGACCGTGACGCTGTGGGTGTATCCGCGCAAGTACGCGGCGCGCGCCCGGGCCGGCGGCTTCCCCCGGCACCACCACGACGGCGCCACCACCGACGACTCGTTGAGGGGCTCGCTCGACCTGCGCGACGTCCGCGAGTACCAGCCCGGTGACGAAGTCCGGCACCTGCACTGGAAGGCGACCGCGCGAACCGGCCGGATGATGGTCCGCGACTACGCCGACCCCGAGCAGCCGCGCTTCACCCTGCTGCTCGACACCCGAGCCGATGCGTTGCCGCCGTCCGTTTTCGAAGAAGCCGTCGATCTTGCGGCATCACTGCTCGCCGCGTCCGCCACTGCCGGGCACCACAGCAGGCTGGTCACCTCGGGCGGCGGCGACCTCTCGACGTCCGGTGGCCCGCTCGCGGTCAGGCAGCTGCTCGACGAGCTGTGCCGGGTACGCCAGGACTCCGGCGCCGGACAGGCGCTCGTGCCCGGCGTGCTGTCCGCGGTCCGGCATCAGGGTGGCTGCCTGACGGTCGTGACGTCGGGTGCGGGCGGCCTCGGCACGCTCGCCGGGCTGCGCGCGCGGTATTCGTCGTTTTTCGTCCTGGACCTGGGTTCCGGTGGCGTCCCGCCGGTGATTCCCGGCGCGCGGGTGCTCACTGCCGACAGCGCGGCGAACGCCGTGCGCCGGTGGAACGAGGTGGTGTGATGCCCGGCAGGTTCGGCGTGCCGTGCGTGCTGCTCGCCGCCGTCGTCGCGGGCCTGTTGTTCGTGCCGGTGTTCGGGGTGACGGCGTTGCTCGCACCGCTTCTGGTCCCCGCCGTGGCGCTGTTCGCGGTCGCCCAGCTGTGCGCGCGTACCGAGGTGCTCGCCGCGTGGCGCCCGCTGCTGCTCCTCGTGGCCGGGCTGCTCGCGGTCGTCGAGACCGTGCTCTTTTCGACGACCGTGGCCGGATTGCCCACCGGCGAGACGTTCTCCGCGCTGGCGTCCGGGATCACCGAGTCCTGGCGGCTGACCCTGCAGTCGACCTGGCCGGCGCGGCCGTCGCCGGACCAGCTGCTGTTCGTCCCGTTGCTGGCGTTGCCGGCCGGGGTGCTCGGAATCGAGCTGCTGCTGCGTTCCCGGAAGCCGCTGGTGGCGCTGATCCCGAGTTTCGCAGTGGTCGTCGTGAGCCAGCTCTACGTCGCGCTGTCCGGACTCGCGGCCGTTGCCGCCGGTCTCGGTTACGCGGCTGTCGCGGGAGCGTTGTTCGCCCTGACCCGTCCCGGCGAGGAGAAGCCGGCGAGCCGTGCAGCGCCGGCGTTCGCTTCGGGTGTGCCGGTGGTGCTCCTCGGGCTCGCGGCGGCAGTGGCGGCCGGGATGCTGCTTCCCGCTCCGGGCGGCCCGGCGTATTCGCTGAAGCAGGACCAGCCGGCGCAGGTGAGCGGGCGCGTGACCGGGCCATTGGACGACATCGCCCACCGGCTGGAGCACCCCGGCGTGCCGATGTTCTCCGTCCGCGGGGACGCGCGGCCCGACCGGTGGCCGCTGGTCGTGCTCGACGCCTTCGACGGCGTCAACTGGACGCCGGGCAGCGACTACCGGCGGCTCGGCGTCCGGTTGCCGCCGAGCCCGTCGGTGGCGGTGCCCTCCCGGGAACGGACGGCGGCGATCCGGCTTGGCGACCTCGGCGGGCCGTGGCTGCCGAGCCAGACCTGGCCCGCCGCCGTCAGCGGAGCCGATCCGCTGGTCGAGGAGGCGCAGGGCTCGCTGTGGCTGCCGCGTCCCCCCGGCGAGTACCGGCTGAGCTGGTGGGAACCGCAGGTCCCGGTCGCCGACCTCGCGGCCGCCGCGATCGACCCCCGGGCACCGGGTGGGCTCGGCGCGATCGGCGAGCCACCCGCGGACGTCGAGACGTTGGCGCGGTCGGCCGTCGGCGGCTTGCGCCCCAGTTTCCAGGCGGCGCTCACGCTGGAACGGTTCTTCCGCGAGGGCTACCGCACCGCGGCGGGCACCGGCCTGCCGAGCGGCCACGGCTGGCCGCAGCTGCGGAAGTTCCTGTTCGAGACGCGGCGGGGCACGAGCGAGCAGTTCGCGGCCGCGTACGTCGCGCTCGCCCGGATCGTCGGCATCCCGGCCCGCCTGGTCGTCGGCTTCCGCAGCCCGGCCGAGCCGGACGCGGGCGGTGGCTACACCGTCCGCAACGGCGATGTCCTGGCCTGGCCCGAGGTGGCGGTCGCCGGTGCCGGCTGGGTGCCGCTGGATCCGGCCGGGGCCACCCGCCTCGGTGGTGCCGGTGGCCCCGCCGGTCTTTCGGAGGTCACCGCGCAGGCGCGTGCGCAGCTGCCTCCGGCGACGCGGCAGCACGACGCACCACTCCCGGCGGTCGAGGGCGCCGGCGGCCCGGGCGGCGCGGACACCGGAGACCGGCCGTTCCCGGTGCTCTGGGTACTCGCCGGGCCGGTGGCGCTGCTGCCGGCCTGGCTCGTGGGGGTTCCGCTGGCCAAGTTCGCCCGTTCGCGGCGCCGACGGCGCCGGGCGGGTGCCGGTGCGGTGCTCGGCGCCTGGCTCGAGGTCCGCGACCGCCTTCGTGACCACAGGGTCCCGTGGACGGCCGGGATGACGGCTCGTGACCTCGCGGCGGCCGCCCGGGGGATCGGCAGTCCGTCCATAGTGGATGGATTACGTGCGCTGGGCGGCACCGTGGACCAAGTCCTGTGGTCCGGGGATACTCCCGGCGCCCAAGCGGGTTCCCGCGCCTGGGCCGCGGTCCGCACCGTCCGGCGCGGTCTGGCCGGTCGTGGCCTGCGCGTCCGCCTGCGCGCCGCCCTCGACCCCCGCACCCTCCTGGTCGACCGGCACCGGACGCGGAACCCGGGCCGCTGACCTCCACGACAGCGGCGGCAGCGTTCAACGAACGGCGGACGCCTCACACCGCTTGCCGCACCGACATCACCGCCCACGGCGGGAGGTCGGCGTCGATCTCGAGCGTGCCGTCGCCGGACGCGGCGAGGATGAACCTGCGGAGCGAGCCGGCGACGTCGCGCAGGTACTCGCTCTGCGCGCGGGACAGGTTGAGCGGGGAACCGAGCTGGTGCCAGGCTTCCGCGACGTTGCCGTGTTCCCAGTCCAGGACCTCGACGAGGAAGGGGGTTCCGGGCGCCAGCCCGCTGATCGAGTGCCGGATCCGCCGAGCCGGTCCCCGTTCCGCGAGCGCACGGGTGGCCGGGTACGAGCCGGCCGAGCCGACGGACCTCATGGCCATCTCGTCCGGGTAGTTGAAGAACAGCGCCGAGACTGCGGACGTCCGGCTGTTCCGGGTCACCACGCCGTCGGCCGTCGCGAGCAGCAGCCGGTCGCCGAGCCGCTCGAGCATCCTGAACGCGTGGAAAGTCGGCTTGGGGATGCCCCCCTCGTTCACGAGACCGAAGCCGCCGTGGAACGGCCCCAGCCCGGCTCCACCCTCCTCGAACACGTCGGTGAAGGTCCAGTAGGAGATCGAATCGGCGAGGGTGGCGCACTTCAGGTACGCCCGCGTGACGAACGTCGCCGCGAACAGCGTGTCGTGGACGAAGTCGCGGGCCGACGGCGACGTCGACCACTCGGTGATGTGGATCTCCGCTTCCGGGAAGGCGCTGTCCGCCACGAGGTCGCGCAGCAGGGTCAGGTCATCGAACGTGGCGTCGGCGTACCGGGCGATGTGGACGGCCTCGCCGTCGGCACCGTAGGCGAAATCGGTCGGGTACAGGTGCGTCGAGACGAAGTCGACGGGCAGCTCGCGCTTGGCGCACCAGTCGAGGAAGTCCTCGACCCACACCGGCCGCCAGTCGAGTGAGTCCACATCGGACGCTCCGGCGGTCGCGTGCATCGCCGAGCGGTCCTCGGTTTCGCCCCGGTAGCGGTCATCGGGCACGAAGACGCTCGTCGCGGGCCCGCCCACCTTCAGCCCGGGATCGATCTTCCGGATCGCCGTCACGGTCTGCTCGTAGAGTTCGAAGTACTCCGTCTTCGTCCCGGTCCAGAAGTGCGGGACCAGGTTCGGCTCGTTCCACACTTCGAACCGCCACTCGCGCACCTCCGCGAGCCCGTACCGGCCGATCCAGTGCTCGACCGCCCGCGTGACCAGTTCGGCCCAGCGCGCCATGTCCTTGGGCGGACTGCAGTGCGCGCCCCACCAGAACACCGTCTCGGGCACCGTCGCCAGCTCACGCGGCATGAAACCCAGTTCGACGAACGGACGGGCGCCGGCCTCGAGGATGAAGTCGAACACCTTGTCCACGTAGCTGAAGGTGTACACCGGCTCGGGCAGCGGGGTGTTCCGGCCGAACCCGTGACCGTAGCTTTCCCGGTACACGAACATGTCGTCGTGGAAGACGCCGTGGAAGCGGACGTAGCGAAAACCGCAGGCGTCGACGACCTCGCCGAACTGCCGCTGCCAGTCGGCTCGCAGCGCCTCGTTCGCTCGCCCGGCGCCGACGCACTCCGCCCAGACGTGCGGCAGCGCGGTCTCTTCGGGCAGGTCACCGTCGATCCGGAGGCGGGGGCCGGTCGAAAGGTCGTGGGTCATGGCCTCACTTTTCTTTCTCGAAGTCGGTGGTGCTAGCCCTTGACCGCACCGAGCGCCACGCCCGACTGCCAATACCGCTGCAGGCTCAGGAAAGCGATGATCAGCGGGACGATCGTCAGCAGCGCGGCGGTGATCACGAGGTTCTGGATGAGCGCGCCGTTCCCGGCCGTCGAACCCAGCTTGTTCCACTCGTTGAGCCCGATGGTCAGCGGATACCAGCCGGGATCCTTGAGCATGATCAACGGCAGGAAGTAGTTGTTCCAGATCGAAACGAACGAAAAGAGCAGGACCGTCACGCTCGCCGGGGCGAGCATCGGGAGTGCGATCCGCGCGAAGGTCCGGAACTCCCCGGCGCCGTCGACCTTCGCGGCCTCGAGCAGGTCCGTCGGCACGGCTTCCGCCGCGAACACCCACATCAGGTACAACCCGAACGGGTTGACGAAACTCGGGACCAGCACGGCCCACGGGGTGTTGGTGAGGCCGAGCCGCGCGAACAGCAGGAACTGCGGGATCGCCAGCGCGATGCCGGGCACCGCGATCGACCCCAGGATCACGAACAGGAGCAGGCGCTTGCCGCGGAAGTGGAGTTTCGCGAGCGCGTACCCGCCGAGGGCCGCCAGGAAGGTCGAGACGACCGCGCCGACGACGACGTAGAGCACGGTGTTGAGCAGCCAGCGGACGAAGATCCCGTCCTGGTAGCGGAAAACGGCGGTGATGTTGTCCCACAGGGCGAACCGGCCGCCGGGCGCGAGCCCGAACGACGAGACGAAGTCGGCCTGCGACTTCGTCGCGTTGACGACCAGCCACACCAGCGGCAGCAGGCAATACAGGGCGAAGAGCCACGTCACGGCGGTCAGGGTCACGCTCTTCCTGGGGTTCTCGACGGTGGGCAACCGCCGGGGTCTAGTTGTCGAAGGCATTCCTGAGTCCTCTGATCTGGACGACGTAGGCGACCGCGATCGTGAGCGCCGCCATGACGAGTGCGAGAGCGGCCGCATAGCCCTGCTGGGATCCGGTGAACGCCAGGTTGTACGCGTAGAGGTTGGGCGTGTAGTGGGTGGTGATGCCGCTGTTGGCCACCATGGACGGCAGGATCTGCGGTTCGTTGAAGATCTGGAACGTGCCGATGATCGAGAAGACGACCGCGATGACCAGGGACCGGCGCAGCGCGGGCAGCTTGATCCGCCACACCACCTGGTACTCGTTCGCCCCGTCGAGCGCGGCGGCCTCGTACAGCTCGCGCGGGACGGCCTTGAGCACCGCGTGGAAGATGAGCATGTTGAAGCCGGTGAACGCCCAGGTGACCATCACCCCGATGGAGATGAGCGTGGTGCCGGGGGTGAACGGGTCGAGGTCCGTGCCCAGCGCTTTGTCGAGGCTGCCGAACAGGCCGTACTTGACGCCCAGCAGGAATCCCCACATCAGGGTGGACACGACGGCCGGCACCGCGTACGGGAGGAAGATCGACACCCGCAGGAACCGCGTCCCGTGCAACCGCCGGGAGTCCAGCGCCAGCGCGAGCGCCATGGCGAAGATCAGCATGAGCGGCACCTGGACGAGCGTGAACGCCAGGACCCGCCCCACGCTGTCCCAGAACTGCGCGTCCCGGAACAGCTTGGTGTAGTTGGCGAAGCCGGTGAACGTGGTGCCCCCGACGAGCTTCCGCTGGAAGAGACTGAGGAACGCGGCGTAGATGACCGGGATGACGTACACGAGCGTGAACAACAGCGCGAAAGGCGCGATGAACACCAGCCCGATCTGCTTCTTGCCGCGTTTCCGGGCCGGTGCCCGGTGTCGTGTCGTTTCCGGCGGCACCACGGCCGCAGCGGTTGGGCCCATGTCCGCGGTGCTCCTTTCGGTCCGTGGCAGCCGTCAGTCCACCTGGAAGCCCTGCTCGTTGCCGTAGGCGATCATGCGTTTCTTCCACTCCTCGAGGATTCCGGCCAGCGAGCCCTTGCCCGTGGTGTAGAGCGGCGCGACGATGTCGTTGTAGGTCGACCGGGCCCACTCGAAGAACGGCGGGTACTGCCAGCCGCTCGCGACGATCTTCGAGGCTTCGGCCAGCACCGGACCGACCTTCTGGCCGCCGAAGTACTGGTCGACCTTGCCTTGGGCCGCCGAGGCGAGCACCGCCGTGTTCGGCACGAAGGCGCCGGCGTCGACGCGGGGCGAGAGGCCGCCGCCGTGCGTGAAGTACTCGAGGAACTTGAACGCCGCCTCCTTGTGCCCGGAAGTAGCCGGGATTCCGAAGCCGCTGCCGCCGTTCTCCGCCCCGACCTTCTCGCCCGCCTGCCACTGCGGCATCAACGCGACCTTGAACTGACCGGCGGCCCGGGGCGCACGCTGCGGCAGTGACGAGGTCAGCCACCCGCCCATGGTCTGCGAGGCGAGGCTGCCGTCGTTGAGGGTGCGGTTCCAGTCGTCGGACCACGCCGTGACCTTGGTGTTGAGCAGGCCCTCGTCGAGCAGCTTCTGCCAGAACGCCACGGCTTTCGTCGTGGCGGGCTGGGTGAAGTCGATGTGCACCCTGGTCCCGTCCACCCGGAACGGGCGCCCGCCGGCCTGCCAGATGAGGGAGAGCAGGAGGAAGAGGTCTCCGGTGTCCTGGGCGATGTAGTGGTCGCCGCCGAGCGCGCGGATCTTCTTGGCGGCCTCGTAGTACTCGTCCCACGTGGCCGGGGGTTGCTGCACACCGGCCTTCTTGAAGGTGGTTTCGTTGTAGAACAGGACCGAGGGACCGTAGTCGGAAGGCAGTGCGAAGACCTTGCCTTCGACGGTCACGTCGTTCCAGGCGGCCTCGACGTAGTCCTTCTTGAGGTTCCCGGCGCCGAGCCCCCCGAGGTCTTCGAGCTTGCCGGGAATGGCGAAGTAGGGCACCGCGAAGTACTCGAACATCGCCAGGTCGGGCACCCCCGAACCGGCCTGGATCGCGTTGTCGAGCGCGGTGTACTCGTCGAACGACGAACCGGCGTTGACCACCTTGACCTTGATGCCCGGGTTCGCCGCCTCGAACCCGGGCACGGTCTTCGCGACGGTGTCGTCCCAGCTCCAGACCGTGAGGTTCACCGGACCGTCACCGCCGCCGCCGCCCGCCGGCCCGCTCGAGCAAGCACCCAGTACGAGCATCGGCACGAGCGTCGCGGTCAGGAACCTGGCTTTCGTGGGGACCCTCATGAGCCGCCTCCTCCTTGAGATGACTCGAAATGTTTTCGCATCTTTTTCGGATGCTGGGAGGCAAGCTACTCGGCGCTTTCGCGCCACGTCAAGGCGTGACGGGGCGGCTGTGTACCCTGAGCGGGGTTCGAAAAAGTTTCGATTGGACGGAGTTCTGATGAGAGGGCGATCTCGGTCCGAGCGGGCCACCCTGGCGGACGTCGCCCGGCTGGCCGGCGTCTCCCCGGCGACCGCCTCGAAGGTCCTCAATGGACGCAGCGACGTGGGGGCGGCCACTCGCGACCTCGTCCTCGCGACCATCGCCGAGCTCGGCTACAAGCCGACGACGGCCCGGCGGGACCTGCAGCGGGAGCGGACGCTCGTCACCGTGCTCGACATCGTGGAGTCGCGCTACGCCGGGACGGTACTCCAGGGCATCCTCGTCGCCGCGACCGCCGCCCAGGCCGAGCTGCTCCTGCGCCTGCCGCCCCCGGACTGGACCGGCACGAGCCGCACCGCGGCCCGTGCGTGGGTCGCGGAGCTGCAGGCGTCCGGGGTCGCCGGCGTCGTCGCGCTCGCTGTCGCCGTGCCCGACTCGGTGCTCGTCGCCGCCGAAGAGGCGGAGTTGCCGGTGGTGACCATCGACCCGATCGACACGACCGACTCCCGGGTCGTGAGCATCGGCTCCACCAACTGGGCGGGCGGCCGCTCGGCGACCGAGCACGTCCTCAGGCTGGGGCACCGCAGGATCGGCTGGATCGGCGGCCCGCTCGGCTCCGCCCCCTCGGCGGAACGCTTCCACGGGTACCAGGCCGCGCTGCACGCGGCGGGCATCACGCTCGAGCACGCGCTGATCCGCCACGACACGTTCTCCGTCGAAGCGGGACTCCGGCACGGCCGTGCCATGCTGGCGCTCGGCGAGCGGCCCACCGCGATCGTCGCGGGCAACGACGAAATCGCCGTCGGCGTGCTCGCCGCGGCCCGCGAACTCCGCATCGCCGTCCCGGCGGAGCTGTCGGTCACCGGCTTCGACGACACACCGCAGGCGCAGTGGACCACGCCCCGGCTGACGTCGGTCGGGCAGCCGCTCGCCGGGATGGGCCGGATGGCCGTCGAGACCGTCCTCGGCATGGCGGGCGGAGTCCAGCCGGCCTCACGGCACCTCGAGCTGGCCACGACCCTCAACGTCCGCGACTCCACCGGCCCCGCGACACCGGCGTGAAGTTCGGCGTCGCTACCGGTTCGGTTCGTTCCGCAGAATCACCGTTCGCGGAGTGAAGAACCGTTTCCGCACGAGATTGGTTCCGAATGTGAGCAAGGCGACGGACGCGGCCAACGTCACGAGGAACAGCGCGATGAGTGCGAACACGCCGATCGAATCGGCCAGTTCATCGGCCTGTGACAGCAGCAAAGCCGCCGGCCCGGCACCGACGAGAGGAGCGACGAGCCAGCAATACAGGTAAGTCCGCACTACTTCGGCGCCGACGATTCGAGAGCGGCCGACAATGGTGTAACGCGTGGTCGTGCTCATCCCGGTGGACAGCGAACCCACTTCTTGCAGGTAATAACGCGCGATCGGGAAGAGGGGAAGCAGGATGCTGATCCACGCGGTCTTGAAATGCATTCCCGATGCGTCACGCGCTGTCGGGCCCAGCAGGACCCGGCCGATCCCGTTGACCGCCTGGAAATTACGGGCGCGCGCCTGTTCGGCGGGACTGAGCGACCAAACGATATCCGACACGGGCAAAACGCTACCTCGCGCCCGTGACGGACGCAAGAAAATCGCGGGGCGTCAACAAACATGCGCCAATTGTCGCGGCGCCGTGCATCGGCAGACTTCGGCGTTGCTGTCAAGACGGTAATTCTTCCCTGTTCCGGAGCGAGCCGGTCGCCGCCGGGGAGCATTGCGACGCCCGCCGCGGGAGGCTTCGCAAGACACCGCGTCGGTTCCCTCCGCGGCAGGTCACGGGCGGTGCGGGTGGCGTTGTCGACGGATTGTCGACGGCCCCTGCCACCATCAACCGGAGCAATGGAGTGATCAATTTCGCCGATCGAAGGGATGAATGTGAGTAGAAATTCGATCAGTCGTACTCTCTTGACAATCCTCATGACAATCGTAACCGGGGTGGCAGTGCTCCTCGGAGCATCCGGGGCGGCGCAGGCGTCGACTTCTGTCGGTGATATCGGCGCTTCTCCGGCCGCGGTGAACGATCCGCTGCTGTTCTACAGAGCCGGCGACGGCGTGGCCGTCACCGGCTCTGTCGACAAT
>NZ_NMUL01000056.1 GCF_002234595.1 Amycolatopsis vastitatis
CGGTGAGCAACGCCGGCGGCTTCACCAACCTGCAGACAGTCGGTGGATTCAGTACTGGCTGGACTCTCGTCACCTTGGCGTCCACCTGACGCTGTGGCTCCGTGGTGGGTGCGCACCCCTCAGTCAGCGCACCCACCACGGAAAACCGTGGGTCCCGGCTCGTAGCCGAGCCGGTCGATCGCCGCCGTGATGTCCAGGGTGCGTTCCCTCGCGAACTGGCTGATGACGTACCGGTTCAGCCGGCCGTGCGGGAACACCCTCGCGAACGGGGACAGCAGCCAAGCCGGCAGGTAGACCGGCCGGGCCCGCACGCCGGCCGAAGCCAGCAGGCCGCGCAGGGCCCAGTCGATCGTCACCGGGGCGCTGTCGGCGATGTTGAACACCCGCTGCCCCGGCGCCGCCACGGCCGCCGCGAGCAGGCAGGCGCGGGCCAGACTGTCCACATTGGTCATGCTGACCAGCGGCGTGCCGGTGCCGGGGACGAGCAACCGGGTGCCGCGCAGGTTCTCCAGCAGCCTCGGCAGGAGGGTCGTGTCGCCGGCACCGTAGACGGCATGGGGTCGCAGGACGACCGGGTCGCGGCCGACGGCCAGCACGAGCTGTTCGGCCGCGGCCTTGGCCGCCGCGTACACGTTGAGGTAGCGGCGCACCGGAGCTTCGTGCTCCTTCGCCCGCACCGTCGGCCGGTACGGGTCGTACACGCTGCCGCTGCTGACGTGGACTACGCGGCAGCCGGGGAACGACGCCACCACGTGGTGGGTTCCGAGCAGGTTGGTCCGCCACACCTCGCGGGCCACGCCGGTGTCGGTCGCGGACGCCGCGCAGTGCACCACCGCGTCGACTCCGGGCGGGTCGTCGAGCTTGCCGCCGATGTCCCACGACCGGTACCGGGCACCGCCGATGTGCCCGGGGTCCGCCGTCGCGCGCCTGCCGAAGGCCGTCACCTCCCAGCCCGCCGCCGCGGCGGCCCGGCACACCGCTCCGCCGACGAAACCGGTCGCGCCGGTCACCGCGATCCTCATGGCGTGGCCGCGGTCATCAGCTCGCGCAGGCGACGGCGGTCGAGCTTGCGGGACCGGCCCGACCGCGGCAGTTCCGGCAGGACGACGATGCGGTCCGGCACGGCTTCGGCGTCGATGAGCCCCGGCAGCTGCCGGCGGAGCCGCCGGACGAGACGAGCCGGATCCACCGCCGGGTCGGCCACGACCGCGAGCACCACGGTCTCGTCCTCGGTCACCGGGTCCGGTGTCCCGACCATCGCCGCTTCGCGGACTCCGGCCAGCAGCGCGATCGACGGCTCGTACAGCCCGGGATAGATGTTGTACGTGCCCCGGATGAGCATGTCCTTCTTGCGGCCCGTCATGACGATCCGGCCGTCGTCGTCCAGCCGGGCCACGTCGCCGGTGGCCAGCTCGGTCAGCGGGGGCGCACCGAGGTAGCCGAGGCAGGCGTTGGGCGCGGACACCAGCAGTTCGCCGTCGCCGGCGATCCGGGCTGTCACCCCGGGCGACGGCATCCCGAGCAGATCCCCCGGGAGCCCCCGCTCGATGTGCGCCAGCTTGTCCTCCGCGCGGGCGACGGCGAGCGGGATCGCCTCGGTCATCGCGTAGATCGACAGCACTTCGCCGCCGGGCACCGCGGCCAGCGCCTGCCGCAGCACGGCGGGTGCCGCGGGTGCCGACCCCATCACCAGGTGACGGACGTGCTCCGGCCACCGCGGAAGGACGCCGAACACCTCGGCCAGGTGCACCGGCACCCCGTAGGCGTGGGTCACCCGCCGTGCCGCGAGGTCGCGGGCGAAGCGCCCGGGCGGCGCGGACGGCTTCGGCAGCGACAGCCGGGCTCCGCCCAGCAACGCGGGCAGGCCGGCCATGATGCCGTCGGCGTGCATCACGTCTCCGGGCGCGAACGGCAGGTGCTCGCCCAGCATCGTCACCGCCGAGGTGAGCGACCGCAGCGTGTGCACGACACCCTTCGGCTGCTCCGTGGTGCCCGAGGTGAACACGATCAGCGCGGGCGCGTCCAGGTCCGGTTCCCCGGCCTCGGCCGGCGCCCGGCCGAGCAGCTGCTTCAGCGACAGGGCCGACCGCGGCACCCCGGGCAGCCGGCGTCCGATGTGGACGTACCGGATGCCGCGGTCGCCGAGCGGCTGGCGCAGATCCGGCACCGGCCAGCCCCGGCGGCGGCAGAAGGCGCGGGCCGGCCCCACGACGCTGGTCGTGGCGAACAGCGACTCCGCGATCAGCCAGCGCGGGCGGCAGGCCCGCAGCCGTGCCGACACCAGGGCCGGCCCGACGGCCGTGTCCGCCGAGATGAGCACCGCGCCGGCGTGCAGCACCCCCAGGAACAGGCCGATCGCCGTGGCCGAGTTCCGGACGGCGAACAGCACGCCGTCGCCGGGCTCCAGTCCCTCGGCCCGCAGTCCGGTGCTCACCCCGAGCGCGAGGCGGCGCAGTTCGCCGAAGGTCGTCGTGCGGCCGTCCGGATCGATGACGGCGACCTCGCCGGGCCGCGATTCGGCTTCGCTCAGGAACCGGGTCACGAAATCGTTCATGCGCGGCTGACCTCCAGGCGCCGGTAGGCGGGAAAGAGCACCCCGCGTTCGGCACGGCGTGCGGTGATCCGCAGCGGCGCGCTGTCGAACAGGGTGCCGAGGATGGCGTGGATCTCGGCCGTGGCCAGCGGGTAGCCGAGGCAGAAGTGCGGCCCGGCCCCGAACCACAGCCGCCGCAGCTCCGGCGGGTGCGCGCGGGCGAGGTCGAACCGGCCGGGTGCCCTGGCGCAGTTGAGAGCCGACAACACGACCCGGTCCCCGGCACGCACCTCGACCCGGCCGATCCGCCCCGGCCGGACGGCGTTGCGCAGGATGATCGGCGCGGGGGTGATCAGGCGGGCCGACTCGTCGATCGCGGCCTCCACCGGCCGCGTGTCACCCCGCCGGTGCGCCGCGGCGACGCCGGCCAGCTCGCCGTGGTCGTGGAGCACCGCGACCATCCGGGGCAGCAGGCTGGTGATCGTCTCGGTGCCCGCGATCAGGAACGCCGACGCGAGCCCCCGCGCCTCGGCCTCGGTCAGCCCGAAGCCGCGCATCCGGCCGACCGCCGTGTTCTCGTCCCCCTTCTCCCAGGCCAGCGAAGTGGTGACGCCGATTTCCGCGACGATCGCGCGCGCCTTGGTGATCTGCGGCGCGCTCAGGCTGAGCCGGCCCAGCTTGACCAGGCCGATGATCGCCGTGGCCTGGCCGGTCATCCGCAGGTATGCCGCCTCCCGTTCCGCCGTGGAGCCCGTGACGGTGAACCCGACCAGCGCACTGGTCACCGCTCCGGCGACGATCTTCGTCGTGCGCACGACGTCGACGGGACGGCCACGGCGCAGCGTCTCGGCTGTCCGGGCGAGCGGCTCCGTGCACGCCGCGTCGATCAGCCGGCGGACGTAGGCCGGCGTGAAGAACTCGGCGAGCTTGCGCCGCATGGCCCGGTGCTCGGGGCCGTCCATGTTGACCAGCATCGAGGAGCCGAAGACCGGGGTCCACAGGTCCGCCTCGGTGCCGCCGCCGCTGCGGAAGGTCCCGGTGTCGGTCAGCACTTCCCGGGCTGCCGAAGCTTCGTTCACGACGATGCCGAGCCCGGGCACCCGCACCACCGGGCCGAGCCGGCCGAGGAGGCGGACCACCGGGTACGCCAGCGGGTGCGCCGCCAGTTGCAGCCGCAGCTCGTGCGCGCCCGCCCTCATCGCACGTCCACCGTTTCGCCGCGGTAGCCGTGGCTGGTGTACCAGGCGAAGGTGTTGCGGATGCCCCACGCCTTGGTCCGCCGCTGCGACCAGTACACGACCATGTCCCGGCGCCGCCCGTAGGCCCGGGTGACGCGCCGGACGCGGTTCACCAGCGTGCGGTCCTCGTGGTCCTCCTCGATGCACGACCGGGGATAGCCGCCGCACAGCTCGTACAGCCGCGCGGTGATGGCCGTGTTCCCGCCCGCGCAGAGCAGGTACGGCCCGAGGTACCCGGGCCCCCGGTTGGCGCGGCGGAACCGCGCGGTGTACCCGCCGAACGCCACCAGGAACGCCAGCACGGCCCGCTCCGCCATGGGCACGGCGAAGTCGTCGGTGCGCGCCTTGAACCGGCCCCCGATCAGCTCCAGCCCGGACGCGAAGCCCCGCATGACGGCCTCCGTCCACTGTGGATCGACGAGGCAGTCCGCGTCGGTCCGGGCCAGATGGGTGGCCCCGTTCTCGATGGCCTGGCGCATGCCGGTGTCGCAGGCGGCACCGGTGCCCTTCTGCGGCTCGCTGATCACCCGCACGTCCAGCTCGGGGTGCGCGGCGGCGAACGCGCGGACGACGTCGGCCGTCGCGTCCGTGCTCGCGTTGTCCACCACCAGCACGGTGAAGTCGCGGTGGCGCTGGGCGGCGAGCGACCGCAGCGGCCCCTCGATCCACTTTTCCTCGTTGTACGCGGGGATGATCACCCACAGCCGCGCGGTCACGACGGCAGCTCCGCGAACACAGTGCCGACGCTGATCCCGCCGGCGAGCCCGATGAACGCGACCTTGTCGCCCGGGCCGCACCGGCCCGACTCCAGCGCCAGGCTCAGCTGCAGCGGCAGGCTGCACGAGGCCACGTTGCCGTGGTCGGCGATCGTCACGACGAGCTTGTCCTCGGGCACCCCGCTGCACTCCAGGAACACCCGCAGGTGCGGCACACCGACCTGGTGCACGCAGAACAGCGCGAAGTCGTCCCGGCTCAGGCCGGTGCGGGCCAGTGCCGCGTCCAGCTGCGGCCGGATCCCGCGCACGACGGACTCCATCAGGGTGCGGCCGTCGCCCCGGATGTAGCCGTCGGCCACCGGATTGCGGAAGTTCGCGCCGCCGTGCCCCGGGATCGAGCTGACGTCCCAGCACGACGAGTCCGCCGAGAAGTCACGGTAGAAGATGCCCGGTGCGGGCGAGGACTCCAGCAGCATCGCGGCCCCGGCGTCGGACAGGGTGTAACCGGCCAGGGAGTCGACGAACTGCTCGCGGTCCGCGACCGACCACCGGACCACCCGGGAGCCGGTCTCGCCGGTGCACACCAGGACGCGGCGGTACTGCCCGGAGAGGATGAGCGCTTCCGCGACCTGCACCCCGTTGAGGAAGCTGTTGCAGGCGTTCTTGACGTCGAACACCGGGCAGGACGCGCCGAGCTTCGCGGCCACGACGTGCGCCGTGGCCGGTTCGATGAGGTCCTGGGAGGCGGACGCGAACACGAGCAGGTCCACCTCGTGCGCGCCCAGCCCCGCGCCGGACAGCAGTTTCGCGGCCGCGGCCGCGGCGAGGTCGGAGGCGAGCTCCCCGGGAGCGGCGCGGTGCCGGGTCTTGATCCCGCTGAGCTTGCGGATCGCCCCCGGCCGGGGCGTGAAGCCGGGGCTCTCGCGGTGGATCCGGTCCTCGATCTCCCGGTCGGCGACCAGGGCCGGGGGCAGGTGGGCGGACACGCCGCCGATCGCCACGTTCAAAAGACTGTCCTTTCTAGACACCGGTGAACGCCAACGTCACGTTGTGCCCGCCGAAACCGAACGAGTTGCTGATCGCCGCGGTGAGCGGGCCCCGGCGGGGCTCGCCGGCCACGACGTCGAGGCCGATCCGGTCGTCGAGCGTGTCGAGGTTGGCCGTGGGCGGCACCACGCCGTCCCGGACCGAGAGCACGGTCGCGATCGCCTCCACCGCACCGGATCCGCCGAGCAGGTGGCCCAGCGCCCCCTTCGGTGCGGTGACCACCGGGCCGTCGCCGAGGACGCGCCGGATCGTGACGCTCTCGGTGAGGTCACCCAGCGGCGTGGACGTCGCGTGCGCGTTCACGTGGCCGACGTCCCCGGCACCGAGTCCCGCGCGGTGCAGCGCGGTGGTGATGGCGATGCCCTGCCCGGCGCCGCCGGGGTCCGGCGCGGTCATGTGGTGGGCGTCGTTGCTCATGCCCGCGCCGCCGAGCCTGCCGTGCGCCTTCGCGCCGCGGGCCGCGGCGAAGTCCGCCCGCTCCAGCACGAGGATGCCGGCTCCCTCACCCAGCACGAAGCCGTCCCGGCCCGCGTCGAACGGCCGGGAAGCCGTCTCCGGGCTGGCGTTGCGGGTGCTCATCGAGCGCGCCCGCGTGAAGCCCGCCATGATGGCCGGGGTGATGCAGGCGTCCGTGCCGCCCGCGACCACGACGTCGGCTTCCCCCGCCACGATCATCCGCCAGGCCCACGCGATCGCCTCCGCCCCGGACGCGCACGCAGACATCGGGGCGTGCACCCCCGCCCGCGCGCCCAGCGCGAGGCCGACCAGCGCGGCCGGCCCGTTGGGCATGATCATCGGGATCAGCTGCGGCGACACCGCGCGCCACCCCCGGTCCCGCAGGGCGTCGTGCTGCGCGACCAGGGTCGTCGCGCCGCCGATCCCGGTGCCGATCACCACGCCGCAACGCAGGGGATCCACCGTGCCGGCGGCCAGGCCCGCGTCCCGGCACGCCTGCCGGGCCGCGACCACGGCCAGCTGTTCGGCCCGGTCCATGCGCCTGAGCTCGACGTGGTCCAGTTCCCCGTCGGGTTCGACAGCCAGCCGCGCGGCGATGCGCACCGGGAACCGGTGCTCCCGCGTCCACTCGGTGTCCAATGTGGACGCGCCCGCCCGCCCGGCGAGCAGCCCCTGCCAGGTGGTGGGCACGTCACCGCCCAGCGGGGTGGTCGCGCCGACGCCGGTGACCACGACCTCGATGTCGTTGCGCGGCAGGCTGTTCACGCCGCGGCGCGCAGGTAGTCGGCGACGTCGCCGAAGGTCTGCAGGTGCTGGAGGCCGTCCTCGGGGATCGTCAGGCCGTAGCAGTTCTCGATCTCGTCGGTCAGTTCGACCATGGCCAGCGAGTCGATGTCCAGTTCGTCGCGCAGCGACAGACCGGTCAGCGGGCGTTCGGCCGACATCGCCACGGGGTCGGTGCCGGACACCTTTTCGATGAGCTGGGCCAAGGTGCGCTCGACGTCGTCTGAAGGGCTCACGAGTTACCTCTCACGATGGACGGGGCGGAGACAGCGGGCCGGACAGCCACGACGAGCAGGCTGGCAACGGGCGCTGACCGACCGCTGACGGATCGGCCCGTTTCCGGCCCCGTTGTGCGCCGCGCACAACCGGTTCGCGGCACCTGCCCAGCCCGCGGGGCTATGGTCGGCTGATGCCGGGGCATCCGCACGCATCCAGGAGGGTCATCCGTGAGGTGGCCGCCGTCGTCCTCACCGAGCTGTCGTCCTTCGCCGACCGGCTGGAGGAGCGGGCTGCCGCCGAGGAGAAGACGTTCTACACGCGCGGCGACCGGGTGGCGCCCGCGGACATGCGGCAGTCGTTCATCGACAACGCCCGCAGCGTGCTGGTCCTGCTGACCGACGGGTTCGGCACGCGGACCGACTGGATCGCGGCCCCGCTGGCCACCGGCCGCCGCCGCGCCGAACAGGGCGTGCCCCTGGAAGCGGTGCTGCACCTGTTCCGGGTGGGCACCGAGCTGCTGTGGGAGACGCTGCTGGCCGCGGCCCGCCGCCGGTCACCGGACGAGCTGGACGAGTTCGTCGGCAGCGTGATCGTGCTGTGGCAGGCGACCGACCGCGTCTCGACGGCGATGGTCGAGGGGTACCGGTCGCGGGAGATCCAGCTGCGGGCGCGGGCGAACCGGCGCCGGGAGCAACTGGTCCGGGTGCTCGTCGAGGGCCGCGGCGCGGATCCGGCCGTGGCCGCGGACGCCGAGACCGGCCTGGGCCTGCCCGGGCACGGCCGGTACGTCGTGGTCCTGGTGGCCTGCGACCTGACGGCCGAGGACATGGTCCCCGTGCCCGAACTCGCGGCGCTGGGGGTTCGCGTGGTCGTGGCACCCTACCGGGACCGGGTGGTGTGGCTGGTCGAGCTGGGCGGGGTCACCGCCGACCGGCTGGCCGGCCTGCTGACGCCTCACCTGCACGACCGCGCGGGCCTGTCCGGCGAGGTCGACGGCCTGGCCGAGATCGGCATCGCCTACCAGCTGGCCGAAATCGCGCTGCAGACCCAGCCGCCGGACGTGCCGGGCCTGGCCGTGCTCGACGACCGGTTGCCCGAGGCGCTGGTGGCCGCCAGCCCGCGGCTGGCCCACCGGCTGGCGACCCGGACCCTGGGCGGCGTCCTGGCCCTGGAAGACGAGGAACGTCAGGTGCTCCTGGAAACGCTGCGGGCGTGGTTCCGCGCCGACCGCTCCGCCACCCGAGCCGGCGAACTCCTGTACTGCCACCGGAACACGGTGCTGAACCGGCTGCGCAAGCTGGAGCAGCTCACCGGCGCGTCCCTGGAAGACGACCGCCACCAGCTGTGCTGCCGCCTGGCCCTGATGGCCCAACGCGAAAAGCCGTGAATGCCACAGCACCGGACTTGACGTTCCGGCGATCTTGGCAGCGCTGCCGGTGTTCGCTGCTCACCTCGACTTCCTGGTCATCAGACAGCAATGTCCAGACCCGAGCCTTCAGCCGGGGCGGAGAAGTGTGTGTTGCGCGTCGAGTCGTTCCGGGGTGAAGGTGATGCCGGTGACGGCTTCGCCCAGCGCGAGCAGCCACGGAGCGGCGTTGCCTGCCGGTGCCGGAAGGGACCTGGTGTAGGAAGCCAGGGGCGTCGGAACGTCGCCTTGGCCGGGCCGGATCACGTTGACCTCGTGGCCGGGTCGGGCGTAGTAGGCCAGCTGGTTGCCGCGCGTCTCCCAGCCGACGTTGAGCACTGTCGTGTGTGGCCGAAGAGCGTCGACGATCTCGTGCGCGAACGGGCTCCGGTTGAACGCGATCGCGATCGTCCAGTCGTCTTCGCGTCGCAGCGCGACCTGTTCGGTGTCGGTGAGGGACACCGGTCCTGCGCCGAACGCGATGCCACCGAACGCCGCCGCGATGGTGTCGAGTTGGGCACTTCGCGCGTAGGTGATGGAGGCGGCGAGGCCGAGCCAGTGATCGGTGATCCATGCGTGGCGTTCCAGCGGGCCGCCGGTACTCGCACGGGCGCCGTCCGCGCCGGAAGGCGCCGGTGGGCTTCCCAATAGCTCCAGGAAGCGGGCGAGCATCGGCGCCGGATCCAGGCGGTCCAGTTGCTTGGCGAGTTTCGCCGCGTCGATCGTCTTGAATGCGGCAGTGAGCGGGTTCGGTGCGGTTCGCAGCGCGCGTACGGCGTCCAGGGCGACGAGCTGGAGGCGGTCGGCCCCCGATGCGTAGCTGCCGTAGCCGCTGGCGCCGGCCTCGTAGCGGGCCATCCGGACCAGCTCGTCGAACTCGGTGTCCCCACCGGGTACCCCGGCTGAGGCGACCACTTCGTCGACGGCGGCACGGGCGACCGTCAACAGCAACTCGTCCTCGGCGCGATGCAACGCGGCGGCGAGCACCGGGTGCTGGTACTCCAGCGACTCGAACCCCGGCGTCACCGGGTGCACGTCCTCGAGGTGTTCCGCGATCGGCGCGACGAGGACCTCGCCGTCCAGCCAGTCTTCGGTGAACGTTTGCCCGGTCAGCCGCGCGGCGAGCAGCAGCAGGCCCGTCCGCCAGTGACCCGCCTCCCAGTCGATTTCCGCGACCAGCGGCGCCAGGCAGTCGGGGTCCTCGCCTTCCTTCCACGAGTCGGCGCCCGCTTCGAACGCCGTCTCGACGCGGCCGTCGACGGCGTAGCTGAACCTGGTCAGTGCTTCGATGTTCCAGAATGCGCTCACCGTCTCGCCGAGTCGCGACACCCGGCGCAGGACCTCGGGTCGCGAGCCCTGGAAGCCGTTGACTTCGATCGCGACGACGTACTCGCCCTGGCGGCACACGGCGACCGCGTACGCCTCGTCGAGGTCGTTCCCGGCCTCCGCGAACGGGATGGTCCGGGCCTCGCCTGCGACTCCGCCGAAGCCGCGCATCACGGCGTCGACGTCTGTCGTCTTCACCATGGTCACGCAGGCGGCTTCACCCAGTGGGCTCGTCGTCAGCCAGTCGAAATCATCCTCGGTCACCACTCCTTTGTAGCGGCCTGGACACAGAGCTGCGAGTCGGTTCACGCTTGATCAGCCCCAGCTTCACCGACAACCACGTACGCAGATCGGCAAGCTCCCGGCGCAGCGAGTCCCGTTCCGGAGGCCACAGGTGGATCATTGGAGACCCAGCATCCACAGAACCGTTGGAGGGATCCGATGGCTGTCGGAAGTGCGCAACGCCGTCAGGCACGCACGCCCCGCATCGAGGCACAATTCTCGTCCGCGCACGTCAAGGCGGCGCTTGATCTGCTGGACCTGGCGGACATGGCGTGGCACGACTGCTACGGCCCGCGCGAACTGGAGATACCTTCGCAGGTTCTCGAGGACGTACTGCTGCTGGCGGAGGGTGATCTCGCGAAGCTGATCCGAATTTCTCGAGCGGCCGTTTTGGACTTCCGAGACGTCCGAATGGCCGCGGACGACGAGCGGGCAAAGAGCCGGTAAGAAGCTTCCCGCCGTCTGCTCGGCATCACCTCGGCGCACCCTGACCTGCGGCGATGGCCAGCGGGACGCTGTGATCGGTACTGTCTGCCGATGGGGTTCACCGAGCGGGCGCGCAGGGTGCGTGACGGGCAGCTGGCGCATGGCCGGCGGGTCGCGGCGTTGTGTTCGTGCGTGGGCTTGTATCACCCGATCGGCCACCGGGCGACGTTGAGCTTCCTCGGTGAGGTGGCTGGGCCGTATCAGCACCACGAATCGGCTCTGCTGCGGGCGCTCGAGGCGTTGGAGGCCAGTCGCGCGGTGTGGCGCGAGGAGGTCGCTTCGTACATCAACGCACGCGTGAAGCAGAAGCGGCTCGGCCGGCGTGTGCCCTCACCCGGCGATCCGCCGCCGAGCAGGATGGGTGGGCACTGGTACGCCTCCACCCCGGACGTGTCGCGCCGCGCTGCGCTGCACGCGCTCAAACTGTGGGAGCGGGACCAGCGGCCGGACTCGGCGAACCCAGAGGTGCGGTCCATCGTGCGAGGCTGCATCGCCACCGGCGGGCGGTTGACGGACGAGCAGCTGGACATCGTTTCGCGCCGACGAACGTTGGACGAGCCCGAGGAGGTTCGCTGGCCGATCACGCTCGTGGTGTCCGCCCGCGGCGTGGTCCGGGCGTGACTCGCCGAGCTGAAGCCGCCCGTCTCGTGGCTGGACGCCGCTGTGTCTGCCGAGCGAGCGGCGAAGCCGCCGGAGCAACGCAGTCAGCGTTTCCCGCTCGCTGTCCCACATCGGTCAGTGATCAGCCGGGACCAGCGCCGTGCCCAGGTTTTCCACCGCGAGGTACGGGTTGAGGAGCGGGTGCCTGCTGCCGACGGCGACGTCCCGCCAGAAGCGCTGCAGGACGTTCGACGTCGCGAAACCACTCGAACCGTGCAGGTCGAGCATCCGCTCGACGGCGGCCCGGCAGTCCCGGCCGGCGTCCGCGAGCGCCATGCGCAGCCGCGGACCGTCCACAGGGGACAATTCGGCGGAACTCGCTTCGCGGGCCACCTCCAGCATCGTCCTCTCGGCGCGGTCCACGAGGTAGCCGGCCTCCGCCAGCCAGTGGCGGGCTCCCGCCGACTCGCCCATGCGCGCGTACGCGGTCATGAACGGCTTGCGGTCCGAAGCGAACATCGCGTCGACGGCGTCGAACGCCCCTCGGGCGGCGCCCACCACCGGGCCGAGCACCGTGATGGCGTACAGCATCGCGTCTCCCAGGGGGAAGGGCGCCGCCGCCGCGATCCGCCCGTCCGGCACCAGGACGCCGGCCGCGACCAAGGTGTGGCTGCCGGTGCCGCGCATGCCCGCCATGTCCCAGGTTCGCTCGACGGCGAGTTCGGCCGTCGGCACCACCGCGAAAGAGAATTCGCCGTCCACCAGCACGGCGAGCGTGGCCCAAACAGCGTCTTCACAGCCCGAGACGTTCGGCCAGCGGCCGGTGACGCGCACCCCGTCCGGCACCCGCTCGCCCCGCGCGCCGGGCACCCCCGAACCGCAGAAGAGCGCGTCCGGGTCGGCGAAGAAGTCAGGCGTCGCGGAACCGGTGATGGTGCCGGCGGCGAGGTTCTTCGACGTGACGCAGGTCCCGGCGACCCACGCGGTGGACGGGCAGGCCCGGCCGAGGCCGGTCAGCCGTCGCGCGACGGTCTCCGCGTCGGCCCATTCCCCGCCGTGCTCCCGCGGCGTGCGCAAGGCGAAGACGCCGTCCTCGCGCAGGGCAGCCAAGCCTTCGCCGGCCGGCCGCTCGTTCTGTTCCACTTTCCCGGCATGGGCGCGCAGGACGTCCGTGGTTCCGGCGTTCGCGTATTCGATCACTCCAACGACTCAAGCACCGTCCGCGCGCGGAGTGCCATGCGCGTCCGGCACCGGTTCATACGCGGCTGTGCGTCGTTAAGATCGCGGGTATGGACCTGATCAGCGAGGTGATCCGCAGCGTGCGGGTCGGGAGCGCCGGCGCTCGCCTGATCAGGCAGCCGCCTTCGGCGGGTCTCCGGTTCGCCGCGTTCGACGGCAGCGGCTTCCACATCATCACCCGCGGCACCTGCTGGCTGGTCGGCCCCGGCGAGCCGGTGCCCCTGCGGCCGGGCGACATCGTGTTCACCTCGTCCGGCGCCGAACACGGGCTGAGCCAGGTGCCCCGCGCGCTGCGGGACCTCCCGCTCGTCGAACCGGGCGCGCACCCGCCGGCTCCGGAGCCCGCGGCCTTCGAATTCCTGTGCGGGGCCTACCGGCTCGACCACGGCCACGCACCCCAGTACCTGCGCGCGCTGCCCGACCTCATCGTGGTGTCACCGGACTACGACCGCCACCCGGAGCTGCGGTCCCTGATCGACCTCCTCACCGCCGACGTCTCCGCCGCCAGGCCGGGCTCCGGCGCGACGCGACGGGCACTGCTGGACCTCGTCCTCGTCCAGGTGCTCCGGCAGTGGCACGAGCAGGACACCGCGGCCGGGTGGCCGGCGGTCGCCCACCCGGGGATCGCGGCCGCGCTGCGCGAGATCCACGAAAACCCGCACCGGCCGTGGACGGTGGGCCGGCTTAGCGAGGTCGCCGGGATGCCCCGCACCGCCTTCTCCAGGCTGTTCACCACCGCGGTGGGACGACCGCCGGTGAGCTACCTGACCGGCTGGCGGCTCGCTCGCGCCGCCCGGCTGCTCCGGGAAACCGACGCGTCGCTGGCGAGCATCGCCCCGAAGGTGGGTTACTCGACCGAGTTCGCCTTCTCGGCGGCCTTCCGCCGCGAGTACGGCGTGTCTCCGGGACGGTTCCGCAGTGCGGGACCGTCCCGGACCGCCGCGGACGCCCACTGACCCCGGCCTCCTGCAGCGCCGGCCGTCCACGGTCACCTCAGTGGATCTGCCGATCGGCTTCCCGAGCACCACGACCGGGGCGGGCGGCGCTGCCGAACGTCCGGGTCGAGGAGACGCCGAACTACCTTGCACGCCGGCCGAATTTCAGAGTGGCCGCCGAAGTCACCTTGACGAACGACAAGCGGCCTCCAGCGACCGACCGCGCAGCACATTTTGGCATCGTTGCAACACTCGGCACTGAGACAGTGACGTTGCAATGGATTTTCTCCGGTGTAGCCCGTTCTGTTCCGCGCCAAGCTGTCCAGAGTGACCACACGCCGTGGTGGATGGACGCCGAAGCCTTGGCGACTTCCGACGATGTACGCGAGCAACGCAATAAGTACAAGTCGCCGTTGCTCAGTGCCTCCCTGCGGGTTGGCATCGTTGCCAGCAGTACCGCACGCGCACTGCCCAGCTTCATGCAGACTCGGCGGGCCACCGGAGCGCGGCGAGGTCGCCAACCCTCGCGGCCCTGGTTCAGCCGGCCGCGGCCACGTCTCCGCCGCCAGCACAACCCGAAGATCAGCCATTGACCCGCCCAGAGGGTGGGTACAGGTACGACAAGGGTAGGGCCGAGATCTTTTGACGGCGCCCGGGCCGCCCACGTTGACAGCTCGGCTTCACGCTGGGCAGGCTTGAGAGGGACGAAGAAAAGCACGTAGGGTGAGCAGGGAGTTCAGGTGAACCAAGAGCGGATCGCCCAGCGATTGCTCAGGTCGTCGGCCAGTCGATCCTACGATCCGCAGGTGGATATCGATTGGCGTGCGCCGATCGACGAAGACAAGCTCTACTTCCCGACGCGCCGATTGCCTCTGTACGGCACCCCGCTGTGGGAGTCACTCTCTCCCGAGCAGCGGATCGAGGTGGCGCGCCAGGAAGCGATCACGTTGTCGTCTGTGATCATCCATGCGGAG
>NZ_NMUL01000057.1 GCF_002234595.1 Amycolatopsis vastitatis
CTAACACTGTTTCTCACTCACGACCGGGAGCCGCAGGAGTCGCGGATCACCAGTTTCGTGGGCAGCAGCGCCGGTTCCGGCGCCTCCGCGTTCCCGATCATCGCCAGTATCGCGCCGGCCGCCGCCGTGCCGAAGCCGGGCTTGTCCTGGGCCACCGTGGTGAGGGCCGGGTCCACCAGGGAGGCGACCTCGATGTCGTCGAAGCCCACCACGGCCAGCTCCGCCGGCACCCGCAGCCCGGCCGCGCGGGCCGCGAGCAGTGCGCCGACCGCCATCTCGTCGCTGGCCGCGAACACGGCCGTCGGCGGGTCCTTGCGGGCCAGGAGCCGCCGCATGCCGACGAACCCGCTCTCGCGGTAGAAGTCGCCGCCGATCACGAGGTCCTCCGACACCGGCAGCCCGGCTTCGGCCAGGCCGCGCCGGTAGCCCTCGGTGCGGGCGGCGGCGGGCGCGTTGCCGCGCGGGCCGGTGATCGTCGCGATCCGGCGGTGCCCGAGGGCGGCCAGGTGCCGGACGGCCTCCGCCGCGCCCCCGGCGTTGTCCGAGGTCACGTAGGTCGCGCGCGGTCCGGACAGGGCCACGTCCAGTGCGACGCACGGCAACCCGGACTGGGCGAACGCCGTGAACGCCTCGGCGTCCGTCCCACTGTCGATGAGCACCAGCCCGGCCAGGTGGTGCCGCCGGGTCATGCCGACGTAGGCGATCGGGTCGGCCAGCGACACGCCGGGGTGGCGGTCGCGGGCGTCGTCGCTCGTGGCGAGCAGCAGCAGGTGGTAGCCGTGCGAGCTCAGCGCGGATTTGAGGCCCAGCAACAGGTCCTGCAGGAACGGGTGCCGCCAGCCGGGCCGCCGGTGGTCGGTGTCCCAGACCAGCCCGACCATCGCCGACTGCTGCCGCGACAGCGCCCGTGCCGACTCGTTCGGCGAAAAGTCGAGGTCCCGTGCGACGCGTTCGACGCGTTCGCGCGTCGCCGCGCTGACCGTGGCGGGGCGGTTGAAGACCCGTGACACGGTGGCGACGGAAACCCCGCAGAGCTGTGCGACTTCGCGGGCCGTGACCATGGCAAACCTCCGGTGTTGTAACCGGTTACATCTCTAGCACACGACCTCGGACTGCGTAAACGCCGAACGGCGTTACTATTTCGTTACTTGACGGCGACGGGCTGGGAGCGCTCTCATGGGACCCGCGTTTTCCCGACCGGCCCGCAGAACAACGGAGATCTCATGCGCCCGAAAACGAGGAACCGCCCGATCCGCCTGCTCGCCGCGGCGTGCGCCGCGCTGGCCGCGGTCACCGCGCTGAGCGCCTGCGGGGACAGCGGCGCCACCGGCGGCAAGATCAAGCTGAGCCTCGGCCTGTTCGGCAACTTCGGCTACACCGACCTGATCAAGGAGTACCAGGCAGCGCACCCGGACGTCGAGATCACCGAGCGGACCGCCGCCTACTCCGACCACCACAAGAACCTCGCCGCGCATCTGGCCACCGGCGCCGGCGCCGCGGACATCGAGGCCATCGACACCGGGTACGTCGCCCAGTTCAAGGCGACGCCGGACAAGTTCGTCGACCTCAACACCGTCGGCGGGGACAAGCTCAAGGACCGCTGGCTGAGCTGGAAGTGGGCGGCCTCGCTGGGCAAGGGCGGGCAGCAGATCGGCTACGGCACCGACGTCGGCGGCCTGGCCATCTGCTACCGCCGCGACATGTTCAAGACCGCCGGGCTGCCCGAGGACCGGGACGCCGTTTCCGCGCTCTGGCCGACGTGGCAGGCGTTCTTCGAAACGGGCAAGCGCTTCCAGGCCCAGGCGCCGAACGGCGTCAAGTTCATGGACGGCGGCCCGACCGTGCTCAACGCGATCGTCGGCCAGGCACCGGTCGGCTACTACGACCAGAACGACCAGATCGTCGTGGGCAGCAACCCGGCGCTGCGCCAGGGCTGGGACCTCGTGGCCGACGCGGTCAAGGCGAACCTGAGCGCCGGGCTGCTCTACAGCACGCCGCAGTGGAACACCGGGTTCACCCAGGGCCAGTTCGCGACCGTCACCTGCCCGGCGTGGATGATGACCAAGATCAAGGACCAGGCGCCGGACACCGCGGGCAAGTGGGACGTCGCGGCCGTGCCCGGCGGGGGCGGCAACTGGGGCGGCTCGTACCTGACCGTGCCGAAGTCGGGCAAGCACACCAAGGAAGCGGCCGAGCTCGCCGCTTGGCTGACCGCTCCCGAGCAGCAGGCGAAGGTCTTCACCAGCAAGGGTTTGCTGCCTTCCGTGCCGTCGCTGTACGACGACCAGAAGATCACCGGCTACACCAACCCGTTCTTCAACAACGCGCCGGTGGGCAAGGTGTTCACCGACGCGGCGAAGAAGCTGAACCCGCAGTACCAGGGCCCGAAGGCCGGGGACGTGCAGACCGAGTTCGGCAACGCGATGCAGCGCGTCGAGCAGGGCAAGCAGGACGGCGCGGCGGCGTGGCAGCAGCTGGTCGGTGACGTCGCGAAGATCAAGTGATGACTGCGGTCAAAACGCTGACCTTCGCCGAGCGGCGGCAGAAGTGGGACGTCAAGCTGTCGCCGTTCGGCTTCATCAGCCCGTACTTCCTCATCTTCGGCGTCTTCGGGCTGTTCCCGCTGCTCTACACGGCGTTCGTGTCGCTGCAGAAGCGGAACCTCATCGACGCCGAAGGCGCGCGGTTCATCGGGCTCGGCAACTACGAGCAGCTGCTGTTCCACGACCCGTACTTCTGGAACGCGATGGGGAACACGGTCAGCCTGTGGCTGCTGACCACGATCCCGCAGATCCTGTTCGCGCTCGGCATCGCGCACCTGCTCAACCGGCGGCTGCGCGGGCGGATGCTGTTCCGGATGGGGATGATCCTGCCGAACATCACCTCGGTGGCGGCGGTGACGATCATCTTCGCGCAGCTGTTCGGCCGGGACTTCGGGCTGGTCAACTGGGTGCTGAGCTGGTTCGGCGCCGGGCAGATCGACTGGCAGGCCGGCACGGCCAGCTCGCACACCGCCATCGCGTCGATGGTGGTGTGGCGCTGGACCGGCTACCACGCCCTGATCTTCCTGGCGTCGATGCAGGCGATCCCGTCGAGCATGTACGAGGCCGCCACCCTCGACGGCGCCAAGGGGTGGCAGCAGTTCTGGCGGATCACCGTGCCGCTGCTGCGGCCGCAGATCATCTTCTCCACGGTGATCGCGACGACCGGGAACATGCGGCTGCTCGCCGAGCCGCTGCTGTTCAACCCGGGCACGGCGGCCGCCACCGGCGGGTCGGACCGGCAGTTCCAGACCGCCGCGCTCTACCTCTACGAGCAGGGCTTCACCAAGTACGACTTCGGTTACAGCTCGGCGATCGCGCTGATCCTGGCCGTGGCCACGATGCTCGTCGCGGGCCTGTCGTACCTGGTGACCCGGCGCATCCAGACGGACTGAGGAGCGGACATGACCACCGTGCTGACCCCGGCCGCGCCCGCGCCGCCGTCGGCTTCGCCCGGCCGGATCCGGCGCATCGGCAGACGGGTCGCGAGCCCGTGGACCTACGCCGCGCTGATCGCGATCCTGGCCGGTTCGGCGTTCCCGGTGTACTGGTCGTTCGTCGTCTCCTCGCAGACGACGGAGGCGGTCGGGAGCGTGCCGCCCGTGCTCGTGCCCGGCGGGCACCTGTTCGAGAACATCGCCCGCGTCTTCGACGAGACGGACTTCGCGCTGGCGCTGGGGAACTCGCTGATCGTCGCGGGCACGATCACCGTCTCGGTGGTGCTGTTCTCGACGCTCGCCGGGTTCGCCTTCGCCAAGATGCGCTTCCGCGGGCGGACGGTGCTGCTGCTCGTCGTGGTCGCCACCCAGGCGATCCCGACCGAGCTGGGCGTCGTGCCGCTGTACATGATGATGGCCGACTTCGGGTGGGCCGGTGAGCTGCAGGCGGTGATCGTCCCGGGCCTGGTGACGGCGTTCGGGGTGTTCTTCATGCGCCAGTACTTCGAGCGGGCGCTGCCGCTGGAGCTGCTGGAAGCCGGGCGGATGGACGGCTGCGGCTCGCTGCGGCTGTTCTGGCACGTGGCCCTGCCGGCGGCCCGCCCGGCCGCGGCGGTGCTCGGGCTGTTCACCTTCATGCAGGCGTGGAACGACTTCTTCTGGCCACTGGTGGTGCTCGTGCCGGAGAACCCGACCGTCCAAACCGCACTGTCCACTCTGGCCAGTGGCTACACCACCGACTACACGCTCGTGCTCACCGCCGCGACCATCGGCACCGTCCCCGTCCTGCTCGTGTTCCTGCTGTTCGGCCGCCAGATCGTCGGCGGCATCATGCAGGGCGCGCTCAAGGGCTGACCCACCCGGAGCTCACCGTGACTTCCAGCAGTGACAACCGGGGCTTCGCCCCGGGCCAGGGGCTTCGCCACCCGGACCCCCGAAAAGCGAGTTTTCCGCCCGGCTTCCGCTGGGGCGTGGCCACTTCGGCGTTTCAGATCGAGGGCGCCACCACCGCCGACGGGCGCGGACCGTCCATTTGGGACACGTTCGCGACGCGGCCGGGCGCGGTGGCCGGCGGCGACACCGGGGAACCGGCGGCCGACCACTACCACCGGTGGCGTGCCGACCTCGACCTGCTCGCCGAGCTGGGCGTCGATTGCTACCGGTTTTCGGTGTCCTGGCCGCGGATCCAGCCGGACGGGCACCGCGTGGAGCGCCGGGGGCTCGGCTTCTACCGGCAGCTCGTGAACGGGCTGCGGGAGCGGGGGATCGAGCCGTTCCTGACGCTGTACCACTGGGACCTGCCGCAGGCCCTGGAAGACGCGGGCGGCTGGCGGTCGCGCGACACGGCGTTCCGGTTCGCCGAGTACGCGGCCTTGGTGCACGAGGAGCTCGGCGACGTCGTGGACCACTGGACGACGCTGAACGAGCCGTACCCCTGCGCGGTCGCGGGGTACGGCGAAGGTCGCCACGCGCCGGGAGCCCGGGAGGGGCACGGCGCGCTGGCGGCCGCCCACCACCTGCTGCTCGGCCACGGCCTGGCGGTCCGGGCGATGCGCGAGCAGGCGGCGCTGCCGCACCAGTTCGGCATCGTGCTCAACCAGTCACCGGCGGTCCCGGTGTCGTCTACGGCCGCCGACGCCGCGGCGGCCGCGCGTCAGGACACCCTGCTGCGCCGCCAGTTCACCGACCCGCTGTTCGGCGGCCGGTACGCACCGGGCCTGACGGCGATGTTCGACGGGGTCTCGGACTTCTCGTTCCGCCACGACGACGACCTGTCGATCATCGGCGAGCCTCTCGACTACCTGGGCGTGAACTACTACTACCGCCTGCACGTCGCGGACGCGCCGCACCGCGAGCCGGACCCGGCATCGCGGACGGTGGCGGACATCGGAGTGGACACTTCGCGGCTGCCGGACGTCCCGCGCACGGGCATGGGCTGGCCGGTGGAGCCGGAGGGCCTCACGGAAGCCCTAGTCGGCCTGCACAACCGGTACCCGGGCCTGCCGCCGGTGTACGTCACGGAGAACGGCTGCGTGTACGCGGACCGGAGTGATTTCGCGGACTACGAGCGCATCAGCTTCTTGAACGAGCACATCGAAGCGGCCCGCACGGCCGCGACGGCGGGCGTCGACCTGCGTGGCTACTTCTGCTGGTCCCTTTTGGACAACTTCGAGTGGGCGCACGGGTACAAGCACCGCTTCGGCCTGGTCCACGTGGACTACGAGACCCAGCGGCGCACGCCGAGATCGAGTTACCGCTGGTACCGCGACTTCATCGCGGCCCAACGGCTCCTCGAGTGACTACTTCTTGTACAGGCCCTCGATGTCGTCGGCGTAGTTCTTCGAGACCACGTTGCGCTTCAGCTTCAGGCTCGGCGTGATCTCGCCGCCCTGCTCGGTGAAGTCGTTGGCCAGGACCGTGAACTTCTTGATCGCTTCGGCCTTGGACACGGACTTGTTCGCCTCGTCGACCGCGGCCTGGATCTCCGCGAGCAGGTCGGCATCCGAGGAAAGGTCCGCGACCGTGGCCGACGCCGGCTTGCCGTGCTGGGACTTCCAGGACGGGAAGTACTCCTCGTCCACCGTCACCAGCGCCGCGATGAACGGCCGCTGGTCGCCGACCACCATCGCCTGGCTCACCAGCGGGGACGCCTTGATCGTGTCCTCGAGGCCGGACGGGGCGACGTTCTTGCCGCCCGCCGTCACGATGATCTCCTTCTTGCGGCCGGTGATCTTCAGGAACCCGTCCGCGTCCAGCTCGCCGAGGTCGCCCGTGTGGAACCAGCCGTCGGTGAGCGCTTCCTTCGTGGCCTGCGGGTTGTTGTAGTACGCCCGGAACACGACGTCGCCCTTGAGCATGACCTCGCCGTCGTCGGCGATGCGGACCGACGTGCCGTTGACCGGCTTGCCGACCGTGCCGACGCGGAACGCCGTCTGCGTGTTGACGTTCGCCGCCGCGGACGTCTCGGTGAGGCCGTAGCCCTCGAACACCGGGACGCCGATGCCGCGGAAGAAGTGCGCCAGCCGCGCGCCGAGCGGGGCGCCGCCCGACACGGCCGCGACGCAGCGGCCGCCGAGGGCCGCGCGCAGCTTGCCGTAGACGAGCTTGTCGAACGCCAGGTGCTTGAGCTTCAGCCCGAGCCCGGCACCGCCCTTGTCCTGGGCTTCGCTGTAGGCGACGGCGGTGGCCTCGGCGGCGTCGAAGATCTTGCCCTTGCCCTCGCTGTGGGCCTTCTGCTTCGCCGAGTTGTAGACCTTCTCGAACACGCGCGGCACGGCGACGACGAACGTCGGCCGGAACGTGCCGAGGTCGGCGACCAGGTTCTTCACGTCGGGGGTGTGCCCGAGGGTGACGCGGGCGGTCAGCGCGGTGACGGCGATCGCGCGGGCCAGCACGTGCGCCAGCGGCAGGAAGCACAGCAGCGAGTTGCCCTGCTCCATGAGCTGCGGGAACGCCTCGATGTCGGCGCGGATCTCGGCCAGCAGGTTGCGGTGGGTCAGCTCGACGCCCTTGGGGCGGCCGGTGGTGCCCGAGGTGTAGACGATCGTGGCGAGCTCGTCCGCGGAGACCTCGCGCCGCCGGTCGTGCAGCTCGTCGTCGGACAGCTCGGCGCCGAGGGCGGCGAGCATCTCGACGGCCGGGTTGTCGCCTTCGATCTGCCAGGTGTTCCGCAGGTCGGTCAGCCGGTCCCGGACCTGCTCCACCGCGCCGGCGTGCCCGTTCGTCTCGACGAACACGGCCTTGGCGGCCGAGTCGGAGAGGATCCAGTGCACCTGCTCGGCCGACGAGGTGTCGTAGATCGGGACGGTCACCGCGCCGGCCGCCCAGATCGCGAAGTCGATCAGCGTCCATTCGTAGCGGGTCTTCGACATGATCGCGACGCGGTCGCCGCGGCCGATCCCGGCCTTCGCCATCCCCTTGGCCACGGCCAGCACCTCGGCCGCGAACTCCTTGGCGGTCACGTCCAGCCAGCTGCCCTCGACCTGGCGGCGGAAGCTCACCACGTCGGAGAACCGCTCGGCGTTCGCCCAGACGACGTCGGACATGTTTTCGTCGTCGGCCACCGGCTTGCCGGCGGGAGCGCTGTATTCGCGCACGTGGACCTCCGTGTTCAACGCGTGCGGCAGGTGACACCGCTGTTACCCGCCAGTCAACTTAGCGTGGTGTGCACCTTAAGACCATGCTGATCGACCCTGCACGGCCAGGGCGTGACATTCTTCGCACGTGAACGCGCCACCTTCACTCGACATCGTCGACGAGACGTTCCTCGTGGTCCCGCCGTCGACCGTGGCCGCCGCCTTCGCCGATCCCGCGTCCTGGCCGCGCTACTGGCCCGACCTGGTCCTCGAGGTCTACACCGACCGCGGCGACCGGGGCCTGCGCTGGACGGTGCGGGGTGCCCTCGTCGGTACGATGGAGGTCTGGCTCGAGCCGGTGCTCGACGGCACCCTGCTGCACTACTTCCTGCGGGCGACACCCGCGGACGCGGCGGGGACGCCCCGTGCGCTGGCGCCGCGCGACCTGCGCCGGGAGTTCGACCGGCGTGCCCGTGCGGCGAAGGCGATCGCTCTCGGGCTCAAGGAGATCCTGGAGGACGGGCGCGAGCCCGGCGTTCCTCCGCGCGGCGAAGGCTAGGGGGCCAGGGGTGCGGGTACACGTCGTTTCGGACGTGCACGGCAACGCCGACGCGCTGAAGCGCGCGGGGGAGGGGGCCGACGCCCTGGTCGTGCTCGGCGACCTGATCGACTTCGTCGACTACCGCGACCACGACAAGGGCATCATGGGCGCCCTGTTCGGCGCCGAGAAGGTCGGCGAGTTCGCCCGCCTGCGCCGCGAGGGCACCCGTGACGAAACCGTTGCCTACTCGCGGACGCTCTGGGCGAGCCTCGACGACCCGGCCGGCGCGGTCGACGAGGCCATCCGCGCCCAGTACGCGACGCTGTTCGCGGCGATGACCGCGCCCACCTACGCCACGCCCGGCAACGTCGACACCCCGGCGCTGTGGCCGGAGTTCACCGGCGAGGGCGTCCGGGTGCTGGACGGCGAGGTGGCCGAGATCGGCGGCCTGCGGTTCGGGTTCGTGGGCGGCGCGCTGTTGCCCGACGGCGTCGTCCCGCGCCGCCGCAAGGGTGCCGCCTGGCGGCCCTACCTGCGGGATCGCGAGGACTACGACCGCGGGGTCGCCGCGCTCACCGGCGTCGACGTCCTCTGCACGCACGGGCCGCCCGCCCTGCCGGAGCTGACCTACGACGTCGTGGCGCGCCGCAGCGAGATCGGTTCGACGGCGCTGCTGGAGCTGATCCGGGCGCAGCGGCCGCGCTGGTCGGTGTTCGGGCACGTGCACCAGCCCCTGGCCGCCCGCGCCCGGGTCGGCCTGACCGAGTGCCGTAACGTGGGTCACTTCAAGGAGACCGGGCTGCCCTACGTGCTGCGCTGGTGACCAACCGCGGCGGCTACGCTTCGACCCATGGCCGAGCAGTCCACACAGTCCATCGAGGTCGACGCCGAGCCCAGCCGGGTGATGGCCGTGATCGCCGACTTCCCCGCGTACCCGGAATGGGCCAAGGCCGTCCGGCAGACCGAGGTCCTCGACACCGACGACGGCGGGCGGGCCAAGCAGGTCAAGCTGACCCTCGACGCGGGCCCGATCAAGGACGTCTACACCCTCGAATACGACTGGGACGACGACGGCCTCGGCGTCAGCTGGCACCTGGTCAAGGGCCAGATGCAGAAGGCGCAGAACGGCCGGTACGCGCTGGCCGACCTCGGCGGCGGCCGCACCCGCGTGACGTACACGCTGTCGGTCGAGCTGGCGCTGCCGATGATCGGCCTGCTGCGCCGCAAGGCCGAGAAGATGGTCATGGACACCGCGCTGAAGGAGCTCAAGAAGCGGGCCGAGGGGTAGGCGGGTGCGGATCCTGCTGTTCACCGGCAAGGGGGGTGTCGGGAAGACCACGCTGGCCGCGGCCACCGGCGCCGCCCTCGCCGCCCGCGGCAGGAAGACGCTCGTCGTGTCCACGGACCCGGCGCACTCGCTCGCCGACGCCTACGGTCACGCCCTCGGCGCGGAACCGTCCGAAGTGGACACTCTACTCGCCGGCGTGCAGGTCGACGCGCGGACGCTGGTGGACACCACCTGGCACCGGCTGCGCGCGGAGCTGCAGGCCGTCCTGGCCGGCGCCGGACTCGACACCTTGGACGCCGAAGAGCTCACCGTGCTGCCCGGCGTCGACGAGCTGCTCGCCCTGACCGAGGTCCGCCGGCTGGCCGAGGACGGCCGGTGGGACACCATCGTCGTCGACTGCGGGCCGACGGCCGAAACGCTGCGGCTGCTCGCCCTGCCCGAGGCCGTCTCGGGCTACCTGCCCCGCGTGTTCGGGCGCCGCGTCACCGAGCCGGTGCGCCGGCTCGGCGTCCACCTCGACGGCCTGCGCGCGCTGCTCACCGACCCGGCGGTGACGACGGTCCGGCTGGTGCTGACGCCGGAACGGGTGGTCGTCGCCGAGGCGCGGCGCACGCTCAGTTCGCTGGCCCTGCGCGGTATCGCCGTCGACGGCCTGATCGCGAACCGGCTGATGCCCGCGCCCGGGTTCTGGCGCGGCGGCGCCGCGGCGTGGCTGCGCACGCGCCGCGCGCAGCAGGACGCCGTGCTCGCCGAACTCGGCGCCACCGGGATCGCGCCGGTCGCGCGGGTCGAGCACCGCGCCGCCGAACCGGTCGGGCTGCCCGCGCTGCTGGAGATCGCCGCCGAGTTGTACCGCGGCGGCGACCCCCTGGACGGCAACGGGACTCCTGTCACCCCGCTGCTGCGCGTGCGGCGCGCCCCGGACGGGTACACCCTGCGCGTCGCGATCCCGCTCGCGCGGGACGCCGAGGTCGATCTCGCCCGCGTCGACGACGACCTGGCGATCACCGTGGACGGCTTCCGCAGGCTCATCGCCCTGCCGGAGTCGCTGCGGCCGTGCCGGATCACCGGCGCGGAATCCGACGCCGACGGCCTGGTCGTGAGCCTGGCCGGGAACCGGGGACGCGGGTGAGCGAAGAGGAACACGGGCCGCGCCTGGCGGAGGAGATCCGCCTGCTCGCCGAAATGGTCGTGGAGAAGGCGGCGCCGTGGCTCGAAGGCGTGCTCGCGGCCGGCCACGGCAACTTCTTTTCGGGGGTTCCGGGTGGCGGAGCCCCCGGCCCGGGGCGAAGCCCCGGTGGTTACGGGACCCCTGACGAGGGGAAACCGGACGGTTCGGCGTGCGGCTGGTGCCCGCTCTGTGCGATCGTCGCGGTGGTGCGGGGGGAACGGCCCGAGCTGGTCGCGCGGTTGGCCGAGCAGCTCGCGCAGCTGGTCGCCCTGCTGCGCGCGGTGCTCGCGGACCGCTGGGAGCCGCAGGAGGGCGTGCACATGCCCGGGTTCCGGCCCGCGCCGCGGCCCGCGGCGGACGCCACGGTGTCGGCCAGGGTGCAGCACATCGCCGTCCGCAGGCGCGACGAGTGGGAGAGCTGAGTGCGGACGATAGGGGTGGACGTCGGCGGGACGAGCATCCGGGCCGGCGTGGTGGACGAACGCGGCTCCCTGCTCGACACGGCCCGCGTCGCGACACCGACCGAGGAGGGCGCCCTCGAGGACGCTATCGCCGGCGTGGTCGAGGACCTGCGCAACCGGCACGAAGTGGCCGGGGTCGGCCTGGCCGTGGCCGGGTTCGTGGCGCGCGACCGCCGGTCGGTGATGTTCGCGCCGCACCTGGCGTGGCGCGGCGCCCCGGTCGCCGACCGGATCGAAAAGCGCGTCGGCCTGCCGGTGCTGCTGGAGCACGACGTCAATTCGGCGATCGTCGGCGAGCACCGCTTCGGCGCGGCCCGCGGCGCCCAGGTGGCGGCGCTGGTGGCACTGGGCACGGGCATCGGCGCGGGCCTCCTGCTGGACGGCAAGCTCTATCGCGGCGCGTACGGCGTGGCGCCGGAGCTGGGCCACCTGACGGTGGTCCGGGGCGGCCGGCCGTGCCCGTGCGGCAAGTACGGCTGCTGGGAGCGTTACTGCAGCGGAACGGCCCTGGCGGCGACGGCGGTGGAGCTGCTCGCGCGGCACCCGGGCCGGTCGACGGTGCTGGCCCCGCAGGTGGCGGGCGACCCGGGCTCGGTGACGGGCCGCCGGGTGGCCGGAGCGGCCCGCGACGGCGACCCGATCGCCCAGCTGGCCATGGCGGAGCTGGCGAAGTGGCTGGGCGAGGGCCTGGCCCTGGTCGCGGACGTGTTCGACCCGGAGATCATCGTGATCGGCGGCGGAGTATCGGAGTCGGCGCCCCTGTTCCTGGACGAGGCCCGCGAGCACTACGCGGGCGCGATCACGGGAGCCCGCCACCGCCCGTTGGCGAGGATCCGAACGGCTCACCTGGGCGACGACACGGCGATCGTCGGCGCGGCGGCCCTCGCCCTGGAAGCGGCCAAAGCACCCGTCTGACCCGCTGCCCGGCCGACCGGAACTGTCGGTGGCCCCCGGTAGCGTGGAAAACGGGGCTGCTCGGAACGGAGCACACCGGCGGTGTCACCCGTCCGTGAACCGGGTATCCAGGTTCCGGGAGGGGACAGTGGACCTGTGGATCGGCGTGGGTGGCGCGGTCTTGATCGTGGCCGGCGGTCTTCTGCTGCGGAAGGCGCGTCGCAAGTGGCTGAAGGCGATCGCGGCGTGGACACCGTTGGCCGGCTGGATGCTGGTGGCGCAGTTCTGGATCAAGCCGCTGGTGCCGAGCATGGTGCTGGCCTTCGTGTTGCTCGGCGGCATCGTGGTGGGCATCGCCTTGACGGCGATCATCGGTGGTCGGAGTGGCCGCCGGAAGCCCCCGGTCTGATCAGGCCCAGGGGAAGTTCGCCGCGGGCACGAGACCTTCGGCGAAGTCCCGGAACGTCGGCGCCAGCGGAAGTTCGGTTTCGCGGTCGGCGTCGAACCACGTCACGGCCGGGGTCGCCGATCGGCGGTAGTCGAGGCCGATCCACGTGTGCCCGTCTCCCGACAACAGCACGATCGAGGCGGGCAGGCCCCACTCGCCGACCAGGTAGGCCGAGTCCAGCAGGGAGATCCCGGCGCCGGAGCCCACGCCGTGGAGCAGGTCGAACGGAACGTGCGTCTCGCTCCAGGAGGTCGGCTCGCGGGTGGGAAAGGCGTCGCAGCCGTCGGCGACCGTCCCGCCGTCCCGCAGGCGCAGCAGCTCGGCCAGCTCGGCGGGCAGCCGGACACTCAACTCCCGTTCGGCGCGGGCGAGCGCGTCATCCGTCAGCGCTTCACCGGGGCCGTCCCGCCAGAAGGAGCTCTTGAGCTGATCGAAGCGGACCATGCCGCAGTGTGTCACGCTGGTCGGGTGAGCCGGCCGTCCGCGAGCGTGTTCGTCCGCTGCTCCTGCGGGCGGCTGCACTGGGGCCGCTACGGCGCCGCCGGCCTGCTGCTCGCCGACCCCGCCCGCGGTGTCCTGCTCCAAAGACGCGCCTGGTGGGTGCACCACGGCCGCACCTGGGCCTTGCCCGGCGGCGCCATCGAAGCCGGGGAGACCGCGAGAGGCGCGGCTGCCCGCGAAGCGCTCGAAGAGGCCGCCATCTCCGCCGAGGCCTTCCGCGCGGTCGCCGCGTCCGTGGTGGACCATGGGGACTGGAGCTACACGACCGTGCTCGCCCTGGCCGACGGAGCCGAGGCGCGGGCCGCCAACACCGAAAGTGCGGAGGTGCGCTGGGTGGACCCCGACGACGTGCCCGGGTACCGGCTGCACCGCGACTTCGCCGCCGCCTGGCCGGATCTGCGCGACCGCGTGGGCCAGGAGCTGGTCCTCGTCGTGGACGCGGCCAACGTCGTCGGCTCGCGGCCGGACGGCTGGTGGCGCGACCGGCACGGCGCCGCCGAGCGCCTCCGCGACCAGCTCGCGAAGCTCGCCGAAGCCGGTGTGCCGGACCCGGCCGACCCGGCGGTCACCTGGTGGCCCCGGATCATCATGGTCGTCGAAGGCAAGGCCAGGAACGTCACCGGGATCCCGGGCGTCGAGGTCGTCGCGGCGGACACCGACGGCGACTCGAAGATCGTCGAGGTCGTCGCGCACCAGAAGGCCAAGGTGCTGGTCGCGACCGCCGACCGGGAGCTGCGCCGCCGCGTGGAAGCGCACGGCGCGTCGATCCTCGGCCCCGGCACGCTCCGGACCCAGCTCGACGAGCTCTAGTCCTTCGCTATCCCGTCCCGCATCTCGGCGACCAGCGACGCCATCACGGCCTTGAGGCTGCCCTTGTGCCGTTCGCGAACCGCCCGCTGCCGCTGGTAGCTCGGCCCGTACCGCAGGATCGTTTCGACGTCGCGCAGCTCCGGGACGCAGCCGAGCCGCCGCGCCACCGGCTCCAGCCGGTCCAGCAGATCCACCACGTCGTCGGTGACCAGCCGCTCGCGCCCGGCCGCGTCCAGGATGACGATCGCGTCGGTGCCGTAGCGGGCCGCGCGCCACTTGTTCTCCTGCACGTGCCACGGCGGCAGCGACGGCAGGATCTCGCCGTCGTCGAGGCGCTCGCTGAAGTCGTCGACCAGGCACTGCGTCAGCGCCGCGATCGCGCCGACCTCCTCCAGCGTCGGCAGGCCGTCGCACACGCGCATCTCGATCGTGCCGAGCTTCGGCGACGGCCGGATGTCCCAGCGGATCTCCGAGAAGCTGTCGATCACGCCGGTGGTGAACATGTCCTCGACGTAGCTCTCCAGCTCCGCCCACTTCCGGAACTGGAACGGCAGCCCGGCCGTCGGCAGCTGCTGGAACATCAGCGCCCGGTTCGACGCGTACCCGGTGTCCTCGGCGCCCCAGTAGGGCGACGACGCCGACAGCGCCTGCAGGTGCGGCGCGTAGTTGAGCAGCCCGTCGAGGATCGGCAGCACCTTCTCGCGGTGGTCGATGCCGACGTGGATGTGGACGCCGTAGATCAGCATCTGCCGTCCCCACCACTGGGTCCGGTCGATGAGCTTGGCGTAGCGCTCCTTGTCGGTGACCTTCTGCTGGTACCAGTTCGAAAACGGGTGCGTCCCCGCCGAGAACATCTCGACGCCGAGCGGGTCGGCGACGCCGTGCACGACGTCGAGGGAGTCGTTCAGGTCGGCCTTGACCTCGGCGATCGTGTCGCAGACCCCGGTGATGATCTCGATGGTGTTGAGCAGCAGCTCCTGCTTGATCTTCGGGTGCTCGGCCGCGCCGTCCGGGCGGACGGCCTCGAGGATCTGCTCGGCGACCGAGGACAGCTCGCCGCTGCGCCGGTCCACCAGGCCGAGCTCCCACTCCGCGCCGACGGTCGATCGCCGCGAAGGGCTGAACTCGATGTGCATCGCCGTGCGCGTCAGACCTGGGCGCCGTTGCTGGGGTCGGCGCCGGGCGGCGGCCCCTGGCGGACGCGGAGCAGCAGCAGCGCGATCGACGTCGCGAGCGCGAGGATGCCCAGCGGCGTCGCCACCGTCGGGCCGACCCCGATCGCGCCGGGCAGGATCAGCAGGAACAGCCCGGACAGGAACAGCAGCAGGATGAGGAACGCGCCCATCTTCGGCCGCGGCAGCGGCGGCGGCTCCGGCGGGATGTAGTGCTCGTCGTCGTCCGCGGGGTCGTCGGAGAACATCGTGGCGTCCCACGACGTGCCGCCGGACCGCCAGCCGGGCTCCGGCGGGGTGTCCACGACCGGCGGCTCGGCGGGCCGCTCCGGCGTCTTCCGCGACTCGTTCTCCGCGCCCACCCCGGGCGCGGTGGCGGCGCCGGTGTCCGTGGTGTCCGCGGTGTCTTCTTCGGGGAGCCCGAACCCGCCGGCCCGCAGGTCGGCGACGATCTCGGCGAACGTCGCGTCGACGTCCTCCGGCCCGTCCTTCCCGCGGCTCATGCGGTCTCCTCCGGCTGGGCGGCGTGCGCCTTCGCGAACTCGACGCTGCGCGTGAAGATCACCTCGGCGTCGTTGTCCTGCGTCGCCACGTGGTAGCTGTCTTCGAGCACGACCTCGGTGACGTCGGTGCTCGACACGCCGTTCAGCACCAGCTGCGAGTTCACCGGCTCGACGACGTGGTCGACCGACGAGTGCAGCAGCAGCACCGGCTGCGTCACCTTGGCCAGGTCGGCGCGCACGACCGCCCACAGCCGCGCCAGGCTCGCCGCCGCGCGCACCGGGGTCCGCGGGTAGGCCAGCTCGGTCTCGCCCGGCTTCTTGATGTCGTTCGCGATCGCCGGCACCGACGGCACCACCCGGCCCAGCACCGGCAGCAGCCGCGTGTCCCACTTCAGCCGCGTCACGGACGGGTTGACCAGCACGATCCCGGCGATCCGGTCGCCGAACTCCTCGGCGAGGCGCAGCGTGAGGGTGCCGCCCATCGACAGGCCGCCGACGAAGACGGTCTTGCACGTCGCCAGCAGCGCGAGCAGCGCCTCGCGGACCGCGCCGTACCAGTCCTCCCACGTCGTGCGGTTGAGGTCCTGCCAGCGGGTGCCGTGGCCGGGCAGCAGCGGGCAGCGCACCGTGAACCCGGCCCCGGCCAGGTGGTCTCCCCAGGCCCGCATGCTCGCCGGGGTACCGGTGAACCCGTGGCAGAGCAGGAACCCGGTCTCGGCCGAACCGGTGTGGCCGAACGGTTCCGCGCCGGCGAGCACGCCCATGCGATCGCCTTCCATGTGAGCGGGGCAGTCCATCCATGCTCTCACGCCCGGCGAGCGTTGTGGGCGTCCGCCCGGGCCCGGAATTCGCTGTGAGATCGATCGCTGCGGAAGTGGTAACCGGGTGGTCTGCGTTGTGCGGCGGCCACCCGGCTTCGTAGGCTGTCCGACGCGGGTGAACAGGGGCTGCGGCTGCGATGGAGGACTGAGGCACCGGTGCTGTACTGGCTCATGAAGTGGGTGTTCCTCGGACCGCTGCTCAAGGCGCTCTGGCCGACCAAGGTCGTCGGCGCGGAGAACATCCCCGAGACCGGCGGCGCGATCCTGGCGGGCAACCACCTGGCGGTCGCGGACTCGTTCTTCATGCCGCTGCGGGTCAAGCGCAAGGTGACCTTCCCGGCCAAGTCCGAGTACTTCACCGAGCCCGGCTTCAAGGGCACGCTCAAGAAGTGGTTCTTCACCGGCGTCGGCCAGTTCCCGATCGACCGGTCGGGCGGCAACGCCGCGCAGGCCGCGCTCGACACGGCGATCCGCCTGGTTCGCGAGGGCCACCTGCTCGGTATCTACCCGGAGGGCACGCGCTCCCCGGACGGACGCCTGTACAAGGGCAAGACGGGCGTGGCCCGGATCGCCCTGGAGTCCGGCGGCGTGGTGGTCCCGGTGGCGATGATCGGCACGGACAAGGTCAACCCGATCGGTTCCAAGATGTGGTGGCCGCGCCGCCTCGAGGTCCGGTTCGGCAAGCCCCTCGACTTTTCGCGGTACGAGGGCCTCGCGGGCGACCGCTTCATCGAGCGGTCCATCACCGACGAGATCATGTACGCCCTGATGGAGCTGTCCGGTCAGGAGTACGTCGACATCTACGCGGCGAAGGCGAAGGAGCTCCTGGCGGCCGAGGCCGCGGGGGTGAAACCTTCGGTGCCCGCGCAGCCTGGCGCACGCGACGCGGCCCGGGTGCCGGACTCGAAGGTCGGCTGACCCACCTCTGGCTTCCTCCCGGCCGCCGCCCTCAACGGAGGCGCTTCGCGCCACTGCTAGTTTCCACCAGTGCGTTTTTTCTACGACACCGAGTTCATCGAAGACGGCGTGACGATCGATTTGGTGTCGATCGGAGTGGTGGACGAGCGGGGCCGCGAGTTCTACGCGGTGTCGACCGAGTTCGACCCGGCCCGCGCGGGAGCGTGGGTCCGCGACCACGTCCTGGACAAGCTGCCCTCGCCCGCGGACCCGGCCTGGCGCAGCCGCGAGAAGATCCGCACCGACCTGCTGGAGTTCTTCGGCAAGCCACCGGGCGGCATCGAGCTGTGGGCGTGGTTCGCCGCGTACGACCACGTCGCGCTCGCCCAGCTGTGGGGCCCGATGCCGGCGCTGCCCCGGCAGCTGCCGAGGTTCACGCGTGACCTGCGCCAGCGCTGGGAGGACGCGGGCAAGCCGAAGCTCCCGGCGGCCCCGACCGACCAGCACGACGCCCTCGCCGACGCCCGGCACAACCTGGCCCGCTGGGAAGTCATCGAGGAGTACTTCCACCACCACTGACCAGGCGGCGCGGCGCGGCTCTGGGGGCGCCCCCCGTTTTCCACGCTACCGGCAGGCACCGACACTTTCCGCGGCTTGCCGGGCCGCCGCGGCGCGAACGGTCCGCTCGTGCCGTTGACACGGTCCGAACGGTCCTTTCGCGCGGCTGCCGCAGCCTGAACGGTCCGTTCGTGCTGCCGCCGCGGCGTAAGTGATCGCTCGTACTGCCGCCGCGGGGCGAATCATCCGTCCGCGCTGCCGCCGGGGTTCGAACGGTCCGTTCGTGCCGTCGGCACGGCCCGAACGGACCGTTCGCACGCCCGGCCCCGGCCGCGGCGCCGATCCGCCCCGTCGCACGGCCCGGAACTGTCGGGGTCCCCCGGTAACGTGAAATCCGGGGGACCCCCAGGCCGGGGACCTCTCAGCGGCGCGCCCGCACGGCCGAGGCCAGCTCGTCGAGCAGCGGTGCCGTGTCGTCCCAGGCCAGGCACGCGTCCGTGATCGACTGCCCGTAAGTCAGCTCCGATGCGTGGCCCAGCGAAAGGTCCTGCCGCCCCGCCGCCAGGAAGCTCTCCATCATCAGCCCGGAAATCCCGCGCTCACCAGCGGAAATCCGCGAAGCCAGCTCGCGCACGACCGCCGCCTGCCGCACGTGGTCCTTGCCGCTGTTGCCGTGCGAAGCATCGATGATCACCCGCTCCGGCAGGCCCGCCTTCGCCAGCCGCGCCAACGTGTCCGCCACCGTCGAAGCGTCGTAGTTCGGGCCGCCGTTGTGGCCGCGCAGGATCACGTGGCAGTCCGGGTTGCCCGATGTCGTCAGCAGCGCCGCGAGGCCGTCGGTGTTGATGCCGGGGAACACGTGGCTCGCCGCGGCCGCGCGGGTCGCGTCGACCGCCACCTGGACGTCGCCCTCCGTGGAGTTCTTGATCCCCACCGGCATCGACAGCGCGCTGCACAGCTGCCGGTGCACCTGGCTCGCCGCCGTCCGCGCGCCGATCGAGCCCCACGTCACGATGTCGGAGATGAACTGCGGCGTGATCGGGTCGAGGAACTCGCACCCGACCGGCAGCCCCAGCTCGGAGACGTCGAGCAGCAGCTTGCGCGCCATCCGCAGGCCCTTGTTGACCGCGAAGGTGCCGTCGAGGTCCGGGTCGTTGATCAGGCCCTTCCAGCCCAGCGTCGTGCGCGGCTTCTCGAAGTACACGCGCATCACGATGTGCAGGTCGTCGTGCAGCTCGTCGGCCTTGGCGGCCAGCCGGCGGGCGTAGTCGAGCGCGGCTTCGGGGTCGTGCACCGAGCACGGGCCGACCACGACGAGCAGCCGGTCGTCGCGGCCTTCGAGGATGTCGACGGTGTCGGCGCGGCCCTGCCGCACGACCTTGGCGACGGCGGCGTCGACCGGATGGTCTTCGCGCAGCAGCGCGGGCGAAATGAGCGGACTGATCGACGTGGTGCGCGCGGCGTCGAGGTCACCGATGGTGGCCGGTCCGACGGAGAGTGTCATCGCGGGGGTGTTCCTTCCTGGTGGACACCGACCCGCGGGGGACTCGCCGAGCCGGTTGGAGATCCGGCTCGGGGTGGTGGTCAGCGCAGGTTCACGCCGCCGTGCCCACCCGGGGCCGACTTCGTAAACCAGAAATAGCGCTGCACGGGCTCAACGTAGCACAGGCCGGACCCGGACCGATTCGGCAGGTGGTGGGGGCTGCACCGATCCAGAGGAAAGCCGCTACGCTGGCACACGACGAAATGTGACTGTCATCTCCTGAGAACAGACGGAGGCTTCTCATGCGTGTCGGTGTGCTGACCGGCGGCGGCGACTGCCCGGGACTCAACGCGGTCATCCGCGCGGTGGTGCGTAAGGGCATCGAGGTGCACGGCTGGGACTTCGTGGGCTTCCGCAACGGCTGGAACGGCCCGCTCACCGGGGACAGCCGCCCGCTGGGCCTGAACGACGTCGAGGACATCCTCACCCGCGGCGGCACCATCCTGCGGTCCTCGCGCACCAACCCGTACAAGGTCGAGGGCGGTGTCGACAAGATCAAGCAGGTCCTCGCGGACCAGGGCGTCGACGCGCTGATCGCGATCGGCGGCGAGGACACCCTCGGCGTCGCGAAGCGGCTGACCGACGACGGCGTCGGCGTCGTCGGTGTCCCCAAGACGATCGACAACGACCTGGGCGCCACCGACTACACCTTCGGCTTCGACACCGCGGTCTCCATCGCGACCGAGGCGATCGACCGGCTGCACACCACGGCCGAGTCGCACCACCGCGCGCTGGTCGTCGAGGTCATGGGCCGCCACGCCGGCTGGATCGCGCTGCACTCCGGCCTGGCCGGCGGCGCGAGCGTGATCCTGGTGCCGGAGCGGCACTTCAACGTCGACCAGGTCGTCTCCTGGGTCGAGCGCCGCTTCGAGAAGGAGTTCGCGCCGATCATCGTCGTCGCCGAGGGCGCGCTGCCCGAGGGCGGCGAGGAGAAGCTGCTGACCGGCGAGAAGGACGCCTTCGGGCACGTCCGTCTCGGCGGCATCGGCACCTGGCTGGCCGACGAGATCGCCCACCGCACCGGCAAGGAGTCCCGCGCGGTCGTGCTGGGCCACGTTCAGCGCGGCGGTACCCCGACGGCGTACGACCGCGTCCTGGCCACCCGGTTCGGCCTCAACGCGGTCGACGCGGTCGCCGACGGCGATTTCGGCGTGATGGTCGCCCTCAAGGGCACCGACATCGTCCGCGTGAAGCTGTCCGAGGCGACGGCCGAGCTGAAGACGGTCCCGGTCGAGCGTTACCAGGAAGCCGAAGTCTTCTTCGGCTGAGTTCCCCGTTCGAAGGGCCGCTCCGGGAATCCCGGGGCGGCCCTTCGCGCGTTCAGGGCCGCTGGCGCACCGCGTCGACGATGCTCTGGCTCACCACCGAACCGGTCGTCCCGGCGCCTTGTTGGCAGAACGGGCGATCCGGGTTCACGCTAGATGCGGGCCAGCTTGTCCAGCACCCCGACGGCGGCGGCGATGTCCCCGGTGAGCGGCCGGTCTTCGACGCTCTCCTCCAGCACCGCCGACGCCGTTTCGAACGCGTCCCGCACCGGCAGCTCGACCAGATCGGCCTCCCGCATCCGCAAGGCGCGGACCGCCGCCACCAGCTCGCACGCCAGCACCTGCTGGTAGGCCGAACACGCCGCCGTCGCCGCGCGGGCCGCCTGCGTCGAGAAGCTCGCGTGGTCCTCGATGCCGCGGGACACCACCGCCGTGCCGAGCGTCGCCGGAAGGGCCGCTTGCCGCAGTTCCGTCAGGGCGTCGTGGGCGACGTACTCCAGGATCATCACGCCCGAACTGCCCGCCGGGCCCGCCGCGAGGAACGGCCGCAGCCCGGTGAACTCCGGTTCCACGAGGTCGCCCAGCCGCGCCACCGACAGCTCCGCCACCTGGTGGACGGTCGCCCGCGCCTGATCCAGCGCCGTCGAGACGTACGCCGTGTGGAAGTGCGCGTGGTGGTACGCGTCGCCGTGCGCCGTCGAGATCATCGGGTTCTCGGTGCTGGCGTTGATCTCCACCGCGAGGACGTCCCGCAGGTAGTGGATCGCGTCCAGCGCCGGGCCCTGGACCTGCGGGAACGCCCGCAAGCCGAACGGGTCCTGGATCCGCCGTCCCGGCTTCGGCGTCTGGTGCATGCCCAGCAGCCGCCGCATCTCGGCCGCGCACGCGACCTGTCCCGCGTGCGGACGCGCTTCGTGCACCGGCGTCGCGTACGCCTCGGGGTTGCCGTCGAGTGCGACGTACGTCAGCGCCGCGATGGCGTGGCTCGCGCGGGTCAGCGTGTCCAGCCGCATCGCCGCCAGCGTCGCTTCGGCGAGCGTGGCGGCGTTGCTGCTCATGAACGCCAGCGCGTCCCCCGCCTGCACCGGCACCGGCGGCACGTGCCCGGTCAGCCACGGCCGCTCGCCGGTGAGCGCGAGCGCCGTCTCGGCCAGTGGCGCGAGGTCGCCGGTGCCGATCGCGCCGAGCCGGTGCACCAGCGGCAGCGCGCCGGTCCGGACCGCGTCGGCCAGCGCGCCGATCAGCTCCGGGCTGATCCCCGACCGCCCGGTCAGCAGCTGGTTGAGCCGGATCAGCATCATCGCCCGCACCTGGCCGTTCGGCATCGGGTCCCCGCTGCCGCCCGCGTGGCTGCGCAGCAGCCGCAGCCCGTGGTCGGTCGAGTGCGCGACCGTGTCGTCCTTGTTGGCCCCGACGCCGGTGGTCCGGCCGTAGACCACCCGCCGGGTGCTCAGTTCGTCCGCGAGCTTCCACGCGTGCTCGGCCGCGCGCAGGGCGGCGATCGAGACGTCGATGTCCAGCGGACCCCCGGTGCGCGCCGCGGTCACCACGTCCGCGCACCGCAAGGTCCGGCCGTCGACCCGGATCAAGGGCAGCCTCCTTCCGACTGCCCTCACTATGCGGCTAGGGCGCCGGTGGCTGCCAGGGCGGCATCGTCCAGTCCCAGTGCGGCACGGGTTCGTGCGGGTTCGGCTCGGCCCCGGGGGCCGAGAAGAGCACGGCGAGCCGGCTGCCCCACTCGACGTAGCCCGCGAACGCGGCCCGGAACTCGGGGTCGGCGGGCAGGCCGGCCTCGTCGGCGGCGTCGAGCAGCAGGCTCACCCACCGGCGGCGCTGCTGTTCGGTGATCCCGCGGCCGAGGTGGCGGCCGATCATGTGGGCGTGGCCGCCGTGCTCGCCCGAGTAGGCGGCCGGGCCCCCGAAGACCTCGCCGAGCCAAACCGCGACGTGCTCGGCGTGGTGGGCGTCCATGTGACGGAACACCGGTTCGAGCAGCGGGTCTTCGAGGACGTGGCCGTAGAAGATCGTCAGCAGCCTTATGAGGGCGTCGCGGCCGCCCGCCCACTCGTAGAGCGTGGGAGTGGTGGTCTCGTACCGCTCGGGCTCACCGTCGGGCGTGAAGCCCTCGATGCCGGCGAAGGGGGCTTCGGCGCGCACGAGGTACCGGCCGGCGCCCCGCTCGAACCGGTGTCCGGCGGCGGCTTTTTCGAAGTCCGCCCGCGCGGTTTCTGGCACGGTGTAGCGGAGGTATTCGACGATCACCGGTCCAGGCAACCAGTGGTGGCCCGGCCGGGCAACCACGTACTTTCCGGTGCGTAGGGGAGAACGGGATGAAGCGCTACCACTGCGCGGCCGAGCTGGCCGTCGACCTGATCGGCGGCAAGTGGAAACCGGTGATCCTCGCGCACCTCAAGGAAGGCGCCCACCGCTACGGCGAACTGCGGCGCCGGATGCCGGGCGTGAGCGAGAAGATGCTGACCCAGCAGCTGCGCGAGCTGGCGGCGGACGGCATCGTCCGCCGCGAGGAGTTCGACGGCCGGGTCCCGCACGTCGAGTACCACCTGACGGAGGTGGGGGAGGAGCTCCGCCCGGTCCTGCAGGCGCTGTACGAGTGGGGCGAGCGCCGCGCGGCCGACCGCGGCATCACGTTCGACCGGCCCTGAGCGAGTACTGGCCCTCCGAAACGTCATGAACGACTCTTTCCTGTCGTCCGACGACAGGAAAGAGTCGTTCATGACATCCGGGGCCCGTCAGCGCGGGTCGGTGGCGTCCAGGCGGCGCTCCAGCGCGTCGAGGCGGTCCGACCAGAAGCGCCGGTACGGCGCCAGCCAGGCGTCGACCTCCGCCAGCGGCTCGGGCCGCAGTGCGTAGCACCGGCGCTGCGCCGCCACCCGCACCGTGACGAGCCCCGCTTCGCGCAGCACGCGCAGGTGCTTCGACACCGCCGGCTGGCTCAGGTTCAGCTCGCCGACCAGCTCGCCCACCGAGCGCTCGCCGTCCCGCAGCAGGTCGAGGATGGTCCGGCGCCGGGGTTCGGCCAGCACGTCGAAGGTCCGCATCACCCCTGAAATGTGCTCCGCGGGGCATATTCCTGTCAAGGAATGTCGGCCTCCGGGCCGGAACCTGTCGGTGCCCCCGTTTATCGTCGCGGGCGTGACGTTCAGCGGATTCGGCGAGTACGCCATCGACTTCTACGACGGCCTGGTGGAGGACAACTCCAAGCCCTACTGGGACGACCACGTCGAGACCTACAAGACCGACGTCCGGGCGCCGATGGAAGCCCTGCTGGCCGAGCTGGCCCCCGAGTTCTCCGACGGCTTCGGCGACCCCAAGGTGTTCCGCCCCTACCGCGACGTCCGCTTCGCCAAGGACAAGACGCCGTACAAGACGCACTGCGGCGCGGTGATCGAGCAGGGCCGCGGCGGCGGCGCGTACTACGTCGAAGTCGGCCCGGACGGCCTGCGCGTCGGTGGCGGCTGCTTCCACCTGGAGCCCGACCAGCTCGCCCGGTTCCGCCAGGCCGTCGACACCGAGCTGCACGGCGAGGCGCTGCGGAAGATCCTCGCGAAGCTCGAACGCGCCGGCTGGGAGATCAAGGGCGACCGGCTGAAGTCGAAGCCCCGCGGGTTCGACGCCGGCCACCCCCGGCTCGACCTGCTGCGGCACCGGTCGGTGTACGCCGTCCGGGGCTGGGAGCCCGACGACGTCCTCCACGAGCGCGCCGCCCTCGACCGCGTCCGCAAGGCCTGGCGGCAGCTGCGCGAGTTCAACGAGTGGGCCCGCGACCGGGTCGGGCCGAGTGAGCGGCCACGCCGTTAGCGGGGTTGACCTGGGGAGTGTCTGAACACTTTCTTGAACATTCGGTATCGGTACAGACGAACGCGCGAAGAGGGACTACGCTATGCGGACGTGAGCCGACGCGCGAAGATCGTTTGTACCCTGGGCCCCGCCACCGCCACGCCCGAGAAGATGCGTGCGCTCGTGGACGCGGGGATGGACGTGGCAAGAATGAACTTCAGCCACGGCAGCCACGGTGACCACAAGGAGGTCTACGACCTCATCCGGGCCGCGGCCGCCGAGAGCGGCCGGGCGGTCGGCATCCTCGCCGACCTGCAGGGCCCGAAGATCCGCCTGGGCACGTTCGCCGGCGGGCCGGTCGAGTGGCACACCGGCGACGTGGTCCGGATCACCGTCGAGGACGTCGCGGGCACCCACGACCGGGTCTCGACCACCTACAAGGGCCTGGCGAAGGACGCCAAGCCCGGTGACCGGCTGCTCGTCGACGACGGCAAGGTCGGCCTGGTGGTCAAGGGCGTCGAGGGCCCGGACGTGGTCTGTGAGGTGACCGAAGGCGGCCCGGTCAGCAACAACAAGGGCGTCTCGCTGCCCGGCATGGACGTCTCCGTGCCGGCCATGTCCGAGAAGGACATCGAGGACCTGGAGTTCGCGCTCGAGCTGGGCGTCGACTTCATCGCCCTGTCGTTCGTGCGCTCGCCGGCCGACATCGACCTCGTCCACCAGGTGATGGACCGCGTCGGCAAGGGCAGGCTGCCGGTCGTCGCCAAGATCGAGAAGCCCGAGGCCGTCTACAACCTCGAGGCCATCGTGCTGGCCTTCGACGCGGTGATGGTCGCCCGCGGCGACCTCGGCGTCGAGCTGCCGCTGGAGCAGGTCCCGCTGGTGCAGAAGCGCGCCATCCAGATCTGCCGCGAGAACGCGAAGCCGGTCATCGTCGCGACGCAGATGCTCGAGTCGATGATCAACAACTCCCGCCCGACCCGCGCCGAGGCCTCCGACGTCGCCAACGCGGTGCTCGACGGCGCCGACGCGCTGATGCTGTCCGGCGAGACCTCGGTCGGCCGGTACGCGATCGAGGTCGTGCAGACGATGGGCCGGATCATCGAGGCGGTCGAGACCGACTCGCCGATCGTGCCCCCGCTGACGCACGTCCCCCGCACCAAGCGCGGCGTGATCTCCTACGCCGCCCGTGACATCGGCGAGCGGCTCAACGCGAAGGCGCTGGTCGCGTTCACGCAGTCCGGCGACACCGTGCGCCGGCTCGCCCGGTTGCACACGCGGCTCCCGCTGCTGGCCTTCACGCCCGAAGAGTGCGTGCGCAGCCAGCTGTCGATGACCTGGGGCACCAACACCCACATCGTGCCTCGGGTGGACTCGACCGACCAGATGATCCAGCAGGTCGACCACGCGATGCTCGACATGGGCAAGTACCAGAAGGGCGACCTGGTCGTCATCGTCGCGGGCTCCCCGCCGGGCACCGTGGGCTCGACCAACCTCATCCACGTGCACCGCCTCGGTGAAGACGACCACGCTTGAGAGACCGACCGCTCAGTATGGACGTAAAGTCCGGGCATGACTGAATTGGCCAGGACGGCCGCCACCGAACTGGAGTTCCCCGGTGGCGGCCAGCCGGTGCTCGACCGCCTGATCGCGCTGCTCGACCTGGAGAAGATCGAAGAGAACATCTTCCGGGGTGTCTCGCCCGCCCACTCGCCGGTGCGGGTGTTCGGCGGGCAGGTCGCCGGCCAGGCGCTGGTCGCGGCCGGGCGCACGGTCCCCGAGGAACGCCGGGTCCACTCGCTGCACGCGTACTTCATCCGCGGTGGCGATCCCAGCGTGCCGATCGTGTACGAGGTCGACCGGATCCGGGACGGCCGGTCGTTCACCACCCGCCGGGTCGTCGCCATCCAGCACGGCAAGGCGATCTTTTCGCTCTCGGCGTCGTTCCAGAAGGACGAACCGGGCATCGAGCACGCCGAAGCCATGCCGGAGGGCGTGCCGGAGCCGGAGACGCTGCCGACGCTGATGGAACGCGCCGAGGGCTACGCGATCGGCGCGCACGCCCGGCCGCGGCCAATCGACGTGCGGTACGTCAACGAGCCGCCGTGGATCACCCGCGAAACCGGCGAGCGGCCCTCGCGCAACCAGGTGTGGATGCGGGCCGACGGCAAGCTCCCCGCGGACCAGCTGCTCCACGTCTGCGTGCTCACCTACGCCTCGGACATGACCCTGCTGGACTCGGTGCTCGCGCGCCACGGCGTCTACTGGGACACCGACAAGGTGCTCGGCGCGAGCCTCGACCACGCGCTGTGGTTCCACCGGCCGTTCCGCGCCGACGAGTGGTTCCTCTACGACAGCGCGTCACCCACCGCGTCCGGAGCCCGCGGCCTCGCCACCGGCCGGTTCTTCGCCGCGGACGGCACGCTCATCGCGACGGTCGTCCAAGAAGGACTGTTGCGCGTCTTGTGAAGTTCGCCGGGAAATCACCCTTTCGAGCGATGAATACTTCGAATATTCGTGACCGGAAAAGGGCATCCGGCTCGGGCGTCGGGGGCCGGGACCGATCGGGGGACGGCCCCGGACCCCTTCGCCGAATGACCGGACGGCACTTCCGGCGATCATCGTCTACCCTGCTCAGAGGCCGGTCGTGACCACAGGGGACAGAGTGTCCGCCGTGGTCGCGCCGCCCTTCGCAGTGCAGGCTGCGAGGATACAGAAGCATTCTGCAAATTGCAGATCCGGAGCCGGGAATCGACACAAGTTAATGCTCCACCGGGTTCACGCCCGGCTGGTTAGATGCAGGAAGCAAGTGAACGGCCACGACGGCCGTCGACATCCGGAGGTACCGCGATGGCAAGGGGACAGAGCCCCACGGTCCGCCGCCGGAGGCTGGCCGGCGAGCTGCGCCGGCTCCGCGAAGCCGCGGACCTCACCATCGACGAGGTGGGCGAGAAGCTCGAGTGCTCCGCCTCGAAGATCAGCCGCATCGAGACCGGCCACGTCGGGGTCACCCCGCGCGACGCCCGGGACATGCTGGCCCTCTACGGGATCACCGGTGACGAGCAGGAGGCGCTCGTCCAGCTGGCCAGGGAGGCCCGCAAGCGCGGCTGGTGGCACGCCTACAACGAGGTCTTCACCGGCACCTTCGTCGGGCTGGAAGCCGACGCGAGCTCACTCTGCGCGTTCCAGGCGCTGCTGGTGCCAGGGCTGCTGCAGACCGAGCGGTACGCCCGCGCGGTGATCCGCGCGCTGCGGCCGGACGCCGACGACGCCGAGATCCGGCGCCGCGTCGCCGCCCGGATGGCCCGCCAGGAGCTGCTGTCCGAGACGCCGCCGCCGGAGTACTGGGCGGTGATGGACGAAGCCGTGCTGCGCCGGGTCGTCGACGGCCCCGAAGTGATGGCCGAGCAGCTCTACCGCATGGTCGCAGTCGCCGAGAAGCCGAACGTGACCGTCCAGGTCGTGCCGTTCGGGGCCGGCGCGCACCCCGGCATGGAGGGCCCCTTCCTGATCATGGGCTTCCCGGAGCAGGCCGACCCGGACGTCGTCTACGTCGACGACAGCACCTCCAGCGGCCTCTACCTGGAAGAACCCACAGACGTCCGGCGCTACGGGCTGATGTTCGACCATCTGCGCGCGGCCGCACTGAAGCCGGACGACTCGGTGGCACTGATCGCCGAGGCAGCCGGACGGTTCGCCGAACAGGCGGCCGTACCGGCTCCGGTGCACCAACTGGAACCGAGGACAGAGTAAGGAGTGGGGACCATGGAAGCCGAACTGTCCGGGGCGCGGTGGCGCAAGAGCAGTCACAGCGGCGGCGGCAACGACTGCGTCGAGGTCGCGTTCGTCGCCGGTGGTGCCGCGGTGCGCGACTCGAAGGACCCCGAAGGGGGTGCGTTCCGCCTGCCTTCGTCGGGCTGGCGGGGGCTGCTGGCCGTGGTGCGGACCGGCGGCCCGGCGCACGACTGAGGCACTGGGAAAGACCCCTTACCCCCGCCGAGCTGGGCTCGACCGGGAGTAAGGGGTCTTTTCGCGGTCAGGCCTGCGTGATCACCCGATGCCTGAGGTGCCCCCTCAGGACGAACCTGAGTACTACCAAACGGAGAACTCAGGGACAGGGGAACACGATGCACAGCGATCTGCTTCTGGACGCGGTCCGAGCCGAAGCCGCCTACCGGGCCGAGGAACTGCGGAAGGCCGGGCGCAGCGCCTGGGCCGCCCGCGCCCGCCGCGCCGCCCGCCACTTCAGGGCCGCGAGGACGGATGTCGAGGTACCGGCGCAGCAGCGCCGGGAGGCCACGCGGGCGACCGCCGAAACCGCGCGGTAGGGCGGGCGATGGTGTCGAAGGCGATAAGCGGTCGGAAACTGTCGGTGCGGTAGGCAACAATGCTCCTCGTGCCCCGACTCGGTTCCGGAATCCCGCTCGTCGCCCGTACCCACGAGATGCGGCGGCTCCGCGCCGCCTTCGCCAGGGCCGAACGTGGCGAAGCCGGCGCGGTGCTGCTCTCGGGGGACGCCGGGGTCGGCAAGACCCGGCTGCTGACCGCGCTCGGCGAGCACGCCGAGGCGGGCGGTGGGCTGGTGCTCACCGGCCGCTGCATCGACGTCCGCGAGGGCGGTCTTCCTTATCTACCGTTCGCCGAAGCGCTCGCCCCGCTGGGCAGCGCGGCGGACCCGGTGGTCGCCGCCGCGGTGCGCGCCCGGCCCGCGCTCGGGCGGCTGCTGCCGCAGGGGCAGGGCTTCGAGGAGCCCCGGGCGGCCGAACACCCGCCGATGACCTCCAACGACCGGGAGACCATGGTGCGTCCCCGGCCGGAGCAGGACCTCGGTCAGCTGCAGTTGTTCGACGCGGTACTGGGGGTGCTGACCGAGATCGCGGAGTCGCGCCCGGTGGTGATCCTCCTGGAGGATCTCCACTGGGCCGACGCCTCGACCCGCAACCTGCTGTCCTTCCTGCTCAGCAGGCTGCGGGCGCAGCGGCTCCTGGTCGTGGGCAGCTACCGCGAGGAGGACGTCCACCGGCGCCACCCGCTGCGCGGGCTCCTCTCGGAACTGGTCCGGCTCGCCACGGTCGAGCGCGTCGACCTGCACCCCTTCGGCGCCGTCGACGCCCGCAAGTTCGTCGAAGCTCTGGCCGACGAGCCGCTGCCGCCGGACGTCGTGGCCGACATCGTCAGCCGCTCCGAAGGCAACCCGTTCTTCGCCGAAGAGCTGCTCGCCACCAAGACCGAGTGCAACGACCTGCCCGCCGGGCTCGCCGAGGTGCTGCTGTCCCGGCTCGAGCGCCTCTCCTCGGACGCCCGCCGGGTGGCGCGGGTGATCTCGGTGGCCAACGAGCCCGTCATGCACGCGGCGCTCGCCGACGTCTCCGGCCTCGGCGACCTCGAACTCGACGAGGCCCTGCGCGAATCCGTCCAGCACCACGTGCTCGTGGTGCTCTCCGACGGCTCCTACACGTTCCGGCACGCGTTGCTGCAGGAAGCGGTGTACGGCGACCTGTTGCCGGGAGAGCGGTCGCGTACGCACGCGGCTTATGCCGCCCGCATCAAGGCGCGGCCGCAGGGCCGCGGGCACGACGCGAAGCTGGCCTACCACTCGTTGCAGAGCAGCGACCTGGTCACCGCGTTGCCGGCGTTGCTGCGCGCGATGAACGAAGCCGAGAAGCTGGGCGCGCCCGGGTCGGCGCTGCAGCACGTCGAACAGGCGCTGTCCATCTGGGACGCCGTCACGCCGGCGGACCGGCCCGAAGGGGTCGACGAGCTTCAGCTGCTGTACGAAGCGTCGTACTTCGCGGGGACGTCCGGCGAGCCCGAGCGGGCCGCCGCGTTCGCCCGGTCGGCCACCCAGGCGCTGAGCCCGGAGGTGCCGAACGACCGGGCCGCGAAGGTGTGGCGGCGGCTGGCGGACGCCCTGCTCGCGCTGGAGGGCACCCTGGACGAGGCGGTCGCGGCCATCGACCGGGCCTGGGACCTGGTGAAGGACACCGATCCCAGCTCCGCGCGCGCCTGGGTGCTGGCCAGCCGGGCCGGGTTCCTCCGGATCCTCGACCAGCCCGAGGCGGCGCTCGACAGCGCGCTCACCGCGGTCGCCGACGCGCAGGCCGTGGGCGCGACGGGGGCGGAGGCGTCGGCGCTGGTCACCCTGGGCACGCTGGCCGATTCGCGGGGCGACGCCGCCGAGGCCCGGGAGCGGCTGCGGCAAGCCCAGCGCAAGGCGCGTGACGTGGGTGCGTACAACACCGAAATCCGCGCGACGTACTTCCTGGCGTTGAGCCACGACGACCAGGGCGAGTTCACCGAAGCGCTGGAGCACGCCACGCACGGCGTCGCGCGGGCCGAAGAAGCCGGGCTGAGCTGGAGCGTCTACGGGCTGGAGCTGCGGGCGCGGCAGCTGATGCTGCGCTACCTGATGGGCGACTGGCCCGACGAGAGCGCCGGCCGGGCCGGGCGCGGGGTGTCCAGCGCCGTCGCCGCGCGGATCCTGGCCATCTGGTCGCTGTTCGTCGTCGCCCGCGGCGGGTTCGACGAGGCCGCGAAGCTGCTCGTCGGGCTGCGGCAGCACTGGGCGGCGGACATCCAGATCCCGCTGTCGGCCGGTGGCGCCGGCATCGAGCTGGCGTACTGGCGAGGGGAGCACGCCGAGGCCGTGCTCCAGGCCGAGGACCTCATCGGCTGGCTGGAGCGCATCGAACCCGGCTTGCTGGCCGGCATCCGGGCCGCCGCGCTCGGCGTGTCCGCCGCGGCCACGCTGGCCGCCGACGCCCGGGTGCGCGGTGACCAGGCCGCGGCCGACGCCGCGGTGGCGGCGGGCGAGCGGATGCTGGCGCACGGCCGGATGTGCTCGGTCGTCGGGCAGCCGCGGTCGGGAACGCTCGGGCCGGAGGGCCGGGCGTGGCTGGCCCGCCTGGAAGCGGCGGCATCCTGCCTGTCCGGCCGGGGTGACGCGGCGAAGTGGTCGGCCGCGGCGGCGGCGTTCGGCTACGGCGCCGTGTACGAGCAGGCGATTTGCCACTGGCACGAGGCCGAAGCACTGCTGGCCGCGGACGCCGACGCCGGTGTGGCCCTCGAAGCGGCCCACGCCGTGGCGGTCCGCCTGGGCGCGATCCCGCTGCGCGACGCCGTCCGGGACCTGGCACACCGCGCCCGCGTCGAGCTGGCGGGCGCGGAGCCCGCGGCCCCGGTCCGCGCGGTCACCGACCCGCTGACCGACCGCGAGCGCGACGTCCTCGAGCGCGTCGCCCTGGGCCGCACGAACCGCCAGGTCGGCGAAGAGCTGTACATCAGCGAGAAGACGGTGAGCGTCCACCTCTCCCGAGTGATGGCGAAACTCGGCGCAAGCCGCCGCGCGGAAGCGGTCGCCATCGCCTACGACCGAGGCCTCCTCACCGCCCCCACCGCGTGACCAGAAGGTCAACTCACGTGATCAGAGGGTCGACACGCGTGATTGAAGGGTCGACACGGCCCGGCTTGCCGGTTCCGCCGTGTCGGCCCTCAAATCACGTGAGATGACTCTTCAATCACGCGTACTGACCCTTCAATCACGTCAGCGGGGGAGGCGGCGGAGGGCCTTGAGGCCGAACGTCATGCCGCGGGACCACAGCGAGCCCGGGATCGCGCGCGGCGGGCGCAGGGCCAGGCCGCGCTGCAGCGCGATCGACTGGGACTCCGTGTACTTCAGCAGGCCTTCGGCGCCGTTGCGGCGGCCGACGCCGGACTCCTTCATGCCGCCCATCGGGACGCCGACGCTGCCGAACGTCGCCGCGTAACCCTCGTTGACGTTGACCGTCCCGGCCTTGAGGCGGGCCGCGACCTCCCAGCCCGCGCGGCCGTTGCGGGACCAGACGCTGGCGTTGAGCCCGAACGGCGTGTCGTTGGCCCGGTCGATGGCGTCGGTGACGTCGGTGTAGCCGTAGATCGACACGACCGGCCCGAACGTCTCCTCCGCGAACGGCAGCATGTCGGGGGTGACGTCCGAAAGCACCGTCGGCTCGTAGAACAGCGGGCCGAGGTCGGGCCGGGCGCGGCCGCCGGTGAGCACCGAAGCGCCCTTCGCGCGGGCGTCCTCGACGTGCGACGACACCGCGGCGAGCTGCTCCTCCGACGTCAGCGAGCCCATCTGCGCCTGGTAGTCCAGCGCGCCGCCGAGCTTCAACGCGGCCGTGCGGGCCACGAACGCCCGGGTGAACTCGTCGCGGATGTCCTCGTGGACGTAGATCCGCTCGACCGACACGCACAGCTGCCCGGCCGAGGAGAAGCACGCCGTCACCGCGCCCGTCGCGGCCTTCGCGACGTCGGCGTCGGGCAGCACGATCATCGGGTTCTTGCCGCCGAGCTCCAGCGAGTACGACGTCAGCCGCTTCGCCACCTGCCCGGCCAGTTCCTTGCCGGTCGGCGTCGAGCCGGTGAAGCAGAGGTAGTCCGACTCCTCGACCAGCGCGGTGCCGATCTTCGACCCGCGGCCGAGCACGATCTGCCAGGTCCCGGCCGGCAGCCCGGCCTCCTCGGCGAGCTCGTGCAGCCAGAGTGCCGAGAGCGCGGTCTGGTTGTCCGGCTTCTGCACCACGGCGTTGCCGGCGGCCAGCGCCGGGAGGACGTCCATCGCGGTGAGCGCGAGGGGGTAGTTCCACGGCGAGATGATCCCGACGACGCCCTTCGGGTGCCGGATCTCGCCCGCGCGGGTCAGGCCGGGGATGACGCCGGCGACGCGGCGCGGGGCGAGGATCTTCGCGGCGTGCTTGCCGTAGTAGGCCGCGACGAGCGCGGTCGCGCTGACTTCGTCGAACGCGTCGAGCCGGGCCTTGCCCGCTTCGACCTGGACCAGGTCGAGCACCTCGTCCTGGCGGGCGAGCACGAGGTCGTGCAGGCGGGTGAGCACCCGGGCGCGCTCGGCGGGGGAGCGGTCCGCCCAAGTCCGCTGGGCGGTCCGCGCGCCGGCGAACACCCTGCGGACATCGGCGTCGGTGGCCTGGGGCAGGGTCGCGATCGGCTGCCCGGTGAAGGGCGCGCGCATGCGGATCGGCGCCGAGTCGGCGCCACCCGCCACGCGGGCGACGAGCCGGGCCGCCCGCGCCGAGTCCGGCGCCCCGGCGACTCCGCCGACGGTCGGCGGCAACGGGGTGGCTTCGGTGGCGTTCGCGGGGGTCGTGCTGGTCATGACGTCTCCGTTCCGCGGCGTCCGGAGTCCGCGCGGACGCCGCGCAGGGGTTACCGACGAGTACACCATACCGTCGGTACGTCAGATGTCCAGCCTGATGTGAATAAGATTCACGTATTGGGTGGGCGCAGGGGCGGCAGCTGGTAGTTCGGTTCGGTCGGCGACGTGGGCGGCTGCTGCGCCGGATGCGACTGGGCCTGCGTGACGCCGCCGTAGGGGTCGTCGAGCCGCGGCGTGACGCCGCCGGGCTGAGCGGGGAAGGGCTGCGACGGCGGACCGGACGGCTGTGCCGGCTCGCCGGACTGGGCCGGGAACGGCTGGGACTGCGGTGCGAAGGGCGGCTGCCCGCCTGGATACGGCGCACCGCCGGCCTGCGCGGGGAACGGTTGCGACGGCGGGTAGGACTGCGTGCCCGGGTACGGCTGAGCCCCCGAGAACTGCTGCGGTGGCCCGGGATAGGGCTGCTGCTGCTGGTACGGCCCCGGTGGCCCGGCCGGGGCCGCGGCGGGTGCCCGCCGTCCGGCCAGCACGGCGAACGCGAGCGCCAGCAAGGCGAGGACCCCGCCGCCGAGCAGCATCCAGAATCCTGTCCCGGTCGCGTACTGCGTCTTGATCGAGCCTTCGTCGGACGTATAGGTCAAGGTCGCCGAGACGTCCATGCCGAGCATCCACACCGCCGCGGTCACGCCGGCGCCGCCGGCCACCAGCGCCGTCCGCGCGCCCGAGCGCAGCCCGCCCCCGGCCGAGCGCCGCGCGCCGGCGAAGGCCAGGCCGGCCCCGGCCAGCAGCACCACCGCGCCCGCGGTGAGCGGGATCCCGTAGCGCGCGACGTGGGTCTTGTCGTAGAACTTCTTCGCCTCGGCGTCGGGTTCGACGGCGAACGAGCGTGACCAGGCGCTGACCGTCTGGTTGCTCTCGGTCTTGCCGTCGATGACCTGCTCGAACGACGTCTGGGGCAGGAACGACCCGGCCAGCACGAGCACCGCGGCCAGGACACCGAGGATTCCGGCGAGCAGCCGGAACAGTGCGCCCGGGTCGGCGGCCGGACGTGGTGGCTGCGCCGGGGGCGGGCTGTACGGGTACGGATACGGGGTGGCGGCGGTCATCGGGACTCCCCTCTGTCCGGGGGATTGGACCACGAAATCCACCTGCCGGATAAGGGGTAGCGCAGCTCTGGTGCCGGTGCCGCCCGCTGTGCTAGTCAGCTCGGCTCAGTGGTGGCGTCCTGGTAGAGCAGGACGGCGATGCGCTTCCACTCGTCCAGCAGCTGACGGCGCCGGTTCGGGTCGCCGCCGAGCTCGGCGTCCAGAGCCAGCCCACGGGTCAGGTTGACGGTGAGCCAGAACAGCATCTCGGCGCGTTCGGGCGGGAGCTCGCCGGCGACCTGGGTGACGTGCTCGAGGGTGGCGCGGCCGAGCGCGCGGTCGACCGGGCGGATGGCCGCGCGCAGCTCGGGGTCGGTGCGGGCGGCGACCCACAGCTCGGTGACGGCGGTCGAGAGCGTGCCGGAGTAGCCGGCCCACAGCAGGTCGATCGCCGCGGCGACGCCCGTGCCGCCGCCGGGCAGGTCGGCCAGCGAGGCCGCGAGCCGCCGGCGCAGCTTCGTCGTCAGGTGCTCGACCGCGGCCGCCATCAGCTCGGCCTTCGCGGTGAAGTGGTGCTGCACCGCGCCCTTCGACACGCCCGCGCGGGCACAGATCTCCTGGACCGAGGTGCGCGCGTAGCCGACCTCGACCAGCGAGTCGATGGTCGCGTCCAGCAGGGCCGTGCGGGTCTGTTCGCGCCGCTGCGCCTGCGTCCGGTGCGCCGTCTCGGTCACCGCGGCCTCCCTGCTTTACCTACCGCCCGGAACGGATGTACATTCCGACCAGAACTTACATGCCGTTCGTCATGTTTTCCAGCAGGAGGGTCCCGTGCCGCTGCAACTCCCGAAGAGCTCGTGGAGCACGACCGAGCTCGAAGACCTCCGCGAGCTGTCGCGGTCGTTCCTGCAGAAGGAGGTCACTCCGCACCAGGAACGCTGGGCGGCGGAGAAGAAGGCCGACCGCGAGCTGTGGACCAAGGCCGGCGAGGTCGGCCTGCTCTGCCTGTCCATCCCCGAGGAGTACGGCGGCGGTGGTGGCACCTTCGCCCACGAGGCCGTGCTCTACGAAGAGCAAGCCCGCGCGGGCGACAGCGCGTGGGGCGTCACCGTCCACAATGGAATCGTCGCGCACTACCTGCTCGCCTACGCTTCGGAGGAGAAGAAGCGGGAGTGGCTGCCGAAGCTGGCCACCGGCGAGATGGTCGGCGCGATCGCGATGACCGAGCCCGGCACCGGCTCCGACCTGCAGGGCATCAAGACGCGCGCGGTGCGCGACGGCGACCACTACGTCCTCAACGGCGCGAAGACCTTCATCACCAACGGCTTCCACGCCGACCTGGTGATCGTCGCCTGCAAGACCGACCCGGACGCCGGCGCGCAGGGCGTCTCGCTGCTCGTGGTCGAGACCGCCACGCCGGGCTTCCGCCGCGGCCGCCTCCTCGACAAGGTCGGCATGAAGGGCCAGGACACCTCCGAGCTGTTCTTCGACGACGTCCGCGTGCCCGCCGCCAACCTGCTCGGCGAGGCCGAAGGTCAGGGCTTCGTCCAGCTGATGCGGCAGCTGCCCCAGGAGCGGCTGATCATCGCCGTGACCGCGGTGGCCGGGCTGGAGGCGGCGGTGGACCTCACGCTCGAGTACACCAAGGAACGCACGGCGTTCGGGCGGCCGATCTTCTCCTTCCAGAACACCAAGTTCACCCTCGCCGAAGCCGCGACCGAGGCCGCGGTGGCGCGGGCGTTCCTCGACCAGTGCGTCGAACGGCACCTCAAGGGCGAGCTCGATGTCCAGGGCGCGGCGATGGCGAAGCTGTGGACCACCGAGCGGGTCAACAAGGTGATCGACGACTGCGTGCAGCTCTTCGGCGGCTACGGCTACATGACCGAGTACCCGATCGCGCGGGCCTGGGCCGACGTCCGTATCTCCCGGATCTTCGGCGGCACCAGCGAGATCATGAAGGAAATCATCTCCCGCTCGCTCTGAAAGGACCGACTATGAAGGCAGGTCCGCTCAGCGGCCTGAAGGTGGTGGAGCTCGCCGGTCTCGCGCCCGGCCCGTTCGCCACGATGATCCTCGCCGACCTCGGCGCCGACGTCGTCCGCGTCGACCGCGCGCAGCCGGGGGAGGACATCCTCGGCATCGGGACCGATCCCCTCGCGCGCGGCCGCCGGTCGGTGGGCATCAACACCAAGACGCCCGAAGGCGTCGAGCTGGTGCTGAAGCTGTGCGACACCGCCGACGTGCTCATCGAGGGCTTCCGCCCGGGCGTCGCCGAGCGGATCGGGCTCGGGCCCGACGTCGTGCACGCCCGCAACCCGCGGCTCGTCTACGGCCGGATGACCGGCTGGGGACAGGACGGTCCCCTGGCGAAGGCGGCCGGGCACGACATCAACTACATCGGCATCGCCGGCGCCCTCGAACCGATCGGCCGCGCGGGGGAGCGGCCGGTGCCGCCGCTCAACCTCGTCGGCGACTTCGGCGGCGGCGGGCTCCTGCTGGCGATGGGCATCCTCGCCGCGCTGTACGAACGGAACACGTCGGGCCGCGGCCAGGTGGTCGACGCGTCGATGGTCGACGGCGCCGCGCTGCTCACCACGAGCCTGCACGGCATCAAGGCGGCCGGTCTCTGGTCGGAAGAGCGCGGCGAAAACATGCTCGACGGCGGCGCGCCGTTCTACGACACGTACAAAACCCTGGACGGCAAGTACGTCGCCGTCGGCGCGATCGAGATGCGGTTCTGGGGCGACCTGGTCCGCGTGCTGGGGCTCAACGCCGACGAGCTGCCGCTGCACGTCGACAAGACGCAGTGGCCGAAGCTGCGCGAGATCGTCGCCGAGGCCGTCGCCCAGCACACCCGCGACGACCTCGTCGCGCGCGCCGAAGGCACCGACGCGTGCCTGACGCCGGTGCTCTCACCCACCGAAGCGCCGTCCCACCCGCACAACGCCGCCCGCGGCACGTTCGTCGAGATCGGCGGCATGGTGCAGCCCGCGCCGGCCCCGCGGTTCGACCGGACGCCGCCGGACACCCCGGAAGCCCCGCACGCCAAGGGATCCGACACCGAGGCCGTGCTCGCCGAACTGGGTGTCACGGACCTCAGGGCGCTGCGCGAGGCCGGGGTGATCGCCTAGCTCTTCGCGAGGTCGGAGCGCACGACCGAGTAGACGACGCTGTCACGCCACTCGCCGTCTCGAAAGCCGTAGCCGCGAAGGACTCCTTCGCGCGTGAAGCCGGCTTTTTCGAGCGAGCGCTGTTCGGCGCGGTTGCCGACCTCGGTCGTCGCTTCGACGCGGTTCAGCTGCGTGTGCGCGAAGAGGTATTCGACGAGCAGCCGCTGGGCCTCGGTGCCGTAGCCGTGGCCGCGGGCTTCCGGGGCCAGGACGAGGCCCATGTTCCAGCAGAAGGACGTCGGCCCGGTGCGGGTGCGGTGCCAGGAGACCAGCCCGAGCACGCGGCCGCCGAGCGTCGGCACCAGCATGCCGTTCTCGGTGGTGAGCATCCCGGTCTCGTGCCACCGGCGGCGCAGGTAACCGGGGTCGTGCCAGCCGAACCACTGGTGTTCGCCGGTCGCCGCGGGATCGTTGGTCAGCCGTTCGAGCAGGTCGAGATCGGCCTCGGCCACGGGCCGGAGCACGACTCCGGAGACCTCGTCGTCCATCCGGCGACCTTATCGGCCGCTTGACCGGAACCACGGCACCACGCGCAAAACCGCCCGGTCGAGCCATGACCCGTGACTGAGCGGTCATGACCCGTGATTCGGGGGTCGACACGCGTGATCGTGGTCACCCCGGCGTCCCGCTGGACGAGCACGCTGCCGCTCCTCGGGTTGATCGAGGTGTCTTCCTGACACGCCTTCCCTAGAGTGTTGGGGTGGCCACTCCCAGGACGGGGACGGCGAGCCGGGGAGGAAGCACATGTCGGGCGGCGTGAAGAAGATCCTCATCGTCGGTGTGGTCGCGCTCGTGCTGTTCTTCCTCATCACCCAGCCCCACCAGTCCGCCGACTTCGTGCACCGCGTCCTCGGCTGGCTCAAGGACGGCGCCGAAGCGATCGTCACGTTCTTCCGGGCGCTCTTCTCCTGACCTGCGACACCCGTGCGCCGGCACCGCTTCGAGCGGTGCCGGTGGCTACCCTGCGTGTTAGCGGACGGTAAATCACCCAGCGTCACCAATCTCGGATTTCGGACTTCACGCTCGACCATCCGGGTGGATTGCGGCTCAAAACACGCAGGTCGGCGAATTCGTGGCAGCCGGGGTCTGGCGAAGACGACCACCCCGGCCCTACGGTGCTCACATTGCGTGATCGGGTGGTTCGCCACCCCCTCGGAGAACCCCGATACGCAGGCAGTTTCCACTCAGCAAGGTGCAGGTTGGTGCGTGCGGCACCACTGCGTGGGACAGGCGTCAGGGCCTGTCCGTCGGGGACCTACCAAGGAGGCAGGGATGACCGGAGATCCCGGAGTGGACGCGTTGATCCGGCAGTGGGCCGCCGAGCGCGAGCGGACCCCGGAGGAGCAAGAGGTCGACCGCATCGCGTCCGCGTGGCTGGCCGACGCTCCCCCAGCCGCCCCGGGCATCCCCGGCCAGCGCGCCCGGTCCGGACCGTCGCGCTTCGTCCCGGTCGAATCGGCCGACCCCGGTTACCTCGCGGCGATGCGCAGCCGGCTGCCGGAGGTGCCCGAAGAGCTCCTCACGGCCGCCGCGGGCTGGTGGCAGATGGTCGGCGGGGTCGCCGAGGCCGAGGAGTGGTGGGACGCCGGCATCAGCCCGCTCGACCAGCGGGCCCTCGACTACCGGGCGGCCGGGCTCGCGCCGTCCGACCTGAGCCGCCGGCTCGGGCCGATGACCGTCCTGCAGCACCTGCGCCGCGGCAGCGCCCCGGCCTGGTGCGTGGCGCGGCTCGCGCGCCAGCAGAAGTCTGCTTGATTCCGACACGGCCGGGTGAACCGGCGTGGTGAGACGATCTCGGCGGCCCGCGTAACGCTAACCTGCGCGGGCTCGTTGAGCAGTCGTCGACATCACGCCGGAGAACCGGGAGTTTCGTGCGCAGGAGTACCGGAAAGACCGAGGACGACCGGATCGACGCCGTCGACCAAGCCGCCCCCGCCGCCCCGGCACCGTCGCCGCGCTCCGCGGGTGTGGCCGTCCTCACCCGGCTGGCCGTCGTCCTCGCCGTGCTGGCGGTCGCCGGCGGCGGCGTCTGGCTCGTCACCCGTGCTTCGACACCGGAGGCGAGCCCGACCACCACCGAGATCCCCGCTTTGCAGGTCAAGGCGGCCGACGTCCGCCCGGGGTCGGTCGCCCCGGCCGGCGCGGTGGCCGGTGGCGCCGACCAGCAGACCACCCCGCAGCAGGCCCGCTCGCGCGATACCGGACCGGCGACGCTCGCGCAGTGGGCGAGCCAGGTCGCGGCGGTCACCGGCGTCCCGGCGCGGGCACTGTCGGCGTACGGCAACGCCGAGCTGGCGATGCGCGCGGACCAGCCGAACTGCCGGATCTCGTGGGCGACGCTCGCCGGCATCGGCCGGATCGAGTCCAACCACGGCCAGTACGCCGGCGCGGTGCTCGGCGCGGACGGGCGGCCGTCCAAGCCGATCGTCGGCGTCCCGCTCGACGGCTCCGCGGGAGTCCAGGCGATCGGCGACACCGACGGCGGCCGCTACGACGGCGACGCGGGCGTCGACCGGGCAGTGGGACCGATGCAGTTCATCCCGGGCACGTGGCGCAAGTGGGCGTCCGACGGCAACGGCGACGGCCTCGGCGACCCCCAGCAGATCGACGACGCCGCCCTGGCGGCGGCTCGTTACCTGTGCGCGGGCGGGCGGGACATGGCGAGCCCGTCGGGCTGGTGGGCGGGGATCCTGTCGTACAACAACTCGACCGAGTACGCCCAGAAGGTGTTCGGCCTCGCCGACGGCTACGCCAAGGCGGCCCAGTCGATCCACAAGCAACGCTGAATGTGGACAACTCGGCGGTGTCCGGTTGCTGAGGGCCGGATTGTCGGGCGCTGCCGATAAACTGGACTTGGGGACGCCCCCCAGGGCGGGTGGGGGAGGTTTCCGGCGGGGGCTTCGGCGAAGTCGGGCTCCGGACGGATCCGCGGTGTCGTGAATGACTCTTTCCTGTCGCCGGACGCCATGAATGAGTCATTCACTACATCCGACCACCACGAAGCCGACCGTTAGCCCGTCGAACCATCGCGCATGTGACGCAGCCCCGCTGAGTGCCTGCCTGTTCGCGCAGGACAGGCGGAACCGGCTGGGCGGCGCCCCTTGGGACCCGGGTGACAATGTCTCGACCCGGACCGGGCGAAGCCGATTACTGCGGGCGTCACGCCCGGCTCGGGCGGCCGGTCGGCGCGGCCCGCCGACTTTGCCGGAACCCTGCTCGGAGCGGGCGGGGGTTGGGGTCTCTCAGGCGCCCAGTGCTAGCGTCAAAGCCGTGCCAGCATCCCCTCCGCCGGCGGGATCCCCCTGGGGCCGCCGGATCGCGATCGTCGCGACGTGCCTGGTGAGCCTGCTCGTCTGCTGCGGGCTCGCCTGGTGGCAGTGGGACCGCTTCACCTCGGCGAACGGCACCTTCCAGAACCTCGGCTACGTCCTGCAGTGGCCGCTGTTCGGGCTGTTCCCCGCCTTCATGTTCTGGCGGATCCGCAAGCTCCGGCAGAAAGCCGAGGCCGAGGGGGCCCTGCCGGAGACGCGATCGCCGGAGGCGCCCGCGGCCGAGGTGCCCGCCCCCCGCCCCCGTCCCGATCTTCCGGACGGGGACGAGGACGAGGACGACGAGCTGGCCGCGTACAACCGTTACCTGCGCGAGCTGAACGCCCGCGACCAGCAGGCCGCAGAGTGAGGACGACCCGATGACCACCAGCACCGAAGGTGCCGCGCAGACCGCGGTGCCGCTTTCCGGCCCCCTGGTCCGGTTCCGCACCGCCGCCTACGTCACCGGCGTCGGCCTGCTCGGCCTGTGCTTCGTGATGGTGCTTCGCTACGCCTTCGGCAACCCGACGCCGTCGGCGATCTACTCGCCGATCCATGGCGTGCTCTACATGATCTACCTGGTGCTGACCATCGACCTGGCGATCAAGGCCCGCTGGTCGATCAAGGGCACCGTGCTCGTGCTGCTGGCCGGCTGTGTCCCGTTCGTCTCGTTCCTCGTCGAGCGCCGGGTGACCCACAAGGTCAAGGCCGGGCAGAAGCTGTAGCCGCGACCTGACGGCGGAAGGTCAGCGCCACGAGGACCGTGCACGCCGCGAACACCGCGGACGTGGCGAACGCTGCGGTCATCCCGTCGACCGTGAGCTGAGCGCCGGTCGAGCCCGACGAGCGGGTCACCGAGCCGAACACCGTGATCAGGACGCCCAGCCCGAGCGTGCTGCCGACCTGCTGCATGGTCTGCAGCACGCCGCCCGCGGCACCCGCGTCGTCGGTGGGCACGGTGGCCATCACGATCACGTTGAGCGGAGCGAACGACAGCCCGCCGCCGAGTCCCATCAGCAGCAGCGGCCCGAGCAGCGCCGGGAAGTACGTGCTGTCCGTGGTGAGCAGTGCCAGCCAGGCGACGCCGGTGACCATCAGCAGGGACCCCGTGACGGCCAGCGGCTTCGGCCCGTAGCGGGGGAGCAGCCGCGGCACGAGCCGGCTCATCGCGAAGATCAGCGCCGCCATGGGGAGGAACGCGAACCCGGTGGCCAGCGCGGCGAAGTGCCGGATGTCCTGCATGAACTGGGTGAGGAAGAAGAACATCGACATCATCGCCATCGGGCCGAGGAAGAAGTTGACGTAGGCCGCGCTGCGGTTGCGGTCGGCGAACAGCCGGAGCGGGACCAGCGGCATCTCGCTGCGGGCTTCGATGGCGACGAACCCGGCGAGCACCACCAGGCCGGTGGCGAGTGTGCCGAGCGTCACGGGGTTCCCCCAGCCGTCGGACGCGGCGTGGGTGAAGGCGAACACCAGTGAGGCGACGCCGAGCGTGCCGGTGATCGCGCCGGGCAGGTCGAGGTGTGCCCGGCGGCGCTGGGGTTCGGGGACGAAACGCGGCGCGAGCAGGACGATCGCCAGGCCGAACGGGACGTTGATGAACAGCGCGGCGCGCCACGAGATCCACTCGGTGAGCAGGCCGCCGACGATGAGGCCGATCGCGAACCCGCCGCTGGACATGGCGGAGAACAGCGCCAGCGCCCGGACGCGCGCCTTGGCCTCGGTGAACGTCGTGGTCACCAGGGCCAGGGTGCTCGGACCCGCCATGGCGGCGCCGACGCCCTGCAGGGCACGGGCGGCGATGAGCAGCGCGGCCGAGTCGGCGAGGCCGCCGGCCAGCGAGGCGAGGGTGAACAGGGCGGTGCCGGCGACGAACATGCGGCGGCGGCCGAACAGGTCGCCCGCCCGGCCGCCGAGCAGCAGGAGACCGCCGAAGACCAGGCTGTAGGCGGTCATCACCCAGGACAGGCCCGTGGCGGAAAAGCCCAGGTCGGACTGGATGCGCGGGAGCGCGACGTTCATCACCGTCGCGTCGAGGATGAGCATGAGCTGGCAGGTCAGGATGATCGCGAGGATCAGCCCGCTGCGCCGGCGTGCGGCCGGTGCGAGCGCGCGGTCGAGCGTTTGTTGCGACAAGGGATACTCCCCCACGGAGTAAGAGAAGAAGCGGAGATGTTCTCCACTTGCGTGCGATCCGATAATATGGAGAGCGTCTCCGGATGCGCAAGTGAATTCGGAGAATCTCTCCGGTTAGTGGCGAGGAGGCCGGGATGCCGGGTGGGACCACGGAGCGTCCGATGCGGGCGGACGCGCGCCGCAACTACGAACGCATCGTCGCGACGGCGAAGGACCTCTTCGCGACGCAGGGCGCCGACGTGCCGCTCGACGACGTCGCCAAGAAGGCCGGCGTCGGCGCGGGCACGCTCTACCGGCACTTCCCGACCCGCGAGAAGCTGTTCGAAGCGGTCTACCGCGACGAGATCACGGTGCTCGCCGACCGCGCGTTCGTCCTGCACGACGAGCTGGGCCCGTGGGAGGCGCTCGAAGCCTGGCTGCTCGCCCAGGTGACCTGGGTGGTCGAGCGGCACAAGCTGGCGACGATCCTCAAGGAGTCCATCGACGCCGGCTCCGAGACCTTCGTCTACTGCCAGAAGCACCTGCGCGAGGCGACGGGCACGCTCGTCGAGGCCGCGCAGGAGGCGGGGCTGGTCCGCCAGGACGTCACGGGCGCCGACGTCCTGCGGCTGGGCCACGGCGCCGGCATGGCGGTCCGCAACTGCACGCCCGAAGACGGGAAGCGGGTGCTGGACGTGATCCTCGACGGACTCCGCGCGACGCCGTAGCCGATCGGGAGGTCAGGCGGTCAGGTCCCGATCCCGGTCATCGACCGGACCTCCATCTCCGCCTGCTTCTCCGCGTCCGCCTTCGGCCTGCCGACCAGAGTGCCCACGAACCCGCACAGGAACGAGAACGGGATCGACGCCAGCCCCGGGTTCTTCAGCGGGAACCAGGCGAAGTCGACGCTCTTGAGGATCGCGTCCGGGGCACCCGAGACGACCGGTGAGAAGAGCACCAGCACCAGGCACGCGATCAGGCCGCCGTACATGCCCCACAGCGTGCCCGTCGTGTTGAAGCGCTTCCAGAACAACGAGTACAGCAGGGTCGACAGGTTCGCCGACGCCGCCACCGCGAACGCCAGCGCCACCAGGAACGCGACGTTCTGCCCGTTCGCCAGCACCCCGCCGACGATCGCCAGCGCGCCGACCACGACCGCGGTCAGCCGCGCCACCCGGACCTCGTCCTCCGGTTCGGCGTTGCCGCGCTTGAAGATGTTCGCGTACACGTCGTGGGCGAACGAGGCCGACGCGGTGATCGTCAGGCCGGCCACCACCGCGAGGATCGTCGCGAACGCCACCGCGGCGATGACGCCCAGCAGCAGCGTCCCGCCGATGTGCAGGGCCAGCAGCGGGGCCGCCGAGTTCTCCCCGCCCGGCGCGCTCTTGATCTCGTCCGAGCCGACCAGCGCGGCCGCGCCGAAGCCGATCACCAGCGTGCACAGGTAGAAGACGAGCATGCACACCGTCGCCCAGACCACCGAGCGCCGCGCCTCCAGGGAGTTCGGCACGGTGTAGAAGCGCATCAGCAGGTGGGGCAGCGAGGACAGGCCCAGGATCAGGGCCAGTGCGAGGGACACGAAGTCGAGCTTGGTGGTGTCGTCCTTGCCGTACGAGCCGCCCGGTTCCAGCAGGTGCTCACCCAGCGGGCTCTTCTCGGTCGCGGCCGAGAGCAGGTTCGAGAAGCTGAAGCCGTACTTGCCGATCAGGAACACCGCGATCAGCACCACGGCCAGCATCAGCACGCTGGCCTTGACGATCTGCACCCACGTGGTGCCCTTCATCCCGCCGACCAGCACGTACAGCACCATGACCAGGCCGACCACGCCGATCACCAGCGCCTGCCCGAGCCGGGTGTGGATGTTCAGCAGGAGGGCGACCAGGCCGCCGGCGCCCGCCATCTGCGCCAGCATGTAGAACAGCGAGATCACCAGGGTCGACGTCGCCGCCGCGGCCCGGACCGGGCGCTGGTTCATCCGGAAGCTGATGACGTCGCCCATCGTGAACCGGCCGGTGTTGCGCAGCAGCTCGGCGATCAGCAGCAGGTCGACCAGCCACGCGACCAGGAAGCCGATGGAGTAGAGGAAGCCGTCGTAGCCGTGGACGGCGATCGCGCCGGCGATGCCCAGGAACGACGCCGCCGACAGGAAGTCCCCTGAGAGGGCGATCCCGTTCTGGCGTCCGGTGAAGGCGCTGCCCGCGGCGTAGTAGTCCGACGTCGAGGAGTTCCGGGCGCCGGCCCGGTAGACGATGTACAGCGTGATCGCCACGAACAGGCCGAACACGACAGTGTTGACGATCGGGTCGCTGGCGGGCGTCCCAGCGGCCGCGAGCGCGGTCATCGGCGCTTCTCTTGTGGCAGGCCGGCCCGGATTCGCAGCTCGGCGACCCGCGGGTCGAGGCGGCGGCGCGCGTAGCGCAGGTAGAGCCACGTGACCAGCGCCGTGCTGACGAACTGGCCGAGGCCCAGCAGGATGGCAACGTTGACTTGGCCGAACACCTTGCGGCTCATGAAGTCGTGCGCGTAGGCGGCCAGCAGGACGTACGTCATGTACCAGGCGAAGAAGGCGAAGCTCAGCGGGAAGACGAACCAGCGGAACCGGCGGCGCAGGGCCTTGAACTCGGGGCTGGCCTGGATTGCCGGGTAGTCGGGGCCCGTGCGGGTGGCGGGCTGGTGGTCGGGCTGGTGGTACTGGACGCCGGACGGGCGGTCGCCGGTGAACAGGGCCGGCAGCTGGCCGGTCTCCTCGAGGGCGTTGCCCGTCGCGGGACGCGCGACGTCGTACATGGTGCCTCCGGCAGGTGCCTCCGTGGCGGCGGGTCCGGCGCCTGCGGACAGGCCCCGGGCCGCCCTTGCGGGCTGCGAGCGAACATCGTAACTACGCCGGTTGGCGGGTACCGAAGGTGGCCTTCGTCGTGCCGTCCGGCCCGAAAGGTGGTATTCGTTTTGCCGTCGACCACGTCGAATGCGCACCGACGGCAAGACCGTGGGCGGAACACCGGTAATGCGGAAAAGAATTGTGACGGGACGTTGTCGGATCCGGTGCGCGCTGCGGCGAATGGGGTAGTTGCGCCGTTTGGACCCGCCCGATGGTCACGGAGCGTGTCCGAAACTCCTCGCGGGTGGCGGCCATGAGGGTTGCGCGACCGCGATGAATGGGCGAAGATCCACTGGTCAGTGCTGGGTTTCGAAAGAAATCACCGGGTCGGGGCAGGGTGTGGCGCAACGCCACAACATCGGGCACACCTTGGGACTTGACCCACTCGTTGGAGGCACGGAGGGTAGATCGTCCGAGGGATGCTGCTACCCTTGATGGACTAATCGGGTGACGACCGGATGTCCCTGGCCCACGCGTCCGGTAACCGGAATTCCCGCTTCGGGCCCGGTGAGGCGGAATGGGATGGTCCGTGTCCGATCGCGAAAGCGCTTTTCGCAGGTCAGCGCCCGGATGGGGAACACAATTGACCGGCCGTGCTCCGGGGGTACGATTCTTTGGCCCAGCTGACCGCAGCGATCGATTGGCACCGATTAAGTTGATCTCGACCCCCGTGCACAACGCAACTTGCGACGTGCACGTGCAGAGTCCCGGGCAGGGGACGGCGAGGTGGTGTTCGCCCGGCGACGGGCGCGCGGACGGCGGGGCAGCCGGGGACGAGCGCGGGCGCCCGGGAAGCGGCAGGGTGGGGACGGCACGTCCGTCCGACGGCCCGCCGCGAGCCGGGACGCCGCGCCGCCGACGCGGATCCATGACGCCGGACAGGGAGTCACCTACGTGACCGTTGCAGGAGAAGGTCAGGTGCCCGTCGGGGAATTGCTCGGCCGAGCACCCCGGCGGTCGAAGGGGAAGGCCCTGTGGCGCGCGCTCGTGCAATGGCGCGACTGGAGCCTGCCCGTCAAGCTTTCGGCCGTCACGGTCGTGCCCATCGCCCTCGCCCTGGTGCTCGGCATCACCACGATCGCCGCGCAGGTCGGCCGCTCGGACGACTACCAGCGGCTCGACCGGCTCGTCGCGCTCGGCGGCGGGGTGCGCGCGCTCACCGGTGCGCTGCAGCAGGAGCGCACGGTCACCGCCGCGATGCTGACCGACGGCACCGTCGGCGGCACCCCCGAGCTGGCCGCGGCCCGCAAGGCCACGGACGCCGCGGTCGGGCCGTTCACCGCGGAGCAGGCCCGAGCGGCCGAAGCCGAGCCCGGCGTGGCCGGGGCGGCGGGCGCGGCCACCGCGCAGGTCGGCAACCTCGCCTTCCTGCGCCGCCAGGTCGACGGCGGCCAGCTCGGCCCCAGCCAGGCCGTCACGGCGTACGCCGCCCTCACCGGCTCCCTCATCGGCCTCGACACCGCGGCCACGGCGGGTGCCGGCGACGGCACCCTCGGCGGCACGCCCGCCGGGCTGCACGAACTCCTCGTCGCGGGCGAGCAGGTGTCGCTCAGCCAGGCACTGGTTTCCTACGGCATCGGCCGCGCCGGGCTGACGCCGAGCGAGCTCGCCACGCTGCGGGCCGCCGAGCTGCGGCTCGCCGACCGGCTCGTGGACTTCCGGTCCGCGGCGGGCGACACGCTGCAGCGGGACTTCGCGGCGATCGCCGAAGGCGCCCAGGCGCAGAGCCGGGCCCGGATGGTCGAAACGGTGGTGAACGCGCCGGCCGGCGCGACGGACAACGCGTTCCGCGCGCTGTCCGCCGCGGACTGGAACGCCGCCTCCACGGCGCTGCGCACGCAGATCGGCCAGGTCGCCGACCGGCTCGGCGCGTCGGCGTCGCAGCGGTCGGCGGAGCTGGTCGACTCCTCCAGCAGCGGCGCCGGCCTGCTCGCGGTGCTGCTGTTCGCCACGATGGTGCTCGCCGTCGCGGTCGTCTTCCTCATCACCCGTCAGCTGCTGCGCTCGCTGAGGGTGCTGCGCCGCAGTGCCCTCGACGTCGCCGAGACCGCGCTGCCGGAGGCGGTCCGCAACATCCAGGAGGGCCGCGCGCAGGGCACCGACGTCCGGCCGGTCCCGGTGCAGACCGACGACGAGGTCGGCGAGGTGGCGCGGGCCTTCGACAAGGTGCACCACCAGGCGCTGCGGCTGGCGACCGAGCAGGCGGCGATGCGCACCGGCTACGGCAGCGTCTTCGTCAACCTCTCGCGGCGCAGCCAGAGCCTGGTGCAGCGGCAGCTGCAGCTGATCGAGCAGCTCGAACGGGACGAAGAGGACGCCGACCAGCTGGCGACGCTGTTCCAGCTCGACCACCTCGCCACCCGGATGCGGCGCAACAACGAGAACCTGATGGTGCTCTCGGGCGCCGAGCCGGGACGGCGGTCCGGGAAGCCGGTCGGCACCACCGACATGCTCCGCGCCGCGGTCTCGGAGATCGAGCAGTACCAGCGGGTCCAGGTGCAGCCGCCGCCCCCGGCCCGGATCGTCGGGTACGCCGCGAGCGACCTGATGCGCCTGGTCGCCGAGCTGCTGGACAACGCCACCGCGTTCTCCGCGCCGGAGACGTCGGTCACCGTGGCGTCGCGGCTGGGCGAGGACGGCTCGCTCAACATCGACATCCTGGACAAGGGCATCGGGATGAACGGGTGCGAGGTCATCGAGGCGAACACCCGGCTGACCGAGGCCGGATCCGTCGACCTGGTCACGTCACGGCGGATGGGCCTGTTCGTCGTCGGCAGGCTGGCCAGCAGGCACCGGATCGGGGTGTCGCTGCACGGCGGCAAGGACATCGTCGGCGTCCGCGCCACCGTCGTCGTCCCGCCGGACCTGGTGATGCCGGTGACCGACGGCCCGGTGACCGGCCCGATCGGCGCGGTGCAGCAGCACCCGACCAGTCCCGCGGCGGGCAACCAGCTGCCGCGCCGCCCGGTCAACGGCAGCACGCGCCCCCGGCCGGTGGTGCCCCCGCAGCCGGCGATGGGGGAGGAGCGGTGGCCGTCGGCCAGCGACCTCGCCGGGCTGTCCGGCGTCCGCCCGCCGTCGGACCTGGAGATCTCCGGGACGGCGTTGTTCGCCCCCATCCCGAAGGACGGCGAGGTCCCGCCGCAGCGTCCCGCCGTGCCGCAGGTGCCCGCGGCGCTGCCGCTGCCCCAGCGGCAGCCGGACCGGCCGCGGGAGCAGCCGCCGCGCGCGGGCGACCTGCCCGCGGGCAAGGACCTGTTCTCCGCCAACGAGACCACGCTCAGCGACTGGTGGCAGCAGGCGACGACCGCGGCCCACCCGGCGTCGGCTCCGCCCACCCCGGCCACGGACCGCTCGGAGACGACGCCGATCTTCGACGAGATGCTGTCGGCGTGGTTCCGCGAGGACAAGCCGGCCGCCGAGGAGAAACCCGCTGCTTCGGAAGAAGCGGCGACGGAGGCCGCGGAAGCCGAGCCGCAGGAGCAGCGCAGCTGGGACTTCGCGAGCGACGAGAACTGGCGCACGGTCCAGGCGGTCACGCAGGCCGCGCCGACGGCGTTCACCGAGGCCGGGCTCCCGCGCCGCCGCCGGGGCGAGCAGCTCCTGCCGGGCAGCGCGATCCCGGCGGCGGCCCCCGCCGAGCCTGCCCCGGCCGGCCCGGAGCTCCCGGTCCGCGACCCGGCGGACGTCCGCAGCCGGCTCAGCAGCTTCCAGCAGGGCGTGAGCCGCGGCCGCCGCCAGACCCGCCGGCCGGCCAAGCCGCAGTCCGCCAGGACGACCGGGCAGCCGCCGACACCGCAGTCCGGCGTGCCCGGGCTGGGCACCAGCCAGACCGCGTTCGCGCCGCAGCAGGCCGCGCCGGCTCAGGAGCCGGTCACGCAGGCGCCGGATGCCGGCCAGGCCGCGGCCGGGGCGCCGGGAGCGTCCGGAGACTCGCAGCCGGTCGCGACGGCTCGGGGATCGGCTGTTCCGGAGGCATCGCCGCAGGCCGGTTCCGCGCGGAAACCTGACCCGCAGGAGTCACCCGCGGCCGGTGCGGAGTCCGGTGTCCTGCCCGAGCCCGATCAGGCCGAGGCGAAGTCCGGTGTGCTGCCGCGGCGTGGCCAGGCCGGTTCCGGGTCCGGTGTGCTGCCGCGGCGTCAAGCCGGTTCCACCTCCGGTGTGCTGCCCCAGCCGGGCGACGCCGGGTCGCCGAACGGCCTGGACCCGGCGGATCCGGGCCGGCAGACCTGGTCGGGACGGCTGCCCGTCGCGGACGGCCGTCCCGCCACCCCGCCGTCGTCGCTGCCCTCCCGTCGGCCCGCGGCTCCGGAAACCCCCGCCCCGCGCGACGAGGAATCCGCGGTGGAGGCCACCGCGGAGTGGAACTTCGGCACGGACGAGGGCTGGCGCGCGGTGCAAGCGGTGTCCCAGTCGACACCCGCGACATTCACTTCGGCAGGATTGCCCCGTCGCCGTCGCGGGGAGCAGCTGCTCCCGGGCAGCGCCGGACCGTCCACCGGGGCCACGGCCCCCCGACCACAACGGGACGCACACGACGTGCGGGGCCGCCTGCGGAGCTTCCAGCAGGGCATCGAGCGCGGACGCCACCGCACCGCACAGGCGGCCGAGACCAACCACGAGACACTGGAGGGTGAATGACCTCGCCGGGTAACGCTCAGCCGACGCAGAATCAGTTCGGCTGGCTGGTGAACGACTTCGCGGAGCGGGTGCCGGGTGTGGCGCACGCCGTGGTCGTCTCGGCGGACGGCTTGCTGCTGACCGCGTCGAACCGGCTTCCGCTCGATCGGGCCGACCAGCTCGCCGCGGTGGCTTCGGGCCTGGTCAGCCTCACCCAGGGCGCCGCCCGCTGCTTCGAGGCCGGGGCGGTCAACGAGACCGTCGTCGAGATGGAGCTGGGGATCATGGTGCTGATGTCGATCAGCGACGGCTCCTGCCTGGCCGTGCTCGCCGCCCCCAACTGCGACATCGGCCAGGTCGCCTACGAGATGACGATGCTCGTCGACCGGGTCGGCCAGATCCTGACCCCGGAGCTGCGCGCCCAGCTGCAGGGATCGGGCGGGTCGCTGATCGGTGAGCCGGTGGGATGATGGCGCGATGAGCACGGGGTCCGGATCTTTCGGTGAGCCACCGGAGGCGCACGACGCTGCCTTCGGCCGGCGGGACGACGACACGTTCGCCGACGTCCTGAACGGCTTCACCCTGGATTCCGGCCGTGCCCGCCGGAAGCGCAAGAAGAGCAAGGAGTCCCCGCCACCCCCGGCCGCCGGTGCGTACCCGGCCGCGGAACCGCCGGCGTCCGCGCCGTCGGCCGACCAAGGAGATCGTGTGACCTCTTTAGTCTCTCCACCCGGCAGTACCGACTCCGACGGTCCCCGGCCAGGGGGGTTGTTCGACCCGGGCCCGCCCAGCGGCGAGTTCGTGATGCCCGCGGTGTTCGAGCAGCCGGCCGCGCACGAGGACCTGACGGCGATCGTCCGGCCGTACGCGCTGACCGGCGGGCGCACCCGGGCCAATTACGCCCTGGAGCTGGAGACACTGATCTCCGCGAAGGACTACGCTTCCACCGGTGGCTTCCCCGAGGTGGCCGCGGAGCAGATCGAGTGCGTTGCGATCATGGAAGAGTGCCGGACCCCGCGTTCGGTCGCCGAGATCGTGGCGGCTCTGCGGGTGCCTCTGGGCGTGGCCCGGGTGCTGATCAGCGACGCGGCCGACGCGGGGCTGGTCACGGTGCACAAGACGGTTACGGGCAATGACGGCGCCGAGGCACATCTGGTGTTGATGGAAAGGGTTTTGAGTGGACTCCGTCGGCTTTAAGGCACCGCGGGACACCGCGCCCCCCACCATGACTTCCGCCAAGATCGTGGTGGCGGGCGGGTTCGGTGCGGGGAAGACGACGTTCGTCGGGTCGGTGTCGGAGATCGTGCCGCTGACCACCGAGGCGATGATGACCGACGCCAGCGTCGGCGTCGACAACCTCGACCACACGCCGGGCAAGTCGACGACGACGGTGGCGATGGACTTCGGCCGCGTGTCGCTGGACGCGGACCTGATCCTCTACCTGTTCGGCACGCCCGGGCAGCAGCGGTTCTGGTTCATGTGGGACGACCTGGTCCGCGGCGCGATCGGCGCGGTGGTGCTGGCCGACACGCGCCGGCTGGCCGACTCGTTCGCCCCGATCGACTTCTTCGAGGACCGGGGCCTGCCGTACATCGTCGGGATCAACACGTTCGACGGCGTGCTGGAGCACGACATCAACGACGTCCGCGAGGCGCTGTCGATCGACCCGAACATCCCGATCGTCCGCTGTGACGCGCGGGACCGGGAGTCGACGAAGCAGACGCTGATCACGCTGGTCGAGTACGCCATGCGGCAGTGGATCGCGCTGCGGGCGGCCAACGCCCGCTGACACGCCGGGGCCCGGGACACGCCCGGGCCCAGCGCCGCGGTGGCGCAGCAGCACGACGCGTCCGTCGAAGGTGCGCGACCCGGCCAGTTCGAGGCCGAGCCGCGCGGTGCCCTCGGCGAACGGGCGCGTCCGCGAGAACTTTCAGTACTCGTCGTGGCGCCGCCACCAGGAGCTGGGCGCGTCGTCGCCGCGGCTCTCCTCTTCCCATGCCTCCTGCCGGCCCAGCGGCGTGATGTCGAGGTAGCGATGTGACGCGAGGAACATCTCGCCGCCCCGGCCGGAGGTGAAGTACGTCCGGTAGACGTCGTCGCCGTCGCGGAGGAAGACGCTGACGCCGAAGCCCTTGCCGACGCCGCAGTCGTCCGGGAACGTGGTGCCGTGTGCGGACACCCACGGGACGTCCCACCCCATGCGCTTCTTGTACCGCTCGATCTCGGCGAGCGTCGCGGGCGCGACCACCGTGAACGTGACGTCCCGGGCGTGCAGGTGCGCCAGGTGCGGGACGTTGTCGACGATGAGCGAGCAGCCGGGGCAGCCCGCCTCGTCGCCCGGGTGCAGCATGAAGTGGTAGACGATCAGCTGGCGGCGGCCCTCGAAGAGTTCCAGCAGCGACACCGGCCCGGCCGCGCTGTCGAACGTGTACTCGCCGAAGCGGACCATCGGCAGCCGCCGTCGCTCGGCGGCGAGGTGGTCGGCCGCCTTCATGTGCGCCTTCTCCTTGGCCAGCAGCGCGTCGCGCTCGGCTTGCCATTCCGACGGCGAGACGATCCGGGGCAGGGTCATCGCGGTTCCTTTCCGTGGAGGTGGCCGGCCAGGCGCTCGAAGCACTCGGTCCAGCCGGTGTGGTGGCCGTCGCGGTCTCCGCCGGTGGGGAAGCCGCGCTGGGTGAACGTCATTTCGGTCTTGCCGCCGGCGTCCGCGAAGCCGATGCTCACGAGCGTCTCCGCCCGCAGGTCGCCCTCGGTTTCCCAGACGAAGCCGAAGACGATCCGCGACGGCGGGTCGAGCTCGCGGTAGACGCCGCGCATCCAGTGCTCGTCGCCGTCGGGCGAGGTGATGCACGCCCGCCAGAGGCCGCCGGGCCGGGCGTCGACGGTCACCGCGGACCCGGTGAACCCCCGCGGCCCGAGCCAGCGCGCCAGCTGGTCGGGGTCGGTCCACGCGGCGTAGACGAGCTCGCGCGGCGCGTCGAAGAGCCGCGTGATGGTCAGCTCAGCCATCGGTCCTCCCCTGCAGCTCGCGCAGGTGCTCCTCGAGGCGGTCGAAGCCGTCGTCCCAGAACCGGCGGTAGGCCGCCACCCAGCCGGCGACGTCTTCCAGGGGTTTCGCCTCCAGCCGGCAGGGCCGCCACTGGCGGGTGCGGCCGCGGGTGATCAGCCCGGCCTGTTCCAGCACCTTCAGGTGCCGGGATACCGCGGGCAGGCTCATCGGCAGTGGCTCGGCGAGTTCGTTCACGGTCGCTTCGCCTGCCGACAGACGGGCGAGGATGGCGCGCCGGGTGGGGTCGGCGAGGGCCGAGAACGTCCGGCTCAGCGTGTCGGTCATTTCACCATCCTGTTAATTAACGTACTCGTTAAATATAGGCGCGAGCTGGGACTTGTCAAGTTCTCCGGGTAGCCCTGAGAGCCGCGTCACTGGTCCTCGGGTTTCCAATAGTAGGAAGGCAAAGTATTTTGGAGGGATGAGCAGCGAGCTGTACCGCCCTGGGCACCCCGTCCGGTTCGTCACCGCGTCGAGCCTCTTCGACGGCCACGACGCGTCGATCAACATCATGCGGCGGATCCTCCAGTCGCAGGGCGCGGAGGTCGTGCACCTCGGCCACAACCGGTCGGTCGACGAGGTCGCCACCGCGGCCATCGCCGAGGACGTCCAGGGCGTCGCCATCTCGGCTTACCAGGGCGGGCACGTCGAGTACTTCTCCTACCTGGTCGAGCTGCTGCGCGAGCGCGGCGCCGGGCACATCAAGGTCTTCGGCGGCGGGGGCGGGGTGATCGTGCGCGAGGAGATCGAGCTGCTGCACTCGCGCGGCGTCGCCCGCATCTTCTCGCCCGAGGACGGCTACGAGATGGGCCTGCCGGGCATGATCAACCTGATGATCAAGGCCTGTGACGTCGATCTCGCGGCCGAGGCTCCCGCGCTGGACAAGGTGCTCTCCGGTGACGTCGCCGCGCTCTCCCGCGTCATCACCCAGCTGCAGGCGGAGCGGCTGCCGGGCGAGCTGCTCAGTGGCCTCACCGACGCCGCGGCCAAGCGGGAGGTGCCGGTCCTCGGCATCACCGGCACCGGCGGCTCGGGCAAGTCGTCGCTCACCGACGAGCTGATCCGCCGCTTCCGCCTCGACCAGGAGGACAAGCTGCGGATCGCGGTGCTCGCCGTCGACCCGTCGCGGCGCAAGGGCGGCGGCGCGCTGCTCGGCGACCGCATCCGGATGAACTGCCTCGACGGCTCTCCGGTGTACTTCCGCTCGCTGGCCACGCGCACGACGTCGGGGGAGATCCCGGCCGGCCTGCGCGAGTCGATCCTGGCCTGCAAGGCCGCCGGCTTCGACTTGGTGATCGTCGAGACGCCGGGCATCGGCCAGGGCGACGCCGGGATCGTCGACTTCGTGGACCAGTCGCTGTACGTGATGACGCCGGAGTTCGGCGCCGCGTCGCAGCTGGAGAAGATCGACATGCTCGACTTCGCCGACGTCGTCGCGATCAACAAGTTCGAGCGCCGTGGCGCCGAGGACGCCCGCCGCGACGTCGCCCGCCAGCTGGTGCGCAACCGCGAGGCCTTCTCGTCCGCGCCGGAGGACATGCCGGTGTACGGCACGAGCGCGGCGAAGTTCAACGACGATGGCGTCACCGCGCTGTACCAGCACCTGCGCGGCATGCTCGCCGAGCGGGGCCTTGGCGTGTCCGCGGGAACCCTGCCGCGGGTCGAGGGCAAGGTTTCGACCGACGCGTCGACGATCATCCCGGGCAACCGCTCCCGGTACCTGGCCGAGATCTCGGAGACCGTGCGCGGTTACCACGCGAAGACCGGGCAGCAGGTCGCCGCGATCCGCAAGCGCGACGCGCTGGCTGTCGCGCGCGAAGAACTGTCCAAGGTGGACGCCTCGACCGACGCGCTGGACGGCCTGCTCGCCGCCGCCGAGTCCGATGTGGACGGCGAGTCGACAAAGCTCCTCTCGCGCTTCCGTTCGCTCGCCGAGGAATACCGCCAGGACGAGCTGGTCGTGAAGGTCCGCGACAAGGAGCTGCGCACGCAGCTGTGGCGTGACACGCTGTCCGGCAACCGGATCCCGCGCGTCGCGCTGCCGCGGTACGCCGAGTCCGGCGAGCTGCTTTCGTTCCTGCGCCGGGAAAACCTGCCGGGCTACTTCCCTTACACGGCGGGCGTTTTTCCGTTCAAGCGCGAGGGCGAGGACCCGGCACGCATGTTCGCCGGCGAAGGCGACCCGTTCCGCACCAACCGGCGGTTCAAGCTGCTCTCGGCCGACTCCGAGGCGAAGCGGCTCTCGACGGCGTTCGACTCGGTCACGCTCTACGGCCACGACCCCGGCACCCGCCCCGACATCTACGGCAAGGTCGGTACCTCGGGCGTGTCCATCGCGACGCTCGACGACATGAAGGTCCTCTACGACGGCTTCGACCTGACCGCGCCGAACACGTCGGTGTCGATGACCATCAACGGCCCGGCGCCGACGATCCTCGCCTTCTTCCTCAACACGGCGATCGACCAGAAGCTGACGGACTTCCGCGACGAGCACGGCCGCGAGCCGTCCGACGCCGAAGCCGCCGAGCTGCGCGAGTGGGTGCTGCGCACCGTCCGTGGCACGGTGCAGGCCGACATCCTCAAGGAGGACCAGGGCCAGAACACCTGCATCTTCTCCACCGAGTTCAGCCTCCGGATGATGGCGGACATCCAGGAGTGGTTCATCGAGCACGGGGTGCGGAACTTCTACTCGGTGTCGATCTCCGGCTACCACATCGCCGAGGCCGGGGCGAACCCGATCTCGCAGCTGGCGTTCACGCTGTCCAACGGCTTCACCTACGTCGAATCGTACCTCGCGCGCGGCATGGACATCGACGACTTCGCGCCGAACCTGTCGTTCTTCTTCTCCAACGGCATGGACGCGGAGTACTCGGTGCTGGGCCGGGTGGCGCGGCGGATCTGGGCGGTGGCGATGCGCGAGCGCTACGGCGCGAACGAGCGGTCGCAGAAGCTCAAGTACCACGTGCAGACCTCCGGGCGGTCGCTGCACGCGCAGGAGATGAGCTTCAACGACATCCGCACCACGCTGCAGGCGCTCTGCGCGCTGTACGACAACGCGAACTCCTTGCACACCAACGCCTTCGACGAGGCGATCACGACGCCGTCGGAGTCGTCGGTGCGCCGCGCGATGGCCATCCAGATGATCATCAACAAGGAGTGGGGCCTGTCGAAGAACGAGAACCCGCTGCAGGGCTCGTTCATCATCGACGAGCTGACCGACCTGGTCGAGGAGGCCGTGCTGGCCGAGTTCGACCGGATTTCGGAGCGCGGCGGCGTGCTCGGCGCGATGGAGACCGGCTACCAGCGCGGCAAGATCCAGGACGAGTCGATCCTGTACGAACGCAAGAAGCACGACGGGTCGCTGCCGATCATCGGCGTCAACACGTTCCGCAACCCGCGCGAGGGCGAGGATGACGTCGAAGTCGAGCTGGCGCGCGCGACGGAGGACGAGAAGAAGTCCCAGCTGGACCGGCTGGCGGACTTCCAGCACCGCCACCACGAGGAGGCCCAGCAGGCCCTGAAGGCGCTGCGCGAAGCGGCCACCCGCGGCGGCAACCTGTTCGGGGTGCTGATGGATGCCGCGCGGGTGTGCTCGCTCGGTCAGATCACGGAGGCGTTCTTCGAGGTGGGCGGCCAGTACCGCCGCAACGTCTAGCGGCGCACGGCCGTCAGGTACCAGACCGGGACGAGGGCCCGGCCGTCGGCGTCGGTGTCCATCCCGGTGAGGCCGCCCGGCTCCTCGCCGAGCACCACGCGGACGCTCTGCCGCAGCTCTTCCGCCGTCATCGACGTCGTGTAGACGGTCGGTTCGAGCTTCTCGATCGTCCAGTCCTTCCCCACGGTCTCCCGCAGGTCGGCCTCGCTGATCAGGTACGGCGCCGGGAAGCCGTCCGGCACGTCCGGGGAGAAGGCGAACAGGTGCAGGCGCGCCCCCGGCCGCGTCGCGCGGGTCAGCGCGGCGAGGTATTCGCGGCGCTCGTCCTCGCTCAGGCAGTGGTAGAGCGCGCTGTCGAGGACCGTGTCGAAGCGGCCTTCGTAGCCTTTGAGCTTGGTCGCGTCGGCGACCGCGAACTCGATGTCGAGGCCCTTGTCCGCGGCGCGGGCGCGGGCCTGCTCGACCGCGGACGGTGCCCCGTCCAGGCCGGTGACGTGCAGGCCGCGGGAGGCGAGGAACGCGGAGTTGTCCCCGAGGCCGCAGCCGATGTCGAGGACGTCACCGGTGAACGCGCCCCCGTCGGCCAGCGCGACGACGGCGGGCTGCGGCGCGCCGAGGTCCCACGGCATCTTCCGGCCCATCGGCGTGTCGCCCTGGTAAAGCTCCTCGAAGTCGACGTCCTGAACGTCCATCACTGCCCCCTTATTCAACGTATGATGAGATGACTCCATCCTGCACCCCCTGGCAGGCGGGTGGTAGTCCTTGAAGCATGAAATTCGGGATTTCGACGTTCGTGACCGACGAGGGCATCCGGCCGGACGTGCTGGGCGCGGCACTGGAGGAGCGCGGGTTCGACTCGCTGTTCCTGGCCGAGCACTCGCACATCCCGGTCAGCCGGGAGACGCCCTACCCGGGCGGGGGCGACCTGCCCCGCGTCTACTACCGCACGCTCGACCCGTTCGTGGCGCTGGCCGCCGCCGCGACCGCGACGTCCGAGCTGCTGCTCGGCACCGGGATCGCCCTGCTGATCCAGCGCGACCTCATCCACACCGCCAAGGAGGTCGCCTCGCTGGACCTGATCTCCGACGGCCGGGCGCTGTTCGGTGTCGGCGTCGGCTGGAACCGCGAGGAGATGCGCAACCACGGCACCGACCCGACGACGCGGGGCGCGCTGATCGACGAGCAGCTGGCCGCGCTCAAGGAGATCTGGACGAAGGACGAGGCCGAGTTCCACGGCGAGCACATCGACCTCGACCCGATCTTCAGCTGGCCGAAGCCGGTGCAGAAGCCGCACGTCCCGATCTACATCGGCGGCGAGAGCGAGGCCGCCCTGAACCGCCTGGCCAAGTACGGCGACGGCTGGCTGCTCCGGGGTTACACGAAGTACCAGGAGGCTCAGCGGGTCCGTGGCTGGCTGGCCGAACAGGGCCGCGAAGACGTCCAGTTCGCGGTCTTCGGCGGGCCGACGACGCCGAAGGTGATCGACGGTTTCCGCGAGGCCGGCGTCGAGCGGTACACGTTCCTGCTGGACACGCTGCCGGAAGCGGAGACGCTGAAGGCGCTCGACGAGCTGGCGAAGGTGGCCGCCGCCCACCGCTGAGGCGGCGGCTACTTGTCCAGCAGCAGGTGGACCGACAGCTCGAGGCGGTTGGCGACGTCGGCGGCCGAGGCGCGGCGGGTCACCCAGGCCACCAGGTTCGCCATCCAGACGTCCGCGACCACGTGGAAGATGTCGCGGTCGGCTTCGGTCGGCTCGGCGATGCCCATCGCCTTGGCGAACATGTTCTCCATCAGCCGCCCGACCTGCTCGACCTCGGCCGCGGCGGAGGTGTCGGCGAACATGAAGGCCCGCACCATGGCTTCGGTCAGGTGCGGGTCGCGCTGCATCATGCGGGTGTTGCGGCCGAGCACGAACATCAGCCGTTCGGCGGGCGTGTCACCGGGAATGGCCTGGCGTTCCAGCTTCTCCTGCGCGCGCTCGAACTCGCGGGCCAGCCCGGAGACGAGCAGGTGGATCTTCGACGGGAAGTACCGGTACAAGGTGCCGAGGGCGACGTCGGCCTTCTCCGCGACGGCGCGCATCTGCACGGCGTCGTAGCCGCCCTTCGAGGCCAGTGCGAGGGTCGCGTCGATGATCCGGCGGCGGCGGTCGCGCTGCGCGGCCGAGCCGAGTTCGTCGGCGCCGATCGCGCTCAGGCCGTTGCCGCGGGCCTTCGTCTTGCCGGGCATCGGCATTCTCCCGTCCTTCGGAACTTGTTCCAGTTCACGAAGTAGATTACCCGTCCTGGCGAAACGTTCAACGATCGACTCGCTGGCCTAAAAACTATAACACGTTCTACACTCGTGAGTAGTGTTGCCGATCCGGCCGCGAAAGCAGGCGGAAACGGTCCGGAGCCGACCTGCTCACCGGCACCCGTTCCGCCGTGGCTGCCGGCCGGATCGGCAAGGGTAGACACAGCCATGGCTTGCGAGGAGACCTCATGCCGGTCGCGCTCACCGAGGAACAGGCCGCGCTGGCCGAGGCGATCCACGCCTGGTCGGCCGCGCGCCACCCGCGAGAGGCGGTGCGGGCGGCGGAAACCGGGGCCGGCGCGGGGATTCCCGCCGGCTTCGCCGGCCTCGGCCTGATGGGCGTCGCCCTGCCCGAGACCGCCGGTGGGGGTGGCGGCAGTATCGCCGATCTCGCCGCCGGGCTCGCCGCGGCGGCCGAAGAACTCGTTCCAGGACCGGTGCTCGGCACCGCGCTCGGCGGGCTCCTGCTGGCGGAGGTTCCCGCGGCGAAGGTGCTGCTGCCCGCTCTCGCCGAGGGGGAGGCCACGGTCGCGGTGCTGCTGGACGCGCCGTCGCTCGAGGACGGCGTCACCGGGCCGGTGCCCGGCGCGCACCCGGGAGCCTGGTTGCTGGTGCCGGTCGACGGCGGCCACGTGCTGCTCGCACCCGGCACGCCGGGCGTGACCGTCGAGCCCCTCGCGCCGTTCGACTTCTCCCGCCCGCTGGCGCGCATCCGGTTCTCCGGGGTCGAGGCCGAACTCCTGACCCTGCCGCCGGTCGCTGCGCAGGCGGCGACCCTCGCCGCCGCCGAGGCCGCCGGGGTGGCGCGGCGGTGTCTCACCATCGCCGTCGAGTACGCCAAGGTCCGCGAGCAGTTCGGCAAGCCCATCGGCGCCTTCCAGGCGATCAAGCACCTGTGCGCGGAGATGCTCTGCCGCGCCGAGGCGGCCGAAGCGCTGGCCTGGGACGCCGCGAGCGGGCAGCACCCGCTTTCGGTCGCGAGCGCCGCCGTCGTCGCCCTCGACGCGGCCGTCGCCAACGCCAAGGACTGCGTCCAGGTCCTCGGCGGAATCGGGTTCACCTGGGAACACGACGCGCACCTCTACCTGCGCCGGGCCGTGGCCCTGCGGCAGTGGCTCGGTGGGTCGTGGCGGCGGCAGGCGGCGTCATTGGCCCTCGCCGGGACCGAGCGCACTCTGGGTGTCGATGTAGGTGACGATCCTTCGTTGCGCGAAGAGGTCGAGCGCATCGCCGCGCTGCCCGATGCATGGCGGCGTGTCGCGCTGGCCGATGCCGGCCTGCTGACGCCGCACTGGCCGGCGCCCTACGGCCGGGGGGCCGATGCCGCGGAGCAGCTGCGGATCGACGCCGAGCTGGCGGCGGCCGGCGTCCGCCGTCCCGACCTGGTGATCGGCGCGTGGGCGGTGCCGACGATCCTCGAGCACGGCAGCGACGAGCAGCGGGCGCGGTTCGCCCGGCCGACCCTGCGGGGCGAGATCACGTGGTGCCAGCTGTTCAGCGAGCCCGGGGCGGGGTCCGACCTGGCCGCGCTGCGGACGGCGGCCCGGCGCGTCGAGGGCGGCTGGCGGCTGTCCGGGCAGAAGGTGTGGACGTCGCTCGCCCGTGAAGCCGACTGGGGCATCTGCCTGGCCCGCACCGACCCGGACGCGCCCAAGCACAAGGGCATTACGTATTTCCTGGTCGACATGCGCGCCGAGGGCATCACGACGCGGCCGCTGCGGGAGATCACCGGTGAAGCGGTGTTCAACGAGGTGTTCCTCGACGACGTGTTCGTGCCGGACGCCGACGTCGTCGGCGCGCCGGGCGGGGGCTGGCGGCTGGCGCGCACGACCTTGGCGAACGAGCGCGTGGCCATCGGGAGCGGCTCGGCGGTGGGGGAGAGCGTGCAGTCGCTGATGTCCACAGTGGACGCTTCGGCCCTCGGCGACGTCGCCCTGGACCGGCTCGGTGCGCTCGTGGCCGACGGGGTCGCCGGCTCGGTCCTGGACCTGCGGGCGGCCCTGAAGCGGCTCGGCGGGCAGGACCCGGGCGCGGAGTCGAGCGTGCGGAAGCTGCTCGGGGTCCAGCACCGCCAGGACGTGGCCGAGTTCGCGCTGGAGCTGGCCGGTGCCGGGGCCTTGGCCGCGGACGGCCCGGCCCAGCACGAGTTCCTCCTGACCCGCTGCCTGTCGATCGCGGGCGGCACGACCCAGGTCCTGCGTTCCCTGACAGCGGAACGCCTGCTGGGCCTCCCCCGCGGCTGATGCCCCCTCAATCACGCGAGATGCCCTCCCCATCACGCGAGTTACGCGCTCAATCACGCGAGTTCCGGTTTCGAGCACGCGAGATCCGGGTCTGATCACGCGGGCGCGGGCCGCGGACGCGGCACGAACGGACCGTTCGTGCCGCCGCGGGCAAAACTGTCGGGGTCGTGTTCTAGCGTTGCGGTCGTGGAGTTCAACGCAGACACCCAGGCCACCTACCTCCCCGCGGATCCCCCGCGGGACGGGGTGCTGGCCTTGTGGGGCGACGACGTGGCCGGCGGGACCACGATCGAGCTCGTGCTGCCCCGGGGCGCCAAGTTCGCGCGGACGAAGGTCGACGCGGAGCTCGTCCCGCTGGAGCGCGCGTTGCCCCGCCTGCTGGCGGTGGGGGAGGAGGCCAGCCCGGCCGTCGCGGCCTGGTCGGCCGCCGTCAACGCCGGGGTGAACCTCGTCGCGCGGGGGCGGCTGCGCCCTGCGGCGTCCCCGGGCGGCGCGGCGGCCTGGCGGATCGGCCCGCTCGACGCCGCGGACGAGGAACTGTTGCGCGGCCTGGCCGGCGCCCTGCCACCGGAGGCGTACGCGCTGCCGTTGACCGGGCTGAAACGCATCCGGCTGCACTCGCCGGACTCCCTGGTGCGCGCCCTCTGGGACGCGACGGCCGACCTGCTGGTGCGCAGCCCGGCGGCGCCCGTCGGGGCCGGTGACCCGGCCTTCGCGGCGCGCGAACCGGCGCTGCTGGGCCCGGACGGCGCCGCGTGGCTCGCCGAGCTGGAGGCCCGCGAACCGCGTGGCGTGCAGGTGCTGCTCCGCGTCGAGGGCCGGGGCGAGGACTCGTTCGCCGGTGTCCTCGCCGTGCGCAGCATCGCGGAGCCGAGCCTGGTGGTCGAGGCGGCGACGCTGTGGGACGCGCCGGACGCGGTCCTGAACCGGCTTGGCGAGCAGGTGGAGACGCAGCTGCTGCTCGGTCTGCGTCGTGGCGCGCGGGCCTGGGCGCCGCTGGGCCGGGTGCTGGCGGAGCCGGCGCCGGCGGAGCTGCCGCTGTCGGACGACGAGGTCGTCGATCTGCTCACCGACGGCTCCCGCGAGCTCGGCGGCGCCGGGATCGAGGTGCTGTGGGCGAAGGGCCTGTTCGCCGGCGAGGTGAAGGCGAAGGCGAGCGCGACCCAGGCGCCGGCGAGCGTCGCCGGGCCGGAGTTCGCGCTGCGGAGCCTCCTGGAGTTCCGCTGGCAGCTCAGCCTGGGCGGCGAGCAGCTGACCGAGGCCGAGGTCGCCGCGCTCGCCGAGGCGAAGCGGCCGCTGGTCCGGCTGCGCGGCCAGTGGGTGCGCGTCGACCCGGAGCTGCTCGCCCGGGTGCGCGGCCGCACCCGCAAGCTCGACGCCGGGGAGGCCCTGGCCGCCGCGCTCACCGGCGAGCTGGAGCTGGACGGCGAGCGCGTCGAGTTCGCCGCGCCACCGGTGCTGGGTGGGCTGGCTGAGCGGATCCGCGACCGCGCGGAGGCTGCGGTCGCGCCGCCGCCGGGCCTGCACGCGACCCTGCGGCCGTACCAGCAGGCCGGGCTCGGTTGGCTGGCCACGATGACCGGGCTGGGCCTCGGCGCCTGCCTGGCCGACGACATGGGCCTGGGCAAGACGATCCAGCTGATCGCCCTCCACCTGCACCGGCGCGCGCTGGCTGGGGCGGCCCGCTCGCGGCCCGAGCCCGGCGGGCTGCCGGGCGAGGCCGGTCCACCGGATTCCCCCGCCAGTCGTGAGGTTTTGGTTGCCGGTGAGGAGGTTTCCCTGGCCGGTGGCGGTCCCACCCTGGTGCTCTGCCCGACGTCCCTCCTCGGCAACTGGGAGCGCGAGTTCGCCCGGTTCGCGCCGGACATCCCGGTCCGCCGCTTCCACGGCGGCGGCCGCCACCTCGACGACCTCGCGCCGGACGAGGTCGTGCTCGCCACCTACGGCGTCCTCCGGCGCGACCGCGAGACACTGTCCGAAGTGGACTGGGGGCTCGTCGCGGCGGACGAGGCGCAGCACGTCAAGAACCCGTTGTCCGCCACCGCCAAGGAACTGCGCAAGATCCCCGCGCAGGCCAAGGTCGCCCTCACCGGCACCCCGGTGGAAAACCGGCTCACCGAACTGTGGTCCATTGTGGACTGGACCACGCCCGGGCTGCTCGGCCCGCTCGACCGCTTCCGCCGCACGGTGGCGCGGCCGATCGAGCGCGACCGCGACAAGGCCGTCACCGAACGGCTGGCCGCCACCGTACGGCCGTTCCTGCTGCGGCGCCGCAAGACCGACCCGGACATCGCCCCGGAGCTGCCGCGCAAGACCGAGACCGATCGGTTCGTCCCGCTCACCGCCGAGCAGACCACGCTCTACGAGGCCGTGGTGCGGGAGAACCTCGCCGAGATCCAGGCGACACAGGGCATCCAGCGGCGGGGGCAGGTGCTGAAGCTGCTGACCGAGCTCAAGCAGATCTGCAACCACCCCGCGCAGTTCCTGAAGGAGCCGCACGGCGCGCTCACCGGCCGGTCCGGCAAGCTCGCGGCGTTCGAGGAGCTCCTGGACGTGATCCTCGACGAGGGCGAGAGCGTGCTCGTGTTCAGCCAGTACGTCCAGCTCTGCCGGTTGCTCGAACGGCGTCTCAAGGAGCGCGGACTGCCGACCGAGCTGCTCTCGGGCGACAGCTCACCGGCGAAGCGGCAGGACATGGTCGACCGGTTCCAGGCCGGCGAGATCCCGGTGTTCCTGCTTTCGCTGAAGGCGGGCGGGGTCGGGCTCAACCTGACCCGGGCCACCCACGTGATCCACTACGACCGCTGGTGGAACCCGGCGGTGGAGGACCAGGCCACCGACCGCGCGTACCGCATCGGGCAGGACCGGCCGGTCCAGGTCCACCGGCTGATCGCCGAGGGCACCCTCGAGGAGCGGATCGCGCAGGTGCTCGAGAAGAAGCGCGGGCTGGCCGAGTCGATCGTCGGCGCGGGGGAGGACTGGATCACCGAACTGTCCGACGACGAGCTCGCCGACCTGGTCCGGCTCGGGAGCGGGTGATGCCCCCGAGGCGGAACTTCGGCACGACGTGGTGGGGCCGTGCCTGGGTCGACGCGCTGGAGCAGCGCGCGAAGCTCGACCCGAACCGGCTGCCCCGCGGGCGGACGTACGCGCGGAAGGGCACGGTCAGCGAGCTGCACGTCGGCGCCGGGGCCGTGACCGCCCGGGTGCGCGGCAGCCGGCCGCAGCCTTACAAGGTTTCCATCACGATGCGGACGTTCACCGACGGCGAGTGGGACACGCTGCTGGGCGTGGTCGGCACGCAGCTCGGGCACGCGGCGGCGCTGCTCGACGGCGAGCTGCCGGGCGCGCTCGCCGAGCAGGCCCGCGAGGCGGGCGCCGACCTGCTGCCGGGGCCGGGCGACCTGCGGCCGCGGTGTTCGTGCCCGGACTCGGCGAACCCGTGCAAGCACGTCGCCGCGGTGTATTACCTGGTTGCCGACGAGGTGGACCGCGACCCGTTCACCCTGTTCCTGCTGCGCGGGCGCCCGCGGGCGGACGTCCTGGCCGAGCTGCGGGCCCGCCGCTCGCCGTCGCGCGGCGAGAAGCCGAAGCTGCCGAAGCTCGCGGACGAGGGACTTACCCCTCGCGTGGCTTTCGCCCGGCGGCCGGGCGCGATCCCGGCCCTGCCCCGTCCGCCGCGGGTGGCCGGACCGCCGGCGATCCTGGACCTCGACCCGCCGCCGAGCACGGGCTGGACGGCGGCGGCGCTGTCCGGGCTGGCCGCGGACGCGGCCTCGCTGGCCCGCGACCTGCTGTCCGGCGGGGTGACGGCGGCGGAGCTGACGTTCGAGGAAGACCTCGCCCGCCGCGCGGCCGGCCGTTCCGGCCCGGAGGTCACCGCCCTCGCCACAGCGGCCGGGGTACCCCCGCGCGACCTGGCGAAGTGGGCGGAGGCTTGGCGCGAAGCCGGCCGCGGCGGCCTGGCGGCGCTGCGGGAGAGCTGGCAGCCGGGGCCGGGCCCGCTCGCCGAGGCCCAGTCCGTCCTGGCCGACGCGGGTCTCGCAGGGAAGCCGAAGATGTGGCGCAATCGCCTCACCCAGGGGGAGCTGCAACTGCGCTACGGCCGGGACGCGCGCTGGTACCGGTTCGTGCGCGCGGGGACGGAGTGGCGCCTCGACGGCCCACCCTCGGCAAGCCCGGTGGACCTGGCCTACTGACCGGCGGTTCGGGACCGGCCCAAACGCCCCAATGTGGCGTTGGGTGCGTCCAACGCACCCAACGCCACATTGGGGCGCAAGCGGCTCCGCCCGGCTACCGGTTCTCGGCTTTCCAGGCGTGGTAAGTGAAGTCCAGGAACCGCGCCACCCCGCGAACCACGTGCGCCGAACGCACCGACGTGAACACGTCGAACGCGTGCTGCGCCCCCGCCAGCTCCGCGTACGCGACCGGCTGGCGGGACTTCTCCCGCAGCCGCCGGACGAACTCGCGGGCTTCGCGGACCGGGACCAGCGAATCGTCCCGGCCGTGGATCACGAAGAACGGCGGTGCCTCCGAGGAAATCCGGTCCAGCGGCGATGCCGCGATGTAGTCGTCCAGGTGCCGCACCGGGTCGCGGTCCGGCGCGAACACCCGCCGGGCGATCAGGCTCTCCAACCGGTACTTGCTCGCCTGCGACCCGGAAGTCGCCGCGAAGTCGTACACGCCGTAGTGCGGCACGCACGCTTGGACGCTCGTGTCCACATCCTCGAACGACGGCTGCAACGCCGGGTCGTTCTGCGACAACGCCAGCAACGCCGACAGGTGCCCGCCCGCCGAGCCGCCCGTCACCGCGACGAACCGCGGGTCGCCGCCGTACGAAGCGATCGAAGAGCGAATCCACGCCAGCGCCTGCTTCGCCGCCACGATGTGCGCCGGCCAGCGGTGCGCCGGCGACAGCGGGTAGTTGATCGCGACGCACACCCAGCCGCGGCGGGCCAGGTAGCGCATCAGCGGGCGGCCCTGCTCCTCCTTGTTGCCGATCACCCACGCGCCGCCGTGGACCTGCAGCAGCACCGGTGCCCCCGAAACCGGTGCCGAAGGCCGGTACACGTCCAGGAGGAACCGCTTGCCGCCCGGGGCGTACGCGATGTTGCGGTCGACGTGGACGTCCGGTGCGCCCATCCGGAACGGCAGGGCCAGCTCGCTCCACGGCAGGCCCAGGTCGGAGCGGCCCAGCTCCGACGCGTAGTCCTCGCCCAACGCCGACGTCAGGGCCTTCTCGATCTCCTCCCGGGCGCCGTGCCCCGTGCGGATCAGCGTGGCCAGGCCGGCGGCGGACGCGGCCGCCATCGCCAGGCCCGCCTTCGTCGACCGGTCGCCGGTGCCGTGGCGGGCCACGTGGGCCAGGGAATCCGCCACGGTCAGCGCCAGGAACTGGGGCGCCAGCTCGCCGGTCAGCCAGCCGGCGAAGAACGCCGGGATCGTCGTGGACCGCGCCCGCAGCGGGCGGAGCGCGTTGGCCGTGAGCCCGAGCTGGACCGCGCGGCGGATCAGGAAGTTCGGCTGCACCACCGCGATGATACCGGCGAGTAGGGTGACGCGCCGCTCACTGGAAGTGGCTTACCCTGGGCGCCATGCAGAGACTGAGCGGCCTCGACGCGAGCTTCCTCTACCTCGAGACGTCGTCGCAGGTCCTGCACGTCTGCGGGCTGCTCGTCCTCGACGGCTCGACCGTCCCGGGCGGCTACACCTTCGCGAAACTCGCGGAAAAGCTCGACGAGCGGGTCCGGCTGATCCCGGCATTCCGCCGCAAACTGCACAACCCGCTCTGGAACATCGGTCATCCGGTGTGGATCGAGGACGAGGACTTCGACCTCGACCACCACGTGCACCGCATCGGCGTGCCCGCCCCCGGCGACCGCGTCGAGCTGGCCGCGTTGTGCGCGCACATCGCCGGGCAGCAGCTCGACCGCGCGCACCCGCTGTGGCAGCTGTACGTCATCGAAGGCCTGGCCGACGGCCAGATCGCCGTGCTGCTGAAGATGCACCACGCGAGCGTCGACGGCGTGAGCGGGGCCAGCCTGATCACCTACCTCGCCGGCCTGGAACCGGACGGGCCGATGCCGGCGATCGACGAGGGCCGCAATTCCGCGATGCCGTCGCCGTTGGACCTGCTCCGTTCGGGCGTCGAGAGCGTCGCGAAACGGCCCGCGGAGGTCGCCCGGCTGCTGCCCGACCTGCTGGGGCTGGTGCCGCGGTGGCTCGGGAAGGCGGTGCGCGGCAAGGGGATGCCGGTCCCGTTCACCGCGCCGAGGACGTCGCTGAACGGCACGATCACCGGCCACCGCAGCGTCGCCTTCGCCCAGCTCGACCTCGCCGAGATCAAGGACGTCAAGAACGCTTTCGGGGTCACGGTGAACGACGTCGTGCTCGCGCTCGTCGCCGGCGCGCTGCGGGAGTTCCTCGCCGCGCGCGGGGAACTGCCGCAGGACCCGCTGGTGGCGACCGTCCCGGTCTCGGTGCACGACCGCACCGAACGCGAGCACGGCAGCAACAAGGTTTCGGCGTTCTTCGCCTCCCTGCCGACGCACCTGGCCGACCCGGCCGCGCGGGTGTTCTTCCTCGCCGAGGCCAACCGGCGGTCGAAGGACCACCACTACGACATCGACGCCGACATGCTGCAGGACTGGGCGCAGTTCTCCGCCGCGACGGCGTTCGGGCTCGCGGTGCGCGCCTACTCCGCGTTGCGCCTGGCGGAGAAGCACCCGGTGGTGCACAACCTGGTCGTCTCGAACGTGCCCGGGCCGCCGATGCCGCTGTACTTCCTCGGTGCGCGGATCACCGGCTTCTACCCGCTCGGCCCGGTTTTCCACGGCGCCGGGCTGAACGTCACCGTGCTGTCCAACGCGGGCAAGGTGCACGTCGGCCTGCTCGGCGCCCGCGAGCTGGTCAAGGACCTGTGGCTGCTCGCCGACGCGCTGCCCCACGCCATGGCGGAACTGCGCAAGGCCGCGCCTAGCGGGGGCTGAGCACCACCACCGGGATCTCCCGCTCGGTCCACGCCTGGTACTTCGCGAAGTCGGCATACAACTCGACCAGCCGCGGCCACAGTTCGGCGCGCTCCGAAGGCCCGGCGACCCGCGCCCGGACCGGGACGTCGCGACGGCCCTTGAGGTGGATGCGGGGTTCCGGGTGCGCCAGGAGGTTGAAGTACCACTGGGGGTGCCGGGGCAGCCCGCCCTGGGAACCGACGATGACGACGTCGCCGCCGGATGCCAGGTACAGCAGCGGAGTCGTGAACAGCCGGCCCGACTTGCGTCCGCGGTGTTCCAGCAGCAGCGTCGGCACCGGCTTGCGGAACCCGGCGCCCACCCGCCAGGTGCTGCCGACGCGGCCGTTCGTCAGCCGGAACACCGACACCTGGGCCTTCGCGGCGTACTTCATGACCTTCGCCGTCACGGGCGAGTCCAGGCCGTCGGGTTTCTGTTCGGGCAGGCTGAAACGTCCCATGGCGAGTTCCTTCCTCAAAGGGATCCGACCGCGGCGAGCAGGGCGGGCACCCAGCGATCCGCGGCCAGGACGCAGGCCGCGTGCCCGGCCGCGACCTCGTAGGTCGCCGCGCCGGGGATCCGGCGGGCCAGTGACCGCTGGTGGTCGGGCGCGATGAACCGGTCCCGGGTGGTCACGACGACCGCGGCCGGCAGCCGCAGCGTGTGCAGCCACGGCGTCGAGTCGAACCGGCCGATCTCGTCGACGGCGACGGCGATCTCCCACGGCTTGGTCGACCGGAACTCTCGCAGCCCCCATCGGTGGTCCTCGACGCGATCGCGGGGGACCGCGACCGGCGCGGCCGGCGGCCTCACGCGCTCGCGCAGCCGCCGCAGGGTCCGGCCGAACACGTCGAGGGCGACCCGCTGGCGCACCCCGCGGCGGAAGGTGCTCGCGGTCGAGCAGAGCACCAGTCCGGTAACACGTTCTGGTTCGGCGTGGGCTACGAGCTGGCCGACCATGCCGCCCATCGAGTACCCGGCGAGCGCGAACCGCCCGATGCCGAGCGCGTCGGCGACCGCGGTGACGTCGGCGGCGCAGTCGGCGAGGCGGAACTCGGGCGAGCGGATGCCCCGGCCGTGCCAGCGCTGGTCGAACACGACGACGCGGTGGCGCCGCGCCAGCCGGTCGAGGGCCGGGTACCAGGTCAGCAGGCCGGTGCAGGCCACCGAATGCAGCAGGAGCAGGGCGGGCGCGTCACGCGGGCCGACGTCGGTGACCACCGTGCGGCCGCGGCCGGGCAGGTCGAGGAGGACCGGGTCGGGCACGCCGGCGGTCGGCGGCACGGTGACCAGCCGCCGTGTCCCCGCCATCCAGCCTCCTCCGGGGGTTGCCGAGCCGGTCCTTTCCGGTTAAGACTAGAACATGTTTCAGTATTGCGCCGATCCGGAGGACAGGCGTGGACTTCGCCCTTGACGATACGCAGACCGAGATCGCCGCTCTCGCCGCGAAGGTGCTCGGCTCGCCAGACGATCCCTGGCGCGCCCTGGCGTCCGCGGGCTTGCTCGCGCTGGCCTTGCCCTCGGACCTGGAAGGCGACGGCCTGGGCATCGCCGAGGTCGCGCAGGTCCTCACCGAGGTCGGCCGCGCCGCCGCGCCGGTCCCCGCCTACGCGGCCCTGGCGCTGGGCGTCCTGCCGGTCGAGTCGCTCGGTACCCCGGCGCAGCGCGCGGAGCTCCTGCCGCCGGTCGCCGCGGGGGAGGCGGTGCTCACCGCGGCCCTGCACGAGCCGTCCGCCCCGCTCGTCGGCGAGCCCGCCGCGACCGCGCGGGCCGCCGACGGGAAGTGGCTGCTCAACGGCGTGAAGACCGCCGTCCCGTACGCCGGGCAGGCCATCCGGATCCTGACGCCGGTGAGCACTCCGCACGGCACCGCCGTCTACCTGGTCGACCCGCACGCCGACGGCGTCACGCTGGTCCCCACCCGGAACTCGGCCGGGACGCCGGAGTGCACCGTGCGGCTCGAGGACGTCGCCGTGGCGGAGACCGACCTGCTGTTCGACCGGGGCGCCGTCGCGGTCCTGCACCGGTTCGCCCTGGCCGGGGCTCTCGCGCTGGGCGACGGGCTCCTCGCCGGTGCCCTGGCGCTGACCGTGAAGCACGTCGGCGAGCGGACCCAGTTCGGCCGCCCACTGGCGACGTTCCAGGCGGTGGCGGGGCAGATCGCCGACGTCTACGTGGCCGCCCGGACCGTGCACCTCGCCGTGACGTCCGCGGTGTGGCGGCTGGCGTCCGGCCTCGACGCGGACGCCGAACTGGACGTCGCCGCCTACTGGTTCGCCTCGCAGGCCCCGGAAGCGCTGGCGACCTGCCACCACCTGCACGGCGGTGTCGGTGTCGACGAAACCTATCCGCTGCACCGGTATTCGTCGGCGGTCAAGGATCTCGGCCGGGCGCTCGGCGGTGCCGCGCACCGGCTCGGCAGGCTCGGCGAACGAGTGGCGGGGTGAGCGGATGCACGTCGAACTGACCGCGGCGCAACGGGAACTGCGCGCCGAGCTGCGCGAATACTTCTCGGGCCTGATCAGCCCCGAGGAGCGGCAGGCGATGCGCCGAGAACGGCACGGGCCGGTGTTCCGCGAGATCGTCCGCCGGATGGGCCGCGACGGCCGGCTCGGCGTCGGCTGGCCGGTCGAGTACGGCGGGCAGGGCTTCGGCGGGATCGAGCAGCACCTGTTCGTCGACGAGGCCGCCCGCGCCGACGTCCAGCTGCCGTCGGTGACGCTGCAGACGGTCGGGCCGACGCTGCAGGAGTACGGCACGGACGAGCAGAAGTCCTTCTTCCTGCCGAAGATCCTGGCCGGCGAGATCCACTTCGCGATCGGCTACACCGAGCCCGACGCCGGTACCGACCTGGCGTCCCTGCGGACGACGGCGGTGCGCGACGGCGACGAATACGTCGTCAACGGGCAGAAGATCTTCACCACCGGCGGGCACGACGCGGACTACATCTGGCTCGCCGTGCGGACGGCGCCCGACGCGCCGAAGCACAAGGGCATCTCGATCCTCATCGTCGACACGAGCGACCCGGGGTACTCGTGGACGCCGATCATCACCTGCGACGGCGCCCACCACGTCAACGCGACGTACTATTCGGACGTCCGTGTTCCGGCGGATCGGTTGGTGGGCAAGGAAAACGGCGGCTGGCGGCTGATCACGACGCAGCTCAACCACGAGCGCGTGATGCTGGGCCCGGCCGGGCGCGTCGGCGGGCTGTACGACCGCGTGCACGCCTGGGCGTCCGCCCACGGCCTGCTGGACCTCGCCGACGTCCGGGCCGTGCTGGCCGACGCGCTCGCCGTCACGCGGGTGAACGAGCTGCTGAACTGGCAGGTCGCGGTGTCCTCGGCGAGCGCGCCGGTCGGCGTCGCGGACGCGTCGGCGACCAAGGTGTTCAGCTCCGAGGCCATCCAGCGGATCGGCCGGAACCTGGAGGAACTGGTGGCACGTCACGGCGATCCGGCCGATCCGGACACCGCCGAGCTGGCGGACTGGCTCGACCTCACGGCGAAGCGGAACATCGTGCTGACGTTCGGCGGTGGGGTCAGCGAAATCCAGCGGGAGCTGATCTCCTCGATCGGCCTGGGCCTGCCGAGGGTGCCGCGGTGAACGTAGAAGAAGCAGCCGCGGAGATCGCCGCGCGCGGGGAAAGCGCGCCGCGCCTGGCGCGCGACCCGGTCAACCAGGCCATGGTGAACAACTGGGTCGAGGCGATCGGCGACCCCAACCCGGTCTACACCGACCCGGAATCCGCCGCCGCGAGTGTCCACAAGGGACTCGTCGCGCCGCCCGCGATGGCCCAGGTGTGGACGATGAACGGCCTGCACGGCACCCGGGCGGACGACGACCCGCTCGGCGCGATGATGGCCGTGCTCGACGAGGCCGGGTTCACCTCCGTGGTGGCCACGAACTCCGAGCAGACCTACCACCGGTACCTGCGGCCGGGTGAGCACCTGGCGGCGACGACTCGCCTGGAGAAGGTCGTCGGCCCGAAGAAGACGGCGTTGGGGGAAGGCTGGTTCGTCACCACGCGGACGACCTGGTCCGTCGGGTCCGAAGCGGTCGCGGAGATGATGTTCCGGGTGCTGAAGTTCCGGCCGCCCGGCCCGAAGCCGCCGCCGGCGCCGGTGCTGCGGCCGGTGATCAGCCGGGACACCGAGTTCTTCTGGGACGGCCTTCGCGAGGGCGAACTGCGGATCCAGCGCTGGGGCGAAACGCTGCGGCACCCGCCGGGGCCGATGCCGCCGGACGGCTCGCTGGACACCAAGCCCGACTACGTCGTGGCCAGTGGCCGGGGAACCGTGTACTCGTACGTCGTCCACCACCACCCGCCGGTGCCGGGCAAGGAGCTGCCGTTCGTCGTGGCCCTGGTCGAGCTGGAGGAAGGGGTTCGCGTGATGGCCGAGCTGCTCGACGCGTCGCCGGACGAGGTCCACATCGGACTGCCGGTGGTGGCCGCGTTCGTCCGCGTCGACGACGACCTGACCCTGCCCGCGTGGAAGGTGGCCCGATGACCGTCGCCGAAGGGACCGAGCTGCCGCCGCTGACGATCGAGGCGACGCCGACGTTCGTCGTCAGCACGGCGCTGGCCACCCGGGACTTCCAGGACGTGCACCACGACCGCGACGCGGCCGTCGAGCGCGGCTCGAAGGACATCTTCCTCAACATCCTCACCGACACCGGTCTCGTGCAGCGGTTCGTTTCGGCGTGGGCCGGGCCGGAGGCGCTGATCCGGTCGATCAAGATCCGGCTCGGCGTGCCGTGCTACGCCTACGACACGCTGACGTTCACCGGCCGGGTGGTCTCTTGCGAAGGGCGGGACGTCGTGGTGTCCGTGTCCGGTGTGGACAGTCTCGGCGAGCACGTCGCCGGCACCGTGGAGGTGACCCTCCCGTGACGCTCTCGGGCAAGGCGGCCATCGTCGGGATCGGCGCGACGGAGTTCTCGAAGGACTCGGGCCGGAGTGAACTGCGGCTGGCGGCGGAATGCGTGTCCCACGCGCTGGCCGACGCGGGACTCACCCCGTCTGATGTGGACGGACTGGTGTCGTTCACGATGGACGGCAACGCGGAGATCGCTGTCGCCCGCGAACTCGGCATCCCCGAACTGAAATTCTTCAGCCGCATCCACTACGGCGGCGGCGCCGCGGCGGCGACTCTGCAGCAGGCCGCGATGGCGGTGGCGACCGGCGTCGCGGACGTCGTCGTCGCCTACCGGGCGTTCAACGAGCGGTCGGGGCACCGCTTCGGGCAGGTGTCGTCCGCCGCGGCGGGCCAGGTCAACTCGTCCGGGGTCGACAACGCCTTCCACTACCCGATGGGCATCGCGACCCCGGCGGCGACGGTCGCGATGGTCGCGCGGCGGTACCTCCACGACTACGGCGCGACGAGCGAGGACTTCGGGCGCGTCGCGGTGATCGACCGCAAGCACGCGGCGACCAACCCGAACGCGTGGTTTCACGAGCGGCCCATCACCCTCGAGGAGCACCAGGCGTCGCGCTGGGTGGCCGAGCCGCTGCACCTGCTCGACTGCTGCCAGGAGAGCGACGGCGGGGTGGCGCTCGTCGTCACCAGCGTGGAACGGGCGCGTGACCTGGCCCGGCCGCCGGTGGTGATCGCGGCGGCGGCGCAGGGGAGCGGGCCGGACCAGTACGTGATGACCAGCTACTACCGCGACGACCTGGCCGCGTTGCCCGAGATGGGCGTCGTGGGCGGGCAGCTGTGGGGACAGTCGGGGCTGACACCGTCCGATGTGGACGTTGCCGTGCTGTACGACCACTTCACGCCGTATGTGCTGATGCAGCTGGAGGAACTGGGTTTCTGCGGCCGCGGCGAAGCGAAGGACTTCATCGCCGACGGCGCGCTGGAGCTCGACGGCGCGTTGCCGCTCAACCCGCACGGCGGCCAGCTCGGCGAGGCGTACATCCACGGCATGAACGGCATCGCGGAAGGGGTGCGCCAGATCCGCGGCACGGCGGCCAACCAGGTACCGGACGCCGCCCGGGTGCTGGTCACGGCGGGGACGGGCGTGCCGACGAGCGGACTCATCCTGACGGGTGACTGAGGTGTCACCTCATTGACGGCTGGTGCGCGGCCGACGTGGATGTCACGGTGGAGACACCATCCACGACGGAGAGTGAGGCCGACTGGCGATGGTGGTCGACTGGGCGCTCACGGCGGTGTTCGCGGCGCTGGTGCTGCCGTGCGTGCTGCGCCTGGTCCGCCTCGACTACGCGCGGCTGGGCCACGGGGTCCGCCACGGCGACCTCGCGGAGCTGCTGCTGGTGGTGGCGATGCTGGCGATGGTCTCCCCGGTCGGCGGCCCGATCCCGGCGGCGGGCTGGCAGGCGGTGCTGGCGCTGACGACGGGCTGGTTCGCGGTGGCCTGGTGGCGGGGCAGGTCGTGCTGCGCCCACCACGCGCTGTCGGCGGCGGCGATGTTCTACATGGTGACGGCGATGCCGCACGCCGGAATGGACCACGGGCCGTGGCTGACTATGTCCACAATGGATTCACGGTTGGCGTTGCCGCTGATAGCGGTGGTGGCGGCGGGGTACTTCGTGGTCGATGCCGCGTGGTCCGGAGTGCTGGTGGTGCGGGGCGCGGCCATCGCGGGCTCGGGCTCCGGGCAGGCGTCGCGCGCGGTGTGCCGGGCGGCGATGGGGGCCGGGATGGGCTACCTGCTGCTGGCCTCGGCCCTGTGAACTTCAGCCCGCGACGCGGCGGACCTCGCCGAGCGGGCTCTCGCCGGGGGCCGGGAGGGAAGCCGCCGGATGGCCGGCCGTCCACTGGGTCGCGGCCGCGATGTCGTTCTTCAGCGCCGTGATCAGATCCTCCGCCGACGCGTACTTCTCCTGCTGCCGCAGGTGTGTCCCGAGCCACACCGCCAGCGTCTCGCCGTACAGGTCGCCGGTGAAGTCCAGGAGGTGGGCCTCCAGCAGGCGGTAGCCGTCCGCGCCGTAGTACGTCGGGCGCCTGCCCACCGAGATCGCCGCCGGGACGTGCGTGCCGTCCGCGCGGCGGACCCAGCCCGCCCAGACGCCGTCGCCGAGCGAGCCGTCCTGGTCGCGCAGGGCGATGTTGGCCGTGGGAAAGCCCAGCTCACGGCCGCGCTTGTCGCCCGATTCGACCGTTCCCCGCACCACGAAGTATTCCGGCATCCGTCCCCTCCCGAGGTTCTCCCTCCTACGGTAGCCGCCCCCGCCGGAACAGCTCACGAAGTGGGCACGAGCACCGTGTCCGCCAGCACCGGGGCATCGTCCCGCTCGGCCGCCGACGTCGTCACCAGCAACCGGCCGTCATCCTCGCGCCACACCCGGCTCCGCAGCGTCTCACCCGGGAACACCACGCCGGCGAACTTCGTCGCGAAGGACGCCACCCGGGCCGGGTCGCCGTCCAGGAACTCGTTCACCAGCACCCGCGCCACGATCCCGTACGTGCACAGGCCGTGCAGGATCGGCCGCTCGAACCCGGCCGCGCGAGCGAACGCGGGGTCGGCGTGCAGCGGGTTCCGGTCGCCGCACAGCCGGTACAGCAACGCTTGCTGGGGCAACGTCGGCGTCTCGAGAACAAGATCAGGCGAACGTGTCGGCCAGTCGATCCGATCCGAAGGTCCCCGCGACCCGCCGAAACCGCCCTCGCCGCGGGCGAAGATGCTCGACCGGGCCGTCCACAGGGGATCGCCGGACGACGACGTGGCCGAGACCTCCTGGACCACCACAGCCGCCTTGCCCTTGTCGAAGACGTCGGCGATCCGCGACCGGGCCACCGCCTTCCCGGACGTCGGGATCGGCCGGTGCATCGTGATTTCCTGCTTGCCGTGCAGCACCTTCGCCAGGTCGATCTCCACGCCGGGGAACGACACCGCCGGCGGGTCGAACACGCGCAGGTTGGCCGCCACCGTCGCGAACGTCGGCAGCACCACCAGGTCCTGCTCGTAGGTGTACCGCAGCTCGTCCGGGCCGGCACCCAGCGCCAGGTGGTAGAGCAGCACGTCCGACGACGTCCAGGCGAAGCTCACCTCGCCGATCTCGGCGCCGATCGCGACGTCCGGGTTGATGGGCACGCGGGCTCCTATTCGTAGCTGATCGAGACCTCGTCGGTGACCGGCAGGGACTGGCACGCCAGGACGATGCCGTCGGCGATGTCCTCGGCGTCGAGGACCTCGTTGTGCAGCATCTTCACCTCACCCGAGACGATCCGGCACGCGCACGCACTGCATTGTCCCTCGCGGCACGAGTACGGCGCGTCCATGCCTTCGTCCAGGAGCCGGTCCAGGAGCTTCCGCTGCCGCGGCCACGCCATCGACCGCGTGTCCCCGTCGAGGGTCACCGTCAGCGACACCGGCGCCTCATCGGACTCGACCTCGGGCTCCGGCTCACCGGACTCGAACGGGTTCCCGGTCAGCGACGTGAACTTCTCGACGTGCACGCGGTCCCGCGGCACGCCGAGCTGCCCGAGGGCTTCCCGGACGGCGGCCATGAACGGCGCCGGCCCGCACAGGAACGCCTCGTGCGACGTGTACGCCGCCGCCAGCCCCCGCAGCTGCGCGACGTCCGGCAGCCCCTGGACGCTTTCCAGCCAGTGCACGACGACCAGGCGGTCGCCGTACCGCTTCGCCAGCGACACCAGCTCGTCGGCGAAGATCACCGAGCGCTCGTCGCGGTTCGCGTAGACCAGCACGACCCGGCCGGAGCCCTCCTCAAGAGCCGTCTTGAGGATCGCCATCACCGGCGTGATGCCGCTGCCGGCGGCGAACAGCAGGAAGTCCTCGTCCACCGACGTCGGGCAGAACACGCCCGCCGGCGCCAGCACGTCGAGCTGCATCCCCGGCTGCAAGGACGAGCAGATCCAGCTCGAGCCGTAGCCGCCGTCGGTCCGCTTGACCGTCACCTGCACGCGGTTCTCGTGCGGCGCGCTCGAAAGCGAGTAGCACCGCGCGACCGAACCGGTCCGGTCGCTCGGGATCCGCAAGGTCAGGAACTGGCCTGCCGTATAGGAAAACGCCGAAGCGTGCTCGTCGGGGACCTCGAACACGACCGACCGCGCGTCCGGCGTCTCGACGATGACGTCGGCGACGGTCAGCGTGTAGACCCGCTCAGCCATCGGCCACCGCCAGCGTGCCTTCGCGCACGGCGTCGGAGATGCTGTCGGCCAGCTTCGGGCACGTGTCGAGCAACGCCGAAGGGCCGTCCGCGTCCGCGAACACCGGGCAGGTGTCGGCCGGCCGGGACGTCCACTGGATGCTCGTGTGCTGGATGCTGTTCTTCTTCACCAGCACGCACGTCCCGCAGCTGCGGCACTCGTGCGGCCGCAGCCCGCCCGACAGGAATTCGGTCTGCTCGGCGGTCGTCACACTTCCGCCTCGGTCTTCTGCCGCGCCAGGTTCTCGGCCACCTCCGCCGCCCACGCCTCGTTCGCCTTCGTGGTGTCCACTTCGAACTCGAACCGTTGCGTCATGTCCTCGGTGACGTCGGCGACGTCGACGTAGAACTGCTGGTACCACCGGCGGAGCTGGTAGACCGGACCGTCCTCTTCGCACAGCAGCGGGTTGTCGATCTGCGTCTTGTGCTTCCAGATCTCGACGTCCTGAAGGAACCCGGCCCCGATCCCGCGGGCCAGCTTCGCGGCGATCTTGTCCGCGTGCTCGTCGGAGATGCCCGGCGGCTTCCGCACCTTCATCCCGTACTGCAGCACGAACGACGTCGGCGTGACGGGGTAGTGGCAGTTGATGAGCACGCTCTCGATCTCGTAGCCCTGGAACGAGTTCACCAGCTTGTTGATCATGTACGAAGGTCCGAAGTACGAAGCCTCCGACCGCAGCAGGTTTTCCTCGCCGCCGTAGTTCGACGCCATGCCCATGTCCGGGCGGCCCTTGGTGTTGAGGTACTGCGTGGCGATGTGGCCTTCGAACACGTTCTTGAAGTACGTCGGGTAGGCGTAATGGATATAGAAGAAGTGCGCCATGTCGACGACGTTGTCGATGATCTCGCGGCAGTTGGAACCGTCGATGAAGATCTCGTCCCAGGTCCAGTTGCTCCACTCGGCGCTGTCGGCGGCCTCGATCCGCGGGATCGCCAGCTCCTCCGGCGGCGGGTTGCCCTCGGGGTCGTGCCACAGCAGCAGCTGGCCGTTCCGCTCCTCCGTCGTCCACGACCGCGTCCGCGCCCGCAGCGGAACCCGCTTGGCGTAGGGGATCGAGACGCACTTGCCCTTGCCGTTCCAGCGCCAGTCGTGGAACGGGCAGGCGACCTCGTCGCCCTTGACGCTGCCCTGGGTGAGGTCGCCGCCCATGTGCCGGCAGTAGCCGTCGAGCACCTGCAGTGCACCGTGCGAGTCGGCGAACACCACGAGCTTCGTGCCGAACGCCGTGATCGCGTGCGGTTTCCCGTCGCGGAAGTTCTCCGCCAGGCCCAGGCAGTGCCAGCCGCGGGCGAACCGGGTCGGTGGCTCACCGGCGTAGATGGTGCGTACCGAGTCCTGCGTCATCGCTGCCCTCCCGTGGTCCCCTGATCTTCGTTCGCCAGCCGCGTCGCCGCAAGGTAGCCGAACACCATGGCGGGGCCGATGGTCGCGCCCGGCCCGGCGTACGTCCGGCCCATCACGGCCGCGCTGGCGTTGCCCGCGGCGTAGAGCCCAGGCACCACCGAACCGTCTTCGCGGAGTACCCGCGCGTGTTCGTCGGTGCGCAGCCCGCCTTTGGTCCCCAGGTCGCCCGGCACGATCTTCACCGCGTAGAACGGCGCCTTGTCCAAGGGGCCGAGGCTGGGGTTGGGTTTGTTGCGCGGGTCGCCGTAGTAGTGGTCGTACTTGCTGACCCCGCGGTGGAAGTCCTCGTCGACGCCTCGGCGTGCGAAGCCGTTGAAGCGCTCGACGGTGGTTTCCAAAGCGGAAGCCGGGACGTCGATCTTCGCGGCCAGCCCGGCCAGTGACGACGACTTCGCCGCGATCCCGGCCTTGAACCAGCGGCCGGGCAGCGGCTGGCGCGGCCCGATGCCGGTGAACATGTACCGGTCCTTGTAGCGTTGGTCGAACACCAGCCAGGTCGGGATGTGCTCGCCCGGCCCGTCGCCTTCGCCGTACATCGCGTGCACGGCCTCGACGTAGGGCGCCGACTCGTTGACGAACCGCTTCCCCTGCGCGTCGACCATGATGCAGCGCGGCCGCGACCGTTCGGCGAGCGCGAACCACGGGCCGCCGGTGAGCGGCAGCGACGGCCCCCACCAGGCGTCGTCCATCAGGTCGAGCGCCGCGCCCAGCTTCAGGCCGGCGGTGATGCCGTCGCCGGTGTTGGCTTCCGCGCCGACGGTCCAGTCGACGCCGATCGGGGCGCGCTGGTACTTCTCGCGCATCTCCAGGTTCCGCTCGAAGCCGCCGCTGCCGAGGATCACGCCCCGCCGGGCTTCGATGACCCCCTGCGAGGTGACCACGCCGGTGACGCGGTCGCCGTCGACCCGCAGGTCGGTGAGGGGCGTGTTCAGCCGGACTTCGACACCGGCCCTGGCCAGGCCGACCCGCAGGCCCCCCGCAAGCGCTTGCCCCATGCTGAGCAGCCGCTGCCCGCGCACGCGCCCCACCAGCCACTGGACGCCGAGGGACAGCATCCGGACGGCGCCGCGGGGGTGTCTCGCCAGCAGGCTCAGCCAGCGGTAGTCCGCCTGGGTGATCGGCACGCCCATCGGGGGAGCGCTGTAGGGCGGTTCGAGGTGGGCCAGCTCGGCGCCGAGCAGCTTGCCGTCGAAGGCCATCGGCTCGACCGACCGGCCGCCGGGCCGCCCGCCGGGGGCCTCGGGGTGGTAGTCGCTGTAGTCGCGGACCCAGCGGAACTTCAGCGGCGTGTGGTCGCAGACGAACCGCAGCACCTCGGGGCCGTGCGCGAGGAACGTGTCACGCCGGACGGCCGGGACGACGTCACCGACGATCGAGGCCAGGTACTCGCGCGCCCGCTCGGGGGGCTCGTCGATCCCGGCGGCGCGCAGCGCGTGGTTGCCGGGGAGCCAGACGCCACCGCCGGAGCGCGCGGTCGAGCCGCCGAAGCAGGCCGCCTTTTCCAGGACGACGACGCTCAAGCCGTGGTGGGCCGCAGCCAGCGCGGCGGTCATCCCGGCGGCCCCGCTGCCGACCACGACGACGTCGAACTGCTCGGTCATCTCACCTCACTTGTCGGGCGTTCCGGGGAACACTTGTAACGTGTTCCACAGGACGAGTCTCCAGTTGAGAGCCGCTTTCGGTCACCATAGACGAGAACGTGTTTCAGTTCTAGGGTAGCGACCATGGACGCACTCGTCGCGGACGTGGTCATCGTGGGGTTCGGAGCGGCCGGCGCCTGTGCCGCCCTCGAAGCGGCCGACGCGGGCGCCGACGTCGTCATCGTCGAGCGCTTCGCCGGGGGAGGGGCCAGCGCGGTCAGCGGTGGCATCGTCTACGCCGGTGGCGGAACCCGCCAGCAGCTCGACGCGGGCGTCGACGACTCCGTCGACGCGATGTACGCCTACCTCCGGCTCGAAACCGGCGACGTCGTCTCCGAAGCGACGCTGCGCCGGTTCTGCGAGGGCAGCCGGGAGATGATCACCTGGCTGGAGGACAACGGCGTGCCGTTCGAAGGCAGCCTCTGCCCGTACAAGACGTCGTACCCCAGCGACGACCACTACCTGTACTACTCCGGCAGCGAGTCCGCCGGCGGGTTCCGCGACGCCGCGAAGCCCGGCCCGCGCGGCCACCGCGTCAAGGGTCCCGGGACCTCGGGGAAGATGCTGATGGCCCGGCTCAAGGCGGCCGTGCGCGCCCGCGGCATCCGCGTGCTGACGCAGACGACCGCCCGGACCCTGATCCGCGACGACGAAGGCCGCGTCACCGGGCTCATCGCCGACACCCTGAGCGACGCCCCCGCCGGCGTGCGGGCCCAGCATCAGCGCTTCGCCCAGTACGCGGCGAAGCCCGGGATCTACATCCCGTCGCTGCGCAGGTCGCTGCACCGCCGCGTCGAGCGCTTCGAGCGCGCGCACGGCCGTGAGCTGCGGATTTCCGCCCGGCGCGGGGTCGTCCTCGCCGCGGGCGGGTTCATCGCCGACCGCGAGATGGTGCGCGAACACGCCCCGGCCTACCGCGGCGGGCTCCCGCTCGGCACGTCCGCCGACGACGGCTCGGGCATCCGGATGGGCGTCGAAGCCGGGGCGGCCACCGGTGAGCTGGGCCGGATCTCGGCGTGGCGGTTCGTCACGCCGCCGAGCGCGTTCCTCGGCGGGATCATCGTCGACGCCGAGGGGCGGCGGGTCATCGACGAATCCCGCTACGGCGCCGCCATCGGGGAAAAGCTCATCGAGGACCACGGGAGCAAGGGCTGGCTGCTCGTCGACGCGCCGATCGTGGCCGAGGCGCGCCGGGACGGCCGCAAGCAAAGCCAGTGGTTCCAATGGCTTCAGCTGCGGTACCTGCTGCGCCGCGGCCGGGTCGTCGGCGCGACGCTGGGCGAGGTCGCGCGCAAGGCCGGGATCGCCCTCGAGGGGCTCAAGGCGAGCGTCGAGGCCTACCACGGCGCCGTGGACCCGATGGGCAAGCCCGCCGAGTTCGCGCGGCGGCTGGAGAACCCGCCGTTCTCGCTCATCGACATCTCGGTGCGGCCGAACCTCGGGTACCCGACGCCGATGCTGACCCTCGGCGGGCTGGTCGTCGACGAGGAGACGGGCGCCGTGCGGAGCACGGCGGGGGAGCCGATCCCGGGCCTGTACGCGGCCGGCCGCACCGCCGTGGGAATCTGTTCCAGGTCGTACGTGAGTGGTCTGTCGCTGGCCGACTGCGTTTTTTCTGGCCGCCGAGCGGGGATCAACAGTGCCCTGGCGCAGGGAGTTCTCGACAAAAACGAGAACGTGTTCTAGTCTTGCCGTACTGAAGACTAGAGAGGAACTGCGCATGAGCGAGCAGGTGATCGCCGGGGTCCGGGACCTCCTGCCGGTCCTGCGGGAACGGGCCCAGGACACCGAGGACGCGCGCCGCGTCCCCGAGGAGTCCGTCAAGGCCCTGCAGGAGACCGGGTTCTTCAAGCTGCTGCAGCCGAAGCTCCACGGGGGCTTCGAAACCGACCCGACGAGCTTCTACACCGCGGTCAAGCTGATCGCGAGCGCGTGCGGGTCCACGGGCTGGGTCGCCTCCATCCTCGGCGTCCACCCGTGGCACGTGGCCCTGTTCGACGCGCAGGCGCAGCAGGAGGTCTGGGGCGAAGACCAGGACGTGCGGATCTCCTCGTCGTACGCGCCGATGGGCAAGGCCGAGGTCGTCGAGGGCGGCTACCGGCTGTCGGGCCGGTGGAGCTTCTCCTCCGGCTGCGACCACTGCACGTGGGTGCTGCTCGGGGGCCCCGCGTTCAAGGACGGCAAGCCGGTCGACTTCTGCACCTACCTGCTGCCCATCGCCGACTACTCCATTGTGGACGTCTGGGACACGGTGGGCCTGCGCGGCACCGGCTCGAACGACATCGTCGTCGAGGACGTTTTCGTGCCGCAGCACCGGGCGCTGAGCTTCATCGCGACGTCGAAGTGCAAGGTGCCGGGCCAGGCCGTCAACCCCGGGCCGCTGTACCGGCTCCCGTACGGCTCGGTGCACCCGACCACGATCACCGCGCCGATCATCGGCATGGCCCAGGGTGCTTACGACGCGCACGTCGAGCACCAGGGCAAACGCGTCCGGGCCGCGTACGCCGGTGAACAGTCCAAAGAGGACCCGTTCGCCAAGGTGCGGATCGCGGAGGCGGCCAGCGAGATCGACGCGGCCTGGCTGCAGCTGACCCGCAACATCGAGGAGCTGTACGAGCTCGCCAAGCGCGAAGAGCGGCTGCCCGTGGACCTGCGGCTGCGCGTCCGGCGCGACCAGGTGCGCGGTACCGAACGCGCGATCGCCGCGATCGACCGGCTCTTCGAGAACTCGGGCGGCCGGGCGATCCAGCGCGGCACGCCGATCCAGCGCTTCTGGCGCGACGCGCACGCCGGCCGCGTCCACGCGGCCAACGACGCCGAGCGCGCGTATGTCATGTTCGGCACCGGCGCCTTCGGGCTCCCCGTCGAGAACGCGATGTACTGATGGCCGCTCCCGAAGGCAAGTACGTCCAGGCCGGCTCGCTGAAGCTGCACTACCACGAGGCCGGTGCGGAACACGCCGAGACGGTGATCCTGCTGCACGGCGGCGGGCCCGGCGCGTCGGCGTGGAGCAACTTCGGGCGCAACCTGCCGGAGTTCGCCAAGCACTACCGGACGATCGCGGTCGACCAGCCCGGCTTCGGGCGGTCGGACAAGCCGACGGAGCACCCGCAGTACTTCCGGCACAGCGCGGACGCCGTCGCGGGCTTGATGGACTCGCTCGGTATCGAGCGCGCCCACTTCGTCGGCAATTCGCTCGGCGGGGGAGCGGCGGTGCGGTTCGCGCTGAACCACGGGAAGCGGGCCGGGCGGCTGGTCCTGATGGGGCCGGGCGGGCTGAGCGTCAACGTCTTCGCGCCCGATCCCACCGAAGGCGTCAAGAACCTCGGGCGGTTCGCGGCCAAGCCCTCGCGCGAGCGGATGGAAGCGTTCCTGCGGATCATGGTCCACGACCAGGGCCTGATCACCGACGAGCTGATCGACGAACGCTTCGCCGCGGCGAACACCCCCGAGTCGCTCGCCGCCATGCGGGCGATGGGGATGTCGTTCGCGCAGCCCGACACGTACGAAGAAGGCATGCTCTGGCGCGAAGCCCACCGCCTGCGCCAGCGCGTCCTGCTGATCTGGGGGCGCGAGGACCGCGTCAACCCCCTGGACGGCGCCCTGCTCGCACTCAAGACGATTCCGCGCGCGCAGCTGCACGTGTTCGGCGGCTGCGGGCACTGGGCCCAGCTGGAGAAGTTCGACGAGTTCAACCGGCTGGCCCTCGACTTCCTCGGGAGTTCCTGATGGGCATCCGGTCACTGGGCTACCTCCGCATCGAAGCCACCGACATGGCGGCCTGGCGCGAGTACGGGCTCAAGGTGCTCGGCATGGTCGAAGGCAGCGGCACCAACCCGGACGCGCTGTACCTGCGCATGGACGACTTCCCGGCGCGGCTGGTCGTCTCGCCCGGGGAAGCGGACCGGCTGGCCGTCACCGGCTGGGAGGTTGCTCACGCGGGTGAGCTGGCCGAGCTGCGGTCCCGGTTGGACAGTGCGTCGGTGCCGTACAAGGAGGGCACGCCGGACGAGCTGGCCGACCGCCGCGTCGACGAGCTGATCAGCTTCGAGGACCCGTCCGGCAACACCCAGGAGGTGTTCCACGGCGTCGCGCTGCAGCACCGGCGCGTGGTCAGCCCGTACGGCCACAAGTTCGTCACCGGCGAACAGGGCCTCGGCCACGTCGTTTTGTCCACAAAGGATGACGAGGCGTCGCTGCGGTTCTACCGGGACGTCCTCGGCTTCCGGCTGCGCGACTCGATGCGCCTGCCGCCGCAGCTGGTCGGCAGGCCCGCCGACGGCCCGCCCGCGTGGCTGCGGTTCTTCGGCTGCAACCCGCGCCACCACAGCCTGGCGTTCCTGCCGATGCCGACGCCAAGCGGGATCGTGCACCTGATGGTCGAGGTGGAGAACACCGACGACGTCGGCCTGTGCCTCGACCGCGCGATCCGGCGGAAGGTGCCGATGTCGGCCACCCTCGGCCGGCACGTCAACGACCTGATGCTGTCGTTCTACATGAAGACCCCGGGCGGCTTCGACGTCGAGTTCGGCTGCGAAGGCCGCCAGGTCGACGACGACAACTGGATCGCGCGCGAGAGCACCGCGGTTTCGTTGTGGGGCCACGACTTCTCGGTCGGCGCGCGGCCGCCCGGCGCGTCATGACGTCGGTGGCGGTCGACCAGACCGAGTTCCGCAGCGTCCTCGGGCACTTCTGCACGGGTGTCACGGTGGTCACCGGCCGCGACGGCGACACCCTCGCCGGGTTCGCCTGCCAGTCGTTCGCGGCGCTGTCGCTCGACCCGCCGCTGGTGCTGTTCTGCCCGGCTCGCACCTCGCGGACCTGGCCGGTGCTCGCCGCGGCCGGCCGGTTCGCGGTCAACGTCCTGGCCGAGGACCAGCAGGAGGTCAGCGCCGTGTTCGGCGCCCGCGGCGAGGACAAGTTCGCCCGGTTCGGCTGGACGCCCGCGCCGTCCGGGGCGCCGCTGCTCGAAGGCGCGCTCACCTGGATCGACTGCACGCTGGAGACCGTGCACGAGGCGGGGGACCACTACGTCGTGATCGGCCGGGTCACGGCGCTCGGCACGCCGTCGGACGCGCGTCCGCTGCTGTTCCACCGCGGCCGGTACGCCGTCACCGAGCCGGCCCGCGACGCGCTCGCGGCGTTGATGCCGTGGCCGCGTCCCGACGACTGGCTGTGATCGAGGCTTAACGCGCTTCCGAGTGGTTGTGCAGGGTTTCACAGGTGGGCCGCATCCCATTGACGCGAGAAAGCCAGGCCCGGCGCGCACACTGTTACCGAGAAGACATCTTCGGTGGACAGGAGTGAGTCGCGCATGCGTGGGCCCAGCGGACGGATCACCCGGTTCCGGCGCCGGTTGCACCCCGGCCGCAACCCGATCGCGCGCGCGGGCGACCGCGTCGAAGCCGTCCTCCTCATGCTGGTGGTCGCCGGCGCGCTCCTGGCCGTGCCCTTCGCCGCGGCGTTCGGTTCCGACACCTACGCCGCGCAGACCACCCGGGCCGGGGAGGAACGCACCACCCGCCACCCGGCGACGGCCGTTTCGCTCACCGCGGCGTCCGGCCAGTCCTACGGCACCGACGGCGCCGGCGCCCCGGCCGACCAGACGACGGTCGAGGCCGCCTGGTTCGACGCGCGCGGCACCCGCCACACCGGCGAGGTCCTCGCCGACGCGGGCAGCCCGGCGGGCACCCGCGTGTCCGTGTGGCTGGACCAGCACGGCGAGCTGACCAGCGAGCCCCTCTCGCCGTCCGCTTCGGCGGCCGACGGCGTCTTCGCGGCGGTCCTGCTGTGGGTCGCCGTCACCGGCGCGCTGGCCGGGCTGTACGGCGCCGTCCGGTTCGTCCTGAGCCGCCTCCACGCGGCGGCGTGGGACCGGGCCTGGGCGCAGGCCCGGCACGACAGCCGCTTCTGATCAGCCTGTTCGGACCGTCGCGGTCCGATACTGTTCCCATCCGTGACCGCTCCACCACCGGCTTATCCCGTCTCCCGGCACGCCCTTCCCGAGCCGGACGGCGGCCCGCCCGACGAGCTGGTCGAAGAGCTCCGCGACCGGCTCCCCGCCTTGGCGGAGCAGGTGCTCGACAAGCTCGTGCCGCAGCTCACCCAGGACCTCTCGGAGACCCAGTTCGCCGGCCTGCGGGCCGAAGTCGTCAAGCGGGTGGCCGGTGACGGGGTCGCGCTGCTCAGCGACACCAACAACGAGATCGCCCAGCTGAGGCGCGCTCGCACGGCGCTCGCCGCGCACGAGAACCCGCCCGAGCGACCGGCGGGCCGTCCCGATCCCCGTGACAAGGGCGCGCACGCGGCGATCGGCACCGCGCTCTGGCTGGGCATGATCTTCCCGCTGCTGTTCTGGCAGCTGCTCCAGGCACCGTTGAACTCCGCCGGCCACTTCTGGGTTTCGGCGGCCGTGGTGGTGGTGGGCTTCGCCGCGCTCCGCCCGGCCTACGTGGCGATAAAGCGGGCAGGGCGTCGGCTGACCGGCGAACCGGCCCGCGGTGGCTCGGGCTGGCCCCTGGTCACCGGCTTCGCCTCGGTGTACCTGATGTTGCTCTGGCGGCTGTGGACGCCGTCGGTCGAAGGCATGGGCTCGGTCCTGGCTTGGGGTCTCTGGATCATCGCGGGCGTGCTGACCCTCGTGCTGGCCTTCGGCGCGTACGCGGCGTCCAACGCGCCCGCGCAAGAGGACCTGAAGCGCTACACGATCCCGGGCCCGGTCGTCGGCCGGGAGACCCGCGTCATGCTCGGCGCGTATGTCCTGACGGCCCTGGTGCTGACCGTGGTGCCGGTGCCGGGACCCGACTGGGTGCGGTGGCTGTCCGCGGACGTGGTGTCCCTGCTGGCGATGGTCCTCGGCGGCCCACTGGTGCTCGGCTTGCGGCTGCCTCGCGCGCTGTCCCAGGACGTGGCCCTCTTCCGCAGCCAGGGGTGGCTCGGGCAGCGGGACCGGCTGCGCGGCGAGCTGGAAGAGGCCGAACAGGCGTGGTGGGCGGCGGCCGAGGAGCCCATCCGGCAGCGGGTCTTCCACCACGTCAACGCGATGCTCAACCCGCCGTTCAGCACGACGTTGCCCGCCTACGACCGCGGCGTGCTCGGGCAGATGCGCACGAGCAAGCCGATCGTCCGGAAGACCGCCGGCGGCCTCCGGCTGGAACTGGTCCTGGCGGGCATCAGCGGGGGCGCGGTCGGTGTGGCCGGTCCGCGGGGTGCGGGCAAGTCGACGTGGCTCGAAGCGTTCCGCGACCGCCGTCTGCTCGACGTGGACAGCGCGCACATCGCGTTGCTCGAAAGCGTGCCAGTGCGCTACGACGTGCGGGAGTTCGTGCTGTACCTGTACGCGCGGATGTGCGCCGCGGTGGTCGCGTTCTGCGACGAGCGCGGCGCCGGCGCGGCCGAGCAGCCGAGCCCGTGGCCGGCCTGGCGCGCCCGGCTCCGGCGCTGGTGGCCGTTCGCCGCGGTCGTGGTGGTGTGGCTCGCCCTGGGCCTGGCGGGCTCGTTGTCGTTGCGCGACCCCAAGATCGACCTCAGGTCGTGGTTCGCTTCCCTCTGGTGGCCCGTCGTGTCCCTGCTCGCCGCCGGAGCGCTTCTCGCGGTGGCCGCGCGCCGTCGCTCGGCCATGCCCGCCGCCCCACTGCCGGAGCGGCCGCGCGTACCCCGGGGGACGCCCGTGGGCGGCCTGCCCGCGCTGCGGCGGCTGGCGGTGGACCGGCTCGAGGAGATCGAGTTCCAGCAGAAGCACACCGCGGGGTGGTCGGGGAAGGTCGGCGGGCTGGCCGGCGCCGAAGTCGGGCTCAGCGGTTCGCGCGAGGTGACCCGGCAGCCGCGCACCTACCCGCAGATCGTCCGCGACTTCAGCGACTTCCTCGCCGCGACCGTCACGTACCTGGCCGAAGAGCCCAAGGTGGCCACGCCGTCGGTGGTGATCATCCTCGACGAACTGGACAAGATCGCTTCGCCGGAGGCCGCCCAGGACTTCGTCAACGAGCTGAAGGCGTTGGTCGACCTGGGCGTGCCCGGCTTCCTGCTGCTCGTCTCGGTGTCGGAGGACGCCCTCGCGTCCTTCGAACGGCGAGGGCTCCCGGTGCGGGACGCGTTCGACAGCGCCTTCGACGTCATCCTGCGGCTGGAGTACCTCACCCTCGCCGAAGCGCGGCAGGTGCTGAACAACCGCATCCTGACCCTGCCGGAACCCTTCGCGTGCCTGTGCCACTGCCTGGCGGGCGGGCTGCCGCGCGAGCTGATCCGGGTGGCCCGGCAGGTGATCGGCGAGAGCGGCTCGCTGCCCGACGTCGCGCGGCGCCTGGTCGGCGAAGACCTGCGGAACAAACGCGGCGCGCTGCGCACGGTCATCGCGCGCGGCACGTACGACGACGTCGTGGTGAGCGAACTGGTCCGGCACCTCGACGCGCACGGCGTCGCCGATCCGGAGGTGCTGCTGCGCGCGGTGCGGCAGCCGCCGGTCGTCGCCGGTGCCGTGGCCGAGCCCGGCGCCCTGCAGCGGCTGCAGCTGGAAACCCTCGGATACCTGTACTACCTGGGCACCGTGCTCGAAGTGTTCGGCCCCGGGTTCAGCCCGGCGGACCTCGAGCGCGGCCGCGCGGAAGGCGACGCGTCCTTCGACACCCTCAGCTCGGTGCGCCGGCTGTTCGCGGTCAACGCCCGGCTGGCCTGGCTGACCGTCAGCGCGTTCCGCTCGGCGTGGGGGCTCGCGGCCGTCCCGCCGCCCGGCTGAGCCCTCACTTCCAGCGGAAGTGCACGAACACCCGGCCGAAGTTGTCCTTGTCCTTTTCGACCCGGTGGTACAGCGCCTTGACGTCCTTGCGCTCGAGGAACCGCAGGACGTGCTTCTTCAGCTGGCCGGAGCCCTTGCCGGGGATGATCTCGACGAGCGGCGCCTTCTTCGCGACGGCCTCGTCGATGATCGCGCGCAGGGCCCGGTCGATCTCGCCGCCGCGGTTGTAGATGTCGTGGAGGTCCAGCTTCAGCTTCACACGCGCTCCAAGGCTCGACGACGTGCGGGGACGGTCGACACGCGTGATTGAAGCGCCGACACGCGTGATCGGAGGGGCGACACGACCGCGCCGCGTCGTGTCGTCGCCCCGATCACGCGTGTCGACCTCCTGATCACGCGTGTCGACCCCAGGGTCACAGCGCCTGCCACCAGCCGTCCACCGCGGGCGGTGCCGCCACGTCGATGCGCTCGCCCGGGCGGGGGATCGCCAGCGGGAGGTCGGCCTCCTTCGCCTCGCTCCACACGCGGTCCGCCGGCTCGCCCCACGGGTGCATGGCCAGCTGGAACGTCGCCCAGTGCACCGGGACCAGCAGCTTCGCCCGCACGTCGAGGCCGGCCGCGACGCCCTCTTCCGGAGTCATGTGGATGTCCGGCCAGTGCGGGGCGTACGCGCCGATCTGGATCAGGGCCGCGTCGAACGGGCCGTGCTCCGCGCCGATCGCCGCGAAGCCGTCGAAGTACCCCGTGTCGCCGCTGTAGAACACGCGATGGGACGGGCCCAGTAGCGCCCACGACGTCCACAGTGTGTCGTCGTTCGTGATGCCGCGGCCGGAGAAGTGCTGGGCCGGCGTCGCGACGAAGCGGACACCCGCCACCGTCGCCTCTTCGTGCCAGTCCAGCTCGATGATCCGCGAAGCCGGGACGTGCCAGCGCTCCAGGTGCGCGCCGACGCCGAGCGGCACCAGGAACGGGGCCTCGGAGGAAGCCGTCAGCGCCCGGACGGTCGCCAGGTCCAGGTGGTCGTAGTGGTCGTGTGAAATCACCACGGCGTCGATCCGGCCGAGTGCGGACAGCGCCACCGGCGGCTCGTGCAGCCGCCGCGGTCCGGCGAACGCGGCGGGGGACACCCGGTCGCTCCACACCGGGTCGAGCAGCACGCGGGCGCCGTCCAGCTCGACGAGCGTGGACGCGTGGCCGTACCAGGTCAGGTACAGGCCGTCGGCCGCGAGAACCGGCTCCGCCGCGACCAGCGGCACCGGGTGGGCGGGTTTGCGCAGCTCGCGGTGCTCCCCGAAGAACATCTCGCGGAAGATGGTCCGCATCGCCGCCGCGGTCATCGGGTGCCGCGGCGCGACGTTGCGGAACACCTTGCCGTCGAACTGCGGCGACGAGCGGACCCGCTCCGCCCGCGCGCCGGTGGCCTTCGCGCCGAACGCCGCCGGCAGGTCCCGCAGGGCCGCGATCCTCTTCCTCATACCCCGAGTCTACGAACGGTTCCTGAGAGGGGCCCCAGCTTCATGCAGGTGGGTGAGGGCCTGCCGGTAGGACTCGACGAGGCTCGTCTGCAGGTAGGGGACGCCGAGCTCGGCGCAGTAGGCCTGGACGATCGGCTGCGCCCGCCGCAGGTGCGGCGACGGCATGCTCGGGAACAGGTGGTGCTCGATCTGGTAGTTGAGCCCGCCGAGGGCGGCGTCGGTGACGGCGCCGCCGCGGACGTTGCGGGACGTGAGCACCTGCTTGCGGAGGAAGTCGAGCTCGGTCCGCCCGGTCAGCGTCGGCATGCCCTTGTGGTTGGGGGCGAAGATCGATCCCATGTAGACACCCCAGAGTCCTTGGTGGACGGCGAAGAACAGCAACGCCATGCCGGGGCTGAGCACCGTGCCCAGCGCGCCGAAGTAGAGGACGAAGTGCGCGGCGAGCAACGCGGCTTCGAGACCGCGGCGGCGCAGTCCCGGCGTCCGGACCGCGCGGACGCCGGACCAGTGCAGGTTGAGGCCCTCGAGGGTGAGCAGCGGGAAGAACAGGAACGCCTGGTACCGCCCGATGAACCGGGGGACCCCGCGGCTGGCGCGGGCCTGGTCCTTCGACCACACGAGGATGTCCGGGTCGACGTCCGGGTCGAGCTCCTCGTGGTTCGGGTTGGCGTGGTGGCGGGTGTGCTTGTCCATCCACCAGCCGTAGCTCATCCCGATCCCGAGGTTGCCGAGCAGCATCCCGGCGATCTCGGTGGGACGCCGTCGCCGGAACACCTGCTTGTGCGCGAGATCGTGGGACAGCAACGCGATCTGGCCGAACAGGAACGCCTGGAACACGGCGATGGCGAGCTGCCACCACGAGTTCCCGAGCAGCGCGAAGGCGACCCAGCCGGCGGCGGACGCCCCGATGACGACGGCGAACCGGGCGGTGTAGTAGCCGGGACGGCGTTTCATCAGGCCGGCGGCGGAGATGCGGTGGCTCAGCCGGGCGAAGTCGCTGCCGACGAGGTTCTCGGTGGTGGTCACGCACCCGAGTCTTCGCGGCGGCGGGTCTCCGGGGAAGCCTGCGCGCCCCAGGCACTGTGCGGGGGCCAGCCCTACCGGCCGCGCTGGTATGCGAGCGCCCCAATGTGGCGTTGGTTGCGTTCAACGCACCGAACGCCACATTGGGTGCGTCTGACGCACCGAACGCCACATTGGGGCGCTTGAGACTCAGCCCACGTACTCCGCGAGGTGCTTGCCGGTCAGCGTCTTCTTCCGCGCCTTCACCAGCTGCGCGGGCGTGCCCTCGAACACGATCCGGCCGCCGTCGTGACCCGCGCCCGGGCCGAGGTCGATGATCCAGTCCGCGTGCGCCATCACGGCCTGGTGGTGCTCGATGACGATCACCGACTTGCCCGAGTCGACCAGCCGGTCCAGCAGTCCCAGCAGCTGCTCGACGTCGGCCAGGTGCAGACCCGCCGTCGGTTCGTCGAGGACGTACACCCCGCCCTTCTCCGCCATCCGGGTCGCCAGCTTGATCCGCTGCCGCTCGCCGCCCGACAGCGTCGTCAGCGGCTGGCCGAGCGTGAGGTAGCCGAGGCCGACGTCGGACAGGTGCGTGAGGATCTTGTGCGCCGCCGGGATGCTCGCCTCGCCGTCGGCGAAGAACGCCTCGGCCTCCGTCACCGACATCCCGAACACGTCGCTGATGTTCTTGCCGCCGAAGGTGTACTCCAGCACCTCGGCCGAGAACCGGTTGCCGTCGCACACCTCGCACGGCGTGGCGGTGCTCGCCATGATCCCCAGGTCCGTGTAGACGACGCCGGCGCCGTTGCAGTTGGGGCAGGCGCCCTCGGAGTTGGCGCTGAACAGAGCCGGCTTCACGCCGTTGGCCTTGGCGAACGCCTTGCGGATCGGCTCCAGCAGCCCGGTGTAGGTCGCCGGGTTGCTCCGGCGCGAACCGCGGATCCCGGTCTGGTCGATCGCCACCACGCCGTCCTGCCCGGCCACCGAGCCGTGGATCAGCGAGCTCTTGCCCGAACCCGCCACCCCGGTCACGACCACGAGCACGCCGAGCGGGATGTCGACGTCGACGTCCTGCAGGTTGTGCGTGGCGGCCCCGCGGACCTCCATGACACCCGAAGGCGTGCGCACCGAGTCCTTCAGCGACGCGCGGTCGTCCAGGTGCCGCCCGGTGAGCGTCCTGCTCTTGCGCAGACCGTCCACAGTGCCCTCGAAGACCACCTCGCCGCCCGCGGACCCCGCCCGGGGGCCGAGGTCGACGACGTGGTCGGCGATGGCGATCGCCTCCGGCTTGTGCTCCACGACCAGCACTGTGTTGCCCTTGTCGCGCAGCTGCAGCAGCAGTTCGTTCATGCGCTGGATGTCGTGCGGGTGCAGGCCGATCGTCGGCTCGTCGAAGACGTAGGTGACGTCGGTCAGCGACGACCCGAGGTGACGGATCATCTTGGTGCGCTGGGCTTCCCCGCCCGAGAGCGTCCCCGATGGACGGTCGAGCGAGAGGTAGCCGAGCCCGATCTCGACGAACGAGTCGAGCGTGTGCTTCAGCGCGTCCAGCAGCGGCGCGACCGACGGCTCGGACAGCTTCCCCACCCACGCGGCGAGGTCGCTGATCTGCATCGCGCAGGCGTCGGCGATGCTGATCCCGTCGATCTTGGACGACCGGGCCTCCGGCGACAGCCGCGTGCCGTCGCAGTCGGGGCAGGTCTGGAACGTCACCGCACGCTCCACGAACGCCCGGATGTGCGGCTGCAGCGAGTCGACGTCCTTGGACAGCATGGACTTCTGGATCGCCGGCACCAGCCCCGAGTAGGTCAGGTTGATGCCCTCGATCTTGATCTTCGTCGGTTCCTTGTACACCAGGTCGTCGAACTGCCTCTTGGTGTACTTCTTGATCGGCTTGTCCGGGTCGAAGAAGCCGGAGCCGCGGAAGATGCGGCCGTACCAGCCCTCCATGCTGTAGCCCGGGATCGTGATCGCGCCTTCGTTGATCGACTTGTTCTCGTCGAACAGCGCGGTCAGGTCGATGTCGTTGACCTTGCCGCGGCCCTCGCAGCGCGGGCACATGCCGCCGGTGATGCTGAAGCTGCGGCGCTCCTTGATCTGCCTGCCACCCTTTTCGATGGTGACCGCGCCCGCGCCGCTGATGGAGGCGACGTTGAACGAAAACGCCTGCGGCGAGCCGATGTGCGGCGTCCCGAGCCTGCTGAACAGGATCCGCAGCATCGCGTTGGCGTCGGTGGCGGTGCCGACGGTGGAGTGCGAGTTGGCGCCCATCCGCTCCTGGTCGACGATGATCGCGGTGGTGATCCCGTCGAGGACGTCGACGTCGGGTCTCGCCAGCGTCGGCATGAACCCCTGCACGAAGGTGCTGTAGGTCTCGTTGATCAGCCGCTGCGACTCGGCGGCGATCGTGCTGAACACCAGGGAGCTCTTGCCCGAGCCGGAGACCCCGGTGAACACCGTCAGCCGCCGCTTCGGCAGCTCGACGCTGATGTCCTTGAGGTTGTTCACGCGCGCGCCGTGGACGCGGATCAGGTCGTGGCTGTCCGCGGCGTGCGGTGCGGTCTTCCTCGTGGGCTTGCTCATCGGTGTTCTCCAGCGTTCAGAGTCGGGCGGGTGGAATCAAGCTACGGCGGGATCCGCGGCCAGTGCTTCTCGATTCCTGACGGCTTCGGCGGCCCGCCGGTAATCGTGCGGCGAAAGGCCGTAAGCGTCCCGGAACCGGCGGACGAACAATGCGATGGGCAGGTCCACCACGGCCGCGAGCGAATCGATGTCCAGCGGCAGTGCGTGCTCGCGGTCGATGCGGTCGCGGACGCGCCGCAACAATGCCAGCTCACGGAAATGTTGCTGTGCGGCGGCTTTCAGGCTGAGGCACATAGCGGATTCCTTTCCGGAATGCGTCCGAGCACCGCCCGGGCCGCGATCGGGAGCAGCAGGAGGGTCAGCACACCGGACAGCACGAGGCCGCCGGTGCTGCCCGCCAGTTCGATCAGGGGGCCGCCCAGGGCCAGCCCGAGCGGGGCGGCCACCGTGGAGCCGGTCGTCCACAGCGTGACGACCTGCTGCTGTTCCCCGGGGGCGAGCCCGGACTGCAGGAAGCTGTACGCGACCGGTGTGAACGGCGCGTACACCAGGCCGCCCAGGCCGAAGACGAGCAGCGCCACGGTGAGGTCGCCGGTGACGGCGAGCGCGATCGGGCACAGCGCCCACAGGCCGATGATCGCGACCAGCAGCGGCCGCTGCGGCAGGTTCCGCAGCCGGCCGACGAGCGCGGCGCCGAGGAACGCGCCGGCCCCGAGTGCACCCCACAGCACCCCCAGACCGGACGCGCCGGCGTGCAACGTCCCGCTCACGTACAGCGGCAGCGCCACTTCGACCGGCATGTACAGGAAGTTGAAGAAGAACTCGACCACCAGCAGCCGCGCGGCGACCGGGCGGCGGCGCAGGATCCGCCAGCCCGATTCGTGGGTTCCCCCGTCGCGCAGCGCGTCCTTGCCTTCGGCGCCGCGGGGGACGCACGCCAGCGTGGCGGCCAGCAGGATCAGCGCTCCGCCCGCGTCGACGAAGAGCGCCAAGCCCGCGCCGGCCGTCGCCACGACGACCCCGCCCAGCACCGGCCCGGCGATGTACAGCGCGAACGTCGTGTTCAGCCCCAGCAGGCCGTTGACCGAGAACCGGCCGGCCTCGCCCGCGGCCGACGTCGCCAGCAGGCGCCGGCTGCTCGACCCGGCCAGCCGGAACGTCGCGCCGAAGAGGAGACCGGCGACCAGCACGGGCAGCGTGAGCAGGCCGGCGACGGCCAGGACGCCGAGGGTGGCGAAGGTCAGCGACCGCAGCACGCAGTCGGCGACGAGCAGCGTGCGCGGCGGCACCCGCACCCGGCCGAGCCCGATGGCCAGCGCCAGCAGGGTGGACAGGACGAACGGCGCGGCCTCCACGAGCCCGATGGCGATCGCCTTCGGCACGCCGCCGTGGAGGGAGAGCGTCTGGACGGGCATGGCGACGAGCAACATGCCGGTGCCGACGTTGGCCAGGAGATCCCCCAGCAGGAGCCCGGCGATCCGCCGGTCGCGCAGCACCTCGCGGTAGCTGTGCGCGGGGGCGGTCGTGGTCAGCGCAGTTCCTGGATGCGCAGGAGGTTGCCCGCCGGGTCGCGGAACGAGCAGTCGCGGATCCCGTAGGGCTGCTCGACCGGCTCCTGGACGACCTCGGCGTTGCCCGCCTCGAGCTTGGCGAAGAGGGCGTCGAGGTCCTTGGTGGCCAGGTTGACCGAGGCGTAGGTGCCCTTGGCCATCATCTCGCCGATCATGCGGCGCTCGTCGTCGGTCAGGCCCGGCGTCGCGGCCACCGGTGACAGCACGATCGCGGTGTCCGGCTGGTTCGGCGGGCCGACGGTGATCCACTGCATGGCGCCGTACTTGACGTTCTGGCGGACCTCGAAGCCGAGGAGGTCGCGGTAGAAGGCGAGCGAGGCTTCCGGGTCCGTGTGGGGGAGGAAGCTCGAGTGAATGGTGACGTCCATGATGGTCACCCTAGGTGGCCGCCGAGGGCCGCGCTTCTCGATTCCTGATCGGTCTGGTGACCTGCTTGGCGACGCACGGCGGCATCCCGACGGTGGCCTCGGCCTGCTGCTCGCGGTAGACGCTCGGGGGCATCCCGACCAGCTCGGCGAACCGGGTGCTGAAGGTGCCGAGCGACGAGAAGCCGACGGTGAAGCACACCTCGGTCACGCTCAGCTCGCCCGTGCGCAGCAGGGCCATCGCCCGTTCGATCCGCCGGGTCATCAGGTACGAATACGGTGACTCTCCGTACGCCCGCCGGAACTGCCGGCTGAGGTGCCCGGCCGACATGTTCACGCCGCGGGCCAGCGCCTCGACGTCGAGAGGCTGGGCGTACTCCCGGTCGATCCGGTCCCGGACCCGGCGCAGCAGCGCGAGGTCACGCAGGTACTGCTCCGTGGAGGACGTGCTGGTCACCCCTGGATCCTGCCACAGGGGACGGGCTGCGGCGGAGGGTTTCGTGTCGCCCCTTCAATCACGCGTGTCGTCCCTTCAGACACGCGTGTCGTCCGCTGGGGCACGGCCTCCGCGTGATCGGGAGGCATCTCGCGTGATTGAAGAGGCATCTCGCGTGATTGGAGGGGCATCTCGCGTGATTGGGAGGTCGACACGGTGCGGCCGGGTTGTCCACAGGCGACGCGGGGCGGAGCCGTCCCGGGGGTTCCCGTTCCCCCGGGACGGCCGTGCACCGGTGCAGCGGACCGTGAAGCCCTTCCGGCGGCATACCCTTCCGCCGCAAGGCCGCCACGGCCCGTTCGCCCCGGCGGAAACCGCCGGAGCGCTCGACCCCGGGCCCCCGCCCGGTGCGCCGGAAGAAGGCCACCCCGGGGGCGTCGGGTTCCCTCGGGATGGCCCTCTCCTGGCCCGCCGGGCGGCCGGCGTCTGGTCCAGACGCGAGGCGGGCAGGGGGACGTTGGGGGCCGGCCACCACACCACCCAGCCGCGGAGGGGGTGTGGTGACCGGCAAGGGGACGGAGGCCGCCGCGCGCAGCCCCGCCCCGGCTTTTCTCTACCTCCCCATCGGGATGGCCATCGTCGGCAGCGCCCCCACCGGCAGCGACTGCGCCTGCAGCGCCGTCGTGGGCGGGGACTGCGCGGGGAACGCCGTCGTCGGGATGTCGTTGGCGAACTCGCTTTCGAACTCCCGCTCGAAGGCCTGCGCGTCGAAGCCGCTGTCGAACTCCGGCGGCACCTCGGCCGCCAGCGCGGCGAGCGCCGGCTCGACCACCGGGACCTGCGGGACCTCGGCGACGGGCGCGGGCTCCGGCTCCGGCACGTAGTCGGGTGCGGGGAGACGCCGGTCGAGCTCGGCCATCCAGTCGAGCATCGCCCGTGGCTTGTCCCACGCGGAGATGCCGACGAGCCTGCCGTCGCGGATGAACCCGGTGATGCCGTCGGCCAGCGACACGGTGTCCTCGGCCAGTGACGGCATCCCGCACATCTGCAGCCGGGTGTCGTACAGCGTCGACCAGGCGCGGGGGAGCGGGGTGAACGGGATGGCGCTGGAGTGGCCCATCAACAGGTTGTCCGCCGCGTGCCGGGCCGACTCGACGGCGTTGATCCAGTGCTCGACCCGCCGCGGGGTCTCGTCGAAGCGCAGGTTCGGCCAGCGCGCGATGTCCCCGGCGATGACGACGTCGGAGGCGCCTTCGGCGAACAGCTTGGAGTCGCACAGGACGCCGTCGCTGATGTCGAGGCCGGAGCCGCGCATCCAGTCCACCGACGGGACGCTGCCGATGGCGAGCACGACGACGGCGGCGACCAGCAGCTGGTTGTTCGTCAGGTGCAGCCCGACGGTGTCCTTCGTGCTGATCCAGTGCCGGACCTCGCTCCGCATCGCCAGGTTCGCGCGGTGCTCGTGGTGCGCCTCGACGATGCCGCTCGAGACGCGCTCGCCGAAGCGGTGCAGCGGCGCCTTCGCGTGCCCGATCAGGGTGACGTCCCGGCCGATGTGCCGCATGCTCGCGGCGAACTCGTTGCCGATCAGGCCAGCACCGATCACGACGGCCGGCTTCTTGCTGGCGTTGAGGCAGCGCCGCACGGCCATCGAGTCCTCGACCGTGCGCAGGATCCGCACGCGCGGGTCGTGCCGCGGTGCCCCGGGCAGGTGCCGCGGGTAGACGCCGGTCGCGGCGATCAGGCCGTCGTACCAGAGGGACTCGCCGCCGGGAAGGTGCACGACCCGCTCGGTCGTGTCGAGGTGCGTGACCCGCGCACCGAGCCGCCAGTGGACGTCGAGATCCGGCAGGTAGTGCGAAAGGCCCACGTCGCTGGGCCGTTCGGTCCCCATCACCAGCGCCTTGGAGACCATCGGCCGGTGGTAGGGCCGCCGGGCCTCGTCGCCGATCAGGACGATCTCGCCGTCGAACTTCTGTTCCCGCAGGCGTTCCGCGGCGCGCAGCCCGGCGACGCCCGCACCGACGATGACGATCCGGTCGCCGTCAGCCATCGAGGTCCCCTCTCATCACGACCGCCTGCATCGGGCAGCAGCGGGCGGCCATCTTCGCCTGTTCCATGGTGGTTTCGTCCAGCAGCCGCGTGTGGAAGCGCAAGCGGCCGTCCTGGCCGAGGTCGAACACGTCCGGCGCCTCCATGGCGCAGATGCCGTAGAGCTCGCACCGGTCGTTGTCGACGCTGATCCGGGGCCCGCTGCCGGGCAAACGGAGCGGCATGTCAGGCCACCTGCTCTTCCACGAGTCCGATGCGTTCGAGGGTCCGGGCCGGCATGAACCGCAGCATCGACACCGTCACGGCCGGGACGAGCAGCGTGATGCCGCCCAGCCAGGTGACCGAGAGGTGACCGTTGGCGATGGCGCCAAACCAGGAGTGGAGCGCGATGAGCGCCACCGCCGGGTACGCGCAGCGGTGCAGCCACAGCCAGCGCCGGTAGGACGTGAAACGCTGCAGGCCGGCGGTGAGGAAGATGGCGAACATGACCTCGAAGCCGACGATGCCCGCGATGTGGCGAACTTCCTGGCCGGAGCTGAACGGGATGAACATGTAGGCGAAGCTGTACGGCTGGACTGTCAGGTAGGTGAAGCCCAGCGCGTGGACGGCACCGAAGATGATCGTCGCGGTGGCCAGCACCATGTGGGTGCTGCGCAGGCCCTTCCGGCCGGTGACCGAGCGGATCCAGCCGGTCGCGGTGAGCACGCCCCAGGTGAGCGTCAGCATCGTCGCGGCGTAGGACGTCCGGGCGGCGAAGGCCGCGAGGCCGCGGGCCGCCGGGTCCGTCTTCGGCTGGAACTGCTGGGTGAGGAAGAGCGTGGCGTCGTGCCAGGTCTCAACCACGGCCGCCCCCTGCTCTGGCGGTGGCCGGCCGGGCCGCCCTGGCCCGGCTCCGGTTGCTCTTGACCTGGCGCAGCACGTAGAACAGGCCGCCGCCGAGCAGGAGGAACAGCGCCGCCACGACGGCGATCTGGGACGGGTCGAGGCCGAGCTGGATCCCGGTGGGCGCCGCGGTGGTCGAGACGGAAGGGGCGGGCAGCGCGGTGTAGTCGACCATCCCGGTGCTCTCGAGCATCGTCATGTGCCGCATCACGGCCTGGTTGCCGACGGTCGCGAAGGCCCGCACGTCGTCGTTGCGGGTGCCGGCCCGCAGCTGCGCGAGGACGGCGAACACCTGGCCGTGCGCCGCGCGCAGCCGGTTGGCGAAGACGCGGTCGAACTCCGGGCCGGGGGACGCGGCCATCTCTTCGGCGAGCCAGCCACGCTGTTCGTCGGAGGGCTGGTCGGGCACCGGCGAGTTCAGCTTCTGCGAGAGCGCGCGGGTCGCGACGTCGAGGCGGCCGTGGTCCATCATGATCGCGAAGCCGACCTTCTGGACGAGCGGGCTGCCCTTCTCCATCGCCATCATGCCGGAGGGCATTTCCCACAGACCGGCTTGGCGGACCTTGGTCAGCAGCACCGCGTCGGTGTCCGACACCGTGGTGGTCTGGGCCGTCGAGGTCGACCCCGGCGCGAGCAGGGCCAGTACCGCGGCCAGCACGAACAGGATCCGGACCAGCGGCCGGGAGCGCTCGAGCGCCGACGGCTGATCGAAGTCCAGCCCGGCGAACTCAGAGGCCGAAAGCATTTTGCCTCCACTCGTCCTGCGTCATCGTGATCTTCTTGCCGTCCGGCGCGATCGGGTACCAGGCCTGGTCGGCGCCCTGGCCGGACGTGTCGGCCGGTTCGCTGTCGCCGGTGAAGTGGTACAGCGGCCAGCCGGCGAGGGTGAGCTGCTGGGTGCCGTCGTCGCGCGTGATCTGGCCGATCAGCGACTGGTCGACGTCGATCGGCGCCAGGTTGCCGCCGGCCTTGACCGGGATCCACTTGGTCGCGCACGCATCGGTGCAGTTCGACCGCGAGGGGTTGGTCGTGTCCCGGTCGTAGCGGTAGATCGTGTACCCGGTCCCGTCGACGAGCAGGAGTCCGAGGTCGAACGTCTTCGCGGCCCTGAGCTGGCTTTTCGCCGGGTTGTTCGGGTCGGCGGTGATGGATTGCGGCATCGGCAGGACGATCTGTCCCTGTTGCTGCTGCATGCCGGGCATCTGCATGCCGGCGCCACCGGCGGCGTAGCCGCCACCCGAGGTGGTGGCCGCGCCGGCGGTACAGGCGGTGAGCAAGGCGAGTGCGGTGAGGCACACGGCGGCGGGGACCACCGGTCGGGGAATGCGGATCACTGCTCCTCCGTGGGGCATGACTACGCGCTGTTGCCGGGGGTGCAACGGAAAAGCGCGCGAAGGATCCACAGTGGACATTTGGTCCGGAGTGGATGCGGAGCGTTGCGGGGGACAACGCCTTGTCGGGGTCTTCGGTAGGGGATACGGACACGGTCCGGAAACGGTTCAAAAAAGTTTTGCCCCCGGTTTGCCGGCCGAAGGACTGGACTCCGGGCCTCCGGCACACCAGGATGTCCCGCGTGGGACGGCACACTCGAGCGCTGAGATCCGTCGGAGATCCCGAAATGGTCGTCGAGCCCAACGACGGCCACGACGATCTGGCGAAGGCGCTGTACCAGGAGTTCGGCGGGTCCCTGATGGCGTTCGCGCTGCGGCTGACCGGCCACGATCGGCAGTGGGCCGAGGACGTCGTGCAGGAGACCCTGATCAAGGCGTGGCGGAACGCCGACAAGCTCGACCGCCAGCCGGAGATGCTGCGTGCCTGGTTGTTCACGGTCGCCCGGCGTATCGTGATCGACGGCTGGCGCAGCCGTAGTGCCCGGCCCCAGGAGATCGAGGAGATCGAATCCGACGCGATCGCGGTGTCCGACGAATCGGACCGGACGCTCGCCGCGATGATCGTTTACGAGGCGTTGCAGGGCCTTTCGCCCGAGCAACGGGAGGCCATCCAGCAGACTTACCTGCGCGATCGGACCGTGAACGAGGTCGCGGCGACCCTCGGCGTGCCTCCCGGCACCGTCAAATCCCGCATCCACCACGCCGTCCGCGCTCTGCGCCGGGCCCTGCGCGAGCGGGGGTGAACTGAGCGTGGCCGGATCAGCACACACCGACGTCGCCGCCTATGTACTGGGCGTCCTCAGCGAGGCCGAGAACACCCAGTTCGAAGCCCACCTGATGAACTGCCCGCACTGCCAGCTCGACCTGATCGAGCTCTACCAGCTGCCGGACGTCCTCGACCTGGTGAAACGCAGCTGGCCGGAGCCGCCGATGCCGGCGCCCGGCCCGCGCACCCTCTCGCCGGGACCCCGGGTGCTCCGCGGCCTCATGGAAGAGGCCGCCGTCAAGCGGCGCCGCCGCAAGCGGATCGGTCTCCTCGCCGGCGCCGCGGCCGCGGCCGCGGTGATCGCGGGCCCGCTGGTGACCCTCGCGGTCCGGCCGGCCGACGCCGTCGCGCCCGCCGCCCTGGCCGCGCCGAGCGGCAAGCAGGCGCCACCGGTGTCGAGTGTCCCGGCGACGTCCACCGCGCCGCCCTCTTCCGGCGCTCCGGGCCAGCCCGGCGGCGGCCAGACCTACGGCCGCGGCAGCGGCGGGTCGGCCGTCAGCGCCGTGGTCACCGTGTCCCCGGTGGAGTGGGGCAGCCGCGTCGACCTCGAGCTGCGCGGGATCGTCGGGCCGGTGAAGTGCCAGCTGGTCGCCGTTTCGACCGGGGGCGACGAACGCGTGGTCTCCAGCTGGGCGGTGCCGCCCAAGGGGTTCGGCATCCCCGGCTCGCCGGAACCGTTGCGGCTGCAGGGTTCCATCTCCCTGGCGATGGACCAGATCGGCCGGTTCGAGGTTCGCGGTGACGACGGCTCCGTGCTCGTCGTCGTGCAGCGCTGAATCTCTTTATTTCGCGAAAACGCTGTGACCTGGGTGAATGCTGTCCGGTTGCGTTCCGGAAGATAACGAACAGATAACGGGCTGGTCGCTTTTGAACCTCTGCGCACCGGCGTCCGTATCCCCCAATGCATCCCCCGATGCACCCCGACGCGCTGGAACCGGCGCACCGGGCGGCACCGCCGGAACGTCCGGCGGGAGGCCCGGTGCGGAATCCCCGCGGGTTCCGCGCAATTTCGAGCTCAATTGTCGGTAGTTCTTGCCCGGGCCGCCGCGCTTTACGGCGCGCGCCCGGAATAACGAACGAGGTGAACTAGTCTATGGCCCGGAATTCTCGGCCCCCCGTGACGGGCAAACACCGCGTTGCCCGCCGAACCAAGATCGCGATGGGCGCGATCGGCCTGGCGATCGCCGTCGGCGCACTCGCCGTCGCCGTGACCGCGGGCCGCACGGGCGAAGCCAGCGCGGACCCCGCTGACCCGTCGTTCTTCATCGACATCAACAAGGTTCCCGCCGGCAACAACGTCAACGCGGCCTTGAAGAAGAAGGGCGCGCAGGGCTCCTTCACCGTCAACTGCGGAACGAACGCCGACGGCGCGCACCAGAACCCGGACAACTTCATCGCCCAGCCGGGGATCAAGAACGGTGCCCAGCACCTGCACGACTACGTCGGCAACTTGACCACCGATGCCGACTCCAGCCTGAAGAGCCTCCTGGCCGGCGGCACCACCTGCAAGAACGGTGACAAGTCCGCCTACTTCTGGCCCGTCATCCGGATCGACCGCGGGGACAAGGAAGCAGCGCAGCAGAAGAACCAGAAGGCCCAGCAGCAGCAGAAGGGCAAGACGGGCGACGTCCAGCAGGACAAGAGCGCCCAGGACGCCAAGGACGCGCAGGATCAGCGCAACAACCAGGGCCAGGGTGGCGGTGGCCGCTCGGGCAAGGCCGCGCGGCAGCAGCAGGGTGACCAGAACCAGAACCAGGACGGTCAGCAGCAGCGTCAGCGCAACCAGCAGCAGCAGAACCAGCAGCAGGACCAGAACCAGCAGCAGGACCAGAACCAGCAGCAGGACCAGAACAACCAGCAGGACCAGAACAAGCAAGGCCAGAACCAGCAGGGCCAGAACAAGAACCAGCAGCAGCAGAACCAGAACAACCAGCAGCAGAACCAGAACAACCAGCAGGACCAGAACAAGAACAACCAGAACAACGCCAACCAGAACGCCGGTCAGGCCGACCAGCAGGAGCTGGGCGGCATCCAGGGCGAGAACAAGGAGGTCGGCGACAACGACGGCACGATCATCGAGCCGGAGTCGGCGACGCTGAAGTTCATCGGCGGTGGCGCGCAGGACGTCGTCGCGATGCCGCTCGGCCTGAAGATCCTCTACGGTGACGCCAAGCAGAGTACCAACGGCCCGAAGAACGCCCGGCCGAGCTGGACCTGCACCGGGTTCGAGGACCGGCTGACCGACCTCTACCCGATCTGCCCGGCGGGCAGCAAGGTCGAGCGGATCCACGCGTTCCCGAACTGCTGGGACGGCAAGAACACCGACAGCACGGACCACCGCAGCCACATCGTGTTCGCCGACAAGCAGGGCAAGTGCCCCCAGGGCTTCAAGAACGTGCCGCAGCTCGAGGTCACGCTGGTGTACGACGTCCCGCAGGACGTCCAGCAGAACGGCGAGTACAAAGTGGACGCCTTCGCCCAGGAGAAGCACAACCCGCGTTCGGACCACGACGACTTCGCGAACGTGATGAGCAAGCAGATCATGGGCCGCCTGGTCAACTGCGTCAACTCCGGCAAGGCCTGCGCGGAATAACCGCCACCACCGCATCACCCCCGGCCACCTGAACCCAGGAAGGAGAAACTCCGATGAACCGCGCTCGCCCGGTCGCTGCCCTGACGCTCACCGCCGCCGCTCTCGCGCTGGTCGCGGCCTGCGGGACCAACCCGTACGCCACGTCCGGTGCCGTGCTGGCGCTCGGTGCGCAGCAGCAGCAACCGGCGAGCGCGGTTCCGGCGGGTTCGGTGGCCGGGCAGGCCCAGCTCACGGTGTCCACTGTGGAAGGTCTGGGCGCGGTACTGGCCGACGCCGAAGGGCACACGCTCTACCGCTACGCGAAAGACACGGCCAACCCGCCGAAGTCGGCCTGCGCCGGCGCCTGCGCGGAAACCTGGCCGCCGCTGCTCTCCGACGTCCCGGTGACAGCTGCCGGGGTCGACAGTCAACTCGTCGGCTCGGTCGTCCGGCCCGACGGCCGCAAGCAGGTGACCGTCGGCGGCCGGCCGGTCTACACCTACGCCAAGGACACCGGCCCGGGTGTCGCGCTCGGCCGGAACGTCAGCGCGGACTGGGCGGCGATCACCCCGGCGGGGGAGAAGGCGGCCGGGGACCCGGCCACGGAACCGGCCGCGGCCTCCACCACCCCCACCGTCGGCACGACGGACATCGGCGGGCTCGGTTCCGTGCTCACGGACTCGGCCGGCCGCACGCTCTACCTGTTCACCAAGGACGGCCGGGGTTCCGGAAAGTCCACCTGCGACGGAGTCTGCGCGCAGAAGTGGCCACCGGTGCCCGCGGACGGCCGGATCACCGCGGCCGGCGGCGTCGACGCCGGCCTGCTCGGGCGCATCCGCCGGGCGGACGGCAGCAGCCAGCTGACCGTCGGCGGCTGGCCCGTCTACACCTACGCCCAGGACGGCGCGCCCGGCGAGGCGAACGGCCACGGCGCGGGGAACACCTGGTACGCCGTGGAACCCAACGGCTGCAAGGTCGACCCGGCGCGCCGGCCCGACACCCGGCAGGCGATCGCGGCGTCTTCGGCCACCGGCGGGTACTGACCCGCCCCACGATCCCCGGCCCGGCGGACACTTCCCTCCACCTCACCCCCCTTGTCCGCCGGGCCGGTCGCACCACCCCGAGAAAACGCGGGACGTCAGTCCCGCTCCCGATCCCCGGTCCGGTGGACGCTTCCCTCCACCTCACCCCCCCAGTCCACCGGGCCGGGATTCCCACCCCGATCCGGCTCCGGCCGGGTCAGCGAAGGAGGAAACCGGCGGGAGCCCTCCCGCCCGCGAGTTCCGGCCCGGTGGACGTCTTCCCTCCACCTCACCCCCCACGTCCACCGCGCCGGAACTCTCCCCCAAACTTCCGCCCCCACCGCGAGCCGACCCTCCAGGTACGCGAGCCGACCCTCCAGGTACGCGAGTCGACCCTTCAATCACGCGAGATGCCTCCCCAATCACGCGAGATGCCCCTCCAGACACGCGAGTTCCGTCTCTGATCACGCGAGACCGGTCTTCGAACACGCGAATCACGCGAGATCCGTCCCGAATCCCCGCCCGGCGGCCGCCCCTCGGTCACCGGGCCGGATTCCGCTCCACCCCGGAACACCGGCCCGGGGGATGCTTCCCTCCACCTCACCCCCCTCATCCCCCGGACCGGTCAACGCTGCGGTCCCCGTGCCCCGGCACGGGGACCGCGGCCCAGAAGTCCAGCGGCACCCGCCCGGCGCCCCGGCCCGCGGAGTCGAGCAGACGGCCCATCAGCTTGACGTTCCGCAGCGTCACCGCCCGGCCGGCGATCTCCAGCCACGGGAGCTTCGCGGCCAGCACCGCCTCAAGCGAAAGCGTGTCGTGCTGCGAAGGCAGCCACACCACCAGCATCAGGTTCGCCGCCCCGGACAGCGCCGCGCACATCCGGACCTCCGGCAGCATCGCCAGCGACCGCGCCGTCGTCTCCAGCATGTCCGGCGGCACCCGCAGCCACAGCGTCATCGTGACCGGCGCCGGCGACGCCGACCGCGCGATCTCGCAGCGCACCCGGATCGCGCCCCGGCCGAGCAGCGCGTCCAGCCGCCGACGCACCGTCGTCGCCCCGACGCCGACCTCGACGGCCAAGGCCGCCGCCGACGCCCGCGCGTCCGCCCCCAGCGCCAGGACCAGCGCCCGGTCCGCCGCGTCGAACCGCAACGGCGCGCGATGGCGAGCCGGCTTCGCCGAGAGGGCTTCCCGCAGGCCCGGTGAGATCGCCCGCACCCGCCACCGGCTGCCCTCGGTGAACATCCGCGGCGACAGCGTCGTCCGCACCCGCGTCACGCCGGGCACCGCCGCCACCCGGCCCGCCACGTGCGCACCCAGCTCGCTGAGCGTCGGCGCGACGACGTGGGCGAGCAGGTCGCACGGCCCGGCGACGTGCTCGACGGTGACCACGTGCACGTCGGCGGCCAGCGCGAACGCGACGTCGAGCACCGCCCCGGGCTCGCAGTCGATCGACACGAACGCCAGCGTCAGCTGCGCGGTGAGCTCTCCGGCGGCGTAGGCGGTCAGCCACGCGTCGCCGCGTTCGACGAGGGCGTCCCAGCGCCGGGCGGCCGTCACCGCGCCCAGCCCGAGCGCGCGGCCGAGCGTCGACCACGACGCGCGCGGCGCCGCCTGGAGCGCGTCGACCAGTTTGAGGTCCTGCTCGGCCAACATGGCGGATTCTTCGCTCATCGATCCTCGAAATGGTGGTTTCGCGGGTTTTCCCCGGCCATTGTGCTCGACTCTCGCATGATCGGCGGATGACTCTGCGCTCCGACTCCGCCGCCCTGCTCGGCGACCTGGTCGCCCTGCGCCGCGACCTGCACCGCATCCCCGAGATCGGCCTGCACCTGCCGCGCACCCAGGAACGGGTCCTGACCGCCCTCGACGGCCTCGGCCTCGAACTCACCCTCGGCGAGAACCTGACGTCGATCACCGCCGTTCTCCGCGGTGGCAAACCCGGCGGCACGGCGTCTGGCGCGGTCTCAGCGGGAGGACGTACTTCGACCGTGCTGCTGCGCGGCGACATGGACGCGCTGCCGGTCACCGAGGCCAGCGGCGAGGAGTTCAGCTCCACCCTCGACGGCGCCATGCACGCGTGCGGCCACGATCTCCACACCGCGGGCCTGGTCGGCGCGGCCCGGCTGCTCGCCGCCCGGCGCGAAGAGCTGCGCGGCGACGTCGTCTTCATGTTCCAGCCCGGCGAAGAAGGCTGGGACGGCGCCGGCCACATGATCGAGGAAGGCGTCCTGACGGCGTCCGGCAAGCACGTCGACGCCGCCTACGGACTGCACGTTTCGGCCGCGAGCTACGCGAAGGGCCAGTTCGCCACCCGCCCGGGCACGCTGATGGCGGCGTCGGGCGCCCTCGAAGTCCGGGTGAAGGGCGAAGGCGGCCACGGCTCGTCCCCGCACGACGCCCGCGACCCGATCCCGGCCGCCTGCGAGATGGTGACCGCCCTGCAGACGATGGTGACGCGCACCTTCGACGTCTTCGACCCGGTCGTGGTCACCGTCGGTTCGTTCCACGCCGGCACCCGCCGCAACATCATCCCGGACGACGCGGTGTTCGAGGCGACGCTCCGGTCGTTCTCGCCCGGAGCCGCGGCGCGGGTGGGGAAGCGGGCGGAGCAGGTCTGCCGCGGCATCGCGCAGGCGCACGGCCTCGGCGTCGAAGTCGCCTACGAACCCGAGTACCCCGCGACGGTCAACGACCCCGACGCGTACGCCTTCGTGGCCGGCACGATCAGCGACGTCTTCGGCGCGGACCGGTTCACCGAGCTGGCCGATCCGATCACCGGTTCGGAGGACTTCTCCCGTGTCCTGGAACGGGTTCCGGGGGCGTACCTGTTCCTCGGCGCGTGCCCGGCGGACCCGGAGACCGCGCCGGACAACCATTCGCCGCGTGCCCGCTTCGACGACAGCGTGCTCGCCGACGGCGCCGCGCTGCTGGCCGAGCTCGCCGTCCGCCGCCTCGCGCTCCTGGCCGGGTGACGCCGGTGCGCAGCTACCACTGGCCGCCGGTGCTCCCCGTCGTCGCGCTGGTCCTGATGCCGTTCCTGCCGTTCGTCAACACCACCGGGCTGTGGCTCGGCCTGCCGCGGATGATCGTGTGGGGCGCGTTCTGGTGCCTCATGTTCACCCCGGCGCTGCTGCTGTCGGAACGCCTGATGCGCGCGCGGGAGGACGACGAATGATCCTCGCCTTCACCCTCGCGGGTATCGTGCTGATCGGCGTCCTCGGCTTCGTCGGACGCCGCCGCCCGGCCGCGGACCTCGCCGAATGGACCGTCGGCGGCCGCCGCTTCGGCGCCGTCACGATGTGGTTCCTCCAGGCGGGGGAGGTGTTCACCACCTTCACCTTCCTCGGCATGGCCGGCCTCGCCTTCTCCGGCGGCGTCGCCGCGATGTACGCGCTGCCGTACGTCCCGATCGCTTACGTCATCCTGTTCTTCCTCGCGAAACGCCTCTGGACGATGGGGAAGGACCGCGGCTACCTCACCCAGGGCGACTTCCTCGAAGACCGCTACTCCAGCCGGACGCTCGGCACGCTGTCCGCGGTGCTCGGCGTCGTGTTCGTGCTGCCGTACCTGCAGCTGCAGATCACCGGGCTCGGGCTGATCGTCCGGCTGGTCACCGGCGACACGGCGTCCGGCACGCTGAGCATGGTGGCCGGCAGCGTGCTGGTGGTCGCGTTCGTGCTGTGGGCCGGGTTGCGCGGTGTCGCGGCGACGTCCTACTTCAAGGACGGGATCATGCTCGCCGCCCTCGTCGTGCTGATCATCGCGGTGCCGACGCACTTCGCCGGCGGCATTCCCGCGGTGTTCCACAAGATCGAGCAGCTGCACCCCGAGAAGCTGATCGTCCACAGTGGAGCAAACGACCACGTCTGGTTCGTGACGAGCATGCTGGTCAGCGCGATCGGCGTCGGGCTGATGACGCTGCCGCACTCGTGGCCCGCCCTGATGTCCGCGCGCGACCCGAAGGTGCTGCGTCGCAACTACGCCTGGATGCCGGTGTACGAGCTGTGCCTGCTGCTGCCGATGATCGTCGGGTTCGCGGCGATCCTCGTGGTGCCGAAGGGGAGTGACCCGAACGGCGTATTGCTGACGCTGTCGAAGGACGCCTTGCCCGGCTGGGTGACGGGCATCATCGTGGTCGCCGCGACGGCCACCGCGATGGTCCCGGCGGCCGGCATCCTGATCGGCATCTCGTCGCTGGTGGCGCGCAACATCGCCCGCGTCCGCAGCGGCCGCGGGCAGTTCTGGATCAACCACGGCACGGTTGTGCTCGCGAGTACGCTGGCCCTCGTGCTCGGCATCTTCCGGCCCGATCTGCTGGCCAACCTGCTGTTGCTCACCTATTCGGGGTCGGTCCAGCTGGCCCCGGCCAACCTGCTGGGGTTCCTGCGGCGCGTGCCGGTCGGCAAGGGCCCGGTGCTGGCCGGGCTGGTCGCCGGCGAGCTCGTGGTCGTCTGGCTGACCTTTGTGGACACTCACCTGGCCGGTACGGTCAACGTGGGCCTGCTCGGGCTGGGCGCGAACGTCGTCGTGCTCGCCCTGGCCGCCGTGGTGGAACGGCTCGCCGTTCCCGCGCCCGCGAAGGAGGAGGCGGCGTGACGCGCACGGTCTTCACCGGCGGTTCGGTCTTCGACGGCACCGGGTCGGAGCCGTCGGCGGCCGACGTCGCCGTCGAGCACGGCCGGATCGTCGGCGTCGGCACGGACCTGGACGGCGACGAGGGCGTCGACTGCTCGGGTGCGGTGCTGCTGCCCGGGTTCTTCGACTGCCACGTGCACGTCACCGTGTCCGACATCGGGCTGCTGTCCCGCGTGCAGAAGCCGTTCTCCTACCAGTTCTACGAAGCCGCGCGGAACCTGTGGGCCACGCTCGGGCTGGGCATCACGACCGTCCGCGACGCCGCGGGCGCGGACCTCGGCATCAAGCAGGCCGTCGACGACGGGCTGATCCCAGGGCCGCGGCTGCAGATCTCGATCGGGCTGATCACCCCGACCGGCGGCCACGGCGACGCGTGGCACCCGTCCGGGATGTGCGTCCCCCTGCTGATGCCGCACCCGGGCCGGCCGGACGCCACCGCGGACGGTCCCGACGAGATGCGCCGCGTGGCGCGGACGATGCTGCGCGCGGGCGCGGACGTGCTCAAGGTCTGCACGACCGGCGGGGTGCTGTCCCCGCGCGACGACCCGCGTCACTCGCAGTTCACGCCGGAGGAACTGGACGTCCTGGTCACCGAGGCGGCGATGCAGGGCCGCCCGGTGATGGCGCACGCGCAGGGCGCGGCGGGCATCAAGAACGCCGTCCGCGCCGGGGTCCGTTCGATCGAGCACGGCATCTACCTCGACGACGAGGCGATCGAGCTGATGCTCGGCCACGGCACGTGGCTGGTGCCGACGCTGATCGCCCCGGTCAACGTGGTCCGGGCGGCCGACGCGGGCGTCGACCTCCCGGCGGCGGTGGTGGCGAAGGCCCGCGAAGTGGTGGAGGCCCACCGCGACTCGGTCCGCCGCGCGTACGCGGCGGGTGTCCGGATCGCGATGGGCACCGACAGCGGCGTGGGCCCGCACGGAACGAACCTGGAGGAGCTGGCCCTGATGGCGGCGTGCGGCATGACGCCGGGGGACGTCCTGGAGGCGACGACGTCGTCGGCGGCCCGGCTGCTGGGCCTCGACGGCGAGCTGGGCCGGATCGAGCCGGGGCTGCGGGCGGACCTCGTGGTGGTGTCGGGCGATCCGTACGACTTCCCGGCGCTGGCGTCGAACGTCCGGGAGGTCTGGAAGGACGGCATCCGGGTCGTTTGAGCGGCTAATCGGCGAGCCGGGCGAGGTCGACGACGGCCTTGTCGAAGCGGAAGTCGTCGGCCGGGACATTCTTGGTGTCGTCGGTGAGCAGTGCGACGTAGCAGCCGTAGTCGATGGCGAAGCCGTCGTACTGCCGTCCTGGGTGTCGGGGATCTACAACGCCCCGGCGGAGGACATGGAGTAGGCGCGCGTCGCACAACGCGTCGATCGTGGCCGGACGGTCCACCGCGGGCAGGAGGAAGGTCCGGGACCGGCGCCGTCCCACCACCTCGTCGACGAGACTGGTGAGGAGCCGGTCGGCGCCCTCGTACCTGCTCAGCGCGATCTTCTTGTCCCGCAGGTACCAGTCCTTCGCAGCTCGCCGCACGTGGGAGACATTGATCTTGCCGGTGTGTGCATGCTGGGCGGCGAGCGCGGCGATGTTGATCGCGTCCCGGGGTACTCCTTCGGCGGCTCTGACGAGCTCGGGTAGTGCTCCGTCCTGAAATGTGCCCTCCGCGAAGTCATCGATGTCCGGGGTGGCTGCGCGCAACATCGTCGCGAGAACTGGTCGGACGTGGTTGTAGAACAGCTGTCGAAAGAACGCCTGGGCTTGTTGTCGTGACTGGTCGAAGACCAAGGCGTCGTCGAGGCTCACAGTCGAAGCGGCGTCCGAGCCCACCTCGATGCCGAGGTAATCCTCGTGGACTGGAACGAAGAAGCGTGCGCGGTGCTCGATGGCAGCGATCTTCACTGTGATGCCGCGTATCGGCAAGACACTGCGTCGCAACAGGTCCGCGAGGAAGGGCTGCAGGTCGAGCGGTACGCTGCTCCATTCGTCGAGCAGTAGCCACAATCTCGCCGGCCTAATGGCGTCGGCGACTGTTTGGATCGCTCTGCTGAGCGGACCGAACATGACTCGGTGCTGTTCGACACCCGTGCGTTTCCGCCGGTTGGACGCTGTTGAGGAAGCTTTGTGCTGCAGGTTGGCTTTGACTCCGCCCATTCGGCCCAGCGACGCTTCGAAGCCACCAGCATGTTCGTCGGCGTCACTGTGGGTCTGCTCTTGCTCGGTCTCCCCGACGACCTCGACTTCGGTCGCTGCGGCAGCCCAGTCATCGAGGCCGTGCATGACCCGATCTTGGTCGAAGTTCTTGCCTTCGAGCGCCGCCGTGACAAGCTGGTCGTGGACTGCCTCGAGCGTGTCCACGAGGAGTTGGGTGCCGCGTTGGGCCGGGCTCAAGGCCTCATTGGCATAGAGGCCGCCGGTTGACCCGATCGTGCGCAAATCGAGGTAAATGGCGATGTCGCCGGTCTGTTCGATGAGGTCATCGAGATGCAACAGTCCGTGGGTCTTGCCTGTGCCGCGTCTGCCGAAGAGGATCTGGTGATCAGCCGAGTTGATCATGGCGGAAAAGGAACCGGCCGTGACGTAGGTGGCCGCTAATGTCGACCGATCGGCGCTTTCGGCGCGGCGGGGGATCCGCATCAGAGCCTGGTTGAGATGCATCTGGATGGCCTGCGCCATGCGACTCCCTGCTCCCGGTAGTCCGCGTCATCCTGGGTGGGCTGACTTGCAACGCCTTCCGAGTCGCCGCAGCCGGAAGGGCTGTTACACCGCGGACTCACGCGTCCGGGGTCAGCAGGTCCTTGAGCGCCGCGGCGAACTTCGCCGGGTTCCGTTGCGGGGCCAGGTGCGCGCCCGGCATCTCGGTGAACGGCAAACCCAGCTCCAGAGCCAGGATCTTCGCCGGCTGGTAGTGGTAACGCCCGCGGCTGCCTTCGCCCGCGGCCGGGAAGATCTCCGTGCTCGCCTTGCGCAGCGCGCGCAGGTCCGGCAGGTAGTCGAAGAACTCCGTCAGCTCGCGGTCGAACAGCCGGATCCAGTCGGCTTCGTGCGGCAGGCGGAGGTTCGGCAGGTCGGGCAGGGCCGCGCCGGCGATCGCGTCCGCGAACCGCGTCACCGCGGCCATCAGCTCACCCGAACGGGCCAGCCGCACCTGTTCCGCGGCGGCTTCGAGCCAGCCGCCCGCGTCCGGCATCAGGTGCACCGCCGGGGGTTCGTGCGCGACCAGCGTCGTCACCCGGTCCGGATACCGGGCCACGAGGTCGAGACCGATCAGCGCACCCGCGCTCGAGCCGAAGACGAGCGCCGGGCCGTCGGCCGCGTGGCGGAGCACCGCCAGCGCGTCGTCGGCCTGTCGCGAAACCGGGACCGGGCCCGTGGTGGTGTCGGTGCTGCCGAAGTGACCGCGCCGGTCGTAGGTGATCACGGTGTAGTCCGCGTACAGCAGCTTCGCCAGTGCGCGGTAGGAGTCACCCGCCCCGGTGCCGCCCGCGATCAGCAGCAGCGCCGGGCCCTCGCCGCCGCGGCGGACGAGGAGCTCACCGTCCTCCACCGGGCAACGGCTTTCCGAGATCATGCACCGAAGTGAAGCACAACGGCCGCCCGCTAACGTGCGCGGCATGACGGAACGGCGAGCGATCCTCAGCGGGTCGGCATTCGAGGAACAGATCGGCTACGCCCGCGCCGTGGTGCACGGCGACCGCGTGTACGTCTCGGGCACCACCGGCTTCGACTATTCGGCGATGACGATCTCCGAAGACGTCGTGGAGCAGGCGGAACAGTGCCTGCGCAACATCGAGGCGGCGCTTGGAGAGGCGGGGTGCACGCTCGCCGACGTGGTCCGCGTGCGGTACCTGCTGCCGGCGCGCGAGGACTTCGAGCCGTGCTGGCCGGTGCTGCGCAAGGCGTTCGCGGCGGTCCGCCCGGCGGCGACGATGCTGGAGTGCGGCCTGGCGGATCCGCGCATGAAGATCGAGATCGAGGTTGACGCCCACCTGCCGGGCTAGAGCCGTTCGATGATCGTCGCGGTGGCGAGCGCGCCGCCCGCGCACATCGTCACCAACGCCGTCGAGGCGTCCCGGCGTTCCAGCTCGTGCAGCGCCGTCGTCAGCAGCCGGGCGCCCGTGCTGCCCACCGGGTGGCCGAGGGCGATCGCGCCGCCGTTGACGTTGACCCGGGACGGGTCCGGCGAAACCACCTGCTGCCACGACAGCGCCACCGAGGCGAAGGCTTCGTTGACCTCGAACAGATCCAGGTCGCCCACGGTCATCCCGGTCCGCTCGAGGACGCGTTCGGTCGCGCGGATCGGGCCGTCCAGGTGGTAGTACGGCTCGGCGCCGACCAGGGCCTGCGCGACGATCCGGGCCCGCGGACGCAGGCCGAGCGCCGTCGCGCGGTCGGTGTCCATCAGGAGCAGCGCGGCCGCGCCGTCGGAGATCTGGGACGACGTGCCCGCCGTGTGGATCCCGTCCTCGACCACCGGCTTGAGCCGGGCGAGGCCTTCGACCGTCGTCTCGCGCAGGCCCTGGTCGCGGCCGACCAGGCGGGTTTCGCCGGTCGGAGCACCTTCGGGGTCGAGGACCGGCGCCTTCACCGGGACCACCTCGCGGTCGAAGTGGCCCGCCGCCCAGGCGGCCTCGGCCTTGTGCTGGGAGGCCGCGCCGAACGCGTCGACGTCTTCCCGCGTCAGCCCGCGCCGGACCGCGATCCGCTCGGCCGCGCCGTACTGGTTGGGCAGGTCGATCGTCCACGACGACGGCCGCGGGGACGCGCCGGCGCGGTTGGTGCCCAGCGGCACCCGGCTCATCGCCTCGACCCCGCACGCGACGCCGGCCTCGATGGCGCCCGCCGCGATCAGGCCGGCGACGAGGTGGGTGGCCTGCTGCGCCGAGCCGCACTGGGCGTCGATCGTCGTCGCGCCCGCCGTCTCGGGCAGGCCCGCGTGCAGCCACGCCGTGCGCGTGACGTTGTTGGACTGCTCACCGGCCTGCGTGACGCAGCCGCCGATGAGCTGCTCGACGAGGGCCGGGTCGATCCCGGCACGGTCCAGCAGGGCGAGCTGCGCGGCGCCCAGCAGCTCGGCCGCGTGCAGGCCGGCCAGCAGCCCGTTCCGCTTGCCGATCGGGGTCCGCACGGCTTCGACGATGACCGGCACGCCCATGTCGTCCCTTTCGTCGGGAAACACTGTTCACTGACCCAAAAACTAGAACAAGTTATCGTTTTGCGCAAGCCTGCCCTGGTTCGACGGCTTCTTGATCTCTGTCGGGTGAGCGCTCGCTCACCTGGCATCATCGGTTAAGTAAACGGGTTTCACTGACGGGCTTCCGTTGGTTAACGCCGTATGCTCTAATCGGACTTAGAACGTGTTCCAAGCCGAACCGTGGGAGGCAACGTGGCCGCTCCGCTCATCCCCGCCGGTTTCGACTTCACCGATCCCGATCTCCTGGCGGAGCGACTTCCGGTCGCCGAGTTCGCCGAGTTGCGACGGACCGCCCCGGTGTGGTGGAACCCCCAGAAGCACAACACCGCGGGCTACCGCGACGACGGCTATTGGGTCGTCTCGCGCCACGCGGACGTCAAGGAGGTCTCCCGCGACAGCACGCTCTACTCGTCACGGGAAAAGACCGCCATCATCCGCTTCGACGAGAACATGACCGAGGACAACCTCGAGGCGAACCGCCTGGTGCTGCTCAACCAGGACGCCCCGCAGCACACGAAGCTGCGGCGGATCGTGTCGAAGGGCTTCACCCCGCGGTCCATCTCGAAGCTCGAGGACACCTTGCGCGACCGCGCCGAGCGGATCGTGCACGAGGCACGGAAGAAGGGGTCGGGCGACTTCGTCACCGACGTCGCCTGCGAGCTGCCGCTGCAGGCGATCGCCGAGCTGATCGGCATTCCGCAGGAAGACCGGCTCAAGATCTTCGAATGGTCCAACCAGATGGTCGCCTACGACGACCCCGAGTACGAGGTCGAGCCGCTGGAGGCGTCCGCCCAGCTCGTCGGGTACGCCTGGAACATGGCCGAGGACCGGCGCAAGTGCCCGATGGACGACATCGCCACCAAGCTCATCCAGGCCGACGTCGACGGTGAATCGCTCGGCTCCGACGAGTTCGGCTTCTTCGTGATCCTGCTCGCGGTGGCCGGCAACGAGACCACGCGGAACGCCATCACCCACGGCATGAAGGCGTTCCTGGACCACCCGGACCAGTGGGCGCTGTTCAAGGAACAGCGGCCGAAGACCGCACCCGACGAGATCGTCCGCTGGGCCACCCCGATCGTCGCCTTCCAGCGCACCGCCACCCGCGACACCGAGCTCGGCGGTGCGCAGATCCGCAAGGGCGACCGCGTCGGCATGTTCTACAGCTCGGCCAACTTCGACCACGACGTCTTCGAAAACCCGGAGAAGTTCGACATCTTCCGCGAGGACAACCCGCACGTGGGGTTCGGCGGCACGGGTTCGCACTACTGCATCGGCGCGAACCTGGCCCGGCTGGAGATCGACCTGATCTTCAACGCCATCGCCGACGTGATGCCGAACATCACCGAGGCGGCACCGCCGGTGCGGCTGCGGTCGAGCTGGATCAACGGCATCAAGCACTACCCGGTGAACTACGCCTGAGGAACTCCTCACGCGAGTGAGCGCGGCCGCGTCATCGTCGGTGCAAGAGTGGCCGATGCCCGGGTGGGGGTACACCCGGGCATCGGCGCCCGACCGCGCCGCGGCCGATTCCGCCAGGGGATGCCATGATGGGACGATGGCCCCTCGAGCGACCGTGGACGTCGAGTTCGCCATCCGCGTCACCGAACCCGGACCCGCGGCGATCTCGGTCTCCGCGGCGCACGCCGACACCGAGGAACTCCGCGTGTCCTGGCACGGCGACAGCCGGCCCGTGGAGTTCGAGTACGGCACCCGGGCCGAGGTCTTCGACCTCCCGGCCGGCGAGCACCGCGTCACCTACCACGCCGAGCGCGCGCTCACCGACCCCGAACCCGAGCCCGTCACGCTCGCCGACGTCGCCGTGTTCACCCGGCCGAGCCGGTACTGCCCGTCCGATCGCGTCGCCGGGCTCGTCCCGCCGGAGCTGCTGAAGCTCGACGGCGCCCGGAAGCAGGTCCCCGCCCTCGTCCGGCACGTCAACGAGCGACTGTCCTATGTGGCCGGTTCGAGCCGTCCCACCGACGACGCGATCGACACCCTGCTCGCGGGCGAGGGCGTCTGCCGTGACTTCGCGCACGTCTGCGTCACCCTGTGCCGGTTCCTCGACATCCCGGCGCGCTACGTCGGCGTCTACGCGCCCGGGCTCGCGCCGATGGACTTCCACGCCGTCTTCGAAGCCGCGATCGACGGCCACTGGTACGTCTTCGACGCCACCCGGCTCGCGCCGCGGCAGACCATGCTGCGCATCTCCACCGGCCGGGACGCCGCCGACACCGCCTTCCTCGCCACGCTCGGCGGCGAACTCGACTTCCTGGGCAGCACCGTCTTCGCGACGACCGACGCCGCGCTGCCCGTCGACGACGGGGCCGCCCTGGTCGCTCTCGGCTGAGCCCGCCCGCGTGTTGCCTGCGCAAAGACGGCCCCGGCTGGGTAGACAGTGTCCGTGAAGAGTTCCCCGAAGGCGCCGAGCCCGTGGGCCCGGGCGCGCGCCCGGTACCGGTGGCTGGACCACATCGCCCGCGCGACCAACCGCTACATCGACGCCGGCGGCTACCACTACGTCGCCTCGATCACCTACTTCAGCCTGCTGTCGCTGGTGCCGCTGCTGATGGTCGCCTCGTCGGTCGGCGGGTTCGTGCTGGCCACCCAGCCGCACCTGCTCGGCACGCTGGTCTCCGCCATCGTCAAGACGCTGCCCGGCGGGCTCGGGGGCAAGGCCACCGACCTGCTGACCGGCTTCGTGAAGCAGCGGACCAGCGTCGGGGTGGTCGGCCTGGCCATCGGCCTCTACTCGGGCTGGAACTGGATGAACGCGCTGCGGGACTCGCTGACGGCGCTGTGGGGGCAGAACCGGTCGGACCAGTCGCTGCCGCGGCTCATCGCCGTCGACCTGCTCGCGCTGCTCGGCCTGAGCGCGGCGCTGCTGGTGTCGTTCACGCTCACGATCTCCGGCACCGCGCTCGGCGGCTACCTGCTCCGGCTGGCCGGCCTCGACGACACGAGCTGGGGGCACCAGCTCGTGTCCGCGTCGTCGGTGCCGCTCTCGCTGGTCGCGGACTGGCTGGTGTTCCTGTGGGTGCTCACCCGGCTGCCGCGGCAGAAGGTCGGGGTGCGCAGCGCGGTCCGCGGCGCGATCGCCCTCGCCGTCGGGTTCGAGGCGCTGAAGCTGGCCGGGGGGTTCTACCTCCGGCTGATCGGCGACTCGCCGACCGGGATCGCGTTCGGCTCGATCATCGGCCTCATCTTCTTCATCTCGCTCGTCGCGCGGCTGCTCGTGTTCGTCACGGCGTGGACGGCGACCGGCTCCGACGCGCCCCCGAAGCCGGTCCAGCCGCCCGCGCCGGTGGTGCTGAAGCCGGTGGTCGTGGTGGACCCGCCGATGGCCGTCCCCGCCGCGGTCGGCGTGGTCACCGGCGTCCTCGGCACCCTGCTCGCGTTGCTGTGGCGCCGCCGCTCCCGTCGTGAGTGAAAAAGAGGGTTAGAACA
>NZ_NMUL01000058.1 GCF_002234595.1 Amycolatopsis vastitatis
ACTTGCGGCAGAACCGCGCGATGTTGATGTCTTCGCCGGCGGCGGCGCGGGCGACCGCGGCGACGAACTCAGGATCCATCGAAAACCCTGCTCTGCCCATCGCCGCATGATCACCACAACACCGCTGGTCACCATGCTGACAGGCCGGTCAGTGTTCACGATGTCCTGAAACATCAACTGTTCACGATGTCCTGAACTCAAGCACAGTGTTCTAACACTGTTTCTCACTCACGACCGGCCCGGAGCTTGCGGAGGGCGTGAACTCCAGTGCCGTCCGCCCGTCCGACACCGCTGTCGTGGTGCGGAGGGTGAGGCCGCTTTCCGCTGCCAGGGCGGTCAGCTCGTCGACGGTCCGTTCGCGGCCCGCGAAGCACATCAGCATGAACAGGTCGATCGCCGTGTCGGAACCCTGGTTCCGCACCGGCTCGAGCACCACCACCGCGGCGTCCGGCGCCGCGGCCTCCCGGCACCTCGCGAGGATCCGGCGGGCGTGGTCGTCGTCCCAGTCGTGCACGATGTCCGACAGCAGGTACGCGTCCGCTCCCGGCGGCAGCGGGTCGAAGAAGCTGCCCGCCACCGCGCCCGCCCGGTCCGCGAGCCCGGCGGCCGCGAGCCGCTCGGTGGCCTCCGCGGCCGACGGCGCCAGGTCCAGTACCTCGCCGCGCAGACCCTGGTGGGCGCGCAGGATCGCTTCGAGCAACGTCCCGTTGCCGCCGCCGACGTCGAGGATCCGGGGGAAGCGACCCCAGTCGAACCGGGCGGCGATCTGCGGGGCGTGGTCCCGGAAGCGCCAGCGCATCTGGGCGTCGAACGAGCGCCGCAGCGCCGGGTCGGCGTCGATGTCCGCCCAGAACCCGCGTCCGTACCGCCGCTCGTAGGCGGGCGTGCCGGTGGTGATCGTCTCCAGCAGGTCGGCGAAGGCCAGTTCCGCGCGCCCGCCCGCGCACCGGATGTCGAGCAGCGGCTTGATGCCCGCCGGGTGGTCTCCGGCCAGCTGCGCGCCGAGGTCCGTGGGCCGGTAACGGCCGGACTCGGCGGCGAAGACACCGACCGCCACCAGGTGGTCGAGCAGGCACCGCAGCGCCGGGGCGGCGGTGCCGGTCGCGGCGGCGAGTGCTTCCGCGGTCGCGCCCGCAGGGCCCGCGTGGTCCACGAGATCGAGCGTCGCGGCCACCCGGATGGCCATCGGGGTGGCCAGGCCGGCCATGGCGAGGATCGAGGGAGTCACTCGCCCGAGGTTAACGAGGGCGGCTGGTTCCTCGTAGCGCTTATCGGGTCGTGTGCGCGCCGCGGACCGCGTGGCATCATGACGCTGGCTCGATCGGCGAACCGAACGGAAGGCGGGACTGATGGACGCTTTACCGAACGACGCCGAGGGTCGCCACCCCTCGATCCGGGACATGCTGGCGGTGAACCTCCGGGCGGCCCGCTCGGCCCGGGGCCTGTCGCTGTCCGAACTGGCGCGGCGGTCGGGGATCGGCAAGGCGACCCTGTCCCAGCTGGAAGCGGGCGCCGGCAACCCGACGATCGAGACCGTGTTCAGCCTGTCCAGGGTCCTCGAGGTGGCCATCTCCGACCTGCTCGACCACCGGCCCCGCGGCGGCCTGACCGTCGTGCGCGCGGCGGAGGTCGAGGTGCTCCGCGGCGAAGGCGTCGACCTGCGCCCGCTGCGCCGGATCGAAGCCGAGAACAGCGTCTTCGAGGTGTACGACCAGGTGGTCCGCGGGGACGCGCCGCAGCGGTCGCAGGGGCACGTCGGCGTCGAGCACACCGTCGTGCAGACCGGCGGGCTGCGGGTCGAGGTGGCGGGCCGCACGGTGGACCTCGGGCCCGGCGACTACGTCGCGTTCGACGCCCGCGAGCCGCACAGCTACACCGCGCTGGCCGCTCCCGTGCACTCGGTGCTGCTGCTGCAGTACCGCGCGGACGAGCGGCTCGACGGCAGGCCGCACCCCGTCCTGGTGGAGGATTGACACCCTTCGCGACGGAGACCTATCGTTCGCTATACCGAACGCTGGAGGGTCGATGAACCGAACGCGGGTGGTGGTGATCGGCGCCGGCATCGTCGGCGCCGCGTGCGCGCGTGAGCTCGCCTCGGCCGGCTTCGACGTCGTGGTCATCGACCGCGGCCGGCCGGCGGGCGGCACCACCTCGCACGGTGAGGGCAACGTCCTGGTCTCGGACAAGGGACCGGGCGCCGAGCTCGCGCTCGCGCAGCTGTCGGCCCGGCTGTGGCCGCGGCTGCTGGCCGAGATCGCCGACGCCGATCCGCGCGCGGCGGCCGCGACGGAGTACGACGCCAAAGGCGGCATCGTCGTCGCCACCACGGAAGCCGGGGCAAGCGCGCTCACCGCGTTCGCCGCCGGGCAGGCCGCGGCGGGCGTCCGTGCCGAACCGCTGTCCGCGGCGGAGGTCGCGGCGGCCGAACCCGCGCTGACCCGGGAGGTGACCGCGGCCGTCCGCTACCCGGACGACGCGCAGGTGCAGCCGGCCGGCGCGGCACTGGCCCTGCTGGGTTCGGCGCTCGCCAACGGCGCCCGGCTGCGGACGGACACCGAAGTGACCGGCGCGGTCGTCCGCGCGGACCGGCTCACCGGCGTCCGCGTCCCCGGCGAAGTGGTCGAGGCGGACGTCGTCGTGAACGCGGCGGGCCCCTGGTCCGGGCTCGTTTCGGCCCGGCTGGGTGCCCCGATCGCCGTCCGGCCCCGGCGCGGCGAGGTGCTGGTGACCACGCCGATGCCCGGCGTGGTGCGCCACAAGGTCTACGACGCCGACTACGTCGGGGCGGTCGGGACCGGCAGCGGCGAGCTGCAGACGTCCGCGGTGGTGGAGTCGACGCGGGGCGGCACCGTGCTGATCGGCTCGTCGCGCCGCCGGGTGGGCTTCGACGACGCGATCCGGCCCGAGGTGCTGGGCGCCATCGCGGCGAAGGCCCTCCGCCTGTTCCCGGCTCTGGCCGACGCCGCGGTGATGCGGGCCTACGGCGGCTTCCGGCCGTACGTCGACGATCACCTCCCGGTGCTGGGCGAGGACCCGCGGCTGGAAAACCTCTGGCACGCGACCGGTCACGAGGGCGCGGGGATCGGCTTGAGCGTCGGCACCGCGCGGCTGCTGCGTGAACTGCTCACCGGGCAGGAGCCGTCGATGCCGGTCGGGGAGTTCACGGTGGACCGTCCGGCGGTGGTGGCATGAACCCGATCGAGATCACCGTCGACGGCGAAACCGTGGCGGGCGTCGCGGGCCGCACGATCGCCGGCGTGCTGCTGGCGTCCGGGCGGATGTCGTGGCGCACCACGCGGTCCGGCGCGCCGCGGGGCGTGTTCTGCGGGATCGGCGCCTGTTTCGACTGCCTGGTCACCGTGAACGGCGTGCCCGACGTCCGGGCCTGCCGCCGCCGCGCCGCCGACGGCGACGAGATCCGGACCCAGACCCGGGAGAACACATGACACGGGTCGTCGTCGTCGGCGCGGGACCCGCGGGGCTCGCGGCCGCCGAGCACGCGCTGCGCGCCGGGGCCGACGTCACCGTCCTGGACCAGGCGGACGCGCCGGGCGGCCAGTACCACCGGACGCTGCCGGGGGCGCGGCACGGCTTCGAGGCGCTGCTGAGCCGGTGCACGTGGTGGCCCGAGAGCACGGTCTGGGCCCTGGACGGCAAGCGCGTCCACGTCCTGCGCGGCCCGGCCGACGGCACCGGGCGGCGGCGTCACGTCCTCGAACCCGACGCGCTGGTCCTCGCCACCGGTGCCCACGACCGGGTCCTGCCGTTCCCCGGCTGGCAGCTGCCCGGCGTCTTCACCGCGGGCGCCGCGCAGGCGCTGGCCAAGGGGGAGCGGGTGGCCGTCGGACGGCGGGTGCTCGTCGCCGGCGCCGGGCCGTTCCTGCTGCCGGTCGCCGAATCGCTGCTGGACGTCGGCGCCGGCGTGCTCGCGGTGCTGGAGGCGAACCCCGTCTCGACTGTCCTCAAAGGATGGTCGTGGCGCGCGGCCGCGCACGTCGGCAAGACGGGCGAGCTGGTCCGCTACGCCGGCACGCTGGCCCGGCACCGCGTGCCGTACCGCATGGGGCGCACCGTCGTCGAAGCCCGCGGCGACGACCGGGTCCGCGAAGTCGTCACCGCCCGCGTCCGCGCGGACTGGTCGGTCGTCCCCGGCACCGAACGGACCTACGAGGCCGACGCCGTCTGCGTCGGGCACGGCTTCGTGCCGCAGCCCGAACTCGCCGTCGCGGCCGGCTGCGCGCTCGACGGCGGGTTCGTCCGGGTCGCCGACGACCAGCGCACCAGCGTTCCCGGAGTCTTCTCCGCCGGCGAGATCACCGGCATCGGCGGCGCGGTGACCGCAGCGGCGGAAGGCGCCGTCGCCGGCTGCGTCGCGGCGGGCGGCCGCCCCGGTCGCGCCCTGCTCCGCGCGCGCGACCGGGCCCGCGCGTTCGCCGGACGGCTCGCCGCCGCCCACCCGATCGGCGCGGCCTGGCCCGGCTGGCTGCACGAGGACACGATCGTCTGCCGCTGCGAGGAAACCACCTACGGCGACCTGAAAAGCGCCGCCACCGACCCGGCCGCGCCGGGCCCGCACGCGCTCAAGCTCGGCACCCGCGCCGGGCTCGGTCCCTGCCAGGGCCGGATGTGCGGGCCTGCCGTCGCCGACCTCTGCGGGGGCGCCGAGCGGCACCACCGTCCGATCGCCCAGCCGATCCGGCTGGGCGAGCTCGCCGATCCCAAGGAGACCGACGCATGAGTACCCGCGACCTCGGTGGCGTGGTCGTCGCCGCCGCTTTGCCCTACCGGGCCGACGATACCGCGCCGGCCGGGCTGGCCGTCGACTACGACACCTACGCCGAGCACTGCCGGTGGCTCGTCGACAACGGCTGCCGCGGGGTCGGCCCGAACGGTTCCCTCGGCGAGTACTCCTCGCTCACCGACGACGAGCGCCGCCGCGTCGCGCGGACCGCGATCGAGGCCGTCGGGAGCGACGGGATCGTCGTCGTCGGCGTCCACGGCCCCGGTGCGCACCAGGCCCGGTACTGGGCCGAGGCGGCGGCCGAGGACGGCGCGCACGGCGTGCTCTGCCTCCCGCCGACGCTCTACCGCGCCAACCGCGGCGAAGTCCTCGCCCACTTCGAAGCGGTCGCCTCCGCCGGGCTGCCGGTGATGGTCTACAACAACCCGTTCGACACCAAGGTCGACCTCACGCCCGACCTGCTGGCCGAGATCGCGCAGATCGACAACGTCGTGGCCGTCAAGGAGTTCTCCGGCGACGTCCGGCGCGTGCTGGAGATCCGCGAGCGGGCGCCCGGGCTGGCCGTGATCGGCGGCGCCGACGACGTCGTCCTGGAAAGCCTGCTGATGGGCGCCACCGGCTGGTTCGCCGGGTTCCCCAACGTGTTCCCGGCCGAGTCGGCGCGCCTGTTCGAGCTGGCCACAGCGGGCAAGCTCGACGAAGCCCGCGCGCTGTACGAGCCGCTGGTGGCCGCGTTCCGCTGGGACTCGCGCACCGAGTTCGTCCAGGCCATCAAGCTCGGCATGGACATGGTCGGCCGCCGCGGCGGGCCGTGCCGCCCGCCGCGGGGCCCGCTTTCGGAAGCCCAGCGCGAGCAGGTCCGCGCCGACATGGCCCGCGCGCTCGCGGCGCTGGGGGTGGCGTAGGTGCGGTCCTCACGCGCGATCACGGCGGTCGATTCGCACACCGAAGGCATGCCGACCCGGGTGGTGACCGGCGGGGTGGGCCCGATCCCCGGTGCCACGATGGCCGAGCGCCGCAGGTACTTCATGGCGAACCTGGACCACCTCCGGCAGTTCCTGATGAACGAGCCCCGCGGCCACTCGGCGATGAGCGGCGCGATCCTGCAGCCGCCCTGCCGGGAGGACGCCGACTGGGGTGTCGTCTACATCGAGGTGTCCGGCTGCCTGCCGATGTGCGGCCACGGCACGATCGGCGTGGCCACGGTGCTGGTGGAGACCGGCATGGTCGAGGTGACCGAGCCGACGACGGTGGTGCGCCTGGACACCCCGGCCGGGCTGGTGCACGCCGAGGTCTCCGTCCGGGACGGGCGGGCCGAACGGGTCAAGCTGCGCAACGTCGCGTCGTTCCTCGCCGAGCGCGACGCCGTGGTGGACGTGCCCGGTTTCGGCGAGGTCCGCTACGACCTCGCCTACGGCGGCAACTTCTACGCCATCCTCGAACTGTCCCAAGTGGACATCCCGTTCGACCGGGCGGAGAAGGACCGGATTCTCGCGGCGGGCCTGAAGATCATGGCCGCGATCAACGAGCAGCGGCCGCCGAAGCACCCGGCCGACCCGCTGATCGGCGGGTGCAAGCACGTCCAGTTCCTCGCGCCGGGTTCGGACGCGCGCGCGTCGCGGAATGCCATGGCGATCCACCCGGGCTGGTTCGACCGGTCGCCCTGCGGCACCGGCACGTCCGCCCGGATGGCCCAGCTGCACGCCCGCGGCGAGCTGCCGCTGCACACGCCGTTCGAGAACAGCTCGTTCATCGGCACGACGTTCACGGGCGAGCTGGCCGGGGAGACGGAGGTGGGCGGGGTGCCCGCCGTGATCCCGGAGTTCTCCGGCCGCGCCTGGATCACCGGCACCGCGACCTACCTGCTCGACCCGGATGATCCGTTCCCGGCGGGTTTCGTGCTTTGATCCGGTACTTTGGTGGCATGGCCACCGTGCGCGCGCTGACGTCGTACCCGATCAAGGAATGCGCCGGAGTCGTCCACGAGCGGGCCGAGGTGGGTCCGGCCGGGCTGACTCACGACCGGCTGTTCGCCGTGGTCGGGCCGGACGGCGAAACCGCCTGGCAGGGCGAGACGCCGTGGCTCGCGACGATCCGGAGCCGGTTGTCCGGCGACGGAGCGGAACTGGCGCTGAGCGCTCCCGGTGCCGGTGAGCTGGTGCTGGACGTGGCGGCGGACGGCCCGCTCATGCCGGTGGACGTGAACAAGTGGCCCGGGGCCGGGATCGACCAGGGCGACCGGGCGGCGGAATGGCTGTCCGGAGCGCTCGGCAGGCCGGTCCGCCTGGTCCGCGAGCCGGACCGGGCGAGCCGGGTCCGCGACGACGGCGACACCACGGCGCTCCTGATCCTCTCACTGTCCTCTTTGGACGGGTTGAACGAGCGGATCGCCGCGCGCGGAACGGAACGGGTCGCGATGAGCCGGTTCCGCCCCAACATCGTGATCGACGGCTGGCCCGAGCCGCACACCGAGGACCGGGTGGGCCGGATGACGATCGGCGGCACCGAAATCGGCTTCGGCGAGCTGGCGATCCGCTGCGCGGTCACCCTCGTCGACCAGGCGACCGGGGTGCGGGCGGGCCCGGAGCCGTTGCGCACCTTGGCCGACTACCGCCGCGAACCCGACGGCGTCAGCTTCGGCATGAAGGCGGCGGTGCTCGCCCCCGGCGAGATCGCCGTCGGCGACGAGGTCACGGTCACCGCCTGGCGCTGACGCACGTGATTCGAGGGTCAACTCGCGTGATCGAGGGGTCAACTCGCGTGATAGGAGGGTCGACACGGCGTTCCGGCCGTGTCGACCCTCTGATCACGCGTGTCGACTTCCTGATCACGCGTGTCGACCCTTTGGCCACGTGCGGCGGAGGTGTTCAGCCGGTTGCGCAGGCCGCGGTCGTGCCCGTGCCGGTTCCGGTGCCCTGGTAACCGAACTCCGTCGACTGGCCGGCGGCGAGGGCGCCGTTGGAACCGGTGTTCGTGAAGCGGACCGTGCCCGTGTCGCCGCTGCGCCCGGCGTTCCACGCGCTGGTGACGGCCGCGCCCGCGGGCAGGTTCGCGGTGACCGTCCACGCGGTGATCGGCGTGGCGCCCGCCGTGACGCGGATCGTCGTGACGAACCCGCCGGTCCACTGGTTGACCGACACCGCCGCCGTGCAGCCGTCGCCCGCCGGGGTGGTCGGGGTCGTCGGGGTGGTGGTCGTGCCCGGGCCGTCGGTGAGGACCGGCGTCGTCCAGTCGCGCCACTCGGCCAGGTTGCCGGGCTTCTTGGCCGAGATCCGGAACGTCCCGGCCGCGGTGCCGGTCTTCAGCAGGAACTTCTGGATGTTCTGCTGCAACGGCGTCCGCCATTCGGGCCGCGACGCGCAGTGGGTGCCGTCCTGGACGTCGGACCAGTAGCTGATGTTGCCGCCCGCACCGAGCGCCTGGTAGACCTCCGCGCCGGCCAGCGCCGCGACGCTGCCGGACCGGGCGCCCAGCCAGTCGATGTGCGGGTTCTCCATGATGAACAGGCCGCGTGGCGCGACCATGCCGACCAGTTCGTGCGTGTCCACCGGCAGCCCGGCCGGGTTGCCGGTGTAGGCGCTGAACGCGTCCCCGAACCACGGCTGTTCCCCGTAGGCGTTGCCCAGGCCCTGCGACCCGCTTTCGGTGGGGATCGAGCGCAGGGCCGGGACGCCGGCGGTCCCCGACTCGATCGGCATGGTCAGCGCGATGCGCTGGTCGAGCACGCCGATCGCGAAGGCGCTCTTCCCGTACCGCGAACACCCCGTGACGCCCAGCGCGCCGGCCTTGAGGACGCTGCCGCCGGACTGCTCGATCACGTCGATGATCCGGCTCACGCCCCACGCCCACGCGGCCAGCAGCCCGGTGCTGCTGGAAGACCCGTAAATGCTGTAGAACGCGCCCTGTTTGTTGTTCCGCGGGGTGCCTTCCTTGCCGACGGCCAAGGGGTCGTAACTGATGACGGCGGCGCCGGACGCCTTGATCGTCGCGGTGTCGGCGCCGAATCCGCCGACCACGAAGACCGCCGGGAACGGCCCGGTCCCGCCGGGCAGCCGAACGCCGGCGGAAAAACTTGCGCTGCGGCCGTTTTCGCTGACGTTCACGGTGATGTTCGTGGCCGAAACGGTTCCGGTGACGCTCGCCGGCTTCGCCGGTTTCTGGCCGTAGATCGTCCGCTCCGCCAGTTTCTTGATCTCCTCGCGACGGCACCGCCAATCGGACTTCGACGTGATGCGCGTACCGTCGATCTTCTTGAAGGGGTCGGGAAGCTTCGCCGACGATGGGAACGAGCCGGGCAGCGACACCGGGCAGTCGGCGCCGTCGTCCTCGGCCGCCGCGGCGGCGCCGGAGGCCGTGGTGACCATTCCGGTTACGACGAGCAGAGCAGCCGCCAGGCAGGCGACGGCCGAACGGATCCGGGAAACGCGCACCGGAGTTCTCCCTTCCGGGAAGCGGAGCGAAAGAGGAATGTAAATTTCATCCAGGAGAAAACGGTAGGACCGTTTCCGTTCGGTCGTCAAGAAGGCCGGGGCTTGCGAAACTTTCGCCACTGCGCGGATTTCGAAAGTTTCGGGTCACACCACTTCCAGGTTGGCCATCATGCCCATGTCCTCGTGTTCGGCGTTGTGGCAGTGGAAGAGGTACCGGCCGCGGTGGCCGTCGAACCGGGTGATGATCTCCGCCGCTTCGCCGGGGCGCAGCGAAATGGTGTCCTTGAGGCCCGCGTCGTGCGGCAGCGGCGGCCGTCCGCCGCGCGAGAGCACGCGGAACCCCGCCAGGTGCAGGTGCACCGGGTGGTGGACGTCCGCGACCAGCCGCCACACCTCGACGTCGCCGAGCGGGACGGTGACGTCGGTGCGGGCGGGATCGAACGGCAGCCCATCGACCAGCCAGCCGTGCCCGCCGTTCACCTGCCCGGCGCGGAAGGAGAATTCGCGCACCCGGGCGGGCGAGTCCCACGACGGCAGATCCGTGGACAGCACGGCGGGAACGCGGCTGCCGTCGCGGGCGCCGCGCGCGACCACGAAGGCCATCACCTCGGCGGTGCGCCCGGAGCCCAGCCGGTTGACGAGCCGGACGCGGCTGCCGACCGGGACACCTGCGAAGTCGACGACGACGTCGTAGCGCTCGGCCGGGCCGAGCGGCAGGGCCGCGTGGGTGACCGGAGCGGCCAGGAGACCCTGGTCGGCGCCGATCTGGACGAGCGGGAGCCGTCGTCCGGCGTCGGTGAGCGCCTCGAGTTCGTAGTGCCGGGCGTTCGACGCGTTGAGGATCCGCAGCCGGTACCGGGCCGCGTCCACCTCGTGCACCGGCCACGGCGCGCCGTTGACCAGGACGACGTCGCCGAGCACCCCGCCCAGGAAGCTTTCCCGGACGCCCGGCCGGTCCCGCAGCGTCGCGTCCACCGACGGGTAGTCGAGCGTGCCGTCCGCGGCGAACGCGCGGTCCGCGATCATCAGCGGCAGTTCGCGCGCTCCCGACGGCAGGCCCAGCGCTTCTTCGGCGTCGTCACGGACGATGTGCAGCCCGGCGAGGCCGCGCCAGGTCGCCGGGGCCGTGAAGTCCATCCGGTGGTCGTGGTACCAGAGCAACGCCGGCCGCTGGTCGAGCGGGAACGTGTAGTCGCGGGTCAGCCGGGTCCGCACCGCGCGCGGGTCGGGCATCGGGTGGTGGTCCGCCCAGTCCCGCGGCAGGACGAGGTCGGTCGGGTAGCCGTCGGAGTCCGCCGGGGTCCGTCCGCCGTGCAGGTGCACGACGGTCGGCACGGGCAGCTCGTTGCGGTGGGTCACGGTGACGGGCCGGCCCCGGCGCGACTCGATCGTCGGCCCCGGGAACGTGCCGCCGTAGGTCCACAGCGGCGTCCGGATCCCCGGCAGGATCTCCACTTCCGCGACCCGCTGGGTGATCTCGTAACGGCCGGGTGCCACCGGCTTCAGCACCGGGGGCAGCGGCAACGGAACTTCGAACGCGGGCGGCAGCGGGACCGCGCTGCGGAGTTCGGCGCCGGTGACCGGCGGGCGCCGCGAGAGCGTGGCCGCGGTGGCCAGGCCGGTGGCCGCCAGCAGGCCGAACGCCCCGCCGAAGCCCAGTACCTGGCGCCGGGTCAGGTCACGCATCGACGGCCTCCAGGGAAGTCCGCCAGACGGCGACCGCCAGCACGACGAGTCCCGCGATGGTCAGCACGCCCAGCGGGAGGTGCAGCCACAAGGCGCCGTCGAGCCCGGCGAAGTACTGGACCGTCTCGGCGGCCGCCACCGCCGCGGTGGCGAGGAACGGCCCCGCGCGCCGCAGCCGCACCCACACCACGATCGCGACGATCAGCTGCGCGTAGCCGAGGGAGGTGACGACGTCGGCGCCGGCCGAGTGCAGGCGAAGGCCGTCGTAGTCCCCGCTCAGGTACACGCCGGCGAACACCGGCTGGCCGGTGATCGCCACGACGTGCGCTCCGGTGACGGCCCGCAGCACCCAGCCTGAGGGCTTGGTTTTCGCTGTGCTTTCCACGCTTCGAAGCTATGGCTGCGGAGTCATGCTGTCTAAGATCAGTATTGCTATGCCGTTATGACGAGGGAGGCATGACGTGGACCTGGGGACGCTGAGGCAGTTCCTCGTGGTGGCCCGGCTGGAGCACCTCAGCCGCGCGGCCGAAGAGCTGCGGATCGCCCAGCCTTCGCTGAGCCGCACGATCGCCCGGCTGGAGAGCGAACTCGGCACACCGCTGTTCGACCGGGCCGGCCGGCTCCGGCTCAACGACGCGGGGCAGCTCTTCCGCGGTTACGTCGAACGTGCCCTCGGCGAGCTCGACGCGGGACGGCGTGCGGTCGCCGAAGCCGCGAGCGAGGGGTTCGGCACCGTGCGCCTGGCCTCGGAAACGTTCCTCACCCTCACGCGCCCGCTCGCCGCCTTCAAGCGCGCCAACCCGGACGTCGAAGTCGAACTGCACCAGCTGCCCGCCGACGCGATGGCGCGGGCGCTGCGGGCCCGGGAGATCGACCTTTGCGTTGCCTCGCAACCGATTCCCGCCGAGGGACTGACCGGGGTCGAGCTGCTCGACGAGCCCGTGCTGGTGGCCACGCCGCTGGGGCACCCGTTGGCGGAACGCGCCTCGGTCCGCGTCGAGGACCTCGCCGGCGAGCCGTTCGTCACGGCCCGGCGCGGGCACTGGCACCGCCGTCTCCTCGACCGGCTCTTCGCGGCCCGCGACCTGACCCCGAAGATCGTCTTCGAGGGTGACGAGCCCTGCGCCATCCAGGAACTGATCGGCGCCGGGCTGGGCATCGGGCTCAACCCCGCGATGGCCCGGCAGGTCGCCGCACAGGTGCCGGTCGTCTGGGTCCCGGTCGAGGACCCCGCCTGCCGCCGCACGATCACCTTGTTCTGGAACGACGGCGACCGGCTGCCCGCCGCGGCCCGGCTGATGCGCACGACGCTCACCGGGTGGTCCTGGAACCCTCCGTCGTGATCCCGGCGAGGAAGTGGCGCTGCGCGAGGAAGAACACGATCAGCAGCGGCACGGTGGTGATGACGCTGCCCGCCAGCACGATCTCCCACCGCTGCTCACCCGCCTGGCCGAACTGGTCGGACAGCGCCTTGAGCCCGCGTGGCAGCGTGTACAGCGCCGGATCGCGCAGGTAGATCAACGGCTTGAGCAGGTCCGACCAGCTGGCCTTCAGCTCGAACACGAAGCTGACGATCAGTGCCGGCCGGCACAGCGGCACCGCGATGCGCCAGAACAGCGTCCAGTGGTTCGCGCCGTCGACGCGGGCCGCCTCGAACACTTCGCGCGGCAGGCCGAGGAAGAACTGGCGCAGCAGGAAGATGTAGAACGCGCTGCCGAACAGGTTGCCCGCCCACAACGGCACCTGCGTGTGCGCCAGCCCGGCGCTGTTCCAGATCAGGTAGACCGGGATCATCGTCACCGCGCCGGGCAGCATCATCGTCGCCAGCACCAGGCCGAAGAGCGCGTTGCGGCCGGGAAAGCGGAAGTACGCGAAGCCGAACGCCACCAGCGAACTGGTCAGCGTCACCGCCACGGCCGCGGCCAGCGACACCGCCACGCTGTTGGCGAACCAGGCCGCGACCGGGGCCGCCCGCCAGATTTCGACGTAGTTGTCCCACGCCCAGGTCCGGGGGACCAGCACGTTGTCGAAGACCTGTGAACGCGGCTTCAGCGACGCGCTCAGCAGCCAGACGAACGGGTAGAGGAACAGCACGCTCGCCGCGGTGAGCCCGGCCCACCGCAGCGCCTGCCGCGCCGTCACCGGTCACCGCCTTCGTAGTAGACGAACCGCCGGCTCAGCCGCACCTGCACCAGCGTGATGGCGAGGATCACGACAAACAGCAGCCACGCCATCGCCGAGGCGTACCCGAGGTGGAGGAACTCGAACGCCTGCCGGAACAGGTAGATCAGGTAGAACAGCGCCGCGTCGTTGCTGTAGGTCGCCGACGCCGCGGAGCCGTAGAACGCGGTGTAGGCCTCGTCGAACGACTGCAGGGCCGCGATCGTCTGGACGATCAGGGTGAAGAACAACGCGCCGCTGATCATCGGAACGGTGATGCGCCGGAACCGCTGCCACGCCGACGCGCCGTCGAGCTCGGCGGCCTCGTACAGCTCGGGCGGCACGCCGCGCAGCGCGGCCAGGTAGATCACCACCGTGCTGCCCACCGACCACAGGTGCATGAGCACCAGCCCGGGTTTCACCCACGGCCCGTCGGTGCTCCACTGTGGACCGTCGATGCCGACCAGCCCCAGCACGGCGTTGACCAGGCCGGCCTGGCCGTTGAACAGGATCAGGAACAGCACGCCGACGGCGACCTTCGGGGTGATCTCCGGCAGGTAGAACACCGTGCGGAAGAACCCGGCCGACCGGCGGCCCGCGCGCGTGAGCAGGGCGGCCAGCGCGAGCGAGGCGGCCATCGTCGCCGGCACCGACATCACCGTGTACACCAGGGTGTTCCCCAGGCTCTTGCGCACGGCGGGGTCTTCGACGAGCCGCCGGTAGTTCGCCCAGCCGACGGCGTCCGGGGCCCGCAGCGCGTCGTAGTCGGTGAAGGAAAGCACCAGGCTGGCGACCATCGGGACGGCCATGAAGATCACGAAACCGATCATCCACGGCGACAGGAACGCATACGCGGCCCAGGTTTCCTTCGTCCGCCGCCTCACCGGTGGGCCACCGCGGCGTCCAGCGCCCGCTGGGCCTCCTGCTGGGCCTGGCGCAGCGCGTCCGCGGGCTGCTGTTCGCCGGAGAGAACCCGGTTGACGGCGTTCTGCCAGGCCGTCTTGAACTCGGAGCCGGCCGGGGACGCCGGCATGGTGAAGGCGGTTTCCTGCGCCCGCAACACGGTCTGCACGGCGGCGTCGAACGCCGGCCGGTCCTTCAGCTGCACGAGCCGGCCGAAGATCTCCTGGTCGGCGACGCGGTTGCCGGTGTAGACACCGGTGAACGCCTTGCCGGCGGCTTTCCGCTTCTCCGCGCGCGCCTTCGCCGCCGCGACCCACGACGGCGCGTCGGTCATCGTCTTGATCCACGTGCAGGCCTGGTCCTTGTGGGTGCTCGCGGCGGGGATCACCCAGGCGCTGCCGGTGACCCAGTCGACCGGCGCGCCGGAGGGGCCGGTGAACGGCGCCGCGGACAACCGCACGTCCGGCGAATAGTTGGCCAGGACGTTGAGGTACCAGTCGTCCATCAGGGTCGACGCGAGCTGCTGCTGCTTGAACGGGTTCTTCTCGCCGAAGAAGTCGAACGAGTCGCGGAACGCCTTCACCGTGCTCCAGCCGCCCTGGGCGTCGATCAGCGACTTGGTGTAGGTCAGCACCTCGGCCAGCCGCGGGTCGTCGAGGTGCGCGGTGCGGCCGTCGTCGCTGAGCATCTGCACGCCGTTCGCCTTGGCCCACAGCGGAAGGAACTCCGGGATCTTGGGGTCGAACCCGATCCGCGACAGCCCGCCCGCGGTCCGCGCGGTGAGCGTCCGGGCGGTGGTGGCCAGCTTCGCCCGGTCCGTCGTCGTCACGTCCTGCGGCCGCAGCCCGCCCGCTTCGACGGCGGAGTCGTTGATCAGCAGGACCCGGTTGTCGTAGGACTCCGGCAGGCCGTAGACCTTGCCGTCGAGGGTGACCTCCTTCAGCGCGGCGGGCCGGTACTGGCCGACATCGATGTGCTGCTTGGCGATGCAGTCGGTCAGGGGCTCGAGTGTGCCGCGCGCGGCGTAGGTGCCGAGCAGCTGCCGGTCGAGGTAGACGAGGTCCGGCGGCGTGTGCGAGGCGACGGCGGCCAGGAACTGCTGGGCGTCGAAGGCACCGCCGCCGATCTTCACGGTGGCCGGCGCGATCGCCTTGCCCGCCAGGTCGGCCCGCGTGGTGGCGATTTCGTCGCCGAGGCCGAACCCCATGCTCGTCAAGGTGACCGCGGCGCCGTTGTCACCGCCGCCGACCCCGCCGCACCCGGCGAGCACCAGGACCACACCCGTACCGGCCAGAAGTTTCCGCACCATCGCACCCCTCCCGCAGCCGCAGTGAAACCCGGGGCGGGTACCCGGCGGACGGCGGTCCAAACCACCGCGATCAGTGCGCGGCGGCGGTGACCCAGGGGTTGGGCCGGCAGACGGCGCTGTCCGGACGGACGCGCGCCGCGGCGCCGGGTTCGGCCCGGTTGAGCTCGGCGAGGTAAGCGTTGGACAGCCCGAAGGTCTGCTGCATCATCACCGGAGCCGGTGCCCCGGTGGCGGGGCAGCCGACGTGCCCGAGGCCGAGGGCGTGGCCCATCTCGTGGTTGATCGCGTAGGCGCGGTAGCCGGCGAGGTCGCCGCCGAAGGAGTGGGCACCGCGCAGCCAGCGGGCGAGGTTGACGACGATCCGGTGCTCGCGCGTGAGGCGGCAGGAGGAGTCGAAGGGGATGGAGAAGCCGCACAGGTCGGGGCGCCGGGCGGTGCCGGGACTGGTCAGGCTGATCCGGACGGCGGGCTCGCCGTCCCCCGTACCGAGCCGCCGGAAGGTCACCGCGCCGAGCCCGGTCCAGCCGCGCGGGTCGGCCAGTATCGCGTCGACGTCGCCGGCGAACGACGGGACGTCGACGCCGTCCTCGATCTCGACGGTGTAGGTGAGAACCTTCGAGCCGGAACCGGCAACGGAGTCCGGCCCCGGGACTACGTGCCAGGTGCCCGCCCCGGCCTCGGTGACCGGGCCGCCATCGGGAAGGGCGGCCGGTTCCGGCGTGGGGGCGGGCGCCGGGGCCGAGGTGACGGCCGGCGGGATGGCCGCGGCGGACCCGGTGACCCGCCGCGGTTCGACGGCCCGCGGCGTGAGCAGGAGGCCGACGGCGAGGGCAACGCCGAACACCAGCACGGCGGGCGGCCACCAGGCCGCCGGTGCCGGGTCGGGAGGCGGTGCGGGCTTGGGGGCGGGCAGCGGGTCGGGGGCGGTGAGGAGGGAGGGGCGGGGGACTCGGGGAGCCGGTGGGCCGATCGCCAGGGCCGGGGCGAGGGAAGTGCCCCGTGGCTGGAAGATGGGCGCGGCGGCTGGTTCAGGAGCGGGCTCGGCTGGAAGTTGTCTCGCCTGTGTCGTGTGTGCCGCAGGCATTCGAGGAATCGGCGGGACTTGTGGTGCCGATGCCGCTGATGTGGCCGAGGCCGGCGGCTCGAATGCCGGTGCAGTCGTGACCGGCGGTGTCGCCGGAATCCGCGGGCTTTTCGGTGCGGGCGCCGGGCCTCCGGGCGGCGGCACCGGCCGGCGCCGCGGCTGGGGGAGCCAGTCGACGCGGGCCGGCGGGGTCGGGTCAGTAGGCAAGGCCCACGCTCGCACATGCCGGTGCCACCGCACCCTCGGACCTCGGGTAGGACACCGTTGCCGGGTCGCCGTCGGAGGTGTAGCGGTGTCCGGCCGGGGAGGCCAGCACGTCGAGCCAGTGTGCCGAGCCGTATTCCGCTTCCTCGCCCGCCGACTGCGAGCGGATGCGGGGGATCGAGCCCGGGTCGAACGCGCCCGAACACGGGGACGGTGCCGGGCCCGCGCCGACGAGCAGTGCGCCGTCGTACGCATACCCCGGGCCGCGCAGTGCCAGCTCCTCGCGCCGCGGGTGGGTGCCGAACGGCAGCGCCAGCGTCGTCGGCCGGTAGCCCGGCACGGCTTGGCGGATCAGGGCGTCGCCTTCCGTGATGGCCGTCGTCACCGCGCTTTCCCCGGCGGTGCGCAGGTTCGTGTGCCGCCGCGTGTGGTTGCCGATTTCGAAGTGGTGCTCGGCCAGCCAGCGCAGGGCCCGCCCGTCGGCGTCCCCGCCGAACGGGTGCTCGTTGACGTACAGGCTGGCGACCGGCCGGAACCGCGGGTGCGCCGCGGCGACGTCGAGCAGGATCCGGACCGCCGTGCCCGGTGCCGGTTGTTCCTGCGGGGTGAGGCTGAACGCGCTCGGGTCGCCGTCGTCGAAGGTCAGGACCACCGGGTGCGTGCCCGCCGGCAGGTCGAGCCGCCGACCGAGGAGCTCGGCGGTGGTGACGGGCACGTAATTCTCGTCCGCGAGCCGTTCGAGCTCCGCGGTGAAGTCCGCGGGCGTGCGGTCGTAGACCGACCGCGGCCGCTCGGCGATGCGGTGGTACATGAGGATCGGCACCCGGCCCAGCTCGTCGGCGCCCACCTGGCGCGCGGCGGCGGCCGTGACCCGGGCCGGCGCGGCGGCGGGCGCCGGACGCGGAGCCGGAGCCGGGGCCACGGGTGCGGGGGCACCGCAGGCCGCGAGGGCGAGCAGGGCGGCGAATCCGGCGCCGGAGGAGAAAAGGCAACGCATGCCCGAAGTGTGCGTCGGCGCCGCGGCCGGTGCGGGCCGGGCCACCGGGTCGGGTGAGCGCGGAATCCCGTGCCACAGCCACGAAAACCGCGTTTCCCCTGGCAGTGACCCTGGGCTGGAAACCGGCTCCGGCACGATGCGGTGATCGTCGGCGAACCGGTTTGGCGAAGATCACCGCCGGGTATTTCCCCGCGATGGTCCCGAAAAAGGCGGTCGCCGCCGAACGAACCTTCGATCGACGCCTGGTCCTCACCGCCGCTCTCGCGGGCTTGGTGACGAGCGCGTGTGGCACGCCGCGGCTGGGCCGGGCGGTGGCCGCGCCGGTCTCGGCGTCTTCCGCCGCCGCCGCGCCGTCACCGCCGCCGAATCCGTTGGAGACCAGCCTTCTGGTCGGGTTCTGCGGCGCGCCGGGCGCGAAGGCGCTCGGCCGGATGACCGGCGACCTGACGGAAGCGAGCCGCCTGCTCAGGGCGCAGATCCAGGCGTTCCCGCCGGGACGGCCGGTCACCCCGGTCGTCGAGCTGATCGCCACCACCGTGCACCGCTCACCCGGCGCGGACGGCATGTACCGCAGCCGCTGCGAAGACTCGACCGTGCGCGACTACCTCGACGCGGCCCGCGCGCTGAACGGCCTGCTGCTGCTCAACATCCAGCCCGGCCGGGCCGACTTCCCGCCGGAGGTGCGGGCCTACGAACGGTGGCTGGCCGAGCCCGACGTCGGGGTCGCGCTCGACCCCGAGTGGGCGGTGGAACCGGGTGTGGTGCCGGGCCGGAAGTTCGGCCGCACGACCGGCGCCGAGCTCGACGAAGTCGCCCGGTACCTCGGGGGGCTGGCCGAGGCGCACCGGCTGCCCGCCAAGGTCATGGTCTACCACCAGGTGGCCGCCTCGGTGGTGCGTGACGAAGGGCTTCTGGGGCCGCACCAGGGCGTCTCGGTGGTCAAGGTGGTCGACGGCATCGGCTCGGCCGCGGCGAAGAAGGCGACGTGGAAGACGCTGATGACGACCATGCCCGCGCACGTCCGGCCGGGCTTCAAGCTCTTCTTCGACGAGGACACCCGCCGCGGCGCGGCCCTGATGAGCCCGGCGGAAGTCCTGGCGCTGACCCCGGCGCCCGCCTACGTCGTCTACGAATAGGGAACGCGAAAAGCCCGGCGCGGTCGCCCCGCGCCGGGCTTTTCGTTGTCCCCGGGTGTTTCGCGGACGACGAAGGCCCGGTGCGGGAAGGGGGGCCGCACCGGGCCGTCGCCGGCTTGTCCGTCCGGGGGTCCGGTGCGGTCTAGCCGACCGGGACGGGCAGCCCGCCGAGAAGGTCGTTCACCAGCGCGGAAAGGCTGATCAGCAGCCGCTGCAGCAGCGCGTTGAGCAGGGTGGTGACCGGCGGCAGCGATTGGCGGGACTTGAGCTGTGCCGCCAGTTCGTCGACTCCCTCGCGTGCCTTCGTGTTCTCCTGCCGGGCGGTCGCCGCGCTGTCCCGCGCCCCGGCCTGGATCGTGTACCGCTTGCCCTGCGCCAGATCCGTGAGCAACGGATCCAGCTCGCCGAGGGTGCGCTGCGTGCCGGCCACGTCGCCGTGGTCCGCACGGGACGACAGCCGGTCGCGCAGGCCCTGGACCTCCGCCGCCGCGCTCGTGGTGCTCGACGAGCCGCTGCCACCGGGGCCGCCCGCCGTCGCCACCCCGACGCCGGTGAGGGTCACCGCCGTGGCGGTGACGAGGATCATGACCGCGCGTGCCACTGCACTTTTCATGTCGTACTCCTGGGGGATATTCCGATGCCGACTGCGATCATGGTGATCTTCTTCCGGCGATAGCGCGAGCGGATGCCCCGGCCTGCGCGGCGGTTGTCGATTCCATACGGTGTGCGGGTGGCAGGCTTGCGCGGAACAAACATCAAGTTCGCGTGAAGCCGGGGAAACGCAATTCCGCGCTTCAACTACGTTCGGTAATGGATTCACTCGGTGGTGTTCGTAGGTTACGATGGATGGCTGAATCGGCCCGATTTTTCTCACCGAAGGTGGAAGAAGCGTGGTTCACGGGAGGCAGGCGAGTTTCACTCGTTCGTGACGTTTATGAGAAGAGAGAATGGGTAATCAGGCGCATTTGCCGCGGGCCGGAAAGCCACACTTAAGAAGGGTACGACGCTGGGGCACTTCTCGCTCGGCGAGTGTGTCGCTAATCTTGGCGGCGGTCGTGGGGCCGGTTTTCCGGCCGGAGCCACGACCGCCTCGGTGCCGGACCTGACACGAAGGCGCCACTCGAGAAATCACGAAACGCAGAACGTCCCGACGCGATCGGCGCCGGGACGTTCTGCGCGAAGAGAGGGGATACGTGGTGCGGGGCACCCAGGCCACCCGGGCACCGGGCACCGGCGGGGCTCAGGCGCCCGGCGGGTTCCGCCGCGGCTCGGCGGGCGGATACGCGTTGACGGGCGGCGTCGCGCCGGCGGCCGGGTATCCGGCCATCGCGCCGGCCTTCGGCCCGCGCCGGACCAGCCCGGCCAGCCCGAGCAGCCCGGCCAGGCCCAGCAGGCCCCACAACCCGTTGTCACCGTTGCCGTCGCGGCTCGTGCCGTCGTCGTCGGCCCGCTGCCACGCCGACGCCGCGGGCGCCGGGGCGGGCGCCGCCGATGCGGGTGTCGCCCCGGTCAGAGCGATGGCGGCCGCCGCGGCGGTGCCGCAAACCAGTTTCCGTGCCGTGCCGTGCATGGTGGTTCTTCCTTCCGTTCGGACAGTCGATCTTCCGCCGCGTACCCGCGCCGCCGGGGTTCACACCCGCTGTCACGGGAACGGGCGAGGCCGTCCGGCGATGTCCGCCGGATGGACACCGGTTCGAGCTGCGGCGGGACGCGCCGTGCGTGGTCCGCCCGGCTGTCCCTCCCGTTCTTCGCGCCGCAGGCGCATCCGCACTGGGAAACACCGTCCACTGCCGTGGACCCGGGGGGAGAAATGAACACTGAACTCGCGGTCGCGCCACTCGGGGCGACCTACACACCACGCTTGGTCTGCACCACCGGTGACCGCCTGATCCACCCGGCGGACGGCCGCAACGACCTCGCCAGGATCGTCGTGCGCTGGGCCCGTGCCTGGGTGCCGGAAACCTGGCCCGCCCGTCAGTACTTCGCCGCACTGGGGATCGGTGACGACGAAAACCCTTGCTACACCGACGAAGACGTCACCGGCTGGCACCTGCTGCAGCCGCGGCCGGACTCGCTCGCGTGGCGGGTGCGGTCGGGCGAAATCGACGTGACCACCGCCCTCACGGCCGAAGCCGAGGCCTGGCCCGAATAGGAAACCGCGCCGAAGAGCTCTGCGCCGCCCTTGTCGAGGCGGCGCAGGGCTCTTTGGTGTGCCCGGAAGAAGTCCTTGCCCCGCAGTCGGTATCGGCCCACGGGCTCGAGAAGAGCTTGCTGGGCAAGGGAATCGCCGTAACCCGATCGGACCACACCGGGTGCGGTCAGGGGCTTGCGGCACCCACACGATGGTGGCACGAAGTGGAAACGACACCACAGCATCAGTACGTTTCCCTCACACGGGCCGGAGAACACACCTTCATTGCCGTCCCGTCCCACGCAACCATCCATCGAGGAGCAATCCATGCTGAAGAAGATCGGGTTCGTCACGACCGCCGTGGCGGCCGGTGCGTTCCTGGCCGGCGGCGTCGCCGCGGCCGGCACCCCGGACGGGCACGAGCACCACGGGCACCACCACGGCCACCACGCAGGCGGCTACGACCAGTTCGGCCAGGTCGGCCTGGTGAACCTCAACAACACCGACGTGCTGCACAACGTCAACGGCACGGTCGGCGTCTGCGGCAACGACGTCAACGTCCTCGGCGTCCAGGTCCCGATCCACGACTCGCTCAACGGCATCGGCGTGCCGATCCTGTCGCCGGGCGAGCACGAGGCCAGCGGCGAGTCGCCGTACAACTGCGCTTCGGGTGGCCTCGCCGACGGCGGCACGAGCCAGGACAACTGAGTTTCCGCGCCGCGGCCGCCCGCTGTGTGTGCGGACGCCGGCTCGAGGCGCGGAAATCCGGCAGTTGCGTCGACGTCGTATCGCGTGCCCGGAACACGGAGCGAGCTGCACACTCCGGTTCCGCGTTCCGGGCACGCCGCGGCGCCGATCGACGCCGGCCCGGGTGGGACCGGCCACGACGCTGGAGAAGTGCACCGGTCCCACCCGGAGTGAAACGCACCCTAACCGACTTCCCCGGGTCCGGCGAACCGAAGCCGGGCCCGTTCCGTTTCCCCGATCCCCCGCCGGAAAGTCCGGCGGGTTTTCTGAAGGAGTTAGTTCCGTGATCAAGCAGCTCGGCTTCGTCGCCACCGCCCTCGCCGCCGGGATGGCGGTGCTCGGCGGGTCCGCGTCCGCGGCCGGCATCAGCGTCGACGGCCACCCGGTCGACAACAACGAGCAGTTCGGCCTCGTCGGCAACGTGCAGAACCTCGACGCGGTGCACAACCTGAACGTCGTCGGCGGCGTCTGCGACGACAACGTCAACGTGCTCGGCGTCCAGGTTCCGGTGCAGGACGTCGCCAACGGCGTCGGCGTCCCGGTGCTCTCCCCGGGCGCGCACGACGCCGAGGGCGAAGTGCCGCAGAACTGCGCCGCCGGTGACATCGCCGACGGCGGGACCGCCCAGGGCAACTGACCGGTCCGGCCGGACCGCCGCGCGGGGGCAACCCCGCGCGGCGGTTTCACGTCCGGTCGAGCCGGTGCACGGCGACCTCCCGCACGACCAGCAGGACGGCGGCCGCGACGGGCACCGCGACGAACGCCCCGACCACGCCGAGCAGGGCGAAGCCGAGCAGCACCGCGACGACGGTGACCAGCGCCGGGATCCGGACGGCCCGGCCGACGATCTTCGGCAGCAGCACGTAGTCCTCCAGCACCCGGTACCCGACGAAGAAGCCGGCGGTGGCGAGCCCGACCGGGACCGAAACTGTGAGCGCGACGAGGCTGGTGCCGGCCCCGGCCGCCACCGAGCCCGCCACCGGGACGAGGTCGAGCACCGCGACGAGCACGGCGAGCACGAGCGGGTAGGGCACGCCGAAGGCCCAGAGCCACGCGAGCGCCGCCGTCCCGGCGATCAGCGACACCACGACGTTGCCGACGAGGTACGCGCCCACCTTCCGGAACACCGCGTCCCCGATCAGGATCACCCGCGGCCGCCGCGAGCGCGGCGCCAGCCGGTACAGCGCGGTGCGGATCCGCGGGAATTCCGCGACGAAGTAGGTGGCGAGCACCACGACGATCGCGGCGTCGCCGAGCAGGACGGCGAACGACTTCGCGACGTCCGCCGGGTGGACGGCCCGGAGGGCGGCTTCGAGGCCGAACGTTTCGTCGGCGCGGCCCAGCAGGGTGCCGCGGTCGCGCAGCAGGGCCAGGTAGCGGGGAGCGCCGTCGCGCAGCTGCCCGGCCTGGTCGGCGATGGGCACGGCCGCGGCCGCGACGGCGCCGCCGAGGACCGCCAGCCCGGTCACCACGACGACGCCGGCGGCGACCGCGCGGGGCATCCGGCGCGCGAGCCGGGCGGTCACCGGCTCGAGCCCCACCGCGAGGAAGAACGCGATGCCGATCAGCAGCAGCACATCGGAAGCCGCGAGGACGACTTCGACGACCGCGACGGTGACGGCCACGCCGGCGGCGGCGGTCATCCCGGCGAAGAACGGCGACCGGCGGTCGAGCGGCTTCCCCGGGGTGCCCAAGGGCTTTTCCTGCCGGGCCGCCGCTCCTTCGGCTTCGCCGACGGGATGCCCGGCGCGGTGCGCACCCCGTCCATTCGTCGCGTGCATGAGACGGCGGCTACCCCGGTGCGGCGCGGCCGAATCCACCCGATCCGGGCCAGGGGCAAGTCCACGCTTCCCGGTGACGGCGGCCGCCTGCCGTTGCCGGATGTCCTGCGGGGCAAGCAGAATCGCGTATGGGCATCCGGCACTTCCTGCTCGCTCCCGTCATCACCCTCCTGGCCGCCTTCGCGGCGTGCCCGGAAGCGGCGGCCCTCAGCGCGCCGCGGCTGCTGATCAACCAGGACTTCCCCGACCCGGACGTCGTCAAGACCGCGGGCGGCTACTTCGCGTTCTCGACGAGCACGGGTTCCGGGCGGATTCCGTTCGCGACCGCCCCGGCGCCGGACGGGCCGTGGCGGGTCGGCGGCGACGCGCTCGGCGCCGTGCCCGCGTGGGCCAAGCCGGACGGCGGGTTCTGGGCCCCGGACGTCACGCAGCTGGCGGACGGCGCGTTCGTGCTGTACTTCGCGGCCGCGCTGACGGCCGGCGGCGAGATGTGCCTCGGTGCCGCGACGGCGGCGAAGCCCGCAGGGCCGTACACCCCGGCCGGCGACCGGCCGCTGGTGTGCGTGCCCGAGGACCACGGCGACATCGACCCGCAGACGTTCGTCGACGCGGACGGGTCCCGCCACCTGCTGTACAAGAGCGACGGCGCGGCCACCGGGGCGCCGGCGGCGATCTGGACGCAGCGGCTGCAGGCCGACGGGCGCACGCTCACCGGTCCGCGCACCGAGCTGCTGCGGGCCGACCTGACGGCCGAGAAGGCGGTCGTCGAGGCGCCCTCGGTGGTGAAGACGGCGTCCCGCTACCTGTTGTTCTATTCGGCCGACACCTTCCAGAGTTCGGGCTACCACACGTGTTACGCCTCCGCGCCGACGCCGGCAGGCCCGTTCGTGAAGGCCGACGCCCAGTTCCTGTCCACCGACCTGCTCGGCGGCAAGGTGGACGCCCCGGGCGGCGCAGACGTCGTGGACGGCCACATCTTCTTCCACGGCTGGCTGGGCGGCGGCCGCACCGCGCGGGGCCTGTACTCGCTGCCGGTCTCCTTCCCGGCCGACGTCCCGCAGCTGGGCTGAGCGTGTCACCCACCCGGGTAAGGCTCCGGTTGGCCGCGCGCGACGGGGTTATCCGGGGCAAGAGCGAGGAAACGGAGGACGGTCATGACGGTGTGGTGGGGTTTGGCCGGCTTGCTCGGCTTGCTGGGCTGCTGCGGTCTCCTCCGGAGCCACCGGGCGGACGGAGTAGCCGACGACCCGCTGGCCCGTTACCCGGCGGCCCGCGAACCGGCGACGCCCAACGCCGACACGGCGCACACGCCGCTGATGACCCCGGCCATCACGCCGGAAATGCTCGCCCGGCCGGCACCACCGACACCGCCGGCCGCTCCGAGGCGGGTGAGCGCGGTGCCGGAGTCGGGGACCATCGCGGGGGAGATTCCCGGGCCGCGTCCGGGAACGGCCGAGCCGGGAGTCCCGGATGCTTCGCCGGCGCCGGTGGCGCAGCGGGTTTCGGCACCGGAGTCGCGAAGGGCCGGTGCCGCGGTTCCGGCCGGGGTGGAGGCTCGGCCAGGACCGGAGGCGCCGATGCCCGCCGCGCAAGGACGACCGGAATCCGTGCCACGGCATCCGGCGGCTTCAGCACCGAAGCCGCGAAGCGCTCGCGCTCCGGAGGAAGAGCCGAAGCACGCACTTCGGCCGGCCGAGCGGGAAGCCGCCCCACAGCAAGAGGAAACCCACGCGCGGCAGCCGCGAGCCTCTGCACCTGCCGAAGAACGGCCGGAACCCGCGCCCCGCCACGAGAAATCAGCCGAACCCCAGGCCCGGCCGAACCCCGCCTCGATGGTGCGAGGACTGATCGGCAAGGCGAAGGTGCTCCTGCGCCGCGGTCGCGAGTAGAACCCGAACCACCCCAATGTGGCGTTGGTTGCGCTCAACGCACCCAATGTGGCGTTCGGTGCGTCCAACGCACCCAACGCCACATTGGGGCGTTGGGGCCAAGTGGTGCTCAGGGCAGGGGCGCACGGGTTTCGGGCAGACCGGCGAGAAGGTCGCCGTGGCCTTCGATGCGGTCGAGGACCTCGTCCGCAGTGAACGTCAGGTGGTTGACGTGGCGGCAGGCGCCGACCTCGTCCCAGGTGACCGGGGTCGACACGGTCGGGTGGTCGCGGCCGCGCAGGGAGTACGGTGCCACCGTCGTCTTGGCCGGGTTGTTCTGGCTCCAGTCGATGAACACCCGGCCGGTGCGCTGCGCCTTCGCCATCACCGCCGTCACCGACTCCGGTGTCTCCCGGGCGAGGCGCTGCGCCAGCCGCTTGGCGTAGGCCGACGGCGCCGCCGGGTCGTCGGTGTCGATGCCGCAGTACAGCTGCATTCCCTTGGAACCTGACGTCTTCGCGTACGGCGTGAGCCCGTCGGCGACGAGGACGTCGTGAAGGCGGGCGGCCACCCGGCAGCAGTCGACGATCGTGGTGCCGGGGCCGGGGTCGAGGTCGAACACCAGCCGGTCCGGTGGCCGCCGCGTGCCTGCCTCCACCGTCCACTGGGGAACGTGGAGCTCGAGCGCCGCCATGTTCGCCGCCCACACCAGGCCCGGGAGGTCGTCCAGCAGCGGGTAGTCGATGGTGCCGCCGTTGCCGCGTGAGCCGCTGCTCGGCAACCGCACCGTGCGCAGCCAGGCCGGGGCGCCGTTCGGGACGTTCTTCTCGAACCACTTCTCGCCGCCGACGCCGTTCGGGTAGCGGATGAACGTGACCGGACGGCCCGCGAGGTGCGGCAGCAGCACCGCGGCGACCCGGGAGTAGTAGTTGATCACCTCGCCCTTCGTGAACCCGTCCGCCGGGTACAGCACCTTGTCCAAATTGGACAGCGTGAGCCGCCGGTTGCCGGCCTGCACCGTGATCCGCCCGCCCGCCGGCTCGGCCGGGGGCGGCGGCGGGGCGGCGGGTTCGTGCGGGACCGCGCGCGGGGCGATGACCTCGCCCGGCTCCTTGTCGTGACGCAGGCCGCGCCACGCGGTGTGGCGGACGCGGCCGGCGCGGGTGAACTGCCGGTAGACGATCTCGCCGACCAGGCGCGGTTCGACCCAGCGGGCGCGGACGGTGTCCTCCCGCGGCGGCGTCGTCACGAACGGGTGGGTGCGGCGCTCGAGCCGCTGCAGCTGCTCCTGCAGCTCGGCCCGGGTGGCCTGGCTGAAGCCGGTCCCGACGTCGCCGATGTAGACGAGGTCGCCGGTCGCCGGGTCGTGCGCGCCGAGCAGCAGCCCGCCGAGGGTGCCGGTGAAGCTGCGCTGGCCGGGGCGCCAGCCGCAGACGACGACCTCCTGGGTCCGGATCAGCGGGTGCTTGAGCCAGGAATCCGGCCGCTGGCCGGGAACGTAGGGCGAGGAGCGCAGCTTCGCGACGACACCTTCGTACCCGGCGGACGCGGCGTGGGCGAGGAAGTCTTCGGGGGTGCGGCGGTCGGCGGCCAGCTCGTCGAAGGTGACCGCGCGAACCACCGAGACGCGGTAGGGATCGGGCATCGCCAGGGTCGTCAGCAGGTGACGGCGTTCCTCGTACGGCGTGGCGAGCAGGTTCCGGTCGCCGAGCCGGAGCAGGTCGAAGGCCAGGAACCGGACCGGGACGTCCTTGAACCCGATGCCCTTCGGCCCGCTCTGGTGCCGGACGTACCGCCCGCGGCGTTCCTGCATCAGCTCGAAGTCGATCCGGCCGTCCTCGCCGTAGACGACGACCTCGCCGTCGAGGTAGGCGGCCCGGCCGTCGAGGGCGGGGGCGAGCACCCCGGCGAGGTCGGCGAACTCGGCGGTGAAGTCGATGTTGTTGCGGCTGGTCAGCACGGTGGTGCCGGCCGGGCCGATCCGCATGGCCGCGCGGTAACCGTCCAGTTTGTACTCGTAGGCCCACTCGGGCCCGCTGCGCAGCCGTCCGCCGTCGGCCTTGGCGAGCATCGGCTCGATCCAGGCCGGGACGCGCGACGCGTCGTCTGCCGTCATCCCCACCTCCGTCACCTTACGGGCCCCAAGGTAACCCGTTCGGCCTAGATTCGCCGGGTTCGTGCAGGTGAAGACCGCTGGAACGGCTCACTCGAAGATCGGTTGGCAGGGGCTCGGCGCGGCACTACTGTCGATCTCGCTGCCCGCTCGCGGGCGCCTTGACATCTTCGAGGGGGAGACGGTGTCGAAGATCGGCCTGGTCGACGACGAAAAAGGGGATCCGGGCACCCGAACGGACGAGCCCGAAGTCAGCACCTCACGGGCCGGCCGGCATCGGCTGACGGCGATCGCGTTCCGGTTCCGCGTGGGGTATTTCGGGCTGTTCTGCCTGTTCTTCACCCCGATCCCGCTGCTGGATTTGCTCGGGTCCACGGGTCCCGTGACCGGGTGGGTGGGCAGGACGGTCTTCGGGACCGACGCGGTGCCGCACCCGGACTCCGGGGCCGGCGACCAGACGGCCAACTGGGTGCTGGTGTTCTGCGTCCTGGTCGTGGCGGCCGTGGCCACCGTGGTGTGGACGGCCTTCGACCGTCGCCCCGCCCACCCGGGGCTGAGGGCTTGGTTCGCGCTGTTCCTGCGGCTGTTCCTGGGCTCGCAGCTGCTGTCGTACGGGTTCGCCAAGCTGATCCCCACCCAGATGCCCGGTCCGACACTTGCGCAGCTCCTCGAGCGGTACGGCGATCTGAGCCCGGCCTCGGTGCTGTGGCTGCAGGTCGGCAGCTCTCCGCCGTACCAGGTGGCGCTCGGCGCGGTGGAGGTCGTGGGCGGGCTGCTGCTGTTCGTGCCCCGGACCGCGGTGCTGGGCGCGGTGGTGAGCGTGGCGAGCATGGCCCAGGTCTTCCTGACGGACATGACGTACGACATCCCGGAAAAGCTGCTCTCCGCGCACCTGCTGCTGATCGGCCTGGTCCTGCTCGCGCCGTACCTGCGGCGGCTGGCCGACGTGTTCGTGCGGCAACGCGCGTGCGAGCCGCTGACGCAGCCCCCGCTGTTCGCCGGCGACCGGAAGAACCGCGTGGCGCTCGGGGTCCAGGTGGCCCTCGGCATCTGGCTCGCGGTGGGCAGCGGCTCCGATCGGTGGATCGTCTGGCAGGACCAGCACGGCCCCGGCAGCGCCAGGTCCGAGCTGTACGGCATCTGGGACGTGCGGGACTTCGCCGTCGACGGGCGGCCGGTGCCGCCGCTGACCACCGACGAGAGCCGGTGGCAGCGGCTGGTTTTCGACGCGCGGGGCAGCGCGACCTACCAGCGGATGAACGGTGACCTGGTGCCCGCGCGCGCCGACTTCCGTCCGGGCGGCCAGCTGGAGCTCGCCGCGGCGACGGCCACGGACGCCGGAAGCCCGCGGCCCTTCGCGACGCTGCGCGCCGAGCGGCCTGCCCCGGACCGGCTGGTGCTGCGCGGGAACCTGCGTGACCACCCGGTCGCGATCGTCCTGGACCGCGTGGACCCGGACAGCTTCACCTTGCGCAGCCGCGGGTTCCACTGGGTGCAGGACTACCCCTACTTCCGCTAAGAGCGCGTCCTGGCCCGGTCTCGCGAGACCGTGATCGCGGCTCAGGCGGGGAAGAGGTCCTCGACGGCCCGGCGGAGCGTCGCGCGCACCTTCCCGGCGTCGTCGAGTTCGCCGCCGTGCAGGGCGCCGTCGCGCAGCAGGACGAGCACGCGCGCCGCGTGGTCCGGTTCGGGGTGCCCGAGTGCGGCCGCCTGCTCGCGCAGGACTTCGAAGAACCAGTTCCGGTGGTCGTCGATGACCGTGCGCACCGGGTGCCGCGGATCGGGGTATTCGGCGGCGGCGTTGAGGAACTGGCAGCCGCGGAAGTCCTCGCCGCGGGTCGCGTCGCCGACCACGGCCATGGTGTCGGCCAGGCCCTCGCGCGGGGGCTTGCCGGCCCGGGCCGCTTCGACGGCCGCGCGGATCTGCCGGCTGGTCTCGGTGAGGTAGGCGGCGACGAGGTCGTCCTTGGTCGGGTAGTGCCGGTAGAAGGTCGCCCGGGTCACGGACGCCTCGGAGACCAGGCGCTCGACCCCGACGGCGTGGATGCCCTCGGCGTAGAACAGCCGCGAGGCGGTCGCGAGCAGCCGGTCCTTCGGGTGCGCGTCGACAGTCTTCATCCCCGCAGCATAGAGAAAGACCGATCGTTCTGCCAGATCGGCTTCGTCACATTGCCAACGTGGCTGCGGTGGGCCAGAGTGGGCGGAGCAGAAAGACCGATCGTTCTCTCTGAAGGAGCCAGACATGAGCAAGCCCACCGTCGTCCTGGTCCACGGCGCGTTCGCCGACTCGTCCAGCTGGACCGGCGTCGTCGCGAAGCTGCAGGAGCAGGGCTATCCGGTCGTGGCCGTGGCGAACCCGCTGCGGGGCGTCGACTCCGACGCGGCCTACGTCGCCGACGTCGTCAACGGCGTGTCCGGTCCGGTGGTGCTGGCCGGCCACTCCTACGGCGGCGCCCTGATCACCCGGGCGGCCACCTCGACGCCGAACGTCCGCGCCCTGGTCTACATCGCCGCGTTCCAGCCGGACGCGGGCGAGAGCGTGTTCGAGCTGTCCGGCCGCTACCCGGGCGCCAAGCTCGGCCCGGAGACGACGAACGTCCTCGTCCACGACGGGCAGCCCGAGCTGTCGATCAAGCCGGAAGACTTCGCCGAGGTCTTCGCCGCCGACGTGCCCGCCGCCACCGCGGCGATCATGGCGGTCACCCAGCGGCCGGTCGCGGAGCAGGCGCTGGCCGCGCCGTTCGAAGGCACCCCCGCGTGGACGAAGCTGCCTTCGTGGACGCTGGTCGCCAACCAGGACAACGCGATCCCGGCCGCGGCCCAGGAGTTCATGGCCGAGCGCGCGTCCTCGACGGTCCGCCGCATCGACGCGTCGCACGCCGTCGCGGTGTCCCAGCCGGAGGTGGTGGCCGAGGTGATCGCCGCCGCGGCGACCGGCACCGAGTGAGTCAGCGCCGCAGGACGGTCGCTTCCTCCAGGCGTGACAGCTTCTCCGGGTTGCGCACGGCGTACAGCCCCGTGACGAGGCCGTCGTCGACACGGACCGCCAGGACTGTGTCGACTTCGCCGTCGCGGCGGAGGATCAGCGCCGGGTAGCCGTTGACCTGCGCCGCCTGCAGCGTTCCGGCGGCGAAGTTGCCCAGGCCCGCGGCCAGCAGCCGGGCCACTTCGCCGGCCCCGGCGACCGGGGACAGCACCGCCCGCACGACGCCGCCGCCGTCGCCGAGGAACACGACGTCCGGGGCGAGGATGCCGAGCAGGTGCCGCAGGTCGCCCGTCTCGACCGCGACCCGGAACGCCTCCAGCGCGTCCCGGGTCGCGGCCGGGGAGACGGGTCCGCGCGGCCGGCGCGCGGCGACGTGGGAGCGGGCCCGGTGGGCGATCTGCCGGACCGCGGCCGGGCTCTTGCCGACGGCTTCGGCGATTTCGCCGTAGCCGAGGTCGAACACCTCGCGCAGCACGAACACCGCCCGCTCGGCCGGGCCCAGCGTCTCCAGCACCAGCAGCATCGCCATCGACACGCTGTCGGCCAGCTCGACGTCCTCGGCGACGTCGGGCGCGGTCAGCAGCGGCTCGGGCAGCCACGGACCGACGTAGGACTCCTTGCGCCTGCCCAGCGCCCGCAGCCGCATCAGCGCCTGGCGGGTGGTGATCCGGACCAGGTACGCGCGCTGGTCCCGCACGCCGCCGAGGTCCACGCCCACCCACTTCAGCCACGTCTCCTGCAGGACGTCTTCGGCGTCGGCGGCCGAGCCGAGCAGCTGGTAGGCAACGGTGAAGAGCAGGTTGCGGTGGGCGACGAACGCCTCGGTGGCGGGGTCGGCCATGGTGCTCCTTCTTCGTCTCTCGCGGAGTTTCCCACCAGATGCCGGCCACACCGCCGGTGTGACGGTGACCGTCGTCACGCGCCCGCGGTGTCACGGGTGGCGGGGTGCCCGGCATCTCGTGGCCGTCCGCTTCGCACGACGAGTGAGGAACGCAAGCCATGGAACCCCGTTTCACCCTGACCGAAAACGAGATCGGCGCCCGCTTCGCCAAGCGGTTCGGCACCGCGAGCCTGGCGATCACCCAGTCGCCGCTCGGCAAAGTCACCCAGGAGCTGGTGTCGCTGCGCGTCAGCCAGATCAACGGCTGCGGCTGGTGCGTCGACGTCCATACCAAGGAGCTCGCGGCCGCCGGGGAACCCGCGACGCGGATCAACCTGGTCGCGGCCTGGCGCGAAGCCACGGTGTTCACCGAGGCCGAGCGGGCGGCGCTCGCGCTGGCCGAGGAGGGCACCCGGATCGCCGACGCCGCCCCTGGCGTATCCGACGGCACGTGGGCGCAGGTGCGCGAGCACTACGACGACGACCGGACCGCCGCGCTCGTCGCCCTGGTCGCCCAGATGAACTCGGCCAACCGGCTCGCGGTGATCGTCCACCAGCAGGGCGGCTCGTACGAGCCCGGCATGTTCGGCTGACGGCGCCGGTTCGTGCTTCGCTGGGGGACATGACGAAGGCGGAGCGGTGGCGTCGGTACTGGGACCGCAAGTCCGCGACCTACGACGCGGAGATGGGCGTCTGGGACCGCCGGCTCTTCGGCGACTCGCGGGAGTGGGCCTGCGGGCAGGCCGCGGGCGACGTCCTGGAGGTCGCGGTCGGGACCGGGCTGAACCTCCCGTGCTACCCCACGGAGGTGACGCTCACCGGCCTCGACCTCAGCGAGGGGATGCTCGCCATCGCCCGCGACCGCGCCCGCCGGCTCGGCCGCCCGGTGAGCCTGCGCCACGGCAGCGCCCAGCAGCTGCCCTTCGCCGAGGACTCCTTCGACACCGTCCTGTGCACGTTCGGCCTCTGCGCGATCGGAGACCCGGCGGCCGCCGTCGCGGAGATGGTGCGGGTGCTGCGCCCGGGCGGGCAGCTGATCCTCGTCGACCACGTGGCGTCGTCGTCGCGGCTCGTGCGCGGCATGCAGTGGCTGGTCGAGCTGGCGAGCGTCCCGCTGGCGGGCGAGCACTTCCGGCGGCGGCCGCTGCTCCTCGTCGAGGCGCTGGGCGTGCCGGTGCAACGGCGGGAGCGGTTCAAGCTCGGGCTGGTGGAACGCCTGGTCGCCCGCAAGGTCAGCTGAACAGCACGCTGCCGTCGAGGTCGTCGAGCAGGGCCGCGGCGTCGTCGTAGACCGCGACGGCGCCCGCGTCGGTCAGTTCCGCCGCGCCGACCCCGCCGGAGAGCACCGAGACCGTGCGGACGCCGGCCTTGGCGGCGGCGTGGACGTCCCAGACCGCGTCGCCGACGAAGATCGTGTCCTCCGGCGACGTCCCGGCCTTTTCGAGGGCGGCGAACACCGGTTCCGGGTCAGGTTTCGTCGCCTCGACGTCCTCCCCGGACACGATGCCGTCGACCACGTCGTCGACGTCGAGGACCTTCCGCAGCACGTCCAGCTCGTCCGGACTCGCCGACGTCGCCAGCACGACCCGCACGCCGCGTCCCGCCAGGGTGCGGACGAGCTCGGGGGCCCGGTCGAACGGCCGCAGCAGCTCGGCCGTCTCCAGGTAGAAGCGGCTGTGCAGCTCCTTCGCCTCGTCGCCGACGCGCTCGGCGTCTTCGTCGCCCAGCAGGGTGGCCAGCAGCTTGCCCGACCCCTTCCCGATCGCCCGGTGCACGCGCCAGGAGTCGACGTTCCGGTCGAGCGCGTGGAACGCCCGGCGCCAGGCGTGGACGTGGAGGTAGTTGGAGTCGACGAGCGTGCCGTCGACGTCGAACAGGACCGCGGTGGCGATGGTGTGCTCCTCGGGTCGATGCGGTTTCTCGGTGCTCCGCGCGGGTAACGGGAGGGTGATCCGAATACCCCAGCCCGGAGGGAACTACACATGGCCGGCCTTGTCTCGACGGGCTTCCGCGGCCTGGCGGCGCTGCGGCGCGCGCCGGCTTTCCACCCCGGCGGTGTCGTGCTGCGCGGAGAACTCCGGCCCGTCGCGGACGATCTGCCGTGGCCGCGCGCGTCGGCGCCCGTGGTTGCGCGGCTGTCCAAGGGCGCCGGGACGCCCGGGCGGCTGCCGGACGCGCTCGGGCTGGCGGTGCGGATCCCCGGCGCGGGCCGCGACGGCGGGCCGTGGGACATCACGCTGACGACGGCGGGCAGCGGCCACCTCGGGCGGCTGCTGCCCCGGCCGGCGGCCGCGTGGACCCGCGGCGCGTACAGCAGTCTCGTGCCCTACCGCCGGGCCGACCGGCTGGTCTGGCTCGGTGCGTGGGCGGAAGCGGGATCGCCGCGGGTCGAGGCGTCGCTCGAGGCGGTGCGCGCGGCGGCACCCTTGCGGTTCGTGCTCCGGACCGGCCGCGAAGACGGGCGCTGGTGCGACAGCGCGGTGCTGACGCTGACCGAGACCGGCGGAGACGCGCCGTCGTTCGACCCCATGCTGAACCGCCCCGAGGGGCTGGGGTTCGCCCCGGAATGGCTGGTGCGGGTGCGGGAGCGGGCGTACGCGGGAAGCCGGGCCGGGCGGCCGTCGTGAACCGGCTGCCCGGCCCGGCGCCCGGTCACCGAGAGTCGGCGACTGGTCCGCGCGTGGCGCCGAGCGGGATCAGGCCCAGCGCGATCATCCCGACGCCCAGGCCGAAGTGCAGCCAGTTGTCGGCGGTGTTCACCGGGACGAAGTTGGCGGCGCTGCCCTGGTCGATCACCAGGCCGTAGAGCCACAGGACGAGGTAGATCACACCGCCGCCGACGAGGAACGCCCGGGCGCCGTTCGCGGTCCTCGCCAGCGCGACCCCGGCGACGCCGAAGGCCAGGTGCACGATGTTGTGCAGGATCGAGACATTGAAGATGCCCAGGAGCAGGGCGCCGGAGTGGTGCCCGGCCCAGGTGAGCATGTCGTAGTGCGTGGTCACGCCGGGGATGAAGCCCAGCACGCCGACCAGCAGGAAAACCACTCCCACGATCGCGGCGAGAAGCTGGCGCGGGGTCCGCCGGACCTCGGTCTCCATCGATGCCATGGTCGCTTCCTCCGATTCGGGTGGACAGGCCCCTCGGCCGGGGGACCCGCCGGCGCGGCATGCCCGGTGGCGCGGCGCACAAACGCGTTTCGGCGTCCGCCGCGCCGGGTATGCCCGGGTTTCGCTCGATCGGAGGAAGTGATGAGCACTCCCGAAATCGACCCGGTGACCGCGGAAAGCATGGAAGCCGACGCCGACATCGGTGGCGAGCACACCGAGCCGACGTTCCACGACCAGGAACCGCGTCCCGCCGAAAGCGACGAAGAGGGCGCCGACAGCGGAGGCATGCCGCCTTCGTGAGCCGGGAGCCGATGCGCGGAACCGTCGTGTTTGACGGGTTCGGGACCGGTTATCCGATCGGTGACCCATGCCCAGGAGGTGGTCTCCCGTGCTCGCCCGGCACAATTCCGTCTGGCTCGTTCCCCGGCGCGGCGCGATGGCGAGAGCGTCGATCGTCGGAGTGCTCGACCGGACGACCTATCCGGAGCTGCGGGACCGGCTGCTCGAGTTCGCGACGGATTCCGAGGACGGCGTGCTCGTCGACATCGAACGCCTCGAGCTGCGCGACCGGACGCTGACCAGGGTGTTCGCCCTCGTCGCTCTGAGGATCAGGCAGTGGCCGGCGATCCCCTTCGCGCTCGTGACGGGCCGGCCGGAGCAGCGGGCGGCGCTGGCCGAGGGCTTGGCCGGCCGCCACGTGCCCGTCTACCCCGACCACGACACGGCGGAAGCCGCGCTGACCCGCCCGGCGCGCCGGCGGGGCGGCCGGCTGCTGGACCGGTCGTCACGGACTTCGGCGCGCGCCCGCGGGTTCGTGCGCGGCACGTGCGCGGAGTGGATGGTGCCCGAGCTGGCCGAGGACGCCGAGCTCGTCGCGACCGAACTGGTCGAAAACGTGCTGCGCCACACGGATTCGGCGCCGCGGCTGCGGCTCGAGCTGCGCCGCGGGATGCTGACCGTCGAGGTCGCCGACGACAGCGCGAGCCCGGCCGTGCTGCGCGAGGGGCTCGACCTGGCGGAGACGGGGCTCGGCCTGCGGATGGTCACGAAGGTCGCGAAGAACTGGGGCAGCAGCCGGTCCGGCTCCGGCGGCAAGACCGTGTGGGCGGTCCTGGCCCGCGCGGCCCTTCCGTGAAGGGCACATTCAAGTCCCTGAATGTGCCATTCACGGCCTTGTTGATCAGGCGCCGGGGCCGGAGTAGATCTCCGACGCCGCGGGCGTGTTGATCGTGGTCGGCTTGTTCCAGTCGCTGAACTCCATGGCGCCGTGCTTCGGGTCCGCCATGCGCAGCAGGTAGTGCGGTTCGGCGGCGGCCACGGTGGCGGTGCCGTCAACGCTCTTGAAGCTCAGCGCCGGCATGCCGGCGAGCGTGGTGGGCTCACCACTGGTGAAGGTCGACTTCTCCAGCTCGCCGAGGATGCCGTTGGTGAAGCCCTTGTAGTCGAGGAACTCCTTGAAGGCTTCGCCCAGGCCCGCGCCGATCTTCGCCGTGGACGAGACCCACTTGCCGGTGAGCTGCTTGGCGGCCGAGGCCGGGACGCCCGCCTGCTTCACCAGCGAGCTGGTGAAGCGGACGTAGTACTTGTCCCCGACGCGCAGGACGGGGATCTCGAGGCCGTCCTTGACGATCGTGCCGTTCGCGCTGTCCGGGTTGAGCTGCAGGTCCACGTTCATGGTGCTGCCCTCCTGCGCGATGGTGCCCTTGACGTGCACGGCCGACGCCTGCTTGGCGGCGTCGGTGATGGCGGACCCCACCTTGGCGGCGTCGAGGGCCGGGGCGGCCGGCGGCGTGGACACCGCGGAGGAGGTGGTCCCGGCGGCGGCCGGCGCCGGCGTGCCCGGCGTGCCGGAGCACGCGGTGCAGGCGAGGACGAGGGTGCCGGCCGTGAGCAGGGCGGCCAGGTGCAGGCGAGGCATGGGGATTCCGTTCGTGAAGGCCGGGGCATCCCCGGACACGAACGGCCTATCGCCGGTCGGGGGCGTCCGTTACACCCACCGGCCCGCGGTGACGTACGTCATCCCCTCAGTCAGCGGGCGGACCGGCGGGACCGGTAGTCGCGCTCGGTCTCGACGTCGCCTTCCGGGGTGTGCACCACGTGCCCGACGCGCCGCTTCTTCGCGATCTGCCGTCCGGCGAGCACGGCGTCGACGCGCCGGGGGGAGGTGTTGGACGCCCGGCTGCCGCCTTCGACGCGGTTCTTCCACAGCCCGTCTTCGTAGTAGGTGTGCACGTCACCCTCCGCCACGATGCCGCCTCCGATCGTGAGACCTCGAAGGGGGCGGATGCCCGGGGACGTAGCGGACAAACGTCAAGCCAGGCCGAGTACCCGGGCGGCGTTTTCCTTGAGGATCAGCGGCCGCACCTCGTCTTTGACGTCGAGTTCGGCGAAGTCGGCGAGCCAGCGGTCGGGCGTGATCACGGGGAAGTCGGAGCCGAACAGGACCTTCCGCTTCAGCAGCGTGTTGGCCGCGCGGACCAGCTGGGGCGGGAAGTACTTCGGCGACCAGCCGGACAGGTCGATGTACACGTTCGCCTTGTGCGTCGCGACCGAGATCGCTTCGTCCTGCCACGGCACCGACGGGTGCGCCAGGATCACCGTGAGGGCCGGGAAATCCGCGGCGACGTCGTCGAGCAGCATCGGGTTCGAGTAGCGCAGCTTGATGCCGTGCCCACCGGGCAGGCCGGCGCCGATGCCGGTCTGCCCGGTGTGGAACAGGGCCGGGACGCCCAGTTCGGCGATCGCTTCGTAGAGCGGGTAGTACCGGACGTCGTTGGGCTCGAACGCCTGCAGGCTCGGGTGGAACTTGAACCCGCGCACGCCGTGCTCGGTCACCAGCCGCCGCGCGCGGTGCACTGCGGCCTTGCCGCCGTGCGGGTCGACCGAGCCGAACGGGATCAGCACGTCGGCGTGCTCGGCGGCGGCGTCGGCGATCTCCTCGCTCGACAGCGCCGGGTGCCCGGTCGCCGCCGGCGCCTCGACGGTGAAGACGACCGCGGCCATGTTCCGCGCCCGGTAGTGCTCGGCGATCGCGGTCACCGTCGGGGTGCGGTCCTGGTCGGCGCGGAAGTACTTCGCGGACGCGTCCAGGAGCTCTTGGTCGAGGGCGAAGCAGCCGTGGCCGTCTTGTTCGACGTGGGTGTGCACGTCGATGGCGGTCAGAGCGGAAAGGTCCACGGGAACTCCAGGTCAGGGCAGGTCGGGCTGCGCGGCCTTGGCGGCCAGCAGGCGGTCGAGGACGGCGTCGCGGGCGGCGACGAGCCGGTCGTGGTCGGTGCCGTCGAGCTCGGCGCCGATCCCGGCGACGAGCTTTTCGGCCAGCTCCGGCGTCAGGTGGACGCGGCCGAGGTCGCGCCACCACTCCTCGGTGGGTGGCCCGAGGTGGCGCAGGACGTGCGCCAGCCCGCCCGCGCCGCCGGAGAGGTGCTGGTTCGCGAACGGCCCGAGCACGGCCCAGCGCAGCCCGGGGCCGTGCGCGATGGCGGCGTCGATGTCGGCGACCGTGGCGATGCCGCGGTCGACGAGCGAGTACGCCTCCTGCCACAGCGCCGCCTGCAGCCGGTTCGCGACGTGGCCGGGCACCTCCCGGCTCAGCCGGATCGGCCGCTTGCCGACGGCGGTGTAGAACGCGACCGCGCGGTCGACGACTTCGGGCGCGGTTTCCCGGCCCGGGACGACCTCCACGAGCGGGATCACGTGCGGCGGGTTGAACGGGTGCCCGACGACCACCCGCTCGGGGTGCTTCGGGCAGCCGCGCGCGATGACGCTCGGCAGCAGGCCGGACGAGCTGCTCGCCAGGATCACCTCCGGCCGTGCGGCCTCGTCGAGCACGGCGAACAGGCGGTGCTTGACGTCTTCGCGCTCGGGTCCGTTCTCCTGCACGAAATCCGCCTCCGCCACGGCCGAGCCGGCGTCGGTCGCGAAGCTCAGCCGGTCCTGCGAAGCGTCCTCGGCGAGGCCGAGCCGGACGAGTGTGGGCCAGTGCGCCGCGACGTCGGCGCGGAGGCGGTCCTCGGCGCCAGGCGCCGGGTCGGTGGCGACGACGTCGAGGCCGCGGGCGAGGAAGTACGCGGCCCAGCCGGCTCCGATCACGCCGGTCCCGACGACCGCGACGGTGGTGATCCGGCCGGGCTTCGCCGCGCGGCCGGCGGGGGACGTGGTGATCCGGACGGTCATGCCGGCCCGCCGGCGAGCGCGACGAACGGGTCCAGCGACGCGGCGTCGGCCAGCACGTCCCGGCCGACGACCTCGTCGACCGGGGCGCCGCGCAGGAGTTTCTTCACCGGTAGCTCCAGTTTCTTCCCCGTGCGGTTGCGGGGGATCGCGGGGACCGCGGTGATCGCGTCCGGCACGTGCCGCGGCGAAAGCGCGCCGCGCAGGGCGGCGGCGATCTTGCCGCGCACCACGTCGTCGAGTTCGGCACCGTCGCGCAGGACGACGAACAGCCGCAGGTCGCCGTTGCCGCCCGCGGGATCTTCGAGGTGCACGACGAGGGAGTCCTCGATCTCGGGCAGCTCTTCGACGACGGCGTAGAACTCGGCCGTGCCCAGCCGGACGCCGCCGCGGTTGAGGGTGGCGTCCGAGCGGCCGGCGATGACGCAGCTTCCTTCGGGGGTGAACCGGATCCAGTCGCCGTGCCGCCAGACGCCGGGATAGGTCGAGAAGTACGTCTCGCGGTAGCGCTCACCGGAGTCGCCCCAGAACCCCACCGGCATCGACGGCATCGGGGCGGTGATCACCAGCTCGCCCAGTTCGCCGACCACCGAAGCGCCGTGTTCGTCGAACGCCTTCGCGTCGACGCCGAGGCAGGGACCGGAGATCTCACCCGCCCGGACGGGCTGCAGCGGGCTGCCCTGGACGATCCCGCTGCAGACGTCGGTGCCGCCGCTGCCGACGTTGAGCAGGACGCCCGGGAAGCGCTCCCGCACCCAGTGGAAGCCCTCGGCCGGCAGCGGGCTGCCCGCCGCGCCGAGCTGCCGCAACGCGGACAGGTCGAACTCGGCGGCCGGGTCGAGGCCCGCTTTCCGGCACGCCATCAGGAATCCCGGGCTCGCGCCCATCAGCGTCGCCCGGGTTTCGGCGGCCAGCCGCCACTGCCACGCCAGGTCCGGGTACAGCGGGTTGCCGTCGACCAGCACGATCGACGCGCCGGTGAGCAACCCCGACACCAGCGCGTTCCACATCATCCAGGCGGTGGTGGAGAACCACAGGATCCGGTCTCCCGGGCGCAAATCCCAGCTGAGTCCGTGGTTCTTGAGGTGCTCCAGGAGGATTCCGCCGTGGCCGTGCACGATCGCCTTCGGCTTTCCCGTGGTGCCGGAGGAGAACAGCACGCACAGCGGGTGCGCGAAGCCGACTGGTTCGAACCCTGGTGCGCTCTCGGCGAGCAGGTCGCTCCAGCCGAGGACATCAGTGATTTCTTGAGTGCGGCGGAGTTCGTGGCCGCCGTAGGGGACGTGGACGACGTGCTCCACGGTGGGCAGGCCCGCGCGGATCGCGTCGACCTCGGCGCGGCGGTCGACGTCCTTGGCGCCGTAGCGGTAGCCGGCCACCGTCAGCAGCACCCGCGGCTCGATCTGGCCGAACCGGTCGACGACCGAGCGCGCGCCGAACTCGGGGGCGCAGGAGGCCCAGATCGCGCCCAGGCTCGCGACCGCGAGGTAGGCGACGACGGCTTCCGGGATGTTGGGCAGGTACGCCACGACGCGGTCGCCGCGTCCGACGCCGAGCCGGGCCAGGCCCGCCCGGGCGCGCGCGACCTGGTCGCGCAGCTGCCCCCAGGTCAGCTCACCGCGGTCCCGCGTCTGGGAGTACGCGATGATCGCGACCTCGTCGTCGGGCCGGTGGCTGAGGGCGTGCTCGGCGTAGTTGAGCGTCGCGCCCGGGAACCATTCGGTGCCCGGCATCCGCCGGTCCGGCACGACCGCCGTGGCCGGGGTAGGGAAGCGGACGCCGAAGAAGTCCTTGATCGAGGACCAGAAGCCGTCGAGGTCGGTCACCGACCAGCGGTGCAGGTCCGCGTAGCCCTCGAACGCGTGGCCGCGGTCCTCCAGCCACTTCAGGTACCGGCCGATTTCGGTGGTCTCGCGGACGTCGGGCGCGACCGGGCAAAGGATCATCGGCCGACCTTCCCGGCCCGCTTCTCGAGGAACGCCTGCATCCGCTCCTTCGCCTCGGAGCTGCCGCCCGCGACCGCGGCCATCAGCGCCTCCATCAGGTAGCCCTCGGCCGGGTTGGCCTCGGCGATGCGGGGCAGGGCCTGCAGGACGGCGAAGTTCGTCATCGGGGAGTTCGCGGCGATCTTCCCGGCCAGTTCGAGCGCGTGCTCCAGGCCGTTCTCGACGCGGTAGTGCGACAGCCCGGCGGCGTGCCCCTCGTCGGCGTCGAGGACGCGGCCGGTGAGCATCATGTCGGCCATCCGGTGCGCGCCGATCAGCCTCGGCACCCGCACCGACCCGCCGCCGCCGACGAACAGGCCCCGCTGGCCCTCCGGCAGCGCGTAGAACGCCGACGGCTCGGCGACGCGGATGTGCGCGGCGGCCGCCAGTTCCAGGCCGCCGCCGACGACCGCGCCCTTGAGCACGGCGACCACCGGGACGCGGCCGCGTTCGAGCCGCTCGAAGGCGCGGTGCCACATCATCGAGTGCTCCATGCCCTCGAACGCGTCGCGCTCGGTGAGCTCCGAAAGGTCGAGCCCGGCGGAGAAGTGGTCACCCACGGCGTCGAGCACGACCGCCTTGATCCCCTGCGGCGGCGCGCCGAAGAACGTTTCCAGGCCGAGCACGGTCGCGTCGTCGAGGGCGTTGCGCTTCTCCGCGCGCGCCAGCCGCAGCACGGCGATGTCACCGAGCAGCTCCAGGCGCAGCGAGGGGGGCAGCAGAGGGGTGGTCATGCGGTTCCGTTCGTGATGGTTTCGGCGGCGAGGGCGCGCAGTTCGACGCGGCGGATCTTGCCCGTGGCGTTGCGCGGCAAGGCGTCGGTGAACCGCACGTGTTTCGGCACCTTGTAGCGCGCGAGGTGCCGCTCGAGATGGGCGCGGAACGCCGCCGGGTCCAGCTCGGCACCGGGCCGGACGACGACGAAGGCGGCGCCGACCTCGCCCCAGCGGTCGTCGGGCACGCCCACCACGGCGCAGGCGTCGACCTCGTCGAGGCGCACGGCGACCGCTTCCACCTCGGCAGGATAGACGTTCTCGCCGCCGGAGATGATCATGTCCTTGACCCGGTCGACGACGTGGGCCCAGCCGTCGTCGTCGACCCGGACGACGTCGCCGGTGCGGAACCAGTCGCCGTCGACGAAGCTCGCCTTCGACTCCTCGGGCCGGTTCCAGTAGCCGCCGAAGACGTGCGGGCCGCGCACGAGCAGCTCGGCGGGGGTGCCGCCGAGCGGTTCGGGGGTGAAGTCCGGGCCGAGGGCCGCCACGTCGGTGAAGAAGTGCGGCACCCCGGCGGCGACCGGGTGGTCGAGCGTGCCTTCGTGGGTGGCCATCGAGACCCCCGGCGCGGCCTCGGTCATGCCGTAGCCCTGGAGCAGCTTCACGCCGCGGTCGAGCCACGCCTGCGCGACGCGTTCGGCCACCGGCGAGCCGCCGTACAGCACGCAGGTCAGCGAACTGAGGTCGGTGGCGTCCCAGGATTCGTGCCGCCACATCATCTCGAGCATCGTGGGGACCGCGGAGAAGCTCGTGATCCCGGCTTCGCCGATCCGGGCGAGGATGGTGCCCGGGTCGAACTTCGCCACCGGTTCGACGCTGCCGCCCTTGAACAGCGTCGGCAGCGTGATCTGGCCGAGCCCGACGCAGTGGAACAGCGGCGCGATGCACAGCGCCTTGTCGGTGCCCAGGACGTCCAGGTGCGCCAGCTGGTTGACGGTGTTCCAGGTCAGGTTGCCGTGGGTGAGGACCGCCGCCTTCGGCCGTCCGGTGGTGCCCGAGGTGTAGAGCAGCAGGCACGGATCTTCCAGTCCCACCCGCGTTTCCGGCGGGGGACCGGCCGCGGCGATTTCGGCCTCGAAGTCCAGTTCGCCGTCGGCCGGGTCCGTCGCGACGACGACGCCTTCCGGCAGTGAACCGGCCTCCGCCACGAGGTCCGCGGTGTCGGAGCTGTGCACGAGGACCGTGGCACCGCTGTCGTCGAGCATGTACCGGATCTCAGTGGGGGAGAGCCGGTAGTTGAGCGGGACGAAGATCGCGCCGCACCGCGCGGTGGCGAAGAGCGTCTCGAACACGGTGATGTCGTTTACGCCGAGATAGGCCACCCGGTCGCCCGGGCGCACGCCGAGCCGGGCCAGCGCGCCGGCGAGGCGGGCGACCCGGTCGGCGAGCCCGGCATACGTCAGCGTCCGGTCCGCCTGCACGAGCGCGGTGCGGTCCGGGTTGATCCGGGCCCGGCGGGCGGGCCAGCTGCCGAGGCCGAAATCGGGGAGGTGCACGGTCTTCTCCTTCACAGGCGGAGCACCGGTTTGATCGTCTTACCGGAAAGCATGTCGTCGACTGCCTCTTGAATCTGCCCGAACTCGTAGTGGGTGACCAGCTTTTCGACCGGGAACCGGCCCGCGGCGACGAGCCCGGCCAGCGTCGGCACCAGGGCCTGGGTCTCGGCGTCGCCCATCGTGAGGCCGACGACGTGCCGTCCGGGCAGCAGGAAGTTGACGTCCACGGGCACCTCGGTGCCGAACGCGGGTGCGCCGACGACGACCGCGGTGCCGCGCGCGGCGAGCGTGCCGATCGCCGTCCGGAGCACGTCGGCGTTGCCGGTGGTCTCCACGACGCCGTCGACGCCCCGGCCGCCGGTCAGCTTGCCGACCGCCTCGGCCAGGTCCTCTCCGGACGTGTCGATCGTGTCGGTGGCGCCGAGCTCCAGGGCCAGAGCCAGCCGTGCCGCCACCCGGTCCACGGCGATGATCCGGGTCGACGGCGTCAGGCAGGCGGCCATGACCGCGGACAACCCCACCGCGCCGGCGCCGGTGACCAGCAGCGTGGCGCCCGGCCGCGGGGCCAGGACGTTCCACACCGCCCCGGCGCCGGTCATGATGCCGCAGCCGAGCGGCGCCAGGAGGTCCAGCGGCGCGTCGGCGGGGACCTTGACGACGCTGCGTTCGTCGGCCACGGCGTGCCCGGCGAAGCTGGACTGGCCGAAGAAGTGCCCGCCGAGCGGAGTGCCGTCGCGGGAGATCGGGGACGTGCCGTCCGGGCGCCGCCCGCCGAGGAGGTTGGCCGGCAGCCAGGTTTCGCAGTAGGCGGGGTGGCCGTCCCGGCAGTTCGCGCACCCGCCGCAGGAGGTGTAGCTGAGCAGGACCTTGTCGCCGGGCGCGACGCGCGTGACCGCGGCGCCCGTCTCCTCGACGATCCCGGCGCCTTCGTGGCCGAGGACGCCGGGCAGCGGGAAGGGCAGGGCGCCGGCGGCGACGCCGAGGTCGGTGTGGCACACGCCGGTGGCGACGATCCGGACGCGGACCTCGTCGTCGCGCAGCTCGTCCAGCACGACTTCGCCGAGGGTGAACCCGGAACCGGCGGACTCCACGACGGCCGCTGTGGTGGTGGGCATGGGGCTTCTCCTGGGGGTCAGGCGAGGGAGATGACGACGGACTTCGTGCGCGTGTAGGCGTCGAGGGATTCGGGGCCGTATTCGCGGCCGAAACCGGAGGCCTTGACACCGCCGAAGGGGATCGCGGGGTCGAGCATCGCCCAGTCGTTGACCCAGACGATCCCGGCCTCCAGCCGCGCGGCGACGCGGTGGGCGCGAGCGAGGTTCGTGGTCTGCAGCCCGGCCGCGAGGCCGTAGGGCGTGCCGTTGGCCAGGGCGATCGCCTCGTCCTCGGTGCTGAAGCGCTGGACGGTCAGCACGGGACCGAAGATCTCCTCCTGGATCACGCGGGAGTCCTCCGGCAGGTCCGCGATCACCGTCGGCTGGAAGAAGAACCCGCCTTCGATGTCGCCCCGCCCGCCGCCGGCGACGATCCGGCCGCCGTCGGCGAGCGCCAGTTCGACGTACTGCTCCACCTTCGCCCGGTGCCGCTCGCCCGCCATCGGGCCGACCACCGTCGCGGGGTCGAACGGGTCGCCCACCGGCACGTGCGGCACGGCTTCGGCGAGCGCGCCCAGGACCGTGTCGTACAGCGCGTCGGCGACCAGCAGCCGGGGCCCGCCCATGCAGAACTGGCCGGTGTTGAAGACGAACGCCTTGATCACCGCGGCGATCGCCTGCTCGACGTCGGCGTCCTCGAACACGATGTGCGCCGCGTTGCCACCCAGCTCCAGGGTGACCGGCTTCAGGTGCTCTCCGGCCACGGCCGCCGCGTGCCGCCCGACCGCGGTGGAGCCGGTGAACGCGATCTTGTCGACCCCGGGGTGGCTCAGCAGGGCGTCGCCGATCTCCGAGCCGAACCCGGTGACCACGTTGAGCACGCCGTCCGGCACGCCGGCTTCGGCGAGGAGTTCGGCCATCAGCAGCGCGCTGAGGGAGGTGTCCTCGGCCGGCTTGTGCACCACGGTGTTCCCGGCGGCCAACGCGGGCGCGATCTTCGAGGTCGACAGGATCAGCGGGAAGTTGAACGGCGTGATCGCGGCGACCACGCCGAGCGGTTCGCGGCGGGTGAATGCATGCGAGGGGATCGGGATCTGCCGCGCCGCGCCGTCCACGCCCTGCGCCAGCGCCGAGTAGTACTCGTACTGTTCGGCGACCGTCTCGACGTCGACCACCCGGCACAGCGAGATCGGCTTGCCGACGTCGGCGCTCTCGACCGCGGCGATCTCGTCCGCGCGCTTCCGCACGAGGTCCGCGACCCGGTGCAGCACCCGCGCCCGTTCCCGGCCCGGCGTCGCGGCCCAGCCGCCGAACGCCTGCCGGGCCGCCGCCACCGCGGCGTCCACGTCGGCGGCCGACGCGCGGGCGAGGGAGGTGAGGGTCTGCCCGGTGGCCGGGTCCACGGCGTCGAAGCGGTCGGCGGCCTCCGTCCAGCGGCCGCCGATGAACAGCCGGCCCGGTTCGACGTCCGGGCGTGGCCGGGTGCCCGGCCGCTCCTCTACTGCGGTCATCCGTCCGACTCCTCACTGAGCTGAGCGATGTAGGCAAGACTGTATATCAGGAACCCTGAGATACGCCAGGATGCTGGCGGGCCCGGGTCCTGTCAAGAGGGCGCCGGTTTGGCCGAGCGTTAACCAAATCCAGTGTGGACAGACGAGTTTTTCACCGGGGGACCGGTTTTCTCACCCGTGGCGGACGGGCCGCGTAACGGCCGTGAGGGGAACGCCGACTCCAGCGTGCCCTGGAAAAGGCCACGTCCTTTCCTCGCGGCCTGCCGGGCGTGTCGGAAAAGAGGTCGCCTGTGAACGCGAAGATCTTCCCGCGGTTCGCCCGCCGCTCGCTGCCGCCCGGCGCCGCGGTGTTCGCCCTGCTGGCCGGCGCCGGGGTCGCCGTCGCCACCACCTTCTCCGCCGGGGTTCCGGTCCGCGTACCCGACCACCCGCTGGGCGGCGGGACGGCGTGTGCCGCGCTCGTCGCCCAGCAGCAGGCGCGCGGCAGTGTCAACTACCCCGCGTCCGAGGTCGAGCCGTACGTCGCCGCCGACCCGGCCGACCCGAACCACCTCGTCGGCTCCGCCCAGCAGGACCGCTGGAACGACGGCGGGTCCAACGGCCTGACCAACGTCGTCTCCCGCGACGGCGGGGCGACCTGGACCCCGGCCGCCGCGCAGCCGGCGTTCAGCATCTGCGCGGGCGCCACGCCCGGCTCGCCCGGGTACTTCCAGCGCACCACCGACCCGTGGGTCAGCTTCTCCGCCGACGGCCGGGTCGTGTACTCGATCGCGGACTCGTTCAACGCCGACGGCCCGGCGTTCGGCGGGGCGAGCTCGATCCTGATCAGCCGCTCGCTCGACGGCGGCGGCCACTGGGAAACCCCCGTCACCGCGCGCCTGGACACCTCGACGCAGGTGCTCAACGACAAGGAGTCGGTGACCGCCGACCCGCTGCTCGCCGACCGCGCCTACGCGGTGTGGGACCAGCTGGTCTCGCCGCAGAGCCACGCCAACCCCAGCGCGTACAACCACGCGTTCACCTACCGCGGCCCGAGCTACTTCTCCCGCACCACCGACAAGGGTGCGACCTGGAGCACCGGCCGGATCGTCTTCGACCCCGGGCAGAACGACCAGACGATCGGCAACCAGATCGTCGTGCCGGTGACCGGCCCGGGCCGGGGTGTGCTGATCGACGGCTTCGACCTGATCACCAACAAGGGCGGCGCCTGCCTGTTCACCCACGGCGGGCAGCACTGCCACGGCTCGTCGACGTCGACCGCGGCGGTGATCCGGTCCACCGACGGCGGGACCACGTGGTCCGGCGCCATCGGCATCGACACCCAGCAGGTGGCCTCGGTGGCGATCGCCGGGCACCCCGTCCGCTCGAGCGACGAGCTGCCCGAGTTCGCCGTCAACCCGGTCAACGGCTTCGTGTACGCGGTCTGGCAGGACAGCCGGTTCAGCGCCACCGGCGCGTCGAAGATCGCGTTCGCCCAGTCCACCGACGGCGGGCTGACGTGGGGCCCGACCATCCGCGTCGACCAGTCGCCGGGTGACACGCCCGCGTTCGTGCCGCAGATCCACGCCGCCGCCGACGGCACGATCGGCCTGACCTACTACGACCTGCAGAACGCAACCCCGGCGCAGCCCGGGCTCACCGACGCGTTCATCGCCCACTGCCACGCCGCCACGAGCGACTGCGGCAACCCGGCGAACTGGGCCGTCAACGGGCAGACGAGGCTCACCACCACGTCGTTCGACTACACCACCGCACCGGACGCCGGCGGCTACTTCCTCGGCGACTACACCGGGCTCGCCGGAACCGGGACGACGCTGAACGCCTACTTCGGCATGGCGTTGCCGGTGGCCACCAGCGGCGTGTCGGACATCTTCGCCAACCACGCCGGTTAGCGCGGGACCCAAACGCCCCAATGTGGCGTTCGGTGCGTCAGACGCACCCAATGTGGCGTTCGGTGCGTTGGACGCAACCAACGCCACATTGGGGCGCATCGGAACCCGGTCACGGAAAGCGCCTGGCTGCGAAAAGCGGAGATCATCACCCGGAGGGGTGGTTTGGGACAGCCGCGTACACGTCGCGTGCGGGTGCGCCGGGTTCGGCCGTTGGCGGGGTTGCGCCGTTCGGATCAAGGGCTACGCTGCGAAGTGCGGTTCAGTGGCGGCCGCCCCCTCCGACTTGGCCAGCGTTCGAGCGGACCGGTGAGGCCCGTTCGGCACGTCATCTGCGAATGAAGGCGTGTGAAGATGTTAGTCGTCCAGCCCCCCGCGACGGCGATCCCCGTAGTGCCGTCCGTGCGCGAACAGCGTCGTGCGTTCGACATCCAGGTGATCCGCCCGTACTTCGGCGCGGTCATGGTCCGGATCCGCGGCGCCCTCGACGCGGACAGCGCTCTCCAGCTCCGCTCGGCGGTGAGCACCTGGGCGCACCGCCGGTTCCCGGTCCTCGTGCTCGACCTGTCCGAGGTCGACTTCCTCGACGCCGCCGGGCTCGCCGCCCTCGGCGGCATCCAGGCCCGGACGGTCAAGGAGAACACCACCCTCCGGATCATCACCGGCGACAACCGCGTGGTGCGCCGGGCCTTGGCGGACAGCGGGCTCGACCACGCGCTCAACGTCAGCCGGCTGCCGTCGGGCTGGGAACGCGCGCAGGAGATCCCCGGCCAGGGCTGAGACAACCGGGCCTCCGGCCCGGGCCCGGGGGCTCCGCCACCCGGACCCCCGGAAGACATGACTGATTCGTCACCGGGGCGCGGCCGGTTCGCGCAGGCCTTCGATCGTTTCCCGCAACGCGTCGTCGGTCGGCGTCGGCTCGATGCCGAACGCGGCCGTCGCGGCGGACGAGTCGAGGACGAACGGCTGCCGGAGCTGGTACTGCATCTCGGTCATCTCCCGTGCCATCGGGTTGAAGAGCCCGGCGAGCCGCAGGGCGAAGGCGGGCATGGTGGCGATGCGGGCGGCCGGCGCTCCGGCCAGTTCCGCGGCGCGCTCGGCGAGCCGGCGCAGCGACATCGCCGGTGCGGTCGGCACGTGCCACGGCCGGCCCCAGGCCCGCTCGTCGGCCGCGACCGCGACCAAGGTGCGGGCGACGTCGCCGACGTGGGTCCAGCTGTGCGGGGCGTCCAGGTCGGCCGGGGCCGAGGCTCGCTTGCCGGCCAGCACCTTCGGCAGCACCAGGGCGGTGAACACCGAAAGCGTGCCCGCGCCGAGGTAGTCGGATCCGCGCACCTCGGCCGTGCGGATCCGGCCGGCTTCGTGCGCGGCCAGCGCGCCCGTCCACAGCTTGGCCCGTACCTCGCCCTTCACCGAGTTGGGCCGCACCGGCAGCTGCTCGGTCATCGGCCCGTCGACGGCGCCGTAGGCGTAGAGGTTGCCGGTCGTGACGAGCACGGCGCCGCTGGTCTCGGCGGCCCGCAGGAGCGCCGCGCCGAGCGGCGGCCAGTCGGTGGCCCAGCGGTGGTACGCGGGTCCCGCGCAGCTGTACAGCGCGACCGCGCCTTCGGTGTGCCGGGCAAGGGCGCCGGCGTCGGTGGCGTCCGCGGCGACCAGCCGGACCCCTTCGACCTCCGGGCCGCCACCGCGACGGCTGAGCAGGCGGACTTCTTCGCCCCGGGCGGCGAGCAGGCGGGCGGTGGCCGCGCCGACCGGACCGGCGCCGACGATGACGTGCACAGACATGGAACCCCCAGTGACGACGGAAGAGAACACTGTTCTCGGATAAGAACACCGTACTGGCCAGGATGCGACGCCGTCAAGAACACTGTTCTCGTCGAGTTCGGGTGTTCTCTCCGTGTGCGACACTGGGGCCATGTCCGCCTCGTCGCTGCGCGCCCGGGTCCGCTCGGAGATGCACCAGGAGATCAAGGAAGCCGCCCGGCGGCGCCTGGCCGCCGAAGGCGCGAACCTGTCCCTGCGCGCCGTCGCGAGAGACATGGGCATCGTGGCTTCGGCGCTGTACCGGTACTTCCCGAGCCGCGACGCCCTGCTGACCGCGTTGATCATCGACGCCTACGTCGGCTTGGGCGAGGCGGCGGCCGGCGCCGAAGCGGCGGTCCCGCGCGATGACCTGCGTGGCCGGTGGCTCGCCGTCTGCCGCGCGGTGCGGTCCTGGGCGCTCGCGCACCCGGCCGAATACGGCCTGCTCTACGGAAACCCCGTGCCCGGCTACACCGCGCCGCCGGAAACCGTGGCGCCGGCGTCGAAAGTGATCCTGCTGCTCGCCGCCGTCGTCCAGGACGTCCCCGGTGCGCTTCCGCCGGTGCCCGGGCCCGTCCGCCCCGACCTGCGGCGCCTGCTCGACGGGCAGGGCCCCACCGATCTGACCGAGGAGCGGCTGGATCGGGTTCTCCTCGCCTGGACGCACTTGTTCGGCCAGGTCGGCTTCGAGGTCTTCCACCGCCTCGACGCCATGATCGCGGCCCGCGCCGAATACTTCGACCACCACATGTCGCTGCTGGCCGATCTCGCCGGCCTGCCCTGACCCGGCTCAGGGCTGGTCGAGCGGGGCCAGCTCGGCGAACGGCCGCCGCAACCGGACCTCGGCGCCCGAGAGGTCGAGGTCCGCCCACTCGACGTAGCGGGTGTGCCGGTGCAGCAGGCGGATGAGGGCGATCAGCGGCGTCGGGCCGCGCTGGTCGTGCCGCTGGTAGCCGAAGAGGCGCACCCGGGTGCGGCCGACGATCACCCCGCGCACGACGAGTTCGGGCAGCCCGTCGCTCCGCGGCGTCGCCTCGGCCCGGATCTCGCGGATCGCCCCGACGTCCCGGCCCGCGGCGTCGCGGACCCGGCGGCCGATCAGCTCACCGGCTCGCACGGCCCGCTCCCGGGATCCGGTCGACGATCCGGCGCCGCAGCCAGTCCTCCGACGGGCTGTCCGTGGCGTGGGCGACCGCGCTGGTCACGACGACCGTGGGCTCGATCCCGCGGATCGCGTTCAGCGGGATCCGTTGCGGTGCCCCGGCGCGGAAGCCGCGGCCGAGCCGCCGCAGCAGCTTCCCGATCGGCCCGCCGATCCGGTCGGAAAGGGCTTCCGGGCCGACGAGCAGCGCGTCGACGACGAACGTGCCGCCTTCGGCGCGGAACTCGAGGTCGTCGACCTTGCCGACGACCGTGCCGTCCTCGCCGGTGATCTGCCGGTCGAGCAGGGCGTCGGCCAGGTCGATCGGCCCGTGGTCGGTGAAGGGGTTCATTGGCCCGCTCCGGTGAAGATCATCAAGGGGATCGCCACCACCGCCGCGACGGCGATGACGACGAGCATGGCGAAGCCGACGATGTTGCTGAAGCGGCCGTTGGCGTGCTTCCCGAGGTATTCGCGGTCGTTGGCGACGATGAGCACCGGCAGGTAGGTCAGCGGCAGCGCCACCGCGGAGAAGATCAGCGAGATCTCGGTCAGGCCGACCGGATCGAGGCCGGTCTGCACCACCAGGACGGCGACCAGCAGGCCGGCGGCGACGGTCACGTGGAAGCGGGCGGCGTTGCGCGGCGCGCGGCGCTTGCCCCAGTCCCAGCCGAAGTACTGCGCCAGCATGTACCCCGACGACAGCCCGGTCTCCAGCGCCGCGCCGAAGGTGGCGGCGAAGATGCCGATCAGGACGATCACCAGGCCCGCGGTGCCGAGCGCGAGCGTCACCGGCAGCACGATCTGGCTGAGCTGGCCGACGTCGACGCCGGCCGGGAACAGCACCACCGCGGCGCAGGCCATGATCGAGATGGCGAGCAGGCCGCCGAGGGGGAAGCCGAGCAGCACGTTGGCGCGCTGCACCGGCAGGTCCTTCACCTTCCAGCCCTCTTCGACGCCGCCGGAGGAGAAGAAGAACACCTCGTACGGCGTCATCGCCGACGCGAACAGCGCGACCGCGTGGTAGGCGTAGGTCGGCAGCGCCTGGTCGGCGGGCGGCGCGAGCCCGGCGATCTGCGCGCCGAGCGAGGACCAGTCGGGGTGCAGGAAGAAGATCGCGACGGCGAACACGCCGATCGCGAGGCCGCCGAGGCCGAAACCGGTCTCCATCCGCTCGAAGCCGACCCGCCAGACCACCAGCCAGACGAGCACGCCGATCGGGAGCACCCAGACCAGCCGGTCGACTCCGGAGGCGAGCTCGATCGTGAGCGCGACGCCGCCGATCTCCGCGCTCACGGTCAGGAGCGTGATCAGGAACGACCCGGCGAGGTTGAGCAGCGCCATGCGGGGGCCGAGGCGTTCGCGGATCAGGTCGAACACCGGGCGCCCGGACACCGCGACGACCCGGCCGGACATGTCGGCGTAGACGCAGATGCCGAGCACGCCGAGCACGGTCACCCAGACCAGGGCCATCCCGTAGCGGGCTCCGACGACCCCGCTTTCGACGAGGTCGCCGATGTCGACGAACCCGCCGACCGCGGTGAGGATGCCGAGGGTGACAGCGAGGAGCTTCTTGCTCACGACGTCACGCCCCAGCGGGCGAGTTCGCCGATCAGGCCCTGCAGTTCCGCGTCGATCCGGTCCAGGCCGTCGTCGGTGCCGTCGCCGAGGCCGTCGTCGAGCCGGTGGGCCAGCGCGACCCCGCGGTCGGTGATCGACGCGAGTGCCGCGCGGGCGCGGTCGTCGGTCAGGTCGCCGACGTCCTGGCCCGCCGAGCCGAGTTCGTCGGCGGCGTCGCGGACGGTGATCGAAAGGCTGGGGACGGGCGGCACCGAATCGCGGTCGGCGGTCACGACGAGCCGCAGGAGTTCGAGCTGGCCCCGGATTTCCCGGCCGGCGTGGACGACGTCGGCCTGCGGGTCCGCCCCGCAGCCCGCCGCCAGGGCAGCGGCCGCGAGCACCGCGGCCGTCGTGCGCAATCGAATCGACCACGGCGGGAACACGACGGGGGATTACCCGATCTTCGCGCGGATAAACGCCGGTGCGAATACTCCACCGTGGACAGAACGGGTGATTGAACAGGCGCCGGGCTGGGAAATTCGTCGCCATGCCGAGTGAATCGCCCTTTCGTGAGGAAGACGGACCGGACGAAAACGACCTTCCGGTCAGCCGGCCCGCGTGGCCGGTCACGGCGCTCAGCACGGTCGCCCAGGGCGGCGTGCTCTGGGTCTTCGTGGCCGGGGTCCTGGCGTGGCGTCCCGGCCCCCGCCGCCGGGCCGCCGGCCGCGGTCTCGTGGCGGGCGCGGCCGGGATGGCCTCCGGGCACGCCGTGAAGGCCGTGGTCCGGCGGCGGCGGCCGCCGGCCCAGCGGCTGCCGGCCCGCCAGGCACTGCCCGAGCAGCCGAAGTCTTCGGCGTTCCCGTCCACGCACGCGACTACCGCGGCCGCGTTCACGGTCGCCGTCGCGCTCACGGCGCCGGCGGCGGGTGCCGCGATCGCGCCGCTGGCCGCCGCCGTTTGCTACAGCAGGCTCCGGACCCGGGCGCACTGGCCGACCGACGTGTACGGCGGGGCCGCACTGGGTGCGGTCGTCGGCGGCCTGGCGCACCGCCGGTTCACGCGCGGAAGTACGCCCGGAAAGTAGTGCCTTCGTCGCCGGTGTACAGGCGGACGAGGTCGGCGAGGTGGTTGACGAGCAGGAGCCCGCGGCCGCGCGGCTGGTACGGCGTCGCGGGGTGGCGGCCGGCGAGCGGGTCCCCGAGCCGGCCGCCGTCGTGGACTTCGCAGACGAACTCGCCGTCGCCGCCCCAGAAGCGGACGGTTCCGGACCCGCTGCCGTGCTCGACGCTGTTGGAGAGCAGTTCGGTGACGACCACCTCGACGTCGGCGACCCGGTCGGCGCTGAGCCCGCAGGCGGCCGCGTGGACGTGGGCCAGTGCCCTGGCCGCCGCGAGATGGGTGGTGCCGGCGAGTTCGAAGGCCCCGTCCGGCACCGGCAGGGCCTGGTTGTACCGGTCGATCACCTTCGCCGGGGCGTACACGGCGCTGGGCCGCCGCCCCGCGCCGTCGATCAGGACCGGGTGGGTGGCTTCGGCGTCGGCGAGGACGTCCTCCGCGAGCGTCTCGACGTCGTAGGGGCAGAGGATCGTCACGTCCCGGCCGGTGAAGGCGAGGTTGATGAGGGCTTCGTGCTGGACGCACGCCGGGTACTCCACAGCCGACCGCGCCGCCCAGATCGGCTCGCCGATGATCCGCACCGGCCGACCGGGGTGGGTGTCGGCGAACGCGCGCAGCACCCCGGGGATGATCCGTCCGGGGTTGCGGCCGGCCTCGGTCATGTCCAGCAGGTGGACCCGCTTCGCGTCCGCTCCGAGCTCCCGCCGCAGCAGGGCGAGGTTGTCGCCCGGCACCGACACCGCCACCGGTTCGTCGGCGGCCAGGCCGCCCCACACGAACGGCACGGTCCCCGCCAGGTATTCGGCCTCGCCGCGGTAGAACAGCGCCGGGTGCACGAACGGGCCGGCCGCACAGGCATCCGCGGTCGCGCTCAAGCCGTTCCTCCTTCAGGCAGGGACGCCTCCAGTATGCGCGACCGCGTCGCCGGATCGGGGGACACCCGGGTCACTCCACGTCACCAGGACGGCGGAGTGGCCAGCCGCTGTGCGGTTTCCAGCAGCATGGCGTGGACGAAGGCCTGGGGGAGGTTCCCGCGCAGCTGCCGCTGCCGGACGTCGTACTCCTCGGCGAACAGCCCGGGCGGGCCGCAAGCGGCGCGGTTGCGTTCGAACCAGCGGAACGCCTCGGTGAGGTCGCCTTGGTGCCGGCAGGCCAGCGCCATGGTGAACCCGCACAGCAGGAACGCGCCCTCGGCCTCGCCCAGCGGCCGGTCGTCCTGGGCGAAGCGGTAGACGTACCCGTCTTCGGTGAGGTCGCGGCGGACCGCGTCGAGCGTCGCGCGGGTGCGCGGGTCGTCGGCGGGCAGAGCCCCGCGCACGGGCGGGAGCAGCAGCGCCGCGTCCGTGCCGGAGCGGCCCGGGCTGCGCCGCCAGGCGCCGTGCCGGTCCAGGCAGCGGGCCGTGGTTTCGGCGAGCAGTTTGTCGGCGAGGCTCGCCAGCTCGGCCCCGCGGTACGCGGGCACCTCGCGCGCCAGCGCGCGCAGGCCGGCGACGCAGGCGAGCCGCGAGTGGGTCCACCACTGGTCGTCCAGCTCCCAGATCCCGGCTTCCGGGCGGTCCCAGCGTTCGGTGATCAGCCGGACGACGACGTCGGCGGCGCGCTCGACGTCGCCGCCGAAGCGGTCGTGGCGGGCCGCGGCCGCGTGCAGCTGCAGCAGTTCGCCGAGGGCGTCCAGCTGGAACTGGCCGGTGACGCGGTTGCCGACGACGTCGGAGCCACCGGGGTAGCCGGGCAGGTGCAGCGTCGTTTCGCCGGGCGGCGGGGTGCCGTCGGCCCGGTAAGCGGGCAGGAGTCGGTCTCCATGGTCGAGGACGCGGGCAGTCGTGAACCGGAGCGCGTCGTCGAGCAGGGGGTGCGGCTCGTCGACGGACGCGGCGAGCCCGGCATAGCACTGGTCTCGCAGCCACACGTACCGGTAGTCGTAGTTGCGGCCGGCTTCGGAACGCTCCGGCAGGCCGAGGGTGGCCGCGGCGACCATGCCGCCGGAATCCGTGGTCAGCCCCCGCAGGACCGCGTAGGCGTGCCGGGCGTCGCGGGCGGCGACGGTGTTCTCCAGCTCCGGCACGGCGCTGTGCCACGCGTGTTCGGTGGCTTCCCACAGATAGGCGGCGTCGGGCGGATCGGGCAGGCGCCGGTCGGAGAGCTCGAGGACGAGGTCGTGCCGGCCGCCGGCCGGCACGGTCAGCTCGAAGGCCAGCCGTCCGTCCTCGGCCACCGCGTCCCCGGCGCCCGTCCAGCGCACCCGCAGGTCGCCGGTGCGGCCCGTCCACGTCCCGTCTTCGTCCCGCCGCAGCTCGCGCAGCGACCGTCGCCCGAAGCCGTCGGCCAGGTCCAGCCGGACGCGCATCCGGACGGCCCGTTCGACCGCCTCGATGCGGCGCAGCAGCACGACGCGGTGCGGATCGCCGGGGTGGGCGAGGGCTTCCCGGCACTCGACGGCGGTCTCGGTCGTCACCCAGCGGTTGCGCCAGATCAGGCCGCCGGGTTCGTAGTGGCCGCCCCAGACGTACGCGCCGACGGGGCTGACGAGGTAGCTGCCGGTGCCGCCGATCAGCGAGGACAGCACGGCGCTGTCGGACCACCCGGGGGCGCAGAGCCAGGCGATGTCGCCGCGCGGGCCGCACAGCGCGCCACGCTCGCCGTCGGCCAGCAGCGCGTACTCGCGCAGGACGTGCGGGGCGACGCCGGTCATGACCGGGCTCGGCGCCACACCGCCAGCGCCGTTGCGGCGAGCGCGCTCCCGCCGGCGGCCAGGAGGCCGTGGTGCGTGCTGGCCCACAGCTGGAAGCTGCGCGGGGTGGACTTGCGGTCGAACCGGCCGTGCGCGCCGTAGTCCCGCGAGCGGTCGGCCGGTGCCCAGAGGTTTTCGGGCTGGCCGGCGGGCTTGTCCGCGTCGGTCTGCTGTGACTGGTAGCCGGTCTTGGCCAGGTAGCGATCGAGGATGCCGGGGGCGACGGCGTTCGCGAGGAGGGTGCCGGCGGTGCTGCCGCCGACCCAGTACTCGCGACGGCGCGGGTGGTCGGCGGCGTGCAGCACGGCCCGCGCGGCGACCTCCGGCTGGTAGATCGGGGGCACCGGCTGGGCCTGGTGGGGCAGCTTGGACCGGACCCAGGAGAACTGCGGCGTGTTGACGGCCGGCATCTGGACCATCGTGGTGCGGACGTGGCTGCCTTCGTGCAGCAGTTCGCAGCGCAGGGACTCGTTGAAGCCCTGGATGGCGTGCTTCGCGCCGCAATACGCGCTCTGCAGCGGGATCCCGCGGTAGGCGAGGGCCGAGCCGACCTGCACGATGGTGCCCCGGTCGCGCGGCTTCATCCGCCGGAGGGCGGCCATCGTGCCGTGCACGTAGCCGAGGTAGCTGACCTCGGTGACGCGGCGGAACTCGTCCGGCTCGATCTCGCTGAACGGCGCGAACACCGAGGTGAACGCGACGTTCACCCACACGTCGATCGGCCCGAGCTCCTTTTCGGCCCGTTCGGCCGCGGCTTCGACCTGCGCGAAGTCGGCGACGTCGGTGGGAATCGCGAGCGCGGTCCCGCCCTCACGGGTGACGTCCCCGGCGGCGGCATCGAGGCCCTCTTCGCCGCGGGCGAGCAGCGCGACGCGGGCTTCCCGCGCGCCGAACGCGCGGGCGACGGCACGGCCGATGCCCCCGCTGGCGCCGGTCACGACTACTACCTGGTTCATGACTGCCTCCGTTCTCCGATGCGGGCCGCGCGGGCCCAGGCGGCCGCGACGATCACGTTCGCCAAAGCGGCGGCCCGCCACCGCCGGGACACCACGGCCACGCCGAGCATGCTGACGCTGTGCGCGACATCGGCGGTCCAGCCCCAGCGGGCGACGATGCCGTCCGGGCGCCGCCAAGTGGCCGTGGCCTGTGCGAGGTGCCGGATGCCCAGCGCCAGCACGACTTTCCGCGGGACGGGCAGGTGCCGCGAAGCGACGACCAGCCCGCCGCCCCATACCGCCCGGGCCGCGGCGATCGCGCGTGTCACCGGGTCCTCCGGCGAGACACGGCGATGCCCAGCGCGGCCACGCCGAGCGCGGCGAGCACCGCCGTCCGCTTCTTCCTCGGCGCCTCCGCCGGGCCGTCGAGCGCACTGGCCAGCAGCTCCGCCAGGTGCACGCCTTCCCGGCCGCCGCTGTCCAGCTCGTGCAGCTGGGTGCGGCAGCTGAAGCCGTCGGCCAGGACCGCCGTGTCCGGCGACGCCTCCCTCACCCGGGGCAGCAGGACCCGCTCGGCACACGCCTTCGAGACGTCGAGATGACCCTTCTCGAAGCCGAAGTTGCCGGCCAGGCCGCAGCAGCCGCTGTCGAGGTGCTCGGCGTCGACCCCCGCGGCTTCCAGAAGACGCGCATCGGCGTCCCAGCCCATGATCGCGTGCTGGTGGCAGTGGACCTGCGCGATCGCCTTCGCGTCGAGCCGCGGCGGGCGGTAGCCGGGGGAGTGCTCGGTGAGCAGCTCCGCGAGCGTCACCGTTTGCGCGCGCAGCCGCCGGACGTCCTGGTCGCCCGGGAACAGCTCGTACGCGTCGGAGCGGAACACCGCCGTGCAGCTGGGTTCCAGGCCGACGACGAACCCGCCGTCGTGCAGGTGCGGGGCCAGCTCGCGGACCGTGCGGGCGAGGATGTGCTTGGCGAGGCCCAGCTGCCCCGTGGAGATCCACGTGAGCCCGCAGCACATCGGCGCCGACGGCATCGTGACCCGCCATCCGGCGTCCTCCATCACTCGGATCGCGGCCTGCCCGACGTGCGGGTGGAAGGAGTTGGTGAACGTGTCCGGCCACAGCAGCACCGTGCCGCGGGCGCCGGTGCCGGACGGCCCCCGCCGGGCGAACCACTGCTGCAGCGTCTCTCCGGCGAACCTCGGGATTTCGCGGTCCTCGACGCCGGCCGCGAGCGTGGCCAGGCGCGCCAGCCCGGGCGCGTGGGTGAGGGCGTTCACCACGCGCCCGGCCCGCAGCCCGCCGACGACCCGGGCGAACGCCGGCAGCCAGCCCATCGTGTAGTCCGAGCGCGGCCGCCGCCACGGACGGCCCTCGTAGTGGTGGCTGAGGAACTCCGCCTTGTACGTCGCCATGTCCACATTGGCCGGACAGTCGGTCTTGCATCCCTTGCACGCCAGGCAAAGGTCGAGGGCTTCGCGCACGTCGTCGGAGCGCCAGCCCTCGCCGACGGGACTGTCGCCGTGGCCGTCGAGCATCTCGAACAGCAGCCGGGCACGCCCGCGCGTGGAGTGCTCCTCCTCGCCGGTCACCTGGTACGACGGGCACATGACCTGCCCGCCGCTCGTGGTGTGCTGCCGGCACCGGCCGACGCCGACGCAGCGGTTGGCGGCCTGGGCGAACGAGCCGCCGTCCTCGGGGAACCGGAAGTGCAGGTCCTGCGGGTCGGCGGGCGCCCAGCCGGCGCCGAGGCGCAGGTTCTCGTCGAGCCGGTAGGGGGCGACGACCTTGCCGGGGTTCATCCGGTTCCCGGGGTCGAAGACGGCCTTCAGCCTGCCGAACGCCGTCACCAGGTCCTCGCCGAACATCTTCGGCAGCAGTTCGCCGCGGGACTGGCCGTCGCCGTGCTCGCCCGAGAACGAGCCGCCCATCGCGGCGACGAGGTCGGCGGCGCGTTCCATGAACCGCCGGTAGGTGGCGACGCCGTCGGCGGAGTAGAGGTCGAACGGGATCCGGGTGTGCACGCAGCCCTGGCCGAAGTGGCCGTACAGGCTCGGGCCCGTTTCGCCGGCGTAGCCGAACTCTTCGTACAGCGCGATCAGCTTCCGCAGGTACTCGCCGAGCCGGTCCGGCGCGACGGCGGAGTCCTCCCAGCCTTCGAAGGTGTCGGCCCGGCCCGGCAGGTGCGCGGTGGCGCCGAGCCCGGCTTCGCGGACCTGCCAGAGCTCGTGCTCGCGTTCGGGGTCGTCGAGGAACTCGACGTCGGCTTCGTGCTCGGTGTCGTGGAGGGCGTCGAGCATCTTGTGCGCCTGCCGCTCGGCTTCTTCGTGCGTGCCGGCGGCGAACTGCACCATGAGGAACGCGCGGCCCTCCGGCAGCTCGCCGAGCGCCTTCGGGTTCATGTGCTTGATCTGCTGGTCGCGGATCAGCTTGTGGTCGACGCCTTCCAGCGCGACCGGCTCGTGCGGGAGGATCGAGGGCACGGCGTCGGCGGCCTTCGCGATGTCCGGGTAGCCGAGGACGACGAGCGTCCGTTCGGGCAGCACCGGGACCAGCTCCAGCTCCGACCGCAGCACGGTGACCAAAGTGGACTCGCTGCCGACGAGCAGCCCGGCGACGTCGAAGTCGTGCTCCGGCAGCAGGGAGTCGAGGTTGTAGCCCGACACGCGGCGCGGGATGTCCGGGTACCGGCGGCGGATCTCGTCGGCGTATTCGTCGCGCAGCCGGCGCAGCTGCCGGTAGATCGCCGCCCGCGGGTCGCCGCGGCGCTCGATCCCGGCGTACTCCTCGTCGGTGGTTTCGCCGCACCAGAAGCGGATTCCGTCGTAGGTGAGGACTTCCAGGCGTGCGATGTTGTCGACGACCTTGCCGGTCCGCTGGGCCGTGGCGCCGCACGAGTTGTTGCCGATCATCCCGCCGAGCGTGCAGTTCATGTGCGTCGCCGGCTCCGGCCCGTACCGCAGGCCGGTGTCCGCCAGCTGCCGGTTCAGCTCGTCGAGCACGATCCCCGGCTGCACCACGCAGGTGCGCGCGTCGGCGTCGACCGACTCGAGCCGGTTGCAGTACTTCGAAAAGTCGAGCACCACGGCGGTGTTGGTGCACTGCCCGGCGAGGCTGGTGCCCCCGCCCCGGGACAGGACCGGCGCCCCGAACTCCCGCGCCACCGCGATCGCCGCCACGGCGTCGTCCGGCGTCCGCGGCACGACGACGCCGAGCGGGACCTGGCGGAAGTTGGAGGCGTCGGTCGAATACGCCGCACGCGTTCCGCGATCGAAGCGCACTTCGCCGTCGACGCGCTCGCGCAGGGCCGCGGCGAGCGCGCCGGCGTCGAGGTCTTCGTGGTCCGCGTGGCGCACCACGGGGTCGGGCAGCTGGACGGTTCCCATCGCGGATCCTCCTTCAGAGTGCGTACTCGGCCGCGGCTTCGGCGCGGAAGGTCAGCCCGTGCCCGGGCGCGGCCATCGACGGCGTCACGGTGCCGCCGGCGGGGTCGAGACAGCCGTCGAAGAACAGCCGCTCGATCCGGTCGTGGTCGGCGAACCACTCGATGTGCCGGAAGTTCTGCGTGGCCACGGCGGCGTGTGCGGAGAGGTTCGGCGCGCAGTGCGCCGAGACGTCCCGGCTGACCGCGGCGGCGAGGGCGGTGGCCCGCCGCCATTCGGTGAAACCGCCGCACCGGGTGACGTCGACCTGGAGGCAGTCGACGACCGGCAGCATGCGGGCGAAGCAGGGCAGGTCGTAGCCGTACTCCCCGGCGGCGATGTCCGGCCCGCCGGGCGTGCGCAGCCTGCCGAGGCCGTCCAGGTCGTCGCTGGACACCGGTTCCTCGAACCAGGTGACTCCCGCGTCCCGCAGCGGCGCCAGCAGCCGGCCCGCCGCACCGACCGAATAGGCGCCGTTGGCATCCACGTACAGCGCCGCGTCATCGCCGATCACCTTGCGGGCCAGCGCGACCCGGTCGAGATCGCGGTCCCGCGACTCGCCGATCTTGATCTTCACCCGCGGGATGCGCTGCCGGCGGACCCAGTGGTCCAGCTGCGCGGTCAGTTCGTCGTCGGAGAGGGTGGTGAAGCCGCCGCTGCCGTACACCGCGACCTCGTCGTGCACCCGGCCGAGCAGCCTGCTCACGGGCACACCGAGTGACCGGGCCGCGGCGTCCCACAACGCGATGTCGACGGCGGACATGGCGCACGAGACCAGGCCCGCGCGGCCGAGGTTGCGGATGGCGTGCTGCATGGCCGCCCAGCAGGCGGGCACGTCGAGCACCGGGCGGCCGCGGACGGCGCCCGCGAGCACGTCCTCGATCAGCGGCACGCAGGCCGCGTCGGCGTACGTCCAGCCCAGCCCGGTGACCCCGCCCGCCTCGGCGTGCACCACGACGATCGTGGTCGCGTCCCAGGCCAGCGTGCCGTCGGCTTCGGGGCCGGGGGTCGGCACCCGGTAGGCCCGGGCGCCGACCCGCTCGATCGTCGTCACCGGTTCTTCCCGGGCAGGAACTCCTGCAGCTTCGTCTTGACCCCCTGCGCCACGAGGTGGAACGCGTCGGGGTCGCCCTTCAGCACCGCCTGGGCGGCCGACTTCACCTGCTCGAAGGTGGCGTGCGGCGGGATCGGCGGCACGTCCGGGTCGCAGCGGACGTCGAGCACCGCCGGCTTGCCCGCGGTCAGGACGGTGTCCCAGGCCGTGGCCAGCTGGTCCGGCTTGTCGACCGTGACGGCGGCCAGGCCGAGGGACAGGGCGAAACCGGCGTAGTCGACGTCGGGCAGGCTCTGCGACTCCTCGAACTTCGGCGCGCCGCCCATCGCGCGCAGCTCCCAGGTCACCTGGTTCAGGTCGTTGTTGTGGAACACGCAGATCACGCAGCGCGGATCGCTCCACAACGTGTGGTAGCGCGCGATGGTGATCAGCTCGGCGAGGCCGTTCATCTGCATGGCGCCGTCGCCGACGAGCGCGATCACCGGCCGGTCGGGGTGGGCGAACTTGGCGCCGATGGCGTACGGCACGCCCGGGCCCATGGTGGCCAGCGTGCCCGACAGCGACCCGCGCATGTCGCCGCGCATGCGGAGGTTGCGGGCGTACCAGTTGGTGGACGAGCCCGAGTCCGCGGTGACGATGGCGTTCTCCGGGATCCGCTTCGACAGCTCGTTGACGATGGCCATCGGGTTCACCGGGTCGGCGTCGACGGCGGCTTCCTTGTCGACGGTGTCCCACCAGGACGCGACGTTCTTCTCGATCGTCTCGCGCCACGAGCGGTCCGGCTTGCTCTTCAGCCGCGGCAGCAGGGCGCGCAATGTGGCCGCGCTGTCCCCGACCAGGTTGACCTCGGTCGGGTAGCGCATCCCGATGAACCGGCCGTCGAGGTCGATCTGCACCGCGCGCGCCTGGCCGAAGTCCGGCAGGAACTGGCTGTACGGGAAGTTCGAGCCGACGATCAGCAGCGTGTCGCAGTCGCGCATCATCTCGTAGCTCGGCCGGGTGCCGAGCAACCCGATCGAGCCGGTCACCCACGGCAGGTCGTCGGGCAGGACGTCCTTGCCCAGCAACGCTTTCGCGACACCCGCACCGGTGACCTCGGCGACCTGGCGGACCTCCTCGGCCGCGTCGCGCGCGCCCTGCCCGACCAGGATGGCGACCTTGTCGCCGGCGTTGAGCACCTCGGCCGCCGCGTCGACGTCCCGCTCGGGCGGGACCGGGACGGACCACGACGTGCCCGGCGGGCTGGACGGCACCTGCTTGAACGCGTGCTGCGGCGGGGAGTACTCCTCCTCCTGCAGGTCCGCCGGGATGATCAGGGCGGTCGGGCAGCGGGACGACTCGGCCGTCCGGATCGCCCGGTCGAGCGCGTTCGGCAGCTGCTCGGCGACGTTGACCTCGACGAGGTATTCGCTCGCGACGTCCTTGTAGAGCGCCTGCAGGTCGATCTCCTGCTGGTAGCTGCCGCCCATCGCGCTGCGCGCGGTCTGCCCGACGATCGCGACCACCGGGACGTGGTCGAGCTTGGCGTCGTAGAGCCCGTTCAGCAGGTGGATCGCGCCGGGGCCCGAGGTGGCCATGCAGACGCCGACCTTGCCGCTGAACTTCGCGTAGCCGACCGCCGAGAAGGCGGCCATCTCCTCGTGCCGCGCCTGCACGAACCGCGGCTGGTTGTCCGCCTTGCCGAACGAGGCGACGAGGCCGTTGATCCCGTCACCCGGATAGGCGAAGACCTGGTCCACACCCCACTCGCGCAGGCGCTGGAGCAGGTAGTCGCCGACCGTCTGAGCCATGAGTACTCCCTTTGCCGTTCCGGGACCGCCGCGCCCGCGGTCACCCCGAAGGGTGGCCGCACCGCGCGGTGTCTTCCCGGGCGTCTTCTTGGGCGCCTTCTGGGGGCTGTGCCAGTTCGGTGAGCGCGTCGCGGACCCGTCTTGCCACCACGGCGGGCCGCGGCCGCGGCGGGTCGGGCCAGCGGAGGAGGACGACCGGTTCTTCCGCGCCCTCGGGCTCCAGGGCCAGTGACCACCCGGTGCCGTCCGCCCACTGCAGCATGAGGAACCGGCCCGCGTGCCGCGGCGAGGAGTCGGCCAGCGCGATGTAGGCGGTCGACGGGCTGCCGTACTCGCTCCACGACGCGGCCGGTTCGACGCGCAGCAGTTCCGCGACCGCCTCCACGTAGTCGCGCAGGGCCGCCGTCTCGGCGTGCCCGGGATCCGGTTTCACCGGTGCGGATGCCTCCTTCCGTGGCCGCCGTCTCGCGCCCACGAATTCGCTGTACCCGCTTTTCGTGCCTACCATACTTGCGTGACGCAAACGTGGCGAACGCAGGAGGAGACGGACGCGGCCCTCGCCGCGCTCCGCGCGATGGTGGCGATCGCGGACTCGACGGTCGGGCGGAACACCGAACAGCTGACGCTCACCCAGTTCCGCGCCCTGCGGGTGGTCCTCGACCGGACCCCGGTCACCATGGGCAAGGTGGCCCGCGAGCTGGCGTTGAACCCGTCCTCGGTCACCCGGGCGTGTGACCGGCTGGTCACCCTGAACCTGCTGGAGAAGGCGGCCAACCCGTTGAACCGGCGGGAGACGCTGCTGGCGCCGACGGCGGCGGGCCGTCAGCTGGTCGAGCGCGTGGACCGCGACCGGCGGCAGGTGCTGACGGCCGTGCTGGACCGGCTCGGTCCCGAGGTCCGTGCCGCGGTGACGGTCGCGTTCGCGCGGTTCGCGGGAGCGGTCGAAACGTACGAATCGGATTTTCCTACATTGTTGCGTGACGCAAACCAAACACCCCGAAAATGACGTTTGCCTGTCCGCCGGCCGGGTATCCGGCGCTCCCGTGGCCATGATCGGAGGTCCTTGCGGTGGGAAAGCGCGACGGAATCACCCGGCCCTGGGGCACCAGGACGCCGTACGGGCCGGGGGAGCCGTGGCCGGCCCGCGTGGACAGCCACCTCGCCGACGGCGTGGCGCCCGGCGACGTCGAACGCTGGGTCCGCAGCGCCGCCGTGCTGCACGCAGGCGGGGACGGCCTCGACATCGCGGTGGCCGGCGGCCGGATCGCCGGCGTCCGCGGCCGTGCCGACGACCGCGTCAACCGCGGGCGCCTCGACCCGAAGGACCTCTTCGGCTGGCAGGCGAACTCGTCGCCGGACCGGCTGACGACCCCGCTGGTGCGCCGGGACGGCGAGCTCGCCGAGGCGAGCTGGGACGAGGCGATGGACCTGATCGTCCGGCGCAGCAAGGAACTCCTGGAAGAGCAGGGGCCGGGCGCGCTCGGGTTCTACACCAGCGGCCAGCTGTTCGCCGAGGAGTACTACACGCTCGCCGCGATCGCCCGCGGCGGCCTGGGCACCAACCACCTCGACGGCAACACCCGGCTGTGCACCGCGACCGCGGCCGCGGCGCTGAAGGAGTCCTTCGGCTGCGACGGCCAGCCGTCGTCCTACACCGACGTCGACCACGCCGACGTCATCGCCCTCTTCGGGCACAACATGGCCGAAACGCAGGCCGTCCTCTGGTCGCGTGTCCTCGACCGGCTCGCCGGGCCGAACCCGCCGGCGGTGCTCTGCGTCGATCCGCGTGACACCCCGGTCGCCCGGGCGGCGACGCTGCACCTGGCGCCGCTGCCCGGGACCAACCTCGCGCTGATGAACGGGCTCCTGCACGAGATCATCGAGCACGGCTGGGTCGACCGCGGCTACGTCGAGCGCTGCACGGTCGGCTACGACGACCTCGCGGCGATGGTCGCGGACTACCCGCCCGAGCGCGTCGCCGGGATCTGCGGCGTCGACGCCGCGCGGATCCGCGAAGCCGCCCGGCTGCTGGGCACCGCCGAACGGCTGCTGTGCACGGTGCTGCAGGGTTTCTACCAGTCGCACCAGGCCTCCGCGGCCGCCGTCCAGGTCAACAACCTCGTCCTGCTGCGCGGCATGCTCGGCAAGCCCGGGGCCGGCGTGCTGCAGATGAACGGCCAGCCCACCGCCGAGAACACCCGCGAATGCGGGGCCGACGGCGACCTGACCGGGTTCCGCAACTGGGCCAACGACGACCACGTGGCCGAGCTGGCGAAGCTGTGGAACGTCGACGAGAGCAAGATCCCGCACTACGGGCCGCCGACGCACCTGATGCAGATGCTGCGGTACGCCGAAACCGGCACCCTGCGGTTCCTCTGGGTGTCGGCCACCAACCCGGCCGTGTCGCTGCCCGAACTGCGCCGCGTCCGGTCTATTTTGGACTCTTCACGGCTGTTCCTGGTGGTGCAGGACGCGTTCCTCACCGAGACCGCGGAATTTGCCGACGTCGTGCTGCCCGCGGCACTCTGGGGTGAGAAGATCGGTACGTTCACCAACGCCGACCGCACGGTGCACCTGTCGGAGAAGGCGGTCGAGCCACCCGGGCAGGCCCGTCCCGATCTGGACATCTTCCTCGACTACGCGCGGCGGATGGACTTCCGCGGCAACGACGGCGAACCGTTCCCGCAGTGGCACGACGCCGAAACGGCGTTCGAGGCGTGGAAACGCGCGTCGGCCGGGCGGCCGTGCGACTACAGCGGCTTGAGCTACGCGAAGCTGCGCGAGGTCAGCGGCGTCCAATGGCCGTGCACTCCCGACAGCCCGGACGGGACCGAACGGCTCTACACCGACGGGAAGTTCTTCGCCCAGCCCGACTACTGCGAGAGCTACGGCCGGGACCTCGTCACCGGGGCACCGATGGAACCCGTCGAGTACCAGGCCATGAACCCGGACGGCAAGGCCATGCTCAAGGCGGCCGAATACGTGGTGCCGCACGAAACGCCCGGCGAAGACCACCCGTTCTTCCTGATCAACGGCCGGACCCTCTACCACTTCCACACCCGCACGAAGACCGGCCGCGCCCCGGAGCTGCGGGCGGCGGCGCCGGAGGTGTGGCTCGAGGTGTCCGAACGGGACGCGGCCGCCGCCGGGCTCGCCGAGGGCGACCTGGCGGAGGTCTCGACACCCCGCGGCGCCGTCCACGCCCGCGTCCGGATCGGTGGCATCCGCGACGGCGTGCTGTTCCTGCCGTTCCACTACGGCTACTGGGACGTCGACCACGCGGCGGGCAAGGACGGCGACCGCGCCGCCAACGAGCTCACCTTCACCGACTGGGACCCGGTGTCCAAGCAGCCGCTGTTCAAGACCGCCGCGGCCGCGCTGCGCCGGATCGGCCCGCCGGCCCCGCGCCCGGAGCCGGTGCCCGCGGCCGTCGACGAGGAGGTTGTCCGATGAAGCTCGACCTGGTCCTGCGCGAGCTGCACCGCGCCGAGACGACCCTGGCCAAGGACCTGCTGAAGACCGCCGACCGGCACCACGCGGAACACGAGGTCTGCCACGTCGCCCGCGACCTGGCCGGCTGGTCGGCGGCACACGTCCGCGACGTCGCCCGCGCCGGCCGGGCGCACGGCCTGGACCTCGGCGAGGACATCCCGGGCCCGGGTCCCCTGGAACCGTTGCGGACGGCTTTGGCCGAGTTGAGCGGCCGCCGTCCGGAGCCGGGCCTGCTGCTGCTCGCGGACCTGCGCCGCCTCCACCGCCGGGCGGCCGGGGTGTCGCTCGACTGGGAGCTGCTCGCCCAGGCCGCGCAGGCGGCGAAGGACACCGGGCTGCTGGAGCTGGCGAGCCGCTGCCACCCGCAGACCCTGCGGCAGCTGAAGTGGACCAACGCGATGCTGAAGGTGCTCTCCCCGCAGATCCTGACCAGCTAGGTCAGGCGGCGACGTCATCCGTCCCGGGCGCCCCTGAGGAAAGCCAGCGGGTTGTCGCCGAAGCGGACGAGGGTCCGGCGCCGCAGCACCGAGCTGACGGCGGCCGCGGCGACGCCCCAGACGGCGGTCACCACGACCACCGCGGGCGCCGGGAGGACCAGGCTCAGGAAGGCGAGGTTCACGGTGGCGACGACCGACGCGACCCGGGCCAGGCGGTGGTACCAGCGCTGGGAGCCGTCCGCGAAGACCCGGGTGCCGACGAGGTAGGCCGCCAGGCCCGAGGTGAGGAGCCACACCGCCGCGGGCGGCGGGGACTCGTGCAGCGAAAGGTTCACCCCGGCCGCGACCAGCAGCAACGCGAAAGCCGGGGCGAGGTGGCCGCCGGCGTACAGCGAGTAGGCGAGCGCGGGGTTGCCGCCGGAGAGGCTCAGCATGCGCTCGTAGATCTCCGCGGCCGACGTGAAGTACATCCACCACAGCGCGCCCGCGAGCACCAGGCCGCCGACCATGGCCAGCCAGTAGGCGACGTCGTCGGCGGGACGTTCGAGCGCCGCCGTGCCGACCGTGATCACCAGCTCGCCGAGCAGCAGGATCATGAAGAGCCCGAAGCGTTCCGCGAGGTGTGCGGAGTCGACCGCCAGGCTCGGGTCGCGCGGCGGGGCGAGCATCGCCCGCCACCGCGTCTCGCGCGTGGGCCGCTCCCGTCGCTCGCCGCGCCGCCGGTCCCGTTCGCCGAGGAGCAGCGCCCCCGCTTCCTGCAGCAGTGCCACGGTCCACAGCCCCCAGCTGTAGGGGAGGATCGCCGAGACACCGAACAGGACCGCGGAAATCGCGTAGGCCGAGGTGATCCGGCGCTGGTCGAGACCGGGCCGGGCCGGCCACCGGTGGGCGGCCGCCAGGATCACCCGGACACCGGCCATGGCCACCGCGAAGATCGCGGGATGCCCTTCGAAGACGTGGTGCACCTGGGTGGCGGCGATCGCGCAGGGAATCGTGCCGGCGAGCACGAACAGCCGGTCGGCCGCGCGGCCGTCGTCGCCGCGGCGGTTGTAGAGCACGGCAAAGCCGATCCACGTCCACCACAGCGTCACGAACAGGCCCAGCGCGCCGGCGACGCGAGCCCAGTGCGGGTCTGCGACCATGCTGTGCGCCACCTGGCCCACCGCGAACACGAAGACCAGATCGAAGTACAGCTCGACCCAGCCGACCCGCTTGCCGTGGCCGGCCGCGGCGCGGGTTTCCTCGTCCATGTCGGTCACGGGGGGATTCTGCCGAGTCCCCGGCCGAGACTCTCACCCGGGCGTCGCACGGGAATAAATAACACACCGTTCGGACAATGGCCGAATTCGTCCCGGCGACTGCTGTGGGTAATTCTGCCGCCAGCACGAAGGCGTGCGTTGTTTACTGCTCAGTAGGCACTGGAACTGCGCGAATGCACTTGAACAGTGTGCAAGCAGCGACCATGGCCACACAATGCGTGAACTGTGGGATCGGGTCGGAATCAATTCGATCCCCGTGGTCCGAAACGCTGCCCTGCAGGGTTGACAAGGGTGCCGGACGTGATGTCTTCTGCTGATCGGCTCGATCAACGCCACGTCTTCCCCGGTCCGGGAGCCGGGATTTCCGTCCACTGAGGACGTGCGCGATCGGCCCACTGGGGTTCCTGGTCCTGTCCGAGTTCGACATCAGCCGTGCGCGCGGCTGGGAATCGAGCGATTCCGCCATGCACGAAAGCAGATCCACGCCCCGCCGCCCGGCGGACGCCGCGTGGTGGCCGGCGCACTGGAGCGTTCGCACCAAGATCAGCGTCGTCCTGCTGCTGCCGGTCCTGGTCGCGGTGGCGCTCGCGGAAATCCGGATCCAGGGCGAACTCGACCGGGCGACCGCGCTCAGCGCGGCCCGCGACCGGCTGCCGGTGCTGCGGGACACGATCGGCCTGACCGCGTCGCTGGGCCAGGAAATGGTCGCCGCGGTGGCGGTCCCCGCGGGCGCGCCCGACACGCTCACCGCGGCCGTCGATGCGAAGGTGGCCGCGGTCCAGCGCGACGCCGGCTTCGCGCCGCTGCCTGCCGATACCGGCCGGGCGCTGAACACGGCGCTGGGCAAGCTCGCCGGGATCCGCGCAGGCGGTGCCGGCGGCGGCGACGTCCGCACGAAAGCCGCCGGCTACAACGACATCATCGCCACCCTCGGCGACCTCGTGCCCGCGTTCGTCCCGGCCGACGGCGGCGCCGAAACCGCCGCCGGCGCGGAAACCACCCGGCTGCTGGTGCACCTGCGGGGCGAGCTGGCCGTCGAGGAAACCTACGTGCGCGCGGCGCAGAACAGCCCGGACGACGCGTCGCTGCGCCCGGCCGTCGTGCGGACCGCCGCCGAGCAGCTGGTGCTCGGCGAGCAGGCCCGACACCGGCTGTCGGGCGACCTGCTGGCCCGGCTCACCGCGGCGACGAAGTCCGCCGAAGCCCGCCCTGGCGCGCTGCAGGAGGCAGGGAACGGCGCGCCCCTTGCGTCGTCCGCACCCTCGATCGCCGCCGAGACCACCGGCGTGACGGCTGTGCTCGACGACGTCTCGGCGAAGCTCGCGGGCGACGTCTCGGCCGCGGCCGACCGGGCCCGGGCGGACTCGCTGCGCGACACGGCACTGGTCCTCGGCTCGCTGCTCGGCGCGCTCGCGATCGCGCTGCTGGTGGTGCGGTCACTCGTCACGCCGGTGCGCCGGCTGCGCGCGGCCGCCCTGCGCGCGGCGAACGAACAGCTCCCGGAGACCGTCCGGCAGGTCCGCGAGGGCCATGACGTCGACTGGCGCGAGGTGCCCGATTCCGGCGTCCGGACGGAGGAGGAGATCGGGCAACTGGCCCGCGCGTTCGACGACATGCACCGCCAGGCGGTGCGGCTGGCGGTCGAGCAGGCCGAGCTGCGCAAGCAGGTCAGCGAGATGTTCATGACGCTGTCACGGCGGAGCCAGTCGCTGATCGAGCAGCAGCTGTCGATCATCGAAGACCTCGAGGCGGGGGAGCAGAACCCGAGGCGGCTCGACGAGCTGTTCCGGATCGACCACATCGCGACCCGGCTGCGCCGCAACGGCGAGAACCTGCACGTCCTGGCGGGCGGCCGCCCGGTCCGGCACGGCCGCGAACCGGTGCCGACGCGTGACCTGCTGCGCGCGGCGACGTCGGAGGTCAAGGACTACCGGAGGGTGGCGCTGGGCAACGCGCCGCGAAGTTCGGTGCAGCCCGAGGCAGCCGCGGACGTGGTGCACATCCTCGCTGAGCTGCTGGAGAACGCGACGCGGTTCTCGCCCCCGGAGCACAAGGTGGCGCTGACGGCCGACCGCGGCGCCGACGGCGGCCTGCTCATCGAGGTCGTGGACCAGGGACTGGGCCTGACCCCGGCCGAACTCGCGGCGGTGAACGGCCGCCTCGAGGCGGCCGGCACGGTCGGCCCGGAGACGACCCGCCGGATGGGGTTGTTCGTGGTCGGCAGGCTCGCGGCGCTGCACGGGGTGACGGTCCGGTTGCGATCGACCGGCACGGCGGCGCGCCATGCGGGGGTGACGGCAAGCGTGCACGTCCCGGGGCCACTGGTGCTCGCCGACCTGGCCCGCCCGATCGGCGCGGGACGGCTGGTGCCCACGGGAGGGAACCGCAACGGCCACGCGCGACCGCCGGTGGTGCCGGCCCAGGCGTCGACGCCGATCTTCGAGCAGGTCGTGACGAGCTGGTTCACCGAGCCGACGGCCAAGCCGGTGGTCCGCCGGAATGGAGCGGCCGCACCGGTGGAGTGGCCTGCGGTGGGCGGAGGGGCCGCGGCGGTTCCGGCCATCGAGACTCCGGCAGCCCACCGGGCATCCCCCGCGGAACCCGCCACGGACACCCCTGTAGAGCCGGCCACCGCATCGGCGTCGCACGCCGCGGAGCCGGCGGCCCCACCCACCTCGGTCGAAAAGCCCGTCGCCCCACTCGGAAAAGCCCCCGTGGGTGTGTGGGACGACCCGGCCGACCGTACGCGGCACGCCGCCGAAAGCGCTCTCAAACCCGCGGTCGCGCAGCGGCTCACCGACGCCGGCCTGCCGACCCGGCGGCCCGGGGCCCAGCTCGCGCCCGGTGCGGTCGTCCCGCGCGCCCGCGAGCAGACCGGCGGGACGTTCCGCGACGCCGCCGCCGTGCGCAGCAGCCTCTCCCGCCACTACCAGGGCATGCGCGCGGCCCGGCAGGAAACCGCGGCCCGCGCCGAACGATCCGGAAAGGACGAAGTGGATCCGCGATGACGGAACTTCCCGGCCTGCAGCCTCGCCGTGCCGGCGCCGACCCGTCGGCCCGGTCCCTCGGCGGGACACTGGCCTTTCCCGGTTCCACCGCGCCGCCCGAACGGACGGCGACGCTGAACTGGCTGGTCAACGGGTTCGTCCAGGACGTGTCGGGGGTCGCGCACGCCGTGCTGGTCTCCGCCGACGGCCTGCTCGTGGCCGCCGACGAGGCGCTGGCCCGCGAACGCGCCGACCAGCTCGCGGCCATCGCGGCCGGCCTGTCGAGCCTGTCGCTCGGCACCGCGGAGCTGTTCACCGCCGGGCGGGTGGTGCAATCGGTGATCGAGATGCAGCAGGGGTTCCTGCTGCTGATGAGCGTGGGCGACGGCTCGAACCTCGTCGTGCTCGCCTCGACCGGCTGCGACATCGGGCTGGTCGGTTACGAGATGACGATGCTGGTCGAGCGGGTGGGGCAGAAGGTCGACGTGCCCGCGCGCGAGATACCGGTGGCCCAGGACCACCGGTGATCGACGACCCGTCCGGCCCGTACGGGGACGAGCCGCGCCGCAGCCCGGCGCTCGCCCGCCCCTACGCGTGGACGGAAGGCCGGACGGCGCCGTCGATGGAGATCGCGGTCGAAGCGCTGGTCGAGACCACCTCCGCGGGCCGGGCCGAAGCTGCGTACCTTTCCTCAAGCGCGCTCGCGGAGGTCACCGAGCTGTGCGTCCGGCCGCGGTCGCTGATGGAGATCGCCGCGCTGCTTTCCCTGCCGCTCGGCGTGGTCCGCGTGCTCGTGTCGGACCTGATGGAGGACAACCTGGTGATCGTCCGCGACACGCTGTCGGACACCTCCACCTGGGACGAACGCCACGACCTGATGGAACGCGTGCTGCACGGGCTGCGCGACCTCTAGAGAGGACCTTGCGATGGAGCACTTCGCGCTCGGGCACTGGCTGCTCGTATTGGCCTACCTGACGTCGGTGGTCGGCTGCGCGCTCGGGCTGGCGTGCGCGGTGCAGGCTCGCCACGCGGCGGACCCGCGCCACCGCATGCGCTGGCTGCTGCTGGCGGCGATCTCGATCGGCGGCGTCGGCATCTGGTTGATGCACTTCGTGGCCATGCTCGGCTTCAGCACCCCGGGAATGCCGGTCCGGTACGACGTCTTCCGCACGGTGCTGTCGGCGATCCTCTCGGTGACGGCGGTGTTCGCGGGGCTCGTGGTCGTGGGCGGCCGCGCGAAGTTCGGCTGGTGGCGCCTCGCGCTCGGCGGCGTGATCACCGGCCTGGCGGTGAACGTCATGCACTACACGGGAATGTCGGCGCTGCGGGTGAAGGGCGACTTCGGCTACGACGGCGGCCTCGTGGCGCTGTCGGTGGTGATCGCAGTGGTGGCGGCGACGGCGGCGCTGTGGTTCGCGGTGTTCCTCGACGGTCTTCCGTTGCGGCTGCTGGCGGGCTTCGTGATGGGTGCGGCGGTGACGGGCATGCACTACACGGGCATGGCGGCGGTCCGGATGAACATGGACGTGAACGCCCCGGACCCGGCTGGTGCGGAGGTGTTTTCGTTCCTGTTCCCGGTGTTCGTGCTGGCGGCGATCGCGATGGCGGTGCCACTGTGCGCGGTCCTGATGGCGCCGGCGGTATCGCCGAAGGCCGAGCCCGGGCCGCTCGCGGGAGACGCCGCCACGGTGTGAGCCGCTGCCGAAGAGAGGGTGGCCCGCGAGAACATCCTCGCGGGCCGCCCGGCTCACCTCCCTACAGGGCGCACAGCAGCGAACAGGCCTTGGCCGACGACCAGTCCGTGGCGGACGGCGGCGTCCCCGGCGGGACGTTCACCGGCACGTAGGTCACCTTCGCCTTGTTGGTGATCGGGAACAGGTTCAGCAGCGCGTACGTCGCGCAGTACACCTGCTTCACCTGGCCCGCCTGCAGCGTGAACGGACCCGTCTGGCACGACGGTTCCACGCTGTCCACCACCTGCGCGGACGTGATCCCCACCGGACCGTGGTTCGTCACCGTGATCCGCCAGTACGCCGACGCGGCGAGCACGCCGAGGAGACCCACCGGGGCCTGCTTCGCCCAGGGCCCGGCGCCGCCAGGGCCGCACTGGGCCGGGTGGGACGCCGTGCAGATCTCCTTCTCCACGGTCACCTTCGGGGTGCACGCGGCGCCCGGGGCCACCGGGAGCGTCACCGTGTTGGAGGTGAACGAACCCGTCGAATCGGTGCCGGCCGCCGTGTTCGCCACCGACGTCACCGTGCAGTCCGCCGCGATCACCGTGCGGAAGCACAGCTGGGGTGCGTCGCCCGCGAAGTCGACCACCAGCGAGCCGCTGAAACCCGCCGCGCTGTGCAGGACCAGCGTCGTCGTCACCGTGATCGACGGGTGCGCCGCCACCGAGACGCCGGTCAGGTCGACCGAGCCGTCCGGAGCGAAGCCCGGCGTCGGCACCACCGCGCCGTCCTGATCGACCACCGTGACCCGGGACGCCGCGAAGTCGACGTTCGCCGGATCGACGCCCGTCAGCCGCGCCGCCGTGTAGCCCTGGACGTGACTTCCGCCGTCGCAGTAGAAGTCGCCCGGTTTCAGCGTCACCTGCCCGCCGGAACGGACACACGGCGTGGCGCCGGTGATCGGGTCCATCGAGAACAGCACGCCCGCGTCGCCGAGGCCGATCAGGCAGCCCGACGGCGGGTCGTACGCGTACCCGTAGTCCCGGGTGTTGCCGCCGGCCGCGTTCGGGTGCGTGATCTGGGGCGGCAGGCCCGCGCACGCCGACGCCGTCGTCCAGTCGTGGCACAGCGCCGCGCCCGCGATACCCCCGCTCCAGACCGGGAGGTAGCTGCGGAGGTGGCCGTTCGGATCGGTGACGACTTCGGGGTTGAAGACGATCACGTTCGCCGCCAGGGCGGCCGCGCCGGGCGGGGCAGGCAGCGCCGACCCGTCGAGCGCGTAGCACGTCGTGACGTCGTCACTGCCGGACGTCGACGAGCACGCGCCGACCGGCGCGCCGGTCGTGCTGAACGCTGTGTAGGCGTTGTAGGTGACGTTGCCCGCCGGTCCCGTCGGCCGCGAAGACGCCCAGCCGGCGCACGGCGCGTTCGTCGCCGGGTCGAAGCACCCCAGTGCCGGCTGCAGCCCGGTGCCCGGGGCTGCCGTCGACCCGAACACCTTGCCCGCCACCACGGTCACCGCGCCGTAGACGTACGGCTGGTTGGCGGCCGGCAGGATCGGCGCGTACGGCTGGCCGGCGCAGGCGCTCTGCGTGGCGATGGTCCAGCAGATCACCGCGCCGGAGCTGACGATGCCGTACAGGTTTCCGCCGCTCTCCACGAAACCCGTGAGGCTGTTCACCGGCGGTGAGCCGCCGAGGGCGGCCAGCGGCCAGAACCCGCAGTTGGCCGCCGCGGCCAGGTCGAGGCAGCCGACGCCGGCCGAAGTCGCCGTGAAGCCGGGGTAGTAGACCTTCGCGGGCGCGGCGGGATCCCGCACGTACTGCTCGATCATGGGGGACGTGATGTCCCCGGCCCCCAGGGTGCCGAGCGGGCCGGGTGCGGTGTTGAGCACCTTCGGCCACGGGCCGCCCGGGCAGCGCGCCCCGGTGGCGAGCTCGGTGCAGACCACCTTCGGCGTGGTGGCCCCCGAGTGGTGGTAGATGTTCCAGGCCTGCAGCACGCCGCCCGGGGTGCGGTACAGGATCGGGGAGAAGCCGTCGCCGCCGGTGGCCGTGGTGACCGCCTGAACAGGCGGGGTGAGGGCGCCGGACAGCTGCGTCGAGTCGGGACCGGCGGCGGGGTTCGTCGCGCGGACGGCGGTCACCCCGGAGGCCGGCTCGGTGCCGGTGAACGTGGTGCCGTCGGTGGACCACTGCGGGGTCCAGCCGGGTGGCGCGTGCAGCGAGCCGGACTGGTAGGCCTGGCCCGCGCCGACGGCGTCGGTGATGGTGGCGGCGCCGGTCGTGGTGGCGTGGTCTTCGTAGCCGATCACCCAGTTCGCGGTGGCACCGTGGCCGGCCGGGGAACCGGTGCCCTGCACGGACTTCGTCAGCGCCGAGACCGGCGGCGCGGGATCGGCGGCCGCGGGCAGCGGGACGGCGGTGGCCGCCACGAGTACGAGGGGCAGGACCGCCCCCAGGCGGTGCGCACGCATGCGTCTTCGCATGAATGTCCTCGATTCTTCCGGAGTTCCAGGAAACGTTTTCCTGGCCGAAGGAAAATCCTATGCCGAACCGGCAGTGCGTTGAAGCGCTCTCACCCGGGCGCCGAAAAGGCGAAACCAACAGCGCAATTTCGGGACGCCCCACGCGGGCTGCCACCTGCTGTGACGAGGCTGTTCGGGCGGGTCGTCACCCGGATGCCGTCCGGACGTCACTCGATCGGGTAATGGGTAGTCGCAAAAAAGGCCACGACCGTTCGCGGTGAAGAATTATTTTCCGGATGTGCGGCCACATCGGGCGAATCGCGGTGATTCCGGTGGTTCAGTGCCCGGCCGTCCACATCCGGTGCGCCAGTTCCAGGAACGAGTTCCGATCACCGGCGGCCAAGGCGGCGACGCGATCGACGTAGACGTCGAAAATGGCGTAGGCGCCGGAAATCCGCAGGGCGCGCAGCGGCCCGGGGTGGCGGGGCGCGGTGATGCGGAGCGTGGTCCGGCAGCGTGCGGCGTGGTCGCGGGCGTGCAGCAGCACCCGGATCGCGGGGGCGGCCAGCAGCGTGACGCCGGTGAGGTCGAGCACGACGACCTCCGGAGCGGGGTCCTGCGCGAGGCACTGCGCGACGGCGCGCGCCATGATCAGGACGGTCCCGCTGTCGAGCTCTCCGTCCAGCGTCACGACGGCGGGGTCGCCGTGCGACCGGGACGTGGTCAGCCGGTCCGGACGGGACCGATCGGCCGAAGGCATGGCGAAACCCACCCTCCCGCTGAGGCGACGGTCAGGGGATGGCTCGGGGTTGAACCAGGGATGGACACCAGCCTAGGTCCGCGTCTCGGCCGTCCACAACACGATCGGCGACGGTGGCGGGCTCCGTCCCGCGTTCGGAGCAGTGGCTACGAGTCGCGGTGGGCGGGCTGGAAGAGCTCGACGAGGTTGCCCGCGGGATCCGTGAGGAGGATCTGCCGTCCGCCGGGGCCGGCGACCACGTCGGTGCGGAAGGCCACGCCGGCGCCGGCCAGCCGCGCGATCTCGGCGTCCAGGTCGGCGACCACGAGGTGGATGCGGTTGCGCCCGGCGGCGGAGGTGTCCGCGGGGGTGGCGCGGGCACCGGAGCTGGCGGGGCCGGACAGCAGCAGCCGCAGCGGGCCGCGGACGACATCGGCGAAGGCGGGCGCGGCGCTCATCCGCACCGTGAAGCCCAGGTGCGTGGTGTAGAACTCGATGGCCGCCGGTACGTCGTCGACGATGTACCGGACACTCGCGTACTGGTCGGTCACGGCCGGGCCTCCTTGTCTCGTGGCGCCGAGAGATCCGGCAGCAGGTGCCGGACGCGGGTGTCGATCTCCGCCGCGGTCCGGGCGAACGAACCGGGCTCTCGCGACCCCGCCGGGTCGGGGATGCTCCAGTGACGGCGGCGGGGGTGGTGCGGGAATTCGGGGCAGGTCTCGCGGACCTTGTCGCACAACGTGATCACGTGGTCGAACCGGCGGCCGGCGACCGTGTCCAGGTGCCGCGGCCGCTGCCCGGCGACGTCGATGCCGAACTCGTCGCCCAGCACCCGGACCGCGCCGGGGTGCAGTGCGGCCTTCGGGTGGCTGCCCGCGCTGGTCACGGTCACCTTCCCGGCGGTTCGCCGCCGCAGCAGCGCTTCGGCGATGGGGGAGCGGGCGCTGTTGCCGGTGCACACGAACAGCACGGCGACCCGGTCCGGGAGGGGCGGGGTCTCCGGGCGCAGCGCGGGGTGCAGCGCGGCGCCGGTTTCGGCCAGCGCGCCCGCGCAGCGGTCGAGGTCGAGGTGGTAGTAGCTGTCGCGGCCGTCGAAGCTGCTGCGCGTCGCGGTCACGAGCCCGCCGCCGCGCAGCAGCCGCAGGTGGTAGGAGACCAGGTTCTGCGGCTGGCCGACGTGCTCCACGAGCTCCCGGACGCGCAGGTCGCCACCGGCGAGCGCGCTCAGCAGCGACCAGCGCAGCGGGTGCGCGGCCAGCCGGACGAAGGCGGGCGGCTCGGGAGCCATCCCCGGAAAATACATCAAACTGGTTTGATGCACCAGACGCCTGAATGGCCCACCGAGAGTCGCGGGCTCGATGGGCCATTCACGAACGCCTTGGGCCGTGTGTGGTCACGGGAAGGCGTCCGGGAGGGCGAGCGTGGCGGGGTCGCACGATCCTGGGGGGCGAAGATCGGCGCCCCCGCCACGCTCTGCCGGGCCACGAGGGGTGGCATCCACGCGCCCGGCCGGTTCGGGTGACCTAACCGCGGGCTCCCGGCCGGGGTCCGGTCCCCGAAACACGGACGGTCCAGGGCGGGCCGCCGCACTGCGGGCGCCAGGTACCGACGTGCACCCATTGACGGCCCCACGCGTGGGACATCAGGACCGTCGGCCGCTGGCACTGGGGACAGGCCTGCGGCGCCGAGTCGATGGACACCTCGTCCTCCTCCGCACCGTCCGGGTCGTGGGAAAAGGATCGTCCGGGGCCGCCCGGGGGGAACCGGGGAAACTACCCGAACGACTACGCGGGTCGCCGTGGCTGGCCGGCCAGCCACGAAGCCACCTGGGCGCGGGAGGTGAGGCCGAGCTTCACCAGGATGTTCTCGACGTGCCCCTCGACGGTCCGTCCGCTGATGACGAGGCCGGCGGCGATCTCCTTGTTGGTCATGCCCCGCGCCACCAGTTCGGCGATCTCCCACTGCCGCCGGGTCAGTCCGCCGGGCTCGCCTTTCCGCGCCGGGCCGCCCGCCTGCGCGGTGGCGGGTTTTTCGCCCAGTGCGTACCGGACGACCTCGTCGAGGCCGAAGCCGGCCGCCGCGGCGAAGGCCGCGTCGAACTCCTCGTCCCCGAGTGCCTTGCGGGCCAGCGTGGCGCACTGCTCGTCGAAGCTCTGGTAGGGGCTCATCTCGCCGACCCGCGCGCCGCTGAGCCGCCAGACCGCGTGGGAGCCACCGAGCAGCCGGGCGGTGCGGTCGTGCGCGCCTTCGGACGAATGGCACCACGCGAGCGCCTCGACGAGGAACGCGAGCAGCGTGCGGTCGGTGAGCCGGAGGGCGATGGCCTCGCGCAGCAGGTCCGCCGCCCGCTGGTGCTCGCCGGCCCGCCAGCGGTGGATCGCGACGGCCCACAAGGCGTAGCCCCGTGACCAGCGCGCCCGGTGCCGGTCGGTCAGGGCGAGTGCCTCCTCCGCGGCGGCCGCGCCACGCGGGTCGCCGAGGAAGAACCGCGCGGCGGCGAGCAGGATCAGCGTGTCGAACACGAGCAGCGCGTCGCCGGCCGCGCGGTACCCGGCCAGCGCGTGCTCCAGCAGCTCGGCGCCGCCCCGCAGGTCGCCGGTGAAGAACGCGGCCATCCCGGCACACTCCGCGCGGCCCGCGCGGAGCCGTTCGTCGTCGAACTCTTCGGCCAGCTCGGCGAGCTCGGCCAGCAGCTCGGTGTGCGGTGCACCGGTCTGGATCGCGAGGAACGTCATGCCGTACAACGCCCGCGCGCGGGTGATCGTGCGCTCGCCGCACAGCTCGAGCCCGCGCCGGAGGTACCGGCACCCATCCGGGACGAGGCCGCCGCCGTACCAGAAGTTCCACAGTGAGGCCGCGATGTCCAGCGCGTGGCCCGCCCGTTCGGGGGTGGACAGGCAGTGCTCCAGCACGGCCCGCAGGTTGGGGTGCTCGCGCCGGAGCCGATCGAGCCACTCCACCTGCCGCGGACCGAACCCTTCGGCCCGGTATCGCCGGGCGAGGTCGGCGTAGTACCGGGCCTGCCGGGCCCGCAGGCCGGGCTCGTCACCCGCCTCGGCCAGCTTCGCGCCACCGTAGTCGCGGACGGTCTCCAGCATGCGGTACCAGGCGTGCCGTCCGAAGGTGCCGTACCGGCGGCTGATGACGGACTTGTCCAGCAGGCCCGCGACGACGTCCAGCGCGCTGTCGCCGTCGGTTTCGCGGGGCGCGCAGACGTGCTCGGCCGCGTCGAGGTCGAACCCGCCGGGGAACACCGACGCCTGCGCCCACATCCGCTGTTCCGCGGGCGTGCACAGCTCGAAGCTCCAGCCGATCGCCGCTTCCAGGGTCCGCGGCCGGGGCTTTGCGCCGAGCGGGCGCGAGGTGAGCAGGCCGAGGCGGTCGTCGAGCCGCTCGACGAGCTGGTCGACCGACAGCACGCGGAGGCGGACGGCGGCCAGCTCGATGGCGAGCGGGATGCCCTCCAGCCGACGGCAGATCCGGATCACCGCCGCCCGGTTGTCCGGCGTCAGCTCGAAACCGGGCGAAACGGCGGCCGCCCGTTCGGTGAACAGCGTCACCGCTTCGACCGGGCTCGCGCCGGTGTCTTCGGCGGCCGGGACGGGCAGCGGCTCGACGTGCAGGATGTGCTCGCCCTCCACGTGCAGCGTGTGCCGGCTGGTGGCGAGCACCCGGAGCCCGCCGGAGACCGCGAGCAGTTTCGCGACCAGCGTCGCGCATTCGTCGACGACGTGTTCACAGTTGTCGAGCACCAGGAGCAGCTGCTTGTCCTCAAGGTACTCGGCGAGCCCCGCGGCCTGGTCGCCGGTGCCGCGCAGGCCGAGCGTCGCCGCCACGGTGCTCGGCAGCAGGGGCGGGTCTCCCAGGTCGGCCAGCTCGACCAGCCAGACGCCGTCGGGGAACGCCCTGCGCACGTCGGCGGCGACGCGGAGCGCGAGCCGCGTCTTGCCAACGCCGCCGGCGCCGGTCAGCGTCACCAGCCTGGCCGCGGAGAGCAGGCGTTTCGCTTCCGCCAGCTCATGCCGTCTGCCGACGAAGCTGGTCAGCTCGGCCGGCAGATTGCCCACGCTTCGGCGGGAACGGGCGTGCATGCGGGAGAGTCTAGATCGGCCACAACGTTTGCGACGTTCCAAAGACCACTTCGTTGCAGATATTGTTAACAATCTGATCGACGATTAAGGTGGCAAGGATCAAGCCTGTCGAAGCGGTGAGGAATCCCCTTGATCATCGACTGTCACGGCCACTACACGACCGCGCCGCCCGCCCTCGGTGCGTGGCGTGACCGGCAGATCGCCGCGCTGGACGGCCCCGCCGCGCTGGAGGGCACTGCCGCGCTGGAGGGCACTGCCGCCGCGCCCCTCCGCGCCGACCTCCGCATCAGCGACGACGAACTGCGCGAAACGCTCGAGCCGAACCAGCTCCGGCTGATGGACGAACGCGGGATCGACCTGACGATCTTCTCGCCGCGCGCATCGTTCATGGCCCACCACGTCGGTGGCTTCGAGACCTCGGCCGAGTGGGCGGCGGTCTGCAACGAGCTGTGCCACCGCGTCGCCGGGCTGTACCCCCGCCGGTTCGTTCCCGCGGCGATGCTCCCGCAGTCCCCGGGCACCGACCCGGCCACCTGTGTCCCCGAGCTGACCCGCTGCGTGGAGGAGTACGGCGCCGTCGCGCTCAACCTCAACCCGGACCCCTCGGGCGGCCACTGGACGGCCCCGCCGCTCACCGACCGGTCCTGGTACCCGGTCTACGAGAAGATGGCCGAGTACGACGTCCCGGCGATGGTGCACGTCAGCACCAGCGTCAACCCCGCGTTCCACACCACCGGCGCGCACTACCTCAACGCGGACACGACCGCGTTCATGCAGCTCGTGCAGGGCGACCTGTTCACCGACTTCCCGACGCTGCGGCTGGTCATCCCGCACGGCGGCGGCGCGGTGCCCTACCACTGGGGCCGGTTCCGCGGCCTCGCGGCGGCGCTGGGCAAGCCGGAGCTGGAGGAACACGTGCTGGGCAACGTCTACTTCGACACGTGCGTGTACCACCAGCTGGGGGCGAACCTGCTGTTCGAGGTCGTGCCGGCCGGCAACATCCTGTTCGCGTCCGAGATGGTCGGCGCCGTCCGCGGCGTCGACCCGCGCACCGGCCACCACTTCGACGACACCCGCCGGTACGCCGAAGCCGCCGGACTGTCCGAAGAGGACTGGGCGGCGATCCGGGAACACAACGCCCGGGCCGTCTACCCCCGCCTGGACGCCTTGCTGACGCGGCAGGGCCGCTGAGCGGGCCGAGGCCCATGAGAGACTCGATCACGGCCGTAGCCGCCGGAGGCCGGGTGGCGCACCGTCGGGGGCGGTCAGCCGAGACCGAGGACGCCATGACGTACCCGCAGCATCCCGGGCAGCCGGGGCCGCAGCAGCCGTATCCGGGCTACGCACCCCAGCAGCCCTATCCGGGACAGCAGCCCTATCCGGCGCCTTCCGGCGGGTTCCCCGCGCAGCCGTACCCCGGTCAGCCGTACCCGCCGGGGCCGTACCCGGCACCGGGCTACGGGATGCAGCCACCTCGGCCGAACGGGGCCACGGCGATCATCGCGGGCGTGCTCGCGGTCCTCGGCGGGCTGCTGTACCTCATCGGCCTGATCGGTGGCGTCGTCACGCTGGCGAGCCCCGGGTTCCCGCTCTGGATGTCCCTCCTCGCGCTGATCCAGAACATCGTCCTCGCGGGAACGCTGCTCCCCGGCGGCATCCTCCTGTTCCTGCGCAAGCCGATGGGCCGGGTGCTCACGATCATCGGCAGCGGGCTCGCCATCCTGCTGTCGCTGGTTTCGGTCGTGATGAGCGCGGCCGGCCTCTGGTACTACAGCGGTGGCCTCGGCGGGATGTACGCCGGCGCCGCGTTCGTCGGGATGCTGACGGTGGTGGTTCCGGCCGGGGCGACGCTGGTCCTCGCGATCGTCAAGCCGTCGGCGCGCTGGTGCGGCGCATCGCGGTGACGACGGCCGCCGTCACGACCAGGTGCATGAACATCAGGCCGACGACGTTCGCCGCGGTCGCGCCCGCGGCCAGCAGCAGCAGGTCCGGGACCCAGGTGAGGACGAGCACCGCGGGAACGACCACGCGCAGCGCGTGCGGTGCCCGCCGCGCGATCAGTGTCCAGCCGAACGCCCCGGCGAGGAGCCCGACGAGGGTCAGCGGCAGGTAGGCGACGGGGGCCAGGCCCATGCCGAGACCGCCGTCGTCGAGTGCGGAAGCCACCAGCGCGATGGCCGTGTTCACGGCGAGCGCGGCGACGGCGGCCAGGCCGAGCCGGAGAGCGAGGGTCGAGGTCGGGGTGGTGGTGGCGGTCATGGCTCCTCCTTGAGTTGCGTGTTAAACCCAACGCTAAGTTGAGTTGCGTGTTAAAGTCAACCGTGGAGGAGCGCAACGTGGAAAAGCGTGAGGAGCCGGTCCGCTGGCTCGACGCCGACCAGCACCGGGCGTGGATCAACCTGGCCAAGGTGCTGCTGACGCTGCCCGGGGCACTCGAGGGGCAGCTCTTGCGCGACGCCGACCTGACGCTGCTGGGCTACATGATCCTCGCCCGCCTGTCGGCGGTGCCCGACGAGACGCTGCGGATGAGCGAGATCGCGGAAATGGCGAACGGATCGCTGCCCCGGATTTCGCACGCGGTCGCTCGGCTGGAGGACCGGGGGTGGGTGACCCGGACGGTCTGCACCGGCCAGGGGCGGCGCTTCACGGTGGCCACCCTGACCGACGCCGGCCGCGCGCACCTCGCGGCCGCGGCACCCGGCCACGTCGCCACCGTGCGCCGGCTGGTGGTCGAGCCGCTGGGGGAGGACTTCGTGCGGCTCGGCGACGCGGTCGAGCGGATCGTCGAGATACTCGGCCTGCCCACGACGATCCTCAAGCCGTAACGCGCCTCGCCGGTCCCGGTTCTCAGCTGTCCGGCAGCTCCGCTGGTCCGGAGTTCTTGCGCTGATTGGCGTTGAAGCGCGCCTTCTTCTGCCGGTTCCCGCACGTGTTCATGTCACACCATTTGCGGGTGCGGCTTTGGCTGGTGTCGAAGAAGGCGGCCCGGCAGGTCGGTGATGCGCACAAGGCCAGTCTTCCGTCCCGTTCACCCGCGATGACGCTGATCGCGTCGGCGGCGATCACGCCGAGGGCGTCTTCCACGCGGGAAGCCGAGCTGAGCCGCCATTGCCGCTTCCCGTCGGGTGTCAGGACGGCCGCGGCCCGGCCCTGAACGCTGCGGTCGTTGATGACTGCGACAGCGGAGGCGGGAAGAGCGCCCTGGGTCGCCGCCGCGGTCGCGGCGGCGTGGATCGACTCCCTCAGTTCCCGGGCGAGGCCGAGCTGGGCGGGGGTGCAGGAGTCGACGGCGAGGCCGCTCACCGCCAGCCAGTCGACGAGCCGCTGCGGCGTGGGAATGCGCTCCACGGCGTCGCCCTGACGTTCCGTCAAAGTCGCCGTGAAGCTGGTCGCCAGCACGCTGCCCAGGCGAAATTCGGGGAAACCGGCACGCATGGAACCACCTTAGCCGGTTGCAGGGGGCCGTGAGGCCGTGTTAGAACCGTCTTAGCCGGTTCCGCGACGACCAGGAGGTCTCATGCTCCGCCTCACCAGCGACGTACAAGCTTTCGAAGCCCGCGCGACCGACGCCGACCTCGACGATCTGCGGGCGCGGCTGGCCGCCGCGCGGCTGCCGGAGGCCGAGACGGTCCATCGCGCGGCGCCCGGCCCTGACCGATGGGGACAGGGCGTTCCGCTCGCCGACCTCGTCGATCTCGTGGACTACTGGCGCACCGGGTACGACTGGCGGTCGTTCGAAGAGCGGCTCGACCGGATCGGCCAGTTCCGCACGGCCATCGACGAGCTGGGAATCCACTTCCTGCACCGCCGGTCCCCGCGCGCCGATGCCACTCCGCTGATCCTGACGCACGGCTGGCCGGGCAGCATCGCCGAGTTCGTCGACGTGGTCGACGAGCTGGCGGATCCGGACGACGCGGACGTGCCGGCGTTCCACGTCGTGGTGCCCTCGCTGCCGGGCTTCGGGTACAGCGACAAGCCGGCCACCACCGGATGGGGAACCGAAAAGATCGCGGCCGCCTGGGTGGAGCTGATGGGCAGGCTCGGCTACGGCAGGTTCGTCGCCCACGGCGGCGACTGGGGCGGCAACATCACCACGGTTCTCGCCGGGCGGTTCCCGGCACACGTCCTCGGCATCCACACCACGTTCGCGGCGGGACCGCCCGGGTTGACCACGGACGGCCTGACGGCGGTCGAGCGCGAGTGGGCCGAGGAAACCCACGATTTCTGGCACCACCGCGCGGCGTACGCGAAGCAGCAGGCGACCCGGCCGCAGACCATCGGCTACTCGCTCGTCGACTCACCGGTCGGGCTGCTCGCCTGGATCCTCGACAAGTTCGCCGAGTGGTCGGACACCGAAGACAGCCCGTTCGAGACGATTTCCCGGGACCGCGTCCTCGACGACGTCACCCTGTACTGGCTGACGCGGACCGGCGCCTCGGCGGCCCGCATCTACTACGAAAGCCACAACTCGCTCGACCCCGACCTCCGGGTCGACGTCCCGGCGGCGATCACCATGTATCCCCGTGACATCGAGAAGAGCCCGCGTCCCTGGGCGCAGGAGCGGTACCGGCAGATCGTCCGATGGCGGTCGCCCGAAGCCGGGGGACATTTCCCTTCGCTGGAGGTCCCCGGGTATTTCGTCAAGGACCTGCGAGAGGGCCTCGCGGCAGTGCTGGCCGCGCATCGGTGAACGTGACCGGGGTGCTGACCACAAGTTCACTCACGATTGTTGACAATCTTGCGTGAAGCTATGTGCGCAAGCTGGTCGCGCGCTGCGCTCGCGACATCGGCCCGGACGCCGAGTTCGCCGAGCATCTCGGCGGCCGCCGCCATTTCCGCGGTGCGGCGCACGGCGTGCCGGTGCGAACCGTCGACCAGTCGGTCCACTGTGGACGCACCAGCCGCGGTGAGCTCGTCGATGACGACCTTCCGCAGCCAGTCCTCGCAGCCCGCGGCACGCGCGGCACGCAGGGCTTCGACCACGGCGGCCGACATCCCCTTGAAGAACACGCTGCGCAGCAGCTTGCGTTCGGCGGCGAGTCCCGGCTCGCCGTCCATGACCTCGACCGCCGCACCGAAGGGGTTCAGCGCGGCGGCGACGGTGCCGGCGGCGTTCCCCGTCGCGAGCATCGGCACCCGCAGACCGCGGCCCGGGACCGGCGCCATGATCGCGACGTCGGCGAACGGCATGCCGTGCGCGGCGGCGATGGCGGCCAGCCGCCGCTTGGTGCCGGGGGACGCGGTGTTCAGATCCGCCCAGACCGCTCCCGCTGGCGACCCGGCCAGCCCGGCTTCGAGCGCGCCGACGGCCGCCGACGCGCTGTTCACGCTGAGCACCAGATCGGCACCGGCGGCGGCTTCGGCTTCGGAACCGGTGGCGACGACGCCCTCGGGTGCGGAAACGGCGGGGTCGTACCCGCGCACGACGGCCCCGGCGGCGGTCAGGTCGCGGGCGAGCGCACCACCGGCCTCACCCAGTCCCAGTATCGCGATGGCTCCGGTCACAGCAGAATCCTCTCGGCAGGATACGATCGAGTACACGATGTGCTAGACAAAATTGTCAACAAACGGAGCCGAGGAATGAGCGAGAGTGCTGTGGACCGGCAGCCGGGGGAGCGTTCCGTGGTGGCGGCCATCCGCGACGCGATCGTCCGCGGCGAGTTCGTGCCCAACCAGCGGCTGGTGGAAGCGGACCTCTCCGACCAGTTCGCCGCGAGCCGCGCGACGGTCCGCGCCGCGTTGATCGAGCTCACCAACGAGGGGCTCGTCGAGCGGGTGCAGAACCGGGGCGCCCGGGTGCGCGCGGTGTCGCTGGAGGAGGCCGTCGAGATCTCCGAGGTCCGGATGATGCTCGAGTCGCTCTGCGCGGCGAAAGCGGCGGAGCGCATCAACGACGCCGAGGTCGGCGAGCTGCGGGAACTCGGCGAGCTGATGCAGATGGCCGTGGCGGGCGGCGACGTCGTCGGGTATTCGGGGCTCAACCAGCGGCTGCACCGCCGGGTCCGGGAGATCAGTGGCCAGCGCACGGCCGCGCGGGTCCTCGAGCGGCTGCGCGGCCAGAGCGTCCGGCACCAGTTCCGGCTGGCGATGCGGCCCGGGCGGCCGCAGGTCTCGCTGCCGGAGCACCTGGCGATCATCGACGCGATCTGCGCCCACCACCCCGCCGAGGCGGCCGAGGCCACGCGGGTCCACCTGGCCGGCGTCATCGAAGCACTGAAGGCGGCCGACGCCGCCGAGGCCGTCCCGCTGCATCCTTGACCCTTCCGGATGTCATGAACGACTCTTTCCAGTCATCCGACGACTGGAAAGAGTCGTTCATGACATCGCGGCGCCGCCTCGGTCAGGAAGCCAGGCCGAAGAACGCGATCGCGACGGCGGCCATGCCGGCCGACGGCAGGCTGTGCCCGGCGCCCTGGATGCTGTACGCCTCGACCCGGACGGTGCCGGAGGTGTCGGCGTAGCGGCGGCGGTTCCAGCCGGACTGCGGCGTGTCGGTGGAGGTCGGGTTCTGGCTCAGCCCGAACACGTTGGTCCACTGCTCGATTTCCTCCTGCAGCAGCGAGTACGGCACGAGGGTGTCGGCGGTGCCGTGCCACAGCTGGACGCGCGGGCGGGGACCGGTGTAGCCGGGGTAGGCCTGGCGGACCGCGTCGCCCCACTGCTGGGGCGTGCGGTTCGCGCCGCCGTTGCCAGTGCACTTGCTGGACCACGGCGGGAAGTCCGCGGCGTTCGCGAAGCAGTTGAACGGCACGCCCATGAACGCCGCGCCCGCCTTGAACACGTCGGGGTAGAGGGCGAGCATTTCGTTGGTCATCATGCCGCCCGAGGACGAGCCGGTGGCGAAGACGCGGTTCGGGTCGCCGCCGTAGTGCTGTTCGGCGTAGGTCACCATCGACGCGATCGAGACGGGGTCGCTGCCGCCGCCGCGGTGCTTCGCGGCGTCCGACCACGTGTCGAAGCAGTTCCCGAACCCGGCCTGCTGCTGGGCGCTGGGGTAGATGACGATGAACCCGTACCGGGCGGCGAGCGAGGCGAACTCGCTGCCGGAGTAGAAGCCCGGACCCGAGCCGCCGCAACCGTGCATGGCGACCACGATCGCCGGGTTGGCCGGACGGGAGTCCGGCACGTAGACGTGCATGCGCATCCCGCCGGGGTTGGCGCCGAAGCCCGTCACCTCCACCAGCGACGCGGCCGACGCCGGGGCCGGGACCACGGCGGTGGCGATGGTGATCAGCAGGGTGCTGACGAATGTCACGAACGCCGTTCTGAATCCACTCATCGGTGACCTCCGGTCGGCGATCCCCCTCGCCGAGCGAGAGTAGGCATATTGGCGACGACCGTCAATGATTCATCAAATATGAACCTGCTGCGAAACTTTCGAATTCCCGGGAATGAGCAAAAAAGTCAGACAAAAATCTGGCGATCGCGACTGAGATGACGAACAAACGCCGCCCGGTAGGTTGAGAGCCGGTGGTTCGGGCGAGGAGGTGGCGCATGCCGGAAGCCGTCGATCCCGCGGGAGACGGGTCCGCACTGGTCGTGCGGCCGGAAGCCCTGCTGCTGGCCTTGCTCGGCGACCACGTCCTGGACCGCGGGATCGCCGTGTCGACCGGCGGTGTCCTCGCCGTGCTCGGCCGCCTCGGCGTCGGCGAACACGCGACCCGGGCGACGCTGAGCCGGATGAGCCGCCGCGGCCTGCTCCGGACCGTCCGCCGGGGCCGCCAGGCCTTCCTCGGGCTGACCGAGCACGGGACCGCGGTGCTGCGCGACGGCCAGCGCAAGCTCGACGGCGACATCGTCGACCGGCACTGGGACGGCCGGTGGACCCTGCTGAGCTTCTCGGTGCCGGAGACCCGCCGCGCGGACCGGCACGCCCTGCGCACCCGGCTGGGCTGGTTCGGCTTCGGCTTGCTGCGCAGCGGCCTCTGGGTCTCGACGGCGGCCGCCGACATCGCGCCGGCCCTGGCCGAGCTCGACCTGCTCGACCACGCGGAGGTGTTCCGCGCCGAGCCGTTCATGTGGACCGACCCCGCGCGGATCGCCCGGGAAGCCTGGGACCTGCCGCAGATCGCGACCGGCTACGACGAGTTCCTCCGGCGGTGGACCGACCGGGCGTACGGCGATCTCGACGACCTCTCCCAGCGGATCCGGCTGGGCGCGGAATGGCTGCTGCTCATCCGCCGCGACCCGGTGCTGCCGCCGGAGCTGCTGCCCGAAGCCTGGCCGGGGACACGCGCCGCGGCCCTCTTCCGCACCCTGCGCCACCAGTGGGTCCGGCCGGCCGACAAGCTGGCCGCCGAGCTGCTGGAATCCATTGTGGAGGAATGACTCGGCACTTCCGGCAGGACTTTGTTCGCCGGGATTGTCAACAATTTGTTCGCGAGGAATGCCGCCGCTCCTGGCAGCATTTTGCGATGACCCGCGCGGCCGCCCCGGCGGTTCGCCGCCAGCACGCGGGCCGTGAACCAGTCTTGTCGAACAAGCCGCAGCCACTTGAGGCGCCGAAAGCGCCGCCAACCTGCTCGCCAAGATTGTTGACAATTTCGTCGACCAGAACGTACGGTGGCCGCATGAAGCCCGTCATCGTCACCGATCCGCCGCGTGCCGACTTGGCGCAGGTGACGCGCCTGGCGGGCTACGGCGTCGCGACCGTCCACGAAGCGCTCGGCCGCTCCGGCCTGCTCGGCCCGGACCTGCGGCCCATCCAGGACGGCTCCCGCGTCGGCGGCACCGCCGTCACCGTGCTGTGCTGGCCGGGGGACAACCTGATGATCCACGCGGCCGTCGAGCAGTGCCGCGAGGGCGACTTCCTCGTCGTCACCACGGCTTCGCCGTGCCGTGACGGCCTCTTCGGCGAGCTGTTCGCCACCGCGCTGCGGCACCGCGGCGTGCGCGGCCTGGTCACCGGGACCGGCGTCCGCGACGTCGCCGAGCTGCGCGCGCTCGGCTTTCCCGTGTGGTCGGCGGCGGTGAGCGCGCAGGGGACCGTCAAGGCGACCGCGGGCGCGGTGAACGTGCCCGTCGTCCTCGGCGGGCAGGTGATCCGCCCGGGTGACGCCGTCCTGGCCGACGACGACGGCGTTCTGTGCGTCCGCCGCGAAGAGGTCCGAAATGGACTGGAAGCCGCCCGGGCCAGGCTGGAAAAGGAAGCCGCGGCGCGGGAAGCGTTCGCGGACGGGCAGCTGGGCCTCGACCGCTACGGACTGCGCGCGACGCTCGAAGCCCTCGGCGTCCGGTACCTGACCGCCGAGGAGTACGCGAAGGAGCAGGCATGACCGGCGTGCGCTGCATGCTCATGCGCGGCGGGACGTCGAAGGGCGCCTACTTCCTCGCCGGGGACCTGCCCGCCGATCCGGCCGCCCGAGACGACCTGCTGCTGCGGATCATGGGCACCCCCGACCCCCGCCAGCTCGACGGCCTCGGCGGCGCGCACCCCGTCACCAGCAAGGTGGCGGTCGTGTCCCCGGCGAGCGAGCCCGGTCACGACGTCGACTACCTGTTCCTGCAGCTCGGGGTGGCGGAGGCGACCGTCTCCGCCCGGCAGACGTGCGGCAACCTGCTGGCCGGGGTCGGGCAGTTCGCCGTCGAGCGGGGGCTCGTGCCCGCCGGCGGCGAGCGCACCACCGTGCGCGTGCGGCTGCTCAACACCGGCACGATCGCGGTCGCGACCTTCCCCACCCCCGGCGGCGAGGTGGACTACCGCGGTGACACGGCCATCTCCGGCGTGCCCGGCACGGCCGCCCCGGTCGAGCTCGGGTTCACCGGGACGACGGGGTCCGTGTGCGGCAGCCTGCTGCCGACCGGTCACGTCCGGGACGACGTCGGCGGCATCGCGGTGTCCTGTGTGGACAACGGGATGCCCGTCGTCGTGGCGCGCGCGGCCGATCTCGGCGTCACCGGCCACGAACCGGCCGGGGAGCTGGCCGCCGACACCGCGCTCGCCGGCCGGATCGACGCGCTGCGCACCGAAGCCGGCAAGCTGATGGGGCTCGGCGACGTCGGCGCGAGCTCCGTGCCCAAGACCACCCTCGTCTCCGCGCCGCGCGACGGCGGCGCGATCTGCACCCGCACGTTCATCCCGGTCGAGCCGCATCCCTCGATCGGCGTCCTCGGCGCCGTCAGCGTGGTGACGGCGCTGCTGCTCGACGGCGCCGTCGGCCGGGACCTCCTGGTCGCCCCGCCGGCGGGGGAGCCCGTCGAAGTCGAGCACGCGAGCGGGAAGCTCGCGGTCGGCATCGAGCTCGACACCACGGTCACCCCGCCCCGGGTCCGCCGGTCGACGGTGTTCCGCACGGCGCGGAAGCTGTTCGACGGCACCGTTTTCCCCCGTCCCTGAGGAGTGAGGCCATGCCCGATCCTTCGCCGCGCCACGAGGTCGCGCACCTCGGTCACGTCGAGCTGCGCACCCCGGAACCGGAGCGGAGCCTGGACTTCTTCGTCCGGGTGCTGGGGCTGACCGAGAACGGCACCGACGGCGACTCGGTGTACCTGCGCACCTGGGACGACTACGAGCACCACAGCCTCAAGCTCACCGCGGCGAAGACGTCCGGGGTCGGGCGGACGGCGGTGCGCGCCTCGAGCGAGGACGCCCTCATGCGGCGCGTGGCCGCGCTGGAGGAACGCGGCCTCGGGGTCGGCTGGGTGGACGGCGACACCGGGATCGGGCCCACGTACCTGTTCCGCGACCCGGACGGCCACGAGCTCGAGATCTACTGGGAAACCGAGCGTTACGACCCGCCCGAGCACCTGCGGCCCGCGCTGAAGAACCAGGCGCAGGCGTACCCGGGGCGCGGGGTCGGCGTCCGCCGCCTCGACCACGTCAACTACCTGGCGCGGGACGCGGAGGCCAACGGGCGGTTCGTCTGCGACGCCCTCGGCGGCCGCGTGACCGAGCAGATCCGGCTCGACAGCGGGGTGATTTCCGGGCAGTGGACGCACTTCGCGCAGAAGTCGTACGACATCGTCTACACGAACGACTGGACGGGCTCGAGCGGGCGCCTGCACCACATCGCCTTCGCGACCGACACCCGCGAAGACATCCTGCGGGCCGCCGACATCGCGCTCGACAACGGCGTGCACATCGAAACCGGGCCGCACAAGCACGCGATCCAGCAGACGTTCTTCCTCTACGTCTACGAACCGGGCGGCAACCGCGTCGAGCTGTGCAACCCGACCGGGCGCCTGATCTTCGCGCCGGACTGGGAGCCGGTCACCTGGACCGAGGCCGAACGGGCGAAAGGGCAGGCGTGGGGGCTGAAGACGATCGAGTCGTTCCACACGCACGGCACCCCGCCGGTGGCCTGACCCCCGCACCGGTGGTCCGGACACCGCCCAGCGGCGGTGGTGGCGGGCCCCGGCACGCGCTACCGTGAGTTTCCAGGCAACGCTTCCGCGTGACAGCCTGGGGGGTGGGGATGGCCGGCCGGCGTCGGGGTGCGACGTGGTCCGCGTTCGAGGTGCGCGGGTTCCGGATGCTGTGGCTGGCGGGCCTGCTGTCGGTGGCGGGGGACCAGCTGGCCCGGGTCGCGCTGTCGATCCTCGTGTTCCAGCGCACCGGATCCGCGGCCTTGAGCGCGGCGACGTACGCGTTGTCGATGCTGCCCGCGCTCGTCTCGGGGGCGCTGCTGTCGTGGCTGGCCGACCGGTTCCCGCGCCGCCGGGTGCTGGTGGTGTGCGACGTGGTCCGGGCGGCGCTGGTGGCCCTGATGGCCGTGCCCGCGGTCCCGCTGCCGCTGCTGGCCGCGTTGCTGGTGCTGGTGCAGCTGGCCGAAGCGCCGTTCTCGGCGGCGCAGGGCGCGGTGCTGCCGGAGCTGCTGGGCGCCCGGTACGAGGCGGGGCAGGCGGTGCAGCAGGTGACGACGCAGCTGTGCCTGGTGCTGGGGTTCGCGGTGGCCGCCTTCGTGGTCACCGGGGTCGGCGCGCACGCCGCGCTGGCGATCGACGCCGCCACGTTCGCCGTCTCCGCCCTGCTGATCCGCGCCGGTCTCGGCCGCCACCCGCCCCCGGCCGCGGAACCCGACGTCGTGGTGGCGACCTGGTGGCGGCGCTCCTGGCGCCGGGTCGCCGCGGGCGCGGTGGTCGTCGGCAAGGACCGCACGCTGGGCACGCTGGTGTGGCTGGGCTGGCTGGCGCTGTTCACCGTCGTGCCCGAAGGGCTCGCGGTGCCGTTCGCCCACCAGGTCGGCGCGGGCGGCGGCTGGATCGGCGTGCTCCTCGCCGCGGAGCCCGCGGGCGCGGTCGCCGGCGCGCTGCTGCTGCGGCTGGTCGCCCGGCCGGTGCGGGTGCGCGCCCTCGGCGTGCTGGCGGTGGGCACGGCGGCGCCGCTCGCGGCCTACTGGACCCAGCCGGACCTGGGCACGGCCCTGGCGCTGCTGTTCGTGTCCGGGCTCTGCTCGGCCTACCAGGTCACCGCCGGGGCGACGTTCGTGCAGCTGTCCCCGCCGCCGGTGCGGGGGCGGGCCCTCGGGTTCGCGCGCACCGGGATGATCGCCGGGCAGGGGCTGGGAGTCGTGGCCGGCGGGCTGCTCGCGCAGCTGGCCGGCCCGGCGACGGCGATCGCCTGGGCGGGCACCGCGGGAGCGCTGGTCGCGCTCGCCGCGGCCGCCGCTTGGTCGCGTCGCCGGCCGGACGCGGTCTCGGCCGCGTTGCCGGCCGAAGCCTGAGGGCTCACCAGCCTTTGTCGCTCATCGCGTACTCCTTCCCGGTGCGTCGGGGCGTGGGGGATCGGTCGTGGGGTTTCACCAGCCCTTGTCGCTCATCGGCTCGCCTTTCCGTGCGGTTCGTCCCGTGCGGGATCCCGCAAATGGTCTCAGCCGTCCGGTCGGGTCGCGCTGTGGGGAATCGGCTGACATCGAGCCGCAACGCGACTACCGTGGGCTACTGGGGGTTATCGGCGCGGAGCAGGGCGGGGAGGCGCTGCGATGAGCGGAGAGGACATCACCCACGCGGGCTGGGCACCGGTGCGGTGGAAGCTGTGGTCGTTGCCCGGGCGGGTGCGGTTCCTCGTCCTGGGCGTCATCCTGGTGGCGTTCGGCGTGCTGGTGCTCGCCGCCCGGACGGCGCCGACGGACCGGCAGTGGGTGACGGCCGGCTGGCTCGTCGCGGCGGCATTGCCGCACCTGCACGCGTCGCACCTCATCGAACGGCGGCGCCGCGACCGGTCGGGTACGCCCTACGTCGACCTCTGCAGCGTCTGGATCTTCGCCGGCGTCATCGCCTTGCCGCTGGTGCTCGAAGTCGCGCTGGTGGCCGCGATCTATGGCCACCGCTGGCTGCTGGTCAACCGGTTCGACGCGGTCCGGCCGCCGCACCGCACGGTGTTCACCGCCGCGACGCTCGCGCTGGCCGCCACCGCCGCGGCCGCCGTGCTGCGGGCGACCGGGGCGCACGAGCACCTCGCGCAGCTCGGCGCCGGCGTCCGGCCGGGCTGGGCCGATCTGGCGGCCGTGGTCACCGCGGCCGCGGTGCAGTGGGCGGTCAACACCGCGCTCGTCGGCACGGTCATCGCCTGGACCGTCACCGTCGAGCACCGCCGGCGGCTGCTGGGCAGCGCCTCGGACAACCTGCTGGAGGTCAGCCAGCTGGCGCTCGGCGTCTTCGTGGCGCTCGCGCTGCTGTGGTGGCCGCCCGCGGCGCTGCTGATGATCATCCCGACGTTCGCGCTGCACCAGTGCGTCCAGCTCGACCAGCTGAAGCTGGCCGCCCGCACGGACCACCGAACCGGGCTGCTGAACGCGAAGGCCTGGGGCGAACAGGCCGAGCACGCGCTCGAGCGCGCCCGCGCGACCCGGCAGCGGGTGGGCGTGCTGATGATCGACCTCGACTGGTTCAAGCGCATCAACGACACCCACGGCCACCCGGTCGGCGACGACGTCCTCGCCGCGGTGGCCACCGTCCTGACCCGGGCCGTCCGGCGCGGTGACACGGTCGGCCGGTACGGCGGCGAGGAGTTCGCCGTCCTGCTGCCCGACGTCGACGAAGCCGAAGTCCGCGCCATCGCCGAGCGGATCCGGCTCCGGATCCGCGCGTTGCGCGTCTCCACGCCCACGGGCGAGCCGGTGACGTTGTCGGCGACGATCGGCGCGGCCCTGCACCCGGTGGTGCCGGCGGCCGATCTCGACGGGGTGATCCGGGCGGCCGACGACGCGCTGTACGCGGGCAAGAAAGCGGGCCGCGACCGGGTGGCCCTCGCCGCTCTCTGACGAGTCCCGTGCCGGGCGAATCGGCGGGACCGACGTTTGCCCGCTCCCGGGGCGGGCATCTCCTGGCCATGGCTGAAGCGGGAATCACCGAGATGTCGGGCCGGGCCGGGGTCGTCGCGGGGCTGCGGCGCGTCCTGCTGGCGTTCGGGGTGGGCGGCGCGCTGGCGTGCGTCGCCTGGATGGCGTTGTGGCTGGCCATGCACGTCTGACTGCCCGCGCCCGGCGGTCTTCCGGGCTGACGCGGGTGCCGGCCGGGAGCCCGGCCGGCACCCGGGAGATCACTGGCAGGCTTCGCAGTCCGGGTCGTCGATGCGGCAGGCGGCCCCGTCGGTGAGCGGGAAGTCGAAGTCCTCCAGCTCGGGCACGGCGGTGGCGGTTTCGGCCGGGGTGGTCGTAGCGGACATGGCACTCCCTCGAGGACGGACGGTTTCTACCCGTGTGTAGCGCCGAAGATCGACGGGCATTCCGTGACGCGCGCCACACTCGGTCAAGTGAGCCCCTCGAGATCGGCGACGAAATCGGTGATCGGCCGCAGTTCGCCGATGCGGCGCCGTAAACCCCGCGCGGCCGACCGGTACGAAGGCTCGCCGAGGACACGGGAGACGGCGTCGGCCAGCCGTTCCGGCGTGAGCCCGGCCGCGTCGACCCGGAACCCGGCGCCCAGTTCCCGGACGCGCCCGGCGTTCGCCGGCTGGTCGGCGAACAACGGCACCGCCACCATCGGCACCCCGGCCGACAACGCCTCGCGCACGCCGCTGAATCCCGCGTGTGTCAGGAAAACGTCGCTCGCGGCGAGCAACGCGCGTTGCGGCACGAAGCCCGCCAGCTCGACGTTTTCCGGGCGGGGACCGGTCCACGACGCCACGGCCTCGTCGCTGCCGAGCGCGACGACGGCCCGCACCCCCAGCGCGCCGAGTGCTTCCACCGTGATCGCCAACAGCTCGGAGTCCGGCGCCAGCAGGGAAGGCACGTTCGAGCCGAAGGCGGCCAGCACGACCGGCCCGGCTTCGGCGGGAGCCACGGCGGGTTCGGGGACGCGGTGGTACCGGTGCCCCGGTGTGCGCAGTTCGGCCGGGTACCACGGCTCCGGCAGCAGACCGGCGGTCAGCGTGGCCGTCACCGAGCCGGACGGCGGCAGCCCGAAGCCGCCGCGCAGGACGTCCAGCCGAGCGCCCAGGTCCGGCACCAGCCGGGGAAGCAGCGGCGCGATGTCGACCACCGCGGAGGGCACGCCGAGGACCTCGGCGGCCAGGTACCCGCCGTACTCGTTGGTCTCCCGCACGATCACGTCGGGGTGCCACGCGGCGTCGACGACGTTCGCGGCGAACTCCGCGGTCATCGTGTCGTTGAACAGGGGCACGGCCAGTGGCCCGGTCACCTCCGGCCGCCAGTGCCGGAGCTTCGAGAGGAGCGACCGGTCCAGCAGGTCCGGCCGCCGCCCCAGTTCCCCGGGGGCCAGGGCGTCCGGCAGCACCACGACCGGGACCCCGAGCCGCTCGACGTCGTCCGCGACCGCCGCCCCGGTGGCGATCGCGACCTCGTGCCCCGCTTCCCGCGCCGCCCGCGCCAGCGGCACCAGCACGGGCATCAGGTGCGACCGGATCGGCAGCCCGGTCAGCAGAACCCGCATCGCACCCCCCTGATCCGCTGCGGCCCAGCGTAGCCGGGTAACTGGCGGCCGAAGGGGCGGAATCCGCTGCCCCTCGGGACTGCGCAGCGGCCCCCGGCCGGGTGATCTTCCGGGCGGCGAGGGCGCCGAAGCTGCGTTACCGTCGCGATCGGGTCTCGGGGGAAGGCAGGAGATGACGATCGACCACGCGGGCGGCCCGGTGCGCAAGCGGGGGCGCCGGGCCCGCCGGCCCGACCCGGACGGCGGCCCGGTCGCGGAGTTCGCGCACGCGCTGCTGGTGCTCAAGGAGGCGGCGGGCGACCCGTCCTACGACCGGATGCGCACCGAATTCGGGGCGGTGGCGTCGAAGTCGGCGCTGGCGGCCGCCGCGCGCGGGCTGCAGCTGCCCAGCTGGGAAACCACCTGGGAGTTCGTGCGGCCCCTCGCTGTCACCGTGCTCGGCCGGGAGGAGGAAGAGACCCGGCGCGAGTGGCGGGCCCGCTGGAACGCGGCCCGGCAGGACGGCGACGGCGGCGGGACGGCCGGACCGGAAGGTGCGCGGCACGGGTGGCTGCTGGTCGCCGCGGTCGTCGTCGCGGTGGCGGCGGGCGTCGTGGTCGCCGTGAACGTGCCGCGTGCCCGAAGCGGCGGGGAACCGTCGCTGCCGATCGAAGGCGACGCCTCAAGCCTGGTCGCCGACGTCACCTACCCCGACGGCAGCCGGGTCGCCGTGAACCAGCGGTTCGTCAAGACGTGGCGGCTGCGCAACGCCGGCACGGTCGCCTGGCACGGCCGGTTCCTGCAGCGCCTGCCCCCGCTCGACGGCCTGGACGTCTGCCACACCGATCCGCGCGTGCCGCTGCCGGACGCCGGGCCCGGCGCGGAGGTGACGGTCAGCGTGCCGGTCCAGGCCCGCGGCACGCCGGGACCCTGCCAGGTGTTCTGGAAGATGGTCGACTCCGGCGGGCGGTTCTACCTGCCGCAGTCGAGCGGCATCTACTTCCAGGTCGACGTGACCGGCTGAGCCCCGGCCCCACGCGAGCGCGCGGGGCCGGGGGCGTGGTCACCGGCTCAGATGAAGTAGTCGACGTTGGCGACGAGGCTGGTGCCCATGCCCTTCACCCGGACCTCGAGGTTCGACGCGCTGTTGGCGGGCCACTTGACGGTCCCGACCCCCGACTGCCCGCACCCGATGCCCTGCCAGGCGTCGGGGTGGGCCGCCTTGCCCATCCGGGCCTCGACGCACGCGGCCTGGTTGGTGCCCGACTGCGTGTTCCACTCCACCCGCAGCTTCCCGTGCCAGCCGCTCGCCGGGCTGGTGTAGGAGCAGTGCTTGGACACCGGGCCCCACTTGGCCACCGCGCCGGTGGCCGTGCCGGAGCACAGGGAGAAGGTGCTGAGCGTCTCGGCGCCGGCCTGGCCGGCCGTCAGGCCCGATGACAAGGCCGTCAGCGCGACGGCCGTCCCGATGACGGCGGCGACCCGGGCCGGCTTGCTGCTCTTGGTGCGCATGGGAATGTCCGTTTCCTTTCTCGACGACCGGCGGTCTCTCGCCGGTGCCACCGGAGCCTGGCGGCGCGGCGGGAGACGGCACAAGGAGGGGAATGTCCGGGGAATGTCTTCGCACATCAGGACAATGTTTCGCGGCCCGGAGGTGTCCCCGTCGGCGTCCGTGGGTAGTCCCTTCCCGGACGATCACGTGCCGGCGGAAAGGTGGCTCTCGTGCCGCAATGGGCAGAGGCGGGGCTGTGGGGCCTGGTCGGCGGGATCGCGCTGGTCCTCGGCGCCGCGGTCGCGTGGTGGGTGCGCGTGTCCCGCCGGGTCGTCGCGGGGATCATGGCCTTCGGGGCCGGCGTGCTGATCTCCGCGCTGGCCTTCGACCTGGTCGACGAGGCCCAGCACGCCGGCGGGCTGGTGCCGACCGCGGGCGGTTTCCTCGGCGGCGCGGCCGTCTACGTCGCCATCAACGTGCTGCTGGCCCGGCGGGGTGCCCGGCACCGCAAGCGCTCCGGCGGCCAGCAACCGTCCGAACAGGACACCGCGGGCAGCGGGGCCGCCATCGCCGTCGGCGCCCTGCTCGACGGGATCCCGGAATCGGTCGTGCTCGGCGTGTCGCTGCTCGGCGGCGGGGGAGTCGGGATCACGGTGCTGGCGGCGGTGTTCATCTCGAACGTCCCGGAAGGACTCTCCAGCGCCGCGGGCATGAAGGCAGCCGGGCGAAGTGCCCGGTACGTCTTCGGGGTGTGGAGCGGCATCGCGGTCGTCAGCGGGGCCGCGGCCCTCTTCGGCAACCTCCTGCTGCGGACGGCGTCCCCGGCGACGGTCGCCGCGATCACGGCGGTGGCCGCGGGGGCGATCCTGGCCATGATCGCCGACACCATGATCCCCGAGGCGTTCGAACGCACCGAGCTCTACACCGGCCTGCTCGCCACCATCGGCTTCCTGACGGCGTTCGTCATCGGGCACGCCGGCGGCTGACCACCGCGGCGACCGCGAGCCCGGCCGCGGCGAAGAGCGCGGTGGCGGCAGGACTCAGGTACTTCGACAGGCTGGGCGCGCTGCCCGGCCCGGAGATCCACAGCGTCAGCAGCACGGCGTACACCGCCGCGAGGGCGCCGGCCCACCAGCGCAGGCGGCGCTCGCGCCGGGAGCCGATCAGGACGACGGCGATGGGAAGGCCGGCCAGCAGAGCGAACTGGCCGACAACCATGAGGGGGACAGCCCAGGCCGCGACGAGGACGGTCTTCGAGGTCCGGCCGGAGGGGCGGATGGTGGTGGTCATCGTCTTCTCCTTCACCGGCCGCAGGCGCGGGCTTCGGCGGTGGTCTTGAGATCGGCGAGCCAGGCGTCGAGGCCGCCACCCAGGTAGCGGAGGGCGGTGGCCGCGTCGGCCTCGATCTGCTCGCCGGTCCAGCTCTCCTCGGTGGCGACGAGGACGCCGTCCCGCACCGGGGTGAAGGTCCAGACGTGTACCCCGCGGTCGATGCGCAGCCCGTCGCCGACCGCCGGCCCGGTCCACCGGACGCACCGGCCGGGCTGGACCTGTCCGACGGTGGAGGTGATGACCAGCGTGGTTCCCGGGGTGGTGGGCGTGGCGGGGGCCGGGGTGGTCCACCGGAACCGCGAGCCCGGGCGCAGTGGCCCGGGGTCGAGCCGCTGCGCGCTGGTGACGGCCGGCTGCCACGACGGCCAGTCCGCCACGTCGGTGTGCAGCTTCCAGACCGTGCTCGGCGGGGCCTTGACCAGCGCCTGGGTCCGGTAGTGGAGCTGGGCCGCGGGGTCGATGCCCGCGCCGTGGCACGTCACCGGCGCCGGGGCGGCGGCCTGGGCCGGCGCCGCAAAACCGGCGAGCCCGGCGGCGAGGGGAAGGGCGAGGAGCGCGGTGCGCAGCCGGAGGGCGGTCATGGTTCTCTCCGTTCGTAAGTGGCTATCGTGTTGGTTAGAAGCTATAACCACGACGGTGTGAGTGTCAATAGGAAAAGTGATAACCTCTAACGGTGAACGAGAGCCCGCGAGAGCGCTACCGAGCCCAGGTGCGTGCGGAGATCAAGCGTCACGCGTGGGAGCAGATCGCCGCGGCGGGCGTGCCGGCGCTGTCGCTCAACGCGATCGCCAAGCAGGTGGGCATGAGCGGTCCCGCGCTGTACCGGTACTTCGCGAGCCGGGACGAGCTGATCACCGCGCTGATCCGCGACGCCTACCGCAGCCTCGCGGACACCGTCCGGGCCGCCTCCGGCGCGGGTGCCGGCCTGGCCGGCCTCGCCCACGTCATCCGGGACTGGGCGCGCAGCGACCCGCAGCGGTACTTCCTCGTCTACGGCACGCCCGTCCCCGGCTATCAGGCCCCGGCCGACACGACCGCGATCTCGTCCGAGGTGATGGCGGTGCTGGTCGACGCCTGCGCCGCGCCCGCGGACGGCGAGCCGCCGACGCCGTTCGACGTGCACCTCGAAGACCACCGCGAGTGGGCGGGCGACCGGCCCGCCACGGCCGCGGCCCTGCACCGCGCGCTGTCCTTCTGGACGCGCCTGCACGGCGTGCTCTCCCTCGAGCTGGCCGGCCACTTCACCGGCATGAAGTTCGACCCTGACCTGCTGATCGACGAAGAAGTGGCCGCACTGCGGACGCGGTGAGCGTCACCCGGTCTGTTCGCGGATCCAATCCGCCACGACGTCGACGCGGGCGATCGTCTCGGCGCCGGGCTGGGGGCACGGCGGGCCGGTGTTGACGATGGCCACCAGCGTCCCGCTGTGGTCGTCGTCGGAAAGGAAGAACGGGCCACCCGAGTCCTGCGGGCACGGGCCGTTCTCTACCGTGCGCGTGCCCACCGGCTGGGCTTCCAGGGTCACCCGGTCGACGCCCGACACCCGGAAATGCCCGCGTTTGAGGTGGTCCGACGGACCGAGCACGGTCGCCGAGTGCGAACCCCAGCCGGCGAACTGGAGCTGTTCGCCGACCGAGGGCCGCGTCTCGGACAGCTTCACCGGGGCGATGCCGGTCACCGGGCTGCTGAGCTTCACCACGGCCAGGTCGTTGACCGGCGACTGCCGGACGTCCACGACCTCGGCCGTGTGCCCGCCGGGATCGCTGTCCTTCAGCCGGCCGACGGTCACCGTCATCGTGTACGGCGACCGGCCGCCGACCCGGACGTCGTGCACGTCGTGGAAGCAGTGCCCGGCGGTGACGACCCACTGCGGTGCCACCAGCGAGCCGCTGCAGGCGCCGCTGCGCACACCACCGCCGAGGACGGGAATGTCCTCCGAGGTCAGCTTCGCGTTGAAGGGCAGGATCGGGTTCGGCGCTTCTCGCGTGGTCACGGGCGCCGGGGCGGCGGTGTCCGGCAGGCTGTGCCCGGTCGTCGACGCGGCCAGGACGGGTCCCCCGGCCGTCGCGCCGGTCGCGGTATGGGCGAAGGCGAGGCCGGCCCCGGCCAGTGCCGCGATCCCCGTCGCCCGCAGCCGGAAGAGCCGCCGTCGTTCCGAAATGGTCCTCACACCTTAAAGCACGGATGAGGACCCCGAATGGTTGCGCGATCCGGCTCTTCTCACACGCGGAAGGCGTCCACACCGGTCAGCCGGGCCGAAAGCGCCCAAAGCCGCGCGGCTTCGCCGGGGTCGACGGCGTGTTCGCGGACCCCGGAGACCATCGCGGAGCTCTCGGTCGGCTCGGCGACGTCGCAGTCCTCGCAGTACAGCCCGCCCAGGCCCGCGAGCTGTGTGGAAGCCGCCGCCCAGACCTGGGTCGCCGCGCCCTGCGCCGGAGTCTTGAACGTGGGGTCGGCGGGACTGCCGTCCGCGTCGACCCACCCGCGGCCGGCCATTTCGGCGTGCGTGAGGTGCCGCTGCAGGGGTGTGAGGATCGCGCCGGGGTGCACCGAGAACGCGCGGATCCCGGACGCCCGGCCCAGCGCGTCGAGGTGGACGGCGAACAGGGCGTTGGCCGTTTTCGCCTGGGCGTAGGCGAGCCAGCGGTCGTAGCCCCGTTCGAACTGCGGGTCGGCCCAGCGGATCCCGGAAAGCTGGTGGCCCGCCGACGACACGGTCACGATCCGCGCGCCCGGCCTAATGGCCGGCCAGAGCAGGTTGACCAGGGCGTGGTGCCCCAGGTGGTTGACCGCGAAGTGGGCCTCCCAGCCCGGGCCGACCCGGGTTTCCGGGCAGGCCATGATCCCGGCGTTGCCGATGACGATGTCGATCCCGCGGCCCGACGCGAGGAACCCTTCGGCGAAACGGCGGACGCTGCCGAGGTCGGCCAGGTCGAGCTCGGCGACCTCGGCCGTGCCGCCCATCGCTCGACGGGCTTCGGCGGGACGCCGGGCCGGGACGATCACGTGGGCCCCGGCGGCGGCGAGGGCGCGGGTGGTTTCGGCGCCCAGGCCGGAATACCCGCCGGTGACGAGGGCGAGCCTGCCGGTGAGGTCGGTGCCGTGCAGGACTTCCGCCGCCGTGGTGCGGTGGCCGAAGCCGGAGCCGATCTTGTGCTGCTGCGTGTTCATGGCGGCCAAGCTAGGAGCTGGACCGCGGTCTAGGTCAACTGATCTAGCATCGCTTTCGTGGAGCTGGGAATCGGGCAGGTGGCCGAGCGCACCGGGATGAGCGTGCACGCGCTGCGGCTGTACGAGCGGGAAGGCCTGATGGCGGGCCCGGTCCGCCGCGACGCCGGCGGCCGTCGCGTGTACACCGAGTGGGACGTCGAATGGCTGCTGTACTGCACGAAGTTCCGCGCGTCGGGCATGCCGCTGGCCACGATCCGGAAGTTCGCGGACCTGGTGCGCCGGGGGCCGGGCACCGAACCCGAGCGGCTGGAGCTGCTGAAGGAACACCAGGAGCAGGTCGTCGCGCGGATCGCGGAACTGAACGAGTGCCTCGACGTGATCTCGGACAAGGTGCGGGTCTACGGCGAGCACGTCGCCCGGGGCGGCGCGGGCGATCTCTGGACCCACCCGGCGGCGACCTGACCCTCGATCCCTTGTGGACAGCCGTTGCCGGGAGGCGGGTTCGTCAGTCCTCCGGCGGCCGCCGGTCGCGCTCGTCGTCGCGCTTGGCGGACCACTTGCGCAGCAGCTCGTCCCAGTTCTCCCGGTACCGCGTGAACCACGCATAGCCCAGGAACGCGGCCAGTCCCGCCAAGAGCACCAGGTAGACGACCAGGGCGGCGGGACTCGAAGCGATCGCGCCCATGGCGGACCTCCGGTACCCGATCGAGGATCGTGCCGATCCCCCGAGTTTACCGGGGGCCGCCGGGGCGATCAGGGCGTTCTCCGGCGCAGCCGCCGTCGTCTCCGTCCGTCAGCATGCGGCGGTTCGCCTCGCCGAGCCCGTCGGCCAGCGCGCTCAGCTGGTCCGGGGTGAGGACGTCGATCAGGAGTTCGCGCACCAGGGCGACGTGCCCGGGCGCGGCGCGCTCCAGCAGGGCCATGCCTTCGTCGGTGAGGCCGGCGTAGACGGCGCGAGGATCGCTCTCGCACGCGCGGCGGCGCACCAGCCCGGCCTGCTCCAGCTGGCCGATCTGGTAGGTCAGCCCGCTCTTGGAGTTCGACACCGCGCAGGCCAGCTCGGCCATCCGCAGCTCGCGGTCCGGGGCGCCGGACAGCCGGGCCAGGATCACGTACTGCAGGTGGGAGATCCTCCAGTCCTGCTTGAGCTGCTGGTCCAGCCGCCGGTTGAGCAGCTCGTAGGTGCCGAGGAACGCGTTCCAGGCGCGCTTCTCCTCGGCGTTCAGCCACCGCGGACGACCCATGTCACAACCGTACCTGTTGTTCAAATTCGAACTCAAGGGGTACGGTCGCTCTAGGTTCAAATTTGAACGAGACAGGAGCCGCCATGATCCCCGCCGCCACCGTCCGCACCCGGGTGCGGGTCCCGCTGCGTTTCGCCGACGGCTACTCGGCGACGGCGGAAGTCGTGACCTTCGACGGCCTGGCCGACGGCGGCGAGCACCTGGCCCTGGTCTTCGGCGATCCCGCGACCCCGCTCGTGCGGATGCACTCCGAGTGCCTGACCGGGGACGTGTTCGGCTCCGCCCGCTGCGACTGCGGGCCCCAGCTGCGCGAGGCCGTCCAGCGCATCGACAGCGCCGGCGGCGTGCTGCTCTACCTGCGTCAGGAGGGCCGTGGCATCGGGCTGTACGCCAAGCTGGACGCCTACGCCCTGCAGGACGCGGGTCTCGACACCTATCAGGCGAACACCGCGCTCGGCCTGCCCGAGGACGCCCGCGACTACACCGCCGCCGCCCAGATGCTCACCGCGCTGGGCATCGCCGAGGTCGACCTGCTCACCAACAACCCGGACAAGGTCCGGCAGCTGCGTGAGCGGGGCATCACGGTGGCCGAGACGGTGCCCACCGGCGTGCACGCCAACCCCGACAACCTCCGTTACCTGCGCGCCAAGGTGCGGCACACGAGCCACACCCTGACCCTGCCCGAGCTGGCCGGATAGGCGCCTCAGCGTCGTGAGGCGGCGGTGGCCAGCTGCTCGGTGATCTCCTCGAGCAGCTCGGTGGCCGCGTCGCCGAGCGCGGCGAGGTCGGCCAGGGTCGTGCCGTCGATCGTCACAGGCACAGTTCCTCCTCCAGGGCGTCGTGGCGGGCGACGACGGCTTCGGCGAACGCGGTGTGGACGCGGAGGTACTCGTCGCGGCCGACGGCCGTGTCGGCCCATTCGTGCCAGCGGATGTGCGCCTCGGCGACGCCGACCTTCGCGGCGGCCGCCACCGTGGCGGGGGACGTGCCGGCGAGGATCGCGTGGTGCATGAGGGACGGCGAGGAGCGCCGGGCGAGCTCGGCCAGCGCGGTGAGGCGGGCGAGCTCCGCGAGCGTGTCGGACGTGACCGGACGGCGTCGCGGCCGGGGGACCGGACGCGAGTTCTCGAGGCCGTCGGTCAGGACACTGGTCATCAAACGACTCCTGGGGCGGACGCGGTTGAAGCAACCCGAACGGCGGACGTTTACCCCGGCCCAGCCGGGGTAAACGCCGTCGCTCGTGATCTCCGTCTCACCAGGTCGAGTGACTCTCAGCTGATGCGGACACCCCCGCAGTGCCACGGGATCCGCTGCGGCCGCACGCTTTCCAGGGTCGGGACGACCGGGGCGATCGTGCCGTCGCGGCGGAACGTCAGCTTGTCGATCGTCGTCTCGCGGTGGGTGCCGTCGCCGCCCGGGATGCCGAAACGGTGGTAGGCCAGGTACCAGTCGTCGGTACCCGGGACCTGCAGCATCGAGCTGTGGCCGGTGCCGAGGACGCCGAGGTGGGCGTCCTTGCTCAGGATCACGCCGTGGTTGGTGAACGGCCCGGCCGGGCTCGGCGCCGTGGCGTACCCGACGCGGTAGTCCTCGCTGCGGGTGTCGTCGATCGACCAGCTCAGGTAGTAGGTGCCCTTCCGCTCGACCATGAACAGCCCCTCGCGGAAGTCGGTCAGGCCATCCAGGCGGGTGATCTTCGCCGGGTCGTAGGAGACCATGTCGTCGTTCAGCGGGACGACGTAGGCGTTGCCGTTGCCCCAGTACAGGTACGGCTTTCCGGTGTGGTCGATGAACACCGCCGGGTCGATCGCCTGCCCGCCGTCGGGGTTCTTCGCGATCAGCGGCTTGCCGGAGTCGACGAACGGGCCGGTCGGCGAGTCGCTCACCGCGACGCCGATCTTGGCCTCGGCGCAGAAGTAGAAGTAGTACTTCCCGTTGCGCTTGGCGATCGTCGGCGCCCAGGCGTTCTTGTCCGCCCAGCCGACGTCCTTGCCCAGGTCGAGGATGACGCCCTCGTCCTTCCAGTCCACGAGGTTCTTCGACGACCACGCCGAGAACTTCGTGCCGCTCCAGCCGTCGAAGCCGTCCGTGGTCGGGTACAGGTAGTACGTGTCGCCGAACGCGACGATGTTCGGGTCGGCGTTGTACCCCGGCAGCACCGGGCTGTGCACCTCGTGCGCCTCGACCGTCCACACGCGACGGTCGCCGCCGGCGCCGGTGACGGTGAACTTCTTCGGCGAGCCGAGGTTCACCGGCTTGCCGTTGTCCGGCTTGATGGTCGCGCCCGGCGCCAGGCCGAACTTCGGCGCGAGCCGGCGCAGGTCGGTGCCCGGCTTGACCGGCAGCACGACGGTCCCGGCGCCGGAGTCGATGACGGCGGGCGTCTTGAGCGAGTCGAGCTCCACCGACCGGATCGCGGTGCTGTTCGACGGCAGCGTGGCGACCTCGAGCCCGGACAGCGCGCGGTTGTAGAGCCGCACGTCCTTCATCTTGCCGGTCAGGGTCTTGTCGCTCGCGTACACGGACCGGCCGAGGTAGTTCGCCGCCGTGACGCCGCCGCCGAGGTCCGACGGCTTGATGGTGGCGTTCGCGTTGCGGGCGACCTCGACGCCGTCCAAGTACAGCACCTCGACGCCGTTGCCGACCGTGAGCGTGACGTTCTTCCACACCCCCCGTGGCAGCCCGCCGGCGCCTGCGGCCTGCTCGGTGGTCCAGTTCCCGGTCGCGATGGCGCCACGGAACCCGCCGCTCGCCGTGCCGCCGGTGGTGAACAGGTAGCCGTTGCCGGTGCCGTCCTTCGCCGTGTTGCCCAGGCCCCACAGGAAGTACGGCGTCTGCTGGCTCGGGTCGACCAGCACGTCGGCCGACACGGTGGCCGCGCCGGCCCCGGTGAGCAGGTTGTTCGGCAGCTGGACGTGCCCGTTCTTGCCGCCGAAGGCCAGCGCGCCGCCGGCCCAGGAGACGTCACCGGCGAGGGCGCCGTCGTAGCCGTGGCCGGTGGTGTCCGCCGCGACCGTGCCCGACTTCGCGTCGAGCGGCCAGTGCGCGACCAGGCCGTTCGAGTCGGCCTTCACCGGTGCCGGGGGAGCGCTGAGCCGGTTCATCTCGGCCTGGGTGACCGGCAGGACGGTGCCGTGCCGCGGCGACGCGGGCAGGTGCGCGCCGGCCGACATCGTCCACTTGCCGGAGTTCAGGTCGGTGGTCTCGAACGGGACGTAGCCGCGACCGCCGAACTCGTCGATGAACAGGTACCACTTGTTCTCGGTGTTGGACTTGAACCCGGTCGGCCCTTCGCCCGCGGAAAGGCCGGGGCTGGTCGCCGTCGCCTTGCCGATGCAGTCGGCGACGAAGCCGTAGTGCGGGTCGAGCAGGTCGATGGCCTTCTCTTCGGTGATGAACTTGCTGCACGGCGTCGACGAGGTGTTGTTGCGCTCGTCCTTGGTGAACCGGTAGTAGGTGTCCTGGTTCTTGATCACCGTGGAGTCGATCACCGAGTAACCCGGGTCGATCCAGACCTGCGGCGCGCTGAAGGTGACGAAGTCGCGCGTGGTCGCGTACATCATGCGGTTGTAGCTGTCGCCGGTGTGGTCCGGGTCGTTCTCCGCGTAGAGCTTCGACGCCCAGTAGACGACGTACGTCCCGCGCTTGGCGTCCCAGAACGCTTCCGGCGCCCACGTGTTGCCCGCGGTCGGCGGGGACACCTGGACGCTGCGCTGGCGCGACCAGTGCGCCAGGTCGGTGGATTCCCAGACCATGATCGACCGGCTGCCCGTGCGCTGGGCGGCGTCCCAGCCGCGGCCGGCGTAGATCCGCAGGTCGGTGGCCAGCAGGTAGAACTTGTCGCCGTCGGGGGAGCGGAGGATGAACGGGTCGCGCACGCCCATTTCGCCGAGGCTCGACTTGAGCACCGGCTGCCCGTTGTTGAGCTCGCTCCAGTTCAGCGGGTCGTTGCCGCGGCTCAGCGCCGAGTAGATCTGCTCGCCGTTGGACGTGCCTTCGCCGGTGAAGTAGAAGAAGCTGTAGCCGGCCAGCGGTTCCTGGACCGGCTTCGGGACCACGGTGGCGGTGAACCGCCGGGTGGTGCTTTCGCGGCCGAGGCTGACCTTCGCGGTCAGGACGACCTTCGCGGGCGCGGCGCCGGTCGCCGGCCGGATGACCTCCCCGGTCGGGGTGATCACGGCGGGAGCGGACGACGTCCAGGTGACGCTCGTGCCGTCCGAGCCGCTCGTCGGCAGCGTGAGGTTGCCGCGCACGTCGTCGATGTCGGGGACGGAAAGCGTGTTCGCGGCGGCGCGGACTCCCGCGCCGGCGTCGGGGCCCGGCGCCGCACCGGCGCCGGTACTGCCGAGGGGGACGAGTGCGGCCGCGACGGCCAGCACGACGCCGAAACGGCGCGGGGAGAACAACCTCATCGTTGTCGGTTCCTTCGGAGCGCGTCGGGGACCAGCGCATGTTAACGTTAACACGCTGCGCAGTAGCTGACCTTAAAGTCCCCGTGTCCGGTGGTCAAGCCCCGGAAGGAGGGCGCGGCCGCGAGCCCGGGGGAACCGAGGGCACCCGGGCCCGCACCGACGGCCGTGCCGGTGTCTCCTGTGGACGGACGATCGCCGCCGGGTCAACGCGGCGTGGTCGAGGCGGTCGCCGTGGTGCGGCTCGCCTGTTCGGCTTGCTTGCGCTGGATCGCTTCCTGGGCTCGCTGCAGCTTGTCGTGCCAGGCTCCTGAGTCGTTCATCATGGTGTGCTCCGAGGGACCGGATGTGGTGGTGCCGTGGCCGCCGGGAACCCGCGTCACGGCCGGAGGACGCGACCCGGGGGAGGGGAAGTCCGGATTCCGGCGTCGCGGAAGAGAAGTACCCACGCTTTCCGCCGGTCAACCGGGTCCGGTGTGCTCCACCAGGGTGACAAGGTCAGCTCGCGGAGAGGCCGGCGTCGAGCAGCCGCCGGGCGATTTCGTCTCGCGGGTAAGGCGTCCGGCGGCTCTCGCCGTGCAGCGCGAAGTAGAAGCCGTTGACGACGGTGGCCACCGGGGCGTAGCGGCGGAGGAGCGCGGCCGCCCGTGGAGGCAGCTCCGGCACCTCGCGTCCCGCCGCGCATTCGCGGACGAAGTCGTTGCGGACGCTGGGATGGGGCCAACCGCCGCGGCCGCGGTCGGTCAGGTGGGTGACGATCCAGTTGACCAGCTCGGTCACGACGTAGCTCCGGTCGTGGCCGGCGTGGTCGGCGAGGAACTGCGCTTCGGCGTCCGAGAGGTCGAACCGCGACGACACAGTGAGCCCGAAGTCGGTGAGGTAGAGCCGTTCGCCGTCGGTGACGACGTTGCGGAAGTGCGCGTCGAAGTGCTGGACGCCCTGCTCGCCCAGGAAACCCGTGATGGCACGGAGGTCCTCGTCGACCCACCCGAGCGTGCCGGGGGTGCTCAGCCACTCGGCGAGGCTCCAGTGACGGTGTTCGAGGAAGAGCACGAGGTCGGTCGAAGACGCGGCGAGCGCTTCGAGGCGGCGCCGCACGCCGGGGTCGCCGTGCCAGAACGCGACGTCCCGCTCGAGCTCCGCCCGGCCCGGTGGTTCGCGGCGCCGCCCGGGCAGGACGCGCCAGTGGTGCAGGAGCAGGAAGTTCTCGCACTGTCCTGTGTGGACCCATCGGCTCGCCGTGCGGTGGGCTGCCAGCTCACGCCAGGCACCCCCGCCCGCCGAGCCGACGCCGTAGTGGGACCAGGGTGGCAGGCCGTAGAGGTCGGCGGTCGAGTGCTCGTGCCGCAGCTCGACGTCGGTGAGGGCGACCCGCTTGACGAACACGGGCTCGCCCGCCACCCGCAGCAGCCAGGTCGACCCGCCGATCCCGCTGCCCAGGGGCCGTGCCGGCGCGAGGAGGTCGTCGCCGGCCTCCGCCAGCGCCGCCGAGACGCGCTCGTGGCGGGCGATCCGGTCGTTCACACCTGCACCGTACCTACGAGGAGGGCTCGCCGCTGCCATCCGATGAATTCTTGACGAACCAGGGTGGCGACGCGGCGACCATTGACACAGATCGCCTTCGGCTTTACTTTCGACACGCAAGACATCGGATGTCCAGCCCGGATTGCCGGGTCCGTCCGCCGACCGATGTGCACCCCTGCCGAACTCGTCGTCAGGAAGGACACACCGACGATGCCGGAATTCCCCCGCAGGACCCTCCTGCGTTCCCTCGCCGTCTCCGCACTCGCCGTCCCGGTCGTGCTGGGCGTGGCCGTGCCCGCCCAGGCCGCCCCGCTCTGGCACCCCGACCCCGCCTCCGACGGCCTGAAGGCCTTCGAAGGCATCGAGGCCGACCGCGGCAACCACCACCCCGACCGCAAGTACGTCGTCGTCGAAGGCGACCACTACCGCTTCAACATCTGGAAGGACGACCGCGACACCACCGGCGGCGGCGACCGCCAGCGCACCGAGACGAAAGGCATGGTGCAGAACGGCACCACGCTGAAGATGCACAACGGCGAGACCTGGACGATCTCCTACGAGATGTACATCCCGGCCTCGCTGCACGGCACCAGCAAGTTCACCCACATCTTCCAGACGAAGACGCCGTCGACCAACGGCGGCCCGTGGGTGACCCTGGACCTGACCCGCAGCGGGAGCAAGGAAATGCTCAACGCCCGTGCCTACGCCAACTCGGGCTCGCCGAGCATCGCGGCCACCGACCTCTCGCCGCTGCGGAACAAGTGGATCACCATCGAGTGGACGTTCACGCCGGGCTCGAAGGGCAAGGCCGCGTGCGTCATCCGCAACGGCACCGGTTCCGGCGCACCGGTCGCCGCGCAGGGCAGCATGACGAACGTGAACATCCCCGACCAGGGTGACTACGTCCGCCCGAAGTGGGGGATCTACCGCTCGGTCGAGAGCGCGTCGTCCGACATCCTCGACACCTATCTGCTGTTCCGGAACTACACGGCGGCCCGCAAGTAGCGCCGGAAGTGGCCGGGGCCGGTCGTCCGGGGTGACACTGGCCTCATGAAGGTCGTCGCCGGGCAGCGCGGTGCCTCCCGCCCGCCCGAGGAGTACCTGCCCGCGTCGCCGCCACCGCTGCGACGCGGGCCGGTGCTGGTCACGGCCGTTTTGGCGGCGCTCGGCGGCGCATTGGTCCCGGCGGCCGCGGTGCCCGCGCTCTGGCGGATCTGGCAGCTGTACGCGATGGCGTTCGGCGCGGTCGCCGCCGTCGAGCTGGTCGCCGTCGTCGTGGTGCTCGGGTGGCCGACGCGCAGGACGGCGCACTTCGGCGCGCTCGCGGCGGCCGCGGCGCTCGCGCTGTGGGCCGTAAGCCGTCCGCTCGGGCTGATGACGCGGTTCGACCCCTGGCAGCCGGCGGACACGGTCGCCGGCTTCACCGACTACGTCGCCGCCGGGCTGCAGGTCGTCGCCGTGCTCGGCTTCCTGGTCGTGGCGCGGCGCCGGGCGCACCCGCGGCCGTCCGCGCTCCGGCGTGCGTCCGCGTGGATCGTGCTGTTCCCGGTGCAGGTGACGGTGCTCGCCACCGGCGTGGCGGGCACGGTCGCGGCCGGCGACTCCAGCACCGGGCCCGTCGCTTCGACGCTGCTCGACAGCGTCACCGGCACCTTCGAGTACTGCCGTCCCGACGGCGTGCCGCTGGCGATGGACGTCCACCGCCGGTCGGCGGGCGGGCCGGCGGCGCCGGTGGTGCTCTTCCTGCACGGGGGCGGGCTGGTCTTCGGCAACCGCAAGCCCGCCGGCCCCGGGGCGCTGCTCGCCGGTCCGCGGTTCGGGCCGCTGCGGGACGAACTGGTGGCCCGCGGGTTCGCCGTCGCCTCGATCGACTTCCGCCTCGCGCCGGCCGCGCCGTGGCCGGCCCCGCTCACCGACGCCCGGTGCGCGGTCCGGTTCCTCAAGGCCAACGCGGCCGCGCTGGCCGTCGACCCGGCCCGGATCGCGGTGGCGGGCACCGGCACGGGCGGCACCCTGGCGGCGCTGCTCGGCGTCGCGCGCGGTCCGGACACCGGCCAGTACCCGGGGCAGGACAGCACGGTCCGGGCGGTGGCGGCACTGTCGGCCCCCGCGGACTTCGGCCTCACGGGCCTGGACCCGCTCACCCGCGCGTCGGTGCTGGTGGCGCTGGGTGGCTCGCCGTCGACGCTCCGCGAGGCGAGCCCGCTGACCTACGCCGGCCCGGGCGCGCCCCCGTTCCTCGTCGGCGACGGCGGCCGGAAGTCGGCCGAGCTCGCGGACCGCCTGCGCGCCGCCGGGGTCCCGGTGACCGAAGGGACGACGACCGACCGCGCGGTCGGGGAGTTCCTGGCCGCGGCCGTGCGCTGAGGACTTGCCCTGGAGTGCACTCCAGGTCCTACCGTGGCGGACACACCCACCACGTCAGGAGCATGCTTCATGGAACTCGGCTTCCACCTTCCCATCTTCGACATCGACGGGGGCCCCACCGCCATCGCCGGCGAGCTCGCCCGCGTCGGTGCCGCGGCGGAGGAGGCCGGCGCGACCTGGTTGTCCTTCATGGACCACTACTTCCAGATCGAGCCGACCGGTCTCCCCGCCGAGTCGCACATGCTGGAGGGCTACACGACCCTCGGCTACCTCGCCGCGCACACGTCCCGCCTCGACCTCGGCCTCCTCGTCACGGGCGTGACCTACCGGCACCCGGGGCTGCTCGCGAAGATCGTCACCACGCTCGATGTCCTCTCCGGCGGCCGGGCCGTCCTCGGCATCGGCGCCGCCTGGTTCGAGCGTGAGCACCGGGGGATGGGCGTGCCGTTCCCGCCGGTCGCCGAGCGCTTCGAGCGGCTGGAGGAGACCCTGCGCGTCTGCGGGCAGATGTGGGACCCGGAGAACAACGGCCCGTTCGAGGGCAAGCACTACCAGCTGGCCGAAACGCTCTGCTCGCCGCAGCCGATCCACCGGCCGAAGGTGCTCATCGGCGGTGGCGGGGAACGCAAGACGCTGCGGCTCGTCGCGCAGTACGGCGACGCGTGCAACCTGTTCGGCTCGTCGCCCGACGACGTCGCGCACAAGCTGGACGTGCTGCGCCGCCACTGCGACGACGTCGGCCGCGACTACGACGCGATCCAGAAGACGATCCTGGCCAACAACCCGCGGCCGGCGCCGGACACCCGCGACGAGTTCGTCCGCGCCATGGCGGACTACGCGAAGCTCGGGGTGCGGACGGTGATCATCACGCCGACCACCGGTTCCCCGGCAGCGTGGATCGACGGCATGGCCCCGGCCGTGCCGCAGCTGGCCGACCTCGGCTGAGCCGGCCCGGGCGGTGCTGCTCGGGCAAAACGCTCGAGCCGCCCGCCCGGTTGCCTTCGCCCGTGACCGGAATGTTCCGCCGTGCGTGGTTGTCCGCGGTCGGCCTAACTTGGCCTGGACAACCGAAACAGGGGGAAGGAACCCGAAGCATGGGCAGATTCACCCGGTCGGCACGCGTCGCCTGCGTGCTGACCGCAGCTTTGACGATCACCGGCCTCGCCGCCGCACCCGCCTTCGCCGAAACCGGCCCGAACCTCAAGGTCACCGCGACCGTGCAGCAGGGCCGGTGGCTGCCGGGGGACGACATCCCGGTGGAGTTCACCGTCACCAACCTCGGTGACGCCACCGCGAACCACGTGTCGGGGGCGGCGTACACGGACTCCGGGCCGTACTTCTTGATCCCGGACGAGGAATGGGGCGACCTGCGCGTACCCGGGGGCACCTCGTTCGCGCCGGGGGAGAGCCGCACCTACCACCTGCACGGCAGCTTCAGCTCCCGTCCGGAAGGCACCCCGGAGGTGGAGTTCACCGCCTCCGGCGAGCTGGACACCGACGGGAGCGACAACTCGGTGCGGGTGACCGTGCCGCTCGTGCCGGCGGGCACCACCGACCGGATGGGCGGCCACCTCTACGGCGACCGCGACGGCGACGGGAAGCCGTCGCCGGGCGAAGACCTCGCCGGGGCGAAGGTCCACACCATCGGGATCGGCATGTCGCAGGAGGTGGTCACCACCACCGACGCCGCGGGCCGGTTCGCGTTCGAGGGGCTCCCGGTTTCGCGCGACTTCACGCTGTACTTCACGGACCTCCCCGACGGCTGGGTGCCCCCGTCGAGCGTCGGCCCGCTGCGGCTGGACGGCAGCGGCGCGAACACCGCGCTCGAGATCAAGGCGTCCCGGCCGCTCACCGACGTCCTGACCGAGACGATCACGCTCGACAAGGCGAGCTACGCGGTGGGCGCGACCGGCACGGCGACGGTCACCCTCACCAACACCGGGGCCAAGCCGCTGAGCGGCCTCTACGCGGGTTGTGATCCCGCCGGCAGCGGCCTCGAGCTGGACGTGCCGGAGGACCAGTGGGGCGCGTTCGGTCCGCTGCGCCACGCGGGCGAGCTGGCGCCGGGACAGCGGTTGGTGCTCAAGGTCTCGGGCAAGGTACCGGAGCGGGCGGCGTACTTCGGTCAGACGGGTCTCGGGTGCTACATCGACGGCAGTGGGTACGTCGGGGGCCCGTACGCGTACGCGCTCGCGAAGGTGCCGGGCAAGAAGGCCGATGCCAAGGGACAGGTCTGGACCGACAAGAACGGCAACGGGCGGCCGGACGCCGGCGAAGGCGTGGCGAAGGTCAAGGTCACGTTGAGTGAGGACGGTGTCCACGTGCTCTCGATGGCGCAGACCGACGCGAACGGCGTCGCGACGTTCCCGCAGGTCGGGGTCGGGGAGTACCGGCTCCGGCCGGTCGGGGCGTGGACGGCGAGCGGCGACACGAGCGTCTCGGTCGTGGCGTCGCCGTACGGCTACGGCGACTGGAGCCTGCAGGTGACCGCGCGCTGACGCGGTGCCGGACCGCCCCGGGGATTCGCCCGGGGCGGTTTCCGTTAACCCGGGGATTACTTCGCCTTTGGTAGGCATGAGCCGAACCGGCGGGCCGCCGGTTCGAGGTGCCACGCGCCCTTTTCCTTTCTGTCCACTGTGGACGTTCCGGGTTTTCCTTGCGCGGGGCGGTGAACCACTCCGGTCGCCGCGCCGTGTGCCGTGGTGAGGTGGCGACCGGAAAGGAGGGGCTGATGCCCCACACGCGCACGGCAGGACGACACCGCAAACCTGCGACAATCGGACTCGCAGCGCTGTTGGGAGTCGCGGGAGCGACCGCGACGGCGATCGCCTTGAGCAGCCCGGCCGGTAACGCGGCCACGGAGAGCTGCGGTGGTCTGGACACGGCGTTGCAGAACAATCTCACGTTCATCAAGGGCCAGCAGCTGGCACCGGACGCCCAGTCCGCGGCCCGGATAGCCAACCGCAAGGCGGTGGTCGACCAGATCGGCCAACGGCGCCAGGCGGCGGGCTGCGACAAGCAGGTCGCGGCGAACGCCGTGGCGGCCGAGTGCCTGGCGGTGGCCGGGGCGGCCGAGCAGGTCGCGGCGAAGGACGAGGCCGAGCAGAACGGCATGGCGAACGGCATGGCGAACGGCAAGGGCGCGGCCAAGCAGAAGGGCATGGCCGAGCAGAACGGCATGGCGGACGAGAACGGCATGGCCGCCCAGAACGGCATGGCCGACCAGCAGGGCATGGCGGACCAGAACGGCATGGCCGGCGAGAACGGGATGGCCGACCAGCAGGGCGCGGCGGCCAAGAAGCAGGCGGCCGCCGAAAACGGATCCGGCGCCCGGAACGGCAAGGCCCAGAAGAAGGACAAGGCCGCCGAGAAGGCCGCCGCCCAGAACTGTGCGGTGGTGCAGCAATGCGTGGCCCAGGCCGCCGGAGTGGCCGACGCCAACGGCATGGCGAAGCAGAACGGCAAGGCCGAAGAGAACGGCATGGCCGGGCAGCAGGGCATGGCGGACCAGAACGGCATGGCGGACCAGAACGGCATGGCGGACCAGAACGGCATGGCGAACGAGAACGGCATGGCCGATCAGAACGGCATGGCGAACGAGAACGGCATGGCGAACCAGCAGGGCGCCGCCGAGAACAACGGCATGGGTACCGCCAAGCAGGGCGCCAAGGCTGACGAGAACGGCATGGCCGATCAGAACGGCATGGCCAACGGCGTGGACGCGGCCAAGCAGAACGGCAAGGCCGCCGAGAACGGCATGGCGGACCAGCAGGGCGCCGCCGGGAACAACGGCATGGCCGGTCAGGCGGCCGCGGTCTCCGCGCAGCAGTGCGCGGCCATCCTCGACTGCGTTTCCCAGGCCGCCGCCGACCCCGCAGCGGCCGCTCAGCAGGGCATGGCCGCCGACGAGAACAAGGCCGACGAGAACAAGGCTGACCAGAACAAGGCTGACCAGAACAAGGCAGGCGAGAAGGCCAAGGCCAAGGGCAAGGCCGACGCCAAGGCGGATGCCGCGGACAACGCGGCCGCGGTCGCGGCCCGGTGTGTCGCCGCCTCGGCCGGGGCGGCTTCCACCGGGACGGCCGGCGCCGCCCCGAGCACCCGGTAGGCAGTGCCCGGCGTGCGGCTTCCCCGAGCGCACGTTCGCCGGCCGGCCCGGCCCCGTCGCCCTCACCGGCGGGGCCGGGCCGGCCGGTGCGGGAACTCCGGCCCGTCGCCGTCCGTTGACCGGGTGGAGCGCAGTACTCTGGTGCTCCGCAACGACCGACGACAGCACGAGGCTTCAGTGACCACCGACCCGGCGGCCCAGGACGCTTCCTTGCGTGAGGCGGCCGACGAGCTCGCCGTCGCCGGGCAGCTCCCGCGGTTCCTCCTGATGTACAAGTTCGCCATCGAAGAGCTGATGACGAAGCTGCGCATCCTCAGCGAGGAGTTCGACTTCGTCCACCGGCACGACCCGATCGAGCACATCACGAGCCGGGTGAAGCGGCCGGAGGCGATCAAGGAGAAGGTGCGCCGCCGCGGTCTCGGCGGTGACTGGGTGTCCGCGGCCGCCGCGCTCGACGACATCGCCGGCATCCGCGTGGTCTGCCCGTTCGTCTCCGACGTCTACGAGGTCGCCCGGATGCTCACCGCGCAGGACGACGTGGAGCTGCTGCGCACCAAGGACTACATCGACGGCCCGAAGGCCAACGGCTACCGCAGCCTGCACCTCATCGTGCGCATCCCGGTGTTCCTGTCCGACCGGGTGGAGAAGGTCAAGGTGGAGATCCAGCTCCGCACCATCGCCATGGACTTCTGGGCGGCGGTGGAGCACAAGCTGTCCTACAAGTACCCCGACAGCGTCCCGAACGACTTCGCCGGCGAACTCGCGGCGGCGGCCCGGACGGCCGCGGACCTCGACGCCCGGATGGCCGCGCTGCACGAACGCATCCG
>NZ_NMUL01000059.1 GCF_002234595.1 Amycolatopsis vastitatis
ACCCGAACCAACTACGCTCAGGCCCACGCTGCCTGAAAACCCCGTGTCCGCCTCAACGGGGCAACTCCACATCTGTGGTGCAGATTTGTTGACAGACAACAGGTTCAACCTTCCTCGGGTTCACTAGTGGGTGCCCTGTCGAGCCGGGCGGCGGTGGCCGCGTAGGCCGACAGGTCGATCACGACGTGGGCCCCGTCGCGGGCAGGCCGCGCAGTCGTGCCGCTTCGGCCAACGCCGCCGCCGAAGGCGGACGGCGGGTCTTGTGGGTGCAGGGCCGGTCCGTGGTGAACGCGCCCAGCACCGCCTTCCAGCGCGGCGACGTGCCCGTCGTCGCGGATCACCCGCCCGGCGCCATCGAGGGCGCGGTGGTGGACCGCGACTGTCGCGCCGCCGGCGGTGACGATGCGCAGCGTGTCCGCGCCGAGCCGATGCCGGACCGCGACAGCGGCGCCGCCCAGACCTGGTGGGATCGAATAGTGGTTGCCGCGAAAAGAAACCAGCGCTTGCGGTGTCACGGTCCGGGTCACGTCGAACTCGGCGGGAACGCCACCAGTGGCGGTGGCCGCAGCGCCTCGTCGGCCGCCAGCGCGGCGACGGTGGTGGGTTCACCGTCGCGGACCCGGCGGCGGCCGTCGAGCTTGACCGCGAGCCGGTCCAGCCCCGCTTGCGCCTCGGCGATGGTGGCGTCGTCGGCGACCGTGCGCCACCACCGCTGCGCGGCCGAGTGATTCGCTTTCTCCACAACACCTTTGCGGTTCCCCCGACGCGGTGGGCAGACCACCGAACGGACTCCGTAGTGCTTGGCCGCCTGGGCGAACGCGGCGGTCAGCCGGCCGGTGGACGGGTAGCAGACGGTCGCCATCCGGTCGAAGCGCCAGTCGTGGGTGGTGCCGCCGAGTTTGCGCACGACGATGTCGAGCGCCTCGATGAGGTGCGGGAAGTCTTCGGCGTCGGCCAGGACGCCACGCCACCGGCCCGAATACGCCAGCGCGCCGACCAGCAGGTGCGCATGCTGCCCGACGGCCCAGGCCGCTGGCGGGTTCGGCAGTTCCACCCAGTCGAACTGGGTCTCCTCGCCCGGCGGATGGGCGATGATCGCGACGTCGCGGCCGCGGGAGACGGACTGCCGGAGGGCAACTGCTGCTACTCTGACCCGGCCGCGACGCGCGAGTCTATCGGGTAATTGAGTGTCCGAGACTCGAACACATGTTCGTAGCGTCCATGCACAGGATGCGCGTGTTCATGCGACAGACCATAGCTGCACGGCGTCGCCCGACGCCAGTTGATTTCGTCTATCTTTGCTGGTCAGGCACCTTCTGCCTTCTGCGGCGGCACCGCCGACGAGTCGCCACGACACAGCCAGCCCAGGCCATCACCGACCCCACAGCACCCAACGAGGGCGACGGCGCAATCCCGCCTACGCCCCGGCACCGTTGGAACCCGACCGAACTGGCGACAGCAGCTTCGCCATGTGAGCGGGTCCAAGTGGACGAACAAACGAGCCCCGCTACGTCCGTCTCGAGACGCGGCGTTCGAGGTCGCCCTCCAGCCACGATGGCCTCTTGTGGTCAAGACCGTTGCCAACGGTCCGGCGGCCCAACCCGACCACGCAGCCGCCTCGATGGGTCCAGGCGACCTCGGCCTATTGATGGCGGCTATCCATCGTCAGGTCTACAGAGGCCGTTCCGGCGCCAGCTCGAGGGCATGGAGTCGCTCTCTGAGGTCCTCGCGCGCGCCCTCTTCGGGGCTGCAGTCGTCGTAGATACGCAGGGCTTCGCGCCAGCATTCGAGGGCCCGTGCGGTGTCGCCGGTGTCCCGCAGCACGCCGCCGAGTGTGTCCAGGGCGCTGGCGACGGACGTGGGAAAGAACCGGCGTGAAACGACGCGGAGGGCTTGCTCGCACAGCTCGATCGCCCTCTGATGGTCCCCGGTGGTGTGGTGGATCAGCGCCAGGAGGCACAAGCAGCCGACTTCCCCCTCACGATCATCGGCTTCCCGGCTGAGAGCGAGGCCCCGGCGGGCGTGGCGAAGGGCCTCCGGGTACTCGCCCAGCCGGCGGCACACGGCGGCCAAGACCATCTCGATCTGGGCTTCTATGCGTCCGTGCTGCGCGCCGGGAGCCAGGGGCAACGCCGCCAGCAGATAGGTTCGCGCCTGCGCGCACTGTCGCTGCACCAGCCACCCGTGACCCAGCTCCAGGAGCGCCGACGCTTGCCGCCCTGGATCCTCGAGGTCGCGGGCCATCTCGACCGCGGTCTCGAGCACGCCGGTGGCATCCTCCCACCTGTCGAGCAGTTTGTACGTCTCGCCCAAATTGATCAGGACTTCGATTTCGGCGAGGCGGTCGCCGCTGCGGCGGGCTGCCTTCAGAGCCCGCGAGTACAGGTCGAACAGGTCGTCCCAGCGGCCCCGACGATGCAAGATCATCGCGGTGGTCGTGACAAGAAGGAGGGTGAGGGGCTTCTCGTCGTGCTGATCGGCCGCTCGGGTGGCGGCGACCAGGTTGTCCACCTCGAGGTCGGTCCACGCCCAGGTCTCCTCCCGGCCGGAGAGCCGGATCTCCGGGCAAGCGTGGGTGGTCAAGCGCAGCGCGGGATCCCAGTCACGATGCGCCGGGAAGAGGATCCGCAGTGCCGTCTTGGCATGGTGGGCGTACCACGTCAGCAGCGCAGTTCGCGCGCCCTCCCGCTCGGCCGGAGCATCGTCGCGCTCGGCGCGATCAGCAGCATAGGCGCGCAGCAAGTCGTGAAACCGGTAGCGGCGGCGGCCGGCCGCCGGTTCGATCATGTGCGCGGCCGCCAGGACTGCGAGCACCCGCCTCGCCTCGGGCAGGTCGAGCTCGGCCACGGCAGCGGCGGCTTCCACACTGAACTCCTCGCCCGGATGTAGTCCGAGGCGACGGAACACCCGCGCCGGTTCGGCGGACAGACGTCGATAGGACCAGTCGAAGACTGCTCGCACCGCCGCCCGTTCGTCCGCGTCCCAGCTCAAGGCATCCAGACGAAGCCGCTCGTCGGCGAGTTCGCCGACCACATCGCCTACCGTGACACGCGGGTTCGTGGCCTGGCTGGCGGCGATCCGCAACGCCAGCGGCAACCGGGCGCAGTACCGCACCAGTTCCCGGATCGCATCCGGTTCGGCAGCGGCACGGACCGGGCCGAGGATGCTGGCTACCAGCTCCACGGCTTCGGCCTCCGACAGCAGATCCAGGGTTAGCCGGGTCGCCGCCTCGGTCACCACCAGCCCGGTCAGGCTCTCCCGGCTGGTCACCACGACCACACACCCCGGCGTGCCCGGCAGCAACGGGCGTACTTGATCGGCGTGGTTGGCGTTGTCCAGCACGATCAGCATTCGCCGCCCGGCCAGCAGCGACCGAAACAGCCCCGACTGGGCCTCGACTCCCACCGGAATCTGCTCGGCCCGCAGACCCAGCGCCCGCAGGAATCCCTCCAGCACCTCGCCGGGCGTAGCCGGGTCACCGGCCCCGTAGCCACGCAGGTTCACATGCAACGTGCCGTCGGGAAACCGGCACTGGACCCGATGCGCCCACCACAGCGCCAACGTGGTCTTGCCGATCCCCGCCGTGCCGTCCACCGCCGAAATCACCACCGCGCCCGTACCGCTGCCTTCTCCCTCCGCAGGCAGCAGCGCGTCCAACGCCGCGATGTGCTCGGCACGGCCGGTGAAATCCTTGATCGCCAGCGGCAACTGCCGCAGCACCGCAGACCCAGGTCCACTTGCTTGCAAGTCCGATGCCCCGGTCAGCGACACGTGGTCGATCGGGCTGGCCCTCACCACCGGGCTCGACACTCCACAACCAGCATCATCTCGAGCACCTACCCTCTCTACCACGGAAGCCAGTGTGTCGCGCCCCAGGCGCCCACCACCGCGAGAGCGTCCAGGTCCACCCGCACGGAGCACACGTGGCAATGCCATTTTCAATGCTTCGACCAAGCCGAGCACGTCCGCGACCGAGTAACGCGAAATGGAGCCGCGACGTGCGGCGAAGATCCAGATCGCGAAGTGCTCGAAAGTCTCAGCCGGTCCCCAGATTTTGATCTTGCACAGCATCGCTGCTAGGCACCCATCCATGGCTGCCGCTGCAGCTGGTGCAGCAGCTGCCAACCGACCACGACCGCTTTGTCATGCGGCCACGGCTGGAGATCGCCGTCACCAAGGCGGCGTCGGTCAAGGACTTTAAACGGATCCAGTACCGACCCGGACTGCTCGACGCCTTCTTCGCTCACACCGGCCTGGATCCACCGTAATCCCAGCCATTCAACCTCTGTAGCGCTCAACTTCACCTCCGGGCTGCTTGCCGAGTAGATTCCAGAGGTTAACCAGGGCTTTGGTGTTGCCGGCGGCGATGGCGGCACGGTAAACCTGTTCGGCATCGGCTTCACGCCCGGGCTGCCCGCTCAGCAAGATTCCCAGATTGTTCAGGGCTTTGGTGTTGCCGGCGACGATGGCGGCACGGAAGGCCTGCTCGGCATCGGCCTCACGCCAGGGCTGCCCGCTCAGCAAGATTCCCAGATTGTTCAGGGCTTTGGTGTTGCCGGCGACGATGGCGGCACGGAAGGCCTGCTCGGCATCGGCCTCACGCCCGGGCTGCCCGCTCAGCAAGATTCCCAGATTGAACAGAGCTTTAGTGTTGCCGGCGGTCACCGCGTCGCGGAACGCCCGCTCGGCATCGGCCTCACGCCTCGGCTGCCCGCTCAGCAGAACTCCTAGATTGAACAGAGCTTCGGTATTGCCGGCGCTCCCCGCGTCGCGGTAGGCCTGTTCGGCATCGGCTTCACGTCCGGGCTGCGTGCTGAACAAAATTCCTAGGTCGAACAGGGCTTTGGTGTTGCCGGCGGCGATGGCGGCGCGGTAGGCCCATTCGGCGTCAGCTTCACGTCCGGCTTGCTCGCTCAGCAGGTTTCCCAGGTCAACAAGGGCATCGATGTTGCCGGCGGCGATGGCGGCGCGGTAGGCCCATTCGGCGTCAGCTTCACGTCCGGCTTGCTCGCTCAGCAGGTTTCCCAGGTTGACAAGGGCATTGGTGTTGCCGGCGATGATCGCGTGGCGGTAGGACCGTTCGGCTTCGGCTG
>NZ_NMUL01000060.1 GCF_002234595.1 Amycolatopsis vastitatis
TGGCGGCGTCACGGAAGATCAGTTCGGCCTCGGCTTCACGCCCATCCTGCTCGCCCAGCAAGACTCCCAGGTTGAACAGGGCCTCCGAATCATGGGTGGCAGCGGAGACAAATACCTGCTCGGCGACGTCATGGCGACCGGCGAGATAGGCGGTAACGCCAATGCGGAGGCTTTGTCTCGAGGTGAGCGCGGCGACGAGGACGGTCCAGGTTGTGTCACTCACGGGTCCCGTGAGTGGCGAGGCTGAGGCGGTATGAGCTTGCCGGGTACGGTCGAGCAGGTAGTCGGAGGCGAGATACCGCCGGTCGGGGGCAGGTTGCAAGCAGGAGCTGGCACCCAGGACCCGGCGGGTGGCCCAGCGCAAACCAACATCGAGCGGGGGCAGGTCGGCGCGATTCCGCCACGCGGGCGGAAGAAACTGGATATGCAGGTCGGCCAGGAGCGTGGCGGGCACGGGATCATGGTGTCCGGCGCGGCGGCAGTCGACCGCCGCGCTGATGAGGGCCTGGCCGCGGATGAACTCAGGCGTCTCGCCAGTGCTCCAGCGGTCCATCATCGCCGCCCCAGCGGCGAGGTACTCAGCGAATCCTTCCGGCGCGATGACCGCGCGCCGGACCCGGGCGTCGCGCTCACCAACGCGGGCCGCGCGGATTTGTTCGGTGTCGGTGAGCGCCGCAGCAACTCTGATTCGACGGCGACCACGGACCCCGGCCAGGACCTCCACCGCAGCCCGGTCGATAACCGTGCCGGTGCCGGCGATGGAGCGGGTGGCGGCGTGGGTATGGAGGGCAAGTTGCTCATCGCGCATCGTTGCGACCATCGCCACCCCGGTATTCCTGGGCGAGCACAGTCGCTGCACCAGCCCGACATCGAGGCCTTGGGCGCCGAGGTAGCGTTCAAGGTCATCGAGCCAGAGTACCGTTTCTGACAGGTCTACCCCGGCGTCGACGATTTCCCGCAGCGCCGGGCCGCCGTCTGGGACGAGAAGCTTGTGGTCGGGTCGTAGCCGGCGCAGTGCCTCGGCCGCGGCCCGGGATTTGCCCACTGCGGCTGGGCCGTGCAGCAGCACCAGCCCTCCAGCGTGGATGGCCCACTCCAGGTCCACATCGATGTCCCGGGCGACATAGGGCGGTAGATCGGAGCCGTCCTCCGCGTGGGTGTCGATCGCCGGTTTGACACGCAGGTCGAGCAACCCCACCCCTTTCACCGGCGGCAGCTCGCCATCGACCAGGTGCAGCGCCCGTCCCACCAACGGATTCGCCGCTCCTTCCGCCGTCACTGTGAGCGGGGTAGCCGACCGGCCGAACAGCCACCGCCGCAACCCAGGTGTGAATAGAGCCACCGCAGCTACGATTCCCGCGGGCCAACTCAGCCCTTCCAACACGTTCCGAATAGGATGTTGATCGGCCAGCAGCCAGCTCGGAGGCCCGAACATTCCAACCGCCCACACCACCGCAGCCGCCACACCAACCACTACTGCGACTCGCGGCCACCGGCGAGAGCTCACCTCAGTTCCTCCCACCTCGCTTGCGCCTCGGCGCGCTCACCACTCGCTACATACTGTCGCACGCGATCTAAGTCTGTTTCACGGGTCAAGTTCGGTTTCCCGCACCGGGAGCCGACACCTTTCATCATTCGAACACAAGTCCTGTTCGAGGTTCTGGGTCGCCCGTGACTCCCCACGCAGGTGTCTCCGGGGGACTGTAAAACGAGCGGTGTAACTCCTGATCATGGAAGTGCACCTGATGACCGACATGATGTCCGGCGTGCAGACCGCTGAGGACCCGAGCCCGGAGACTGGCCTGGATGGCCTGGATGAGTAGCTGGTTGCGCAGCTGGTGAGCCGTGCGAAGGCTGGTGGGCTGGCGCTGACCGGTAAGGGCGGGGTGCTGGCGCAGCTGACCAAACGGCTGCTGGAGTCGGTGCTCGAGGGCGAGATCACCGATCACCTCGGCTATGACAAGTACGATCCGGCCGGTCGCGGGACCGGCAACTCCCGCAACGGCACCCGCGCCAAGACCGTGCTCACCGACGTGGGCCCGGTCCGGATCGATGTGCCGCGGGACCGGGACGCCAGCTTCGAGCCGTCGCCGATGACGATCATCCGACGCGCGTGCCACGTCGGCGTGAAGGCGATGTCGTGCCCGTTGCTCACCCGGATTTCTTCCGACGCTTCGACGATTGCGGACGCAGGCGAGCGATTCCCTCTCAGAAGCGTCTTCGCCCGCGTCTTCCACGGCTCCCCCCGCCTGCACCGGCGCTGCCCGGCGTACCCGCGGTGCTGCGGAGCATCGAGGAGGATCCGTGGGCGCTGCGGAACCGGGTAGTGGAGACGGCAGCGCTGCTGCGGGAGGCCGGGGCGGAGGTGAAGCTGCGCATCGACCTGGGAACCGAGCACATCACCACCGACGAAGCCTGCGCGACAGCAACCGAACTGCTCACCACAGCGGCGGCTCACGTGTCCGGTCGCCGCGTCTGAGAAGTCGCGGGTTTCGTCAACCTTTCGCGATCATGGTCATCGCTCGTATCGCAGCCTTTCCCAGCCTGTTCGTCGGTTGTGTCCAAGGCTCGCGCGTCGAGTACTCCGCCAGCGTGCCGACCTTCAGCTCGGGTGCCCCAGATTCCACCCCGTTCAGGGCGTTGCTGCACTTCCCCCATTTCCCGGACAGGCCGAGGCTCTCTCGCAGGAACTGGGCCGGCTCCTTCTGCGCCTTCGCAGCGGGGTCATCCGAGACGAAATTGGCCGCCTCATAGACTGCTCGACCGCAGGTGACCAGGGCATTCCTCGTGGGTGAACCTTGCGCGCCGATCCTTGCGAACGCATCGACGACCTTCGCTTGACGACTCTCGCCGACCGAGCCCTTGAACAGCGCTATCGCCTGCCAGCCGAATGTCGAGGATTTGTCGAGACGCAAGTGCAGTTCTCCGGGTGTTGCCCCGATGACGGCATGCTGGCCAGGTTCCACGGCCACGCCCGCGGTCCCGCCGCGTATTTCCCGGAACAAGCCGACATCCGTGGGTATCGGAAGCGTCGCGGATACCTCGGTAAGACCTGCGGGCTGGTCGACGATCCAGACGGTCGACGAATTGTTCACCACGTCCACCGTACGAAGACCGATGTCTGCGCACACCGTAAGGCCGAACTGAGCAAGTAGCTCGTCGAAGTTCTCAGTCACCAGCGTGAGAGTGTTCGGAAAGAGGCCGGCACAGGCAGTGCTCGTCGTCGGCAGCACGGTCACCGACGTGGAGTCCGCGATGGTCGCGGTTAACGGAGGCGGAGTTGACGTCCGGTCCGTCCTGCCACCCAGCCAGCCACAGCCGGCCAGGACTGCAGGGAACAGCAGGAGTGCGGCTCCTCGCCGCCATGAATTCTTCTGTGGCATGTTTCCTCCCACTGTTCCGGAGATCTGAAAGTCGCCGATTTCCCGGCGCCCGTTACGACTGCCTCACCCGATGGTGATCACGACTGTGCATCGATCGTGCCGCCCGGAACCTGAAGGTTGCTGCGGCGACCCGAGCAACCCTCAAGAGAGAAAGTCGCCAGGGTGCGCCGCCGCACATCGCGTACCCTGCGCGCCCCTTTGGACAGCACTCCGAAAGAAGTCCCGATCCGGGAGGGAGCTACCGCCACCATCGACGCAATCAGCTGCCGCCTCGAGGCGGACGCCCTCTGCTGGCAGGCGGGACCGGTGTATTCAGTGCCGATGTCGCAAGGAGAAGCGCACCGACGTCGTCGCTGTCAGGCTAGGAGGTCGAGCACTCCAGCGAGCTGCAAAAAGTGCCGAACTTCGCCATGGGCATAACGGACGCGATACGACGCGCCATGCTCAATGGCGGTGATGTGCCCAGAAAGCAGGGTGTGAATTCCAGCGGAGCTCAGGGCCGTCACCTGGCCCAGGTTGATCAGGAGTAAGTCCAGACGATCTGTGAGGATCAACCCTTGGATCCGGACCCGGAGGGCGTCAGGCGCGAATCCCGACATCTCACCAGCCACATGCAGCTCGACATCGTTCACGCTGTTGTAACGGGTGCTCATGGTGAAAACCATGACCGGAATCCTGTCCTCAGATCAAAAGCCAGCCGCCACGCGGGCGCCCAACGCGAGATTCTCAGCCTACGCCGTCGTCGTGGCTCCTCGCCACCGCCATCTTTCGATCGACGAAGTGCCCCGCCAGGCTGGAGTATCGACGATCTGACCCGCCGCGCGCTCAAGAAGGACGCCGTCAGGACCTGTGGGCCGCCAACGCGGCCGCGGCCGCCCGGCACGGCGAGTGCTCACGCGACGATCGTGACCTCGGCTCGGAAACGGCTCACGGTCAACCCTTCGGTGTCCACAGCGACATACCAATGCCCATCGACCGGGATTGTGACATCGAATGGCCGTATTGTCGCGACTCCGCCGATCATGCGGTATGCGATTCTCTTCTTGTATGCATCGATATTGGCCTTCGTCATCAGCCGGACGTTCGCCATGACGTCCAGTTCGACCCGGACGATGATGGCTCTGCTCAGCCAGCCAAGATCGAACACCGTCACGTCCGACACCATGGCAACCTCCGGGAAGACGAAAGTCCTCCTCCGTTCGGCTATTTCAACCGGAGTCCGAGCGAAATATCAGGCCTCAATAGGGTCGAGTGTGCTGAATCCACTGTTACAGCATCGAATGAGTTAGGAATTCACGGTCGAGTACGGCTACGCCTTCGCCGGCCTTCATCGCGTTCGCTTTGACGTCGGCGGCCGGACGGTCTGGTCTACCCGGGTTTACAGATCGTGTCCTTGACGGCGTCCTGCGCACCGCGGGATTCACGGCGCCGGGGGTGCAGTTCGGGTCGGGAACGGCTGGCCGTCCCGGGTGCCCCCGGCGATCGTCCCAGCATCGACTTCATGAAGCGGGTTCTTCGTGGTCTTCACGCAATGATGTAGCTTGTGGGCGCCGAAAATCACGTCCACGCAGGTCAAGCGGCCTGTCCGTACTCATGGAGGACTCCGCCGAGACGGGCGTGCCGGCGTATCACGAGGCGTTCAATCCGCTCAGGTTCAAGGGCCTGAGCCCGGCTCGCAGGGTGCCGCGGCAGCAAGCGACCGGTGAGTTCGATGCAGGTTGTAGTGCCGCTCGTACTCACGAAGCGCGCGCCGGAGGTGCCCCTCATCCAGATCAACATGCGGTCCAATCTTGGGACAGACCCCTTCTCCGTCTAGGTCGAGACCTGCTGCAGAGTCAGGTGATGCGCCAGTCACATCCAGGCGCCTCACGGATCGAGGCATCGGCATGGATCGAGGGTCACGAACCATCGAGAAACTCTTCTGCGCATCGGCACGCACGCCCTTTGCCGCACTTTCTTCCATTCAGACCACGCCTGCCACGGATCGGCGAACGTCGTCTGCCACAGCTCGTGACCGCTCCGCGGTCACGAGCCGGATCCCGGGCTGAGCCGCGGCTCGCAGCTATCGGTCGCTGCTGGGGATGTTGTTCGGCTCGGTGCTCACCAGCGCGGGCGGCCCCGGCATCGGGGCGGTGCGGGCCGAGCCGGTGGTGGCGTATTTCCGCCGGATGGTCACGTCCGAGGTTCCTGCTGGTCGGCGCGGTCCGCGAACCCAGCACGGCCGCTAACGGGCATCGGCCACCGCGCTCGCCAGTTCGTAGAGCACGGTGTTGACCGGCGTCGGCACCCTGGCTTCGCGGCCGAGCCGCACGACGGCCCCCGTCCAGGCCTCCAGTTCGGAGGACCGGCCCGCGCGGATGTCCCGCTGCAACGACGTCGTCCCCGACTCGGGCAGGTCGTCCAGGAACGCCATCTCCGCGGCCACGGCGTCGTCGGGGAACGCGATGTCCCTGGCCCGTCCCACCTGCTGGATCTCGGTCATGACGTCCTCGATCAACCGCCGGATGCCGGGCCGTGACCGCAGCGCGCCGTACGGAGCGTCCAGCACGGTCGCGACCGCTCCGACCGACGCCAACGCCAGGAACTTCCGCCAGAGCGCGGCCCAGACGTCTTCGGCCACGACGGCCGTCAGGCCCGACTCGGTCAAGGCGTCGCGGAGCGCCACCACCCGCGGCGTCGGGCGGTTGTCCCACTCGGCGAAGGTGAGTTTGCCGCCGCCGATCTGCCGGATCCGGCCGGGGCCCTCGAGGAAGGCGATGACCTCGACCGCGCCGGGCAGCACGGCCTCGCGGCCGATCACGTCCGCCACCTGCTGCGGAGCCTCGACGCCGTTCTGCGTGGTGACGACCGCGGTGTCCGGGCCCAGCAGGGGCTTGAGGGCGGCGATCGCCGGCGGCAGCTGCCAGGTCTTGACGCCCAACACGACGTAGTCGACCTCGCCGATCTCGCTCGTGTCGTCGGTCGCCCGCGCCGGGGTCGCCACGAAGTCCCCCACCACGCTTGCGACCTGCAGGCCGCCACGTTTCAACGCCGCGAGGTGCTCGCCTCGGGCGACGAAGCTCACTTCGTGCCCCGCCTTCGCGAGCCGTCCGCCGAAGTACCCGCCCACGCCACCGGTGCCGAGCACCGCGATCTTCAGTGTCATGCCCGTGACGTTACCCCATTAACCGGTAACTCGGTAGGATAGGCGCATGACGACGTTCCGCTGGCACGGCGGCAGGCTCTCGGTGAACTTCACCGCGACCCTGGGCATGCGCTGGGGCCCGGTGGTCGAGCGGCTGCGGGAGCCCGCAGACCTGGCCCGCTGGTTCCGGGACGCGGACATGACCGGCGAGCTCGTCGAGGTTTCGGCGGCGGACCTTGCTGAGGCGCGTGACCTGCGCGAAGCGCTGTACGCGCTGTTCGTCGGGATGAGCACGGACGTGAGCCTGGTCAACCGGTGGCTCGCGAACCCGGTCCCGAGCGGGACACTCGAGGTCGTGTCCGGAAAACTGACCCGGCTCCCGCCGGACACCGACGCACGAGGGCTGCTCGGCCTCGTCGCTCGCGACGGCGCGGACCTGCTGACCGGCCCCTGGGCCCATCGGATCCACGAATGCGAACGCCCGGACTGCTCGCTGCTGTTCGTCGACGAAAGCCGGGCGGGCGCACGCCGATGGTGCTCGATGGAGACCTGCGGGGCCCGGTCGAAGATGGCCCGCTACCGCGCTGCCCAGCCGGGGACCTAGTGCTGCATCATGCAACGTTGGATAGGTAATCCGGGCGACGGATCTTGGAGTTGACCGCGAAGCGGCGTTTCGGGTGACAGTGGCGGTTGCGCCAGCGGAGGTACCCGGCGATGGCGGCCTCCTGAGCAGCGTGGTTGGGGTAGTCACTGCCGTCGAGGGTGAAGTAGCGGACCGCAACGCGGAACTGCGAACTCACTGACCGGCCGGTGACAACAACGCGAATGATCTGCGGGGCCCCTACCCCGCTCCTCCATCAACTTCTCGATCGGCAAGCTCCCGGCGCAGCGCGTCCCGTGCCGCGCGGACATCCCCGACGTCCTCTTCCCGATCTCCCACGACGCCAGCCATACACGGCTCGAGGACGGCCCACGAACTCGGCCGCGCCGTCCGCTCAGTGGGCCAAGCACACGTTCACCACGAAGGGCGAGTTCTTCTACAACGACCCGATCTTCCCTCAGAACACCGGCAAGATCGTCGTGACCTAGCGGGCTACCGAACGTCGCTCACTCCGGTTCTCGAGTGGGCGACGTTCGCGGTCGGCGTTTGCTGTGGGCCGGAGCGGGATCCACGGTGGCCGGGATGCCTCTCTGCCGGAGTACCGGCGTTCTCCTGGCAAAGGCGTCCGACGATGAGGTCGCCGACGCGTCCGCGCTGCCCCGCGTCACGTCGGGAAACACACTACTGTCGACAAGGCGAAGAGTGGGCGAAGTTCAGTCAACTCGCCATGGAGTACGACCCAAGCCGCCATTCGACGCCGGTTCCCCGAGGGCGCCGGACCCGAAGTAGTCGGCGACCGACACCGCACGGCAGCAATTCGGCAGTTCACCCAGCGACTGGCGGCAGGATCAGTGCAGGTTCGCCACCGTCGCTCCCGCTCTGCGGCCGGAGAACACGCAGTCGGCGATGGCCAGTCCACTGACGTAGGACTCCGAGCAGACGCCCACCGCGTTCCGTCCCGCCGCGTAGAGTCCTGGTATCGCGCTGCCGTCCGCGCGGATCACCGCGCCGGTCTCCTCCCGCACCGCGAGCCCGCCCAGCGTGATGATCGGGCAGGGAAAGCCGGGCTGGGTGCGCAGTGAGCAGTCCAGCGCGTAGTAGGGAGCCGTCTCGAGTGGACGGACGTGCTCGGCGTCCTTGCCCATCGCGTCCGGTTTCCCGGCCCGCGCATCGGCGTTGTACGCCTCGATCGTGCGGCGCATCCGGTCCGGGTCGGCCCCGATCCGGCCGGCCAGTTCCTCGAGTGTGCCTGCTGCGGCGTGACCGACGAGGAACAGGTACTTCATCTGCATCCACTGGAACCACAGCGTCTGGCCGGGCAGCTGCCGTTTCGCGTCGTCGAGGATGCGCCGGTCCACGATCAGGTAGGCGCCGGCCGCCGGCTGCCGGGCGATGTGGTCACCGATCTTGGCGCCGTAGAGGGTCTCGTTGCAGACCCGCTCGCCTTCGGTGTTCACCAGGACGCCGTCGACCAGCGCGATCGGCGGGTTGAAGAACCGCCAGGCGGACACCCGGTCCAAGCGGTCCGCGACCCCACCCGCCTCGACGCCGAGCCGGATGCCGGTCCCGTCGTCGCCGATGGTGCCCAGCGACGAGCCGCCCTTGTAGGCGGGTGCGTGTTCGGCGAGCATCTTCCGGTTGAACACGAACCCGCCGGCAGCCAGGATCACGCCGCGGCGGGCCTGGAACCGCCGCACGACGCCGCGCCTGTGCTCCAGGTCGCGGATCGGGCGGTCGAGCATCCGGCCCAACGGCCGGTAGTAGACGTTGAGCTTGCGGTTCGCCTGCGCCATCACCCGGTGGGCGAAGCGGGCGAAGGGCGCGGTGATCTCCCGGCACTCGACGCCGATCACGCGGCCGGACTCGTCGGTGAGCAGGCGGGCGGCCGCGGTCTGCCGGCGCACGGTGATCGGCCGGCGCGCCACCGCCTTGCGCAGTGCGGCGAACAGCGTCCGGCCCGACATCCCGGCGCCATGCGTGCGGTGGCCGCGCGGCGCCGGCGGCGCCTGGTCGCGGTACGGCGGCGCGAGCTCGTTTCCCGAGTAGTAGAGGTAGTAGTCGTTGGTCGGGTACGACGTCTTCCTCGGCGCCATGCTGGCGTCGAACGGAACGCCGTTGTCCTCCAGCCAGCGGAGGTTCTCCACGCTCTGGGCGCAGAACCGTTTGAGGGTCGCTTCCGACACAGCGTCCCCGGTCTCCAGCCGCAGGTAAGCCAGCATCGCCTCCGCGCTGTCCGCAAACCCCGCCGCCACCTGCTGCCGGGTGCCGCCACCCGCATAGACGATGCCGCCGCTGATGGCCGTCGCCCCACCGCCGGAGAACCGGTCCACCACCAGCACTTCACAGCCCCGGTCGGCCGCTTCGATGGCGGCGCAGGCGCCCGCGCCGCCGAATCCGACGATCACGACGTCGGCCTCGTCGTCCCAGGATCCGGACATCAGACCCGTTCCGGCTTGAACGTCACCGGCATCGACTGGATACCCGACACGAAGTTGGCCGGGCACCGTGGCAGGGGAACCTTGGCCTCCTCGGCCAGCCGGAGCTCGGGCAGCCGGGTGAACAGCCGGCTGAACATCTCCTCGAGCTCGAGCCGGGCGAGGCGGCTGCCGAGGCAGAAATGCGCTCCGAAGCCGAAGGCGACGTGGTCGTTCGGCTGCCGGGTGATGTCGAACTCGTCCGGCCGCTCGAACACCTCCTCGTCCCGGTTGGCGGACGGGTAGAGCAGCAGCACCTTCTCCCCCGCCCGGATCTCGGTGTCGCCGATGGTGGTGTCGGCAGTGGCGGTCCGCGCCATGTTCTTGATCGGTGACACCCAGCGGAGCATCTCGTCGAGCGCGGTCGGCAACAGGCCGGGATCGGCGCGCAGCCGCGCGTGCTGGTCCGGGTGGGCGAGCAACGCCTCCATGCCGCCGCTGAGCACGTGGCGGGTGGTCTCGTCCCCGGCGATGAGGATCAGCAGGGTCTCCATGGTGAGCGAGTCGTCGGCGAGCCGGTCGCCGTCGACCTCGGCGTTCGCGAGGATGCCGATGAGGTCGCTCTCGCAGCCGTCGCGCCGCCGCTGCGCCGTCCTTTCGGCGATATAGCCGGTGTACTCGCTGAACGCCGTCATCGCGCGGGGCAGCGCGCCGGGGTCGGGCGAGCCCAGCGCCCCCATCATGTCGTCCGACCAGCGAAGCAGGTCGGGGCGGCCCTCCGGCTCGACGCCGAGCATGTCCCCTATCACGAACAACGGCAGGGGCGCCGCGAGATCTCGCACGAAGTCGCATTCCCCCCGTTCGCGGACACGGTCGATCAGGTAGTCGCAGATCTCGCCGATCGCGGTCCGGCGCGCCTCCACGGCCTTGGGCCGGAAGCCCGTGTCGACCAGACGCCGTCGCCGTCGATGTTCGGGATCGTCCATGTCGATCATGTACGGCATGGCGGCCTGGTCGGGACGAATGCCCTCGGCGTTCGAGAACAGCGCCGGCGCGGCGGCGACGGCCTTGATGTCGTGGTACCGGGTCACGCCCCACACACCCGACCGGGAATCTCGATAAACGGGCTGGTTCCGCCGCAGCCACGCGAACGCGGGATACGGATCGCCGGCGTAGAACGCCCCGTCGAGGAGGCTGACGTCCGGAGCACCGTCGCTCATACCCGTTCCTCCCTCGCCCGGGTTCTTGCCGGCACCTGCACCGAAGCCAACTTGACAGCTGTCCATACGCTTGTCAACGCGCTTGCGTCGGACATGACGACAAACTATCGTCTGGACACATGTCCAGCCACAATGCCTTCTGGCGGGGTGAATCTTCGAGGCTGCTCGTCGACGGCACGCTGCGGCACGGCCGCGCCGGCGAGTTCCCCACGCTCAACCCGGCGACGGAGGAGGTGCTCGGCTTGGCGGCGAACGCCGACGCCGCCGATCTGGACGACGCCGTCGGCGCCGCGCGCCGCGCCTTCGACGACACGGACTGGTCCCGCGACACCGCTCTGCGGACCGGTTGCCTTCGGCAGCTCAACGAGGTGCTGCGGGCCCACGGCGACGACCTGCGCGCGCTGACCGTGGCCGAGGCGGGTGTCCCGGTCGCCCTGACGTACGGCCCGCAGCTGGACATTCCGGTCGCGGACCTCATGTGGTTCGCCGATCTCGCGGACGGCTACGCCTGGAGTCAAGACCTCGGCGTCGCTGCGCCCATGGGGGTGCGCAGCCGGCGCACGGTCCGGCGGGAGCCGGCCGGGGTGATCGCCGCGATCACGCCGTGGAACTTCCCGCACCAGATCACGTTCGCCAAGCTCGGGCCCGCACTCGCCGCAGGCAACACCGTGGTGCTCAAGCCCGCCCCGGACACGCCGTGGTGCGCCGCCGCGCTCGGCCGTCTGATCGCCGAGAAGACAGACTTCCCACCCGGCGTGATCAACATCGTCACCTCCGCCGACCACAGCATCGGCGCCCGGTTGACCGACGACCCCCGGGTCGACCTCGTCTCGTTCACCGGCTCCACCGCCACCGGACGGTCGGTGATGACCACGGCGGCCCGGACCTTGAAGAAGGTCTTCCTGGAACTCGGCGGGAAGTCCGCCTGTGTCGTGCTCGACGACGCCGACCTGGCGGCGGCGTGTGCGATGGCCGCGTTCATGGTGTGCACGCACGCCGGGCAGGGCTGCGCGCTGGCGACCCGGCTTCTCGTGCCACGCACCCGTTACGACGAGGCGGTGGAGGCGACCGTCGCGGCCATGAGCCGCATCCGCTGCGGCGATCCCACCGACCGCCGGACCATCTGCGGACCGCTGATCTCCGCCCGGCAGCGCGACCGCGTCGAGGGCTACCTCGCGCTCGCCGCGGACGAGGGCGGCAAGATCGTCTGCGGCGGTGGCCGCCCCGCCAAGCACCCGAAGGGTTTCTACGTCGAGCCGACGCTGATCGCCGGCCTGACCAACGACACCCGGGTGGCGCGGGAGGAGATCTTCGGTCCGGTGCTGGTGATCCTGCCGCACGACGGCGACGACGACGCGGTGCGCATCGCCAACGACTCGCCCTACGGCCTGTCCGGCGCCGTCCACGGCACCGACCCGGACCGCGCCCGATCGGTGGCCGCCCGGATCCGGACCGGCACGCTCAGCGTCAACGGCGCGGTCTGGTACTCGGCCGACGCGCCGTTCGGCGGCTACAAGCAGTCCGGGATCGGCCGCGAGATGGGTGTGGCCGGTTTCGAGGAGTACCTGGAAACCAAGCTCATCGCCGAACCCGCATAGAAGGGGAGAACCCGTGGGTCGATTCGACGAGAAGGTCGCCATCGTCACCGGCGCGGCACAAGGCATCGGCGAGGCCTACGCCCGCGCCCTCGCCCGCGAGGGGGCCGGCGTGGTCGTGGCGGACCTCAACACCGACCTCGGCGAACAGGTCGCGAAACAGATCACCGCCGAGGGTGGCACCGCGGTGTGCACCAGGGTCGACGTCTCCGACCCCGGCTCCGCAACCGCGCTGGCCGAGTCCACAGCAGACCGTTTCGGCGGCATCGACTTCCTGGTCAACAACGCCGCGATCTACGGCGACATGAAACTGAACCTGCTGCTGAAGGTGGACTGGGACTACTACAAGAGGTTCATGGGCGTGAACTTCGACGGAGCCCTGCTGTGCACCCGTGCCGTCGTGCCTCACATGAAGAAACGCGGAGGCAGCGCGATCGTCAACCAGTCCTCCACCGCGGCCTGGACCTACTCGTCCTTCTACGGCTTGGCCAAGGCCGGGATCAACGGTCTCACCCAGCAGCTCGCGACCGAGCTGGGCTGGTCGGGGATCCGCGTCAACGCCATCGCGCCCGGCCCCATCGACACCGAGGCCACCCGCGCCGTGACCCCACCCGAGATCGTCAAGGAGATGGTCGGCCGGTTGCCGATCAGCCGCATGGGCACCCCGGCCGACCTCGTCGGGATGTGCCTGTTCCTGCTGTCCGAAGAGGCCGGCTGGATCACCGGGCAGATCTTCAACGTCGACGGCGGGCAGGTCCTGCGATGACCGACAACCGCAGGCGCGGCCTCGACATGATGCGCCTGGTCTACGGCTGGGAGATGACCGACCAGCCCGGCGAGTTCTTCGCGCAGACCGTCGATCATCTGTTCGCCGAGATCTGGACCAGGCCGGGACTGTCCCTGCGCGACCGCCGGCTCCTCCTGCTGGGGGCGATCACGGCACAGGGTCTCGACGAAATCGCCACGATCCAGGCCACCGCCGCACTGCACAACGAAGAACTCGACGCCGACCAACTGCGCGAGGCGGTCCTGTTCCTCACCCACTACGTCGGCTGGCCACTGGGCACCAAGCTGTTCACGGCTGTCGAGAAGGTGATCGCGAAACACGAGAAAGCCGGTGAGAACGGTTCCTAGCGGGCGGTGATCCTGGCCGGCAAGGTGGCGAACCCGCGTACGTTCGTCGAGTGCACGCGCTCCGCGGCCGCGTCGTCGATCTCGTAGTCCGCGACGCGGCCGACGATTTCCGTCAGCGCGACCCGCGCCTCCAACCGCGCCAGTGACGCGCCGAGACAGAAGTGCACCCCCGCGCCGAAACTGGCCAGCTGGTGGTTGAATTCGCGGCCGATGCGATAGGAGTCCCCGCCGGGGAAGGCGTCCTCGTCCCGGTTGGCCGACCCGATCAGGAGCAGCACCCGCGCGCCCTCCGGGACCGTCCGCCCGTGGTACTCGAGATCCGTGGCCGCCGTGCGCACGATGATCTGGCTCGAGGTGTCATAGCGCAGTGTCTCCTCGACCCACGCCGGCACCAGCGCCGCGTCGGCCAGCACCCGCGTGCGCTCATCGGGATTGCGCCAGGCCCAGTAGAGCGCGTTCCCGAGCAGCTTGGTGGTGGTCTCGTTGCCCGCGACGACCATCAGGAACACGAAGCCGATGACCTCCTCGTCCTTGAGACGCTCGCCGTCGATCTCCGCGTCCAGCAGCGCCGAGACCAGGTCCTCGCCGCGGTGGCGCCGCCGCTGCGCGAGCATGTCCGCGTAGTACCCCGCCAGTTCGATGGCCGCCTCGACGGCCGGAGGTGGCACGTCCAGCACGCCGTCCTCGCGGTGCATGACGGTGTCGGCCAGGGCACGCAGCCGATCCCGGTCCGCCGCGGGCACCCCGAGCAGCTCGGAGATCACGTCCATCGGCAGCTTGCCGGCGAACTCGCCGATGACGTCGAACTCCTTGCGCTCCAATGCCTTGTCGAGGTGCTGCCGGGTCAGCTCCGCGACCCGTCCTTCGAGTTCCCGCACCCGCCGGGGGGTGAAACCGCGTGACACCAACGCACGCATGCGCAGGTGGCGCGGCTCGTCCATGGCCAGGAAGGACATCGTCCTGTGCGCGTGCGGCCCGTAGGCCAGCGGGTCCAGCGATACGCCGTTGGCACTGGACAACCTTACGTTGTCGCGGAAACCCGCGGTCACGTCGGCATACCGGGACAGCGCCCAGAAATCCAGCTCCTCGTTGCGGTAGAGCGGCGCGTGCGCACGTAACCACGCATACGTGGGATACGGATCCTCGTGGAAGTCGTAGGCGTACGGGTTGAACGTCATACTGGACACATGTCCAGACAGTACTCTACAGTCCAGGCGGATGTCTATTCCTAGGAGGCAATGGTGAAACCGGTGGGTTTCGTCGGTCTCGGCCAGATGGGAGCGCCGATGGCGCGGCGGCTGCTGGGCTGGCCCGGTGGTCTTGTCGTCCACGACGTCCGGCCCGACGCGCTGGTGCCGTTCATCGAGGCCGGCGCCCGCGTGGCGGGCAGTCCCCGCGAGGTGGCCGAGTCCGCCGAGGTGATCTCGCTGATGGTCCGCGACGACGCCCAGGTCGAGGAGGTGCTGTCGGGACCGGCCGGCCTGCTGGAGACGGCCACCCCCGGCACGGTCGTCGCCATCCACTCCACCATCGCCGCCGGTACCGCGACCCGGCTGGCGGAAGCCCACGGGCCGCTCGGGATCGAGATCGTGGACGCACCGGTTTCCGGCGGTGCGCCCGGCGCGGCCAAGGGTGACCTCGCCGTCATGGTCGGCGCCACGGACTCCGCGTTCGAGCGTTGCCGCGACGTGTTCGCGCTGTGGGCCGGCCACACCATGCACGCGGGCCTCCCGGGCGCCGGCACCCGCGCGAAGCTGGCACGCAACCTCCTGCACTTCGTGTCCTTCGCCGCGGCGGCCGAAGCCCAGCGCCTCGCGGAGGCGGCCGGACTGGACCTGCTCGAACTGGGCAAGGTCGTGCGGCACACCGACGCCATCACCGGCGGACCCGGCGCGATCATGCGGCGCCCCACGACCGCGCCGGTCGCGGCCGACGACGGCTGGTACCCGATCCTGTCGCACGTACGAGATCTGGGGCACAAGGACCTCACGCTGGCGATCGCGCTCGGGGAGGAACTCGAAGTGGACACCCCACTCGCCCGCTTGGCGCTGGAGCGACTCGCCGCCGGCCTCGGCGTCGTGCCCTGACAGCTGTCCGGACAGATATCATGTGGACATGACCGAGAGCCCGGCACCGTGATGGAACCCGTACGCCGCATCGTCGACGGCCGCCGCGCCGACACGGTCCAGCGCCTGCTCACCGCCGCGCTCAACGAGGTCCGCTCTGTCCCCTACAGCGACCTCACGGTCCGTTCGGTGGCCAAACGCGCCGAGGTCTCCCCCGCGACGGCCTACACCTACTTCTCCTCCAAGGAGCACCTGGTCTGCGGGATCCTGTGGCAGCAACTGCAGGACCTCCCGGCGCCGCCGGCCACACCGCGCCGGTCCCCGTCGGCCGCACTCGCCGCCGCGGTCCACGGCGTCACCGACGTGTTCACCAAAGAGCCGGAGCTGAGCCGGGCATGCACCATCGCCCTGCTCACCGACGACCCCGAAGTACGGCGCCTCCGCGACCAGATCGGCACCGCACTCCTCCGCCGGGCCGGCGACGCGATCGGACCCATGCCGACGGCGGCCCGCGAGACGTTCGCCATGGCCTTCATCGGCGCCCTGGTCCTCGCCGGCACCGGCTACATGACCTTCGAGGACCTCCCCGGCCGGCTCGGCAAGGTGACCGACCTGCTGCTCGCCGACACCCGCCGTCGCGCGAAGGATCCGAAGCGGCGCGACTCCTAGCGCTGGACGCCGACCGTGCCGGTGCCCTTCTTCACGTCGCCGGTCTCGTCGACCACCAGCACCGCCTGGTCGTCGTGGAGATGCTCCACCACGTAGCCGCGCACGTCGTCGCGGACGGTGTCGGCGTACCACTTCGCCCGCCCCAGCAGGTGCTGCATTCCGTCGGGGGTCGCCTCCCCGGCCCACTCGGCCATTGTCCAGCAGTTCTTTCGTGGCAGGTCCGACAGCAGCCCGAGTACCAACTGGCTGACTCGGCGGCGGGGTTCGACCCGCGCGAACCGTCCCGCGATCCGGCCCATCAGGCCCTCGAACGCCTCCTGCCAGCGGGCAGGGTCTCCGCTGTGACCTGCCTTCCCGCAGCCGAAACACGAGCAAGATCAAGGTCTATGGCTGGAGGTCGCGCTGGTACCAAGTGCCTGACTTGCCGCCGAGATCGGCCGGGTTGGCCGGGCCAACCGGGACGAACCCGGCCTTGGCCAAGACTTTCCGGGACGCGGCGTTGTCGTGGGAGGTGGCCGCCCGCAGTGTGCGCAGGCCGTGCATCGCTGTCGCCATCCGGCACAGCTCCCGGACCGTCGTGGTCGCCACGCCGCGGCCGGCGACCTGCTCCGCAACCCGGTAGCCGAGTCTGGCAGTGCCGTCTTCCAAGTCGTACAGGTTGAACCTGCCGAGTACCGATCCATCCTCGGCGACGAGCACGTAGAAGGCACAGATGCCGGCCTCCTGCTCGGCCAGCGAGGCGTTGTACCCGCTGGTGAACTGGCCGAAGAAGTCGTCGCCGCGGTCGGAGATCGAGGCAGCGAAGTAGGCGCGGTTCGCCAGCTCGAAGGCCAGGACCGCCGGGGCATGGCCAGCATGCAGCCGCTTCAGCTCGGGCATCGCCCGACTCTACCCAGACCGTGCGCTGAGGTCACCTGAGTTTCTGCCAGTGGCAGACAGCCCCAAGACCAGGGCACATAACGATCTACGGCTGGAGCACTAGCCTGCGGCAGCGGACGCCTCTTGGCGGGCCCAGCGGTAGTCCGCCTTCCCGCTCGGCGACCGCACGATCTCCGGGCGGCGCAGGATCGCCTTCGGCGCCTTGTACCCCGCGACATGGCGGCGGCACTCGGCGAGCAGTTCCCGGTCGGTGACGGTGCCGGCCAGCACCACGATGGCCACGACCTCACTCCCCCAGCGAGCCGACGCGCGGCCGACCACCAGCACGTCGCGCACGGCCGGGTGGGCGGCGAGTGCCCGTTCCACCTCCTCGGCGAAGATCTTCTCGCCACCGGAGTTGATGGTGGTCGCGGCGCGGCCGAGCAGCCGGATCGACCCGTCCTCGAGGCGGATCGCGCGGTCGCCCGGCACGCTGTAGCGGCAGCCGGCGAGCACCGGGAAGGTCTCCGCGGTCCGGTCCGGATCGCCGAGATAGCCGAGCGGCACCCGGCCACGGCCGGCGAGCCACCCCTCCCCCTCCCCCGCCCGAAGCTCGCGCCGCCGCGAGTCGTCCAGGACGGTGGTGTTCTCGTCGGGAGTGAAGACCGTGGTGTCCGCGCCGCCGACACGGCTCATCTGGATACCGGTCTCGGACGAGCCGACGGCGTCCAGGAGCACGACCTTCGGCAGCGCCGCGGCCAGGCGCGCGCGGACGGCGGGCGTGAGCGGCGCGCCGCCGTTGCTGACCGCGACGAGCCCGGACAGGTCGTAGCGCCCAATCTCGATCTCCTCGGCCAGCGGGCGGGCCATGGCGTCCCCGACCACCGGCACGCTCACCACCCGCTCGCGTTCGATGGTGTGCAACACGTCGGCCCAGTCCAGCTGCCGCACGCCGTCGGGCAGCACGATCGTGCCGCCCGAGTTGAGGATGTGGAAGCTCGACCACTGAGCCGCCCCGTGGATGAACGGCGCGGTCATGAGGAACCTGATGCCACCGGCCGCCTGCCGGGCGGCGGTGGCGATCTCCGGGTAGCCGGCGAACGGTGTCTTCGTGCCGAACGGCGTGCCGCCCATCGCCGCGAGGTACACGTCGTGCTGGCGCCACAGCACGCCCTTCGGCATCCCGGTGGTGCCTCCGGTGTAGATCAGGAAGAGGTCGTCGCCGTCCGGCACCGGCATGCGGGGTGGTGGCGGGGTGGTCACGACCGACTCGTAGCCGACCGCGCCGGGCAGGAGCAGGTTCCCGCTGTCGTCGGCGACCTGCACCAGCAACTCCAGGCCTGGCAGCTCGTCGCGGATCGCGGCGACGTGCGGGGCGAATTCGGCGTGGTAGACCAGCGCCCGTGCCCCCGCGTCGGCGAGCAGGTACCGCAGCTCCTCGTCGACGTACCGGTAGTTGACGTTGAACGGCACCGCCCTGGCCCGGTACGCGCCGATCATGCACTCGAGGTACTCGTTGCCGTTGCGCAGGTACAACGCGACGTGGTCCTGCCCGGACTCGTGGCCGGCCAGCTCGCCCCGCTCGACGTGGCATCCCAGGCCTTGCCTGACCAAGAAGTGCGCCACACCGTCGATGCGGGCGTTCATGTCCCGGTAGCAGAGGCGGCGATCCCGCCAGACCATCACCTCCTGGCCGGGCACCGCTCGCGCCACCGTGTCGAACACCGTCGACAGCGTGAACCGGGTCACGACCGGCCGACCGGGGTGATCGGCAGCGACCTGCGCGGGGAGAAGGTGAAGGACGACCCGGTGCTGATCCTGGTGACGGCCACCTCGTCGAATTCCTTCGCCGGTTCGTCACGCCACACCACCCGCGCGGACCACTCTTTCGCGTCGCCCGTTGTCTCGACATCGAGACGCGGTTCCACGGCACGCACGATGGCCTGCAGCGGCCGCACTTCGTCCGGGCCGCACAACGAGATCCACGCACCATCCTCATGCGCGGGCGACGCAGTCACGGTCACGGTGTCGCCGACCGTGGCACGCACGTAGGCGGCGGGGTTGAGCAGCGGATGCAGTTCGAGCACCCGCAGCGCACCCTCGACACCACCGGGCAGGCCAAGCGCGCGGTGCAGGCGCTCCGCGGCGATACCCGCGATGCCGGTGAGTTGCTTGACGCACAGCCGACGCGCCTGCTCCGCGTCGGTGCGCTGCCCGACCGCGTGCACGAAGCCGAGATTGAGCAGGTGCATCTGCAGGCAGACCTCGTCGGCCATCCGCACCAGAGCGGACTTGGTGAAGGCAGCGAACTCGAGATCGGCCAGCAACGGCCCGGAGTAGTCGGCCACGCCGTCATCAGCGGGGTCGATCGGGTCGAGTTCCACGGTGGCGGCGTTGGACTTCCGAAGTCGCCGGCAGCCGGGTGACTCGCTCACCGGGGCGTTGGCCTCGTCGATGACGACGGTCCACGCACAGTGCGGGTGCCGGTCGGCCGGCTGCCGGGGCGGCCGGTGGACCGGCCGCACCCGGGCCCGGGGGTTGGTGGCGACCGCGGTCGCGTCGAACGTCGGGTCCTCGATGTCGTGGCACATCGCGATCACGAACTCGTCCCCGAGCGGCTCGACGTCCAGCAACGCGCCGCAGTGGTCGAGCCGGAACTCCCCGTGCCACCGATCGTGCACCGTATAGCGGAAATCCATGAACTGCGGCGGCGCGCCGATGTCGAGCTGCAGCCCTTTGAAGATCGTCACGACGTCGTCGCCCTCGAAGTGCAGCGCCCGCTGCATCCGCCGGGTGTAGACCGGGCTCGCGGCCATCCACTCCTCGATCGCGATCCGCGTCATTTCCTCCCGGCCGAACGCGCCGATGCACCACGCCATCCCCGACCGGTCGATCAACTGCCCCGCGAGCAACAGTTCCGGCAGCAGGGCGGCCAGTTCCTCGCGACGCAACGTCGCATACCTGCTCGGCAAGAGACGGCCCTCCGAATCCTACGGCCTTGAGATTGCCAGTAGTCCGTACTATCGTCTGGACACATGTCTAGCACAGGGGCTGGTTGACATGCCACGGTTCGAGCCACATCCGGAGAAACGGCCGTCGATCGTCACCGGCGCCTCATCGGGGATCGGCGCCGCCACCGCGATCGCCCTCGCCGAGGCGGGCCACCCGGTCGCACTGGGCGCCCGCCGGGTGGAGAAGTGCGCGGAGGTCGCCGAACGGATCCGCGCGGCGGGCGGCGAGGCCGTCGCCATGTCGCTGGACGTCGGAGACGACGAGTCGGTCCGCAAATTCGTCGCCACCGCAACGGAAACGCTCGGTCCGATCGAGATCCTCGTGTCGGGGGCCGGCGGTCTCGTCCCGGCGCGGATCCACGAAACGGACTCCGACAGTTTTGCGGAACAGGTCTCGGTGAACCTCGTCGGCGCACACCGCATGGTGTCGGCCGTCGTGCCGGACATGGCCGGCCGCCACCGTGGGGACGTCGTGTTCATCGGCTCCGACGTCGTGCCGGCGCCACGCCCCGGCATGGGCGCGTACGTGCCGGCCAAGTCCGGACTCGAGGCGATGGCCTACGCGATGCGCATGGAGCTGGAAGGCACCGGCGTGCGCGCCTCCCTGGTCCGGCCCGGCCCGACCGTCTCCGACCTGGCCGCGGGCTGGGACCAGCAAGCCACCCTGACCATGCTCGAGGACTGGAAGCTGTGGGGTTTCGTGCGGCACCCCTACATGCTGCGCGCCTCGGACATCGCCGCCGCCGTGACCACGGTCGTGTCCGCGCCCCGCGGCGTCCACCTGACCGTCGTCGAGGTCCAGCCCGAGGCACCCCTGCGGGAGGGATGATCGTGCTCGAACCACGACAGGTGTCCGGCGGCGAAGCCGAACACGGCCACCTGGAGGAACTGCGCACCGATCCCATCGGCCTGATGCGACGGGTGCGCGCCGAGTGCGGCGACGTCGGCGCGTTCGACCTCGCCGGACGGCGAGTGGTGCTGCTGTCCGGGGCCGAGGCGAACGAGTTCTTCTTCCGGGCCGGCGATGATGACCTGGACCAGGCCGGGGCTTACCCGTTCATGAAGCCCATCTTCGGTGAAGGCGTGGTGTTCGACGCGCCGCCGGAGCGGCGCAAAGAGATGCTGCACAACCAGGCGCTGCGCGGCGAGCACATGAAAGGCCACGCGGCGACCATCTCGCGCGAGATCGACCGCATGGTCGCCGGTTGGGGCGACGCCGGCGTGATCGACCTGCTCGACTTCTTCGCCGAGCTGACCATCTACACCTCGTCCGCCTGCCTGATCGGCACCAAGTTCCGCGACCAGCTGGACAGCCGGTTCGCCCAGCTCTACCACGAGCTGGACCAGGGCACGGACGCGCTCGCGTTCGTCGATCCCTACGCGCCGATCGAGAGTTTCCGGCGCCGGGACAAGGCCCGCGCCGGACTCGTCGACCTCGTGCAGGACATCATGAACCGTCGTGCCGAGGGGCCACGGCCGGCACGCGAGGAGCGCGACATGCTCGACGTGCTGATGTCGGTCAAGGACACCGACGGCAGCCCGCGCTTCTCCGCCGACGAGATCACCGGCATGTTCATCTCGATGATGTTCGCCGGGCACCACACCAGCTCCGGCACCGCCGCCTGGACCCTGATCGAACTGCTGCGCCACCCCGACGCGCTGGACGGCGTGGTCGCCGAGCTGGACCGGCTCCACGCCGACGGCTCGGCCGTCAGCTTCCAGGCACTGCGCGAGATCCCGCGGCTGGAGTCGGCGGTCAAGGAGGCGTTGCGCCTCCACCCACCGCTGATCCTGTTGCTCCGGGTCTCGAACGGCGACTTCACCGTGAACGGGCACTCGATCAAACGCGGCGACTACGTCGGGGCCACCCCCGCCATCTCCAACCGGATCCCGGAGGACTTCCCCGACCCGGACGTCTTCCTCCCGGCCCGCTACGCCGAACCACGCCAGGAAGACCTGGTCAACCGCTGGACCTGGATTCCCTTCGGCGCCGGGCGGCACCGCTGCGTCGGCGCGGCGTTCGCCATGCTGCAGCTCAAGGCCATCTTCTCCGTGCTGCTCCGCGACTACACCTTCGAACTGGCCCAGCCGTCGGAGACCTACCGCAACGACCATTCGAAGATGGTCGTCCAGCTGGCCCAGCCATGTCAGGTGCGCTACTGCAGGCGCACGTCGTGAAGGTCGAGGCCGACCTGGACCTGTGCCAGGGACACGCCATGTGCCAGTTGGAGGCGCCCGAAGTCTTCGACGTCCCCAAGCGCGGCACCGTGATCATCCTCGCCGAGACCCCGCCCGCCGTGCTGCGCCCGCGGGTCGAGAGCGCCGTGCGGAACTGCCCCACGCAAGCACTGTCCATAGTGGAGGAATCGTGACCGCATTCCCGCGCGAAGAACTCGACGAGATGGTACGGCGCTGGCTCGACGCCAACGAACGCTGCGAGAAGACCGGCGACTGGCAGCCACTCGCCGAGATGTACACCACCGACGCCACCTACGGCTGGCACAACGGCCCCGACGACGAGTTCATGGCCGTCGGCCGCGACGAAATCCGCGACCACGCCCTCGGCACCGAGATGTACGGCCTCGACGGATGGACCTACCCCTACCAGAAGGTTCTCATCGACGACCAGGCCGGCGAGGTCGTCGGCTTCTGGAAGCAGGTAGCCGACGCCCGCCGGCCCGACGGCTCCCCATACGTGGTCGCCGGCATCGGCGGCAGCTGGTTCCGCTACGCCGGCGACTGGCAGTGGTCCTGGCAACGCGACTTCTACGACTTCGGCAACGCGGCGGCCCTGTTCATGGAAATGATCAAGGACGGCTCCCTGTCCGACGGGATGCGCAAGCGCATCGAACGCGCCGCCGCACCCCAGCCCGGCCACCACCCACGCGGCCAGTCACCGGTCGGCATCTGGTGAGGGATTACGGACGGACGAGAGTGCAGCCTGGACGGGCCGGATCAAGCTTCGAGCCCTTGGTCAGGCAGTCCGACATCGGGGCGACCTGCTGGCCGTACCCTCGGCCCTGCACAGAGGTCACGGTTCCGTCCAGGCCGGACCTTCGCACTCTCCGCCCCAAGCTGCGCGTACGTCTTGTCCAGGCGGTAGAGCGCTACGTCGGTGCCGGTCATCGTCGCGTACACGAGCCTGTTCGCACGGGCGCTCGCCTGGGGGTAGCCCTGGCGGTCGGCGATGGCACCTCCCGGTCGGCAGGCTGGTCCACCAGCGCCTTCCCTGGGGTGGGACGGTCCCCTTGTACGCAATGCCTTCTCGCCGCTTTGTTGCGGTGTCTCGTTAGGTACTTCCTCGGGGCGCCACTGGAGGCCGGCGGCGTGCTGGTCGGCGACAAGGTCACCCTGGACATCGACGTCTCGGCGGTCAAGCGCTCCGGCTGACGCCGACCCGGTCCAGGTAGTCCCGCACGGCAGTCCTTCTCGCGCCGGGTGCGCGCAGCGCGAGGTAGCCATCAGGCCGCACCAGGACGAGGGTGTCCCCGGTGACGCCGTACGCGGTCCGCGCGTGCCCCTCGACGTCGACCAGATCGGCACCGCTGCCCGGCGCGCCGACCGGCACCGGCTTGACGAGTCCACGGTGGGCGGTGCCGACGTCCTGCAGTGGACCGGCGCAGGACTCGCGAAGCCGAGCAGGGTGAAATGCGGGCCGCGGAAGGCGTCGAACAGCCGCCGTGGCGTGCCGGAGCTGTCCACGCAGGGCGCGTCGGGCGCACGATCACCGGCGCGCGGTCCATTCCCGGCGTCGCCGTCGACGGACAGCGAGCTGGCCGGGTAGCCGAGCCCGAGCTGCTGGCCGTCCGGGTCCGCGCCGTCCACGATGTCCGTGCTGCCACCGTTGACGAACCGCTCCGCGACCCTGCGCAGCCCCTCGGCACTCACGCCGAGCGTCCACGAGGCGACCGGGAGCCGCTCTTCCTGGTAGCTGTCCAGCAGCGACTGCCCCGCGCCGGAACACACCATGGCGAGCTTCCAGCCGAGGTTGTACGCGTCCTGGATGCCGGTGTTCATGCCGAGGCCGCCGGCCGGCGGATGCACGTGCGCTGCGTCGCCGGCCAGCAACACCCGGCCCACCCTGAACCGGTCGGCCATCCGCACGTTCACCCGGTACGTGGACAGCCAGCTTGCCTTCGAGAGCCGGATGCCGTGCCCGCCGGCGAGATCGTCCACGATCCGCCGGAAGTACGGCAGCGAGGGTTCGGGGAGGCTGCCCTCCGCGCCGAAGTCGCTGAACGGTACGGCCTGCAGTTGCCAGGACCGCTCGTGGCGGAACGGGCACAGGGCCAGGAACCCGCGCCGGCGGACGGTCCACTGGTACCAGGCGTCCGGTTCGAGCCCGCCGAGCTCGACGTCCCCGAGCAGCATGGCCTGCTCCCCGTTCTGGCCCTCGAAGCGCACGCCGAGTGCCTTGCGCACGGTGCTGCGGCCGCCGTCGCAGCCGACCAGGTAGCGCGCAGCCACCCGCTCCCCGGTATCCAGCACCGCATGCACACCGTTCGCGGACTGGCTGAACTCGGGGAGGCCCGCGGCCAGTTCCACCCGCACGCCGTCCTCGGCGAGCCGCGCGCGCAGGATCCGCTCGATCCGCCACTGCGGGATCAGCAGCCCGCCGTCGTAGGGCCGATCCGGTGTGGGTGCCCGCTGGGCGTGCGGGTCGGCCTCGGCAGCCAGGTCGCCGTCGAGGTACCGCCGGTGTGGCAGGTGCCGGAACCCGTAGTGCAGCACCTCGTCGGCGACACCGAGGTCGTCCAGCACCTCCTGGGTGCGTGCGGTGAGCCCCTTGCCGCGCGAACCGGGGAAGTGCTCGCCGGCTCGGTCGACGATGCGCACGTCGACGCCCCGGCGGGCCAGCTCGATGGCCAGCGTGAGCCCGGTGGGTGCGGCGCCCGCGATCAGGACGTCGGTCACCGGTCCCCCTCCTGACGCACTGCCGGCGCAGTACCAGGCGCGCCGTCGCCGAGGTTCTGCCGCACCGAGTCGAAGATCCCCAGGCCGACGGTGAGATCGCCGAGGCCGTCGGTGCCGTTGAGCACGGTGACGTTCGCGTCGGACAGGCCCCGCGCGGCCCTGACCGGCGCCGATACGGCATGCATGCTCGCCATCACACCCTTCCTGATCCCGTGCGGTCACTGAGGCGATCGGCGGTGACGCTAGCCGGTTTCCGGGCAGGGTGTCCTCGTGCTGGAGGTGGAGATCGGGGTGGAGACCTGCCTGGGAAATCTCCACCGCGGTCTCCTACCGCGAACCGACGACACACCCGGGGCGGTGTTCGTAGCGTCGTCATCAACAGTTATGCCGTCGCGATAGTGACCATCGAAGGAGCACCACCCATGTTGATCGGATCCCTGCTGGCTGCCGCCGGCCTGTTCACCGGTGTGCCAATCGCGGTGTGGTTGACCGTGGCTGTCCTCGCCGTGGTGGGCGTGGTGGCCTTCAAGATGCGGAGGCGCCGACGGCGTTGACCACCGCTTCGTTGCGCTACGGCAGATGCAGACAAGGAGCGACGACGGTGATAGTGACGGGGCAATGGGTGCCACGGCGATGGTGGCCGGTGCGGCTGGGTGCAAACCTGGCCGGACTCGGCGGCATCGTCTACGGCATCAACGCCCGCACGCCGGGATTGGGTCTTCACGGTCAGGCACTGGCCGTGCTGATCTGCGTCGTGGTCGCATGCCTGGGCTGGCTGGTCAGGACCGTCACCGTATATCTCGACAATCAGCACCGCACCCTCACCACGACCGCCCCCAGCGGGGCGCTGGTCACCGCAGGTGGCCTGCTCATGAGCATCGCCCCCATGCCCCCGGCGCTGGCCCTGGCCGGTGTGGGAGCGTTCACCGCAGCCGTAGAGCTGACACCCGCACTGGCCACGACCCTGACCGCCGCCGGCGTCCTCGTCGCGGCCGTCGGCACCGCGACGATCAACCACCAGTGGGTGGCCTTCGCCGGCTACTCCGGCGGATTCGTGGCGATCACCCTCGCGGGATTCAACCGCCGGCAGTACAAACAACGCCTCGTCCAGGCCGAGCAACTACTCACCCAAACCCGCATCGCCGCCGACGCCGACACCCGGGCCGCCGCACTGGACGAACGCACCCGCATCGCCCGCGATATCCACGACGTGCTCGCGCACTCCCTTGGCGCAGTGGCCGTGCAACTCGACGCCGCCGACGCACTCCTCGAGGCCGACACCGACACACCACGAGCCCGACACCACGTCCAACGCGCCCGACACCTGGCCGTGGACGGTCTCACCGAAACCCGCCGCGCCATCGGCGCGCTACGCAACGACGCCCCACCTCTTGGCGACCAACTCTCCGCGTTGGTCGCCGACCATTACAACGACGCCGCCACACCCGCCACACTCACCATCTTCGGCGAGCCCCGCCCGCTACCGGTGAACGCCGCCCTCACTATCTACCGCACTGCGCAGGAAGGCCTCAGCAACGCGCGCAAACACGCCCCCGGCCAGCCGGTGACCCTGCACGTGCACTACCACCACGACAACGTCGCAGTCACCATCATCAACCCCACCAGCACCACCACCGACGGGAGCACACTCGGCGCTACCGGCGGCAGCTACGGGCTACCCGGGCTGGCCGAGCGCGCCACCCTGCTCGGGGGCACACTCATCGCAGGACAAGACGCAACCAACTGGAGCCTGCAGTTGTGGCTACCAACATGACCACCCCTGACAACCCGACGCTGCGCGTCGTCGTCGCCGACGACCAAGCCGCCGTCCGCGAGGGTCTCGTCACCCTGCTCGACCTCCTCCCCGACATCGCCGTCGTCGGCGCCGCCGCCGACGGCGACCACGCCCTCACCCTCGTCGAACAACACGCCCCCGACGTGGTGCTCATGGACCTGCGCATGCCCGGCGTCGACGGCATCGAAGCCACCCGACGCATCCATGACCACCACCCCGCCACAAAAATTGTCGTGCTCACCACCTACAGCGACGACACCTCCATCCTCGACGCCCTGCGCGCCGGTGCACTGGGCTACCTCACCAAAGACGCCGGCCGCGACCACATCGCCCAAGCCATCCGCACCGCCGCCGCCGGACAAGCCGTCCTCGACCCCACCATCCACGCCCGCCTGCTCGCCGCAACCGCGCACCCCCCAGCCCACCCAGACACGCCACCGTCAACACCACCAGACGGGCTCACCACCCGCGAAACCGAAGTCCTCACCCAACTCGCCGCCGGACACTCCAACTCCGAAATCGCCCAACAACTCTTCGTCAGCGAAACAACCATCAAAACCCACATCAACCACATCTACGCCAAAATCGGCGCCGCCGACCGCGCCCAAGCCGTCCGCTACGCCTACCAACACCACCTCACCCAGCCATAACCCATCAGGCTCCTCCCGTGCGTCTGAGTTCGTGCACGTCACGGGATCCCCCGTCCCGGTAGAGCCACCGGGACGGGGGTCCCTCATGGCACACGTGAGATGTCTTGGAAAGCTAAAGCTTGGTAAGACATCCGCTGTTCGGTGCCCGGCCGGATGGGGAGCCGTCGGGTGCCGCGCCGCCGGGCCAGTATCCGCGCTGTGCGGGCGCGACCGCCCAATACCCGTCCTGCGCAAGGCAGTCGAGGATCCCTGCCCAGCTGGCGGCATGGTCGGGAAATCCGTGGAGGCACACAACGAGCGCCCGCTGCCGGCCTCAAGGATCGGAACCACCAGCCCGCCTGCCTGAACCGTCCGATGACGGACGCGGTCGGTCGCCTGGGACCCCCTGGCCGGGGAGTCCTCGCCAAAGGGCGGTCGCTCGGGCACCTGTGTCATGAGTTCAAGCTCCAAGCCGCCTTCGCGGCGTCGCGGTCCGGCAAGCCCGGACCAAGTAGCAAGTAAGCGGCGTAGGTCATCGCGTACGCGCTGAGCACCCAGCTCAGGTTCGACAGCGAGGACTCGTGGACACCGCGGCCGATGTAGGAGAGCCCGGCGTTCGTGATGTACAGATCCAGTACGGCGATGAAGCTCGCCGTCGCCAGGATCGCGAGGATCAGACCGGGCCTTGCCGGCCTGGAAGGCGTCGCACGCCGGGCGGCGCGGTGGAGTTCACAGGCATGCGCAGGGGTGTACTGCGGGGGTCAGCCGACCAGTCGGCTGAGCTTGCGGATTTGTTTGTCGAAGGCGCGCGAGGGCACGATCCTGCGCAGGGCGCTGACGCGTGCGGCCATCGAGCCGGCGGTGTAGCGGAGCTTGGGCTTGGCGTCGGTGGCGGCCGCGACGATCACCTTCGCGACAACGGCCGGGTCGTCGGCGTTGCGCACGGCCGTGGCCAGTACGTCTCGGGCGATCTCCCTCTGTGCGGTGTAGATCGGCAGGGGCGAGTCGGGTGCCTGGCTGCTCGCTTCGAAACTGGTGCTTGTGTAGGCCGGCTCGACGAGCAGCATCCGGACGCCGTGCTCGCGAAGCTCGTGGTCGACGGACTCGGCGTAGCCCTCGACCGCGTGCTTGGTGGCGGCGTAGACGGCCATGAAGGGGGCGGGGATCAGACCGAGTACCGAGGCGACGTTGACCACGCGGCCACTGCCCTGGGCGCGCATGTGGGGCAGCCACGCAGCGCGCGGTGATCCGCCCGATCACACTGCTCCAACTCGACCGCGTCCTGCCCATCCACGCCGACCGCGCCGACGCCGAAGCCTGGCTTTCGCTGGTGGCACGCCTGCACTGAGGTCGGCCTGGCAGTCTCCGCCTTGCCTCGTCCGGCGAAGACGGCCCTGCCGACCCTGGGTTTAGAGCCGGCAGGGTCTCGATCCGAAAGGAACCCGTACGAGAGGTCCGAATCTACGTTCCCTGTACCCCGGCACCGGCCGCCGAAACACGAACGCGAAACCCATGCGACGTGCTCCTGGCGATCCCATGGCTTGGAGAGTTACGTTGGTCGTCGCGATGGTTGAGAGAGCAGCCGTCTTCCGCTGCCACCCAGGGAGAACGGCATGAGCAGTGACCAGGACTGGCAACGCAACAAAGATGCCTTCGTGACCGACCGGCTTGCCGCCGGGCCTCTGGCCCGGCAGTTCGCCCAGCTGACGCGCACCTTGCTGACCGCTCCCACCGTCGAAGACGTCCTGCAGCGTGTGCTCGAGGCGACGACGGTGATGGTTCCGGCCGCCGACCTCGCCAGCTTCACCCTGCTCGACGCCGGCGGTCACTTCCACACCCCCGCCGAAACCGACGAGGTGGCCATCGAACTCGACCGGCTGCAGTACCGGTTCCGAGAGGGCCCCTGCGTCGAAGCGGCCGAGCCCGGCGGCCCGGCCGTGGCGATCGCCCCGGACCTCGCGGCCGAACCGCGCTGGCCCCGCTGGGCGCCGGCCGCCGCGCAACTCGGAATGGGTTCCGTCCTCTCCACTGCCCTCATCAGCGGACCACCCAGCGGCGCGTCCAGGGGCGCCCTCAACGTGTACTCCCGCTCCCGCCACGGACTGGACGCCGCCGACCGCGACGCCTTGCTGCTGCTCGCGACCCACGCTTCTCTCGCTCTGGCCGCCACCGACGCTGTCACACGCGCGGAACTGCAGGCCGCGCACCTGCACAAGGCCATCGACAGCCGCGACGTGATCGGCCAAGCCAAAGGCATCATCATGGCGCGGCGAGGCGTCTCCGCGGACGCGGCCTTCGACATCCTGCGGCGTACCTCCCAAGACCTCAACGTCAAGCTCGCCGACCTCGCTCGAACACTCACCGAACGCCACACCGAGATCGACCTCCCCACCCACTGACCACCGCAACTTCGGGCCTCCACCCGGCGCAGCGCACGGCGCTTCCGCTCCCGCCGCCCACCGGCGACATCGCGTGGGCGGCGTCGCCGAGGCACAGCAACCCGTCGCGCGCGTCCGGCAGGAGCACCTCGGTGCCCCTGGAGTGTGGCACCGCGAAGCGCTCGCCCAAGCCCAGATCGTCGAGCAGGTCGAGAGTGGCGGGAGGAACGGTGTCTCCGCGGAAGATCATTCCGGCGTGACCCAGTCGAGGCTGAGCCGCCAGGCTGCGGCGCGAGTCGCGGGATCGTAGGAAACCTCGGGCGAGCGCGCCTCCTGGTCGCGCACGTAGTAGCGGCCGGTCACCACGGTGAGGCTCGGATCGGTGGCCAGGCGCAGCGCCGCCGATGCGCCCTGCTCGGGAGTCAGCAGCCGCCGGTGGATCAGCGACCGGAACGGCGCGAGCACGACGGGCGTGATGTCGTCGACGATGCCCGTGCTCACGATCCCCGGGTGCACGGCATTCACGGTGACGCCTTGGTCGCGCCACCGGTCGGCGAATTCGTAACCGCAGATCGTGGCCAGCAGCTTTGCCCTGGCGTATGCGGCAGTGAGCTCACCCCCGCCGATCTGGGGCTGCCCCAAGGAGATCCCGGGACGCGCCGTGTCGCCGGCCTGCGGCGGGAGGAGGTCGCCGCCAGCGTCGCGATCAGTCACGACTACTACACCCGGATCGAACAGGGGCGGCTCGCGCCCTCCGAGCCCGCCCTCGAGGCCATCGCCCACACCCTGCGCCTCACCGCGGACCAGCGCACCTACGTCGAGGGCCTCGCACAGCAGGCCGATCGGCGCACGCCTCCGCGACGCCGCTCGAACCCGGTGCGACCCCAGCTCCAACGGCTCCTCGACCAGCTGATCGACACCCCGGCGTTCGTGGTCGGCAAGTACCTCGACATCCTCGCCTGGAACCCGCTGGCCGCGGCGCTGCTGATCGACGTCGACAAGATGGCCCCGCACGAGCGCAGCTACATCCGGATGATGTTCACCGACCCCCGGATGAAGGACTACTACGAGGACTGGGAGAGCATGGCCCGCACCGGCGTCGCGCTCCTGCGCATGCAGGCCGTCGAGAACCCCGCCGACCCGCGGCTCGCCACCCTCGTCGGAGAGCTGTCGGTCTCCCACCCGCAGTTCCGTCGCTGGTGGGCCGCCCGCGACGTGGCCCGCCAGGAGTTCGGCACCAAGACTGTCCGCCACCCCGAGCTCGGCGACCTCACCGTCGACTGGGACGGCTTCCAGTGGGCCGGCGACCCCGACCAGCAGCTCATCGTCTGGTCCGCCGAACCGGGCTCGCCCACCCACGAGAAGTTCCGCATCCTCAGCTCCTGGATCGCCGCGACATCTCCCTCGGCTCATGACGCGCCGACCGGCCGTCCCTGACCACAACGAAACGCGCGACATGATCTCGGAGACACGGTGAACCCAGTGCCGCGCCAGCGCGAAGGCCTCCGGCGGGGGCCGAGGGAGTCCCCGCCGATCCCATGCTCGAACATCGCGAAGATGTTTCGGAGATTGCTGAGCACACTGGACCGTTCGTAGCGACCCGGTCCTACGCCCGAACATCGCCGGGGCGCTCGGTCCCTTCATCGCGAGCGCTCTGTACGTGTACTGGTAACGACGCGTATTTGATGGGCGCGTGTTCGTCGATGCGGAAGTTGGCGCGGGCGCTGGATTCTGCTGGCTAGTACTCCAGTCCGGCGACACCAGACGAGCCCACCGCGCTGCGCCGGGCCGGCCGGCCCCGTCGAGGATGACCTGCTGGCGCACATCTGGCCCAGCCACCACGCCAACGTCAACTTCTACGGACCCACTCGGTGGACATCGACGGTGAGCTGGCCAAGCATCGATGCCGATGGCTACCGGCCGCTGCGGCTGCCCGCACAGCGTTGACCTCGGGCTGCGCGGTTGGCGGCGCTGGATCGTTCGGTCCGGCTGGGCTCGGGCGTGATCCCACGCCAGCGAGTGTGATGAAGCGGGAGGCGACCGGTTTCAGGTGGGGCGGCGGATGGCCTGTACGGCCGTGTCGTAGAGGTCGAGCATGTCGGCCTGTCCGCGCAGGCGGACCCATTCCTCGTTGGCGACCTGCAGGCAGACGATCGCCGCTGCGGCGATCGAGCGGGCTTCCAGAATGCGGCGGTCGGTATCGGGCAGGCGCGGCTCGATCAGCGGGGCGAACAGGTCTTGCCAGCGAGCCTGTTTCTCGGCGTGGCCGGCGCGCAGGGAGTCGTTGCCGAACAGCAGCGTGATGAACTCCAGGCGCCCTTCGGGGCTCATCTCGATTTCATCGAGGACCCCGAACGCCGCGCGCAGCGCCGTCCACGGGTCCTCGCCGGCCGGGCGCTCGGCAAGGCGCGCGGCGATCAGGTCACCCTGCTCGGCCAGGCTGCTCAGGGCGAGGTCTTCCTTGCTGCGGAAGTAGTTGAACAGGGTCCGCCGGGAGACGCCCGCCGCGGCGGCGACCTCGTCGAGGGTCGTGTTGTCGTAGCCCTTCGCGGCGAACAGTTCGATCGCGGTCCGGGCCAGCAGGGAGCGGACCACCGAGCGGGTCTGCTCCCGAAGAGGTGTCGGTTTCGAAGCCATGCACCCATGGTACGACACATCACATCATGCAAGCTCTTGCACTCAGTGCAAGATCGTGCGTAGAGTGAATGCATGAGCAAAATCGACTACCACCACCAGACCGTCATCGTCACCGGCGCCAGCTCCGGCCTCGGCGCCGAATTCGCCCGCCAGCTGGCCCGCCGCGGCGCGAACCTCGTGCTGGTCGCCCGCCGCGCCGACCGGCTGGAGAGCCTGGCCGCCGAACTCACCCGCGCCCACGGCGTCACCGTCACCACCATCGCCCGCGACCTCGGTGCGCCCGACGCCGGCCGCACCCTGCGCGCCGAACTCGAATCCCGCGGCATCCACGCCACCGGGCTGGTCAACAACGCCGGCTTCGGTACCCACGACGCCTTCACCAACGAAGACCCCGACCGCCTGCAGAACATGATCGCGCTCAACATCAGCGCCCTGGTCGACCTCAGCCGCGCCTACATCGACCCGCTGACCACCGCCGACACCGGCATCCTGATCAACGTCGCCAGCCTGCTCGGCTTCCAGCCCATCCCCTACATGAGCGTCTACGCCGCCACCAAGGCCTTCGTCCTCAGCTTCACCGAAGGCCTGTGGGAAGAAACCCGCGGCACCAACCTGCGCGTCCTGGCCGTGAACCCCGGCGCCATGCAGACCGAGTTCTTCGACGCCGCCGGCCAAACCGCCGACCTCGGCACCAAACGCGCCACCCCCGAACAGGTCGTCACCATCGCCCTCGACACCCTCGACCGCCGGTCGGCGCCGCCGTCGGTGGTCACCAACAGCCGCTCGCTCACCCTCCTCGGCAGGCTCCTCACCCGCCGGCACATGGTCCGGGTCATCGGCTGGATGGCCCGCCGCGCACAGAACAAGCCCGCTGCCCCCGCTCACAGCTGAGGAACACCGTCATGACCACCAGAGAAGTCACGCAATCCACCGACGCGGAGCGCTTCGGTCACATCCTCCAAGCCCAGCGCGCCGCCTACCTGCGCGAAGGAGTGCCTTCCCTGGCGGCGCGGCGCAACGACCTGCGCAGGTTCAAGGCCGCACTGATCGCCCGGCGCAGCGCCATCGAGACGGCGATCGACACCGACTTCGGACACCGCTCCCGACACGAGACCGCGTTCCTGGAGATCCTGGGCGTCGTGCAGGGCATCGACTACCTGCACCGCAACCTCCGCCGGTTCATGCGCCCGGCCCGCCGCCACATCGACCTGCTCCTGCGTTTCGGCAGCAACCACATCGAATACCAGCCACTGGGCGTGGTCGGCGTCATCTCGCCGTGGAACTACCCCGTCAACCTGTCATTGCTGCCCGTCGTCACCGCCATCGCCGCCGGCAACCGCGTCATGCTGAAACCCTCGAAACTGACCCCGGCGACGAACGCGGTCATCGCGTCGATGCTCGGCGAACTCTTCCCGCCGGAGCAGGTCACGATGGTCAGCGGCGACGGCTCCGCGTTCTCCTCCCTGCCGTTCGACCACCTGGTCTTCACCGGCAGCACCGAGGTCGGCCGCGCCGTGATGAAGGCCGCGGCCGACAACCTCGTCCCCGTCACCCTCGAACTCGGCGGCAAGTCCCCGGCCATCGTCGCCAAGGGACGCGTGACGGACCGGACCGTGTCCGACATCGTCTTCGGCAAACTCCTGTCCGGCGGCCAGACCTGCATCGCCCCCGACTACGCCCTGGTCCACGAAGCCGAGATCGACACCTTCATCGCCCGCTACGACAGACAGGTCAAGGCCGCCTACCCCGACGGCCCGGCCGGCGAGGACTACACCTCGATCGTCGACGACAAGCAGTACAAGATCCTCACCGGCCTGATCGACGACGCCCGCGCCCACGGGGCGCAGATCATCGAGGTGGGGCACCGTCCTGGCGACGCGGCCCGCCGTCCGCACACCCTCGCCCCGACCGTCGTGCTCGGCGTCACCGACGACATGCGCATCGCCTACGAAGAGATCTTCGGCCCCATCCTGCCGATCTTCTCCTACCGCGACATCGACGACGCCATCAACTACGTCAACGCCCGGCCGCGGCCGCTCGCGCTCTACTACTTCGGCGACGACGGCCCCGAGCGGCGCACGGTCCTCGACCGCACGACCTCCGGCAACGTCACCATCAACGGCACCATCATGCACGTCGCCCAGGACGACCTCCCCTTCGGCGGCGTCGGCGCCAGCGGAATCGGCAAATACCACGGCATCGAAGGCTTCCGCACCCTCAGCCACCCCAAGGGCATCCACGTACAAGGACGCTGGAACGCCACCCGCCTGCTCCGCGCCCCCTTCAACAAGCGCACCGAGGCACTCCTCAACTTCTTCCTCCGATGAGGGAGGCGTCCCCGGGGCCCGCCGCCCTGAGCGCCACACCCGCACAAAAGCGCCAGGTCCTGGCCGACGCTGACTCACTGGAAGGAACTACCAATGACTGATCACGACCTCATTCTCGTCACCGGCGCGGGCGGCGTGGGCCGCCTGGTCACCGAGCGGCTGCGTGCGCAGAACATGCCGGTCCGCGTCCTGGTCCGCCGCGAGGACGACCGCGCGGCCGAGGTGCGGGCACTGGGCGCCGAGGTCGTCACCGGGGACCTGACCCGGCCCGACACCGTGGCGGCCGCGCTCGACGGCGTCCGCCGGGTGTACTTCGGGCTCAGCGTGTCCCCGGACCACCTGCTGGCCGCGACAATCCTGGCCACGGTCGCTAAGGCACACGCCGAACTCGACGTGCTGGTGGACATGTCGCAGATGACGGTGTCGCAGATGACCGCCACCAGCACCGCCGAATCCCACCAGCAGCGACTGCACTGGCTGGCCGAGCAGGTGCTGGATTGGTCGGGCCTGCCCGTGGTGCACGTACGCCCGACCACGTTCCTCGACAACCCGCTGTTCACCACGCTTGCCGCCCGCTCGATCCGCGAGAACAACACGCTGGCACTGCCGTTCGGGACCGGACGCACCTCGCCAATCGCCGCCCACGACGTCGCCCAGGTGGTCATGACCATCCTGCGCGACCCCGGCGAGCACCCCGGAAAGGTGTACGAGCTGACCGGACCGCGAGCGCTCGATATGACCGGCGTAGCCCAAGAATTCTCCAAGGCGCTCGGCCGTACGGTGACCTATGTGGACGTCCCCCTGCAATGGTGGCGCACAGAGGTACTCGCGAACGCGGGCCTGCCACGGCACACCGAAGAGCACATCGCGACCATGGCCCAGCTACACCGCGCGAACCGCTACGACCGGGCGACCCTCGACGTCGAGCGCATCACCGGCAAGCGGCCCCAGACGGTCGAGGAGTTCGTCACCGCCCGCAAGGACTTCTACCTCGGCTGACTCCCGGAGTATGTCATCGCGGTCCTTGTGGTTGTGGTAGTCGTTGGTGCTCGCCCGCGGCGTAGCGGCTCCAGGTGGAACCGGCTTGGATGGCGAGGGTTTCGGCGGTGCCGATGTGGTAGCCGAGCATGCCAGCGACGACTGCGGCGGGGGCTTCGAGCAGCAGCTGGCGGATCGTGGCGGTGCGAGCGTCGAGGCTGGGGAGCCCGAGGTTGCGGAGCCTCAGGCGCAGAGACGTGGTGTGCATCGGCTGCCCGGCGCGGCGCCCGGGGAACAGGAAGCGACTGTTCGGGTTGGTGGCGGAGAGCATGTTCGGGCGGTGGTCGACGTAGTCCAGCAGCACGTCGGCAAAGGGTTGTGGCACGGGGATCGGTGGGTCACCGAGCCGCAACAGGACCTCATCCTGTTCGCGCAGAACGTGGTCGACGGTGAGCTGCGCGATCTTCACCAGCGGTTGTGCGTAGAGCAGGATCAGCAGCGCGAGCACCCGGTCAGCCAGCGGGATAGACACGTCGGTGAGCACCCGCCGGATGAACGCCAGGCGCAGGGGCTGGCTGAGCCGGGCTCCGGTCTTCTTCACGACGGGCGGGAGCCGCAGGCGGGTCAGTTCGCGCTGGTTGACACACCAATGTAGGAACCCGCGGGAGTGTTCGGCGCGGCGAAGGTCGGTGGCGAACCAGCGGTCGATGTCGGCTTGGCTGCAGTCACGGAGGTGCCGGTTGTGCTCGGCGAGGTGGGTCAGGAATTGCGCGGAGGTCCGCAGGACGTGCCGGGCCAGGTTTGCGCGTCCGGAGTTGATGGGCTGTTTCGCCGAGGTGTTGCGCAGCAGGCGTAGGAGGTGCCAGGTCGCGAAGCGCTCGAGCAGTCCGCGTTGCTGCGGGTCTTCGATCGAGGCCAGCCAGCCGGGAAGCCATTGCTCGAGCAGGAACAGAAATCGGTCGACAGGCGGCAGAACCTCAGCTTCGACGAGGAGGTCGCGCAGGTGGATCACCGCTCGCCAGGGCTGCAGCGTGCTCAGCCCGGCGTGGGTGAGCGGGACCTCGCCGCCGGCGAGGGCGCACAGGAGTGGCGGAATGTGCGGTTTGGCCAGCCACAGCAGGCCGCCGCGAGGGCGGGGCATCGCTCGGAACGACTCATAGAACGGCATCAGGGCAGCTGGGATCGCGCCGGTTCCATCGTCCAAACAGGCCGCGAGCCGCTCGGACAGGACGCATTGCGCGCACTCGCCGACGCGGTAGCGCGGTCCTTCCTGGCCGCATCGGCGGCAGGTGAAGTCGCCGAGACCGCCCGCGCACTCGGTGCACAGCCGCGTGCCTGCCGTGCCGATTCCGGGCAGCAGCCGGTCGGTGTCACAGCCGTCGCACAGTCCTCGCGTGTGCACGGCGTCGTCGTAGCACTTCACGCAGATTGGGCCCTCGGGCCAGCGGATCCGGATCCGCAGCCGCGGATCACGCAGCTTCGTCTTCTGCCCGTCGGTGCAGACCGGTCGTTCGCAGCGGGCGCAGAACTCGCCAGAACGGCTCATTCGGTGCTGGTGATCCGGGCGCGCCGGGGCCGCAGCTCAGCGACGTCGGCCGGCGCAGGATGATCGGTGGTGCCGGTCTTGCGGATCCCGGCGTTCTCCGCGCCAGTGACGATCAGCTCTGACGGGGTGGTGGCGAAGATGTCGCACAACGCCGCCAGAACCTGCAGCGACAACCGCTCCGGCGTGCCGGTCACCAGCCGATGCACCTGCGAGACCGACAGGTAGATGCCGCGCTCGTGCAGCGGCTCCACCAGCTCGGTGGTCTGGTACATGCCGTGCTCGGCCATGATCTCGCGCAACCGCCAGCTGTAGCTGACCGACCGCTTCTTCACCGTCATCGCCTCTCCTCACTCCCAGGCCAAAGCTCGGGTGATCGTCCCATCGAGCACCCGCCGCAGCGTTCGTGTGCGGAAGTCCGAGGACACGCACGTGTAGATCGAGGTCGTGCTCGCGTGGTCATGACCGACCTGTTCCTGCACGAACCGCGGGTCCCAGCCGTCCTCGATCAGGTGGGTGACGTAGGCGCGGCGCAGCGAGTGGAAGTCCAGCGCGGGGTCCAGGCCGAGCGCGTCGCGGTAGGTCGCTAGCTGCCGGTTGAGCTGCTTGTTCCCGATCCGCAGGCCTCGCTCCGAGGGCCAGAGCGCCGGGTTGCCGTCCACGCCGAGTAGCGGCCGCACCTCGGTCGACCACTGCTCGACGACCTCGGCGACCCATTCCCAGACGCAGAGCACGCTACGCCGCTTCGGCGGCGAGCCCTTCTTCGCCTTGCCGTGCCGGACGTCGAGCACTCCGTACTCACCGAACTCCGGACCGTGCGGGTTCCGTCCGAAGTCGACGACGTCGAGCATCCGCGTCTCGTTGCGCCGCAGCCCGAAGCCGCAAGCGGCCTTGAAACACGTCGCGTCCCGGAACGCCGTAAGCCAGCCCTTGCGTCCCGACGCTCGCTTGCGGTCGACTTCGTCGTCGGCGTAGTCGAACAGCGCCTGCAGCTCCGCGCGGCTGAACGCGCGCTTGCTTGCGTCCGCCTCCGAGTCAGCGACGTGCACCGCGGCGTTGACCTCGTTGATCACCTGCACCGGATGCGTGCCGAACCGGCGCTCGCACTCGACGGCCCACCCGTAGGCCAGGTCGGTGATGAAGGCGCCGAATCCACGTAGTGCTCCCTGGTAGTTGCGCACTGTGGACAGTGACAGGTGCCGGACCGCGCGAAGGTCCGCGAACCATTCGTCAGCCAGCTGCGGGGTCCACAGCCACGGGTAGGTGCCGCAGCGATCGCCGAACTGCCGCACCACCCGCAGCCCGCTCTCGACTGTCGAACGCGCCAGGTTCCGGGCCAGTAACTGGTTACGCCAGCCGTCCAGCATCGCCGCGAACACCTGCTCCTCCGGATGGAGAAGCGGCACTCCCGTGGCCAGGTGCAGGCCGGCCGAGCCCGCCAACCGATCGTCCAGCCCCACGAAACCCGCCTCCACCTGGTCGCATTCAGTGCGATGATCTCGCATCTGATGCGATCCTAGCTGGTCGCACTGCATGGCGCGATCGCGGCGCGGCGTTGCACTTCGCCGTCCCGACCTGCACTACACTCGGATCCCGAAGGCCGTGTCAACGCCTCTTCTGCGGGCTCCACGAATGCCGCTTTACCGCCGCGTGCAGCGCGGCGCGTGTTCGCATCAGATGCGATTGGACCCGGCTGTACTGGTACAGTCTGGGGTTAAGATGGGTGGAGTTCTCATGGATCGTCTGAGGCGAAGGTTTCGTGCCAGTGTGAGTCGCTCGCGACGGCGTCGCACATCCAAGGAGGAGTCGCCGGAGGCGGTAATCTTCAGCCGAGCGGGCAGTGACTGGCAGGATCGAACATCGTGGCGTGTGCCAGCGCTGACCTTGCCAACCTGGTCGGCGACTGTGTTGACAGCGGCGTGGGGTTTGCTAAGCGGTGAAAGTCCTCCGCCGCGAAAATCGTCAGTTCGACAACGCCTTAGTCGACGTGCTTGCCAGATGAATCCGGCTGCTCGGCGACTTATCGCGCGAGATGAGGAAAAGGTGCACCCGGCTCGCATGCAACTATTCGATCAGTAGCTCTGCAGGTCACGCCTTGTGCAACTGGTCCTTGACTCGAGTGAATGTCCTGTCGCAGACGATGTGGGCTTGCTCGAGAGAGAGTCCTTCCAAAGTTAGGGCGTTGATGACATCGGTCTTGATAACATCATCGTCCATTGTGTCGGACTGAAGCGCACCGATGACCGTCCGACTGAGCCTTGCGGCAATCTCGTCCAGATTCTTTCGACTACGTGCGGACTTCCACTTGTCGTACATGAGTCTGCCTGTGAACCCCGATACTACGCCGACCACCGCTTTATAGGCAATCGCGAGGATGACAGGTTCGAGTCCGGTCAACTTGAGTGCTTCATCATTTTCAACCTGCGCCATCGCAACACGCAGATCGAGTGCAGTCATATCGATTTGCGTGGCAAACCACTTGTCGTCCATTGGTATCTCCTTAGATATTATATCCCAATTCGTGCAACACCCGTCGGACCTGACATCCTTCCTCCGGTGGAAGCTGACTCAGCAGTGTCATGCCGGTTGCGCATCTCGGTTGTCGGCTCTTGCACACCTGAGAGCGGGCGAAGATGCAACGGAACATACCACTGCCATAGAAAAGCTCGTACAGGTCTCGGTCGACGTTCCAGTCAAGCAGGGCACGCTTGAGCTTGTCGTCGTAGAGTTGCTGCCCCCACATGATTCCACGCAGGCCGGTACCCGTACCAATCACCTGGATCGGAATCTGGGCTGTGAATACTGCGCCGAGCTCGGTCTCCCGGGTGTCGGAGAGCCTGCTACGCAGCATTGCAGTCCGCAGCGCGAAGAGCGGCGCGTCCCAGCTCTCGCCCGTTGCGAGCGGCTCCAGCTCGTCTAGCCACGCGGTGTAGATGTCTCGCGTCGACGGATACTCTACGCGCATATACGCGCGTAGGGTGTCGTCGAAGTCGTCCCAACGCCGGTCCAACACAGCTTCAAGCAGAGTCTCGTACGCTGGCTCCGACATGTCGCCAAGTGCTCGCAATGCAAGTAGGTAGCGCACGACCGGGTCGAAGTAGGCGCGGCTGAGTCGCCAGTCAGCCAGGATTGCAGGAGGAGGGTAGGCTACTGCGAATTCGGCGATCCACGAAGATAGCGCCGCGTAAGCGCGCATACCGCGGCGAATCTGGTCGGACCCGACCTCGCGGTCAGTGGCTAGTGCCACGGAAATAATGCCACTGCTGTAGTCCTCACCCATGAGAATCGGGTTCCAGAGATATTCCCGCTCATGTAACAGGTCGACGCCAATATCGGACACCTTTGATCGCATGACATGCAGATAAGTTTCACAGGCGGCCTCAGCTTCTAGCACTCGTCGTAGAGGGTGTTCGGACAGGTTGTCCAACTCGACGTTGGGGCCAAGCATGTCTGTGAGAACCTGGGATGTCGCAGGCGTACGCCACGCCGCGCCGCGCAGTTGGCGTAGTCCGATGGTGCGGTCTTCGACCGCAGCGAGATCTCCGCGGACCTGGTCCGTGAAACTGGCCTGATCGAGATCGGCCAGGATGCGCAGCGCGGCTTCCCGATACGGCTGTCGGTCGAACTTGCCAAAGAACCATTTGCTTTGCTCCACGAGACGAGGTGCTGCGTGGCGGGTTACGAGATGGTCGTGGGCGCCGATCCCGCTGGCCAAGTCTTGCTTGAGATGGACTAGCTCATGCAGCAAGGCGATCGCAGCCCGCATCCGCACATCGGTCTCGAACGGTAGCGTGAGTGCGGACGCCCCGGCGAATGTTTCGACGATCCCCCGACCGTCAACCGGGAAGAGAGCTGTGGTTTCGAGCAGGAACGAGCCCCAACGGTACCCAGCGACACCGACGGCTTCGAGGGTAGGATCGCGAAACATGGCAGCTCCCGAATGACTCAGCTCGTACTTGTCAGTCGGTCCGGTTGCTCCGTTCGCTACAGGTGCGAGCCCGGCATCATCGCTTGTCGCCGGCGGCGGTAACGACCATGCCGAGGTCAAGGGGCGCGGGGCCTGCGCGAACCGTGCACATCTCGATTCCGAATGGTAGATTCGGACATTCACATCGTCGAATTGGTGACTAAGAAACATGGCTGCAACTGCTCGATGACTGTCCAGGCGTAACTCGATCAGTGGTGCAGGTGGACCGGATTGCGCTTCGAACTCGACAGCCCCGCGGCTGTCACGGGCGGGCTTGCCCTAGTGCCATCACGCCGCCCTGTTCGGAGCCTCGGGCGCCACCTGCTGGCGGCGCCTCACCGAATGGTAAGAGGCCGGCGTCTGGCAGCAACTGCACGAACCCCTGCTCGCCGAGCTACGTGCCGCCGGGTTGCTGGACCTGTCGGCCGCACTGGTCGACTCCACGCACCTGCGTGCACTCAAAGGGGGACCACACGGCGAATGGACCCGGCTAGTGGCTCGGCAAGAAACGTTGACGTTGTCATCGTGTCGCGTGGACATCCGGGCTGGTGATCGCGAGGCTGGCGGTGGAGGTGAGGCTGGTGGCGCGTCAGCCGGAGGTGTTCGCGCGGTCGTTGGAGCCGGAGGAGGCTCAGCGACTTATCAAGATCACAAGGTCAGCGAAGGACCGGGTGCGGCTGCGGCGGTCCGGGATTGTGCTGGCCTCGGTGCAAAGCCGGTCCACGGGTGAGATCGCGGAGATGTTCGCCGCGACCGAAGGCTATGTGCGGGAGGTGATCCACGCGTTCAACGACTCCGGGTTCGCGGCGTTGTCCCCAAAATGGAGGGGCGGCCGACCTCGTAAGTTCGGGCCGGCCGCCCGTGAGCAGATCTGCCGCATCGCCGCCTGTCAGCCCGCTGAGCTGGGATTGCCGTTGACGACCTGGAGCCTGAGCAAGCTGGTCGAGTATCTCGCCCAGCACGCGCGGCTGGTGGTGAGCACCGAAACCGTCCGGCAAATCCTGCGTAAGGCGGGCGTGTCCTGGCAGGCAACGAAGACCTGGAAAGCCAGCAAAGATCCGGACTTCGTAGCCAAGAAGACCCGCATCCTCGACCTCTACGATCACCCGCCCGCCGACGGGCGGGTGATCTGCGTCGACGAGTTCGGGCCACTGAACCTGCAACCCCGCCCCGGCCGAGGCTGGTTCCCCCGCGGCCGCCCGGCCCGGCTACGCGCGACCTACACCCGCACCGCCGGGGTCCGGCACATGTTCGCCGCGCTCGACCTCGCCACCGGGCAGATGTTCTACCGGTTCCGCGACCGCAAACGCTGGCCGCAGTTCCTCGACTTCTGCAAGCAACTCCGCCGCCGCTTCCCTGCCGGGAAGCTCTATTTGGTCTGTGACAACTACGGACCCCACGGCAAGGCGGAGGTCAGGGCGTGGTGCGCGGCCAACGGCATCGAGCTGGTCTACACGCCCACCCACGCGTCGTGGTTGAACTGGATCGAATGCGAGTTCACTGCGGTCCGCTACTTCACCCTCGACGGCAGCGACTACCCCAACCACGCTGCTCAGGAGGCCGCCATCGCCGGGTACCTCCGCTGGCGCAACCGCCACTGTCACCCGAAACGCCGCTTCGCGGTCAACTCCAAGATCCGTCGCCCGGATTACCTACCCAACGTTGCATGATGCAGCACTAGGCGGCGCTAGATGCGAGAAGATGTGCCCCACACGAGTACGGCCCCGCCACACTGCTGGCACCACCGGGCGGTGTGGATCCAGCAGCACACGAGGGATTGCCGGTGCGCGCCCCCAGGCCCCACTAGCTGGAGCTGCTGGAACACCCCGGCACGGAAATAGGAGTACGGGTCCGCTTCTCCAGTCCGCTGACTGACTCGTCCCTCGCAGTCCCGCCGGCCGCTGACCTCGCTGATTCAGGCCACGTCCCGGCTGCACCAAGCACGGGTCAAGCTGCAGGGGGCAGCAGTGCGAACACTGTGTGGCCACCTGCCGCCGGGTCCTGGAGAACATCTCCCGGCGGTGAGCAGCACTACGGCTGACCAGCGAAGCCAGGACCAGCGCTTTTGGCCGCGACTTACTTTCTTCCTTGGAATCCAATACCGGCAGCGACTGAAGGCAAGGTCGACCGTAATCGACGCTATCCAGCTTAGGTTGACAGATGTGACGAGGCCAACGTAGGCAAATAAGCAAGCCGACCAGTTGGTCGTTTCACCGGGTTTCGCTGCAGACCCGGTTCAACTGTAATCACCCGCGAAGCAATCTTTTGACGCCCACCGCGACATGCGCGATCATCTACACGATCTCAGGTTCAAGAGCGCGCAGCTCACCGATCACCTAGGAGAACAGCCCCATCTTTTACCTGCTCCGCGCCAACTGACTCGTCACGCGGTTCGCCTGGACGGCAGCCATGTTGAGCCATCCCGCCGGCCTGTTCCCCCACGTACCTGCCCGTATGCCGCCGACACGGCGCCTACCAGTCGACAACAAGATGCGCTACCTGTTGCCGTGGACGTGACGATAACGTGATCTTGTGGGACAACGAAGCTTGGCCGTCACAGGTGCGAATCTCAGACGAGATTCGACTTCGACCTGACGCCGCGTCCATGTGAAAGTTGGAGTGCTACTCGGACATGAGCCACATTCCTACTACGTTCATGCAGGTCAGCGCGATATGACCGTGCACCACCGCCTAAACTCGGGCGCCCAAGCGCTCGCCGAAGTGCCATGGTATGACATAGGCTGCGCACAAAGGAGGATTGATGGAGTATACATACCAGGGCATCTCGACACTCCAGGTCGAGGAAGGTGTACATCTAGTCTTATTCTCGGCTCCCGCCCACGAGATTCAACAGTGGGCAGGGATTCCCCAAAGGCAGCTATGGGGAAACGAGGAGCCTATCGGTTTTCAACGCGACCTGAGCGCGAGTCGAGTTGGCCAGCTAGCCGAATTTTATGCAGTCGATCGTAATGTGATGCAAAACCCTTTATTGGCGGCTACCCAACAGGACAAGCAAGTAGCCTGGAGTCCCACTGAGGCGACACCGAGCGCAGCCTCAAGAACACAGCTCGGAAAGATAACAATCAGTACCGCTGATCTCAGCGACCTGCCACTGCTCGAAGTAATGGAAAGGGTGCTCAGCCGCTTAGAGGAGCGAGATCACGCACTCAAGGATGCACCACCACCACAGGAGCGGATAGATCAGCTTAAGGCAATCTTTGACAGAAGCCAGCCGGATATCTTAGACGAAGAAGCACCATGGGAGGAAAATAACGACGACAGTTCTCCGGAAGACTACGGAGAGGTACTGTTCGACACCGAGTCACATATACACCGATTCTGGATAGAACTACGTGCACGAGTGCAAATCTTGCGCGACCTGGAGCGGCCATACACAGAAAGCTCCGTATTGGGATTCTCCCGAGAGGCGCTTGAGGCGTATCTTCAGCCAGTCTTACTGGTTGACGGGCAACACCGACTGGCAGGCGCTGTGGCAGCTCTCGAGAAGACCTTGAATTCCCGCAGCACGCGTGAAGCAATGGCCGAATCAGTCGTGGACGGCACAGACGCCGAACAGGTTCGACTCGACACCAGAGCACGGTTTGCACGACATCTCCCCGTCTCAATGTTGATGACCGCAGAATCCGCAGAACATGTATTTCAGTTTGTCGTCGTTAACCAAAGGGCAACGCCAATAAGGCCAGCACTTCTCGGTTCCATTGTAGCGACAAGCCTAGCAGACAGGGAGCTCGATGCTGTCGCCTCGCGATTGCGACAGGCGGGTATCCCGCTTGAGGAATCTCGAGCAATTTCCTTCATGACACGTCGACCGGAAAGCCCATTCTTTGGACGCGTGCGCCGCGGCCTTGGCGACGAAGGATCCGGTCTTCTAGACTGGACCGTTATGGGAAACCTAATTGGGGTATTCCGAAATCTTCGAGGTGGCCGCCTTTGGGGACAACGTCCCGACCACGCCGACAGGTGGCGACGTCGCCGCTTGCCAGAATCTGACATCGCGTCAAGCTATGCATCTAACGGATTCGAAACACGTGATCAGTACTGGTCATCAGCAGACGGACCTTGGCGTGAGTGTTTCATCAATTTTTGGAACTCTGTCAAAGACCGTCTTGGCAGCGATGACGACCAAGCTCCCAACTATTGGGGGGATCCTCGACAGTCAAATCTCTTCAATAAGGTAACACTTCACATACTTCAAGCAGATTTTTTTCAGTATATGTGCGATAAAGAAGTCAACATCAACAGTGCAGACCAAGTCATCACGCTGGTCGACAACTGGTTAAGTGAAGTGAACCCCCAGTATTTTTCCCGAGACTGGAAGTTAAGTGGCATAAAGAAAGACTCCACGGGGATTCGAAATCAATGGGCCATCTTATGGACGGACTACAGGAAAGATCCGGTACGCATGCCTTCGCCGGCAGCGTTTCGTAAACCCCTCGTGTCGCAATGACAACACTCGAACCTTTCCTTCGAAGTAGCTATCTCGACGCCACATCTCGATGGAACATTGAGATGGTTACACATGCGTCGAACATATCTCCACCAAACGACGCCCTCCATGGCAGCTATGCCTGGCTCCTAATGGGGGACATACACCTTTTGTGGGCACGATGGTTTGCAGAAGGGGTTGTCGATCCAGATAGATATCGGACTGTAGATAATCCCTTTCCCTTAGTCTTCGCTCGCGTTCTAGAACACATGCCTCGCGTAATGCCTCAGCATACGGATATGCAACGTCGCGATATCGCAACTTCGATTTCTACCTTGATCGTCGATGAGATCTCCCGACGAAGCGAAGCACCAGGAAGACGCACATGGACGATTTCTGAGAAACAGGAGTTGTGGGACGCAAGTGGCCCGACGCCACGGTGCTGGATCTGCGGTTATCAGTTTTCCACCAACGCGGGACATAGATTTCTTGGTAAAAGAGTTGCGTTGGATGAGCTGCCAACCTGGGTCGACTTCATGCGTCCACGCGGAGTAGGAAGATATGATCTACGTGTTGAGATAGACCATGTTGGCGCCTTGGGTGCAGGAGGTGACGAGGAGCAACTCAGACTAAGCTGCGGATGGTGCAATAGAAATAAGCGCGATTACAGCCTTTTGTACGACGCGCCTGGATTCATGCGGAGCTTCGAGCACCCAACCATAGGGCGAGTTAGCATGCCGCATAGCTTCTGGGTAGTACGCGCGCTTGCCATGCAAAAATCCTGCCAATATAACTCAGGCTGTTCAAGCTCAATAGAGACTACCGAAATGACCGTATCACCAATACGGTCAGATGGCGCGCCAAATCCAGCCAACCTTCAAGTAGTGTGCTCTTCCCATGATCCACTTGCAGGCAGACGCTTGGTAGCACGAGACACATACAGGAGTCGAATGAACCGTTGAAACGGAAATCCACAAATTACTTCGACATAGTACTCCCATCACCCAGTTGCATGGTGACGATGGCGGGCATCGTCCGTGCGGACCGGTCAAAACCATGCGAAATTGGCCACTCTTCATGAGGACCCCAAGCTACGGGGTCCCCCAGCTTACTTCAAAAACAAGCCCATCATGATGAGTGAATGCCATAAGCTCCGACACAGGAAAGTAGTCAATGAATCATTCGAAGCGCCTTCAGCCACCTTAGCTGAACACTTGCTTGCGTAGCGCTGATTCCATCCGGAAATTCGCCAGATACAAAAAGTCCGCGAAGATCAGAATCCGATGATGATGCGATTTGGGCCATATCTTTTGCTCCACGTATCCGCTTCAAGATCTGTTGCTGCAAGAACTCCAGATCTTGCTCATCGATCAATCGTCGACCCGCTAGCGTCAACGAGACCATGTCGGAACGGCTTCCAGCTAACCCCTCAGCCAAACCAAGTGACTCCAAAACGCGTGCACGACGACAAGCCTCGTCATAACGAGTAATGGTATGAAAACGCTGCTGAAATGATCGTATGTAGTCACCGTGAGCAACGGGAGGATCAGCCAGGCGCAACATGTCTAAGACGGTTTCCAGGTAGTCCGCAGATCGACCTTCAGGCAATTGCTCAAGAAGTGATCCTGTGCTGTCATGAGATTTCCTTCGGTGCTCGTCAGCTTCTTCCGCTATGCTGGCAGCTTCAGCGACGGTCTCAGGGCTGACTGACGCCCCGACGATCTTCGGCGCCTCACCTAACATCGCTGTTGTGGTCGCCAGTATCAGGCGACAGCCTGCAAGATCCTGCATTTCTCGAACGAGTCGAGGGTCAGGTCCGATCTGGAATCCATGCTGTTCATAGGTCCAATCACCTTTAGCCACATCATTGCTGACAATCAGGACATGAGACACCTTGCCCTTGGCGTACCGAATTACCTCCGCCCACCACAAGTAGTCTCCAGCGGAGTTTTTATCTTTTGCCTTGTCCTTAAATCCCGGCGGAAGCTGCTCCCTAGCACGCCTTTCAGCTTCTTTTCGGTCAGCTTCAAGCGTCTCACTGTTAGGTCGCCGCGCGACGCGCCCTGAGAGGACTTTCTGAAGCTCATCCAGAATCGGATCTGACGAAGATCTCGCAAGCAGAGCTGGATCCAAGTCATAATCATCGGAAGCTTGAACAATGAAGTTTCGACCTTTATCGAAGATTTCTCGCATACTGGCTAGAACCAGATCAGCTTGATCGGTTCGACCATGAGCTCGTTGAGCAACCCGCTTGATCAATGCTTGCGTTTGATTGCCGAACTCTTCTATCGATTGAATTTGATCTTGAAACTCTCGACGTCGATCAGATACCGCGTTGATCCTTCTCTGATGGAATTCGGCGGCCACCTGATAAGGAATAAAAAGACGCGGCGAAAGCACTTGGAGTAGTGCGAACATCTCTGCCCTGGCAACCGGCGTGAACCGGTACAAATCCAAAAGGGCATTCGTGTCGAAGACGATCAGACCAGAAAGATAGACCGCTTCGCGCTGATCGCTAGGCACCCTGTAATAACCATCGAAGCCATCCAGGAGCCCCGTCAGAGCCGAATTCTTCTCGGCGCCCCCTGCGATACCCACCTTGTTGCTTCTCGTCACAGCAACCGATCTTACAGCGGCGGTCACTGATACGGCCACGAGCCTTCACGAGTCGCGACAGGTTGACCTGACCGACGCTCCGCAGGCGGCGACGGAGCCGTTGCTTACCCAGCTGGACGACCGTCGTTGTGGATCAAAGGGCAATTGATCGACGCGATCCAGTGGCGGGCGTGCGCCGGAGCACCTTGGCGCGATGTCCTCGGCGTATGTGGCTCGTGAGCAGCGGCGTATGCGATGTTTTCTGCAGCGCAGCGCAATGGGACATGGCAACGAATGTTGACTACGTTACAGCTCTGGTCGGCGTGGCCTGGCGCATCACTCGGGACGACAGCACGGACTCGACGACCACTCGGGGCGCGGCAGCACGCCGCCGGGGCGGGAAAAAGCGCAGGCCAGGGTCGGGCGGGAACTCGATCGAGCCGGAGGATCATACGCTGGACCGGTCGCGGGGATGGGTTGACCACGCAGCTACACCTTGGGCAGCGAACAGGACAGAAGCCGTTGTCAATCGGGCTGGCCGCCGGGCAGCGCGGCGACTGCCCACGGTCCATGCCGGCCAACCGGGATCCAGGTAACGCAGCTGACTGGCAGTCGGCCCCGCACCCGTCCCGATCGTAGTGGTGTCCGACAAAGCCTACACATGGAGGCTCGACCGAGTTTACCTTCGTAGTCCGGTGCCTGGGCGTCCAGCCTGAGCATCGACGGAATCGCAAGAAGCGCGGCCACCGGCCTTCGACGCCGAATTCTACAAGTCAGCGTCACGCCATGGAGTGCAACATCAGCCGGCTCAAACGCTGCCGCGCCGAGGCCACCACTCGCTCGACCGTTTCGAAGCCCCCCTCCACACATCGCGGCGATCGACGGACGACTCCAATGGACTTCGACACGGGCCTGGCGTTGCAGCCTCTCCGTTTAGCCGTCACACTCGTCGTTACAGCTGAAAGCCAGTTGGCCTGCGACGATGGTGCTCTTGACGGCTGTGACGGCTTCATTCATACCCGTCACACCGTCACGTTTGGGCTCCGCGGCGCCAGGGTTTCAGTTTAAACGAGGCCATCTGTCACACCGGACTACAGATGGTAATATTCGCCGAACCGAACGTCTTGCCGAAGTAGGCAGTAGACAACTCAGGAGCGACTGGTCCGGTCTTGTCGCAGTGGGATCCCCTGCTCACGGCGGTAGATGGCGTCGCAGCGTTCGCACTGGACCGGGATCTGGCGTCGTCGACGTTCATCGGACGGCTCGAACACCGCTGCGCCGGAGGCACTACAAGCATCGTGATGATCTTCCCGGGTACCGGAATCTCCGTCAAGCGGGTTCGATGCCACTCGCCGTCGATTACCGGCAGGATCGTCATCGGATCGATGTAGATCGCCGCTGTCACGGCGTCGCTCGAATCAGTGCAGGTGTGCTCAAGGCGGAGGTGCTCGCCGACTCGTCGAACGCGCGCCGCAGCAGGTCCCTTGCCGTGGCGTGGTAGCGGCTCAGCATCTTCCGGTCGGTCAGGTAGGTGTTGCAGTGGTGGTGTCTGAGCTTCACGGCGATCGGATCGGTTCGATCCTCGAAGAGCGCGAAGGCGCCGATTGACCTCAGCGCGGTCTCCGTCGACGGCACGATCCGGACAGTCACGTGCTTGAGCTGGGCAGCCGCGCCAAGGTGCTCGACCTGCTCGTCGTGCGGGTCGTCCATGCCGGGTAGTGCCTGGTCACCGATCAGGAACATGTAGCGACGATCGCCGACATCCAGTGCCTGGCGGCGGACTTGGCGGCTCAGCAGGTCCATGTCCCTGCGGTCGTCCTGCATCATAATCTTGTCGAGCGCTCGTTCGGCATACGCCCGCGTCTGGAGAAGCTCAGGAATGCACGACGGTGCCCACTCCACGATGCGACTGGAGAGCTGTTCGTACGTCCACAGCAAGTGCCCTAGCTGCGGGTCGGACTGGTCGACCAGGTTCGCGTCGCCAGCACGCGGGGCCAGCGACATCACCCGGTCGTACTCGGCCCACTCGACCCGGAGGTACCCGAGGATCCAGGCCACGGCGGTCTCTGGCGCGACCTTGATGCCCAGCTCCCAGGCCGAGGAGCGTCGCTGGATGAACCCCGATCTTCTCGGCCAGCCTGCGCAGGCCGATTCCACGGCGCTTGCGGGCGTCGCGCAGACTGCTGCTGATGGCCACTGTGGCGGGCGGGCAAATAATCGGCTCGGGCATCTTTCGGGTCCTTGCTGAGGGCTGTTGGTGGCAGGCGTGCGCATGTGAGCTGCGGATTGAGAACGGCGGCTGGCTGGCCTACCCTCAGGGAGGGCCCTCGACGGGGAGCGCAGCTCGCACCTCCCCGACCAGAGCGCTGGCTGTGGCCGGCGACCGTCTTTAGTGCGCCAATGTGCTCCAGCAGCCGGTTCAGGCCCAGCGGGGTCAGGCGGAGTTCGCGCGGTTCGCGAGCGGCGCGTTCATGAGCCGCGTGTTCATGGCCACCGTCTCGGCCAGCCGGTTAACAGCTGCCTTCGTCGCGTGCTCGTCCAGCACTTCCCGCGGGTCTGGCCGGGCGCTTGCGATCGTGAGCCCGTCGTGCGGCGGGCGTAGTTCACACGCCAGGTCGAGCCAGTCGGCGCAGGTCAGGATGCTGGTGTTCACGGCCTGGTCACCGCAGCTTCCGGCGTACAAGCCGTGGTCACCGTGGCGGCGGCCGTAGTACTCGGCAAGTGCGTCGGTCACAGCGCGCTGGTCAACCCACGCGCGGCGCGTGGCCCGGGCGTACGCCTCCTGCGCGTCGACGCGTGCGGCCTGCTCGGCTACGGCGCGGCGTGCGGCGCCGGGGCTTCGGTAGGCGTGCTGGTCGAGCCATTCGAGAGCCGCGCCGATGTGGGGGTCCGCAGCAAGTCGCCGGTCGGCTTCCTTTGTGTCCGGCCTGGTGTGGACGGCCGGCCCGTCGCCGGTCAGCTCGGCGAAGCGGGCACGCTCGGCGTCCGACGCCCGCTCATACGCGGTATCGAGAACCTGCTGCATCTCCGACTGCGGGCGAAGGTCCGGCTTCTGATGCCATGACGCGACCGTGCGCGCGCCGATTCCGAGCTTCTCCGCGAATTTCTCATTGCTCAGCCGCAACGCGGATTGCAGCGCCGACGCTGACCGTCCGGTCCAACCGCCTACCCCGCTCATTGCCGCCCCAGAGCGCTCTTGTGCAGCGGATATGCAGTGGTTGCGCACTGCTCCTGCACTGGTTGTGCATGGGATCGGACGTCGTTTCGGCCTTGAATTCTAGGTATGGAAATCACCTGGTTCACCAGCCCGAATCGCCCGCCGCTAACGCTTCGGCTTCACGTGCTCGACCACGGTCGCGAGGCTCGTTTGGACGTCCTCCAGCCGGTCGGTGATCTCGGCCAGGCGCTGTTCGAGCGCGTCCAGGCGGGACCACAGCTCGTGGCCATCGTCGGCCGGCTCGTCCGGGTGCGGCGGGGTGCGGTTTTGCAGCACGGCCAACAGGTGCTGCGGGTGCCAGCCCAGCGTCGTCGACAGCGCTTCGAGCGTGCGCGCGCTCCGGCGGCGCTCCACTGTGTGGTGCTGGAGCTCGCGCACGATCGCCTGCGACACGTGCGACCGCTCGGCCAGCTCGCGTTGCCGCCAGCCGAGTTCGTTCACGCGCATGTTGATGGCCTTGGCGACTGCCGCCCAGTCCTCCGTCACGTATTCCTCCGCGCTCCGCCTCAGCGCCGAGATTAGCGGTACTTCGCGCTTTCACCACGTCGCCTAGCACTTCGTCGGCGGCGCGTCGGGCAAACGCGCCCTATGACGAGCTGAAATCAACAGCATAGTTTTGAAATCATCAGATTTGTCTTTCTCATGAACTCGCACATCACCTTTCACACCACTCGAGAAGCGGCCTGGCTGCTCGGCGTCTCCCGCGCCGCGGTGAGCCGGGCAATCCGGACGCGCGAGCTGCGCGCCACCCGCTGCCGTTCCGGCCTCCGTGTGTCGTCTACCGAGCTGGCTCGTCTGCTCGGATCGCGTCAGGCCGGAGGTGCCGCATGAGCGCCGACGACCTTCGACTTATCGGGACCGCCTGGCGGCTGGACCGGCTGCGCTGGGTGCCGACCGAAGTCCTGACCTGCGAGGGAGTTTGCATGTGGCCCCCGCCGGACGACGGTCCACCCGACGCGAGCAGTGACGGCGAGCTGGCCGAGCGGCTGTGCGGCGGGTGCCCGGTCCGGGACGAGTGCCTGGAGCTGGAGTTGCGGACGGCCGGCCTCGACACCGTCGGCGTCTGGGGCGGGATGACCGACGACGACCGGCGCGCGCTGTACCCGCTCTGGTTGCGGCGTGGCGAGCGGACCGATCGGGGTGCGCGATGAACGGACTCACCGTGACGCCCACGCAGATCCTCGCCGGTGTCGGCGTGCTGCTCGTGCTGTTCTGGGTCTGGCGGACCGGTTCCCGCCGGGCGAAGGCCGCCGCTGAAGCTGCTCGGAGTGGGGCGCGGCTCGTGTCGCTGGCCGGACGTGTGCTGTTCAACGCCGGGCTGATCGTCGCCGTCCAGTGGGTCGTGATCGCTCACCCGGGTAGCCCGTGGCTGTTGTTCGCCGTGCTCGGACTGCCCGCCCTGTTCGCGTCCTACGCCCTGACCCGCGCCATGACCGTGACCACCGTCAACACCGCGAAGCGGGGTGGTCGGCGATGAACCGGGCACAGCGGCTCGCGCAGGACGCGGCCGAAGCGGCGGAGGTGCGCGCCTACCAGACCGATCCGGACGTCGTGGCGCTGCGGATCGAGCGGGTGCGTCGGCAGGTCGACTGGATGTGCTGGTCCGGGATCGTGCTCGGGCTGGCGTTCACGATGACGAACGTCCAGGGCTTCGCCTCGGCCGGCGCGCGGCCGGGGTCGCTGCCGTGGCTGGCCGCGTGGGTGCTGGACCCGACCGTCTCGCTCGTTCTGCTGGCGATCCTGCGGGCCGAGCAGGTCACCGCGCGGTACCAGGTTCGGACGGGCATCTGGGTGCGGCGGGCGAAGTGGTTCACGCTCGCGGCCACCTACGTCATGAACACCTGGACGTCGTTTGCCGCCGGGGAGGCTGCGGCGATCGTGCTGCACTCGGTGCCGCCGCTTGTGGTGTTCGTCGCCGTCGAGGCGATCACCGACCTGCGGGACAAGCTCACCGATGCCGTGCTGGTCGCAGCTGAACGGCGGCCCGTTCAGCAGGAGACCGGGCGACGGGTGCTGTTCGCCGATTACCTCGCTATCGCTCGGGAGACCTGGACGCCGGACGTCGAGATCACGCCAGCGTGGGTGCGGCGGGCTACCGGATGCTCGCGGGGCCTGTCGCCCCGGCTGGCGCGGGCGCTGCGGTCGGAGGTGCGCAATGGCTGACTCATTGCCGGTCAAAGCTGATCCCGTGTTCGAAGGCGAGTTGATCGACGACACGTTGCCTCAACCGCGTCGGCGGGAGCCGAAGACGAACCGCTTCATTCGGTGGTGGCGGCACTCGCCACGGGTGCCGTTGTGGTTGAAGAGCAAGCCACAGGCCGTCCAGGCGGGCAAGGACGCCGTCGTTGGGCTGGTGAAGTCGCCGTGGCGGTACGTCGGCGCGGTCGTTCGCGGTCTGGTCGTCGGGGTGCGGTGGTGGCGTGGGTGGGTGACCGTCCGGGACTACCGGACGGCGGCCGAACAGTCGGAGAAGCTGGCCGACAAGTTCACGGAGATTCGGGCGCTGACCCTGTTCCGCTGGAAGGTGACCGGTGCCGTCCTGGTCGTCGCGATCGTCGGGGTGTCCATCTTTGACCTGGTGTACGGCACCGATCCTCTGTGGATCGGCGGGGTCGCCGCCTCCGTGGCACTCGCGATCCTCGGGCGCAGGAAGGACGGCAGTCCCGGCCGAAAGCCGGCGCTTGCTGGGCCGCGGACGCTGACCTGGACGATGGACCCGCAGGTGCTGGTGGACGCCTTCCGGGACGCAAAGCTGATCGGTAAGGACGAGATGTTGCGGCTGGTCGAGCGCGCGACGCGTGTCGGCGACGGCTGGGCGGTCACCGTCGACCTTCCAGCCACCCGCAAGGCGGCCGACGTAGTGAAGAACCGGGACGCACTGGCGTCCGCGCTCGCCGTCGATGAGGTCCAACTGATCGTCGAACGGGTCCGCGGGAACGGTGGGCATGCCGGGCGGGTGTCGATGTGGGTAGCCGATGAGGACCCGTACGCGTCGTCGCCGTTGCGAACGCCGCTCCTCGGCGTGGCGCAGTGGGACGCGTGGCGGCCGATCCCGTTCGGACGGGATGCTCGGGACCGGCGGATTGACCTGCCGCTGGTATGGACGTCCTTGCTGGTCGGTGCCATCCCCCGGCAGGGCAAGACCTTTGCCGCCCGGCTCGCGGCGGCCGGGCTGATCCTGGACGCCTGGGTGCGGCTGTACGTGGCGGACTTCAAGGCCGGGAAGGACTGGGACGCGGCCGGCCTGGTGGCGCACCGGTTCATGTCCGGCGACGAACCCGAACACGTTCTGGCGCTCGTGGACTGGCTGATTGAGCTGGTCGGCGAGGTTCAGACGCGGTTCCGGCGGATGCGCGACCTGGACGACCTCACGTGCCCGGAATCGAAGGTCACGCCCGAGATGTCCCGCGATAAGGCGCTGAACATGCCGATCACGGCCATCTTCATCGATGAGGTTCAGGTTCCTTTGGAGGATCGCACGCCCGTCGACGTGCAAGGCAAGAAGCTCACCGCGGGCGAGTACGTCGGCGAGCTGTTGACGTGGCTGGCGAAGAAGGGCCCTGCCGCTGGGATCGTGCTTGTGCTCGCCACGCAGCGGCCGGACTCGAAGACGATTCCGTCCGGACTGCGAGCTGTGCTCGGATCGCGGTTCGCGCTGCGGGTAATGGACTGGCGCGACTCGAACATCGTGCTCGGCGAGCAGATGAACACGCGCGGGTTCGACTCCAGTCGGCTGCTGCCCTCGCACAAGGGAGTGGGCATCCTACGGCCGGACGGCGACACGTCAGCCGGCGCGGACGTGCTGGCCATGACGGTTCGGACGTACTACATGCCGAACGAGGACTGGCGGACCATCTGCGAGCAGGGCCGGACGCTACGCGAGGCGGCCGGGACGCTCACCGGGCACGCGGCCGGACAGGACACGATGCCGGTGCTCGACCACGCGGCCGCGGTCAAGGCAATCGGTGCAGGTCACGCAGCTGAGTCGCCTGGCGAACTACCCGAGGTGCTCGCATCGCTCGTCGAGTACCTGGGAGACGATCTCGGGCCGGACGGCAGGGACTTCGTGCCGACGGCCGAGTTGCTGGACGTCCTGGAGGTCGACTCACGGACGTTCGCGCAGCAGATGGCCGAGGTGGGATGCCGGCCGACACGAGACCGCGTTACCAGCGAAGACGGCGAGACCCGGCAGGTCCGCGGGTATCGGACGGCTGAAATTAGGAGCGCGATCAGCCGGGCGACCACGAGCACCAGCACGTCAGACGAGGACGGGCAGCGATGAGCGCCGCTCGTTCCGAAGATCCGCCGATCCGGGTTATCCTACCTGCGGGATTACCGGAGCTGACGCCTGCTGTCGCGCGTGCACCGCTGGCCGTTCTGATCGAGGTTACTGAGGTGCCGGCGCTGGACGCTCCGGCCGAGGAGGTGAACCGTGGCAGCTGAAATCATCAGCGACCCGTGGGCGACGCTGGATGACATTCTGGGGCTTGAGGTCGCCGACGTGGCAGACGACGGGATCGGGGCGTTGGCGGCCTACGGCCGGTGCTCGACCGAGGACAACCAGGACCCGGAGACCTCTCGTGGTTGGCAGTTCGGAAACGCGCGGAAGTTCGTCGAGCCACTCGGCGGGCAGATCGTGGCGGAGTTCTTCGACGTTGGGCAGTCACGGTCCGTCCCGTGGGAACGGCGGACCGAGGGTGCGCGGCTGCTCGCCGAGTTGAAGAATCCGCGCCGCGGATGGGACGCGATCGTCGTCGGCGAAGGCACGCGGTGCTGGTTCGGCAATCAGTTCTCGCTTATCGCGCCGAAGTTCGCGGCGTACGGCATTGATCTATGGGTGCCGGAACTGGGTGGGAAGTACGACGCGCGGAACCCGTCGCACAAGATGCTGATGAGCGTGCTTGGCGGGATGAGCGAGTCTGAGCGTCAGCACGTTCAAGCGCGCGTCCGGGCCGCGATGGACGCCCAGGTGATCAACGAAGGACGGCACCAGGGTGGCCGGGCGCCGTACGGCTATGTGGTCGTCGACAGCGGTCCGCACCCGAACCCGCGAAAAGCTGCGGAAGGGTTCAAGCTGCGGGTGCTGGCGCTCGACGAGACGACCGCGGACGTGGTCCGCCGGATCTTCGCCGAGTACCTGGACGGCAACGGCGATCGAGCGATCGCCAACCTGCTCAACCGGGACGGCATTCCCTGTCCCTCCGCGCATCGGCCGGAGCAGAATCGGCACCGGCTCGCGGACGGCTGGCAAGGCAGTTCGGTGCGGGCGATCCTGGACAACCCGCGATACACCGGCTACGCGATCTTCGGGCGTTGGACGAAACATGAGACCTTGCTCGACCCGGAAGATGTCGCCGCGGGCCACGTGGTGCGGTTCAAGCGCGCGGCGCCGGACCGGGTCGTACGGTCGCGCGAGCAGGCGCATCCGGCGATCGTGTCCGTGGAGACCTTCACGCAGGTACAGCTTTTGCGTCGGTCGAAGTCTGCGGGCGGATTGAAGACGGCACGCAAGGCCGAGCGAGGCGCCCGGAAGTCCGCGCGGTCCTACCTCCTGCGTGGACTGGTCCGATGTGGAATCTGCGGCCGAAAGATGCAAGGCGCCACGATCCGGAAGGGCGCCTACTACCGCTGTACTTCGCGGACCATGGCGCCCGGCTCACTGACGCTGGCGGACCATCCGAAGACGGTCAACTTGCGCGAAGGCGTGGTCGTCGAGGCGCTCAACGGATGGCTTCACGAGCTGTTCCACCCGGACAACCGCGACCGGACGGCGGCCGCACTTCTCGGGTCGGACGGAAGCACGGCCGGCGGTGGACCGCTGGAGGCGGCGCGAAACCGGCTGGCGGACGCAGAGGCGAGGCTTCAGCGCTACCAGGCCGCGATCGCGGCCGGCGTCGAGCCCGAAGCACTCGTCGATCCGATCAACCAGGCACAGGCCGAACGAGCCGCCGCGAAAGCACAGATCGAGAGCGTGCCAGCCGACTCGACAGTAAGCCGCGCCGAGATCTACGCGAGGATCGACGCACTCGGCGACGTCTGCGGGACGATCGCCGACGCAACCACGGCCGGCATGAGCCGCCTGTACCGCGCCCTGAACCTGGAGCTACGCTACGAACCAAAAGAGCTGGCCGTCTATGCGACGACCAGCCCGGGTGTAGATAGTGCGTGTGTCCGAGGGGGGACTCGAACACATGTTCGTAGCATCCCTGCACAGGATGCGTGTTCATGCGACAGACCATAGCCGCACACCGTCATCCAACGCCAGCTGACATTCGTCGATCTGCTGCCAACACGGCGAGAGCTATCAGGTCCACCCGCACGGAGCACTCACGTGCAATGACGTTTTCGATGCTTCGTCCAAGCCGAGCACGTCCGCGACCGAGTAACGCGAAATGGAGCCGCGATGTGCGGCGAAGATCCGGATCGCGAAGTGCTCCACGGCTCCTGCTCCAGCTGGTGCAGCGGCTGCCAACCGATCACGACGCTTTGTCATGCGGCCACGGCTGGAAATCGCCGTCATCAAGGCGGCGCCGGTCAAGGACTTGAGCCGAAGCAAGTCGCTACTTCTCCGCGTCGCCGACCTCAGTCGAGGGCGACGGCGAGGCGTAGAACTCGGCAGCGAGGTCTACCTGTTCCTCTGCCTCTTCCGCGCGTCCCGCCAACCACAACATGCGCGCGAGGTAGTACCGCGCGGATGGGGCTCCGGCCTCGGCGGCAAGCACATACTCCCGGTGCGCTTCGTCGGACCTGCCCACAGTTTCCAGCAAGCGGGCAAGATGGAATCTGGCTTCACGCCTCCCGGCGCCGATCACGGCCCGGTATTCGACCTCGGCCTCCGCAACGCGTCGCTGCTCGTGCAGGAGAAGGGCCAGGTCCAGCCGCGCGTCGACGAGCCCCGCTTCCGCAGCGGCCCGGTAGGCCAGTTCGGCCGCGGCGACCGAGCCCGACTCATGAAGGATTCCTCCCCGCCTATACCTGAGCTCGTTCTCTGTTGGCTCGGTCCCGGCACGCGCCTTTTGTCGGCGCCTCTCGTACTTCAAATGCTCAAGCCCGAACTTAGCTGCGGTTTCGTCGCTTCCGGTTATCGAGCGGAATGCTGCTTCGGCCTCTTCGCTTCTGCCTCGTTCAGCCAGAACGACTGCCAGGTTGACCTCGGCTTCTCTGCTGCCGGCATCCACCGCAGCCTGGAGCTGCTGAACAGCGTCGTCGAGGTCACCCTGCTTGTGCCGGAGCAAGCCGAGATTGAGAAGGCCTTCGCTGTGTCCGGCCTCCGCTGCTGCCGTGTATTCAATGGCAGCTTCTTCGTCGCGCTGAAGGCTCTCGAGCAGGACGCCGAGGTTCACGTGCGCGCTGGTGAACCCTCCTTCGACAGCCTGTCGGAACGCCGTGATCGCAACTTCCGGCTCACGCAGTGAGTGCGCACTGACTCCGATGTTGAACGCCTCAGTGGCTACGGCGATCTGCAGAAGCTCCGGCCATAGCTGCACCGGTGGCTTCGCGGTCCCCAGCGGGCTGTCGCCGGCTTGTGCGCGATCAAGCAGGTAGTCGGGAGCGAGATACAGGTCGTCGGCGCGCGGCTGCAGGCAAGAACTGGCGCCGAGGACCGGCTCGACCGCCCAGCGCAGCGCCTCCTCCGCCGACGGTAGGTCTGCGCGGTCTCGCCAGCTTGGCTGCAGGTAGTGACGCTGTATCCGGCAGAGCAGCGCGCCCGGCACCGGCTCGTTGTAACCGGCACGACGACAGTCCACAGCTCCACTGATCAGAGCGGCTCCGCAATGGTGAGCTGGACCGTCTCCGATCGACCAGCGGTCCATCATCGCCCGCCCTGCGGCGAGATACTCAGCGAATCCTTCGATCGCTTTGAGCGCGTGGCCGATTCTGGTATCACGCGTCCGTAGCAGTTGAGCGCGCTTCGACTCGGTTCGCGTCAGATCCTGCCCGACCCGGATGCGCCGCTCAGGAGGTATCGCAGCGACGAGATCGGCTGCGGCGCGGTCGAACTCCTGTTCCCCGATGAGCCTTGCGGTCTCATACTTCGCGAGCTGCTGGTCCCGGATGGTCGCGACGACCACCACACGCGTAGATTCTTCCGCGCAAAGCTTCTGCAGGACACCGAGGTCCAGGCCGCCGGGCGTAAGGAACCGTTCGAGATCGTCCAGCCACAGCACCACGTCCCCCTCGAGGAAACGAGTTGACGCAAGCTCTCTGAGGGCCGGACCGTCGACGGGAACCACCAGGGTGTGCTCCGGGCAGCAACGTCGTACCGCTTCGGCGGCGATCCGGGTCTTGCCCGTAGCCGCGCGCCCATGGAGCAGGACGATGCCACCGCCCTCGACCACCTCGTCAAGCGATGTGTCGACATCCCGACCGACATAGGCCGGCATGTCAGGTCCAGGCGACTGCGCGTCACGCTCGATGGCACGCTTCACACGCAGCTCCAGCAGCCCGACCTGCTCCACAAGCGGGAGCCGTCCGCACTTCACGTGAAGCAGTCGCTCCCTGAGGCTCGCGGGAATTACTTCGCCGCCAGCTCGCTCGCTCACCCGTTCGGCGGTGTCGTATGGCCCGAACGGTTCTTTGCGTTGCTTTCGTCGACGCCAAGGCACTGCCAACAAGACAGCCAGGATCGCAGCCGGCCAGCTGAGTCCCTCGAGTACGTTGCGCACCGGACTGCTACTGACCAGCAGCCAGTTCGCAGCGCCGAAGCGAATCGCCAACCAGACGCCGACCGCCAGGCACGAGCCGACCGCAATGCGCCTCAGCCACCGCGCCACCACAGCCCCGCACACTCCCGTCAAGCCCGCGAGCCCGCCCTCGCGTCGACGGCGTGGATTGAGCCAGGCGGACGGGCTCCCTCGCGAAGTCTGCCGCAGCACGATACCCAGTCCACCAGCCCTTGACCCCAACGCGCCCAGAGGATCCACGCTCGAAGCCGAACGAGCCAGCCGACGCAGATGAGAGAGTCATTCATCAACCATCCGCACACCCCGCCATCCATGAACCTCCTGCCGACCATCTCGGCGGCCTGCTCGGCCGGCTGTGCGATGGCGGTGGTTCTGAGCTGCGGCACCGCCGGGTACCAAGGTCGTCCCTGCCGGCGGCTGGGAGGGTGTACACCTACGCCAGAGGTGTCAAGCACCCTAAATGCCTGGCGACGTCGCACCGGCGATCCAGGACCAAGCTTCAGGGGCGTGCAGTTGTAACGCCAGACAGCAAGACGACGACCTCTGTCGAGATTACCGATGGAGTCGTTCATGAACCGTGCCAAACTGACACTGCTGCGTATTTTCTGTGCAATCGCACTCATATGTTCTGTTGCCGGGTGCGGCGCGAACACCACCGCAACCGAAATTGTCCAAGTACGGCCGGTCTTCGAAAACTCCAGCCTGGCGGCCGGTTACTCGATCACGAGAACACTCATCGGTTCACTCCCGGATGAGGGTATCGACCCTTGCACGGACTCGACGCTTGCAGGAAAGGTCTACCGGTGCTTCGGCGACAGACGGAGCGGGAGCAGTGGTGTGTACGACCCGTGTTGGCGATACGATGAAGCCAATTCAGCACCGAGCGTGCTGTGCTTGCTCGATCCTACGTCGCACGAGGTGATCCGGCTGATGCTCGTGCATCCGCCTGGCAGCACCGAGGGCACCGCACGGACCCACGGCAAGATGGACCATGGGCCGTGGAGCTCACGACCGGCGAGAAGTGCTTCGGCATCAGCGGAAGCCACGGCAAGTTCGAGGGCCACGTCGTCGACTACGCCTGCGAGAACGATCCTTCTCTGAACCTGACGCGAGATGTCGATCGCAGCACTCCACTCTGGTCCGTCAAGAGCGCCCACTTCGATCCGGTGCGCGGCTACACAGGTGGCCCGGCGGTGCAGATCCGCACTGCGTACTACAGCCTTCCTGATCGCTATTGAGGCTGCGAAGGAGAACAACCGATGAAACGAAACCGACCCGGGACCAGGTGGGCGCTCCTGACTTCAGGAGCGGCGACCTTGCTCGGGGTGGTGGTCAACCTCGCCACCGATCTGAAGACGAGCTGGCTGGCATGGCTGGGAGTCGTTGTCCTCACGCTGGTAGTCGCGTGGGTCAACGTCGCCGTTCAAAGATCGTCAGGGGAAAAACTACCGCCGCCGACCGACAGCAGAGGCGTCAGCACGACGACCAACTACTACATCGGCCGAGCCGGCAAGTGGACCATCGCGGTCGAGCTGGCCGTGCTGCTCACTGCGGCCGTCATCATCATCTACGGCGCGCGTGGGCGCGCGCCGGAGACCCCGTCGCCAAGCACGTCCCCGACGGGTTCCCCGGCCGCTGTTTCACTGCCTGCCGCACCGTCCTCCGCCGCCGCGAAGCCCGGCTTCCTTCAGCTGGGTTCGCAAACCCAAGCGTACTATCCGGACAACGGGGTGCTTCCCACCACCGAGCCTCCTCCGTTCAAGAACCACGATTCACACTGCGCAGCGTGGGCCGATTGGGCACAAAGCGTGAAGGCCGCACCCACCGGCAATGTCTTCCGCATCGACGCGCTGGCCAGCACCACCTCGCCGATCACCATCCTCGACATGAAGTACACCGTCTACGGGAAGCATCCCGTCAACGGACACGACCGGGTGCAGTGCGAGTTCGGGGCAGGCGGCTTCGGTGGCACGACCGTGTTCCCCGACCTCGACCACCCCAGCCGTCCGGTGCCGATGGACACCGACAACGACATGATCCCCGACACGAAGCTGCCGGGTGGGTTCTTCGTCGTGGACGCGAGCAAGGCCGAACCGCTGAATATCATGATGAACGGAACCCCAGGGCTGGTCTACGCCTACTCGGTGGAGTTCAAGGTCGTAGAGAACGGTGAGCAGGAAACAGTTCAATTCGGTAGCCGTCAGCAACCGCTTCTGCTCGCGTTCGAGAGCGACGACGCACCGGGCAACGGACCCCGGTTGGGTATCACCAGTACCGGAAAGTACTTCGACTGGGATTTCGCCACGCACGCCTGGGCACCCACTCCACAGTCTTAAACCGGCAGAGCTTGATCAGGACGACAGCTGAGCGCCTGTCCGGGTCCGCAGTTGTTCCCGCCAGCCCACGCCGCGGCCCAGCTCGAGCTGTTCGATCGCCGTACCGAGGCGGCCAGCGGTAAGGGCCGCAGCCGCGGCGTCCTCAGCAAGGGTTGCGAATCGGCTCAGGGCATACTGCCGGTCGGTCGGGGCGACGCCGGTAAAGGCGACCCGTTCTGCGAGCTCGGTGGCTCGCAGCATTGATTGCAGGCCGGCTGCCGCGTTCCCGCCAGAACGGCGAACGAGCAGGTCCGCGTGACGCCACAGGGCGAGCACCCGGTCATGCGGGCTTCCGTCCGGGCCCGACACCGCCTCATCGATGGCGGCGGTCGCCTCGCCCAATATCGACTCGTCACCGGTCTTCTCGGCCTCGGCGATCAGCGCGGTCACCAGATTGCCCTGCACCGTGATCCGGTCTGGGTGGCCCGGCGGCAGCAGCGCCAGGGCGGCGCGATGATTCGCGGCTGCTTCGCCCGCTCGGCCCTGCCGAAGCATCGCGTTGCCGAGGTTGGACAGGTAGTGGGCCCGGTGGGCCGAATCAGCGGCGGTCACTGATAACGCATGGGTCAGTGCGTGGACGGCGGCCTCGAGGTCAGCCGGATCCTCGGTGATTTCCGCTCGGGTGAGCAGCGCCGAACCTAGGTTGGAGAGGCGGCCTGCCTTCGCCGCAGAATCGGGTGCGGTGAGCCTGTCGGCCTCCTGAAGCGTCCGCACCGCGGCATCCGCAGCTTCGGTGCTGCGTCCACGGACGGCGCGCAGGCGCAGCACATTACCGAGGTTGGATAGCCGGTCTGCCCGGTCCACGGGCCCAGTGGGTGTGTCGGCGGCGGCCTGAAGAGTGTCGATCGCGTCCTGCAGATCGCTGCCCGCGGCCGTCCACAGATAGCGTGTGTGCAATGCGCTACCTAGGACACTGAGGGCGGCGGCTCGGCGCAAGGGGTGTTTTCCGGCCTCATCGACGGCTTTCGCGGACATGCTTAAGGCGTTATCGAGGTCTGGTCGCGAGCCGGTGGCCGCAGCCCGCAAGAGCAGGGCGGTTGCCGCGTTCCCTAGGCCGCAGCGCGCGCCGGGAAATCGCTGTCGGCGGCGACGGCGGCCGTGAGCCGGACGGCCTCGTCGATATGCTCCCGGTCTCCGGTGCGTTCAGCCAGCCGTGTCGCGGCCACCGCAATATTGTTTCGAATCATGCCGACGTCTTCAGGGGCGGCGTGCGTCTCTGCGGTGCGCAGCAACGTGATGGCGGCGTCCAGGTCACCATGTCGATGCAGTGCCGACGCCAACTGAGCCATGCGTCGAGCTTGCAACGCTGAACCGGCGGGCGTCTGCGAGACCGCCGTGCGGAGCAGGCCCAGCGCCTCCTCCGACACCGCGGTCGTACCGGTGAATGTCGCGAACGCGCTGAGTACGCTGCCGGCCACCGCGAGCACCTGGGCGGGAGCCGTACCGCCGGCCACCGCTTGTCGGGCCACTTCGGAGCCCCGGACGAGATCCTCGAACTGGCCGGTCACCTCGAACCGCGCGTGTAGCGCGTCGGCCAGCCCGGCCAAGAACAGGGAATTGAAGGTGGCGTCCACCGCAGTCTCGAACTCGGCCACGGCGGTGTCGAGATCGCTGAGGCGATCGCGTCCCCTGGCCAGCAGCGCAGACCCGAGGTTCGCTCGGTAAGAGGTCGGCGGCGGGGACGCGAGTTCGATGGCCTGCTGAAGGATCAGTATCGCGGCGTCAGCCTGACCTGCGACCACCAGGGTGTTGCCGAGCTCAGCGAGCGCTGCTGCCGGGAACGGGCCTTCGATGGCAGCTGCCTCCCGTAACACGGTCATCGCCTGTTCAAGATCTGCCCGGTCCGTCGTCATGCCGAACCGCCGGCGAATTCCGGCCCCGAGCAGCGCTAGTCTTCGTGGCCTCTGCGGGTCGTCGACGGAGGTCTCCGATAGGTGTCGCTCGATAGCGTCGATCGCCTGAGCCAAGTCGTCCTCGGCGCCTGTGGCGTCAGCCAGCCGGGTGGAGACGGTGACGAGGTTGGTCACATAGGCTGAGCGGGACGGGTCGCCGGGCGGTGAGGCAGACACCGCCGCCTGAAACATCTGCCGGGCGTCAGCGAGATCGGTGCCCTCGTTGCGTGCAAACAGAGCGGCGGCAAGATTGCTCAGGCGCGACGGCCGTGCCGGATGCCCCTCGGGGGTGACGTCTACCGCCAAGGTCAGGTTAAAGACGGCCTCGACGGTTCGGCCGGCATGGAGCGCTTCCAGGCCACGCGCTGCCGCCTCTGCGGGATCGGTCATCTCATCTGCCGCAGTTGTCGATCGGTCGAAACCCAGTGGCTTGGGTCAGATCGGTCGTCCGTTCGCCGTGGTCAGTCTTCAGCGTCAGGCGTCCGGCGTCGGTGCGCACTACGCTGCCGCAGATCGTCTCGCCGCCGACCACAATCTCCAGGGTGGGTTTGGCGGCGGCCGGGCCGTACCAGGTGACGGCGACCGCGACGACCAGCAGGGCGGCGCAGGTCAGCACGCCGACGGTGCCCCGGTTCAGGTCCGTGCGGGCCTCCTCGGCTTCCCATCGCTGCTGGGCGACCGCCGAACGCACCGCGGTTCGCGCGATCCGCCTTGGATGACCGTGCGCGGCGCGGAGCAGGACCAGAGCGCTCGCTGCTCCCGCGAGGAGGGCCAGCAGGAGCAGCGCACCAACGGTGATCCGCCATGGGGTGACCAGAGTGCTGATGTCCGAACGGCCCTTGATCAGGCTGAAGCCGAGCAGACCGGCCAGCAGGGCGGCTAGGCCGTTGCGCCAGGCCAGGGCGCTTTCCCGGACCAACCCGAGTTCTTCGCGGAGCATTCGCTGCACCACCTGGACGTGCTGCGGATACTCGTCGCCCGGGCGAGTCTGCGCGGGCCGCAGAACGATGCTCACGTGCGGTCCACTTTCAGCGACCAGAACGCACCACAACCCCGGTATCCGTCCGGCTGGCCGCTGTGCTCGCCGTCGCAGTAGCAGCACATTCGCTCGTCCTCGTCCTCGTCCGGCGGCAGTTCCCTGTCGGCGCGCCGGGACCACAGCCGCGAGGCTCGCCGAAGCACACCGGCCGAGATCAGGTGCTCTGTCACATGTCCGCAGCGCGGACACGGGCCGCGGAGCAGCACCGATCCATCCGGTGCCTCGTGCGACGTGAAGGTCGTCGCCACCTTATTCGTGAACTCCGGTTCATTTTTTTCCTGGTATTCGTCGGGCAACACACCGCTCCTCGCAGGATCGTTCAGGGACCGACATGGATGAAGGGAGTCCAGGTGCTTGGTCGGCGGGGCTCTGTGTCGCGAAGCTGGATCGTGGCGCGATGCAAGGCATACGCACTGCGTTCCGGGTGGAGCCGGCCGCCGTCGGCGAGGTCCTGGTAGATCGAGGAGAACAGACCGGTCGTGCCGGGGCTGTCGTAGACCGACCACAGCGTGCCGATGACGTGCCGGTAGCCGGTGTAGTGCAGGGCCGAGACGAGCGTAATCGCCTCGTCGAGGAGGGTGATGCCGCCGGTGGCGGTCTTACAGGCAGATAGCCCGGCGAACTCGGCGTGGTATTGCTCGCTGGTGATGTCAGCGATCCGTAGGACGCCGTCGGCGAGGACAAGGCCACCCTCTGCGGGATCGTTGAGATCTTGGTTGCCATGGCAGCTGAAGTGCGCCCACCGATGCGTCCGTAGTGCCCGCAGGACCTCGTCGCGGGTGGCGGCTCCGTCGACGAGATCGGTCCGGCGGTCCGGGACCAACTCCGCAAGTGTCGCGAGTTCCGCGGCGACGCCCGGCAGCGGCAGCTGACCGACGACCTCGCTCACCCCGACGGTGAGCAGCCTGTCATCGTCGGCGACAAGCCGATCGAGCGGCTGCCGGGCGGCCAGCAACGCACGCAGCGTCGGCGTATAGGACGAGACCACCCGATCCAGGACTGTCCGCCGACGTGGTGGCGGGTCGTCGTGGTATCCGGCGGCGTGCAGAGGTAGCAGGGTGAGCGCTCCGGTCGAGCACCACCAGAGCCGGGGTAGAGGGTCGCCGCCGCAATCCGGCAGATCGAGTGCATCGAGAATCGGCTCCGCGATCACCTGCCACATCCAGCGACACAGGTCCAGCAGCATGCCCTCGACAGCCGCGTCCGCTGCTCGCACGACCCGCTCGGCAGCCTGTACAGCCTGTCGGTGGGCCATTATCGGCGCATCGCGAAGTTGCTCACGGGCCAAATCGCGGGCCGCCGCCGCCCACTCCGCCGCCTGCAACGTGTGCAGGTAGACATTGGTGCGCGCCACCGCGTCCTCCGCGGTCAGACCAGGCAACGGGCATGTTGACACGCCTTCGCTGGTGACGATGAGCGCGTCACAACGCCAGCGGCTGACATTCACGATCACGACCGGGCCACGCTCGGCCGCAGGCAGCAGGTCGGCAAGTTCGGGTGGCTTGAGGAACTCCTCGAAACCCGGCGTCGCGCGGACTTCGCCGACGAGGTGCTCCCACTCTCGTGACAGTGCCATACGCTGACCGGCCGTGCGTGAATCGAACATGTCCGGCATCGGCTGCCATCACCACCTTCGCAATTCCGGTCAACCGGAGACAATTAGATTGTTAGTTTCCCGCCGACTCGCGTTCGGCAACGCGACCGGCCGCGCTCAGCAGCAGCGACAGAGCTGAAAGCCGTGGTGGCTGCAGGAGTTCCCGGAGGTCGTCATTCCGCGGCACCCGTCGAGCCGGTCCCGCGCTCGCGGGCCAGCGCAATTCCGCTCGCAACAGCGCCGCTTCCGAGGCCGACTGTGCCATGGTCCTCCGATTCGCGCCGAACGTCACGCGACGACGATGCCCGAGGAGCGGATGTCCGGCGATCCACCGATCGGGTGGTGCACCCGAAGTCAGCCTCGGCCAGGATGAAGCGATGGAGAAGTTGGAGCGATACGTCGTCATGATCGAAACCGCGATCAAAAAGTCCCGCGCTGCCCAGGATGCCGATTTGCTCTTCGGTGATCCCATCGAGGAGGCGGTCTCGCGGATCACTAATTCCGTCCATGCGCAGCAGAGCGCAAGTGTCATTGCGCCCTTGTTCTCGGTCGCTCGGCTGCACTATGCCCGGGCGCGCGTCGGTCCCCACAAGCCGGACCAGTATCTGTGGTCTGCGGCTACGCTCTTCAGGATGCTGCGGCACGCACCTCACCTGCCGGGCAGAATCCCCGAGGACATCATACGGATACTCGACGCCATGGCCGCAGAAGATCCGACGAAGGTGCCCACACTCGATGACCCGTACCTTGCCGCAGACACGGCCATAGATCTCTTGCGCTTTGTGAGCGTAGAGCCGGAGGTGTCCGTGGTCTCGGCTGCGGAGACGCTGCTCCGGGCGGCTTCAAAGCGTGTCCCGGCAACGGATTACCGGCATTCGCGCATACTGGTCGGGCTTCTGCAAGCCCTCAATATGCGGCTCGAGATGATCGGTGATGATGTCGGTGACGAAATCGCCGTGTTGGCCGAAAGGATCGCCGGTTCACGCGGTAGGAGCGACCCGTACTGGCCGACCCTGCTGGCGAACGCCGGCAGTGCCTGTTCCGTCGCCGCGAGTCGTTCCGGCGACGTCGACCTACTCGACCGTGCTGTCGCGCATCTCGAAGAGGCGGTCGAGATGATGCCGGATGACCTGCCGGAGAAGGCCGGCTTCCTGGTCAACCTGGGTCGGGCCGAAATGACCCGCTGGGCGTTGCGCGGAGCCGGTGGCTGGCCTGAGGCCGCGCGCGTACGCCTTCAACAGGCGAGCACGCTAACCAACCCCGATGTCGCCGACCTGCCAGCGTGGTTGGCCACTGCCTACTTAGCCGGCGACAATGTGGACATCACCGAAGCCCGGCGTTGCCTTGAGCAGGCCGGGGATCACGCCGACCCCGGGCTGCTGGGAGAGACCTGGTTGCTGCTGTACCGGCTAGGCCCGCATGAAGCCGACGCCCTAGACCGGGCCGTTACCCTCCTCACCCGAGCCGTCCAGGGCCGAGCCCGGCCCGGCGTACGCGATCACGGCGAGTCACTCGCGGAAGGGTTGTGGACACGGTGGGAGCAGGCACGCAACCTCGATGACATCGACCAGGTGATCGATCATCTGGCCCAGCGCGTCGAGGCCGCGGACACACCGCCGATTGTGCTGAACCTGCTGGCTCGCTCTCTTCGTGCCCGATGGGAGCGCACTGGCGACAGCGTGGCTGTCCGGCACGCGATCACCTGCCTGATCCGCGTGGTGGACGGGCCCGACGACCACGGTCCGGCCACCGCGATGTACCTGAACAATCTGGCATCGATGTACCAGCGACTGTTCTCGGTAACATCTGAAGCATCGGCACTGGAAGAAGCGGTCAGGCGCGCCGAGCAGGCGATGGAGCTGGCTACAGCTGACGACCGCAACCGACCGATGTACGCCAACACCGCGGCGACATGCCACCTGGCCCGCTGGAGGCTCGCCGGGGACGATACCGATCTGCGCCAGGCAACGAGATTTGTCCGGATCGCGGCAGCAGCAAAAAAGCATCCGGAGCACGTCAGCTTCCTGGGCAATTTGGGCGTGGTCGCGTGGCAAGCGGCGGTACACCTCGGCATTCCCGAACTTCTCGAGGAAGCCGTCACCGCCCTGGAGAGCGTCATCACTGCTGTAGATCCGACCGACGCGCGGTACGGCGGAATGCTGCTGAACCTCGGCCAGGCTCTCCTCGCCCGCGGCGACGTCACCCGTGGCCGCGAGCTGCTCAGGCAGAGCGTCGAGCACCCGCACCTTCGGGAGCAGGACACGATCCTCGCAGCCCGGCTATGGGCCGATCAGGCGGCGGAAGCCGAAGCCTGGGGACCGGCGGCCGCGTCACTCACCGGCGCGGTCGAACGACTCGCTGGACTGCCCGGACACCGCCTCGACCGGTTCGACCACGAACGACTCCTCATCCGGCTGTCCGGATTGGCCACCGACGCGGCGGCGGCCAATCTCAACGCCAGTGATCCAGCGACTGCCGTACAAGTCCTCGAAGCCGGACGCGGAGTCCTGCTCGCGAATGCGCTGCTGGACGACCGCGCGCTTTCCCGCGTTGAAGAGCGGAATCCTGACCTGGCAGAACGTGTACGGAGCGTGAAATTACGTCTCACTGACGACGTAGGTCTGTAAGCGAGGTCAGTTGCGTATTCGACCGGTGAGCGACCCGACGCGATGCTCAGCGTCACCGTTGAGAAGACAGGCCTGCGCTCGCAGCCGACGAGGCTCGCATCAGCCCCAGCATGGGCATGTCGTCCGAGTGGATCCGCAAACCGAGGTCGTTGCGGTCCCTGGCTGAGCGGAGCTTGCCGCACCGCGCCCCACCGACCGTGCTGCTCTGCTTCGACCGGGCAGGAGCCGCCTTCGGATACGGTCGGTCATATCGCGGTGTTATCGAGCGACTCAGAGCTGATGTGATCCCGCCCCTCGGGTGACGACGCGCCATCGATTCTTCTTGACCAGCTTCTCTGTCGCTTCCGCCCGGCCCCTCCGTGAAGGTCGTTACACAGGTCAACGACGCCCCGGCCCTCCTGCCCCGGCGATCAATGGTCGAGGCCCTCGACTGGCCGGCGCGTCGGATTCCCGCGGCCCGTCGCCCCGGGCAGCCGGACTACCACGATCAACGGCACCGAGTACCGCGCCCCGCGACCTCCACAGCACCGACCAGCTGAGCTTCACCGTCACCGAGAAAGCCCACAGATGGCTCCGCTGGCCCCAGGACGGCGGGATCGGATCGAATCACGATTGAGCCAGATGCTGACGAAGCCGCGCGTGCCGAAACTGATAGACGCCTCCAGCCTGTCGAAGAACGCCACGAACGTGCGCGTCCTCTAGGAATGACATTGTCGACCAAGGCAGTTCTCCGCGGATCGCGAACCAGCTCCGGGAAAACATCCACGGACCCCAAGCAGTGAAAAAGAAAAACCACGCGGCAGCAATGTCGACTGCGTTGATAACGAAAAGAAGAATCGCGTTCACGAGGCTGATTGTGACAAGATCGTAAAACCCGTCGATCAGAACCAGCACCACCGCTGTTGCGGTGGATGCCGCTGCGAGCCCTGACAATGCGGCGCGGGCGAGTGTCGTCCGCCGTTCAATCGTCAGAAGGTGGCCAGGGCTGATGGTTTCGGTGGGCTCGAGTGGAACCGCGAGCCGGCTGACGAGCCCGAGAATAAGCCACCCAGCCGTACCTACTCCCAACCCGCCAGCGATTCCTGCCCACAGGCCACCGCGCAGTCCAATCGCCGCTGCGCCACTACCGAAGACGAGTCCGCCAGCCAGCCAGATGACACCCCACAGCGCAGCCCGCCACCGCGCGCTCCTGCGGACTCGTCCAAGCCGGACACCGCGTAGCCGGATCCTAGATGGTTCCGGCGGCCGAGTGACACTATGCCCACGCATGACCACAGCTCCTGACACGAAACTTCCAATCAGGGCGAGGACAACCCCACAAAGAAGCCACAAGTAGCGCGCCCCGGAGAGCCATTCAGGAAGTGCGAAGAACGTAACGACCGGCGTCATGATGGCCACAAGCGTAACGATCGCCACGACGGCAGATCGAAGGAGACGCGGAAGTCTATCAGCCAAGCGCCACCAAGCGATCTCGCCTACTTCGCCCGCCGCGAATTGACGGGCGATAAAGCACAGCCAGCGTTGATGTCTTCCAACAGTGTCGTGGGGCGGTGCACTCGATCCATATGCAGCGGGAACAAAACTGCCGAACAACAAATCTTCGATGGCCGCACGTCGCTCTTCGTCAACCATTCCTGCCGCCATGGCAAGTAATTCGACAGGGTCGGCGTCCGTCTCGCAATAGCAGGTTCGCGCAAGTGAAACCATCAGCGGGGTCGTCAAAACTGCGGCGATGTCCGCGACACCTGGATCCACGCCGTGGTAAATGCTCTCCAACACGGCGTTCCATTTCGCCGTTCCAGCGACTCTGCCTCGCGGTGTAGCCAGAACGAGATATTTTGCCACGTCGTCGATGTCCAGATCCGAGATCTCGACCACAGCGGCCCCTGTGAGAACGTCCGCAGAGAGCACAGCCGCGCGATACTCGTCCGGACGACTCGTCAATATGACAGGCATCGCCTCACCAAGATCCGCGTTTAAGCCGAGCAGTGCTGGTCCCCGTAACCTCAGGGGCATTTCATCGAATCCGTCCAGCAGAGGGAGAACCCGGTTGTCCGACAGCAGGGCTGCGGCGATGGTCACGCCAGAATTGTGACGCGCAGCAAGCGCCGGATGATGCAAGAGCAGTTCGTCGACCAGCCAGTCTCTTAGCCGGCGCTTGAGCGGGTCCCAAGTACCCATAGAGAAGACGACGGGTATCGGCGCGGAGTTCCCGTCACCGCGGCCGACTAGCATGCGCCTGACGAAACGGGTCATCAGCACGGTCTTTCCCGCGCCTGCACGGCCCAAGATCACGAGCCTACCGGAAGGCACCCGGTTGAAAACCTCCACGATCTCATCGATTCGACCCGCCAAGGAAATCGGCCTGTTGTCGGCCGGCGAGCGTCGCACGTTCTCCCAATGATCGGCGACGTCATCCGCGTTGCTCCACTGCACGGGGAGCGGAAAAGGGTCGTGCACCCGGCGGATACGCTCCTCGTTCTCCCACTGGCGACCTACAGTCATCGCCAGGATGTCAGCCATCGTGTCGAGTGTCTCACCAGGTGCGCGCTCAATGTCGGACCGCTTACCGCGAGTGAGCGTCAATGTGAATGACGCGGCACTCACCGCCAGTCCGGCGAAAGCTGTCAAGATCCCGACGGAAGTGGTCACCTTGTCATTAGGTCCGAGCCTTCCCTGGGCGAGCTCGACCCCGAGCCAGACCAGCAGGCCCGCCAGCGCGATTCCCGATACAGAAAAGGCAAGCCGCCGAGGAGACCAGTCGCGTCGGTTATCCATGCAGACATCCTTCCTTGGCCGGTTCAAGGAAAAATAATCACGCCGTTCGATTCAGCCATATGTCCCACCCGCATCACCTGCCCAGCCGAGTCCGATGGATTCGGCTGCAGATGTGCGTACGCTCCGCGCTCGCGGCGGTCCTTGGATGCCTCCGGCCGCGCATCGCGCACGCGGGGAGCCGGATGAGCGGCCTGCTCGTCGACTCGATGAAGGAGGTCAACGTCCTGGCCGGCTATCTCCGTCCCGAGGAGCGGGTCTTGGCACTGACCGGAGCGCAGGGGGAAGGCTTCGGCGTCGTCGCCTGCACGAGCCAGCGGCTGCTGTTCCTCTTCGTCGGTATCGTGCGCAAGCAGGTCCTCGAGGTTGACTGGCACCAAGCCCAAGCGGCGATCTACAACCGCTCGACCAGGTTCCTCGCCGTGTACACGACCCGGCCGACGAAACGCGCGGTGCCGGCCATGGCTGTGCGTGTGAGCAACGCCGCGGAGGCAGCGTCGGCCGCTCCCCGACTCGACGTCATGTGACTGTCACAAGGGTTCACTTGCACGCGGACGTGGCGCCAACGAATAGAGCGTTATACGCGATGGCCCTGGCGGTGCTTCACTTCGACCGGGCTGGACCGCATCGCGGGCTCAACTCAGCAGCGACTTGTAGTCGTCGCGGGCCGGGCGGCTCTCCATGGCGCATGCAAGCGAGACACAGCACGCCGCCGGGACCGGCTAGTCCACGATCGCACTTGAAACAGGTCCGTTCGACGACCTGCTGGTCGTGGACTGGATTGACGCAGAGCGCACGACGTCCGACGCCTCCCCGATGGCTACCGACGGACAAAGGTCGACCACTTACGGTGCAACACCCGTGATCGGGTTTGCAATGCGGCCATTCGGGTGCTGGTCAGCTCCAACCTCGTCATCGGTGCAGGGCAACTGCGTTCCCTCAACCCGAACCCAGCTCAAGCACCGAGGTACACAATGATCAGTACCGCTCGCAGAGACACCACGACACGCGCTGTGTCGCCGCGCCGGGCCGGCGCCCGACGCCGCCAGAAAGCCTTCGGAGGTCGTGGGCTGAGGTTCGCGTTCTATGGACGGATGTCCACGGTCGAGTTCCAGGACCGGACGACGTCATTGGGCTGGCAGCGCGAGGTGGCCGAGGAGACAATCCGCGGGCACGGCGTGATCGTGGCGGAGTACTTCGACGAAGGATGTTCACGCCGGCTGCCCTGGCGGGAGCGGCCGGCTGCGGCGCAGCTGATGGCAGCCGCGGAGAACCCGAACCGCTCGTTCGATGCCGTCGTCATCGGCGAGTACGAGCGAGCGTTCTACGGCGACCAGTTCGACGCCGTACTGACCGCGCTCCGCGGACAAGGTATCCAGCTGTGGCTGCCCGAAGCGGACGGCCCAGTGAACCTCAAGGACCCCGTGCACCAGGCATTGATGCTGCTCCTCGGATCCCAGTCACGCCGTGAGGTACTGCGTGCTCGGTACCGCGTGCTCGCCGCGATGCACATCCAGGCCCGCGTGCAGGGCAGGTTCCTCGGCGGCCGGCCACCTTACGGCTACCGTCTCGCAGACGCCGGTCCGCACCCGAACCGGGCCCATGCGAGCTGGGGTCGCCGCCTGCACCGCCTGGAACCCGATCCGGCCACCGCACCGCGGGTGCGGTGGATCTTCCAGCAACGAGCCACCGGACGCAGCGTGGCCAGCATCGCCCGGGAACTGAACGACCGCGGCGTCCCATGCCCGTCAAGCGCCGATCGGGACCGCAACCGCCACCGGACCAGGCACGAATGGATCGTCCGGACCATCGTGGGCATCCTCGAGAACCCGCGGTACACGGGGCGGCAGGTGTGGAACCGGCACGGCGCCAGAACAACCGGTCCGGCCCGCCACAGTGATCCCACCCGACCGCCGGCGGCACGAGGCTGGGCCACGTCGGACAAGATGACACATCCGGCGCTCGTGGACGAGGCGACTTTCCTGGCGGTGCAGGGCATGCGCGCGGCCCGGCCCACCCAGGACGGCGGCACCAGGACGTACATCCTGACGGGACTCGTGCAATGTCAGCTGTGCGGCCGCCGGCTCGACTCACACTGGGTCAACGGCCGCCCCGGCTACCGCTGCCGACACGGCCACACCAGCGCCCGCAACCGACCAGCCGAACTCGCCAAGAACGTCTACGTCCGCGAAGACCACCTACTCGACGATCTCCGCGCCCGATTCGCCGAGACCGTCGGTCATGATGGGCCCGCGATCGCCGACTACCTCAGATCGAACGACCTCACGATCATGTGCGGCGGCCCCACACGAGACGTCAAAGCCTTCAGCTCGATCCCCATACATCTCGTAGAAGACGAGACCGCCGGCGGCCAGCTGCTGTTACTGTGACCTGGCCGCGACGCGCGGCTCTATGGGGTAATTGAGTGTCCGAGACCATAGCGGCACACCGTCATCCAACGCCAGCCGACCTTCGTCCATCTTTGCTGGTCAAACGCCTATCCGAGCACGTCTCCCAGCCAAGCCCACCGCGGCCGCTACGCCACCTACCTCGATCCAGCACAACCAGCTCCACGCCGAGCGCGGCACCACCTAGCCTCGTATGTGTAGCCAGGTCCTGGCCGACAGCCGCCGGCCTCACCGAGCGTGATCGGGCCCGCGCCAGGACCTGCCAGCACGGGCCGCTGGCCGTCGGGGCCACCGACGGCATCGCCGAATACCTTCCCCGCCCAAGCCTGACTCTTCGGTGGTCCTTTCTCCGACGCCACAGGCCTCGACGAACCCGTCTCACCGACCACATGATCACAGACCGGCCGGACCGGAGCTGATTGCAGGCGACTTGTCCGCCCATGCTCCGCACTTGGCCGCGTGTTGGGGGTGGTTGCCGGGCTGCCCTACCCACTCCACGGGACGGAGACGGGACGGCACGGTCGTGCTCTCCGCCACTATCGACCCACCCGCGCGCCAGACCACCTGGGCAGCTCGTCGAACACCGCTGCAAGCTGCAACCACATGGGTCCGGGGTCGCACAGGTGGGCCGGGCCGTCGAATCAGGCCACGCAACCTGCAAGTCGCCGGCTCACCGGCCGCGCCGGTCAATTCTGCGACCAGCTTCCGAGAGGTGTATCGGCCGGGCTCGGCGACTCCACGAGCCGCCTGTCCTGTAGACAGAGCGATGCCCCCGTGCGAGACACGGGGGCATCGGCGAGTGCAGCAGTCAGGCCGCGCTCGGCGCTTCTTCGGGCTCTGGCAGTTCGCGCAGCAGTGTCTTGCCCGTCTCCTTGTTCGTCCGGTAGACCTCGACGTAGATCTCCTCACCGAGGTCCACCTCGTTGTTGTTGAGGTCCGCCCTCAGGTCCTCGGACATGTCCTTGACCAGCAGCAAGGCGTTGCGACCGGTCGTGGGCAGGCGGAGGAGGAGGTAGCCACCGTGGCCGTTGTCCTCCGGCACGACTCGCGTCACCTCGGCATGCCCTCGCCAGTTCGGGACCGCCCTCGACGCCTCGTTCGACGAGATGGCCCGCGGCCGCGTCCCGACGCTCATCAGGCGCAGGGCAATCCTGCGGCGGTGCTCGTCCACCGTCACGATCATCGTCTCGATCTCTGCGCCGACCGCCGGGAGCGTGCCACCGAACTGCTGACGGGGCACGAGGCCGTTGATGCCGTACTCGACGTGCACGAACGCACCGTGGCGTTCGTCCACGTTGACGACACGGCTCTTCAGCACGGTGCCGGGCTTGTACTTGTTGCTGAGCAGCGGCCACGGGCTGCGCTCGCCGCTCACGAGCGTGTACCGCATCTCCTTGCGCATCGGGTCGATCACGAAGGCTCCGTCGAGGACGGTACCGACCGGGAACACCTTCCTCATGTCGTTGACCACTCTGCTAACGTCGGCATCCGCGCTTCCCATGACGCCGTAGCGACCGGAGTCGTCGCGCACCATCACGTAATCCTTGTCGGCGTTGATGACCTTGGCCTTGACCGAGGTTGTGCTGCCACCCGGCATCGGCATGGGCGCCATCTCGTCGGAGGGCTCCTGGCTGAGCGCGGTGAGCTGCAGCGCGAGCTCCTTCCTCAGTGTCTGCATGTCCTGGTAGTTCTGGCTGTACGCGATGTAGCGGTACAGGCCGCGGATGTCGGACGGGATGTCGGTTGACTCCTGGGTGATGACCACTGTGCGCTTGTTGAGCATCAACGCCCAAGCCATCTCGAACGCGACGTTCGGCGAGCCGCCGGTGCAGTCGGCGACGACGACACCCGCCTGCTGCATTGCGCGCCACACCGCCTCGAGCACGCCCTGGGCGCCGTAGAGGCCGTCGACGCGCACCGGCGTCATGCCGCACTCGCGCACCACCGGCACGCACACGTCCGTGTAGAACGCGTCGAAGTCGAACGGTTGGCCGTTGGTCAGTTCCTTGGTGCCGAAGGGCATCGCGAAGAACACGTGATCTGGCTCCGGGTTGAGGGTCCGGGTCGGCTTGAAGATGGCGCTCATGATCTGCTCCTCTGGTGGCTGTTGTTGATACAGACAGCATCCAGGGCATCCACTCACAGCACATGAGGCTGATGCTGACAACCCGCTCACACCTCACAGCGTTACAGTGAGGGCCCCGTGAGCGATGACCAGTGTGATACCACCTCCGACCGCTGGGAGTCGACATGGACGTCACCCGTATCGAACTCCTCGACGGCGAGGTGCGGCTCATCGCTGATGACCAAGAACGCTCCCTTAAGGGGCCCACCACTCAAAGCCTTGTCGCGGAACTGCTCGCCCGCTCCCAAGCCGGTGCCACACCTGAAGATCTCATCCGGGCGCTCGGCTGCAACAAGGGCGCTCTGCACCAGAATCTCCACCGTCTGCGTACCCAGCACGGCCTGCACATCCAAAACGACAACGAGCGGTACCAGATCCTCCACGGTCCGTTGACTGCGGACGCGACGGAGTTCATCGACGCCGCGGAGCTAGATGAAGCTCACGCGACAGCCGATCAGGTGCAAGGCGCACTCGCGCTGTGGAGGTCAGGGCCGCCGGACCACCTGCGCTCCACTCTCCTGTGGAACCAGCTCCACCGCGCCAGGAGGAAGCTCGAGCAGCGCCGCGTGCAGCTCGTACGGCGGCGACTTCTGATTGTCGAGGACCAGGTAGGTGATCGCCTGTGCGAGGTCCTCGGAGAGTACGACTGCACGGTGGTGCGCGACCTCAAGGGATTTTGGGCGGTGCGTCCGCACCTCGCCAGCATGTTCGACGGCGCTCTGGTGGATCTGCACCTGCGGCCGGGCTACGAGGACCGCGACGGGGAGATCGTGGTCGACGCGATCAACAACTCCAGCGCTCTCCCCGCCGTCGTGATGACCTTCCGCATGCCCGGAGGCTTCGACGTGATGGGTTTCCAGCGCCGCTACAACCTCGTCTCCGTGGTGACGAAGAAGGACGACGGGCCTAACGGCGACTTCGGCGGCGTCGTCTCCGTCGTACGAGAGATGTTCGCCGCCGACGTGGGTACAAAGCTCCTCGAGACGCTGGAGGACACGTTGCCCTCACTGCGACGGCGGGCAGGCAAGCAACTGCACCTGACCGGGCGGCTCGACGGCATGGACATGATGCATTTCAAGTACAATAAGGTTGTCGACGTCGCACAGCAAGGCGATCTCGCCGCGCTGCGCCACGCCGTCAGTCAGTTCGAAATCGAATTCGGACTACGCCCCGGTAACTACCGGCAGTGAGATGAGGAAGCGGGCGCCGCCGAGCACCGACTTCTCCAGCATCAACCGGACCGTCCCGCCGAGCGACTCGATCCAGAACCGCGCGCACTCCAGCCCACCGCCGCTGCCCGTGTGTTCGGTAGAATCCGGAATGACGTTGCTCTCCAACACCTCGTACACGTGCTTCGGCACGCCAGCCCCGCTGTCCGCGATCTCGATCAACGCCGTCCGTGTGGCCGAGTCGACCGACAGTGTTATGGTCACCGTCCCAGAGCCGCCGGAACGTGTGGTGGCTCGCGCTGCGCGGACACCGTTGCCGATGATGTTCTCCAATGCCAGCCGCAGCCCCATCACCCGGCCGACGCAAGTCGCCTCCGCAGCGGAATGGAAGAGTACGTCGACAGCGCGGTCGCACGCCTCCATCTTCCGCCACACGAACTCGCACTCGAGCCTGAGATCGAAGCGTTGGTTCGGATCCATCCACTCCGCCATCGATCGGCGCACCTTCCGGTTCGCGGACACATTGGCACGATCGTCGGCCGGTCCCGGATCGTGTTGCCCCGCCCACACGTGCACGGTGTCCTCGAGGACCCTGCGGTACAACGCGTCGTGGCTGCGCTTCTCGACACTGCGGTTGTACTGCTCGACCAAGCGGGACACGGGATCCTGCACGACGGCCTCTGGCAGGCGTCGAAGTGCGCGCACCACGCCGCACCCACACGGCGTGAGATCGACGCTGTCCGGTGACCAATGCGGCAGGTAGCGTAGTTCCTTCAAGCGCGCCAACGTCTCCTCCACGTTGATCATGCTGTCAACTGCGGCTTCGCAGCTCGCTTCGCCGAGTAGCGTAAGGAGGTACTCCCGAAGGCTCTGCTCGTCCGCTGGTTGGTACATGGCGATGGCGGACAGCATCGCGAACAGTTCGTCGCCGAGATCGGCGCGCACAGCGTCCGCCAGCACCTTGTCGAACTCGGCCGCTTCGCGCTCCGCCGTGAGGTCGAACTCCTTTGAAGGGACCATTCGCCTGATGACGGCGAGCAGGGCGGGTACGTGCCGGCCGGTCACTTCCAGCAAGGCGTCGAGCTGTGCCGATTTCAACGTATGTCCCAATAGGTACAACAGCCACCACGCGTGTGCGCGCAACCGTTGCGGATGTTCGGTGCTGAGGCTGCCCGCGAGCACTGCCCCGACACCTCGTTGCGTGCATATGGTACGCAGCAACGAGATCAACCGAGCCTCACGACTTCTTGGTTTCCCGTCGTCGTCCCCGACGAGCAGGCCTAATACCGCGGCGACGTCCACGACTACCTGTGTGCTGCTCCCATTGTCCACGACGTCGAGAGCTAGGCGGAACGCGGCCTCACCCTGCTCACGTCCCACTGCGAACCGGACAGGTTCCCTCCCGGTGAACGCCAGCTGCGGCAGCTTCGGGTCGTCGGGCAGCACCAACCGGGTGTAGAGCACACCGTCTTCTTCTTCCAGCGGAGGCGCGACGTCCACGTCGGCGACAAGCCGTTGCAACGCAGCCACGTACGCCGCGATAGCTGCACGTGAACCGGTGGGCAGGTCGATGATCGCGGCAATCATCGCCTGTCCTGCCGCGTCATCGGGCATATACCGCCGAACCAGCGGCTGGCCAGCCCCGGACGTGCTCAGCCACTGGCAGATGCGCACCAGTTCAACGGTGCGAAACGGCCAAGGCTGCTCGGACACTGACACGGGGATCCGAATGTGGTCGTCAGGTTCCTTCAGCGCCTCCTCTGCCAACCGGTACTCGCCTGCTGCGACGAGGTCCAAGAGGTAACAGGCGAGGCCGTCGGGGAGTTCCCGCCGGTGCCTCTCGATTCGGGCGAGCAGACGCTGTTCCTTGTCGCGTTCCGCGCCCGCCAACGCGGCCGCTGCCTCGTTCAGCGGCGCTTCCACGCTCACGCGGCGGGAGCCCACTTGCACTCGGCCGGTCACCTCGGAAGGCAGCTCGAGTCCTGCGCGGTCTGCGCGAGCCATCAGTAGATGTCGCTTCGCCGTAAGTTCCTCGTCGGCCTTGTTGCGAGCATCCGCGAGGTACTCCCGGCAGCGCTCCACCTGCTCCGCGGACATGACGGCAAGATCTTCCAACTCGGTCACGGCTTTCACCGCCACGGCGTACTCACCCATGTCGCTGAGCCGGCGTACAGCGGATTCCGGTGACCACCCGCGTGCCAGGTCCTCGGCCGCGACTCTCGCCACCGTGCGCGTTGGCAACTCGTTGGAGTCGAGCAGAGTGGTGACCAGGTCGGGAAAGCGCCACGACGCCAGGCCGACGGTCGGATCAGGCAGATGGTCAGACATCGGCGTCACCCCGGACTACGGTCGTCAGCTTCTCGAGCGCCCATACAGCAAGCTCGTAGCACGGCTCGGCAGGCAGGGATTCCCTCAACTGCCTCGCGTGCTCCGCGATGGCGTCGATCTCGGCAAGCTCGTCACCGGTGATGGCGCGGTCGGTGATCGGGCTCAGTGCGCGCAGATCGTTCGTGGCGCGCCGGACTGCCCTCAGCAGTGCGGAGCTCTTTATCAGCATCGACTTGCGGCGGTTGTCGGTGAGCAACGGCTGCTTGGCGGCGCGGGTGGCGTCGTCAAGCCAGTGCCCCTCATTTGTTCCGTTGTCGCTCGTCCAGGTTTCGAGACGCGCCGCGTCCTTCCGCTCCACGATGTCGCGCAGCACCGCGAGAGGTCCGGCGTCGCGTACGAGGTAGTCCTTCGTCGCATTACCGTTGGCGCAATTCGGGTCGTACCGTTCGAACGCGGTCAACGGTGTACGAACGCCATCCCAGATCTCGTCGGAGACCGCTTCCATACGTACAGTGGCCGCCCGAGCACGCAACGCTTGAACCGGCAGCTGCCCGCGCGTGGTGACATGTGCGACGGCGGCAGCGGCGAACGCCTGCACGCTGGCGTCGGAAGCGAACTCTGCGAGCAATTCGACGGGCTCCACCAGGTCGCCGCCGCTGTTCAGCAGAAGGTCCGCGCTCGCGTACGCGCACAGCGCGCGATAGTCCTTCTCCGACGCCGACGCGATGAGTTTGGCCAGAGACGGCGCACCGAACGCGGTGGCCGCAGCGCTGAGCAGCACGGAGACCGGCGCACCGTCGTCGGGAAGTGCCAATCGCACCGCGTAGGCGCTTCGCCAGTCGCGTCCGGTCCACAGCGAACCGAACAGCAGCCGGCCCCAGCGCAGATGATCAGCACCACCCTGCTCCGTGAAGGAGTACATCGCGGCGTTCAGGCGAGTCAGCTCGTTGTCGCTGGCTCCGCACTCGGCGAGCACGTCGGCGACGTCGAATGGACTGGGCAGCGGACGGCAGGCCGCGACGATCTCCTTCGGGTCGAAGGAGGATCCGGTCTTGCGCAGGGCCGCAAGCACCCGCGTGGCCGCGATGTCCACCTGTCCACGAACGATGTCCCGTGGCGCAGCAACGGTTCTTCGCATGTCTCCGGACCAGGTCGCCCACTGATCTCCTAGCATGGGGCGGGAGATGTCGTCGGCCAGCGCCGACGAGAGAACGCGGAGGCTGATCTCGCTGCGCTGTTTCCTGCGGCCGGCGCCGGACCTGCCCTCGAAGGAGAGAAAGTTGTAGCTGCCGACCACCGCTTCATCATCGATGATCAGAATTTTCGCGTGATTTTGCTCGTCGTGTATGATGATCAGTTTGCCCACACCTTCACGGACCGTCGCGTCTGCGAGAGCGCGCAACTTCTGCAAGCACTCGTCGTCGTCAAGTTGGCGGTGGGTTCTCCGATACACGAGTGCGACGTTGGCGCCGCGTCGCAGGCATTGCCGGATTCGCTCGACGAAACCGTCGTTTACCACGGCCGCGGAGAACTGATCGGAAGAGATCAACACTCTGCTGCGCGCCGCGCCCAGTCCGTCCCAGAGCAGGTAGCTGTGGAAATGATCTCGCACCACGCCGACCACAGGTTCCATTTCGGAGACCGAGTTGGCGAGGGAGGCTCCGAACGTCGCCCACGAACGCGACCACAGCGATACCGACGTCGCGTCCTCGGGCGCGGCATCAAGTTCTTCCGCGAACTCTGGACGCGGCGGCACCACATGCGGCAACGCCCGCGACCTATCGCCGAAGACGTTGCGGTCCCGAATGATCGCGCACGCGTGGTCGTAGTTGGGCGAGGTTTGGTGCGCCCATTCGAGCAGTTCGTCGATGACCGGCGCAGGTGTGTCGTCCGCGGCGCGCACGACCAGGCCGACCTCAGCGTGCGTCCCGTGGCTGGCGAAATTCTTGCTCGTCACCAATGCCTGTCGGTCGTCTACGAGGACGACCTTCGCGTGGACGTGGGCGGGCTGGGCGCGGTCGTAGCGCACCGCACCGGTACCGCCCGACGCGAGGCGAACCCGCTCGACGTCGTGGAGTGCGTCGATCACACGGGTGTCAAGCGGACCCTCGTCGCGGTCGATTCCCCAAAGGACGGTCACCTCGACGCCGCGTCGCACCGCGCGTTTCAGCGCATCGACGTAGCTCTCGATGCCGCCGTGGTACTTCAGCCACGGCACGGAGATCACGACCTGCTTGGCCGCGGCATCGATCAGGGCCACGATCGCCGTGCGATGCTCCTCGGACGTGCGGACGACGGTGATGGACATCTGCCGCTCAGCCATGTCGTGGACGCGCGCCACGAGGTTGTCGGCCCGCGAGGCCGTTCGGTCGTGGTCTCGTCTGCGGTTCGCGGGTGCGGTGTGCACGAGCGAGCCAGCTGCGACGACGAAGCCCGCCAGGTCCTGGTGGATGTCGTCCCGCCGATCTGCGACCTGGTCGGCCGCGCCGCGCAGCGCCTGCACGAAGGCACTCTTCGACTGCGTCTCCACCAGTAACTGCAGCCGGCTCTCCGCCTGCAGCTGCACGTTTGAGGGCAACGACTTGTCCACTACTCGCACGACGAGCCTGCCCCCGTCCACACCTGCCTGCACGCTCAGCGGGGCGAACTTGGTGAACGCCGCCTTCGTCAGGTCTTTGGGCGCCAGGTACGCCTGCAGCACCTGCATGTCCCCGTCGAGCCCGGTGTCCTTGCGGCGCTCTAGGCTGCGGTTCAGCGCAGCCGCGAGTGCGTCCGGCTCGACGTTTGCCGCGGTCCAGTCCTGGGGTGAGCGCGTGACGACGAGATTCGCTCGTCCCGGTGCGAATCGCCCAGCGGTCAGCGGCAGCACCCGCCCGGTCAGGGTGTCGAGTAGGACGTCCTCGGTGTCCGGTATCGACAGCGCCGCGTCGATGGCCTGTCCCTCCGGCAACTTCGCGAGCTCATCGGCCGCCAATGGCGACAGCTGGATCGTCTCCGCTCCGAACTCGTCAAACTCGAAGAAAACCCGCTGTGTGCGCCACAGGTCTCCGAGCAGATCGACCATCAAACGCGGGGTAAGCCCGAAGAGGTCCGCGAGCCCCTGCATCGTGGTCACGCCGGCGTCGACCGCCTTGAGCACCAACGTTTCCAGCACCGAAGTGCGCGACCTCGGGCCGAGCTGGAGCCGCACGGTGAGCACTTCGCATTCCACGTAGACGTCGATTACCTTCACGACGGCATCACCTCGCTCATCGCGACGACCCGACCTAACTCCCGCGCCGCTGCCACCACCGCCTCCCACTCCGGAATGCCGCAGTGCTCGTACTTCGAGATCCGACCCACCACCACCAGCAAGTCCTGTGCCCTGCTGAGCATCACGTTCGCTCGCGCCGGATCAGCGACGTGACCGAGGCCTGCGTAGGCCTCTCTTGAATCGCGATCGCGAACCAGCGATGCGATCACGATGCGCGCCTCACGCCCCTGGAATGAATCCACCGTCCACACGTCGTCGGCGTGCTCGGCCAGGCGCATCTGGATGCGCTCGACCTGCTTGCGGTACGGCGTGATGATGGCGAGCACCTTGCCCTTCGTGTCCGCGGCGAGGTGCTCGAGTGACGGTTCAAAGGACCGCACCACGGTGGACACGAGCTCGGCCTCGACGTCGTTGAACCAGTAGCCGGTCGCCTTCTGCGTGACGCCGGTGTCGATCCAGACCAGAGATCGTCCACGTGCCCAGAGCGGACGCACCAGGCCGTGATCGCGGTCGGGACGCACGGTCTTCAGGCCGCCAAGCTTCAGCGATGAGTAGAAACCGCGGCTTACGACCTCCGCGATTGGCTTGCGCATGCGACGCTGTTCGGTCAGCTCCAACCGCGGCGCTCCGTCTCTCGCCTCGGTGAACATGTGCCCGAAGGTGGCGAAGATCTGCCTGTACCGATCGCGCATCTCCCACCACCCCGCCACGTTCTCGTCCGGATCGTCGCGGCAGTTATCCAGGAACGCCATCACGTCGTTCAGTGCGAACGCACCAATCTGCGCCTGGTCACCGACCAGCGTCCACCTGATCCCGCGCACCAACGGCAACGCGAGCTCAGTGGGCCACGCCTTCGCCGCCTCCTCGATCACGACCCAGTCGAACGGTTCATTGGAGCCGTGATCCACCAACCGGGTCTTGGTGGACGCGCCCGTGGTGGCGAAGATGAGGTTCGCACCGCGACGCACCCGCGTCTGCAACTCGGGTCCGGAGATTGCGACGGCGTGCAGCCACATCTCCTGGATCTTCGTGATGGCGGGGTTGTCGTACCGCCGCGCACCTCGTCCGTCCAGCTTGCTCTTGATCTCACGCTCGAGCCGCGGCACCACACGGCCGGGCATGAACTCGGTCACTGGAGCCTTGACGTTGCCTGCGGTAAAATCGCTGGCGAGGCGAACCGCGAGCCAGTTCGCCCTAGTCGGATTGCCGGCCTCGTCCACCGCACCGATCTTGCTCAGGATGCGGGCAGCCAGGTTGTCCAGCGCGTCATGTGACTGCGCCGACACCAACACGCGGGCCTGGTCATCCTTCGAGAGATACTCAGCGACCGCCTGGGAGGTAACCTCCGTCTTGCCCGTTCCGGGTGGACCCTGGACCGCGAACATCGACTGGTGCTCGAGCATGGTGCGCATGGCTTCAAGCCCCTCGCCCTCTAGCTTGCCCCCAGTGGTGTCTTGCCACTTCGGCGCACCGCGCACGCCGGTCGGCCGGACCAATCCCTGCAGCAGCACCACGTTGTTCTCGAGTTCGTCCACCGCGCTCGACTGAGCCAACAGGTTTCCCCGCCCCGCCCGGTCGTTGGCCATGCGCAGCCAGCCTCGCTCAGGAAGGTCTGCGAACCGGGCCGCTTCCAGCGTGGCGGTTTCCCTGCCGTGGACCTCCACCAACCGATACCGACCCATTACATCACCGGGCATGCCACCTTTGTCCGCCAGCACTTCGATCTCTGGGGAGGCCAAGTCCTTCGCGACCTCTTCCGCGAGGAAGTCGGCCATGCCGAGACGCAGCCGCTCATCACCGATGATCTTCTTGTGCATCGAGGACTGCCGTGACGCCCGGTCAGCGTCGCGCGAGCGGTCCCAGCGCACCGCCACCGTTCGCCCGGCAGGAAGTCCCTCGCGCACATACGCGTATTCCCTGGCGAACAACTGAGCACCTTGGTAGTCGATGAACCAGCGTAACGCGTCCAAATACTCTCGCTGCTCACGCGTCTTGGCATGCCTCTGAGCGGTCGACGTCAGCAGCGCGGGCCAACTCGGCCGGTCTGATGAACGCTTTTCCAGTTCGACAGGGCTCGCCTTGTGGTCGACCGCCTCGACGCGGTGCAAGTTCCTGCCGAGACTGCCCGCCCGCAACGAGTGCAACTCCTTCGACGCGCGCGCGTTCTCGATCACGTACTTGATGACCTTTATGTTGTCGAAGTACTCCTTGCGACCGAAACGGATGCGGTAGAGTGTCTCGGCGAACCACACAAAGTTGTGTCCAAACAGGACTGTCTGTGCTCGCTGCCGGTCTTCTGTTTTACCGACCTTGACGAACGGCACCGCACCTTCAGACGAGTGGCACACTGTCGCGCCGCGGAGATCGCTCTCGATCAGATCGACCAGTTGCTTCAAGCCTTCGTCGGTCATGGACGACTCGGACAGATGCCCCCACTTGAACAACGTGCGGTCGCTGTCCTCCCGCATGTAGGCAACAAGGTACGGCTGACCACTGTTGTTCTCAGGCGCATATCGGCCCGCGATCGTATCGTAGTTCCGGCTAAGCGCTGTCATGACCTCGGACATCGATGGCCTGGACCGAGGATCGGACTGCAGCATTTCTCCCAGCAGTTCGGACAACGCCGCCGGCAACTCCTGCGAGATAGTTACCCGACGCCGCAATCCCTTCTGGAACTCGCGCAACTCCGGTCCAAGCTCAGGTACCTCACCCAGCAAGTCCGGCCCAAGCAACCACTCTGCCGCGATCACACCAAGGCTGAAGACGTCACCCGGGAAGTCACCCGCTCCGGTGTTGCCGGGAGCCGCAAGGAGAAAATCGACCCGCTCCGGTGGAGTATACGCCAGAAAGCGTGGGTCCTGCCGCAGGTAGAGTGGACGGACCCGGCCGGCGCCCTCGCGGTCGATCTGACTACCGCGCAAGAGGTTCGACACCATCGAGCTCATCTCGAAACGCGCCAGCAACACTCGGATCCCGTCGTCTCCCTCCTCGTGCTCCAAAGTGCCCGGCCAGAGGTTCCGGTGAGCGATCCTGGAGTCGTGCAGAACCGCGAGGCCATCGGCAAGCTTCCACAACGTACGCACTGCCTGCGCGGGACGTTCATGGAAGTAGGTAGCCATCGCCCTGGAGTCCTCGTCGCTCATGAGCACCTTCGTCCGGATGAACCCGGCGCCTGCGGTGTCCGAGCCGCCGCTCTCTATGTCCTCCGGCCGGACATACCCGCCACCTTCCAGCATCGGCAGACTGGGGTGCCCCAGACCTCCGATACGTTGCAGGACACGGAGTTCTTGCTCCCAGAGATGCCCGCCAACCTCGCCAAGCCCAAGGTAGACCGTTAGGGCGACATCGTGGTCGTTACGGTCCAGAAGGGAGTATCGGTAGATCTTTCCCTCGACGAGTTCCTTGCCGTCCAGTCGTTCGATGCTTCCACTCAGCGGGACGAACCGATCGCCGCCGTACGCCTCGGTGGTGAGCACCGCCCGCACCACCCGATCCGCCTGAACTATGCTCACGGGTGTCTCCTCGGTCGGTTGAACTGGACACGCCGAGCCACTAGCGATCCCACATCGATGGTTCGACTGTAAAAGTCAGTGCGTTGTAGCATCCGATCTGTAAACTCATGACGTTCCGCTACCGCGACCGTCGCTCGTGCCGCGCCCTTCGTTTCCTGAATTCCCGGATTACCGGGTCTCATTCACCTGTTTGTCGTAATAACCTAACGTTTCGGCAACCACAATCGGGCTCGGTTGAAGGCGCTCTGGACCGGGCTCGGCAGCAATCCACATCATGAGCAAGGAAACCCTGCTTCGCGCACGATCTCCGCGAGTCGGCCCGTGAGCTCGCGAATGACAGGGTTGCAGACCTCGATGCCTTCCTGTTCGACCCGCTCGCCGGTCGTCGCGATGTGGCGGGCGAGCTCGCGCAACGCCGGCGGCCCGTGGAGAGCTAGTTGAGCCGCGCGCTCCTGCCATCGTTTGCGATCAGCCGGCTCGTCAGCGCGTTTGGCACCGAGCTCCCAGAGGTCGGCGGTCATGCCGACGGGGTGGACTTTCCGGCCAGCTCGGCGCTGCACGTCCTGGATGATCTCGATCCCGCTGGGATCGAGATCGCACCAAGCGACCAGCGGCACCTCGGGGAGTCTCCGGACGAAGCTAATCAACCCGTCCGTGGCGAATCCCTTGATCCACACACATAGCCAGCTGTCGGGAGCGGCTGTCTCGGTGCACACCCGATCGAAGCTTTCGCCGTTCTCGACCAGCAGCACCCCGCGTGGTGTGCCCTCGATCAGGCCCAGGCGCAACACGCCCCGAGCGGGCAGGCTGACCCAGGGCCTGCTGCGGTGCGCATCCACGAGTACGTCGTCGAGCCGCCACACGAGCGGACCGCGCAACCGGATCTCGGTGTCCGCCACCTTAACGGCCCGGTCGAACGGCACACGGACGAGGTTATGGAACGCGGCCCGGCCCGCGTCCGTCCAGTTCTTCGCGCCGCCAAGCGCCGTTGCCGCCAACCCCTTCTCCGTGACGATCTCTCCAGCTTCCCAACACGGCCACCACACCGCCGCGGCCCGGATCGCCGCGCTGAAGCTGCTCCAGGCGCCAGCCTTGGTGCGCGTTTCCTCGGGAACGCGGTAGGTCGATCCTGGCGGTAACGCCGCCAGCAAGCGCCGTTCGAAAGCCAACTGCGCGACCGGATCCATGATCGCGAGCAGCTCTTGCCGGTCGTGCGCGACCCGCGCGGTCTTCTCTGTTAGTTCCCGCTGCCGCCGTTCCGTTCTGGTCACGACCGGACCGTGCACGAGCTCGACGAGGTCGTGCAGTCCGAGCCGCACCCGACCACTGTCGAGGCTTTGCTGTGCCAGCCGCAGGTTGATCCGGTCAGGACGCACCGCTCCGTTATTGCCGAACAATTCGACCAGCTCGCCGCACTGGTCGTCGCTCAGCGGCGGTGACGTGAAGTGCAATGGACGATCGATTCCCCCGCCGTTGACCAGGCGGGTGTGCAGGGCGAGAAGGAACTTCACCGGTCCTGGCTTGGCTGCCCAGTCGCGGATTTCGGCGACGAGCTCAGGGTCCAATGACAGTGTCCTCTTCCTCGCTCCGCTCGGGATCCGGATCCGGATCCGGCCAGGCCAGCGCCGGATCGTCCAGCCTGTGCCTGGTGTGGCCGTCCCAGATGAACGGCGTGGTGAGCACACCGTATGTCGACGGATCCCGGAAGAGACTGTAGGTGACCAAGCCAGGCACCTCACTGTGGAAGCCCCACTCGTCGTGGCTAGCCAGGACGAAGTCTAGGTCCAGGTCGGTCAGCAGGCGCAGGCAACTGCCGCGCATCTCGGCGTCAATGCCAGCAAACGCCTCATCCAGGTAGACCGGTCGAGGCGCGGTTTTCGCGGCCGCTTCGTAGTGCGCCGCGGCGGCGACGAACAATGGCAGCTGCAACATGACTGCCTTTTCGCCGCCGGACCCCTGCTGGTGTTTGGCGTCGTTGAGCGGCGTCCATCTGTCCCCCGCCCCGAGCTGTACCTGGAGGCGGAACCGGGACCACAGGCGGTAGTCGAGGGCTTCCCTTAGGTGCACTCGCCAGTCGCCGACGGAATCGTCCTCGCGCACCTGCCGGACCCGGTCCGCAAGGAAGCCCACCAGTTGGTCTCGAGCGTCGTCGCTGAGGAACCTCGTTGCCTGCTGGTCGAGCAGCGAGATGGCCTCGGCCACGTCGGCGCCCGCCTCTTCGTCCGGTTCCCACTGCAGCCGCATCCGCAGGCCGGACGCAGTGGGCCGCTCGGCGAGGAGCCGGTTCATCCGGTCGCGAAGGGTTTTTGCCTCGACCCGGCACTGCCTCAGGTGTTCGCCGATCCGGCCGAGCAGCACCTCGGCGAACAGCTTGCGTTCCTGGTCATCAAGGTAGCCGCGCCGAGTTTCCACCTCGTCGCCGATGATCTCCCGCAGCCGCGGCACGGACTGGTCTGCCCCATTGTGGTTTACCCGCACGACGAACAGCTCGCCTTCGTTGTCGCCCCAAGGGCGCCAGTCCGGCCCGGTGATGTTCCGCTGCAGGTCGCGGAAATGCTCGTCGACGAGGTTGCGTGCCGAATTGCGTCCCTTTTCGGAGCTGTCTTCCTCGCGCAGGACCTGCTCGGCTCGGCGTGCGTCGTCCACGCTGTGCGTGAGAGTCGGGTTGACGGCTTCGGTCTCGATGCCGAAGATCTCCGCCAGGTTGAGGAACCCGAGTCGGCGTGTCCGCTCGAACTCGGCGACCGCGTCGGCGCGTTGCCGTTCCCGGGTCTTCCGATCATTCTCGACGGCGCCCAGTCGACCTTTGGCCTCCCCGAGACGTTCCGCGGCGTCCCGTTCCAGCTGTTGAAGCACGACTGCCTCCTGATCCAGCTGCCGAAGCACCGCGCGGCACTGTTCTAGCTCGGCCAGCACCCGCTGGACGTCGGCGCCTATCAAGGCATTGCGGGCTTGGTACTCGGCGTCGAGCTCCGCCGCCTCCGTGGCGGCCATCCGGTACTCCGCCTCGACTGCTTCGCGTCGGCTGCGCAACCGATCGGCTCGGCCGATCGCGGAGGTGTGGGAGGACCGGAGCACGGCGACGCGTCCGGCCAGGGCCACTATGTCGGCGACGGCCTCGCGGTAGTCACCGAGAGCTTCTTCCAGCCGGTCCAAAGCCACCGGCGTGATGGCGAACGAATGCTCGTTCCCGTACGACTTGAGCCGGCCGGTCACGGTCGTCAGCTCGGTACGCCGGGCATCTAGCCGCTCCGTGGCTCGGTTCACGTCTGCCGTCAGCGCGGCCGTCGCCGTGAGCGCGAAATCGAGTTCGAGGCGTGCCGCCCGGACGGGCTCGTCGCTCGGGCAGCTCATCCGCTCCAGCCGGACCTGCGCGATGCGACCGTCCAGGACGGATATCACCTCGTCCAGACGCTCGGCTCGCGCTACCAGCTCGGCGAGCCGGATATCGAGCCGGGCCAGCTCACGTTCCCGGGCTGCCGCCCGTGCGGCGGCCCCGATGTAGCAGGCCGCTCCGCCTCCTGTGCGGCCAGTGAGAGGCCCGATCGACCAGCCGCCGTCAGCGCTCACCCAGGCTCCGCCGGTATCCGGATCGGCGACGGGCAGGAACGCGATGCTCCGAAGGATAGCTTCCACGACGGCGGCAGGTACGTCGGCGTCGGCCACCGGACGCAGCACCGCGGCCAGCGTGACGCCTGCTGCGGGTGGATCGGCCGGACGCAGGAAGGTGTCGAAAGCGTCCGATCCCCTCAGCGTCCCATCGGGCATCACCCAAGCGTCCAGCGCACCAGCGCCGAGCAACGCCGCTTCGACGACACCGCAGATGCTTTCCTCGGTTTCCCCAGCGAAGTTCACCAGTCGCCAGAACGGCGATCCGGCCAGCGTCTCCGTGGTCCGGTCCCGGCGCTCGACCAAGGGCGGCGGGGGTGCCAGTTCCTCCGCCGCGGCGACGCGTTCGCGTTCAGCAGCGACCTCCGCGTGGTCGGCCGCGCATGACCGCCGTTCGGCGTCCTGGACCGCTCGCTCGGCCAGGATTGCGTCCTCGGCAGTCACGGAACGGACCCGAACCTCGTCGAACAGCTGCCCGGCGCCGGGCTCGCCAGCGGCCGCGACCACCTCCAGCAGAGCGGACACGTCCGCTTCGTCCCACGTGTGCTCGCGGCAGTCGTCCATCCAGGAGACCAAGGCGGTGCTTACGCCTTCCACGGCGGTGTGCACGGCCCCCTGCTTGCGCGCCACGTCGTCCGCCGACTCGTCTCGGCGAGCCACCAGGTCATCCCGAACCGCCTGGGCCCGGTCGAAAGCAGTCTGAGATTGCTCTACTTCGCGCAGCAATCGGCGGGCGTTGCCAACTGCTGCCCGCCGTGCCGAAATCACCGCGTGCAACACCGTCCGCACGGCTGCCGCGTCGGTGTGCAAGCGTTCGGCCTGCATCTCGTGCTCGAGTTCAAGACCGCTCGCCTGGGCGCGTTCACCGGCTTCGGCGGAGGATTCAGCGAGCTCCGTCTTGGCCTCGTTCAGTGCACCGCCCGCGGCCTCGGCTTCGGTCCCGGCTGCATCGAGTTCTCTGCGGGTTTCGGTCAGCCGCTGTTCCGCCTGCACCGTCTGTCGGGCCGCGGCGGCCGCCTGCTTCTCCATAGCGATGAGGGTGGAGTGCTGTTCGATCTCCGGCCGCTGTTCCAGCGCCCGGATGCTCGCGTGTTGCCGGGACCGTGCGAGTTCAAGTGCCGAGGCTCGCGCCGCCAGCTCTGCGACGGCGGTTCCGGCAGCGGCGAGGCTTTCCCTCGCTTGGTTCTCGTCTCTAGTCACGTCGTCGTATCGGGTGACCGCCGACCGGACCTTCGCAGCCACGTACCGGACCATGCGCCGGGCGTAACCGCGGTATACCGTGAGGAAGCGATCGACATCCTTGCCCGCCTTGACGAGGTCCTGCAGGTCCTCCTGATCCCGGGCGAGCTCGTCGAAACCGTTGGCCAGCTCGTCCACGAGTGCCTGGTCGACCGGGGGCAGGCCGTCACGCAGGAGGTCGGTCAGCCGTTCGACACCGAAGTTTTCGCTGAGTTTCGGGCGCCGCAGCGTGATCAGCAGCTCGACGAGCGAGCGGTATCTTTCGCTCGTCAGCCCGAAGAGCTGCTTGGCAACGGCGGCGCGATAAGCCTCCGCAGTCGTGAAGACGGCCTGTGGTTCCAGCAGTTCAGCAAGCTTTTTCTCACTCGCCGGAGTCCTGGTTTTGTCGTACAACGCGAAGTCTTCGCCCATGCGAAGGCCGGTCAAGAAGTACCACGAGTCGGGCGACCCGCTCCTGCTCGCTTGGGCGCGCATGCCGGCGCCGACCGTAAGATACTCGGGAGTGCCGTCTTTACGCAGCCGTCCGTACTCGCACCACACATAACCGATCTGGTGCTTGCGGTCGGCGTAGAGCAGGTTGTCCCGCATCGACCGGGCCGAGCTGCCGAACGGGTCAAGTCGGCGGGCGGTGAGGTTCGCGTCGAGCAGGAAGGGACTGGTGACCTCGAGCACCTTGGTCTTCCCGCTGCCATTGCGCCCCCGCAGCACCAGCCTCCCCTGGTGGAAGACGAACTCTTGATCGTCGTACTGCCAGATGCCCTGCAGGCCCATCCGGAGGGGCTGGAACCGGGACCGGGCTGGCTGTGGTGGCTCGCCGGCGAGGAGCGCGGACAGCGCCTGGTCGACGGCTTCCGCCGATGCCTCCGTCCCGGTCACGCCGGTGTGCCGTTCCGCGATGTGGCCGGGCCGGCGAATTCTGGCGGTTCCGCCGGCGGCCGGAACCGCCCGAGCGCGGGGAGCAGGCGCACCCCGTCCGTGGTGCGTTCCACAAGGCGGAATGCCGTGAGCACCACCAACGCCGCATCGAGAGCGGTCGAGGGCGTTACTGGCTTCTTCTCGATGGTCGTGACCCGCTCGCCCACCCGTTCGGCCAGCCACACCGCCAATTCCCGCATCCGGATCTCCGGGACGACCACGCTGCTGCCGAGCCTCGCGCCGGGCTCCGCCGTTAGTGCCCCCGCCAGCAGCAGCGCGGCGTACGGCCTCGTGGTTTCCGCCGGGAACCGCAGATCGGTCAGCTCGTCGTCGACGATCGCGGCGCCCTCCTCACGCACTTCGACCTGGACGCCGAGCAACTCCTTGACCTCGTGGAGCAGCGCATGGCGCTGAGAGCGGAAGTAGTCGCGCTCATCTTCGGTGAGTTCGTCCAGGTACAACACGGGTTCGTCGACGAGACGCCGCATGATCAGGTGCCGGCGGCGGCGGTTGTGCCCCACTGGGGTGTCCGGGTGCGGTTCGGCGATGAGTCCCGTCGGGGTCCCCGCCCTGGTCGGCGCGACCGGGCAGGCGAGCACCAGCGCCGCCACCCGGTGGTCGACGTCGTAGATCGCGTTGCCGGCACCAGACAGGTATTCGGCTTCGTCCTGCTCGGTGGACGCCCGGTCGCGGGTGGGCAAGAGCACGCCGTGGTCCACCAGCAACCGCAGCGCCTGCACGAGCCGGCGGCGCTCCGCGAAGTCGGCTGGGTCGAAGGTGGCGATTTCCGCCCGCACCCCCGATAGCGCGGTGACGGCGTCGGCAATCTCAGTGATCACCACCTGGTCGCCACCGTCCTCGAGCGCCGCCAGCACCAGGCAGTACAGCACGCACACGCGTTGTTCCGGGGCATCGTGCGGCAGGCAAGGGGTCCCGGCAGGGACCTTGTTCAACCTGATCACGTCGCGGTCGACCACGAGCTTCCAGCCCAGGTTGTGCTCGAACCATTGCTGAAGCCGGTCGCGGTGCTGCCGCCGCACCGCGGCGGCGATCGCCGCGTCGGGACCTCCGGAACTCAGCAACGGCCTAGCCAGCAACGCCCGGGCGGCCAGCCGTAGGCTCTCGATGTCAGCGTCCTTGGTCATTTCGCACCCCGGTGCAGATCGACGACATTCAGTTCGAAGTCCTCCATGGCGAGAGCACCGTGCGTAGTGCGGACAACCGCTCGGCGTGGTTTGCCCGCCTCCTGCGATGCCGGGCGCAGCACGACGCGAAGCCGGCCGTCGCCGGTGCGGCCCTCGCGGGTCCCGGCGATGTCCGGCCGGGTCGAAAGCACGACGTTCAGGCAGCCGAGGAACACGTCCAGCTCGACCTCCGACAGGACGGGCAGCTCGGACACGCGCACCGGCGACATGGCCGTCAGCCGAAGCACGGCGGCGTCGGTCACGGCCTGCTCTTCCGCCTGCCTCCGAGCGAGCTCGCGCTTGGCAACCCGGGGGTCGCGGACCCCGTTGGGCCTGCCCGTCGCCGACCGCGGTCCTTGTTTGCGCAGCCTCGGCTCCACCGGCGCCGCGGGCCCCTCCCACCAGCTGGTCTTGCTCCGGACGTCGAGGTCGCTCACCGGGGGATGCGCGGATCCGAAGTGCCGAGCCGAGTACATGCCGAACGCGGATCGCCAGATCGCGGCGCGGGCGGCGCCGTCGCCGGTGCCGGCGAACCACGTCGCGAGCGTCATCATGTCGGCGGCCCGGTTCACCTTCCGGAAGCGCTGGTTGTTCCGCCGACGCACAGTAGCGACGATCAAGTTGACCGCTTCAGCGGAGCGGTCCTGCAGGGTCTGGGCGACCGGCGGCCGGTCGTGCTCGCCGAAGAACCAGCCGCGGAGACCACGCCACTGCCTTTCGAGCTGCGCCGCGTCGCGCTCGGCGACCTCACTCATCGTCATGCCTAGCGTCGGAGTCGCCTCGATCGCCGCGAGGCCGGGAAACAGGGCGACCACGCCCGCGGCCTCCGCGTCCTCGATCGCCTGGGTGATCGGCGACGCGTAGCGCAGCAGTGCCATGACGAACGTGCGCAGGTAGAGGACCACGACGTCCTTGTAGGCTAAGAACACCTCGTCCTCGATGTCACTGCCGGGTTCGAGGGCGCGGTTCAGCCCCTGTACGAAGAGCTTCGCATTCTCCGAAAGCTGGGTGAAGCCGTTGAATATGCGCTGCACTGTGCTGTACACGTCGCGCCTTGACGTGCCCGCCTCGCGAGGCTGCAAGAGCCTGACCAGTTCGGCCAGAGCGCGGAGCACCTCGGGGAGCATCGACGACTGCAGCGCGCCGACTGCGCCCAATTCGCGGTCGATTGCGGCCAGCGCGCGGTGCACCTGGGCGCCAGCCGGAGTCAGCTGGTAGAGAAAGTCCTTCTTCAGGTATTCCTGGTAAGTCCCTTTGCGGTGCCGGTTCTGGATGCGGTCGACGTTGCCCCATTCGTAAAGGCTGGCGAGCAGCCGCTCGACCGGGGGCCGCTCGTCGAGCTCCGACCTGCTCGCCAGTCGGTCAGTCACCCTCCGCTCGATCTCCGCGGTGGGCAGGTGTAGACCGAGGCGCCCTTCCTCTTCCAACAGAACGTCCAGCACCAGCCGGTAGTACGCGGCGTCGGCGCAGACCAGGTAGGACACGACCTGCATCCGGCCTGGTAGATCCGCCGCGGGGAATTCCTCGTCCTCGGACACCGCAAAAAGGTCATCGGCTCCCGGCAGGACGGTGAAACTGCGGACGCCGGCTTCCGTTCCCTCCAGACGAAACCCCTCCCCACGAACCCGGCACGCCGTGAACGGGGGTTCCGCCGGACGTACGAGAACGTTGGCTAGAGTACCTCTCCTCGTGACGGCCTAGTCACGCGGCACGAGTTCCACCCGAAAGTGGTTTTTGATCTTCGAAAGGAGGTGACATGGCAGCCCTTCGTGACCGGCGGGACGAAGAACCCGTGCTACTGGATTGGCAGGGCCAACTGGATCAGCTCGACAGCGCGACATTCATCCTTGACACGTGCTCGTACCTTCAACTCTGCCGGTTGCGTGACCATGACAGCCGTCAACTGTCGGACGCCATTGATTTCATCAAGGAACGTCTGTGGGTCCCCCATCAAGTGTTCACGGAGTTTGTTGACAATTCCCAAACCATTGTCGGCGCCATCCTCAAGGAGGCCGAGGACGCGTCAGCCGCAGTCGGCAAGCTGATGCAGCAGATGGGGTTCGTCGCGGCCCGGCAATTGCGGCGGTTTTCCACCGCGGACCCGCGCGGCAAGACGGTGCTTCGGAAGGTCGAACTGGAGGTCCGTACACTGCAGGGGGTTCTGGTGTCCGCAGGCCACCACGGTTCCGATCCCGAGCAGGCGCTGACCGCGCACGCGCTCGCCGCGACCGACCGGATCCGAAACTTCATGAGCGGCCGGGTCGGCCCGGAGCCGACCGCCGCGAAGCGCGCGGCCTGGATCGCGGACTCCCAGTGGCGAGTACGCGAAGAGAAAGCGCCGAGCTGGGGTGACCGGAAGAAGAAGGAGCTGCTGCGGCACAACGACTGCCTGATCTGGCATGAGATGCTGGACTTCGCGGGCGCGCAGGTCCCTCGCCGAGCCGTCGTCTTTGTCACCCGGGATCTGAAGGACGGCAGCTGGGTCGCACACCGGAACGGCCAGGCCGCCGGCGCGCACCCGGACCTGGTGGACGAAATGCGAGCCCAGACTTCGACGCAGTTGATCGTCATGACAACGGCAGACCTGGTGGCCTATGTGAAGCACTCGGAGAGCAAGCAGGTGTGGAAAGCCGACACCGGCTGGGGCGAGGAAGCATCCACCAGCTCGATCCGCCCGGTGCCGTCGTTCTTCCCCGACTGAACTCTGGGAACCGAGCCGGCCGGACACAAAGCGCCCGCCGACCACAGAAGATCATCGCCGCACCTGACGACCGGCGCCCACAGCGACCACAACTCCCTCGGCGCGAGGCCCCACACGGGAGCCCCGGCATCTGCGTGTTAACCCGCTTCGTCGAGCACATGGCAACCAGGTCGGGTGCGTTGCAGTCGATCTTTCCGGTGGCTGCAATCGACGCTGGCGTGCCTGTTGGTCTACCCGAGTGATCGCACGCGGTGTTGTGTCATGCATCGACCTTCCTCACGTCGCACAGGTGGCAGTTGGTGACGCGAGGTGGTGGAAATGGGAATTCCTGATCTTCTCAGTGAATGGGGTCAGGGAGCGCGTCAGAGGCTTACCCACCGTCCCCACCAGCAGGCGCGCGGCGCGGTCAGGTTCGCGTTCTACGGTCGGACGTCGACGGTTGAACACCAGGATCCGGTGAGTTCCGCCGCGTGGCAGCGCGAGGCAGCCGAGACCTTGATCGCTGGGCGCGGTCTGATCGTGACGGAGTATTTCGATGCCGGCTGCTCACGGCGGTTGCCGTGGCGCGACCGGCCGGAGGCAGCGGCACTGCTGACAGCTCTTCATGATCCGGGTCGTGGGTTCGATGCGATCGTGGTGGGAGAGTACGAGCGCGCCTTTGCCGCGGACCAGTTCGAACAGCTGGCCCCGACACTCACCCGGCACGGGGTGCAGGTCTGGCTCCCGGAGGCCGGCGGGCCGGTCGAGGCCGGCAGTCCCCTGCACCGGATGCTAATGACGGTGCTCGGCGCACAATCACAACGGGAGGTGCTGCGGGCCCGACACCGGACGCTGGCGGCGATGCGCGCCCAAGTACGCATGCAGGGTCGTTACCTGGGAGGGCGTCCGCCGTACGGGTATCGCCTGGTCGATGCCGGACCGCATCCGAACCGGACACACGCCGGCTGGGGGCGCCGACTCCAGCGACTGGATCCGGACCCAGTGACGGCACCGCACGTGAAGTGGATCTTCGCCAAGCGACTCAGCGGCCGCAGCGCAGCGAGTATCGCTCGCGAATTGAACGAGCGAGGCGTGCCAAGCCCGTCCGCATTGAACGAGCGAGGCGTGCCAAGCCCGTCCGCAGCGGATCCGGGCCGCAACCGACACCGTTCCGGCCAGACGTGGTCACTCCGCACCATCGTCGAGATCCTCCGAAACCCGCGATACACCGGCCGAGAAGCCTGGGACCGCGTCCCCGGCCGTAACCTGCAAGACCCGCAAGCACCACGGGGCAAGTTGACCATCGCGGCCAAGCCTTCTCATCCAGCGCTGGTGAGCGAGCGGGATTTCGTCGCAGCACAGGCTGTCCAGGTCACCCGGACGGCGTCCGACGGCACGAGACGCGTCTACCAGCTGTCGGGCCTGGTGCGATGCGGGTCCTGCGGACGTCGGATGGACTCACATTGGATCAACGACCGCCCCGGCTACCGCTGCCGACATGGGTACACCAGCGCCCAACCCCGCCCAGCGACGGGCGCGAAGAACCTCTACCTACGAGAAGACGAACTCCTCGCACGGATTGCCACGCACCTGCACGCCCACGGCGGCCCCGCCCACGATGTTGCCGCGTACCTGCGCGCACAGAACTTGACGATCAACTGCGACGCCGAGACACTGACGCTAGGATCCGCGGGAGATCAACCCACAGGACCGGCCCGGCCCCACGACTGATCGCGAGGCGATCGTCCATGGGGCAATGATGTGTCCGAGGGGACTCGAACACATGTTCGTAGCATCCATGCACAGGATACGTGTTCATGCGACAGACCATAGCTGCACACTGCCGTCCGTCGCTAGCTGACATTCGTCCATCTTTGCTGGTCAAGCACCTATTCCCATCTTGGGCGGTACCGGCGACGAGTCGCCACGCCCCAGCCGGTCCCCGGTCATCATCGACCCGGCAGCATCCAACGAGGGCGACATAGCATCCCGCCTAAACCACACACCGTTGGAACTCGACCGACCTGGCGACAGCAGCTTCGCCACATGAACGTCAACGGGTCCAGGTGGACGAACAAGCGAGCCGTACCACTGCCGTTTTGAGACGCGGAATTCGAGGTCGACACCCAGCCACGGTGACCTCTTGCGGGCTGGACCGCCGCCAACGGTCCAGCGGCCCAGCACCGACGACGTTCGTGACCGCATTGACAGCTCAGGCAACCTCGACACCCGGCAAGATCCATTGGCCCGCGGGATTGTCGGACGCATCGCCGAGCCGATCGCCTGCTGCAACGGATTCAAAACCCGTGTAGTGAGAGTTCGAATCTCTCCGGGGGCACCACCTCTGACCTGCGAAAACAGGTCTCTGAGCGGCCTTGGTTGGAGTGGCGATCCAGTCCGGGATGTCCGGTTGTGTACGGCTGAAACCGGTGGCGTGCGGCCAGTCGCGGTCTATTCGCGGTCTACTTTTTGGCGGATCCGAGGCCGCGGACGGGGGCTGGCAACCGGCCGCGCGGGAGTGCCGGAGACGGTAGCGGGCCGCGGTGTCCTGGCCGGGGCGGAGGTGAAGTCCGGCCGGCCTAAACCGATCGGCCTGTCGGAGCGCGTAGCTCGGTAGGAAGGTCGGGCGTTTCACGTAGCCTCCACGATGGGCGCCTTGGGAGTCGCAGAAGTAGGACGGCGGTGCGATGCGAAAAGCGGTTCGCGCATGTTGTGTGCGGTGCACTGAGCAAGAGTTGGTCTTTGGACCTCGTGCGCGCTCTCGGCGGGGTCAGGAGCTGCTCGCATCGGCCGTCGGCGCCAGGCCCAGCGCGGGTTGGCATGACCGACAGCTCGGACACCGAACGGCTGGGCGTTGGTCTGGCTGATGTCGCGTTCACCAAGTGGGGATGGGTGTTTCGCAACCAGCCCATCGGCGACTACGGCATCGACGCGCACGTGGAGCCGAAGACCGACGGCGTGCCGTCGGGGCGCCCGGTGGCTCTGCAGATCAAGACCGGGCAGTCCTACTTCGAGCCCACCCCGGAGGGGTGGCGGTATCGCGCGAAGGGCAACGAGCGTCACCTGCACTACTGGTTGGGGCACACCCTCCCCGTCTTGATCATCTTCTGTGATCCCGAGACCGAGACCTTGTACTGGCAGCACGTGACCGCGGAGCGGATCAACTACACGCCGAATGACTGGACGATCGTCATTCCGCGCAACCAGACGATCACTCCAGACGCCAAGGATGCGATCACCTCCATTGCCTATGCGGCGGTGGGCGCAACCGAAGATCCTTTGGACGAGACGATGCCGTTCCTGCCGCCTTCGGTGGCGGACGCCATTCGTCGCGTCGCGGCCAGTGAGCCACGTGGGACGCTGCGACTGGCCGTCACATTGGCCCGTGGACGCGATGAACCGCGACTGGCGGTCGAGACGATTCTGGCCAGTCGGCCGAGTTGGTTGGAACGCGGCGTTGGCCAGTTCGAAGCGGTCCTGGGTGTGTACTCGGTGGAACACGGGCACTCTGACCTGGCGGCTCGAGCATTCACACTGGCCGCTGAGCAAGTCGACGCGGGCGCGGGGAGGCTGTATGCCCTGGCCGCCGCGTTCACCGCCGGTACCGGAGACCTGCCGAGGGCAACCGAACTACTGGACCGTGCTGAGGCTGTCGGTGCGCCACCCGTGCTCCTGGCGGCCGTCCGCTGGCATGTGCAGCAGTTGAACGAGACCGACCAGGTCCCGGTTCCGGACGCCCTCCGGACCGCCCCACCTCACGAGTTGGCCAGCGAGCCGATGTGTCTGGTGATCCTCGGTGTCGATGCGGGCAACCGCCGCGACATCAGCGGAGTCGTGTCCTACGCCGAGCAGGCTCTGGCCGCTGGCCCGGACAACAGCGGCCTGCAGTTGCGGATGGCCGAGGCGCTGCTGTGGCGCGTGACGGACGGCTCGGCGGCGGTACCGGCCGAAGACCTGCGCCGCGCCGAGAACCTGGCCACTGCCGCATGGCAGCAGCGACGCCGCTGGGCTGGCCCCAGCGAACAGGCAGTGATGGTACTGCTGCGCAAGCACCTACTTACCGGCGCCTACACAACCATGATCAACCTCGCCACGCCCATGCCGCAAGGACAAGCCAGCGAACAAGAAGCAGGCGAAGGCAACATCGCCTACCTCGGCTCCATCGCGGCCCTCGCCCTGGGCCAACGCGACAAGGCGACCGAGTTCGTCGACCGGGCCGAAGGAACCCCGATCGCCGCGGGCCTCCGCGCGCTGGTCGCCGACCCCGATCTTCCGCGAGACGAACAGATCCGACTGTGGCAGGACGCGCTGCCCACGGTCGATCAGCACGACTTGCGCGTGCGCGGCCTCTACCGCCTTGCGGCGTTGGGTGCCTGGCCGTTTCCCGAACTCGAACAAGCCCGCGAATCCGGGGTCCTCGATCCGGTCACGGCCGACCTCTTGACCGCCCGCAGTGAAGCCGCCCGCGGCCAAGTGCAGGCCGCCGTCATGCGGCTGCGCCGCCATACCGCAACGACGGCCGGCGCCGTGGAATTGCTGGTCGAGGTGCTGGAGAACGACGGTCAGTACGACCAAGCGCTGCAGGAGTGTGCGCGAGGCATCACGCGCTTCGGTGAGATCGTGCTGGACGCGATGCGATTGAACTTGCTGCTGCGCAGCGAGCAGCGTGACGCCGCTGCGGACTGGGCTGCCCAACTCCTGTCGCGTACCGAGCTTCCGGCCGAGCGGCGGCTGTCCCTGCGACGTGGGCTGATCGGGTTCTACACCGTGCGAGCGGACTGGCCGAACGTCGAAACGCACAGCCGAGCGGCGCTCGGCGAGCACTCGGGACACGCCGATCTTCAATGGGCGTTGATCGGTGCCACCGTCAACCAAGGTCGCCTCGACGACGCATGGACACGCTTGCAGCAGCTCACTCCGCCGATCATCCACCGAGGCGCGCTGGGCGTGTGGATGGGGCTGCACGCACAGTTCGGGTTCACCGAAGCCGACATCACCACCGCCCTGGACAGCCTGACCCGGTGGTCCGACGATCCCGAGGTCGGTGCCCAGATTCTGGCCACCCTGATGCACGCGGGTGGCCGACGCGCGCCCGACGGCCGGCCGATCCTGCCCGATCTCGACGAGGCTGGCCTGCAGAGATTCCAGGACGCCCTCCGCGACTACATTGCCCGTTATCCCGACGGCCCGATCCGCGCGATCAACATCGACGGGCTGAACTTCGCCGAGATGATGCGCGCGCAACTGGCGCCACGCGCCGAGCAGGATCGGCTGTTGGTGAACCTGGTGAGGCAGGGACGACTGCCCATCGGATTGCTGGCCGCCGCCCGCGGTCGGTCGTATGCCCAGGCGCTGATCCAACGCGCCTGCGGGCCGATTGTGGCGATGACCCTGGACCCTGTCCGCTTCGACCGGGAAACGCCGCCGCGAGGGCCTCGCTCAACCAGTCGGTCGTGGTGGACACCAGCGCGCTGGCCACGGCCACATTGCTTCCAGACCGGTGGCCTGTACTGCGGGCCGTGTTCGCCGAACTTGTGGTGCCTCGCAACGTGCTCCACGACATCCAGATCACCGGTGCAGAACTGCGCCGCGATCCCGACAGCCTGAGCTGGATCGGATTCGACCCCGACCAGGACGCTCTGACGCTGACCGAACCTTCCCCGCATCAGACCAGCGAGTCCATCACCCGGATTACCGACATCGACGCCGCCGCCCGCGATCTTGTCGCGGTGGATACACCTGCTCGCGACGTCTTCCCCGACCGGGGAAGTTTGGGCGATCGCGAAGTTTGGGTCAGTCCACTGGAAACGGCGGCGCAGACAGGCAAAACGCTGTGGAGCGACGATGTGGTTGTCCGCGAACTGGCAACAGGGCAGGGCATACCCGCATTCAGCACCCTCGCCTTGCTGCACGTGCTGATCGAGGACGAACTAATCGAGGACACGCTGCGCGCCGACGTACAGACGTTGGCCCGCGCCCACGTCGTCGATCTGACCCTGACCGCCGATGAACTCCTTCGTCTCGCTCGCGACGAGAACTGGTCGCTCGGCGCTGCGGCCACCTACGTGCAACGCGGCGGCTTCTGGTCCGACTACGACAACGCACTCACCGACTGCCTGCCCATCTTCGAGAACGTCCACGCACACGAACCCGACCTGCTCGTTGCATGGCTGGTCAACGTCTGCATGGGTGTCGCCGACCATGTGACAGACCCTGCCCTGGAACACGCCCTTGGCCTGGTCACCGACACGATCGCCGACCATCTCGCCGTCGACGCGCCTACTCGAGACGTGCTGCACGACGCCGCCCACGCCGCAGCCGAAACCATTCGGCGGCAGCGGGACGAGCGTCATCAATAACAGCGTGGCAGCCTACTCGCGACACCGACTGCCCGATCACGATCGTGAACGTCCCGAGGCCCCGTCGGGCGAGGCTGAGTCCCGTCGTCAAGCCGGTCGGCGGCGGGAAGGCCGGTCACGGGCGGTAGGGCACCAGCCGGGTCCACTCGCCGAGCGCACGGGCGAATCCGTCGTCATCGTGCGGGTCGAGTTCGCCGAGGATCTCTGATTGGCGGTCGCGGCTACCGGAGCGGGTGATCGTCATCGGTGCCTGGGGGCTGCTGTCCCACGAGTTGCGACGATCGTCGTGGCCCGATACGTAAAAGACCTCGTCATCGACCATGTTGTCGCCGTGGGGCACGACGAGGTGCGCGAGCATGGGGTCGTCCTCGGCCGCCGCCCGGCCGCCGTGCGCCTTGCAGGCCGCGACGAGCTGCTCGATGCGGACCAGCCGGTCGCGGATAGCCCACCGCTCGGCCGGCGAGTGATCCGGCCCCCAGCCCCGGACCAGCCACGCGGCGGCACCTTCCGGAAGCGGCCCGGCCTGGCCATTACGCAGCGACCGGGTGACCTCGCAGGTCTGCCACGCGCGGGAGTTCGCCAGCGGTTCCTGTCCGGTCCGGAGTACGCGCAACGCCTCCGCGCGGCCGGCGGCGTCGGCAGCCAGTTCGTCGGCGAGTGTGAGCCGTTGCGCGCGGGCCAGCGTGTTGATCGCCGCTGGTAGTTCCGTTGCCAGCAGGTCCCTGACGTCGGTGAAGCTCCACTGGTCGGTGTGGCGGTAGCCGTCCTCGGGCAACTGGATCTCCTCGATCTTGTCGACCGGGCTGCGTAGCTGGTCGATGAGTTCGCTGATGGCGACCTCGATCGCGGGAGAGGCGTCCAGCCAGGCGGCTGCATCCCAGGCGCCTTCGGAGAGGCGGGTGAGCGAGTGGGCCAGGTCGCCGGCCTGGTCGGCGTCGGTGAGGGTGGTGACTTTGGCGCTGTGGTCAGCCCATTCGCCGGGCCAGGTGGCGATGACGGTGGCGCGAGGACCGGAGAGCAGAACGCTGTAGCTGGTCACGAATGCTCCTGACGAGGCTGCTCGTGGACAGCAGCCAGCACACGAGGCTCGCCGTCAACGAGGAAGAAGTGGGGTATCCGGGAACTCCGCGGCACGACCGCCGAGCCAATCCGTCCTCACAGCATAGGCCATCCCAGCCACCACTCGACGAGACACACGACGCGGGAGCCGGCGGGTGTAGACCGCGCCGCCACCGGGTTGTGTGCTCAGCTCGGGGACGACCTAGCTCCGGTCGGTGGGTTTCCTGGCCGGCAAGCTCGTGTCGCACAACCCCGGATCGATACCTGCTGGCGCGGTCGAGTTTTCGGCAGGCTTTGCGACCTGCTGTTCCGCGAACTGTTCAGCGGTTGCTGTCATATCAGTGTTGGCTGTACTGTTCGTTTCATGCTGACGTGTGAGACGCGCGAGTCGGCGCTGGCCCGGCTCGGCCGGGCGCTGGCCGACCCGACCCGGTGCCGGATACTGGTGGCGTTGCTGGACGGGGTGAGTTATCCCGGCCAGCTCGCCACGCAGCTGGGTCTAACTCGCTCCAACGTGTCTAATCACCTGTCCTGTCTGCGTGGTTGCGGGCTGGTTGTGGCCACCTATGAAGGCCGCCAGGTCCGCTACGCCCTGGCCGACCAGCACCTGGCCCGCGCGCTGAGCGAGTTGGTCCAGGTGGTGCTCGCCGTCGATCCCGAACAACCCTGCGTCGACGACACGACCGCCCCGGCTGCCCCTGCCGCCGCGACGAGCGCGGTGGAGGCGGGGCGATGAGCGAGGACACCGACCACCGGCTCGACCTGCCGTTGACGGCGACCCCGGCGACCGAGCAGGACGGCTGTGCCGACGGGTGCTGCGCCCCGGCCGCCACCAGCTCCGCTGGCACGAATCAGGTCGCCCCTCAGCGCCGCGCGGTGCTGTCGCGCCGGGTGCGGCTGCTGGTCGCCGCGACGATCACCTACAACGTCATCGAGGCGATCATCGCGATCGCGGCCGGGACCGTGGCCTCGTCGACCGCGTTGATCGGGTTCGGCCTAGAACTCGGTCATCGAGGTCGCCTCAGCCGCCGCAGTGGCCTGGCAGTTCTCCAGCAAGGACCCCGAAGCTCGCGAGCGCGCCGCACTGAAGGTGATCGCGCTGTCGTTCTTCGCCCTCGCGCTCTACGTCACCGTGGAATCCGCGCGCAGCCTGCTCGGCACCGAGGCCGCCCAGCACTCGGGAGTCGGAATCGTGCTGGCGGCGGTGTCGCTGCTGGTCATGCCGTTCCTGTCCTACGCGCAACGCCGTGCCGGGCGCGAGCTGGGTTCAGCCAGCGCGGTCGCCGACTCCAAACAGACCCTGCTGTGCACCTACCTCTCCGGTGTCCTATTGGTCGGGCTGCTGCTCAACGCCCTGTTCGGCTGGTCCTGGGCCGACCCGATCGTCGCCCTGGTCATCGCCGCCGTCGCCATCAAGGAAGGCCGCGAAGCCTGGCGCGGCGAGCACTGCTGCTGACCGTCGCGTAAAGAAGGGGCCTTCGTGGCACCGGAATGGATGACCGCCGCGGTAGTTGACGGGTAGCGTGGGCGGTGATCGAGCCGCCGGTGCAAGGCGGTGGCCGGCGGTGGCGTGATCACCGTCAGGTGGTCAACGCGATCCTGTGGAAGCTGCGCACCGGCGCCCCGTGGCGTGACCTGCCCAAACGCTACGGGCCCTGGAAACCGCACACGAACGGCTGCGGTTGTGGATCAAAGACGGCACCTGGGACAAGATCCTCGACCGGGTGATCGTCAAAGACGACGCCGTCGGCGACCTCGATGCGCGGACGGATCGTTGTGGGCACGGTGCTCCTCTCGACGCGTCGCGCTCCTGGATGAAGCACGGCTGTCTGGCCGTGGGGACCGGCCGCCGCTGGGACGCCATCGCCGATGTCCTGCGCCGCGCCGACCGTGGCCGCGAAGGCGGCCGGGCCGCGGCTGATGCGTTCGCGGCCGCCCGCATGCGCCGGGCGGCAGCTCGACGGCGACCTGCACGTCGCCGACATCGCGGAACTCCCCCGGGCGATGCCGTCGCACCGATGATCGGGGCCAGTCTAGTGCCGCGACGGCCGGAACCAGGATTGCGGCCGGGGCCAAAGCCGGGCAGGAACTCCGCGCCGGTCGCAGCGATGTCGCGCAGCGCTTGCAGGAACGGCTGCACACCCTGCGCTAGGTAGCCGATGGTCGCTGCGGTGACGTTGAGGATGGCCGAGACATCGGCGAGGGTGCGGCCCTCGCGCGCGAACCGCGTGAACCCGCGCGCTCCGGCGTTCAAGCCGGAGGCGACCCGAGCCAGCTCCGTACGCAGCAATGGCAGATACGTCCCTGCCAGCCCGGTAATGTCGGTGGCTAGCCTGGCGAACAGGTGCTGCTGCACCTCCTGGCACAGGCCGAGCAGCGCGGGTTGGAGGGCGTGGGCGGCATTGGCAGCGGCCGCCATCGCGGGCGGCAACTGCTTGATCGCCTCGGCGTACTTCGTCGGGTCGCTCTCATTATGCGCGTCAGCGAACCCCGAGAGCCCGAGCTTGAGCGTGCCGATCGCGGCCGCGGCGGCGAGGCCGGCGGCCGGGACAAGCAGCAACGACCCTGACGCGGTGGCTGCAACCTGCCAGCTCAGCCAGAAGCCGGACCGCAGTCTGGTCGCCTTCCCGGGCGCCACCCGTAGCTGTTCTTTCAGCAGCGTCGTCTGCACCTGCGCGGGCAGCCGCAGCGTCGGCGTGTCCCGCTCGGCCTCGCCGACCTGGTCGCGGAGGTGACGGCCGAGCCCCTGCAGGCTCGGCATGACCTTCAGATAGGCATGACCGATCGTCGCCATCTGCGACCACCCGTGCTCGCTCGCCAAAAGGCCCTCGGACACGGCGTTCTGGTCACAAGTCGCGGGCAGCCGCCGTGTTGAAATAAGGGGATGAACGCAGCGAAGGTCGTCCGTGCGAACGAGCCGTTCTCCCGATGGTGGGTATGGACGCTCCTAGCGCTAAGCCTCGCCGTCGGGATCGTCGTAGCCTTGACGCTTTGGGGTCGGACAACGTCAGAACACCGAGATGCGTTCGACACAGGTTGGAAAAGTGCTGCCGCAGTACTGGCAATCCTGGCCGCGATCGTTACCGCAGAGCGTTTGCGCCTTGGCCAGCACGAACATAGAAGGCAACTCAGTGCCGATGAAGCTAAAAGGCTCGCGGACCAAGCTGATCACATTACAGACCTATCCGCCAAAGCCAGCGAGCAGCTTGGAAGCGATAAGGCGGCCGTGCGAATCGGAGGTCTCACCGATCTCGAACGCCTTGCTCAGACTTATCCTGAACTGAGGCAAACCGTGATAGATCGTATCTGCGCG
>NZ_NMUL01000061.1 GCF_002234595.1 Amycolatopsis vastitatis
ATTGGGGCGTTTGGGCCCAGCCTCAGCGGAGCAGGCCTTCGCGGATCGCGACGCGGACGAAGCCCGCGCGGCGGCGCTCGCCGGTCTTGTCGCGGATGCGGTCCAGGTAGGACCGGACCGTGCGGACGCTGATGTTGAGGATCTCCGCGACGTCGACGTCCCGCTCCCCCGCCGCCACCAGGCGCAGCACCTGCTTTTCCCGTTCGGACAACACGATTTTCGGCCCCGCGTGCCGATCTTCGCTGTCCTGGATGATCATCCCGGCCAGTGTCGGCGAGACGTAGGCGTTGTCGTCGGCGATCGTGCGGATCGCGCGCAGGAGCTCGTCGCCGTCGACGTCCTTGGAGAGGAAGCCCTTCGCGCCCGCCTGCATCGCGCCGAGGACCTCCGGCTGTTCCGCGTGCGCCGACACCACCAGCACCTTGTGTCCCATCTGCCCCACTTCCAGGACCGCGGCCGCGTCCTGGACGCCGCGCAGCTTGAGGTCGAGGACGACGACGCTGCCCGCCGGCTGGTCCTGGACCGCGAACCGGGCCACCGAGTCGGCGACCGCGCCGAGCCGGATGTCCGGGGCTTCGGTGAGCACGCGGGTCAGCGCGTACCGGTAGAGCGGGTGGTCCTCGATCACGCCGACGTGGATGCTCCGGGCGGCGGTCACTTGCGGCCGCCGCGCCGGGGGTCCGTGCCGCCGATCAGGCCGCGCCGGATGGCCTCCTTGACCAGGCCGGGCCGCCGCCGTTCGCCCGTCTTGTCGCGGATGCGGTCGAGGTAGCCGCGGACCGTGCGGACGCCGATGCCGAGGATCAGCGCGATGTCGACGTCCCGCTCCCCCGCCGCGACCAGCCGCAGCACCTGCTCCTCACGCGGGGACAGCTCGACTTCGGCGGACGTGGCCGGCCGGTCGGCGTTGTCCTTCATGATCATCCCGGCGACGACGGCGGAGACGTACGCGCCGCCGTCGGCGACCGTCTTGATCGCGATCAGCAGCTCGTCCGCGTCGACGTCCTTCGAGAGGAACCCCCGCGCCCCCGCGGCGATCGCCCCCAGCACGACCTCGGGCTCCGCCTGGGCGGAGACGACGAGCACGTGGTGGCCGAGTTCGCAGACCTCCAGCACCGCCGCCGCGCCCGCGACGCCCGGGAGGCCGAGGTCGAGCAGGACCACGCTGCCCGGCGGCTGCCGGTGGACGTGGAAGCGGGCGACCGAGTCGACCACCGCGCCGAGCTCGATGAAATCGGCTTCGGCCAGTACCCGCTCCACGGAGACGCGGTACAGCGGGTGGTCTTCGATCACCGCGACGCGGACCCGCCCCTGGCCCACCGCGTCGCCGGTCGAACGCTCTTCTGTCATGTGCACGACTTTCACCCCGTTCCACCCGACGGAGCCGGCTGCCCGGCCGTGGCCGGGTCCAGCGCGGGGCCCGTCGGCACCAATGCCAGCAAACTACCTGCGATCGGTGGCCTGGCGGCTCCTCCGTAGCCGAGCGAGGCCAATGCCTGCGCGTTCACCACCGGGTACTTCCGGCCGGTGTCGGTCACCAGGTAAGTCGTGACCGAGCCCGATTCGACGACGACAGCTCCCCCCGACGGGGGAACCCAGACCTCGTCCGCCACCCGTGCTTCGGACCGGGTGGCGACCTGGATTGCCTTGGCGCCAACGGGAAGCGGGAATTCGGCCGAAACGAGCAAGCGGTTGCCCTGAACGCACAGCGCCACGGAGTTCCCGGTGATCGGTGCCTTGCCGGGGATGCGGTCGGGGTAGGCCGCCGGGTCGGCGCCGCCGGCGCGGGACGCGGCGACCTTCGGGACCGCGGCGACATCGGCCGCGCGGACCTCCACCGGCGCGGGCGGCCCGGGGTAGGCCGCGGCGTTGGCCGCCGTCGTCACGAGCAGGCTCGCCTCGGTCTGCCCGATCGGCTCGAGCCCGTCCGCGCGGACGAGGTAGTACGACGTCGCCGCGGCGGGCGCGGCCATCGCGTCCACGACGGCGAGGACTTCGCCGACGCGGGTGCCGCGGCCGCCCACCGCCGGTCCCGGGTCGCCCGCGCCGCCGACCGGCAGCGGGGCGAGGTCGCGTCCCGCCGGGACGGTGTCGATCCACCGCGCGGACACCGCGATCGTCGGGTAGCTGTCGAACTGCAGCGCAGTCGCGGCCTCGTCGCTCAGCTTGTAGCGCCGCCCGCCGTCGAGCAGGAACCGCTCTCCCCGCGGCAGCCGGACGATCACGCCCTGGTCGCGTGGCAGCTCGACGCCGGACGCGGGCGCGGCGAGCAGCACGGCGGTGCGGGGCTCGTCCGACGCGGGGGCGTCCTGGCTGGTGCGGCTGCAGCTCGTCCAGGCGGTGCCGTCGAGCGCGCTCGGCGCGGGCAGCGAGTCGGGCGCGCCGGGAATGCCGATCGGGGTGCCGCGGCCCGCCTTGCCGAGGTTCTTCGAGGACACCGACACGGTCGCCTCGCCGTTGCCGCCGGCCAGCAGCCGCGCGGACGCGTAGTTGAGCACCGGGTGCAGCACGCCGTCCGCGCCGAGCACGAACCGCGCGCCGGTGCCCTCCTCGACGATCACCTTGCCGCCGGCCAGCCAGTCCTTGCCGCCGGCGGGGTTCAGCAGGCCGATGATGCCGAAGACGGCGGTGACGAGCAGGGCCGCCGCGAGCCCCAGCACCGTGCCCAGCACGAGACGGCGGCTGGGCGAGACGGGGTGGTTGGCGTCGGCGGCGACGAGCGCGGAAACGAGCCTGCGGCGGAGGAACTGGTACGCCTGGATCTGATCCCGCTGCGTCCACACGCTGCTGTGCCCCCGGTGTGCGTCGTCCTCCCGAGCGCATGATGCTAGGCACCGGATTCATCCGGGGCGAGGGTAATTTTTACGCCCACACCACATCCGGGGAGGCAGTAGCGTCGCAGGCTCGGGGAAAGGGGAGCCCGTGTCCGTAGACACCACCGCTACCACCGTCAGCGCCGTCCGCCCGGCACCGCCCCGGCCCGCCGCCACACCACTGCCCTGGCTGCTGCCGGTCCGGCCGCTGCAGGCGGCCGTGTGGGAAATCGCCGCGCTCGCCGTTCTGCTCGCGTGGCTGGTCGACGGCGTCACGCAGCCGGTGCGGATCAGTGTCGCCGCGGGGGCGGGGCTGGTCGTGCTGGCGACGTCGGTGCGGTTCGCCGGGCGGCACCTCGCGGGCTGGGCGCTGACGTGGACGGCGTACCGGCTGCGGCGCCACGACACCCGCCGCGACAGCCCGGACCCGCTGCACCGCGTGGCCGGGCCGGTGAAGGTGCGCCAGCACGTCGACCGGGCGGGCAACCGCTTCGGCGTCGCGGAGGTCGGCGGCGGGTGGAGCGCCCTCGTGCGCCTGACGCCGGGAGCCGGTGAGCCGGTGCCGTCGTCGCTGGTGGACGTCCTGCACGCGGCTTACCGGCGCACGGACGTCCCGCTGGCGTCGGCGCAGCTGCTGACGTGGGCCATCCCGCGCGGCGAGCAGGTGCTGCGGGTGCGGTGGCTGGCGGTGCGGTACCGGCCGGATCTCGCGCCCGTCGCGGCTCTGGCCCGCGGGGGCGGGGACCTGGGCGCGCTGCGCAGCACGGCGTCGGCGGCGTTGAGCCTGATGGGGGCGCTGGCCGAGGCGGGGTACCAGAGCACGGTCCTGGAGGCGGGGGAACTCGCCCAGGAGCTTCGGGTGGCGTTGGGCGTCCAAGGGGCGGCCGGCGGCGCTCCCGACCGCTGGCGGTCCTGGACCTGGGGGAACGCGGCGCAGGCGTGCTTCACGCCGCGTTCGCCGCGGGTGGTGGACTTTGCCGTGCCCGGCGCGGCTTTCACGGCCACGTCGTACACGCTGACGCGGACGCCCGGCGGGCGCGAGAAGGCCGAGGTGACGATCCGGGTCGGGGCGCGGCCCGGAAATCCCGTTCCCGCACCGGGAATCCCGGTGGTCCCGCTGCACGGGCGGCACGGGTCCGGGGTGCGCCGGACCCTGCCGCTCGCGCTGGACAGCTGACGGAACAGCTCAGTTCACGACGACTGTCCTGATGCTGCGGGCCGGCAACTGAGCGGTGAACGCCCCGTTCGAAATGGTGACGTCGGTGGAGCGCGCGAGGTTCGCGCTCGCGCTTGTCAGCCAGGTCGGGGCGGTCGCGGAACCGGTGTCCCGGATCGTGAACGCGAGGTCGGCCGCCGAGGTGTTCTTGTTGACGGCGACGATGACGATCCTGGCTCCGCTCTTGAACGCCGAGACGTAGACGTTCGGCTGCGGGTTCGCGGTCGCGGTGATCCGCGAAAAGCCGGGGCGGACCCACTTCGCGAAGTGCGCCATGCAGGCGCCGCGCTTGCTGATCTGCCCGTCCTCGCGCATCGGGCCGTACGAGCGGCGGATGTACCACCACACGTAGGTCTGGAACCGGCCGTCCACCAGCGCCCGGTGGATGTGTTCGCCCACGTCGAGCGCCTGCGGCCACAGGTCGGCCGAGTCGGTGCTGTTGGGGTAGTAGACCTCGGTCATCCACAGCTCCTTGCCGCCGCCCTTCTGCTGGAAGAGCGGGTAGGGCAGGTCCGCGAACGGGGTGCCGTAGAGGTGCGCGCCGATGATGTCCACGTTCGCCAGGGCGGTGGCGTCGTTGAGGATCGGGTCGGACATGGCCTTGCGGTACTGGAACGACTCGGGCGCGATGACCCTGGTGCTGATCGTGCCGGCGTTCTCGCGCAGGAACCGGACGATCTCGCTCGCGGTCCACGCCGTCCATTGCTGCGCGTAGTCCGGTTCGTTCTGGACCGAGATCCCGTACAGGGGTACTCCGTTGTTCGCCATGAACGCGGTGAAGTCGTTCAGGTGCTGCGCATAGGCGCCGTAGGCGTTGTAGCGCAGCCGCTTGCCGCCGGAGAAGCTCTCGGTCATCGAGGCGGGCGGGTTCCACGGCGAGGCGATGACTTTGGCCCCGAGTTCACTCGCCCGCCGGGCCGTGGCCACCTCGCGGCTCCAGTTGTTGCGGTCCTCGTGGACGGGGATGCGCAGCACGGTGAAGCCCAGCTGCCCCGTGCCGTTGCCGAACGCTGTCTCGCGCTGGGCGGCGGTGAGATCACTGATCCAGACGGTGTGGTTCATCCCGCCGAAGCCCAGGATCGTCTGCTGCACGTTCGACGGCTCGACGGTCACCGCGGTGGCCGCCGCGGCCGGTGTCCCTGCCGCCAGCACCGGCAGCGCGGCGCCCGCCGCCAGCACGGCCCGCCGGCTCAGGAGCGGCGAACCCGCGATCTCGGACTGGTCTCGACGTGGTGACATGGCATCTCCCTGGAGTCGACTGACGAACATCCTGGGAGCGCTCCCAAAACCAGTCTTAACGCGTCCGTGTGTCAGCGTCAAGTCAACCTCGGGGACCGCTCAGCCGCGAACGGCCTCGTAGACCCCGGCGATCATGCCGACGAAAGGCACGAGAGAAAGCAGAACCAGAAACTCGGAGACGTCCAAAAGCCTTGACCAGTAAGGGGAACGCAGCCCACGCGCCACCCGCGTCGCGTACACCAGGCAGACCACCGCCGCCAGGACGACCGCGCAGCCCGCCGCGAAGACGGCCGTGCGGTTGCCCGAGGCGACGAGCCACACCCCGGCGCACACCAGGGCGAGGACGCCGAAGCCGACCAAGACCAGGCGTTGCGCGCGGCCCGCGTACGACCGGGAGCGCAGGATCCACGCCACGCCCAGCAGCGCCGCCAAGCCCGCTTCCCACGGGCCGCCCGAGGAAAGCACGACGGACCCGCCGAGCACCACCAGGCCCAGCGCCACCAGCAACCCCGTCAAGACCGCCTGCGCGCGGGACGTCCGGCCGATCATCTCGGTGCCCAGTGACGGCTGTTCGTCCGCGCGGAACGCCTCCATGTCGTCCGGGACCCGCGGCAGCGGCAGGCGGGCCAGGCGCAACGCCAGCATCGGCGCGACCGCCGCGAGAGCCGTGCCCAGCACCGCGGCCACCGCCGCGGCCGACAACGGGGAAACGCCCGCCAGGAGCACGACCCCGGAAGTGATCGCGCCGAGGCCGGCCGCGCCGGTGATCGCCACGAACCACGGCAGGCGGTCGGCCACCGAGACCGCCGCCAGCACGCCGTAGACCGTCACCGCCGCGAAGCCCGCCGACAGCGGCCCGGCCGACAGCGAGAACAGCGGATGCGGTGGCAGCACCGACATGCCCGCCAGCAGCGCGACGCCGACCCCCGCCAGGGAACCGGCCGCGCCCGCCTCGGCGTCGCCGTAAGCGCGGCTCAACGCGCCACCGCCGAGCAGCAGCACCAACGCCAGCAGCCCGGTCCCGATCGGGGCCAGGACGCTGCCGGACGCCGCCGCCTGCACCAGCAGGCCGCCCGCCAGCAGCAGGACCACCGCGGCGACCAGTCCCGACCGCCGTGCCACCGACGGACCCCACCCGCCGTCGGCGTCGGCGACGCTGGCGATCGAGTCGACGACGTCGTCGAACAGCAGCGGCCCCCGCGGGCGCTCCCGCGGGGTCAGGTGCAGCACTTCGCCGTCGCGGATCTGGGCCGCGGCGACGCTCAAGCCGAGCGCCAGTGGGGCCCCACCCAACCGGGAGAGCACCCAGCCGGGGTGTTCGGCCGACGCCTGCCCGGAGGCTCCGGCCAGCCGGACCAGCTGGGGCACCAGTTCGGCGAACGTCGACTGCTGCGGCAGCGCGACATCGACGCGGGCCCTCGGCGTCACCACCGTGACCCGGCGGGTCGTTCCCGTCAAAGATGCCGTGTTCATGCCGCCTCCACGGGAAAAAGCACGTCGGCGGGCATCAGACGTCTTTCGCGGCCGCGATCACCGGGGCGAACTTGGCGCTCGAAGCCTCGGCGAGCTTCTGCAGCCCGGCGTTCACCGCCTCGAGGACGATCTCCGACAGGTTGCGGGCGTCGTACTCGCGGATCGCGCGGGGGTCGATGTCGATGGACGTGAACCGGCCGTCGCCGCGCAGGGTGACGGTGACCTCGTTCTGCCGCGAGTGCGCCTTGATCTCCATCGCCTCGACCGTGCGCTGGATCCGCTGGACCTCTTCGGTCTGCTTGCGCACCTGCGCGAGCAACTCGTCCATGTCCGGCACCGCGTACGGATCGGTCACTGTTGTGTCCCTTCGTGCTGGCGGACGTGGAGGCTGGCCACGAACGCTCGGAAACCGGGTGAGAGCCGCCGCGCGGTCGCGGGCGCGGCCGTGCAGGCGAGCTCGAGCACCAGCCGCTCGTCCGGCGTGGCGCCGGGGACGGTCAGGTGCACCTGGGTCTGGATCAGCTCGGTGCCTTCGCCGGTGCGCAGGCGCAGCAGCTGCATGACGCCGGGCGCGGCCGGGTCGCCGACGTCGCGGCGGCTCAGCACGTCGAGGCCGGCGGACGTCCGGGCGAGGCGCTCGACGGCTTCGTCGGCGATGGCGTCGACCGATGCTTCGTCGGGCCGCTGCTGCACGCTCACGGTGATGTTCGGCGTGAACTCCTCGCCCGGCACCGGGTGCACGGCGACGAACACCGCGCCGGAGTCGCCCGGGTCGACCGCGGTCCAGCCGTCCGGGATGACGAAGTCGAGGGGAAGGGTCATCACAACCCCACGTACGAAACGGCGTCGTCCCAAGCGGACTCGACGGCGTCGGCGGCGTCGTGGGCGGCGTGGCCGACCGCGTCGACCGCGGCGCCGCCGTACTCGCCGATCGTGTGCCCGAGCTTGGGCAGATCGATGTCGATCTTCGCGCCGACGCCCGCGCCGACGCCGAGGGCCGCGCCCACCTTGAAGTTCACTTTGAGGTGCCCCGCGTCGTAGACGGCCTGGGCGTCGAGCTGCGCGCCGACGCCGTACTGGAGCGTGCCGTTCGCGCCGACACCGATGCCGGCGACGTCCGCGGCGACTTCGCCCTCGACCTTCCCGCCGACGAAGACGTTCGCGTGCGCGCCGGCGCCGTGCGCGCCGATCGTGCCGGACGCGCTCACCTCGCCGCCGGCGAACACCGTGCCCTTGGCGTGGGCTTCGGCGACGCCCCACTCCTTCTTGCCTTCCAGCTCACCGTGCAGCGCGGCGAGTTCGGCGTGCCCGGACGCGCCGGCGTCCCAGCCCTTCGACGTGATCTTGCCGTCGTACTCCGGCGAGAAGCCGTCCTGCTCGTGCTGGAACTTGTAGTAGGTGATCTCGGTGTTGCGGCCGATCTTGTCCTTCAGGTGTTCGGCTTCCGGCTGCCCGAACGGCGTGTCCGCCTTCTTCGGCGCGCGGGTGCCTTCGAGGCCGTCCCAGGTGAGCTTCTTCCAGCCGGAGTTGCCGAACCACGACGGCACGGTCCGCGGCCGCTTCCGGCCGTCCATCGGCTCGCCGTTCAGCCAGTGCAGCGGGCCGCGCGCCCACTTGCCCAGCTCGTGCTCGAGCCGTCCGACGCCTTCGGGCGGGAACAGCTCGGCGAGGGCGTCGGCGAACTCGTCGACGACCTGGCGGGCCGCGGCGGCGGCCTCTTCCCCGAGCTGCCGCGCGGCCTGGACGAACGCGCCGACCGAACCGGCGCTCACCGCGCGGGCCTGGGCGGTGAGCTGGGCCGCGTACTGGTCGAACTGCGCGATCACCGAGTCGATCGCGGCCTCCGCCGACCGGACGAGCCGGGCGGCCGCCGAAAGCCGTTTCGCCTGGTCGTCGAGTTTCGTGGCGGTGTCGGCGAGCTCCCGGCCGAGTTCGGCCGCCGCGGTGGCGAACGCGGCGTAGGCGGCGCCGTCCCAGTCCGCGTGCAGGGTCTTCGCGGAGGTACCGACCTCGCGGGCCTTCCGCGAAACCGTCGAAGCCTGGGCCGAGACCCGCTGCGAAGCCGCGCTCAGCGCACCGGGATCACCGGTGACGCGGCGGCGGCACTCGATCAGGACGCGCCGGTAGCCGGACAGCACGGCGCTGACCATCCCCGAAGCGTCCACAGCGCCCGCCATCGGCTAGTTCCCGGCCGCGTCGTAGCCGACGTGCTGGCTGAAGTGCCTGCCGTTGTAGTCCATCGCGATGTCGATGTCGAAGTCCTGGCCGCCCGGAGCCTCCACAGTGGACTCACCGGTGGTGAGGTTGGTGTGGATGACGACCTCGTCGGCGTGCACGGGCGCGGGTGCGGGAATCGAGGCGACCGCCGGCGTCGTCGTCGCCGGGTGGTCGACGGGGATCCAGTTGTTGACCGGGCTCCCGCCACCACTGGAACCGCTGGAGCCCGGCGAAGAGCTGGCGAGCGCCGGCGGGGTGTAGTCGGTGAACGACGGCTGTTGCTGCGGGATCCCCCCGCCGCTCCCGCCCGCCACCGCTTGCTGCCCCGACGGGCTCGCCACCGGCGCCGGGGTCTGCGGCGCGCGGACCGGGGTGTTCCCGATCGACGGCGTCGTCGGGCCCGAACCGCCGGAGCCGTGGTGGAAGAGCTTGTCGATCTCGCCGATGACCTGGGCGAGCGTGGTGACCTGCTGGGCGAGGTCGACCGCGCCGAGCGCCTTGAGCAGGGCGCCGATCGCGGTGATGAACGCCCGCAGCGACGCGCTCGTCGCGGTCGACAAAGCGACCGCGGCGCCGTAGGTCCACCAGTTCGACATCAGCGCGGCGACCGTCGGGTTCACCGCGGCGACCACCGCGCGGTAGGCCTCCTGCGCGGTCTTGATCAGCGTCCCGGAGACGCCGAGCAGCTCGGCGCCCTTCTCCACGACGTTGATGATCTTCGTGAGCTGGCCGAGCGACTCGCTGATCTTCTTCAGCGCCGACTCGCTCGCCGCGCCCGACCAGATCTTCCCGAGCTGGTCGGCGGCCTTGGTCAGCTCGTTGTACATGCTGAGGAACTGCTCGGCCTTCTTGACCAGGTCCACCACGTGCTTCGCGATCTGCTCCGGCTGACCGGTGACGATCTGCGGCAGGATGGTGATCGGCCCGCCCGACGACGCGGTCGCGTCCATCGCGCTCGAGTTCGGGAAAGTCAGCATCGGACGACCTCACAGAGTTCTAGGGCACGTTCTTCGGAGCACAGGACGATCAGACGACGGACGCGGGCCGGTAGACGCTGACCTTCGACAGCCCGCTGAAGCGGGCGTCGAGCAGCCCGTGGTTGTACAGGCGGCCGCCGTCGCCGGCGACGCCGATGACCGGGTTGCGGTCGGAGAACAGCAGTGGCTCCACGACCACGACGTCACCGCTGTGCACCCCGCCCGGCACGTCGGAGAAGGTGCGCGCGGTTCCCGCGTAGACCTCGATCAGCCCGACCCGCGCCTGGTTGTCGGCGTCGCCGGCGAGCCAGTCGTTGAAGTCGGCGACGCCGTGGAACCGCGCGTCGGTGATCGGGTGGTCGCCGAGCCTGCCCAGCCGTGCGTCGCCGAGGTAGCGCAGCACGTTCCCGACCGACGACGGCTCGCCGCGCGCGCCCGCGCTGTCGTTGATGGCCAGGGTGGCGAGCTCCGAAGCGTGCGAGCTCCCCCAGATCGACGACGCCGGGCTCGCCGGAGCGTGCCCGCCGCCGTAGCCGGAAGCGACGTCCCGGTCGGCCGCCTGGTAGGCGTCCGCACTGGCCTTGACGAGCCCGTTGACCTGCTGGAGCAGCTGCAGGAGCGTGCGGACGGCCGTGACCTGGCCGGAGTGCAGGGCCGCGTTCGCGGCGGCCACCGCGCTGCCGAAGCTCGCGAACGACATCGGCTGCACGACGAGCCGTTCCAGGTCGGCGACGGCGTTGATGCCGTGGGCGATGATGCCGCCGACGTTGCCGACGGCGGAGCGCATCGCCTCGGGCTCGGCCCGGTACTCGCCGGCCATGGCTCTCCTTCCGAGGGTGGCTTGCTCGGCTGAGCGTAAGTTCGGCCCCGGAAGCGGGCGGACGGCAAAAGTACCCACCGCGCGACGACGGTATGTGGCGAAAATACCGGTCAGCGCACCCCCGAACTGGAGCGAGCCTGTACCGATGAGCCTCTCGCCCGACCGTCCGAGCGAAATCGTGCTGCAGTCCCCGCCGATGCTCCCGAAGAGCTCGTCCGGCGGGATGATGCAGCTGATGATGTTCCTGCCGATGATGCTCGGCATGGGCGCGATGTCGTTCGTCTACATCGGACGCGACGGCGGCGTGATGACGTGGATCTTCGGCGCGTTGTTCGTCTGCGCGATGGGCGGCATGGTCGTGATGTCGCTGGGCCGCGGCGGGATGGCGAAGAAGGCGCAGATCAACGACGAGCGCCGCGACTACCAGCGGTACCTGTCCGGGCTGCGGACCCAGGTCCGGGACATCGCCGACGCCCAGCGCGCCGCGATGATCGCCGTCCAGCCCGACCCGGCCGACCTGTGGGCCTACGTCGAGACCGGCAAGCTGTGGGACCGGCGGCGTGGTGACGGCCACTTCGCGCAGGTGCGCGCGGGCACCGGGCCGCAGCGGCTCGCGACGCCGTTGAAGGCGCCGCAGACCGTGCCCCTGGAGGACCTGGACCCGGTGTCGTCCACCAGCCTCAAGCACTTCATCCGCACCTACTCGACGGTGGACGGCCTGCCGGTCGCGTTGTCGCTGCGGTCGTTCGCCGCGGTCACCGTGGCCGGGCGGCGGCCGGACGTGCTGGGCCTGGTGCGGGCGCTGCTGTGCCAGCTCGTCGCCTTCCACTCCCCCGCGGACCTGCGGATCGCGGTGTGCGTGCCGCCGGACCGCCGTCACGACTGGGAGTGGGCGAAGTGGCTGCCGCACGCGACGGCGGCCGCCGCCACCGACGCCGTCGGCTCGCGGCGGCTGGCCGCGGAATCGGCGGCCGGGCTGGCCGAGCTGCTCGGCGCGGACCTCGGCGAACGCCCCGCGTTCAGCCGCCGCGCGACGGCCGGGCTCGACGTGGGGCATCTGGTGGTCGTCGTCGACGGCGGCACGGCCCACGACGAGCCCCGGCTGATCGGCGAGGACGGCAGGCTCGGCGTCACGGTGCTCGAGATCGGGCAGGAGCACCCGCGGACGTTTTCGACCGAACGGCTGCTGAGCCTGCACACCGCGCCGGACTCGCTCGGCATGGTCGTCGGCGACGCCGGCGAGCAGCGGCTCGGGTTCCTCGGCCGCCCGGACACCCTCGACCGCGGCGCCGCGGAAGCCCTCGCGAGGATGCTGACGCCGTTGCACACGCCCGCCGCCGTCGTCGGTGAGAAGCCGATGTCGACGACGTTCGGGCTGGCCGGCCTGCTCGGCATCGGCGACCCGCGCGACACCGACACGGCCGTGACGTGGGCACCGCGCGCGGCCCGCGACCGGCTGCGGATCCCGCTCGGCGTCAACCCGGAAGGCCGTCCGGTGGAGCTGGACCTCAAGGAGTCGGCCGAGGGCGGGATGGGCCCGCACGGCCTGGTCATCGGCGCGACCGGGTCGGGCAAGAGCGAGCTGCTGCGGACGCTGGTGACGGCGCTGGCCGTGATGCATTCGTCGGAGACGCTGAACCTGGCGCTCATCGACTTCAAGGGCGGCGCGACGTTCGCCGGGATGACCGGGCTGCCGCACACGTGCGCCGTCATCACGAACCTGTCCGACGACCTCGCGCTGGTCGACCGGATGGCCGACGCGCTGAACGGCGAGCTGCTGCGGCGCCAGGAGCTGCTGCACGCGGCCGGGAACTACGCGTCGGTGCGCGACTACGAGAAGGCGCGTGCGGACGGCGCGCCGCTCGAGCCGCTGCCGTCGCTGCTGGTGATCATCGACGAGTTCAGCGAGCTGCTGTCCTCGCGGCCGGAGTTCATCGACCTGTTCGTCGCGATCGGCCGGCTGGGCCGGTCGCTGGGCATCCACCTGCTGCTGGCGTCCCAGCGACTGGAGGAAGGACGGCTGCGCGGGCTCGACTCGCACCTGTCGTACCGGATCGGGCTGCGGACGTTCTCGGCGGCGGAAAGCCGGGCGGTGCTGGGAGTCGCGGACGCCTACCACCTGCCGCCGGTGCCGGGGTCGGCGTACCTGAAGTCCGACACCGAAACGCTGATCCGGCTCAAGGCGGCCTACGTCTCCGGCGAGCTGCCGCCGCGGAGCACGGTCGTGCGCGAGGACGGGCAAGAGCTGGGCGTCCTGCCGTTTTCCCTGGCCCCGGTGGAAATCCCGGTCACGACGGAAGTCTCGGCAGCTCCTTCGGCGGAGGGCACCGGCGAGACGATCATCGGCGCGATGCTGTCGCGTTTGGAGGGTCGCGGGCCGGCCGCGCACCAGATCTGGCTGCCGCCGCTGGCCGAGCCGCCGACGCTGGACCAGCTCCTGCCGCCGCTGGGCGAAGACGCCGCCCGCGGCCTGTGCCCACTCGGCTGGGGCGGCAACGGGAAGCTGACGATCCCGGTGGCGCTGGTGGACAAGCCGTTCGAGCAGCGCCGCGACCTGCTGTGGGCCGACTTCTCCGGCGCGGCCGGGCACGCGCTGATCGTCGGCGCGCCGCAGAGCGGGAAGTCGACGCTGATGAAGGACATCGCGGGCATGCTCGCGCTGACGCACACCCCGGCCGAGGTGCAGATCTTCGTGCTGGACATGGGTGGTGGCGCGCTGGCCCCGATCGCCGGGCTGCCGCACGTGTCGGGGTACGCCACCCGCCGAGACGCGCAACGCTGCCGCCGCGTCGTGGCCGAGCTGACGACGTTGCTGGAACAGCGCGAGGAGTTCTTCGCCGCGCAAGGCATCGAGTCGATGGCGACCTTCCGCGCCCGCCGTTCCGAGTTCACCGAAAGCACCGACGACCGCGAGTTCGGCGACGTGTTCCTGCTGGTGGACAACTGGACCACGATCCGCCAGGAGTTCGAGCAGCTCGAGGAGCAGATCACCGGGCTGGCCGCGCGCGGGCTCGGCTTCGGCATCCACGTGATCGTCTCGCTCAACCAGTGGATCGGCGTCCGCGCCCCGCTGCGCGATGCCATCGGGACCCGGTTCGAGCTGCGGCTGGGCGACCCGATGGATTCGTCGGTCGACCGCAAGGTCGCGGCGAACGTCCCCGCCGACCGCCCCGGACGCGGCCTGACCGCGGAGAAGCTGCACTTCCTCGCGGCCCTCCCGCGCATCGACGGCGACCAGCGTCCGGAAACGGTCGGCACGGGCGGCGTCGACCTGACGCGCCGGATTTCGGACGCGTGGAAGGGCCCGCGCGCGCCGCAGGTCCGGCTGCTGCCGCCGGAAGTCCCCCTGGACACCTTGCCCGCGGCGCCTTCGCGGCAGGTCACGCTGGGCATCGCGGAGTCGACGTTGCGCCCGGTGCACCTCGACTTCGCGGCGGACCCGCACTTCGTGGCCTTCGGCGACGTCGAGTCCGGCAAGAGCTCCCTGCTGCGTGCGCTGGCTCATGGCATCGCATCGGCGTACACGCCGGAAGAGGCGGCGATCATCATCGCGGACTACCGCCGTGGCCTGCTCGGCGCGGTGTCGGAGCCGCACCTGCTGGGATACGCGGGAACGGAAGCCAAGCTGACGGACCTGATCGGCGAGTGCGCTCAGGCGATGCGCAACCGCCTGCCGGGGCCTTCGGTGACGCCGGACCAGCTGCGCAACCGCTCGTGGTGGCGCGGACCGGAGCTGTTCGTCCTGGTCGACGACTACGAACTGGTGGCGACGGTGGGGCGGAATCCCTTGCAGCCGCTGCTGGAGTTCCTGCCGCAGGCCCGCGACATCGGCCTGCACCTGGTGATCGTCCGCGGCTCCGGCGGCGCCGGGCGCGCGCTGTTCGAGCCGGTGCTGCAGCGGCTGCGGGAGCTGGGGTCGCCGGGATTGATCATGTCGGGGACCAAGGACGAGGGGGCGTTGCTGGCGGACGTGAAGCCGTCACCGCAGCCGCCGGGCCGCGGAACGCTGGTGTCGCGGCGGCACGGCACCGGTTTGGTCCAGGTGGCGTGGACCAAACCGGCGGAGGCGTGAGGGCTGTCCAGGAACGCATCCGCTCCGGTGGCTCGCCACCCGCGCGACGGTGGCGGGAACTCAGCCCAGCTTCTTGAGTGCCTTGCGAGCCTCGGTCCGGACGTTGTAGACGTCGTTGTCGTCCCAACTGGACGGAGGATCGTCCAGCAGGGCCTGGATCCGGGGCTTCGCCTCGGTGTGGTTCAGTTTGGCCAGGGCCCGGACGGCCATGTGCGCGACCGAAGGATCGTCCAGCAGGCCCATGGCCACCGCCGCGGCACGGTCGTCCTTGAGCTTCGGCAACGCGCTGACCAGTGCCGTCCGGGCGCCGCCGTACTTCGGGTCCGCTATGAGATCCAGGTACTCGTCGGCGACGGCAGGCTCGGCGAATTTGGCCAGGCCCAGGCCGATCGTCCACCGCAGGTTTTCCCGGTCGTACTCGGTGACCTCATGCCCAACCGCTGTTCGCAGCTCGGGCAGATCGCGGAACAGCTTGAGGAACACCGGCCGGGCCTGCTTCTTGGCGAAGGCGAAGGACAACGTCCGCACCAGCTCACCCATCAGCGGGAAGTAGTCCGTCCGGTCCAGCCACTCCACCAGCAGCGGCACATGGGCCTTGTAGTCGAGCTTCTCCCCGTTGACCTGAAGCTGGTGCAGGTGCTCGACCACCAGGACAGGCAACCCGGCCTCCGCGAGGGAGGCGAGCAGGCCGCTCGCCTCCTCACGGTACTGCGGCAGGCCCGGGTCGTTCTTGAGCTCGGCGATCCGCTCGGCCTGGAAGCCCGGGTCGGCGGCGATGCGGTCGACCACCTCGCTGTGCGACAGTCCCGCGGCGCCGGGAAAGCCCTCAAACGGCGCCGGAGGATCCTCGGGCAGCTCGTAGTACTCCAGGATCGCCTGGGCGACCTCATCCTGAGACAGACGCACCGACTTGCCTTCCCTCGTCAGATGACTTCATGCAGGATGATCACTTTAGCGTCGCACAGGGCCTTCAGCGGACCGGACAGAACGGTACCCGGCTTGCCGTTCACTTGCTGACGAACGAACAGCTGCAGTTTGACCCCGCCCTTCGCGGCCTCGGCCATGTAGTCCTTCAGCTGCGTCGACAGGTACTGGTAGGCGACGTTCTTGGACTCGCCGAGGTAAGTCGCCACGCCGGTCCGGTCGCGGGTCAGGAAGTCCGGGATCCGGTCCCGGCCGTTGATTTTGATTGTCACGGTGTTCTTGGGCAGATTCGTGAGCGCGGCGACCCTCGCCTCACCGGCCGCGCCGATGGCACAGACCTTGGCGCCGGAGTTGTGCACCAGCACCGGGATGCCGCCGACCAGCACGTAGAACGTGTGGATGTCGTCGACGGTGAGGTTGTTGACGTCCTGCTGCGCGGTCCAGTGGTGGGTCGCGGTGACCGTGACCCAGTGGCCGTCGGGTTGCCGCAGCTTGTCGCCGACCCCGAGGTCCTTGGCCTCACGCCACACCTTGCCGTCCACCCAGAACGGGTGGCCTTCGGTGGCCGTGACCGTGCCGCCGCCGGTGATCGTGACGTCGACCAGGTTCTTCTCACCCGAACCGGGGATGAGCTGGGTCACCGGCCGGCCCGCGGTCTGCCCGGTCACCGGGTTGGTCGCCAGGACCACGTCGCCGAGGCGGATGGCCTTGATCGCCTTCACCGAGCCGTCGGCCAGCAGCACCGGTGTGTCCGGTGTGAAACTGTTGGGACCACACGGGTTCTTCAGATACTGGTAGACGTCCCGCAGCTTGCCGCCGAGCTTGTCGACCACCACGCGACCGGCCGCGACCGCCTCGCGGAACCGGTGGAACCCGGTGACCAGCTTGACACCGGCGGAGAAGGCCTCGGGCAGCTTGAACGCGACCTTCAGCGCGCGGATCGGGCCGATCGCGTTGAGCGCGGTGAAGATGCAGCCGCCGATGTCACCCTCGGTGAAGCACTTGCGGGCGTCCTCCCAGCCGATGATGTCGAGGATGACCTTGCCGCCGTTCTCCAGGATCCAGTCCAGGACCCCCTTGTCGGCGTCACTCATCGCCTTGCGGTACTCGTCGACGGCCTCTTGGCCGCCCTCGAGCCGCAGCACGTCCTCGTCGCTGCCGGACAGGACCTCGTTGTCGTCGTCGGTGGCCGTGCCGGGCTGGCCGACGTTCGGGTTGCCGGCCTGGTCCTGCCTGCGCTGCTCGTCCGCGGTGCGTTTCTGCTGGTCCTCGGCCAGCTTCTTGTCCGCGGCGATCTTCTGCGCCTTGGCCGCCTCGTCAGCCGCCTCACCCGCCGACTTGTTCGCGGCCAGCGCCTCGGACCTGGCCTTCTCGGCCGACGCGGCCGCGTCCGCGGCGAAGTCGTTGGCCTTGCTGGCCGACACCTGCGCCTGCGCGACCGACTTCGCGGCCGAGTTGGCGGCCTGGTTGGCCTGCGCCGCGGCGGCCGCGGCCTGGCGCGCGGACTCGGCGGCCTGGTCGGCCGACCGTTGCGCCGCGTCCGCCGACTCCTTGGCCTGCTGGGCGAACTCCCCGGCCTTGGTGGCTTGCCTCTGGGCCTCGTCGGAGTACCGCTGCGCCTCGTCGGCCGCGGACCGGGCCCGCGCGGCGAACTCGTGGGCCTTGGCCGCGTTGGACCGTGCGGTCGCCGCCGACTGGCTGCCGTTCGACAGGTAGCCGTTGATCTCCGCGACATGCACCGCGGTGTCCGCGTCTCGCTGACGGGCCCGTGGGATCTCCACGTCGAGGATGCGGCGGAACCGGGACGCCGGGCCCTCCAGCGCGGCCTGCGCGACCGCGTTGACCTCGGGGCACTTGTCGCCGCAGGCCAGCACCGCGCGGAACTCGTTGCGGTTGTCCTCGTCGCGGGCCGCGTACTGGCCGGTGTCCAGGAACGCGCGCAGCGCGTCCACCTGGTTGGTGTCGATGGCCCGGCTGGCCTGGGTGCGGACGTTCGAGCCCTCCTTGGCCGCCAGCATGATCTGGCGGACCTCGCTCAGCAGGTCGTCGAACTGGCCCGGGTAGGCGCGGGTGCGCAGGAACACCTGGACGAGCGCGTCGTCACCACCCAGTGCGGTGATCGCGGCCTGCCGCTGCGGGATCTTCGCGGTGGTGTCCGCGATGGCGCCGACGCTGGCCCGGTCGTCGTTCGCGGCCGCGAGCTGCTGGCCGGTCGCGACGAAGATCTTCACGTCCGGCTCGCCGCCGGCCAGTGTGGCCTCGGCCGCGGCGCGGGTCCACGGGCCACCGGACTTGCCCAGCCGGGCGGCGGCCTTGCGCCCGTTCTCGATCACCTTGGCCGGCGGGGTGGCCGGGTCTCGGGCCTCGCTCAGCAGCCGCTGCGCCTCGGCGTCCAGGGCGACCGCCTGGCCTGCCTTCCACTCGGCCTTGGCCTTGGCCTCGTCCTCCTCGGCCTTCGCGTCCTGGGCCGCGGCGATCGCGGCCGACTTCTCCTGGGCGAGCCGTTCGGCGTCGGCGTTGCGCGCGGTGTCGGCGATCCTGATCGTCGTGTCGACCGCGTCCTGGGCCTCCTTGGCCGACAGGTCGGCCGCTTTGGCGGCGTCCTCCGCCTTGCCCGCGGCCTGGTCGGCCTGCCACGCGGCGTTCGCGGCCTCGTCGGCGGCGTCGGCTGCGGCCCTCGCGTGCGCGGCGGCGGACGTGGCGGCGTCATGGGCTTCGCGGGCGGCCTGGGCCGCCCCGGCGGCGATGTTCCTCGCCGCGGCCGAGGCCCGGTTGGCCTCGGCGGCGGCCCGGCGGGCGCGGTCCGCGGCGGCCTTGGCCTCGGCCACGTTCGCACCGGCCGCGAGCGCGGCCTGGTACGCCTGCCCGGCGGCGAAAGCAGCGGCATCGGCGTTCGCACCGGCGCTGCCGGCCGCCGTCGCCGCGTTCCCGGCGGCGGTCGCGGCATTCCCCGCGGCCTCGGACGCCTTCGCGGCCGTATCCGCCGCTTCCGCGACCTGACGCGCGGTGCGGGCCGCGTCCCGCGCGGCATCCGCCTTGCCGTGGTCCAGGCCCGCCTGGACAGCGGCGTCCCGGGCCCGCGCGGCGGCCTGCCCGGCGGCGACCGCCGCGGCCGCGGCCTTGCTCGCCGCGTTGGCCGCGATGCGGGCCGCCTCGTTGGCCGTGGCGGCGGCGCTGATCGCGGTCCGCGCGGCCTCCGCGGCCCGGCGCGCGCCCTCGGCGGCCCGTCCGGCCGCCTGCGCGGCGCGGTCGGCATCGCCTTGTGCCGCATCGGTTTCCCGTTTGGCCCGCTCGGCCGCCTCCTTGGCCTTGGCGGCGGCCGCGACGGCGGCGTCGGCGGCGTCCTTGGCGGCCTGCGTCTGCAGCGCGGCTTGGTCACCGGCCTGCTTGGCCAGCTCGGCCAGCGACTTGACCGACAACACCTCTTGGTCGCGCTGGACCGCGACCTGGTAGCCCTGCCGGAGGAACTCGTGGATGTCCTCGGTGGTGCCGTCGAGCGCGCGCTGGGCGGCCTCCCACACCCGGGTGCCCCGGCCGGCGGCGGACATCAGCCTGCCGACCTGGATGGTGTCGTCGGCGTCCTGCGCCTCGTCCTTGCCGGTGCTGAGGAACTTCAGCATGGTGTCGACGTTGTCGCTGTCGAGCGCCCGGCTGCCCTCGGTCCGGACGTTGCTGCCGGCCGGGGCCGCGGCCATCACCTGGCCGACCTTGCCGCGGATGTCTTCCTTCCACGGCGCCTGCCAGCCACTGGCGAGGAACTGCCGTTTGGCGTCGGTGTTTCCGTCCAGCGCCGCGGTCGCCGCGGTGCGCGTGTTCGCGCCGCCCAGCAACATGAACCGGCCGATCTCGTTCCAGAGATCGTTGTCCTGTACCGCGGCCAAGTCGGCGGTGAGGAACCGGTGAACGTCCTCATCGGTCCCGGTGAGCGCGGCCTCGGCCGCCGCCTCCACGCCCGCTCCGCCGGTCTTCCACAGCTGCACCGCCTGGGCGCGCTCGCCGGGCTGGTCCGCGGCCGCCGCGGCCGGTGCGGCCGCCGCCGGCGACGCTGCCAGCCCCGGGGCCAGCCCAGCGACCAGAGCCGCGGCCAGTGTCGCTGCGACGGGTGTTCTGAGCGCGCGCGAAAGCCGACGCTTCCCCCAGATCCTCATTGGCCAATTCCCCCCAGTAGCTCAACTGATGTAAGCCGTGTGCCAAGAAAGACTGTTCGTACCGTAGCGGCACACACGTGCGGCACGGAAGAGGTGTCACCATTCATTTACCAGTCTGCCCTTGGTCGGGGCGGTCACTCGTTGACGGCGACGGGCCCCGACGTTTAGTGTGCGATTCGCAGGCGTCAGCCTGCCTTGGGGGTTTCACTAAGGGGAGATTCGAATGGCCAAGCCGTTCCTCGTGCTGGCTGCTGCCACCGGTTTGCTCATCGCGACCCTGCCGACGGCCGCCTCGGCGGTCGCCGGGACCGCACAGACCACGCGGGCCGCCGACGAACAACCGCCGCTCGTCGAGGACTACAGCTACCCCGGCGCGGACAAGATCCTGGCCGAGCAGGGCTTCAAGCTGATCACCGGTGACGGCCACATGCTGCTGGCCGACTGCCCGTCGACGCCCGGCAACGACGGATTCATCCGGGTGCGCCGCAACCTCAAGCCGATCGCCTGCTTCAAGGTCCCGGCCGGCCAGTCCGGCAGGCTGACCATGGAGATCCCCGAGGTGACCTTCGTCAAGGGCGACGACCACACCGTGAAGGCGACGCTTGCGGGCCAGAGCACCGCGATCGACATCTCGAAGAACGAGTGGACGCCCATCCCCGGGGACAAGGGCAGCACCCTGGTCACCCTCGTCGCCACTCCCTGAGCCCGCCCACGGTCCGGCCGACGAGGCGCAGCTGCTGAAGGGCCAGGGCAGGGACACAAGCTCAAGGCGAACCTGACGACGTTGGCCGGGGCCGGCGCCGACCCCGCAACCCTGCTCGAACTCATCGGTTCCTCCTGACCCGAAATTCCGGCCAGTGATCCCGTCGCGCTGAATTCGCGGCAAAGTCCACGCCCCGGTATTCGATATTGCGGAGAAAAATAGCGGAAAACTCACGCCACAATCAACAGGAAGCCCGGAAGCCGTATTTCCCGGTCTTGTCGCCGCTTGGGCGGCGTGCGGCGGCACCGACGCGGAAACCGTCGGCGACTGTGTTCCGCGGTACGAATTCCGCAGAACTCGTTCACCAGGCGACTGATCAACGAGCGGGGGAACCACTCAATGTTTTCACGTCTTCATCGCGGCGCCACCCTGGCCGCCGTGTTCCTCACCGGCAGCCTGATAGCTGTCGTACCCGCGGCGGCCGTTTCCGGGGGAACCGTCACGAACTACGGCTTCGCCGCGAAGATCTCCATGGACGGGCGGGCCTGCAGCGGCGCGCTCGTCGAACCCACGCTCGTGCTCACCGCGGCGAGCTGCTTCCCCGAAAACCCCCAAGGCGGTGTCCCGGCGAAAGCGACCACCGTCATCGTCGGCCGCCCGGATCTGACGACGACCACCGGGACGGTCGCGAAGGTCACTCAGCTCTACGTCCGTACCGACCGCGACGTCGCCCTGGCCAGGATCGACACCATCGCCACCGGCACAACCCCGCTGCCACTGGCCGCCGCGTCGGGCGTGCCGGGCTCCGCGGAGACCGTGAACCTCATCGGCTGGGGCCGCACCGGCGACGAATGGGTACCCGACAAGGTCCGCCGCGCCCAGTTCACCACGACCGCGAGCACCGCGACGACCCTGTCGCTGACCAGTGCGGAGGGCGCCGATGCCTGCAAAGGCGACGCCGGGGCGCCGATCATGCGCACCGACAGCGCGGGCAACCTGAGCATCGCAGCCGTGTCCAGCACGTCGTGGCAGCACGGTTGTCTTGCCGAGACCGAAACCCGCCAGGGCACCACCGGGGCCCGGGTAGACGACCTGAGCGCGTGGATCCGCGGCCAGGCGATCGTCGGCACCGCGAAGGCGGTCGGTCACGGCGTCACGCTGTCCTGGACCCCGCTGGCCGCGTCCGACGACGCGACCTACTCCATCTACGCCAGCTCGGCCGGTCCGGCGACCAACAGCGCGACGCAGCTCATCGGCACCACGAAGGCGACCACGTTCCTGCATTCGGCCACGGCCCGCAAGACCTGGTCCTACCTGGTGGTCGCCTCGACCGGTGCGGCGAGCCCGCAGTTCACCGCCACCACCGGAGCACGGTCGCCGACCGACTTCACCGGCGACGGCAAGGGCGACATCGCCACCTTCGTCCGCGGCACCGACGGCGACGTCTACGTGGCGGCTTCCGACGGGAGCAAGTTCGTCGGCAACAGCGTGCTGTGGCACGACCGGTTCTCGATCGGCGCCGAGATTCCCTTGTCCGGTGACTTCAACGGGGACGGCAAGGCCGACGTGGCGACGTTCAGCCGGGGAAGCTCCGCCGACGTCTACGTGGCCCTGTCCGACGGGACGAAGTTCACCGGCAACGGCACGCTGTGGGACGACTTCTTCGCCGCCAACAGCGAG
>NZ_NMUL01000062.1 GCF_002234595.1 Amycolatopsis vastitatis
ATCCCCGCGGTCGGCGACTTCAACGGCGACGGCAAGGACGACATCGCCACCTTCACCCTGGGCACGACCGGTGACGTCTACGTCGCCCTGTCGGACGGCACCAAGTTCGGGGCAAGCTCGCTGTGGCACGGCGACTTCGGGTTCAACGCCGAGCTGCCCTACGTCGGCGACTTCAACGGCGACGGCAAAGACGACATCGCGGTCTTCACCCGCGGCAGCGGCGGCGACGTCTACGTCGCGCTCTCCGACGGCACCAAGTTCGCCGGCAACGGCGTGAAATGGCACGACAACTTCGCCTTCAACGACGAAGTCCCGGCGATCGGGGACTTCAACGGCGACGGCAAGGACGACATCGCCACCTTCACCCGCGGCACCACCACCGACGTCTACGTCGCCACCTCCGACGGGACCAAGTTCGTGGGCAACAGTGTCAAGTGGCACGACCACTTCGCGGCGGGCAGCGAA
>NZ_NMUL01000063.1 GCF_002234595.1 Amycolatopsis vastitatis
ATCCCCGCGGTCGGCGACTTCACCGGCGACGGCAAAGACGACATCGCCACCTTCACCCGCGGCACCGCAGCCGACGTGTACATCGCCACCTCCGACGGCACGAAGTTCGTCGGGGACAGCATCAAGTGGCACGACGCCTTCGCCTACAACAGCGAAGTCCCACTGCCACGAGCGATCACCATCCTGTAGAACATGGCCGGGCCGGGAATCTCTCCCGGCCCGGCCCTGTTTCCCGGGGCGAGTAAGCTCACGCCCAGCGGCGGATGATCATCCCGAGCCGCGCACTTCGCCCCGTGGGCACGAGGAGCTTCCTGCAGATGAGCACGACCGTCGCCGACGAGTCGCCCGTCGAAACCAGCACGCCCGACCGTGCTCCCCGGCCACGAGCCTGGAACTGGCTCGCCTTGGGACTCACCGTCGCGGTGTTCGCCGTGCTCGCCTGGAACCGGCGGTGGATGAGCGACGACGGCCTGATCGTCCTGCGCACCGTCCGCCAGATCCTCGCCGGCAACGGACCGGTGTTCAACGCCGGCGAACGAGTCGAATCCAACACCAGCACCCTCTGGACCTACCTGCTGGTGGCGTTCGGCTGGATCCCCGGACTGCGCCTGGAATGGCTCGCCGTCGTCCTCGGCCTGCTCTGCGCCGCCGGCGGCCTGCTGCTCGCCCTCGACGGCACCCGCCGCCTCACCGGCTCCACGCTCGTGGCACCCGCCGGCGCGCTCGTGCTCATCGCCCTGCCGCCGTTCCGCGACTTCGCCACCTCCGGCCTCGAAACCGGCCTGATCACCCTGTGGCTGGGCACCACCTGGTGGCTGCTCGTCCGCCACGCGCGCCGCACCCCCGCCTGCCCGGTCTGGGTCACCGCACTGGTGATCGGCCTCGGTGTGCTCGTCCGGCCCGACCTGGCCCTGTTCAGCGCCTTCGCTGGCGCCGGGCTGCTGATCCTCGAATGGCGCGGCTGGCGCCCGGCGCTGCTCTGGCTGGCCGCGGCCGCCGCCCTGCCCGTCGCCTACCAGATCTTCCGGATGGGCTACTACGGCCTGCTCACCCCCAACACCGCACTCGTCAAAGAAGCCTCCGACGCCCTCTGGGACCACGGCTGGGACTACCTCACCGACTTCGCGACCCCCTACTACCTGTGGATCCCCCTCGTTCTGTGCGCTCTGCTCGGCGCGGTGGTTCTCTGGCGCACCCCGATCGACCGCGCGATGGCGGTCGTGGTGGCGGTCCCCCTGCTCGGCGGGATCACCCTGGCCCTCTACGTCATCCGCGTCGGCGGCGACTTCATGCACGGACGGATGCTCCTGCCCGCACTGTTCAGCCTCATGCTGCCCGTGATGGTCGTCCGGCTCACCAAAACCACCGTCCTGCCGGTCATCGCCCTCGGCATCTGGGCCATCATCGCCGGAACCTGGCTACGCGCCGGCTACACCACCGCCGACAAACCCATGGACCAAGTCCGGCGCATCGCCGACGAACGCGCCAGCTACGTCGCCGCCAGCCACCACGAACACCCCATCCTCGCCGAGGACTTCGACGAGTTCACCGCCGTCACCGGCCCCCTCAACGCCATCCTCGCCGCCCGCCCGGAACCCGCGGTCTTCGTCCAGACCGAACAAGGCGAATGGCACCACTACCCCACCACCAACGGCCGCACCATCTCCAGCTTCTACAACATCGGCGGCCCCGGCATGCTCCTGCCACTGGACATCTGGGTCCACGACCCCATCGGCCTGGCCAACCCCATCGCCGCCCACACCACCCCCCTGCCCGGCCGCCGGATCGGCCACAACAAATACGCCCCCAGCGCCTGGGAAGTCGCCGTACAGGCCCGCGAAACACCGCTCGAACTAAGCCGCTACGGCGACTTCAACCCCGACACCATCGACGCCATCCGCGGCATCTTCGCCTGCCCACCCAACCGCGAAATGCTCGACTCCGTCCAAGCACCCCTCACCCTCGCCCGGTTCCGGCACAACCTCCTCCACGCCGCCGGACGCACCAGCCTCCGCTACGACCACGAACCCCGCAACGCCCAGCACTGCAACTGACCGAATTCGACCAACGGTGACCGAGTTCGGCGGCTCGCCCCGGGCTGGGGGACTCTGGTGTCTCGGGACCGGACTCGTCCAGGTCGCGGATGGAAGCCGGAGGTCGCCGGATCGACGTTTTCCATCCTCCGCCGCGCGAAAACACGCCGGGACTACATCAACGCCGCGTGGGCCGCACGGGCGTCGAACAGCTCTCGCTGGGCTTCGCCCTCCGGCTCGAGCACCACCCCTGCCCGGTCCAGCAGAACCAGGCAGGTCACGAGGAACCCCCGGGCCAGCTCCCGGTACATCGGGTTGGCGGCCACCGACCCCGCCAGCAGCGTCCGGACGAAGCCGGCCAGTGCCGGTGGATCCACGTAGTAGTAGTCGCTCGCCATCATGGTGAAACCCGCCGACGCGAGGTCGGCCCCCGAGTTGTCCGCCAGCGTCCCGGCCACGCTGATGAACAGCTTGCCGATCCGCAGCGCCGGGCTCCAGACGACCTCGCCGTCGAGCTTCCCGATGTCGTCGGCGGCGCCCTTGATGCCGTCCATCGCCATGGCCCAGCCCGCCGAGGATCGACGCGATCCCGCCCGCGATGGCAGGCGCGCCCGTGAACGCGCAGGCGACCACCCCGCCGAGGAAGCCGATCGCGGCACCGGGGATGGCGCCGACGCCGCCCTCCGGCAGGCCGAGGAGGGCACCCGCCGTGGTGGCACCGGCGATTTCCTCGCCGCAGGTCGCCGCCCCGGCGGCCACCTCGCCCGCCCCGGCGACCGCCAGGCCGATGCCGCCGCCGATCTCGAGCAGGTGCGCGATGAGCGCCAGCAGCTCGCCGGCGTGGTCGCGCACGTAGTCGAGCGTGCCCCGCGCCATCGCGTCGATCAGGGCCAGCACGCGGTCCGGTGAGCCGGCGGCCCGATTTTCAGAGCTCGTCGAGGTCGACGGCGAAGCCGGACCCTTCGTCGTAGGGGACGACCTCCCAGAGCGCTTTCGCCGCGCGCCAGACCGCCGAGACCACAGTCCAGTCCACTTCCCCCGACAGGGTGAGCGTGACGATGGAGTCCGCGTCGGACACCCGGCCCGACGGATCGTCCGCCGCCACGCCGGCGACCATCGCGGCCACGAGCGGCGACCCGGCGCTGAACTGGACATGGCACCCGGCGGCGCCACCGGAGACGGGATCGAGCTGTGCCGCCACCCAGCCGTCGCCGGAGCTGCGGTCGCTCAGCCGCAGCTCCGTGCCGTCCGCCGACGCCCCCGACACCAGGCTGTCGAATCCCGCGTCGGCGGCGATGCCTCCGGTCGTGCAGTACAGCTGAACCTCATACGCCATCCGTGCGCACCACCATTACGGAACGAACCTCACCACATCGATGTTGAATCCGTACTGCTGCCGCAGCCAGGCGTCCTTGGCCTGCTGCGCGGCGTCGTACGGGGCGCCGCCGGTCTTGGCTTCGACGTAGCCGAGCAGCTTCCCATCCTTGTCCCAGACGCCAAGATCGAGCGTACGTGGGCCGTAGGGGGTCTGGAACGTCAGGGCAGCCTTGTTTTCGGCGTCGGTGATCACCGTACGTCCCCGCTCCCGGAGGAAGACCGCGACGTCGTCCCGGAAGCCATCACCCACGGCCTTGTTCAGCAAGATCTGGGCCTGCGGGCCCTCGAGGTCCTTGATCACGCCCTTCGAATCGACCACGAAGCGGACGCAAGCCGCGTTGTGCACCAAGAGCGGCTTGTCGCCGGCGTACACGAAATACGTGTGCAGGTCTTCGACCGTGAGGTTGTAGACCTTGGCCGTCACTTGACGAGCGGCCGTGCCGGAGACGGCGACGGATCCACCGTCGGCCGTCTGCAGCCGGTCACCCGGCGCCAAATCCGCGGCCTCGCGCCATCGCTGTGCCGCACCGACCCAGAACGGGTGGCTGCCGGTCGCTTCGACCGTGCCACCGCCTGCCCCGCCGACGGAGACCGAAACCAGGTTCTTGACGCCCTCACCGACGATGAGGTTGGACACCAGGTGATTGCCGACGCGGCCGGTCAGCGGGTCGGCGGCCCGGACCGAGTCACCGATGCGGACCTGGGCGATCGGCCGGCGGGACCCGTCTCCCATCAGGACGGCTGTGCCTGGTGTGAAGCTGTTGGTGCAGGCCGCTCCGGTGCCGAAGAGGATGTCCTTGGCCTTCTTGATCAGCTTCTGCGCCCGGTCGGACTCCTCCAGGAACTTCCCGATCCCGCGGCCGATCTTCCACAGTGCGCGGCCGACTTCGAACGCCTTGGTGAACGCCAGCCCGAGCGACGCGATATCGATCGCGCCCATCAGGCAGTTCAGGAAGCCCGGGTCTTTGATGCACGACTTGATGCCGCCGATGAAGAGATCGACGAGGATCTGGCCGCCGTTCTCGATGATCCAGTCGATGACGCTCTTGTTCGCGAGGTCGAGTGCCTCGTGGTACTGGTCGACGAGTTCCTGTCCGCCGGCCGCACGAAGCGCGGCGTCGTCCTCGGGGGTCGGCGTGCCTCCTCGTTTGTCCTCTTCGGCGCGACGCTGAGCTTCCTCCTGGTGTTCCTTTTCCGAAGCGATCCGCTTGGCGTCCGCGGCAGCCGCCGCGGCTTCGTCAGCGTCCTTGCCCGCGGCGATCGCCGACGCGCGGGCCTGCTCGGCATAGGTGCTCGCGCTGGCCGCCGCCTGGTCGGCACGCGAAGCGGAAGTGCGGGCCTGCGCCGCCGAGTGTGCGGCGGCCTGGGCGTCGCGGTTGGCGTTCTGAGCCGCGGAGCGCGCTTGCCTGGCCGACTCGGCAGCCTGGTCCGCGGACCGCTGGGCGTCGGCTGCCGATTGGGCTGCCTGATCGGCGTAGATCTTCGCTTGATCGGCCTGCTTACGGGCTTCGGCAGCGGCCTGCGTCGCTTCGTCGGCGGCGTTGCGGGCCCGAGCGGCCGCTTCGGCGGCCAGCGCGGCGTTCGCCTGGGCGGTCGCGGCCGTGCTCGCCGCCTCCGTCACGTAACGGTGAACGTCCGCGGCATGGACCGCCGTATCGATGTCCCGCTGCTGCGCGTCGAACTTTTCGGTATGCAGGAACTTCCGGAGGTAGGACACCGGGCCGGCGAGGGCCGCCTCGGCGGCGGCCTTCACCTCCGGTCCGCCAGTCGTCATCGCCACCGACACGGCGATCCGGTCGTCGTGCTCAGCCGCGACGAACTGCCCGGTCCGCAGGAACTCGGCGATGTCCGCGGGCGTCCCGCTCAGGGCACGATTGGCCGCTTCCTTGGTCGCCGGTCCACCGTTGTTGAGGATCAGCTGAACCGCGACCCGGTCGTCATCGGCTTTACCGGGGTAAGCCTGGGTCTGCAGGAACGCGGTGACGTCATCGCCGGAACCGGCGAAGGCGTCCGTCGCGGCCTTCTTGAAGCGAGGGTTGTCCGAGGTATCACCAAGGGTCGCGACGCTCGCCCGGTCATCCTGCGCTGTCGCGCTGCGCAGGTCGGACCACAGGAACTGCTTGAGGCCGGCTTCGTCACCGCTCAGGGTCGAGGCGGCGGCGGCCTTGGTCCACGGGCCGCCGCTCTGCATCAACTGGACGGCAGCCTTGCGGATGTCGAGGATCACCGTTTCCGGTGCGGTGGCGGGGTTTGCGGCTTCGTCCAGCAGCCGCTGGGTTTCCGCCGCCCGCTTCGCCGCCTCCCCCGCCTTCCAATCCCCCGCCGCCGTACGCGCATCCTCAGCCTGCTTGGCCGCTTCCGCATCCGCGATCGCCTGGGCCTTCTGCGCCTCCAGGCGCGCCGCATCCGCATCGCGGGAGGTCTTCTCCAGTGCGGCAGCCTGGGTCGCTGCCGTGGTCGCGGTGTCCGCCGACACCTTCGCCGCCGCCGCATACCGACCCGCGGCATCCGCATCCTTCTTCGCCTGATCCGCCGCCGCAGCCGCCTGATCCGCCGCAGTCGCGGCCGCATCCGCATGCGCCGCCGACGCATTCGCCGCATCCCGCGCCTGCCGCGCCGCCCCCGCAGCCTGACCCGCCAACGACTCCGCCGCACTCGCCGCCCGACTCGCCCGCGCCGCCGCCGCCCGCGCTGTCGCGGCCGCTTGTTCGGCCTGAGTGGCGTTCGCCCCCGCCGACCGCGCATACCCGGCCGCCTCATCCGCCGCCGACGCCGCCGCGTCGGCGTTCGAACTCGCACTCCGCGCCGCCCCGGCGGCCCGCCCGGACGCATCCGCCGCCTGCCCCGCCGCGTTGGCCGCCTCCGCCGCCGCCCGCGCCCCCGCGGCGACGTTCCGGGCGTCCTGCGCCGCCTGCCGGGCCTCCGCCGCGTGCGCACCATCCGCCGCCGCGGCCGACGCCGCCGAATACGCCCGCGAACACGCCTGCTCCGCCAACGACGCCGCCGTCGCCGCCTGCGCCGCCGCATTCGCCGCGACGCGGGATGCCCGGTTCGCCTCCGCCGCCGCCCCGATCGCCGTCTTCGCCGCATCGGCGGCACCCCGCGCCGCACTGGCCGCCCGCGCCGCCGCCCCCGCCGCCTGCACCGAGGAGTCCCTCGCCGCCTGGGTTTCCGCCGCCGCCCGCTGGGCCGCTTCCTTCGCCCGCGCCGCCGCCGCGATCGCCCGATCGGCCGCGTCCTGGGCCTGCTTGGTCTGCGCCGCTGCCCGCGCCCCGGCGTCCCGCGCCAGATCCGCGAGGTGGGCGACGGTCGCGGTTTCCTGATCGCGTTCGGCGGCCAGCGCGTACCCGGTCTCGAGGAACGCCTGGATATCCTCGACCGTGCCGCTCAACGCCCGCTGCGCCGCCCGCGCCACTTCCGGGCCGCCGGTCGTGGCCAGCTGACTGACCTTGATCCGGTCGTCGTCGTTCTGCGCCTGCTGCCGCCCCGAATCCAGAAACCGCTGCACGTCGGCTTCGGTGCCGTTCAGTGCGGCCTGCCCGGCCACCTGCACCCAATGCCCGCCCGTGGTGACATACCGGGACACCTGCACCCGGTTGTCATCCCGCCACGGCTGCTGCCAGCCGGTCGCCAGGAATGCGTGGACATCGGCGGCGGTGCCGCTGAGCGCCGCCTGCGCCGCCCGCCGCAGTCCGGACCCGGCCACCGTCAGCAGCTGACTGACCTTGATCCGGTCGTCGTGCTCGGCCGCCACCGCCTGGCCGGTGGCCAGGAAGGTGTGGACCTCCGCATCCGAGCCCACCAACGCCGCCGCCGCGGCGTCCTTCGTGGCCGGGCCACCCGCCTGCCACAACGCGACAACCTGCGCGCGTTCCTTCGGACCCGGAACCGGCTCCGCGGCCTGGGCGGGCACCGCCACCGCCCCCGAAGCCACCGCGGCCACCACCGTGGCCACCAACGCGGTCCGCGCTCTCCCGACGATCGATCCCCGCAACCGCACCACGCCCAAGCCCCTCCCGTGCGCACGATGAAAACCCCAGCCACGAGGGGAAACACGCACACGAGCACCCACGAAGTGCACGAAAGAAGAGAGCGCTTACCGCTCTGGATCTCCCCCCAAAGCCGTCGAAAAGTAGCAGAGACACCGAACCGGCCGGAAGCCGCAAACGGGTGAGCACCACCTCACGGATCAACCTGACAGACATTCATTGACGCCACGCCCGGAACGTGATTAGAGTCCGGATCGCGTCCGCTCGGGGTCGGCCGCGACCTTCTTCACGTCCGCACGCGGCGAAACACTTCGCCGCCGACCGGCATGCCGTTTTCCGAAACCGCAGGGGGAAACAAACCATGCGCACACCCGCGCGTATCACCACTGTCGCCGTCGCCGGCGCCGCACTCGCCGCCACCGGATCCGCCTCCAGCCTCACCGCCACGGCCGGAGCCGCACCCACCGACGACACCCCACCACCGATCGTCGAGGACTACTCCTACCCCGGCGCCGCCCAGATCTTCCAGGACCGCGCCATCAAACTCATCAGCGGCGACGGCCACATCACCCTCATCACCTGCGGCAGCCAGACCGGTCTGCTCGAACTGCACGCCTACAACTCCGCCGACCACGACCGCGACCCCGGCCACTACTGCTTCAAGGTCAACGCCCCCACCGGCTACCTCCGCCTCGAAGTCCCCAACGCCTACCAACTCCTCGGCGACAACCAGCACACCATCCAGGCCACCATCGAAATCAACGGCCAGACCAGCACCGTCCCCATCGCCAAAACCGGCTGGACCGGAATCGGCGAAGGCGCCGGAACCGACCCCTCCACACTTCTCGAACTGCGTGCCTCCGCCTGACCGGCAATCGGAGTAAACCGTTGCGGCATTCGCGTGCCGCAACGGTCTCTTTTCCGACCCGTCACACCCCGGACGATTCCGGGTGATTCCGCATGCCCGCGCACCGGCCGGGCACCATGAGGGGACTTTCGTATGCCTTTCCAGCCGAAGCGGGTGGCGGCGCTCGCCGTCACCCTGCTCGCCGGCGGCCTGCTGACCGCCGTTCCCGCCGACGCCGTTTCCGGGGGCACTGCCGCCACCGCCGGCGCCTATCCGTATGCCGCCAAGCTCACCGCCGACGGCCGGGCCTGCGGTGGCGCGCTCGTCGAGCCCGACCTCGTCCTCACCGCCGCGAGCTGCTTCCCGGAGAACCCGCAGGGCGGCGTGCCCGCCAAGGCGACCACCGCGACCGTCGGGCGGACCACGCTCAGCGGCACCGGCGGCCGGGTCGCGCAGGTGACGAACGTCGTCGTCCGCGCCGACCGTGACGTCGCCCTCGCCCGGCTCGGCACGCCGATCACCGACATCGCGCCGATCCCGCTCAGCACCATCCCGGTCCTGTCCGGCGAACAGCTGAGCCTGGCCGGGTACGGCCGCACCGACAGCGAGTGGGTGCCGGACACGCTGCACGTCGGCAGGTTCACGGTGCCGTCGTCGACGGCGACCACGCTGGCGCTGACCGGGACGAACGGCACCGACGCCTGCCGCGGCGACGCGGGCGCGCCGATCTTCCGGGACGCCGGCGGCCGCACCGACGTCCTCGCCGTGACGAGCACGTCGTGGCAGCACGGCTGCTTCGGGGAGACCACGACGCGCCAGGGCACCACCGCGGCCCGCATCGACGACATCGCCGGCTGGATCCGTCAGCAGGCGCTCGCGCCGTCGGCCAAGGCGGTGGGCCACGCCATCACCGTCACCTGGCACCCGCTGGCCACCGCCGACAACGCGCGGTACCACGTGTACGGCTCGGCCACCCCGGACGTGCCGATCGACGCGGCGCACCTGCTGGGCAGCACCGCCGCCCCGGCGTACACGCAGACCACCTTGCCGGCCAAGCAAACCCGCTACTACCGCGTCGTCGCGGCGACGGCGGACGGCTGGACGAGCACGGCGACCGACGCCGTGTCCGCGACCACCCCGGTGTCGGCGGGCAACGACTTCACCGGCGACGGCCGGGACGACGCGGGTGCGGCCTACGACCTCAAGAACGCCCGCACCGGCGTGTACGTCTGGCCGATGACCGCGACCGGCGTGGACAACCCGCAGCTGAAGTGGAGCGCCGACGGCTGGGAGGCCGCCAAGGCCCGCTGGGTCACCGGTGACTTCAACGGCGACGGCCGCACCGACATCGCCGCGTTCTACGACTACCTCGACGGCGGCACCAACCTGTTCCTCTGGTACGCCAACGCCTCCGGTGGCTTCGACAGCCAGGGCATCAAGTGGAGCGGTGCCTTCCGGCCGCTGAACGCCAAGTTCACCGCGGGCGACTTCGACGGCGACGGCCGCACGGACATCGCCGCCGCCTACGACAACGGCAACGCCGACATGAGCATGCTGACCTGGCACGCGACGGCGACCGGGTTCGACGCCCCGGTCACGCGGTGGCGCACCGGGCCGGGCAACTGGAACCTCGCCCAGTCCAGCTGGCGGGGCGGCGACTTCAACGGCGACGGCCGGGCCGACCTGGCCGCCTTCTACGACTACCTCGACAACTCCACGAACCTGTTCCTCTTCTACGGCAACGCTTCCGGCGGGCTCGACTCGCAGGGCGTCAAGTGGAACGGCGGCATCCCGTCCGGCAAGGCGCAGTTTCTCTCCGGGGACTTTGACGGCGACGGCCGCACCGACCTGGCCGCCGGGATCGACCTCGGCGGCGCGAACCTGACGTTCCGCACCTGGCACGCCACCGCCACCGGCGTCGACGCGCCGGTCACGCAGTGGACGACCGGGCCGGGCAACTGGAACCTCGGCCAGTCCCGCTGGACCGTGGGCGACTTCGACGGCGACGGACGCACCGACCTGCTGGCCACCTACGACTACGGCGGCTCGAACACCAACCTGTTCCGCTGGCACGCCAACGCTTCCGGTGGCTTCGACAGCGAAGGCATCAAGTGGAGCAGCAACGGCACGTTCAACCCCGCCCAGTCGACGATGTTCTGACCACCAGGCCGGCGGCGCGCTCGCGCCGCCGGCCTTTCCCCTTCCCGAGGATTCCCATGCGCCGATTCACCGCGCTTTCCGTGACCCTGCTCGCCGGCGGTCTGCTGACCGCGGCCCCCGCCGAGGCCCTGTCCGGCGGCACCGCGGTCCCCGCCGGCACCCACCCGTTCCTCGCCCGCGTCGCCACGCCGGCCAAGGCGTGCTCGGGTGCGTTGATCGACCCGTCCTGGATCGTCACGTCGGCGACCTGCCTGACGGCCACGGACTCCGGTGCCCCGAGCGAGGCCGCGACCGTCACGGTCGGCGACGTCGACCTGAGCACCGGCGCCGGCTTCACCGCGAAGGTGACCAAGGTCGTCCGCCGCACCGACCGGGACGTCGTGCTCGCGAAGCTGGAGAAGCCGGCGACGGGCGTCCCGCCGATCGTCCTCGGCAGCGCCCCGCAGGCCGGGGAAACCCTGCAGGTGGCCGGGTTCGGCCGGACCGCGACCGAATGGGTGCCCGCGCGGCCGCGCGTCGCGCCGTTCACCGTCTCGGCCGTCGACGGCGTGACAGTGCCGGTCTCGTCGGCCGGCGGCCTCGACACGTGCAAGGGCGACGCGGGCGGCCCGGCCTTCCGCGTTTCCGGCGGCACCGCCCAGCTCGTGGCGGTGAGCAGCGCGTCGTGGCAGCACGGCTGCCTCGACGTCACCGAAACCCGTTCCGGCGGCACCGAAACCCGCGTCGACGACCTCGGCGACTGGATCCGCGGGCAGATCGTGCCGACGCCGGTGTCGTGCCCGGCCGGGGCGGCGATCTGGACCGCCCGCACCGACGGCAGCCTCTGGCGCTACGTCCACCTCGGCCCGGCCGACGGCGCGGTCAGCTGGTCGCAGCCGAGCAGCCCGATCGGCTCCGGCTGGACGGGCCGGGTGCTGGCCGGCAAGGGTGGCGTGATCTGGGACATCCACCGCGACAACGGTTCCGGCGATCCGTACCCGAACGGCACCCTGAAGCGCTGGGTGTACTCGACGAGCACCGGCTGGAGCGGCGGCGGCCAGGTGGGCAGCGGCTGGGCGCGGTACCTCACCCCCGAGTACGCGAACCGGGTCACCGTCGACGAGAAGAACCGCATCTTCATGATCGACGACCAGGGCCGCCTGCGCGTCTACGTCTGGAGCGACACCACGAACTGGTGGGTCGACGGCGGCGGCGAAACGCTCGACACGGGCTGGGCGCGGTTCGACTCGATCACCGCGGCCGGCGACGGCGTGCTGTACGCCCGGAAGCCGGGCGGCGAGCTGTTCCGCTTCAAGTACGACTTCGCGGCTTCGGCGTGGGCCCAGAAGGACAAGGCGGTCGGCGTCGGCTGGCAGATGTTCAGCGAGATCTTCTCGCCGGGCGGCGACATCCTGTACGGCCGGGGCAGCACCGGGACCAGCCCGTTCAACGGCCAGACGGGCCCGGTGCTGCGCTGGTACCGCTACTCCGACAACACCGAGACGTGGGCGCCGTCGGGCCCGGACCACATGGGGGTCACCATCGGTTCGGGCTGGAACACCGAGATCCACGTGACGTCCGCGCCGGACTCCTGCCGGCTGAGCGGCTGACACGGCCCGCTCCCGGGGCGCGTGTCCCGGGAGCGGGTTACCGACTTCGGTAGGTTCCGCAAATCCTTCACGGCTCCTAACTTGGGCTGGTCGTCCCGTTCGGGACGGATATCCGGATCACCTGGGCCGAAGGGCATTTACATGCGAATGTCGAGGGCTGTTGCCGCGGTGGGGGCTGCCGCCGCGGCGCTGAGTCTGGTCTCAGCGGGGGTTGCGGACGCCCAGCAGGACATCATCGGCGGGAGCACGGTCTCCTCCGCGCCGTGGGGCGCCCAGATCTACTGGAACAACGTGACGACGTACGGCGGTTTCGAGTGCTCGGGGACGATCATCGCCCCGCAGTGGGTGCTCACCGCCCGGCACTGCCTGAACTCGCCCGGCATGCACGTCAAGGTCGGTAGCGTGACGCTCCAGCAGGGCACGAACGCCACCGTCGACCAGCAGAAGGCCTCGCCCAACGGCGACATCGCGCTGCTGCACCTGACGACGGCGGTGAACACGACGTACATGAAGCTCGGCACCGGCAACCCGCCGACCGGGTCGACCAACCAGATCTACGGCTGGGGCCGCACGCAGGGCAGCAGCCCGCCGTCGAGCACCCTCAAGACCGCCAACGTGCGCGTGACGGGCCTCAGCTCGGACGCGTTCGGCGGCACGGCGATCGCCAGCCAGGGCGTCAACGGCTCGGCGTGGCACGGCGACTCGGGCGGCCCGGAGCTCTACAACGGCGTCCAGGTCGGGGTGTGCTCCACGGGCTCGAACTCCGGCTCGAACCCCCAGGGCACGCAGAACTACGCGAGCATCGCCGCGAGCCGCAGCTGGATCCGCACCACCACCGGCGTCTGAGGTCCCGCCCGGTTGTGAGTGAGAAACAGTGTTCTAACGCTGTTTCTCACTCACGACCACCTCAGTCCACAATGGACGCGCGCAGGGCCGCCTTGTCCGGCTTGCCCGACGGCGCCACCGGAACCGACGCCACCAGGCTGAACCGCGCCGGGACCGCCGCCTCCCCCAGCTCGGCCGCCACCGCCTTCCGCAGCGCGCCGGAGTCCGGTTCCCGCCCGGGCACCGGGACGACGAAGGCGTGCGCCGCCTCTCCGGTCAGCGAGTCCGGCACCGCCACGACGTACGCCTGGTCGACGTCCGGGTGCGCGGCGATCGCCCGCTCGATCGGGCCGGTGTAGTGGATGATCGCGTTGACGATCACGACGTCACGCGCGCGGCCGGACAGGTGCAGGTAGCCGTCGCCGTCCACGAAACCGAGGTCCTGGGTCCGCACCCAGCCGTCGCGCAGTACCTCCGCCGTCGCCGCGGGATCCCGCCAATAGCCCGCGAACGCCGACGGCGTGCGGACCCACACCTCGCCGTCGCGGACGTCGATTTCGACGGTGTCGCAAGCCTTTCCGACCGAACCGATGCCCTCGTCGGCCCGGCAGATCGTCAGCATGCCGGTCTCGGTCTGCCCGTACGCGTGGTGCATCGCGGGCCCGATCCGCCCGGCCGCCTCGGCGAGCGTGTGCGGCGGTACCGGCGAGCCGGCCACGATCAACGTCCGCAAGCCGCTCAGGCCGACCTCCTCGCCACGCAGCACGTCGAGGATCTGGTGCAGCCGCGGCACCGTCGTCAGCGCCGCCGTGATCCCCAGCCGCGACAGCACCCACGGGAAGTCCGGCAGCTCCTCGGGGATCACCGCGGTTCCGCCCGCGAACAGGCACACCGCCAGCTGCTCGACCATCACCGCGCTGGCGAGCGACCCGAACAGCAGGTACCGCCCGAAGCCCGCGCCCAGCCGCTCGTGGGCCGAGCCCGGCACCGGCGGCCGCCACACCCGGCCTTCGGTCAGCGCGCGGTAGCCGTAGGCGACCCCCTTCGGGACGCCGGTGCTGCCGCTGGTGAACACGACCGTCGCGATGTCGTCGAGCTGCCCCCTCGGCACCGGCTCGGCGTACGCCGCCGACCGAAGATCCCCCACCCGCAGCACCGGCACCCCGGCGTCCCACGGCTCGTCGGTGATCAGCGCGTCGACGTCACCGAGGATGTGCCGCAGCTGGGACTCCGGCAGCCCGGCCCGCACGGCGACCGCGCGGGCGCCGAGCACGTGCACCGCCACCAGCGCGGCGAACCCCTCCGGCGTGACGCCGGTGGCGATGCCGACGCCGTCCCCCGGGCCGAGGCCGGCGGCCCGCAGGCCGGCGGTGAACCGGCCGATCAGCTCCCGCAGCTCGCCGCGGGTCGTCACCCGCGAGCCGCGTTCGAACGCGGGAACGTCCGGGGCGCGGCGCAGCTCGTCCAGCAGTGCCTGCGGGTGGACCATCTCGACCGCCTTTCGCCCGGAGCGTTCCGGTCTACCGGGCGGATCTCAGAATTTCGGCAGAAACCACCGGCCGCGGCGCGCGCAGCGAGAGCGTGCCCACGACGGCGACCGCCGCGATCAGCGCGGTGGCGGCCGTCAGCGTCCAGAAGTCCGGGTGCACGATCGACTGGCCGCGCTGGGCCTGCCAGGTGAGCAGCGCGATCAGGCCCGCGTAGCCCGCGCCCGCGGTCCGGACCAGCCGGCGGCGCACGACGTCGGACTCGAGCACCGGGTGGCGGCGGGCCAGCAGGAGCAGTCCGAACGCGACCAGCGGCAGCGCCTGCAGGCCGTGGATGCCGACGAAGTGCGGGATCCGCATGTCTCCGCCGACGGTGCTCCAGCCCAGCACCGGCAGCCCCGGGCCGCCGTCTTCGATGCCGACGGAGTGCGCGCCGAACGTCGAGGGCTTGCTGCCCGCGTCGAGCACGGCCTGCTGCGCCGGGGACGGCGAGAACATCAGCATGGCGACGGCCATCCCGGCCACGGCGAGCCCGGCGCCCCAGCGCACCGCCGAGTTCAAAGCCTTGTCCGGCAGACGCTGGAACAACAGCAGGACGGCGACGGCGGCGGTCATCAGCCACGCCGCGTAGGCACCCCCGGCGACGACGTTGTTGATCGCGACGTCCGCGGGCGTCGCCTTGTTGAAGTGCAGCGTCCGGTCGCGGAAGATCATCTGCACCACGATCAGCCCGACGTCGACGCCGATGCCCGCGGCGAAGACCGTCCCGAACCACCAGCCGGCGCGCCGCCCGCGGCGCACGTGCGTCAGCAGCCACGCCAGCGTCAGCGCGTACATCCCGATCGACACCGAGAACTTGAAGGGCTTGAGCCAGATCGGCGCGTTGACGAGCGTGCGATCATCGAGCAGGAGCCCGAGCAGCGACGCCGCGCACAGCACCCCCATCGCCCCGGCGAGCACCACCAGCGGGCGGTGCCACGACCGGAGCGTGACCAGCGGATTTCCGTTGTCTGCCATGGCATACAGCCTCGCGCCGCCGACGGGGGCGAGCACTGGAGCGCGCCCCCGTCCGCCGGGTGGGGAGGGCCCTACCGCCGCGCTGTGGGTAATAGTGCCGTCAGTGCGACCGGCAGTTGTGCCGTTTGACCACACAGGCCTCTTTTCTAGCGTGACTTTCACACGCGCGGACCACCGCGCCAGGGGAATTCGCTTCAGGAAGGAGGTGGCCCGTCGATGTCCAGTCCGGGATTCCAGGCAGATTCCGCTGCCATGACGCGCGCCGTCCAGGGTTTCGAGGAAACCGCGACGAGCGCCAAGTCCACGATGGCCAGCTTGGAGTCCGAGCTGACCGAGGCCCTGCGCAACTACAAGGGTGACCAGGCCGTGGCGTTCTGGGACCTCCAGCGGCGGCTGCAGGAGAAGATGACCGCGGCGGTGAAGGAGCTCGACACCATGTCGCAGCTCGTGCACACCAGCCACGCGAACTACGGCCGTGGCGACGCCGACGTCCACCAGAGCTTCCAGGGGGTCGGCAACTCCCTCGAGGGCTCGGGCGTGCTCCCCCGCCTCAACCCCTGACCCGAGAGGACGCCCACCATGGCCGACGTCGTCGAAATCAACTTCGCCGCGCTGCAGCACAGCTCGGCATCCCTGGCCGCCAAGGCCAAGGCGCTCACCTCGCAGCTGGAGCAGCTGCACCAGAACCTGCAGCCGATCACGGCGACCTGGTACGCCTCCGGCAGCTCCGCCGGTGACGCGGCCCGCCAGGCCGAGACGCGGCTGCGCCAGGCCACCGCGGACATCGTCGCGATCATCGCGCAGTTCGGCGGCAAGGTCGGCGAGGCCCACGACCTCCAGCAGTCGCTGGAGAACCGCAACCAGGGGCTGTTCGCGGGCTGACCCGCGCCCAGGCGCCGGTCGGCCAGTGCGGGAACCCCCCGCTCGCACCGGCCGACCGGCTTTCCCCTTCCGCGTTCGTGCGACAAGAGAGCCGGGATCCGATGCACGACCAGTCGTACTACGTCCACCTGGAATCGCTGAAGGACTTCGTGCGGGAGCTGGAGACCCAGATCCACGCGATGGCGAAACCGAACGACTTCCTGCTCACCCTCGGCGAGGAGCCGCTGCTGTTCGGCGAGTTCGGCGAGGCCGGGTCGCTGGCCGACGCCCACCGCGCCGCCGTCTCGGAGATGCAGGGCCTGCTCGACCAGGTCCGCAGCGCGATCGGGTTCGCCCAGGACGTCACCACCACGGTCGCCGACGGTTACCAGAACGCCGACCAGGTGGTGGCCGGGGACCTGCACGCTTCGGGCGCCGTCACCGGCCTGCTCGACCCGGTGCTCGGCCTGCTCGGCTCGGGTGACAGCGACGGGAGCCACAAGGGATGACGAACACCGCGCACACGAACTTCGCCGCGTACAGCCACCAGCAGCTGTACGCGATGCTGCAGGCGGGCGACCCGAACAGCGCGCGGCACGCCGCCGACAAGTGGAAGTCCGCGGCGTTGCACCTGCACGAGCAGGCCCACAACCTGAACTCGGAGCTGACCGAGTTCAAGGAGCAGTGGACCGGGGGCGCGGCCGAGCAGTACCAGCGGATGATCGTCGACCTGGCGAACGGCATCTCCAAGGTGGCGCAGACCGCCGAGGCGATGAACGTGATGCTCGGCGACGCCGCCGACGCGCTGGTGAAGGCCAAGAAGGAGATGCCGCCGCCGGTCGCGGTACCGGACGTCTCCCCCGCCGACGTCGCGCTCGCGGTGAACCCGCCGCTGCTGTCGCCGGACGCTTCGCCCGCCGTCGTGCAGGCCGCGGCGCAGCAGCGCCAGCAGGCCATCGCGAACGTCGAGGCGCAGCAGGCCGCCGCGAACGCCGCGGGATCGGCGCACGGCAAGGCCGTCGTCGTCATGACCGAACTGGCCGGCGAGTACACGGTCGCCGAGGAGTCGATCCCGGCGTCGCCGAACGCGGTCCAGACGCCCACGACCCCGCCCGCCGGCGGTGGCGCGGGCAGCGTGGGTTCGCCGGGGCTCGTCGGCAACGGCATGTCCGGTCCCGGCGTCATCGTCACGCCGACGGACGGCCACCCGCTGCCTTCGACGAACATGCCGCGGCCGCCGGGGACGACGGTCCCGACGTCGAACCCGCTGTTCGGCGACATGTTCACCGCCGGGCTCGCCGCGGCCTCGGCCGCCGCGTTCGGCCGGTTCGGCTCGATCATGCCGAAGGTCCCGTCGTGGGCGACCGGCAAGGATCCCAAGGACAAGAAGGAAGAACCGCCCGGCACGAAGCTCGGCGAGGGCGGTGGCGGTGCCGGCGTCGAAGGCGGAGCCGGGGGCGGCATCCCGATCGGCGGGGGCGAGGCACCGTCGCTGGGCGGCGGCGTCCCGGGTGGTGGTGGCGGTCTCGCGATCGGCGGCGGCGCCGAAGCACCCGCGGCGCACTCCGGCCTGGCCGGCGACGGCGGCGCGGGCAACGCGCTCAGCGGGCTCGCCGGCGGTGCGGCCGGAGCCGCGGGCGCGGCCGCCGCCAAGGGCGCGATGCCGATGATGCCCATGATGCCGATGGGCATGGGCGGGGGCGGCGACATGGGCTCCGGGCGCCGGATCCCGGCGTGGCTGGTGGAGACGGAGAACGTCTGGGGCCAGTCGGCCCCGGTCGCCCCGCCGGTGATCGGCGAAGACGCCTCATGACGGCCGCTGGATATCGCGTCGCCCCGGCCCGCCTCGACGCGGCGGCCGGGGAGTTCGGCGCACGCGCCGACGTGCTTTCCCCGGTCCAGTCCGCGGTGGCGGCTTCGAAGCTCCCCGCCGCGGCGTTCGGCCAGGTGAGCGAGTCCGCCGCAGCGGCAAAGACGTTCGAAAAAACGATGACCGACCTGGCCGCGGAACTCGAGTCCCACCCCACCCGGCTCCGGAAAGTCCAAAAAGGACTGACAACGTCCGCGGCGGGCTACCGCAACACCGACGCCCAGGTAGCAGCAATGTACCGAGCCCTGCTCCCCGCGACCCCCTCCCGCCGCGCCCGCCCCCACCCCACCGTGATGCCCCTCCAATCACGAGTGATGCCCCTCTAATCACGCGAGATGCCCCTCCAATCACGTCAACCGACTCTCCAGGTACGCGAACCGACCCTCCAGGTACGCGAGTTCACCGTTCCGGTACACCGAACTCGCGTGCGTGGAGGGGCATCACTCGTGATGGGGGAGGCATCTCGCGTGATTGAAGGGGCATCACTCGTGATTGAGGGGTCGACTCGCGTACCCCGACGGTCGGCTCGCGTGCCTGGTGGGTCGGTTACGGGGTGAAGCGGGAGGGGCGCCAGCCTCGGCGGCGGGCGCGGCGGACCGCCGCCACCGTCACCCCCGCGGCGGCCGCGAGAGCGACGCCGGCCAGGGCGATCACGCCCGCCGCGACGTCCGGCGGACGCGGCGCGGGGGCCGCGGCCGGGACCACCGCCGGAGCCGAGGCGGGCGCGGCGGCCACGCCGGGACCGGCGACGTCGGCGGGCAGGGTCGAGGACACCGCCGCGTAGGCGTCCAGGACTCCCCAGCCCAGCCGCGGGTCGTGGCCGCCGGAAGGCGGGCGGTGGGCGGTGAGCGTGAGCCGGGTGACGACCTGGTCGCCGGTCAGGTCCGGGTGGTAGGCCCGCACCAGGGCCGCGACGCCCGCGGCGTACGCCGCCGCGAGCCCGGGGTCGGTGACCGGCCAGCGGTGCGCGACCGCGCCGCCCGCCCCGGCCGACGTGCTGACCAGGTCCGCGCCGGGCGCCGCGACGCCGACGTAGTCCCCCGCCTCGGTCTGCACCGGCTCGCCCGCGGCATTCACCGAACCGACGGCCAGGACCCCGGACGTCGCCGTCGGATAACTCCGCGCGCCTTGCTGGGTCGCCGACGCCGCCGAGACGACCACCGCGCCGGCCGCACGGGCCCGGGAAACCGCCCCGGACAACGCCGGGCTGTCGGAAACCGCGGGGACGGCGATCAAGACCACGCTCGCGTGCCGGTCCACCGCCGTGTCGATCGCGTCGGCCAACGCTCCGGGGTCGCCGTCGCCGGACGGCGTCGAGCGGATCGGCAGCAGGTGCGCGCCGGGCGCGACACCGGCGAACGTCGTCGACGGATCCGGTTGCGCGCCGACGATCCCGGCCGCGATCGTGCCGCGGCCGTCGCAGTCGGACCGCTCGGTGCCGGCCCCGCCTTCGAGCTGCCCGGGCGCGAACTGGCCGTTCTGCCCGTCGACGCCGGTGCCGAGCACGGCCACCAGCTGTCCCTCGCCCCGCGTCAACGGCCACAGCCGCGCGGGGTCGATCAGGCGCTGCCCCCACGGGACGGCGCCACCGTACGTGCCGGACGGGTTCGCACACTGCGCTTGGGGAGCAGCAGTAGCAACTGCAGGGGCGGACGCGGGCAGGCCGAGCGCCACGAGGCTCGCGACCGCCAGCGCCGCCGGAAACCGCACCCGATCCTCCCGGGAAACCCAAGAACGGAAACAACTTCCGCCAGTTTACCCGGGAAAGGCCGGTCAGCGAAGGTCCATGCCCAGATCCAACGCCGGTGAAGAATGGGTCAGCCCGCCGACCGACAGATAGTCCACACCGGACTCGGCGTAGGCCCTAGCACGGTCGAGGGTGAGCCCACCAGAGGATTCCAGCCGCGTCTTCGGGGAAACTTCGTCGCGGCGCGCCACCGCCCGGCGGCACTCCTCGGGGGTGAAGTTGTCCAGCAGCACCTCGTCCGCCGCGGCGGCGAGCGCTTCTTCGAGCTGCGCGAGCGTGTCGACCTCGACCTCGCAGGCCAGTTCCGGCGCGTGTTCCCGGGCCGCGGCCAGCGCCGCGGTCACCGAACCGGCCGCGACGACGTGGTTGTCCTTGATCAGCACCGCGTCGCCCAGCCCCAGCCGGTGGTTGACGCCGCCACCGCGGCGGACGGCGTACTTCTGCAGCAGCCGCAGCCCCGGCAACGTCTTGCGGGAGTCCCGGATCGCACACCCGGTACCGTCCACTTCGGACACCCAAGCGGCGGTCGCGGTCGCCACCCCGGAGAGGTGGCACAGCAGGTTCAACGCCGCGCGCTCGGCGGTCAGCAGCCCGCGGACCGGCCCGCACAGCACCAGCGCCGGTTCCCCCGCGACCAGCCGCTCACCGTCTTCGCGCCCGGCCAGCACCTCGTACCCCGGTCCCAGCACGACGTCGAACGCCGCGAGCGCGGCCGGCAGGCCGGCGATCACGCCGTCGACGCGCGGAGTCAGCTCCGCCAGCGCCGTCGCGGAGGCGGGCACGGTGGACGCCGTCGTCGCGTCCGGCCCGTACCGCAGGTCCTCGCCGAGCGCCGTGGTGACCACGCGCTCGACGTCGTCGACGTCCAGCCCCGAGGCGGCGATCAGGCGGCGGACCGGTTCGGAGATCGGAAACGTCATGCCACGCCCTCCAGGGGAATCGGGTCGGCCAGCACCGGCTGGCCGGACGGGCTGAGCCGGATGTGCTGGCTGCGCCGCCAGCCGTCGTCGCGCGACGGGAAGTCGGACCGCACGTGGCAGCCGCGCGACTCGGTGCGCCGGACGGCCGCGGCGAGCAATGCCTGCGCCACCACGGTCAGCGCCGCGTCCTCCACCGCCGCGTGCGTCCACAGGGGACTGTCCTGAACGGACAGATCGAGGACCGAACCGGTCGCCGCGAGCCCGTCGGCGTCCCGGCCGATCGCGGCGTACCGGCTCATCACGCGCTGCAGCGAGTCACGTTCGGCCGTGCGCGCGGTGGTCCACGACGGCAGCAGGCCACGCGCCGGGTCGGCCAGCAGCCCGGCCGCGAGGTCCGCCGCGACGGCCTCCGCGACGCGCTGCCCGACGACCAGCCCTTCGAGCAAGCTGTTGGACGCCAGGCGGTTCGCGCCGTGCAAACCGGTCCGCGCGACCTCACCGGCGGCGTAGAGCCCCGCCACCGTCGAGCGTCCGTCCACAGTGGTCACCACGCCGCCGCACGAGAAGTGCGCCGCCGGCGTCACCGGGATCGGGTCGACGGTCGGGTCGAGGCCCAGCGCCGCGCACGCGGCGAACACCGTCGGGAACCGCCGGGCGAACCCGGCGATCGACGTCGCGTCGAGGAAGACGTGGTCGTCGACGCCGCCCGGCGCGGTCAGCATCCGGCGCGTGATCGCCGCCGACACGACGTCGCGCGGCGCGAGGTCGCCGAGGGGGTGCACCCCGTGCATCACCGGCAGGCCGGCGCCGTCGACCAGCGTCGCGCCTTCGCCGCGCACCGCCTCGGTGACCAGCGGGCAGCGGCCCCGCGCACCCGGCGTGTAGAGCACGGTCGGGTGGAACTGGACGAACTCGATGTCCGCCACGGTCGCGCCGGCCCGCAGCGCGAGCGCGAGCCCGTCGCCGGTGGCGATCTCCGGGTTGGAAGTCGCCTGGTAGAGCTGCCCGATGCCACCGCTGGCCACCAGCACGGCCGAAGCCCGGACCACGCCGGGCACGCCGTGGCGGTCCAGCACGGTGACCCCGGCGACCCGCCCGCCCGGCGTGCGCAGCGCGTCGACGGCGATGTGGTGCTCCAGCACCGGCACCCCCGCCTGCCCGGCCTGCGCGACCAGGGCGCGTTCGACTTCGGCGCCGGTCGCGTCGCCGCCCGCGTGGATCACGCGGAACGCGCTGTGCCCGCCTTCGCGGCCCCGCGCGAGCAACCCGGAAGCCGCGACGTCGAACTTCGCGCCGTCCGCCCGCAGCCGGGCGACCGCGGCCGGGCCACCGTCGATGATCGAGCGCGCCGCCACCTCGTCGCACAGGCCGGCACCCGCGGTGAAGGTGTCCTCGGCGTGCTTCGCGACGGAGTCGCCGACGTCGTGCTGGTCCTCCATGACCACCGCGACGCCGCCCTGGGCCCAGCGCGTGTTGCCGTCCGTGACGGCTGCCTTGGTCACCACGAGGACGTGCAGCCCGAGGGCCTGCGCGCGCAGCGCCGCGGTCAGCCCCGCGACGCCGCTGCCGATCACGACCAGGTCCGCACGGGCTTCCCAGACCGGGGTTTTCGCCTGTGAATCAGTAACCGGCGGAGTCATTCGCCGCCGCCGGACTGTCCGATCTCGATCATCCGCTGCACCGAGGCGCGGGCCTTGGCCGCGGTTTCGACGTCGACGTGGACCTCGTCGAGGCCGTCACGCAGGCACCGCAGCAGGGCGGCGGGCGTGATCATCTTCATGTACCGGCAGGACGCACGGTCGTTCACCGCGCGGAAGTCGATGTCCGGCGCGGCCTTGCGGAGCTGGTGGATCATGCCGATCTCGGTGGCCACCAGCACCGACTTGGCCTTCGTGTCGCGGGCCTCGTGGACCATGTCGCCGGTCGAGAGGATCTTGACCCGGTCGGGCGCCACAGCACCCTCGCCCGCCAGGTACAGCGCCGACGTCGCGCAGCCGCACTCCGGGTGGATGAACAGGTCGGCGTCCGGGTTCTCGGCCGCGCGCTCGGCCAGCTCGGCGCCGTTGATGCCCGCGTGGACGTGGCACTCGCCGGCCCAGATGTGCATGTTCTCCCGGCCGGTCACGCGCTTGACGTGCGCACCGAGGAACTGGTCCGGCAGGAACAGAACCTCCTGGTCAGCGGGGATGGAGGCGACGACGTCGACCGCGTTGGACGACGTGCAGCAGATGTCGGTCTCGGCCTTCACCTCGGCCGTGGTGTTGACGTAGGAGACGACGACCGCGCCCGGGTGCTCGGCCTTCCAGGCGCGCAGCTGCTCGCCGGTGATGGAGTCGGCGAGGGAGCAGCCGGCCCGCGCGTCCGGGATCAGGACGGTCTTTTCCGGCGAGAGGATCTTCGCGGTCTCGGCCATGAAGTGCACGCCGCAGAAGACGATGGTGGACGCGTCGCTGCTCGCCGCGATGCGGCTGAGGGCGAGGGAGTCGCCGGTGTGGTCGGCGATGTCCTGGATCTCCGGGACCTGGTAGTTGTGCGCGAGCAGGACCGCGTCGCGCTGCTTCGCCAGGCGCCGCACCTCCTCGGCCCAGGCCGCGTTCGCCTCGACCCCGCCGTAGGGGGTGAGGTCCTGTTCGAGCGTGGAAGTCATGCTGGCCCTCCTGGACCGGTCTCCGGTTTTCGCCTTATAATCGAAAACCGTGCGAAGTCATCTTAACACCCAGGCCCCCCTCGCCCACGAGGTTTTGGGAGCGGTCCTGCAAGTGCGCTCGGACACACTCCGGGTGCTGCTGTGGCGGCGCGCGCTCGACCCGCACCTCGGCCGCTGGTCCCTCCCCGGCGGCCGGCTGCGCCTGGACGAGGACGTGGAGACGTCGATCCGGCGCCAGCTCGCCGAGAAGGTGGACGTCCGCCAGCTCAAGCACGTCGAGCAGCTCGCGGTGTTCAGCGACCCGCACCGGGTGCCGGGCCCGCGCGTGGTGGCGACGGCGTTCCTCGGCCTGGTCCCCTCCGACGTCGACCCCGAGGTGCCGGAGGACACGGAGTGGCACGACGTCGCGAAGCTGCCGCGCACGGCGTTCGACCACGAGGCGATCGTGCTGCGCGCCCGCGACCGGCTGCGCTCGAAACTCTGTTACACGAACCTCGGCTTCGCCCTCGCGCCGGAGGAGTTCACGATCTCCGCCCTCCGCGGGCTGTATTCGGCGGCACTGGGCTACCGGGTCTCGGCGACCAACCTCCAGCGGGTGCTTTCCCGGCGCGGCCTGCTGCTCCCCACCGGCCACACGGCCGCCCCCGGCCGGTCCGGCGGCCGGCCGGCGGCACTGTTCTCCTTCGCCGGCAAGGGCATGCAGATCACCGACCCGTTCGCCGTGTTCAGGCCACCGAACCGGTGACCACGTCCGTTTCGGGGGGTTCGGACGGCGGCACCGTACTGCGGTGGGGACGTTCTCCCCTTACGGTGGACGCGTGAGCGAGCCGGAACCGGAAAGTGAAGCGACGACGACGATCCTGCCGTTGTTCCCGCTGCAGACCGTGCTGCTCCCCGGCGCCAAGCTCCCGCTGCACATCTTCGAACCGCGGTACCGGCAGCTGACCGCGGACCTGGTCGGCGGGACCGTGCCGGGCCGCGAATTCGGCGTGGTCGCCCTGCGGTCGTCACTGACCCGCGAAGTACGTGGTCTGGACCAGTTGCACGAGGTCGGCTGCAGCACGGTGCTGCGCGAGGCGAAACGCCTGCCGGACGGCCGTTTCGACGTCGTGACGGAGGGACGGCGCCGCTTCCGCCTGCGCGACCTCGACTGCGTTTCGGCGCCGTACCTGATCGCGTCGGTGGAGTGGGTGGACGACGACCCGGTGACCCCGTCCGGCGGCATGGCCGAGAGCCTGGCGACGGTGGCACGCGCGGCCCACCGCCGCTACTGCGAAACGGCGTGGCGCAGCGACGACTGGCACACCCCCGAGGCGTCCACCACGGTCGCCGAACTGGCCTACGCACTGGCGGCGGACTGCCTGCTGCCACTGGAGGACCGCCAGCGGCTGCTGGAGGAACGCCACCCGCTGCGCCGCCTCCGCATCGCCTGCCGGCTCCTGACGCGGGAGGCGGGCTTCCTGAACAAGCTGGGCGCGGTGCCGCTGCCCCCGGGCGAGCTCACCGACCTCAGCCGTCCGGCCAGCTTGAACTGACGCAGGTCGCCGGAACAGGCCCACCCGCGCCGGGCAGGGTTCCGGCGAAGTTGTGCGCCGGACCGCCCGAAGCGCACGTCCGCTCGCCGTGTGAGGCGGCCGCTGCGATGTCATGAATGAGTCATTCACGTCACCAGGCGACATGAATGACTCATTCATCTCGTCGAGCGTCGCCCGGCCCCTTGACGCTGGTCGCCCAGGGCGAAGCCCCCTGGGGACAATCAGTCGGCGGCCTCCGAACCGTTGCCGTTGCCGTTGCCGAACTTGTTCCACACCTTGCCCGCCGCGCCCGACACCGCTTCACCCACGTCGCTGAACACCTTCGTCAGCGGGTCGGCCGACGAGTTCCACGAGTCCTTGTACGACTTGGCCGCCGACTTCAGGTCGTCCTTCCAGTCCGATGACGGCGTGTCGTCTTCGCGGCGCGGGTAGTCGCCCGCCAGGATCGCGCGGTACTCCTCCGACGCCGCCCACCGCTGCAGCTGGGCCGCGCGGACCACCGCGAACGGGTGCGTCTCCGTCTCGACGAACTTGAGCTTGAGGAAGCTGTCGCGGATGTCGTCGACGGACTCGTACTCGGTCGCCTGCTGGAGGAACGACGGGACGTCGATGCGCGACGGGTCGATGCCGCCGGCGACCTGGATCTGGGCGCGCAGTGCCGCCGTCGGGTCCTGGCCGCACAGCAGTCCCGCGCGGTCGCACGACAGCTCGGCCTTGCGGAACCACTCGCGCAGCGCCGCGATGATCGCGCGGATGCCGAGTGCGCTGACCGGCGTCCACGACATCGACATCTGCAGGCCGATCAGGCGGACCATGATCGTGCGGTACACCGCGTGCCCGGACAGCACGTGCCCCATTTCGTGCCCGAGCGCGAACCGCAGCGACTCGTGGCTCATCAGCTCGACGAGCCCGGTGCTGACCCGGATGAACGGCTCGTCCATGCCGACGGCCGACGCCTGGATGCGGGGGTCCTGGTAGACGAACACGTTCGGCACGGACGGCAGGTCGAGCGTCTCCGCGCATTCGTGGCGCAGCCGGTCGATCTCCGGGTACTGCTTCGGCCCGACGCGGATCGACGACGCGAGCGCCATCAGCCGCTCGCCGCGTTCGTTGTAGAAGCCCGAAACCGCCTTGACGACCTGGGCGAAGCCCGGCACCGCACGCAGCGTGGCGAGCGCGCCGCGGTCCGCCGGGTGCTCGTAGGCGCGTGGGCTGATGCCGGGAAAGCGGACGGCGTGGTGCCGCGAGACCTCGATGTCCTCGGTCACTGGTGGAACCCCCCCTGTAGTCGAGGTCACCACCTTAGGGGAAAACGCTCAGCCGAGGCGGCGGCCCAGGTCGTCGTGGCCGTTCCAGGTGGCCAGCAGGCTGTAGGTCACCGACACGCCGAGCGGACCGGTCAGCAGCACCCACCACGATTCCAGGCGCGGCGCGAGCTCGATCACCGAGCCGACCGCGGGCGGGCTGGAGATGGCGTAGTGGCTGTTCGCCCAGCCGACGCCCAGCAGCATGGCCAGGACGCTCGCGAGCGCGACGCCGAGCACGGCGGCGAGGAACACGACCGGTCCGCGCCGTTCGCGCAGCAGCCAGACGACGACGCCGACGACGATCCCGAGGCCCAGGGCCAGGAACCCGAAGACGGCCAGGTCGTCGAAGCGGTGCCAGCTCTCCAGCTCCAGGGCGCCCTGGGTGCCGTCGGCGGAGAGGATGCGCACCCGCTCCGGCGGCGCGAGCCGCGACCACGCGAAGGCGAGCGGGAAGCTCAGCAGGCTCAGGGTGCCGAGCACGCTCACGGCGGGCAGCAGGTCGGCCTTGACGACGACGCGGGGCCGCCGCTCCCGGACCAGCACGGGTACCGACCACGGGCCGGCCACGGCCGACGGCCGGTGCGCGGGCCCCGACGACTCACTCACCCGGACTCCCTCCTGCGACGTGCCACCGAGCGTAACCGGTCGATGCGAGGACACGGTGAGCCGCTCGCCGTGTCGCCGTCGCCGGGTGTGGTGAACACCCGGGAGCACGTGAACGATCTGGTGCGGTCAGGCGTCGCTGCGCGCGAAGATGACGGCTCCCGGACCGTCCTCGTCCGGCCCGATGACCAGTTCGGCCTCGATCGTGAACCCCGCGTCACGAAGCCAGCCCGCGACCTTGCCCGGGCTGCGGTGGTGGCTGTCGACGTTGATCGGGCGACCCGTGTAGCCCTCGGACGTGTGCCGTGTCTCGTCACCGACGTGGAAGCCGACCAGCAGCGGGCCCCCTGGACGCAAGACCCGGCGAAACTCGTCGAACACGCCGGGCACGGCGTGGTCGGGCACGTGGATCACGGACCAGAACGCGAGCACGCCGGCGACCGAGCCGTCCGCCAGGTCGAGGTCGGTCATCGTCCCGACCTCGAAGCGCAGGCCGGGGTGTTCGCGCCGCGCGATGGCGATCATCTCGGGCGAGATGTCGATGCCGAACGCGTCCACTCCGAGTTCGTGGAGGTGGCCGGTGACGTAGCCCGGCCCGCAACCGACATCGGCGACCGGCCCGCCTCCGGCACCGTGCACCAGCTCGGCGAACAACGCCAGGCTCGCGCGGAGGTAAGGCCGCTCACCGAGCAGCCCCCGCACCTTCTCGAAGTATCCGGAGGCGTCGGCGTCGTACGAGGAACGGGTATCGGACAGCCAGGTCTCGGACATGGGCGACATGGTAGGCAAATCCGTCGGCCGCCGGCGCCGTCACAGCGCCGGCGTCAGCCGCTCGCCGTCTCGCCGTGACGGCTGCACCGAGCCGTCCAGCCGAGCGGGCTCACCTGGACCACCAGCCGCCGCGCGCAGTACGTGCAGTACCGCGGCGGCTCCAGCGCCGTCCTCGGGTTGTGACACGCCGGATGGTCCGCACCCCCGGTGGACGGCTGTCCACAATGGACGCAGTAGGACGCGGAAACCGGAGCGTCAGAGGCTGTCACTGAGGGCCTTGATGGGCATCTTGAGCTCGTCCAGCATCTCCAGGTCCGCGGAAGCCGGCCGGCCGAGGTTGGTCAGGTAGTTGCCGACGATGATCGCGTTGATGCCGCCGAGCATGCCCTGTTCCGCGCCGAGGTCGCCGAGCGTCAGCTCGCGGCCGCCGGCGAAGCGCAGCATGGTGCGCGGCATCGCGAGCCGGAACGCCGCCACCGTCCGCAGCGCGTCCTTGCCCTCGACGATCTCGTAGTGCTCGTACGGCGTGCCCGGCTGCGGGATGAGGAAGTTCATCGGCACCTCGTGCGGGTTCAGCTCGGCCAGCTGCACGGCGAACTCCGCGCGCTGCTCGACCGTCTCCCCCATGCCGATGATGCCGCCGCAGCAGACCTCCATGCCCGCGTCGGCGACCATGCGCAGGGTGTCCCAGCGCTCTTCCCACGTGTGCGTCGTCACGACCGACGGGAAGTGCGAACGCGCCGTCTCGAGGTTGTGGTTGTAGCGGTGGACGCCCATGTCGACGAGCTCGTCGACCTGCTCCTGCGTCAGCATGCCCAGCGAGCAGGCGATCTGGATGTCGTTGCCGTCTTCGCGGATGGCGCGCACGCCCTCGCGCACCTGCGAGAGCAGCCGCTGGTCCGGGCCGCGGACGGCGGCGACGATGCAGAACTCCGTCGCGCCGGTCTCGGCGGTCTGCCGGGCGGCCTTGACCAGGTTCGGGATGTCGAGCCACGCCGAACGCACCGGCGTCGGGAAGCGGCCGGACTGGGAGCAGAAGTGGCAGTCCTCCGGGCAGCCGCCGGTCTTGAGGCTGATGATGCCCTCGACCTCGACCTCGGGCCCGCACCAGCGCATCCGCACCTCGTGCGCCAGGGCGAGGAGGTCCGGCAGCCGCTCGTCGGGCAGCCGGAGTACGTCGAGGACCTGCTGTTCGCCGAGGCCGACGCCGTTTTCGAGGACCTGCTCGCGTGCGAAGGCGAGCAGGCTTTTCGGGGGCTCCGGGTGGCGGAGCCCCCGGCCCGGGGCGGAGCCCCGGCTGTCACTGACATCGGTGTCCGGGACTGCGGTCACGGCGTCTCCTAGATCTTGGTGGTGCGGAAAGCGTCCCTCATCGTGCACGAAGGCACCACGGGGCGACAGCGACGCAGGTCACTTCTCGGCGGAAGCGCATCCCGCGAAAAGCTCGGGGTCGAATTCGCCGCCGAACCACGGCGAGAGCCCGGCTCGCGCGGCGGTGAGGAACTCCTCGCGCGACGCCGTGCCGAGCCCGGCGGGCAGCACGCCGAGCAGCGGCGCCCCGGCCGCGACCGGCAGGTCTTCGAGGTTGGACAGCGCCGCGAGGTCCGGCTCGGCCGGCCAGGCGCCGATGATCACGCCGGCGATGGTGAGCCCGCGCTTGGTGGCGACCTCGGCGGTGAGCGCGGTGGCGTTGAGGGTGCCGAGGCCGGGCTCGGCGACGATGATCACCAGCGAACCGAGCGACCAGGCGACATCGGCGAGGCTGGCGCCGGTGCGGTCGAAGCGCACCAGCAGCCCGCCCGCACCCTCGATCAGGGTGAGGTCGTGCGCGGTGTCGAGGTCGGACGCGGCCTGGGCGATCTCGCCGGGGTCCAGCGTCGGCAGGCCGCTGCGGCGGGCGGCGGCCTCGGGCGACAGCGGATCCGGATAGCGACGCAGTTCGCGGGTCGTGACGTCGCCACCGGCGAGGCGGACGACGTCTTGGAGGTCACCGGGCTCGTCGGGGCGCACACCGGTCTGGGCCGGCTTCAGCACGGCCACCCGCTGCCCCCCGGCCACCGCCAGCGCCGCGATCGCCGCCGTGGTGATCGTTTTGCCGACCCCGGTCCCGGTTCCCGTCATCACCAGCATGGTCACGGACCATCAACTTAGTGACTCCGGCCCCGGCCGCGCACGCGGGCCGTGCTCGGACGAGCACGGCCCGCGTGCCGGCGGTCAGGCGCCCGGCACCGCCACCGGCGCCCCGGCCGGGCGGAACGTCCGCTCCGCCGCGTCGAACAGGTACACCTGGGCGTCGCCGACGTGGAAGTACATGCCGGTCAGCTGCAGCTTCCCGGCCGACTCCGCCGCCGCCACCGACGGGTACTCGCGCAGGTGCTCCAGCTGCTGGAGCACGTTGTGCAGCGCGAGCCGGTCGCCGTCCCGGTCGGGGACGGCGCCGTCCAGCGTGGCCGAGCCGAGGCGGTGGGCGCTCGGCTCCGCGTGGCGGAGCCAGACCGACAGCGGCCCCGGCGGCGGGCCGTCGGCCAGCGCCGCCATCGCGCCGCAGCTCGAGTGGCCGCACACCACGATCTCCTCGACGCCGAGGACGCCCACGGCGTACTCGATGGACGCGTTCATCGACGGGTCCGCCTGCTGGGGCGGCACCAGGTTGCCGATGTTGCGGATGGTGAACAGGTCACCGGGGCCGCTGGTGGTGATCAGGTTCGGCACGATCCGGGAGTCGCCGCAGGTGATGAACAGCGTGCGCGGCCGCTGGCCGTCGGCGAGCCCGGACAGCGTGTCGCGCAGCAGCGGCGCGGCCCGGCGGTGGAACTCCGTGGCCCCGCGGCGGGTCTGCTGGGCCGGGATGTCGACCTCTTCAGCCGCCTGCCACTCCGACCACGGCGCGAGCCAGCGCGGCACCGCCCGGCTCGCGGCGATCCGGGACCGCGTCGGGCGGCCGGCCTTGCCTTCGCCGAACCACGGGTGGCCGACCTCGTCGACCTCCACCGTGCCGCCGGCGCGCTCGTGCGCCTGCTGCCAGGTGTGCAGGCTCTCGAACGCGGCGTGGTCGAGGTAGTCGACGACCAGCTCGAGCCGCACGGTGACGCCGCCCGGGACACTCCCGAGCACCTTCGACAGCCGGGGCACCGACAGGAACGTCAGGACGCCTTCGACGACGACGCGCCAATTGTCGCCTTCGCGCCCTGTGCTTTCCCTTTCGATGTGAATGCCCGACCAGACCGTGCGGCGCAGCATGAGCACCAGTGCCAGCCCGATCCCCGCGAGCACGCCGGTGAGCAGGTCGAACACGACGACCCCGGCGAGGGTGAGCAGGTACACCGGCAGGTCGCCGTGGGCGAGGACGGTCTTCATGTGCCCGGGGTTGACCAGCTTCGCGCCGACGTGCACCAGCAGCCCGGCCAGCGCTGCCAGGGGGATGCTCTGGATCAGCCCGGCGAGCAGGACGACGAACAGCAGCACCCAGACGCCGTGCAGCACCGCCGACGCCCGGGACTTGGCCCCGGCGGTGACGTTGGTGGAGCTGCGGACGATGACGCCGGTCACGGGCAGGCCGCCCAGCGCCCCGGAGATCATGTTGGCCGTGCCCTGGCCGACCAGTTCGCGGTCGAGGTTGGCGCGCGGCCCGGTGTGCATGCGGTCGACCGCGACCGCCGAGAGCAGGCTCTCCACGCTGGCGATCAGCGCGATCGTGACGACGGCCAGGGCGAACCCGCCCCAGCCGTCCGGCAGCTGCGGGACGAGGTGGATGTTCAGCAGGTCACCGGGCAGTTCGACGCGCGGGAGCGTCATCCCGAACACGACCGACACCACCGTGGCCACCGCGATCGCGGCCAGCGGCCCCGGCACCTTGCGCACGGCTTCCGGCAGCTTCGGCCAGAGCAGCAGGAGCCCGATGGTGATCAGGCCGACGATGGTGGCGGAGTCGTGGTGGGCGACGATCTGGGCGGGCAGCTCGGCGACGTTCTCCACGGCGGAGCTCTGGGCCTTGCCGCCGAGGATGACGTGCAGCTGGCCGAGCACGATCGTGACGCCGATGCCGGCCAGCATGCCGTGGACGATCGCCGGCGAGATGGCCAGCGCCGCCCGCGCGATGCGGCTCAGCCCCAGCAGGATCTGGCACGCGCCGGCGGCGACGGTGATCGCGCAGGTCACGGCCCAGCCGAAGGTTTGGATGGTTTCGGCCATGACCACGGTCAGACCGGCGGCCGGCCCGCTCACTTGGAGCGCGGAGCCGCCGAGCGCGCCGGCGACGACGCCGCCGACGACGGCGGCGACGAGCCCGGCGGCGACCGGGGCGCCCGAAGCGAGGGCGATGCCGAGGGACAGGGGGACAGCTACGAGGAAGACGACCAGTGAGGCCGGCAGGTCGTGTCGGAGCACGGCGAGGGGTCTCATGATCACCATGCAACCGGAGATCGTGTGAAATGTCCGCTATGCACCACCCGATCGAGTGAATAACTCGCCACATTTAGCCTGTATGTCACAAATCGGACAGCCCGTTAACGCGCCGTTCACAGGCCGTCCGCGCGTCGAACGTCATGAACGACTCGTTCATGACGTCCGACGACATGAACGAGTCGTTCAAGACACCGCGGTCAGTGCTCCAGCGCGCCCGCGGGGACAAACCCGCGCGCGGCACCATCCAAAAGGGACACTTGCGCGGCGCCGACGTCGAAGTACATCCCGGTGAGCCGCAGCGCGCCCCGCTCCAGGGCGGCGGCGACCACCGGGTAGCCGCGCAGGCTTTCCAGCTGCTGCACCACGTTCTGCAGGGCAAGCTGGTCGGCCTCGGCGGCCGGCCGCTCGCCGCCGAGCAGCAGCGGCGCCTCGCGGCGACGGCGCCGGACGGCGGCTTCGCCGTGCCGCAGCCAGCTGCCGAGCTGGTCGAGCCCTTCCGGCGCCTGGCCGAGCAGCGCCTTCATCGCCCCGCAGCCGGAATGCCCGCACACCACGATCTCCGCGACGCCCAGCACCCCGACGGCGTACTCGATCGCCGCGCCGACCGACGAGTCGGTGCCGTCCGGCGGTGGCACGAGGTTGCCGATGTTCCGCACGGTGAACAGGTCGCCCGGCCCGCTGGTGGTGATCAGGTTCGGCACGATCCGCGCGTCCCCGCAGGTGATGAACAACGTGTGCGGCCGCTGGCCGTGCGCCAGGCCGCTCCACGTGTCGCGCAGCAGCGGCGCCGTGCGGCGCTGGAACTCCGACGCGCCGCGGCACAGCAGCGAGCTGGCCGTGCGCTGGGCGGGCAGCACAACGTGCTCGGCCTGCCACTCCGACCACGGCGCCAGCCACCGCGGGACGACGCGCGCGGCGACGCTGCGGCGCACGGTCGGCTCGCCCGACCGGCCGCGTTCGAACCACGGGTGCCCGATCTCGTCGACCGTGACCGGCCCGGCGTGCGCCTGCTGCCAGCCACGCAGGCAGTCGAACGCGGCGTGGTCGAGGTAGTCGACGAGCAGTTCCAGGATGACCTCGGCGTGCGGCGGCACCTCGGCGAGCACCCGGGTCAGCCGGGGCACGGACAGGAACGTCAGCGCGCCTTCGATGACGACGCGGTGACGATCGCCGTCCTTCCCCGTGCTTTCCCTTTCGACGTGGATCCCGGAGAAGATCATCCGCCGCAGCATCATCGCGAGGGCCAGCAGGACCCCCGCCGCGACACCGGTGAGCAGGTTCACCGCCACCGCACCCGCCAGCGTGACGGCGTACACCGGGAGGTCGCCGTGGCGCCGGACCTCCTTCAGCCCGCTGACGTTGACCAGTTTCGTCCCGACGTACACCAGCAGCGCGGCGAGCGCGGCCAGCGGGATCAGCCGCAGCATGCCGGTGAGCAGCAGGCAGGCGGCGAGGATCCAGGCGCAGTGCAGGATCGCCGACGTCCGCGTGCGCGCCCCCGCCTCGTAGTTGGTCATGCTGCGCACGATGACGCCGGTGACGGGGAACCCGCCGAGCGCGCCGGCGGCGACGTTCGCCGCGCCCTGCCCGATCAGCTCGCGGTCGAGGTCGGTGCGCGGGCCGCCGCGGAGCTTGTCCACCGAGACCGCGGACAGCAGGCTCTCCAGGCCGGCGATGAGCGCGATGGTGAGCGCGGCCAGCGCGAACCCGCCCCAGCCGCCGTCCGGCAGCCGCGGGACGACGTGCAGCGCGGGCAGCCCGGCCGGGAGGTCGACGCGCGGCAGCGTCATGCCCGTCGCGACGGACAGGCCGGTGCCCAGCGCGACGGCGGCCAGTGGCGCGGGCACGCGGCGGACGGCTTCCGGGAGGCGCGGCCAGGCCAGGAGCACCCCGAGGGTGACCACGCCGACCAGCACGGCCTGGTCGTGGTGCGCGGCGACCTGTCCCGGCAGCGCGAGGACGTTGGCGAGCGCGGAGCCCTGTGCCGAGCCACCGAGCACGACGTGCAGCTGGCCGAGCACGAGCGTGACGCCGATGCCGGCGAGCAGGCCGTGCACGATGGCCGGCGACACGGCGAGCGCGGCGCGGGCGGCCCGGGTGAGGCCGAAGAGGATCTGGAGCAGGCCCGCGGCGACGGTGATCGCGCAGGTGACGGGCCAGCCGTGGGTGGCGATCGTGTCGGCCAGCACCACGGTGAGGGCGGCGGACGGGCCGCTGACCTGCAGCGGCGACCCGCCGAAGACGCTCGCGACCAGCCCGCCGACGACGGCGGAGATCAGGCCGGAGAGCAGCGGCGCCCCGGCGGCGAAGGCCACGCCGAGGGACAGGGGGACGGCGACGAGGAAGACGACTATCGAAGCGAGGACATCGTGCTTGAGGTTCTCCAGGTGCTGGGCGTTCTTCGGGGGTCCGGTGTCGTGCTCTCCACGAACGATCTCGATCATGGGGGCAGGATCGCCGAAACCACGCGAAAAGTCCGCTACGCAAGGATTTCTCGTGTTTGTCCGGGTACGGGATCGATGACGAGAACCGGACTTTTCACACTTTCCGCCTCCGCCGTTCGCGTGGTGTGGATCTTGGTCCGCCACCCAGCGCGACGATGAGAGACCTTCGGGTCTCGCTGTGCCCGCGGTCACACCCGATGTGCTGAATTCAGGCCTTCGCGGCGACGGCGAGCATCGCCCGGGTGATCACGGCGAGGTCCGCGTCCGTCGCGACGTACGGCGGCATCGCGTACACGAGGTCGCGGAACGGCCGCAGCCACACGCCGTTCTCGGTCACGACGTCGGTCGCCACCGCCATGTCCACCGGGTGGTCGAGCTGCAGCACCCCGATCCCGCCGAGGACCCGGACGTCGACGACCGCGGCCAGGTCCCGCGCCGGGGCCAAGCCGTCCAGCAAACCCTTCTCGAGCCGCGCGACGTCCTGCCGCCAGCCGCCGTCGGCGAGCAGGCCGAGCGAAGCGTTCGCGACGGCCGAGGCCAGGGGGTTGCCCATGAACGTCGGGCCGTGCGCGAGCACCGGGAGCTCGCCGCGCGAAATGCCGTCGGCCACCTCCGGCGTGCACAGCGCCGCCGCCATGCTCAGGTAGCCGCCGGTCAGCGCCTTGCCGACGCACAGCACGTCCGGCGTCACGCCCGCGTGCTCCGCGGCGAACAACGCGCCGGTGCGGCCGAAGCCGGTCGCGATCTCGTCGAAGATCAGCAGCACGTCGTGCGCCTCGGTGAGTTCCCGCAGCGCGCGCAGGTAGGCGGGGTGGTGGAAGCGCATGCCGCCGGCGCCCTGCACGACCGGTTCCACGATCACCGCGGCCAGTTCCCCGGCGTGGGCGCCGATCGCGTCCGCCAGAGTGTCCAGATAGGACTGATCCGGCGGGGTGCCGAAGCCGGACGGCGGCGCGGGCACGAAGACCTGTTCGGGCAGGACACCGCGCCACAGCGCGTGCATGCCGCCCTCGGGGTCGCAGACGCTCATCGGCGTGAACGTGTCGCCGTGGTAGCCACCGCGCCAGGTGAGCAGCTTCCGTTTCTCCCCCAGCCCGCGCGAACGCTGGTACTGCAAGCACATCTTCGCGGCGACCTCGACCGACACCGACCCCGAGTCGCAGAGGAAGACGTGCTCCAGGCCGTCCGGGGTCAGGTCGGCCAGTGTCTTGGCGAGGGTGATCGCCGGTTCGTGCGTCAGGCCGCCGAACATGACGTGGCTCACCCGCCCGGCCTGCTCGGCGAGCGCGGCGTCGAGCACCGGGTGCCGGTAGCCGTGGATGGCCGACCACCACGACGACATCCCGTCCACGAGCTCACGGCCGTCGGCGAGCTTCAGCCGCACCCCGCTCGCCTCGGTGACCAGCAGCGAGGGCACCTTCGCCGGCATCGGCGCGTAGGGGTGCCACACGTGCTGGGCGTCGAGGGCGAGCAGGCCGGCGGAGTCCATCCGCCGACCTTACGAGGTCACCGCAGCCGGACTGGAAGCGCCTCCAGGCCGTGGACCAGCGAACTCTGCCGGTACACCAGCTCGTCCGGCTTCGCGTCCAGCGCCAGGTCCGGGAACCGCGCCAGCAGGCTGCCGAGGGCGATCTCGGCCTCCAGCCGGGCCAAAGGCGCCCCGACGCAGTAGTGGATGCCGTGCCCGAACGCCAGGTGGCCGCCCGCCGCGCGGGTGATGTCCAGCCGGTCCGGCTCCGGGAAGCGCTCCGCGTCCCGGTTCGCGCCCAGCAGCGAGACGAGCACGAACTCGCCCGCCGGGATCGTCACCCCGCCCGCCTCCACCGGCTCAGCGGTGAACCGCAGCGTGGCCAGGTGGATCGGGCCGTCGAAGCGGAGGAACTCCTCGACCGCGCCGGGCATCAGCTCCGGCTCCGCGCGCAACCGGGCCAGCTGCTCCGGCTCGCGCAGCAGCGCCAGCACGCCGTTGGCGATCAGGTTGACCGTGGTCTCGTGGCCGGCGACCAGCAGCAGGAACGCCATCGACACCAGTTCGGGCTCGGACAGCGAGTCGCCGTCGTCGCTCGCGTGCACGAGGTCCGACAACAGGTCCTCGGCCGGCTCGGCGCGTTTCTGCGCGATCAGGCCGGTCAGGTAGGCGAACATGCTCTGCGCCGCGTTCTGCGCGTCCTCCGGCCGCACCGCCGCGTTCAGCAGCGTCTTGGACCAGTCGGAGAACTCCGTGCGGTCCTCCTCACGCACGCCGAGCAGCTCGCAGATCACCGTGATCGGCAGCGGCGCGGCGAACGACGGCACCAGGTCGGCCCGCTCCTGCCCGGCCAGCGCGTCGAGCAGCTCCGCGGTGATCTCCTCGACCCGCGGCCGCAGCCGGGCCACCGTCCGGGAGGTGAACGCCTTGTTCACGAGCTTCCGCAGCCTCGTGTGGTCCGGCGGGTCGGAGTTGAGCATGTGCCAGTTCAGGTCCTGGCCCACGCTGTTCTGCGGAGCGTCGGGCGGCAGCTTCGCCTCGAACAGCTCGCGGATGCCCTGGCTGTTCTTCTGCAGCCGCGGATCGGCCAGCAGCGCCCGCGCCTCCGCGAACCCGGTGACGAGGTAGCACTGCAGCCCGCGCGGTGGCAGCCGCACCCGGCGGACGGGACCGCCTGCCCGCAGCAGCTCCGCGAACAGGTGCGCGTCCTGCGTGTAGTCCTCCGCCACCTCGACGATTTCGTCGGTCGTCATGTCGCCCCAGTTTCTCAGCGTCCGCGTTCGGCGAGTGCCGCCACCACGCGTTCGGTCACGTCCTGCCAGTATGCCCGTTGTTCCTCGCGTTCTTCCGCGTCCGCGAGCCATTCCTGGTGGAACCGCAAGGTTGTCTTGGCGCCCGAGCCGCTCAGCCGCACCTGCACGGTGGAATCGTGGTCCCAGTCGCTCGGCCGCCACGTGAGCCGGACCCGGTCGCCCTCGACGAAGCTGCGGATCTCGCCGACCGTGCCGTTCACCGTTTCGTACTCCGCGCCCGCCTCGCGCGGCAGCTCGACCCCGGGCCCGAGCCAGACCGCGACACCCTCGCGGCTGACCAGGAAGTCCCAGACCGTCGCGGCGGGGTACGGCAAAGTCCGCGAAACACCGATGTTCCACCCCACATCGGCCGTCTTCCCCACTGAAGAACTCATGCCCCCATCTTCCCACCGGGGTAGGACAAAATCGCCCACCGGTCCGGGTGGAGGATGGGAACCCGTGCGCTACCGCCCGATTTCCCCCGCCATCCTGGCCGAAGAACTGGCCGACCGCATCGACGCGCTCGCCGGGCCGCGGCGGATCGCGGTCGCCGTCGACGGCGCGGCAGGGGCGACGGAAACCACGGAACTCGCCGACGCCCTCGTCGACCCGCTGCGGTTGCGTGGCCGCGCGACCCTGCGCGTCTCCGCGCGCGATTTCCTGCGCCCCGCGTCACTGCGGTTCGAACACGGCCGCACCAACCCCGACGCCCGCTACACCGATTGGCTCGACCTCGGCGCGCTCCGCCGCGAAGTCCTGGATCCGCTGAAGGGGTCCGGCGAAGTCCTGCCGTCGCTGTGGGACGCCGAACGCGACCGCGCGACCCGCGCCGAGCGGGTGCCGGTCCCCGAAGGCGGGGTCATGCTGCTCGACGGCGAACTGCTGCTCGGCGCGGGCCTGGCGTTCGACCTGGCCGTGCACCTGTGGCTCTCCCCCGCCGCGCTGCGCCGCCGCGTGCCGGACGCCTGGGCCGTCCCGGCCTACGAGCGCTACGAGGAAGAGGTCGATCCGGGCTCGCTCGCCGACGTCGTCGTGCGCGTCGACGATCCGCGGCACCCGGCGCTCTACACGCCGTGACGGCTCAGCGGACCGCGGCCACCGGGTCGCCGTCCAGCAGGCCGGACAGCCGCCGTGCCATGACGTCCCAGCGCCAGTTCGCGGTCACCCAGGCCCGCCCGGCCTCGCCCATCCGCCGCGCGCGCACCGGGTCGGCCAGCAGGCTGACGAGTGTCTCGGCGAGCTGGCCGGTGTCCCGGCCCTCGACGACGTGCCCGGTGACCTCGTCGAGCACCGCTTCGGGAGCCCCGCCGGAGTTGCCCGCCACCACCGGCAGGCCGGTCGCCGAGGCCTCCAGGTAGACGATGCCGAGCCCCTCCACGTCGAGGCCCTTGCCGCGGGTACGGGCCGGCATCGCGAAGACGTCGCCCACCGCGTAGTGCGCCGGCAGCTCCGCCCACGGCACCGACCCGGTGAGCACGACGTCGCGCTCCAGCCCCAGTCCGGAGACCATTTCGGTGAGCTTCTTCCGGTAGGGACCGCCGCCGACGAGCAGCAGCGCCGCGTCCGGCACGCGCTCGCGGATCTTCGGCAGCGCGCGGATCAGCTGGTCCTGTCCCTTGCGCGGGACCAGCCGGGACACGCACACGATCGTCGGCCGGTCGCCGAGGCCGTGCCGGGCGCGGATCTCCGCGCGGGCGGCCGGGTCCGGCCGGAACACCTCGGTGTCCACCCCGGACGGCAGCAGCTCCAGCCCGGCCATCGGGCCGAACGCGGCGGCGAACCGGCCGCGGGTGTACCGGCTGACGTAGGTGACGACGTCCACGGTGTCGCCGATGCGCCGCAGCGCCTGCCGCGAACCGGGGAGCATCGACCAGCCGACCTCGTGGCCGTGCGTCGACGCCACGACGCGCCGGGCCCCGGCCCGGCGCAGCGGATGCCCCAGCAGCGCGAGCGGGGCGGCGGCGCCGAACCAGACGGCTTCGCAGTCTCGCGCGCGCATGATCTGCTTCGCCCGGCGAAGCACGTCAGGTGTCGGCAGCATCAGCGATGTCGGGTGCCGGACCACTTCGAACGGCGCCTCGGCGTCGAACTCCTCGTGCGACCCCGTCCGCGACTCCCACGACGGCGCGTAGACGACCAGGTCGTCCGCCGGCAGCCGGGTGGCGAGGGAGTTCAGGTAGTTCTGGATCCCCCCGGGCCGGGGCGGGAAGTCGTTGGTCACGAGCAGGGTCTTGAGCACGCCCCAGAGGCTAGCGGCCGGCACCGACAGCGAAGGGGCGGCACCGCGTGTGCGGTACCGCCCCCTCCGGAGTGCTGCATTGCCGCTCGAGGACTTACGCCGTCGGGCGGCGCGCTCCCGCGTACTGGCTCTGCAGCGGCGAGATCTTCACGACGTCACCGGTGTCGGGCGCGTGGACCATCTGACCGTTGCCGATGTACATGCCGACGTGCGACACGGGCGAGTAGTAGAACACGAGGTCGCCCGGCTGCAGCTGGTCGCGCGGCACCGCGGCGCCGAACGTGGACTGCTCGCGGCTGGTCCGCGGCAGGGTGATCCCGGCCTGGCCGTAGGCCCACAGCATCAGGCCCGAGCAGTCGAACACCGTCGGCCCGGCGGCACCGTACTTGTACGCGGCACCGAGCTTGCTCAGCGCCATGTTCAGCGCCGTCTGGGCCGCCGCGGTGGGGGCCTTGATGTTGGCGGGCGGTGTCGCGCCGCGGTCGCGCTGAGCGGCCTTGTCCGAGGCGCTCAGGTTCTTGTTGGCCGCCTCGAGCTGGTCGATCTGGTCGTTGAGGGACTTCTGCTTGGCCTTGATGTCCTCGGTCAGCTTGGCGGCCGCGTCACGGGCGTCCTGCGCGCGCTTCGCGGCGTCGGCGGCCTTGTTGGTGGCATCATTGGCCTGCTGGAAGGCGCCGGTGAGGTTGCCCATCGCGGCGTTCTTGCCGGTCGCGATGACCTCGAGCGCCGAGGAGCGGTCCAGGAAGTCCTGGGTGGACGTCCCGGCCAGCAGGGCCGACAGCTTGTTGAGCTGGACGCCGCTGGTGAACGAGGCACCAGCGAACTTGTCGACCTCGACCTGGTACTTCTTCTCGCTCTCGGCGGCCTTCGCGGCCTGGTCCTTCGCCGCGTTGACGTCGTTGGTGGCCTTGTCGAGCTCGCCCTGCTTCTTGTTCAGGTCGTCCTGAGCCGAAAGCAGGTCTTCGTTGAGCTTCTCGGCCTGCGCCGCGAGGTCGCGGTACTTGGCGAGGGCGTCGGAGCCGGTGGGTGGGGCCTGGAGGACGGGGATGGGGGCGGCGGTGGCCATCGGCTGGGCCAGGGTGACGAGGGTGATCACCGAAGCCGCTGCGAGGGCACCTGACACCACGCGCCTGACTGGATGCGACTGCACGGTCGCGCGGGTCTCCTTTGCGTCTCGGCCGCCGTCGGGGACCGGGGCACGAAGAGGCCGGGGAGTCCTCTTCGCCGCTGTCCCCCACCGCGTGACCCATTCCGCTTTGGGACGAGCGGAGCTGCAACAGGTAAAGCTGCAACATTACGAGCACGCAGTGGTGGTTCCGGTTCCCAGCTTCCCGACAAAGCTGTAGCCGGCGGCGATCTCGCGTCGCCGCCTCATCGGCGGCCGGGGGCCACGAGATCTCGGACAGGTTACGAAAAGACCGCCACCGCGTCCACCACCTCCCGGCCAAAAACTCTGCGTGACACCGCTGAACACCATCGGACCAGGGAGGGAGAAGACTGTGAGAGGCATTACACGCTGGGGTTTCTCCGAGGCCGTTTCGACTACTGACCGTTCACCTGATCCGATCGACCATTCGGCGCGCCGTCACGAAAGGGGACGATTTAGGCGGTGCGGCGGACCGGTTCTTCGACCATGCGGAGCCGCGGCACCATTCCCGCTTCGGCCAGCGCGTCGACGGCGCGGCGCTCGTCGGCGTCCCACACCACCGCCGGTGGCGCGCCGAGCAGCACGCTCACCACGCAGTCGTGGCACGAAATGCCGCGCACCACGCAGCGGTCGCAATCGACCACCAGGTTCTCGATGTCCGAAACCGCGATGTGCGAGACGTCCACCGCGGACAGGTCGGGGGTGTCGCTCACGTGGTCCTCCTCACGCCGGAAACTGACTTGAGGAGGACGGTAGGCGCCACCACCGACAGTTTTGCGGGATCAGACCCGCGAAAGGCGGCTGACCAGCACCGCGGACGGCGTCGGGTGGGCCCCGCCGCCCCGCACCGAGTCCGCGACCGCGCGGTCGGACGTCGCGACGACCATGGGCCGCCCCGCCGGCTCGGCGGCGACGAGGTTGCGGATCACGTCGTCGGCGAGGACCCCGCGGTCGGAGAACAGCACCCGCACCCCGCGCGGCGACGAAGCCGGGACGGACAGCACGCCGGCGCCGTCGAAGACGACGGTGACCTCGGCGGACGTGCGCGCGGCCAGCGCGGACAGCTGGTGGACCAGCCGGTCGCGCTGGTCGGCGAGGGCCAGTTCGGGATAGCCGGTCTTGGTGACGTTGTAGCCGTCGACGATCAGGTGCACGTTGGGCAGCGCCAGATAGCGGTCCAGGGTGGACACGTCGGCGATCTTGCCGCCCTGGCCGGTGCCGGAGCTGGCGCCGCGGACCATGTCCGCGGGGCGGGCACCGCGCGCGCCGAGGGCCAGTTCACGGCGGAGGCCGGTGACGGCGCCGTCGATGGTGTCGATGAGCAGGGCGAGCCGCACCTCGTCGGCCTGCCGGGCCTCGCGGGCGGACTGGCGGGCGATCTCGGCGTCGGCGACGGCGCGCTCGGCGCGGGCGCGCTCGCTGGTGACGCGCTGGCGCTCCCGTTCGAGCTGGGCGGTGAGGGCGGCGATCTCGTCGGCGCGGGCCGCCGAGCCGCGTTCGGCCTCGGCGGAGGCCGCTTCGACCGCGTCACGGGCCTGGCGGAGCTGGACACCTTGCTCGCGAAGGCGCTTCAGGAGCTTCTCGACTTCGCCCTCACGCTCGCCGCGGGCGTTCTCGGCCGCATGCTTCGCCTCGGCGAGTTCGGCGCGGACCTGCGTGAGTTCGGCTTCGAGCCGCTGGGCGCGGGCGAGCGCGGCATCGCGTTCGGCGCGGAGGGCGTTTTCCTCGGCGTTCTTGGCCACCAGCCGGACGCGCCCGGCGGCCCCGGACTCCCCGAGCAGGACGGCCGCGGCCGCCGCGGCCACGGAGTCGGCGGCGTTGGGGTCGAGGACGTCGGTGCGGTGTTCGCGGAGCCATTCGATGACGGCCGTGCGGAACTGGGAGGACTCGCCGAGGGCGGCCAGCAGGGCGGCACCGCCGAGCTTCGCGCGCTTGGCGGGGGCGAACTTGGCGACGGGCCGCAGCTGGCGGGGGACGTCGGTGCCGGGCAGCTTGGCGACGGCGGCCGCGGCGAGCTCGGCGATGCGGTCGCGGACCGGTTCGGGCAGGGTCGGCCAGGTGGCGGGTTCGGGCCGTCCGGCCTGGTCGGCGGCATCCTCGGCCTGCTCGGGGCGCGACGCGACACCCGAGGGACCGACGGGGTCCCCGGGCGGCTCCGGCACGAGCGGCTGCGGGTGCATTGGTCCAGGGTAGGCCCCACCCCCGCATCCCGCCCCGCGCGCCACACGGACCACACCCCGACCAGCGGATCCGGCCACCGGCACCCGTGCCGGCGGCACCGGCCGGGCAAAACTGTCGGTGCGAGCCTCTAGGGTCTCGCTCATGCGTTCGGTCCAGGCACAGCTCGCGTTCGACGAGCTCGGAACTCCGTTGCGGGACACCACTTTCGTCGTCTTCGACCTCGAGACGACCGGAGCGCCCCCCGGACCGGCGGCGATCACGGAGATCGGCGCGGTGAAGGTCCGCGGGGGCGAAGTCCTCGGCGAGTTCGCGACGCTGGTCAACCCGGGCACGGTGATCCCGCCGCAGATCGTGTCGCTGACGGGCATCACGCAGGCGATGGTCTACGACGCGCCGCCGATCGAGGAGGTGCTGCCGGCGTTCCTGGAGTTCGTCGGGGGCGCGGTGCTGGTGGCGCACAACTCGGGGTTCGACACGTCGCACATGCGGGCGGCGTGCGAGGGCCACGGGTACGTGTGGCCGAAGCTGACCGTGGTCTGCACGGTCCGGCTGGCGCGGCGGGTCGTCCCGCGGGACGAGGTGGGCCGGTACAACCTGACGGCGCTGGCGTTGCTGTTCGGCGCGAAGACCCGGCCGAAGCACCGGGCGCTGGACGACGCGCGCGCGACGGTCGACGTGCTGCACGGCCTGCTGGAGCGGGTCGGGAACCTGGGCGTGCACTCGCTCGAAGAGCTGATGGGGTACCTGCCGGAGGTGACCGTCGCCCAGCGGGCGAAGCGGCACCTGGCGGCGGACCTGCCGTCGGCTCCCGGCGTCTACCTGTTCAAGGGGCCGAAGGACGAGGTGCTGTACGTCGGCACGGCGAAAGACCTGCGCCGGCGGGTGCGGACGTACTTCACGGGTTCGGAGGGGCGGAGCCGGATCCGCGAGATGGTCGCGCTGGCCGAGCGCGTCGACCACGTGGTGTGCGCGCACGCGCTGGAAGCCGAGGTGCGGGAGCTGCGGCTGATCGCGGCGCACCGGCCCGCCTACAACCGGCGGTCGAAGAACCGGCACCAGGGCTGGTGGATCGGGCTGACGGACGAGGCGTTCCCGCGGTTGTCGGTGGTCCGGCTGCCGCGGCCGGGCGTCCTCGGCCCGTTCCGCAACCAGGCGGACGCGCGGACGACGGCGGACACCCTGGCCGGGGCGTCGGGCCTGCGGACGTGCACGCAGCGGATCTCGCCGCGTTCGGCGAACGGGACCCCGTGCGTGCTGGCGGAGCTGGGACGCTGCGGGGCGCCGTGCGCCGGGCGGCAGAGCGTGGAGGCGTACAGCCCGGCCGTCGAGTCGGTGTCGGGGCTGATCGCGGGCCTGGACGGCCGTCCCCTGCACACCGCCGCCGCACACGTGGAGCGGCTGGCGGCGGGCCGGCACTACGAACAGGCGGCCCGGCACCGCGACGAGCTGGCGGGCCTGATCCGCGCGCTGGGCTGGGCCCACCGGCAGGCGTCACTGGCGTCGATCGGCGAGCTGATCGCGGCGGGCCCCGACGGCGCGGGCGGCTGGGAGCTGGCGGTGATCCGCTACGGCAGGCTGGCCTCGGCGGGCGTCGCGCGGCGCGGGGTGCCGCCGATGCCGGTGGTGGAGACGCTCGTGGCGTCGGCGGAGACGGTCCTGCCGGAGCCGGGCCCCCTGCACGGCGCGCCGCCGGAGGAGGTCGGGGTGCTGCTGCGCTGGCTGGCCCGCCCGGGAGTCCGCCTGGTCCGCACGACCCGCCCCTGGGCCGAACCGGCGGCGGTGGCGGGCTGGCAGGGCTGGCTGAGCCTCGTCGCGGACGCCCACTCACTGGAACACGTCGGCTGAGCCGCCCCGCGCGAACACCCCGTCCACCGCTCCGCAAGGGTCGGCTGGCGTACCGGAAGAGTCGGCTGGCGTACCTGAATAGTCGGCTCGCGTGCCTGAAGAGTCGGCTCGCGTGCCTCAAGGGTCGGCTCGCGTGCCTCAAGGGTCGGCTCGCGTGCCTCAAGGGTCGGCTCGCGTACCCGAAGAGTCGGTTCGCGAGCCGACCGTCCGGGTACGCGAGCCGACCTTCCAGGTACGCGAGGCGACCATCCGGGTACGCGAGGCGACCAGCTGGGTACGGGGGGCGGGGAGCCTCAAGCCCGGCTCGCCGAACTGCGCGGCACCGGCCAGACCCTCCGGCTGGCCCCGGACGACGGCCCGGGCTGGCTGGTCACCCGCACCCCCGGCGGCGTGCGGTGGTCGCGGGCCGCCGGAACCGCGGACGTGACGCTGGCCGGTCCCGTGGAAGACCTCCTGCTCGTGCTGACCCGGCGCCTGCCCGCGGACCGCGTCACGATCACCGGCGACCACGCCCTCGCCCAGCACTGGCTGGCACACACCGCGGCGTAGGGCTCACTAGGATCGCGGGCGACACCCGAAGACGAGTCTTGGAGGACCCAGGTGATCACCGCGATCGTGCTGATCCAGGTAGAGGCGGAGGCGATCCCGGACGCGGCGCAGGCGATCGCCGACATCGAGGGTGTCGGCGAGGTCTACTCGTGCGCCGGGGACGTCGACCTCATCGCCACCGTGAAGGTGTCCGCGCACGAAGAGCTGGCCGACCTGATCCCCGGCCGGATCGGCAAGGTGCCGGGCGTGCTGGACACCGTCACGCACATCGCGTTCCGGTCGTACTCCCGCGCCGACACCGAGTCGGCCTTCGCGATCGGCGTCGAGGATTGACCGAGCTCCCCGGGGAACTGACGGCCGCGCTGGCGGCGGCCCCGGACGCGGCAGCCGCGTTCGAGGCCCTGCCGCCGTCGCACCGGCGCGAATACGTCCAGTGGGTCGCGGAGGCCAAGAAGCCGGAAACGCGCGTCTCACGAGCCCAGAAGACCGTCACCCGGCTTCGCGGCGGCAAACCCTAGAAACGTCGAAGGCCCACCTCGTGCGAGGTGGGCCTTCGACGTTGCGGCTCAGTGTTCGGAGCGCTTGGCGGCCTCGGCCGTCTCGATGCTCTCGAACTCGCCAGGCTCGCCCTGGGTGACCGAGTGGCCGTTCCCGTGCCCGTTGCCGTGGGCCCGCTCCAGCGCGGCGGTCTCCTCGGCGGGGTCCGGCGACCAGAACGTGCCCGGCACGGCCTGACCGGCCGAGCCCAGCTTGTTCATCTTCTTCGGCACGGACGCGCCCTGGTACTCGAGCGGGATCGCGTGGCCGTGGCTGTCGACACCGGCGAGCGGCTGGTGGATCTCGATGAACTCACCGTGCGGCAGCCGCTTGATGATGCCCGTCTCGACGCCGTGCTCCAGCACCTCGCGGTCGGCCCGCTGCAGGCCCAGGCAGAGGCGGTAGGTGAGGTAGTACGCGATCGGCGGCACGATCAGCACGCCGATGCGGCCCGCCCACGTCGTCGCGTTCAGCGAGATGTCGAAGCTGTCGGCGATGATGTCGTTGAAGCCGGACAGCTCGATGACCATGAAGAAGCCCAGCGCCATCGCGCCCAGCGCCGTGCGGACCGGGGCGTCCCGGGGCCGCTGGAGCAGGTTGTGGTGCGCGGTGTCCTTGGACAGCTTCCGCTCGATGAACGGGTAGGCCAGCAGCAGGCCGATCAGGAGCGGCATGCCGACCGCGCCGGGGAAGAACACCGCCGGGATCGTGTAGTTCCCGAGGTAGACCTCCCACGCCGGCCAGATCCGGAGCATGCCGTCGGCCCAGGCCATGTACCAGTCGGGCTGCGAGCCCGCCGACACCTGCGCCGGGTTGTACGGGCCGAAGTTCCACACCGGGTTGATCTGGAACAGGCCCGACATCAGCGCCAGCACGCCGGTGACCAGCGTGAAGAACGCCCCGCCCTTGAGCGCGAAGTACGGCATGATCCGGACGCCGACGACGTTGGTCTCCTTGCGGCGCACGCCGGGGAACTGCGTGTGCTTCTGGTACCAGACCAGCGCCAGGTGTGCACCGACCAGGGCGAGCATGATGCCCGGCAGCAGCAGGATGTGCAGCGTGTACAGGCGCGGGATGATCTGGTCGCCGGGGAACTCCCCGCCGAACAGCGCCCAGTGGATCCAGGTGCCGGCCACCGGCACCGAAAGCACGATGCCCGACAGCGTCGCGCGGATACCGGTGCCCGACAGCAGGTCGTCCGGCAGCGAGTAGCCGAAGAAGCCCTCGAAGCAGCCCAGGATCAGCAGCAGGCCGCCGATCACCCAGTTCGCCTCACGCGGCCGCCGGAACGCGCCGGTGAAGAAGATGCGCAGCATGTGCACGGCCATGGACGCGACGAAGATCAGCGCGGCCCAGTGGTGCAGCTGCCGCATGAACAGGCCGCCGCGGACGTCGAACGAGATGTCCAGCGTCGTGCGGAACGCCTGGGACATCTCCAGGCCCTGCATGTTCTTGAAGCTGCCGTGGTAGACGACCTCCTGCATGGAGGGGTCGAAGAACAGCGTCAGGTACACACCGGTGAGCAGCAGGATGATGAAGCTGTAGAGCGCGATCTCGCCCAGCAGGAACGACCAGTGGGTCGGGAACACCTTGTTCATCTGGTGCCGCAGGCCCTTGGCCAGGTGGTACCGCTGGTCGGCGTTGTTCGCGGCGTCGCCCAGCGCCTTCTCGACCGGGCTCGACCCCTTGGTCGGCGTGGTGAGTGAACTCATGACTTACGCTCCCAAAAGGCCGGACCGATGGCCTCGATGAAGTCGCCTCGCGCGATCAAGTATCCCTCGTCGTCCACCGTGATCGGTAGCTGGGCCAGCGGCCGCGTCGCCGGGCCGAAAATCGGCTTGGCGTAGTGGAGGGCGTCGAACTGCGACTGGTGGCACGGGCACAGGATGCGGTTGGTCCGCTGCTCGTACAGGGAGGTCGGGCAGCCGACGTGGCTGCAGATCTTCGTGTACGCGTAGTAGTCGCCGAAGTTGAAGTCCTCCTGGCCGGCCCGCTTGACCACCTTGGCGGCGTCGGTCGAGCGCAGGCGGATCAGCATGACCGGGTTGTCGACGCGGGTCAGCGCCGCGGCCAGCTTCTTTTCGTCGTGCGCCTCGGTGTCGCGGTACGGGAAGACCGTGACCATCGCGCCGGCGTCGAGGTCCTCGGCCTTGACGCGGCGGACCTCCTTGACGTCCTCCTCGATCGAGCCCGAGACGGTGCGCAGGTAGACCTTCTCGCCCGGGTAGTTGGGCTTCCAGCCGGTGTGCCACAGCGAGTCGCGGGACTCGCTGTTCTTCCACGGGTTCTTGATGAACGACGCGACCGGCAGCGCGGCGGCCGCGAGGCCGAGCGCACCGGCGCCGGCGATCGCCGAACGCTTGATCAGCGAGCGGCGGGCGATGGTGCTGCGGGACCCGGCGTCGGCCAGGTGCGCGAGGATCGTCGCGCGGTCGACCTCGGCCGACCCCTCGCCCTGGTTGTCGCTCCGCTGCTGCACGGCGACCTCGGCGGGCACGAACTTCTTCGTGTACAGGATCACGCCGATGCCCAGGCCGAGGATGGCCAGGCCGAGCGTGATGCCGAGCATCGGGGTGTAGAGGCTGTACCAGAAGTGGCCGCTCTCGTTGTCCGGCGCCTCGTACTGCCACGGCCACCAGATCAGCGAAACGACGAACCCGATCCCGGCCAGCGCGGACAGGCCGAACCAGAACGCGACCAGGCGCTCGGCCCGCTTCTCCGCGCGGGTGCCCTCCACGGGCCACGGAGTCGGGTACTCGACGATCTCGACGCCGTCGAGCGCACCGCCCAGCTTCACCAGCTGGTCACGGTCCATCTCAGCCAGCTCCGCCTCCGACGGCGGCTTCGGCCCCTCGGCACTCATGCCTTCGATCCAATCCACAACGTCACGCCGATCAGCGCGGCGATCCCGACGATAAAGGCGATGACGCCCTCCGAAGCGGGGCCGACCCCGCCGAGGCCGTTACCACCCGGGTCATTGTTGCCGTCCGACACCGACTTCACGTAGGCGACGATGTCCTTCTTCTCCTCCGGCGACAGCTGCCGGTCGGAGAACTTCGGCATGTTCTGCGGGCCGGTGAGCATGGCCGTGTAGATCTGCTCTTCGCTGGCCGGGTCCAGGTTCGGCGCGTACTTGCCCGCCGACAGGGCACCGCCGCGGCCGGTGAAGTTGTGGCACGACGCGCAGTTGAGGCGGAACAGCTCGCCACCGCGGGCCGGGTCGGACCCGCGCAGGGCCTCGCCCTTCTCGGCGGGGCGCTGGACGCCGCCGCCGTGCGCCTGGATGTAGGCGCCGACCGCGTCGATCTCGGCCTCGGTCAGCTTCGGCGGCTTCCGCTCGATCTGCGCCTCCTGGCGCGCGGCGGGCATCCGGCCCGAAGAAGTCTGGAAGTACACCGCGGCGTCGCCGATGCCGATCAGGCTCGGCCCGCGGTCCTTCACGCCCTCGAGGTTCGCGCCGTGGCAGGCGATGCAGGTGTTGTTGTAGACCTGCTCGCCGAGACGCAGCTGCGCCGGCGTGCCCTGGGCCTGCGCGGTCTGCGGCTCCGGGGCGAACACGGCGTACAGGGCGCCGGCGCCCACCAGCGCGATACCGAGCGCGAGCAGGCCGGCGAACCGCCTCCGCAGCTTCGACCGCGCGCGGTAGCGGCGCTCCGAGGACTTGGTGCTGGTGGTCATCTTGCGGCAACCCTTGCTGTCAGTTCAGGCCGATGGTGAAGGTGGTGGCGGCTGGGCGGACCTACGGGAGGAGGTAGATCACACCGAACAGGCCGACCCACACGATGTCGACGAAGTGCCAGTAGTAGGACACGACGATCGCCGACGTGGCCTGGGCGGGCGTGAACTTGCTCAGTTTCGTGCGGATGAGCAGGTACACGAAGGCGATGAGCCCGCCGATGACGTGCAGGCCGTGGAACCCGGTGGCGAGGTAGAAGACCGTGCCGAACGGGCCCGACGGGATCGTCATGCCCTCTTCGACCAGGTTGTGGTACTCGTTGGCCTGGCCACCGACGAAGATCGCGCCCATGATCAACGTGATGATGTACCAGCGGCGCAGCCCGTAGACGTCGCCGCGCTCGGCGGCGAACACGCCGAACTGGCAGGTCAGCGACGACAGCACGAGGATCACCGTGAACGGGATCGCGTACGTCACGTTGAGCGTGAACTCCTCGCCGTGCAGCGGCGGCGGCCACTGGCCGGACGAGTTCTGCGCCTTGACGGTGAAGAACATCGCGAACAGTCCGGCGAAGAACATCAGCTCGCTGGACAGCCACACGATGGTGCCGACACTGACCATGTTCGGCCGGTTCAGCGAGTGGACCCGCTGACTGATGGTGGGAGCTGCCGTTGTCACGCGTCGCATTATGTCCTCTCGCACCGCCGCTCCGCCGGGTGGGTCCACGGCGAGCCGTCTGCGTAACCGATCACACCGGATGCCCGGGAAGGTGAGAGCTACTCATGGGTTTACTCGACCGCCTGCTTGACCTGGTCAAGAAGCGGGAAACGCCCGGTCTGAGCGTCGACGCGCCCGGACTGAAGATCGTCGCGGAGGCCTTCGACCCGGTCGTCGCGGACTCCGCCGTGCTGGCCGGTTCACCCGCCTGGGTCAGCACGGCACCGGCCGTCCTGCGGCACCACCTGCTGCTCCCGCCGGACCGGCTCGCCGAGGCCGCGGCGATCCTCGCCCAGGACGGCTATGAGCTGCGGGAACAGTCCCCTTCGGCGGATCCGGCGCGCGTGCTCGCGGTCCGGGTGCAGGTGCTCGACGCCCTGCACTGCGCCCAGGAACGGTCCCGGATGGCGGGCCTGGCGCAGCGGCTGGGCGGCGACGCGCTGGGCTGGGACGCGCTCCAGCCGGAGGCGCCCGCGTGATGTCCGTCTCGGCCGATACGATCGCCGGAGACGTGCGGTGATGAAACGGAGGCGTGTCCAACATGGGCGAGCGGTCGATGCGGGTCCTGGTGTTCAGCCACAAGCCGGAGGTGCGCGAGGCGATCGTGAACGCGGTCGGCCGGCGGCCCGCCGCCGATCTGGCGCGCGTGGACTACGTCGAGGCGGCCGGCATCGCCGACGTGCTGTCCGAGGTGGACGCGGGGAACGTGGACCTGGCGATCCTCGACGGCGAGGCGCAGCCGACCGGCGGCATCGGCCTGTGCCGCCAGCTCAAGAGCGAGATCACCGACTGCCCCCCGATCGTGGTGGCCGTGCGGCGCCGGGACGACCGGTGGCTGGCGACCTGGTCGCAGGCGGACGCCGTGCTGGTGCACCCGCTGGACCCGCTGACCGCCGCGGAGACCGTCGCCGACGTGCTGCGCGCGCGACGGGTCCCCGTCGTGAACGGCTGAGCCCGGTGACCACCCCGGTCCCCCGCACCTGGCCACCCCTGCTCAAGCAGCTGATCGCGGGCACCGACCTCGCCGCGGAGGACACGGCGTGGGCGATGGACCAGATCATGAGCGGCGCGGCGAGCCCGGCCCGGATCGCCGGGTTCGCGGTGGCGCTGCGCGCCAAGGGCGAGACGCCCGAGGAGATCGCCGGGATGGCGGCCATGATGCTGGCGCACGCGCGGCGCGTCGAGCTGGACCGCCCGGCGGTCGACATCGTCGGCACCGGCGGCGACGGCTCCAACTCGGTCAACATCTCGACGATGGCGACGATCGTCACGGCGGCGGCCGGCGCGCCGGTGGCCAAGCACGGCAACCGCAGCGCGTCGTCGAAGTCGGGCGCGGCGGACGTGCTGGAGACCCTCGGCGTGCGGATCAGCCTGCCGCCGGAGGACGTGCAGCGAAGCCTCACCGAGGTCGGCGTCGGGTTCTTCCTGGCGTCGGCGTTCCACCCGGCGCTGCGGCACGCCGGCCCGGTGCGCAGCGAGCTCGGCATCCCGACGACGTTCAACCTGCTCGGCCCGCTGACCAACCCGGCCCAGCCGGGCAGCGCGCTGATCGGCTGCGCGTACCAGGACAAGACGCGGGTGCTGGCGGAGGTGTTCGCCCGCCGGGGCACGAGGGCGCTGGTGGTCCGCGGCGACGACGGCCTCGACGAGATCACCACGACCACGACGTCGACGGTGCTGGTGGTCGTCGACGGCACGGTCACCGAGCGCACCCTCGACCCCGCCGGGCTGGGCATCCCCCGCGCGACGGCCGAGGACCTGCGCGGCGGCGACGCGGCGGCGAACGCCGAGGTCGTCCGCGAGCTGGTGGGCGGCAAGCCGGGCCCGGTCCGCGACGCGGTCCTGATCAACGCCGCGGCCGCGTTGGCGGCCTTCACGGGCTTCTCCGAGTCCCTCGAGGACGACCTCCGCGCCGGCCTGTCCCGGGCCGCCGAAGCGATCGACTCGGGAGCCGCCGCCGCGCTCCTGGACCGCTGGATCGCCTTCACCTGACCCGGGTCACGGCCGGCGGGCCGGTTTCCGGAGCCGGCTGGGTGCGGCGCTGCGGGGCCAGGGCGGCGGCGAGGACCGCGAGCATGCCCAGCGCTTCCGGCCAGCTCGGGCGGTGGCCGTAGAAGGCGATGTCGACCAGCACGGCCACCACCGGGTACAGGTAGGACAGCAGCGCCACCGTCGTGGTGGGCAGCTTGCCGATGCTCGCGTAGATCAGCACGTACATGAGTGCCGTGTGGACGGTCCCGAGCAGGACCAGCCAGAGCAGCCCCGAAGTCGTCGTGGGCAGGGGCGTGACGAGCAGCAGGGGTGCGAGCACGAGCGCACCGACCGTCGTCTGCACGGCGGCCAGCAGGTGCGGGCGGATGTGCTTCAGCTGCTTCGCGACGAATGACGCGCCGGCGTAGAGCACGGCCGCGCCGAGGGCGAGGCCGATTCCGGCCAGCTGCACGGGTTTGCCGTCCTCACCGTGCGCGGACAGCGAGATCAAGGCCACACCTCCGAACGCGATCCCGGCCCGGACCAGGTGGCTCTTGGCGAACTTCTCGCCGAGGAACGCCGCCGCCAGGCCGACCAGGATCAGCGGCTGGGTGTGGTAGACGACCGTGCTGACCGAGATCGACGACAGCGCGTACGAGGCGAACAGCAGCACCCAGTTGCCGACGAGGAACAGCCCGCCCAGCACCGCCAGCCCGAGGTCGCGGCGGGACGGCCGCCAGGCCTGCAGCCAGCCGCGGGACAGGCACCAGAGCACCAGCAGCGCGCCGCCGACGAAGCAGCGGGCGAACGCGACGGCCGGGGCGGCCGCGCCGCTTTCGAGGACGACCGCGCCGATCGTGCCGGACATCGCCATCGCCGCGGACCACTGCAGGAGCGGGCGGGTTTCCGAGTTCATCATGACGACCAGGTTCGTCGCCCCTCTCGCTACCGACCAGTGTCAGAGGTGACAACGACCGCAAAACTTGTGACATGCTGGCGGCCATGGACGTCAACCGGGTCGCGGTGGTGCTCGCCGACCGTGTTTCGCCGTTCGAGCTGGGTGTCGCGTGCGAGGTGTTCGGCACCGACCGCAGCGCCGACGGCATCGACGGCTGGGACTTCGCCGTGTGCTCACCAGGCGGCGGCGCCGTCGAGAGCTGGTCGGGCTTCGGGCTGTCCGGCCTCCGCGACCTGGACTTCGCGGCTTCGGCGGACCTGCTGATCGTGCCGACGTGCGCGCCCCGGACCGCGCCGCCGCCGCCACCGGTGCTGGACGTCCTGCGCGACGCGGCCGGGCGCGGGGCGTGGGTGGCGGGGTTCTGCGCGGGCGTGTTCTCCCTCGGCTACGCGGGCCTGCTCGACGGCCGCCGGTGCACGGTCCACTGGGTGTACGAGGCGGAGTTCCGGCAGCGCTTCCCGGCCGCCGAGGTGGACCCGCAGGCGCTGTACGCCGACGACGGCGGCATCCTGACCAGCGCGGGCACGGTCGCGGCGGTCGACCTGTGCCTGCACCTGGTCCGCCGGCTGCGCGGTGTCGCGGCGGCCACGGCCCTGGCGCGGCGGATGGTGGCGGCCCCGCACCGCGCGGGCGGGCAGGCGCAGTTCGTCCAGGCCCCGGTCCCGGCCACGGCGGCGGCCGACGACGCGGTCGTCGCGGAGGCCCTGGAGTGGGTCGAGCGACGCCTCGACCAGCCGTTCACGGTGGCGGAACTGGCCCGGCGCAGCGGCTTGGGCGAGCGCACGTTCCTGCGCCGCTTCTCGGCGGCGACCGGGACCACGCCGCACCGGTGGCTGACCGAGCGGCGGCTGGACCGCGCCCAGGCCCTGCTGGAAGAGGGGCGCCTTTCGGTGGAGGACATCGCGACGGCGTGCGGGTACGCCTCGGCGGCCGCACTACGACACCAGTTCAGCCGGCTGCGGGGCACGAGCCCGTCGTCCTACCGGGCGGCCTTCCGCGGCTGAAACGTCATGAACGACTCTTTCCTGTCATCGGATGACAGGAAAGAGTCGTTCATGACATTCGGGGCATCCGCTCGGACACGAAACCGGCCGCCACACCGAAGTGCGACGGCCGGTTTCGGAGGAAACGTCAGTCGTGCGACGGGCCCGTGTGGTACTCGAACACCAGCCCGCCGATCGTGATGAGCAGCGCGACCAGCGCGATGACCAGCAGCCAGATGTGGAAGAACGCCAGCGCGACGGCGCCGAGGGCGGCGGTGGCCGCCATGCCGATCGGCCAGTAGCTGCCCGGGCTGAAGAAGCCCAGCTCGCCCGCGCCGTCGCTGATTTCCGCGTCCTCGCGGTCCTCCGGGCGCGGCTCGATGCGGCGCGCGACGAACTGCATGTAGCTGCCCGCCAGGAACGCCAGGCCACCGGTCAGGAACAGCGCGACGATGCCGACCGGCTCGGGCCCGTGGGTCGCGGCCGCCGCGGTCCACACCCAGTACACGGCCGCCATGAACACGGCGAAGATCGCCACGATGAAGAAGATGCGGGCTTCGACCTTCATGGGTCTTTCCTACTCCTTGTACGGCTTGGCTGTCAGTTGGACGCGGTCCGTGCCGTGCGGTCGGTGTTGAACGGCTGGGTGGTCACCGCGTGCGGGGTGCACAGCTCGCCGCAGTTCATCTTCGCCAGCGCCTCGGCCGCGGTGAACGTCTGGCCGGTGGCCGGGTTCACCTGCTTGCGCAGCGCGATGTACTGGTCGAACTTGTCCGCCGACAGCGCGCGGACCTCGAAGTTCATCACCGAGTGGTAGGTGCCGCACAGCTCCGCGCACCGGCCGACGAAGGAGCCTTCGCGGTCGATCTTGTTCTGGAAGGAGCTGTCCTGGTTGTTCTTGTCCGGGTTCGGGAAGACGTCCCGCTTGAAGTGGAACTCCGGCACCCAGAAGGAGTGGATGACGTCGGTGGAGACCAGGTCGTACTGGATGGTCTTGCCGACCGGGAGCACCAGCAGCGGGATCTCGCCCGACGAGCCGACCGTGCTGACCTGGCCGCTGCCGTCCGGCTTCGCCGCGTTGGCGTCCTCGTACTTGAACTCCCAGTTCCACTGGAAGGCGACGACCTGGACCTTGACGTCCGGGTTGTCGACCTTGTCGAGGACCTTCGACTCCGTCGTCGCGGTGAAGAAGAACAGGACGCAGACCATGATCGTCGGGACGACGACCGTGAACAGCTCGAGCGGGATGTTGTACTGGAACTGCCGGGGCAGCTCCTCCGGCTCGCCGTCGGCGGTCTTCTTCTTGCGGTGGAACGTCGCGGTCCAGAAGATCAGGCCCCACACGATGATGCCGACGGCCAGCGCGGCCACCACGGCCCAGGTCCACAGCGTGCGCATCTGCTCGGCCTGGTGCGTGACGCCGACCGGCCAGCCGAACCGCAGGATCTCGTCGCCGGAGCAGCCCGTCGCGGTCAACGCGACCAGCACGGCCAGCGCGGCTACACGCGCGGTCCGCTTCCCCAGGGTGCGCTCGGGTTGTCCCACTGCGCCTCGCCCTTTCACCCAGAGCCTCCTACGACCGATCTTTGTGACAGCCGGACTCTAGCCGAGTTGGCCCATCCTGCTGACCAAGGGGTAACCATCGACGTGCGTGTTACTCGCCACGGCCTGCCCGGCATACTGGGGCCTTCCCAGCCCGATGACGCCCTGAAGGTGTGTGAGTACCCGTGTGCGGCCTGCTTGGACTGATCTGCGCGACCGAGACCGGCGCGGCGAACGCGCGTGAAGCCGTCGGCGCGGCCATGCGCTGCCAGCGCCACCGCGGCCCCGACGAGCAGGACACCTGGGCCGACGCCGAAGTCGTCTACGGCTTCAACCGCCTCGCCTTCATCGACGTCGAGCACGCGCACCAGCCGCTGGTCTGGGGCCCGCCGGAGGCGCCGGGCCGGTACACGATGAACTTCAACGGCGAGATCTACAACTACCTGGAGCTGCGCGCGGAGCTGGCCGAAAAGCACGGCGCGAAGTTCGAGACCGAGGGCGACGGCGAGGCCATCGTCGCCGGCTTCCACTACCTGGGCGCCGACTGGGTCAAGCGGCTGCGCGGGATGTTCGCCTTCATGATCTGGGACTCGCAGGAGAAGGTCGTCTTCGGCGCGCGGGACCCGTTCGGGATCAAGCCGCTGTACTACGCGGCCGGGTCCGGCGGGGTGGCGTTCTCCAGCGAGAAGAAGAGCCTGCTGGAGCTGACGGACGTCCTCGGCGTCGGTCAGGAGCTGGACCGCACGGCGCTGCAGCACTACCTGGTCCTTCAGTACGTGCCCGAGCCCGAGTCGCTGCACACGGCGATCCGGCGCGTGGAGTCCGGCACGTCGTTCGAGGTGGCCCCCGGCGGTGAGGTGAAGTTCACCCGCTACTTCCACCCGCGGTTCGCGGCGAAGCCGGTCAACGGGCCCGCCGAGGCGGAAGAGCTGTACCAGCGCATCGCCGACGTGATGCGCGACTCGGTCGGCAAGCACATGATCTCCGACCCGGACGTCACCGTGGGCGCCTTCCTGTCCGGCGGCATCGACTCCACGGCCACTTGCACGCTGGCCAAGGAGCACAACCCGAACCTGATCGCGTTCACCACCGGGTTCGAGCGCGAGGGCTACTCCGAGGTCGACGTCGCCGCCGAGACGGCCGCCGCGATCGGCGTGAAGCACGTGGTCCGCACGGTGTCGGCGGACGAGATGATGGAGCTGCTCCCGCTCATCGTCTGGTACCTCGACGACCCGGTGGCCGACCCGGCGCTGGTCCCGCTGTGGTTCATCGCCCGCGAAGCCCGCAAGCACGTCAAGGCGGTGCTCTCGGGCGAGGGCGCGGACGAGCTGTTCGGCGGCTACACCGTCTACAACGAGCCGATCTCGCTGGCGCCGTTCGAGAAGATGCCGGGCAGCGTGCGGAAGCTGCTGGGCAAGGTCTCCACGAAGATCCCGGAGGGCACCCGCGGCAAGGACCTGCTGCGCCGCGGCGCGCTGCCGCTGGAGGACCGCTACTACGGCAACGCCCGCAACTTCCGCGACAACCAGCTGCGCGCGGTCCTGCGCACCTACCGGGAAGGCGTCGGCTTCAAGGACGTCACGGCGCAGTGGTACGACGTCTCCCGCGGCTGGGACCCGGTGGCCCGGATGCAGCACGTCGACCTCTACACGTGGCTGCGCGGCGACATCCTCGTCAAGGCCGACAAGGTCACCATGGCGAACTCGCTCGAGCTGCGGGTGCCGTTCCTCGACCCCGAGGTGTTCAAGGTGGCGGCGAGCGTCCCGCTGGACCAGAAGCTCACGCACGGCACCACGAAGTACGCGCTGCGCCAGGCGCTCGCGAAGATCATCCCGGCGCACGTGCTGAACCGGCGCAAGCTCGGCTTCCCGGTGCCGATCCGGCTGTGGCTGCGCAACGAGATGTACGACTGGGCCAAGGGCATCATCAACGACTCGAAGACCGACGAGCTGCTGGACAAGAAGGCCGTGCTCGCGATGCTGGACGAGCACAAGGAGGGCCAGCTGGACCGCAGCCGCCAGCTGTGGGCGCTGCTGGTCTTCATGCTGTGGCACGGCATCTTCGTCGAGCACCGCATCAAGCCCGAGATCCCGGAGCCGGTCTACCCGGTCAAGCTCTGACCGTGAAGGCGGCCCCACCGGCGCGGGGCCGCCTTCACCGGCGCGTCAGTGCCACCACTGGTTGGTGCCGCCCGCGACGAAGTCCCACAGCTGGACCGCCGTGCCGTTCGTCCCACCGGTGGCGGCCTCGAGGTACCGCTTGGTGACGATGTTCTCGAACCGGTAGTAGCCCTCGGGGTTGCGGGTGACGTAGAACGCCTCGACCGCGGTGTTCCCGCACGGCCCGACCCACATCGGGGCGCCGTTCCGCCCGATGTCGTCCCGCGGGCCGAGGCAGCCGCCGGTTGTCCCCCTCGTCGGAGATCCGCCCCATGGCGGTCTCTCGACCGCCATCTTCCGTGCGAGGCAGGTCTCCGTCGAGCAAGTGTCCCGTCGTGGCAAAAACGCAGGTCAGGCGGCGGGCAGGACCGCCGAGATCTCCTCCGCCGCGTCCGGGCCGAAGGCTTCGCCGATGCGGGCGAGCGCGTCGGCTCGGTCGAACGTCCACTCCTGCGTGCCCACCGTCTCCAGCACCAGCACCGCGATCAGCGAGCCGAGCTGGGCCGCGCGCTCGACACCGAGGCCACCGTCGAGGGCGGCCAGGAAGCCCGCGCGGAAGCCGTCGCCGACGCCGGTCGGGTCGGCCTTGGCGCGCTCGGGGACCGCGCCGATCTGCAGGGCGACGCCGTCGGCGCCGACGATCTCGACGCCCTTCTCCCCCAGCGTCGTGATCCGCATGCCGACGTGGCCGAGGACGTCGGCCTCGGTCCAGCCGGTCTTCTGGAGCAGCAGCTCCCACTCGTAGTCGTTGCTGAACAGGTACTTGGCGCCGGCGACGAACTCGCGCGCCTGCTCGCCCGTCATCCGGGCCAGCTGCTGCGACGGGTCGACCGCGAAGGTGTACCCGCGCTGCCGGCACTCCGCGGCGTGGCGGATCATGCCCTCGGGGTCGTCCGGGCTGATCAGCACCAGGCTCAGCGCGCCGGCGCGCTCGGCGATCGGCTGCAGCTCGATGTTGCGGGACTCGGCCATCGCGCCGGCGTAGAACGTCGCGATCTGGCAGAGGTCCTCGTCGGTCGTGCACACGAACCGCGCGGTGTGCGCGACCTCGGAGACGTGCACCCCGGACGTGTCCACGCCGTGGCGCTCCAGCCAGGAGCGGTAGTCGGCGAAGTCGGCACCCACGGCACCCACGAGCACCGGCTGGACGCCGAGCACGCCGAGGCCGAACGCGATGTTCGCGCCGATGCCGCCGCGCCGGACCACCAGGTCGTCGGCGAGGAAGCTCAGCGAGACCCGGTGCAGCTGCTCGGCGACCAGCTGCTCGGCGAACCTGCCCGGGAAATGCATGAGGTGGTCGGTCGCGATACTGCCGGACACCGCGATCCTGGCCCTGTCTGCCACCGGCTGCTCCTTCGTGTTCGGCCTCACGGCAAAAGGCGCGAAGTTACCACCGGGTCATGACCCATCCGGGTAGTTCGCGCGTACCACCCGACACTACCGGCTGGTACTCCTTTCCCAGTCGAGTCGCGATCAATAGCGTTACGAATCGTGAACGCCGTCACCGAACCCGAAACCCTGTCCGAGCTGATCGCCGACTGCGCGCTCATCCCGGCAACGCTGCAGGCCGAGAGCCTGGAGCTGCCCCGTGTCACGGCCAAGCCGTGGCAAGTCGACGAAGCGTGCCACGCCCAGGTGGCCGAGCTCGGCGCCTACGTCTGAGAATTTCCGCAGCAAGCGAGAAGGCCCCGCCTCCTTTCGGGAGGCGGGGCCTTCTCGTCCGGCGCGGGTGGCTCAGTGGAACGAGTCGCCGCAGGCGCAGGAGCCGGTCGCGTTCGGGTTGTCGATCGTGAAGCCCTGCTTCTCGATCGTGTCCACGAAGTCGATGACGGCTTCCGACACGTACGGCGCGCTCATCCGGTCCACGGCGACCTTGAGGCCGTCGAAGTCGCGGAACAGGTCGCCGTCGAGCGTGCGCTCGTCGAAGAACAGCTGGTAGCGCAGGCCCGCGCAGCCACCGGGCTGGACAGCGATGCGCAGGTGCATGTCGTCGCGGCCCTCCTGCTCGAGCAGGGCCTTCGCCTTGGAAGCCGCGGCGTCGGTCAACGTGACGCCGTGGGTCTCCTCGGCGGTCTCGGCCTGCGTCGCGCCGGCGTGCTCAGCGGTCGTCATGGCACTCCCTCTAAGTTCGAACTCGCTACGGACACTCCTGGTGCTGACGTCTTCAACACCCCGGAAGTCCGATCTGTTCCCCCACCATCGTCGCACATGGATCGACCTGGTGAACGGCGGCGTGACGCCTGCAATATCCTGGTGAGGTGAGGTTCCTGCGCCGAAGCACCACAGACACCGCCGCCGACGAGCCGGAGACGGCGGACACCGTCGACGTCGCCGGCAAGGCGTACACGCCCGGTAAGGGCAAGGCTACGCCGAAGCGCCGTGATGCGGAGGCGAAGCGGCGCGGCCCGGTGGCGCCACCGCCCACCACCATGCGCGAGGCGATGAAGCGCAACAAGGAACTGCGGAAGGCCAACCCGCAGAGCAAGGAAGAACGCCGGGCGGCGACGAAGGCCCGCCGCGACGCCATGATGCGGGGTGACGACAGCGTCCTGCCGGCGCGTGACCGCGGGCCGGTCAAGGCGTACGTCCGCGACCTGGTCGACAGCAGGCGCAACCTGCTCGGCCTGTTCATGCCGATGGCCGTCTTGGTGTTCCTGTCGCTCACGTTGCAGGGGTTCCCCCAGGTGCAGACGACCATCACGTTGCTGTGCACGGTGATGCTGCTGGTGATGGCGATCGAAGGCTTCGTGAACGGCCGCAAGATCGTGAAGCTGGTGCGGGAGAAGTTCCCGAAGGAGACGGTGAGCGGCCGGACGATCGGCATGTACGCCTTCGTCCGGGCCTCCCAGATCCGGCCGCTGCGGGTGCCGAAGCCGCGGCTGAAGCCGGGCGACCCGATCCCGAACTGAGCTGGTTTCCGAGAAGCCGGGCGAAACGGTGTTTCGCCCGGCTTTTCGCTGCTTGCGGCCGGAGTCACCATCGGGTCGTTAGCCAAGCAAACGATTACCGCCTAGGCTGGCGTCATGGAGTTTCGTCGTCTCGGCCGCAGCGGCCTCAACGTCAGTGAGATCTCGTACGGGAACTGGCTCACCCACGGTTCCCAGGTCGAGGAGGACCAGGCCCACGCCTGCATCAAGGCGGCGCTGGACGCCGGCATCACCACCTTCGACACCGCCGACGCCTACGCCAACACCGCCGCCGAGTCCGTGCTCGGGCGCGGGCTCAAGGGCCAGCGGCGGGAAAGCCTGGAGATCTTCACCAAGGTCTACTGGCCCACCGGCCCCAAGGGCCCCAACGACAAGGGCCTTTCGCGCAAGCACGTCATCGAGTCCGCGAACGCGTCCCTGAAGCGGCTCGGCACCGACTACCTCGACCTCTACCAGGCGCACCGGTTCGACCGGACCGTGCCGCTGGAGGAGACCATGCTCGCCTTCGCCGACCTCGTGCGGCAGGGCAAGGTGCTCTACGTCGGCGTCTCCGAGTGGACCGCCGAGCAGATCACGCGGGGCGCGGCGCTGGCCCGGGAGCTGAAGGTCCCGTTCGTGTCGAACCAGCCGCAGTACAACATGCTCTGGCGCGTCATCGAAGACCAGGTCGTCCCGGCTTCCGAGCGCGAGGGGCTGAGCCAGATCGTCTGGTCGCCGATCGCGCAGGGCGTGCTCACCGGCAAGTACAAGCCGGGCCAGGAGTACCCCGCCGGCTCGCGGGCCACCGACGAGAAGGGTGGCGCGAACATGGTCGCCCGCTTCCTCGACGAGAACGTCCTCAAGCGCGTCGCCGAGCTGGAACCCCTCGCCAAGGACGCGGGCCTGTCCATGGCGCAGCTCGCCGTCGCGTGGGTGCTGCAGAACCCGAACGTCGCGTCCGCGATCATCGGCGCCTCGCGGCCCGAGCAGGTGCACGACAACGTCAAGGCGGCAGGCAAGAAGCTCGACGCCGACCTGCTGACCGCCATCGACGACGTCCTCGGCGACGTCGTCGAGCGCGACCCCAGCCTGACCAAGAGCCCCTAGTCCTGGTCGCTCCGGTCCTGGAACGGCACCCCGAGGTCGAGCCCGTCCTCGGGGGCCATCCGGGGCTCGAGCCCGAACCCGCGCAGGAGGCGGCCGGCCCCGGCCAGCCGGTCGCCGCCGCGGCCCGGCACGCGCGAGGGCGTGACACCGCGCGAGACGAGCAGGGTTTCGACGTCGTCGATCAGCCGGTACGGGTCGTACTCACCCACGGACCCAGGTCTTCCCGGTGATCCGCTCGTAGACCTCCGTGTAGCGCTGCCGCGTCTGCTCGACGATGTCCGCCGGGATCTCCGGGCCGGGCGGGGTCTGGTCCCAGCCCGTGCTCCGCGACCAGTCACGCACGAACTGCTTGTCGAACGCGTGCTGCGGACGGCCCGGCTCCCAGTCGTCGGCGGGCCAGAACCGCGACGAGTCCGAGGTCAGCACCTCGTCGCCCAGGGTCAGCGTGCCGTCGGCGTCGAAGCCGAACTCCAGCTTCGTGTCGGCGATGATGACACCCTGTTTCGCAGCGTGCTCCGCGCCCTTCGTGTAGATCTCCAGCGTCAGCTCGCGAAGCCGCTTCGCGGTGTCCTCGCCGATTTCGTTCAGCACCTCGTCGAAGGTCATGAACTCGTCGTGGCCGGTGTCGGAGATCTTCGTCGTCGGCGTGAAGATCGGCTCCGGCAGCTTGGCGCCCTCGACCAGCCCCGGCGGCAGCGCGACGCCCGAGATCTTGCCGTCCCGCTGGTACTCCCGCAGGCCGAGGCCGGCGAGGTAGCCGCGCGCGATGCACTCGACCTGGACCATCTTCAGCGGCTTGCAGCGCATCGCGCGCCCGGCGAACTCCGACGGCACGTCGGTGGTCGACACGACGTGGTTCGGGACGACGTCGCGCATCCGCTCGAACCACCACGCGGACAGCTGGTTGAGCAGCTTGCCCTTGTCCGGGATCGGCGTCGGCAGCGAGACGTCGTAGACCGAGACCCGGTCGGACGCGACCAGCAGGATGTCCCCGCCGTCGAGCTCGTACAGGTCGCGGACCTTGCCCGCGTGGATGTGCTTCATTCGCCGTCCTCAGTCGTGTACTCGTAGAAAACCCAGTGGTCGGGCAAGGCGGCGGATTCACCGTACTCGACGACCGTCCCGTCGGCCGCCAGGAAGGTGCTCCGGCCGAGCAGCACCGGCGATCCCGCCGGCAGCCCCAGCTCGGCCGCCTCCTCCGCGCCCGCGCGGCCCGCCGCGTGCCGCTCCTGCGTGGTCGCGATCTTCGTGCCGAGCCGGGCCGCCGCGTGGGCCGCGGTGCCCTCGACGATCCGCTCCGCCACCAGCAGCGCCGGCGCCTTGGCCGACAGCGCGCCGTCGAACCACGACGTCGACGTCGACAGCGGCCGGGAGTCCGGCCCGTAGGTGGTACGCCGTCGGCGGATCACCGGGGCGCCCTCCTCCAGGCCCAGCGCGGCCGCGGCGCGTTCGGACGCCGGCTCGAGGGCGGCCGACCGGATCACGGCGTAGTGGCCGGGCGGGTAGATCCGGCCCGTCCGGGCCGTGGCCGCGGTGCGGTCGCGGGCGGTGCGGTGCAGTCCGCCGCGGTCGACGACCGTGCCGACGCCGCGCACCGGGCGCACGAGCCCCTGCGTGCGGAGTGTGGCCAGCACCTTGGTGGCCGTGGCCATCGCGACGGCCCACGTGCGGGCGATCTCGCGGGCGGACGGCACTGCGTCGCCCTCCTGCAGCCGGCCGGACAGGATGTCGTCACGGATCCGGCCCGCGATCTGCAGGTACGGCGGCTCAGGGCGGTCGAGGGTGGGCAAGGCGGCTCCTCACAGGGACAACACGCACAAGTGTTCTAGCACGCCGGAGGGTGACACACAAAGGCCTGTTCAGAACCACCCAGGTGTACTAGTACACGCTCTGGACTGTGCTCTAGTACGCAAGTTACCCTCGAAAGTGTGTCCCCGCCCACAGCGCACTCCGGCTCCAGCGGCCCGGGCCTCGAGGAACTCCTCGAGGAACTCCGGCGCCGCAAATGGGTCCTGCACCTGTTCGGCGGCCGCGAGGCGCCGGAGGTCTACGCGGCGGTGCACCGGTGGCCGACCTGCGCGGACGTCATCATCCTCCGCGACGAGCACCGGGCCAGCGCCTACCGGGTACCGACCTTCCCGGGCACGGACGTGTTCAGCCCGCGGGTGGTCACCTGGCAATACCACGCCACCCCGGTCTGGACGCTGCGGGCGGTGCTCACCCTGGCCGAGCCCGGCACGCCGGGCGCGCCGCTGCAGGCGCTGCGCCCGCAGCCCGGCTGCCACATCCCGCTCGAGCTGCGGCACGACGTCACCATCCGGCCGACGAGCACCGCGCCCGAACCGGACCGGGAGGGGGACGACGGCGGCCCGCCCGCGTGCGCCTAGCGGGTCAGCAGCCGCTCCGCGGCCACCAGGTCGTGGGGATAGGTGATCTTGAGGTTCTCGGGAGCCCCCGGGACCCAGCGGATCGGCAGGGAGGAGAACCGCTCCATGCACGACGAAGTGTCCGTACCCACGAAGCCTTCGCGCTCGGCCTTCTCGTAGGCCTCGAGCAGCGGTCCCGCCCGGAAGCCCTGAGGCGTCTGGACGCGGATCGCGCCGGGCACCTGGGCGACCAGGTGCCCGGCATCCACCCCGACGACGTCGTCCGCGGCCAGGCCCGGCACAGCCCCCCCGTCCTCGCGTGTCCGGGCCAAAACCGCGCCGATCAGCTCGGGGTGGACCAGCGGCCGGGCCGCGTCGTGCAGCAGCACGGCGTCGACCCGGCCGCCTGTGATTCGCGGGGCGAGGTGGCGCAGCGCGTTCAGCTCGGACGCCTGCCGCGTGTCCCCGCCGTACACGATCTCGACGTTTTCGTGGCCGGCGAGCACCTCTTCGGCGAGTTCCGCGTCCTGCGGCCGGATCACCAGCACCAGCACGCCGATGCCCGGCACGCGCGCGAACGCGTCGAGGGACCACGTCACGACCCGCCGCCCGGCGAGCGGCAGGTAGACCTTGTTCAGCTTCGCTCCGACGCGGGTGCCCGCGCCGCTGGCCAGGACCACCGCGGCCGCCGTCGTCTCCACGAGCCGCGAGACTACCGGTCACCCGTGCCCGGTAGGTTGGCCACAGCGTTGTCGTGGCACAGAGTGGAAACCGGGGCTTCGCCCCGGGCCGGGGGCTTCGCCACCCGGAACCCCCACAAGAGTTGAAGGGCCTGGTGTGGAGCCGGAAAACATCGAGTTCCCCGAGATCACCCCGCCCGACGACCACGCCCGGTCGGCGGCGATCGCGCTGCACGGCAAGCTGGTCAAGCCCGCCGGTTCGCTCGGCCGGCTCGAGGAGCTGGGCGTCTGGATCGCCGCCTGCCAGGGCCAGTCGCCGCCGCGGCCGTTCACCCGGCCCCGCGTGGTCGTCTTCGCCGGCGACCACGGCATCGCCGCGAAGGGCGTCTCCGCCTATCCCGCCGAGGTCACCGGGCAGCTGCTGGGCACGATGCTCACCGGCGGCGCCGCGATCAACGTGCTGGCCGCCGCCGCGGGCGCGAGCGTCCGCGTGGTCGACCTGGCCGTGGACACCGAAGCGCCGGCGACCCGCTCGATCGGCGAGTTCAAGGTCCGCCGCGGTTCGGGCTCCATCGACGTCGAAGACGCGTTGACCGCCGACGAAGCCGAGGCCGCCGTCCGCGCCGGGATCGCGATCGCCGACGCCGAGGTCGACGGCGGCGCGGACCTGCTCATCCCGGGCGACCTCGGGATCGGCAACAGCACACCGGCGTCGGTGCTCGTCGCGGCACTGACCGGCAGCGAGCCGGTGGCCGTCGTCGGCCGCGGGTCCGGCATCGACGACAACGCCTGGATGCGCAAGGCCACCGCGGTGCGCGACGCGCTGCGCCGGGCCCGCGTGGTGCTGGCCGACCCGGTCGGCCTGCTGCGCACCACGGCGGGCGCGGACATCGCGGCGATGGCCGGCTTCCTCGCCCAGGCCGCGGTCCGCCGGACGCCGGTGATCCTGGACGGGCTGGTGGCCTGCGCCGCGGCGCTCGTCGCCGAAGACCTCGCCCCGGGCGCACGACGCTGGTGGGTGGCGGGCCAGCGCACGGCCGAACCCGCCCACGCCCTCGCCCTGGAACACCTCGACCTCGGCCCGCTGCTGGAGCTGGACGTCCGCCTCGGCGAAGGCACCGGCGCGGTCACGGCGTTGCCGCTGCTGATGATGGCCGCCCGCGTCCTCGCCGAGACGGCGACCCACGACCAGGCCGGGGTTTCCGGCCCGCTCGTCGCGGCCCCGGCTTCCTGACGAAGACGAAAGCGGCCCCCGGTGCACCGGGGGCCGCTTCGAAACCGCTCTCAGCCGAGCTTGACCATCCAGTGGTCGGCGTCGGGGTGGGTGCCCTCCTGGATGCCCGTCAGCTCTTCGCGCAGCTTCATCGTCAGCGCGCCCGGCTGCCCGTCGGCGATCGTGAACTCGCCGTTGGCGTGCTTGACGTGCCCGACCGGGGTGATCACCGCCGCGGTCCCGCAGGCGAACGTCTCGGTCAGCTCACCGGACGCCGACGCCTTCTCCCACTCGTCGGTGGAGATCCGGCGTTCCTCGACCTTGTACCCGAGCCGCGAAGCCAGCTGCAGCAACGACTTGCGCGTGACGCCGGGCAGCAGCGAACCCGTCAGCTCCGGCGTCACCAGGCGCGCGTTCTCGCCGGAGCCGAAGACGAAGAACAGGTTCATCCCGCCCATCTCCTCGACCCAGCGCCGCTCCACCGCGTCGAGCCAGACCACCTGGTCGCAGCCCTTCTCCACGGCCTGCGCCTGCGCCACGAACGACGCCGCGTAGTTGCCGGCGCACTTGGCCGCGCCGGTGCCGCCGGGCGCCGCGCGGACGTACTCCGTCGACAGCCAGACGCTGACCGGCTTGACCCCGCCGGAGAAGTACGACCCGGCCGGGGACGCGATGACCGTGTACACGTAGTCGGCGGCCGGGCTGTTGACGCCGAGGCCGGTGGACGTCGAGATCATGAACGGCCGCAGGTACAGCGAATCACCCTGCCGGGTGGGCACCCACCGGCCGTCGACGGCGACGAGCTCCCGCAGCGACTCGATGAAGACGTCCTCGGGCAGCTGGGGCATGGCGAGCCGCTCGGCCGACTGCCGGAACCGCGCGGCGTTGGCGTCCGGGCGGAACGACGCGATCGAGCCGTCCGGCTGGCGGTAGGCCTTGAGACCCTCGAAGATCGCCTGGCCGTAGTGCAGCACCGACGTCGCCGGGTCGAGGGTGAAGGGGGCGTACGGGCCGACCTGCGCGTCGTGCCAGCCCTCGGCTTTCGACCACTTCACGGTCACCATGTGGTCGGTGAAGTACACCCCGAACCCGGGGGCGGCGAGTACCTCCGCGACACGGTCCGCGCTCGCAGGACTCGGGTGCGGGACATGGGCGAACTGTGTCGTGGTCGTCATGGCTAGACGATACCGCTTGCTCGGAGGCGCGTTAGTCGGACGTCCATGTGTTCCGGGTTCTCCGCGCCCCGCTCGTGATGACTCTAGGATGCCCTTGTGACCTACCACTCCACTGAGCCGGTCCCCCGGCCCAAGAGCACCGGTGCCGACGTCAAGACGTTCGTCACCGCGGTGCTGCTGACCTTCGGCGTCGGCCTGCTCGGCATGGTCGGCTGGGCCGTGCTGGACAGCGGCTTCGGCGGGTTCCTCGGCCTGGTCGGCGGCGTCTTCGGCGTCGTCTGGTGGCGGAAGATCCACGGCAAGGCGTTCCCGAAGGTGGTCCCGACGAAGTCGGTCGTGATCCTCGCGGTCGTCAACGCCGTGCTGGCGCTGATCCTTCTCCTGACTGCGGGCTGAGCGAGGCCAGCAGGCCGGGCGGCAGCTCGGGCGCCGGCCAGCCCGGGTCCGGGCGGAAGTCGGTGTCCGTGCCGTCGAAGGGGTAGCTGCCGCGTTCGGCCAGCGCGCCGATCCGCTCGCCCTCCGCGCGCAGCCGGTCGAACTGCTCGAGCGTCAGGCGGCCGACCTCGATCGCGGCCTCGGCCTCGTCCTCGTCGTCCCAGCGCCAGCTGCCGTCCGGGTCGACGACGACGTCCAGCACGCCGTCGATGCGGTCCACCCCTTCCGGGCTCCGGCCGAGCGGGACCTCGAGGTTGACGTACCAGTTCGTGAACTTCCCGGCGGCGTCGAAGAACCACCAGACCGAGGACCACTCGTCGTCGGCGATGCGCCGCAGCGTGGACGTGCGGTGCCAGAAGTCGGGGACCGGGACCCGCGGGATCAGGAACCGCTGCTCCAGGGGCGCTTCCGCCATCAAGCGCCCGTCCACGAGCCTGCTGCCCACGATCGGCGTGCCCGCCGGCAGCCAGGCGAGCAGGACGCGGCCGTCGTCGGCGAGGACGCGCAGCGGGTGGACCTGGCCGATCGAGCCGTCCGGGCGGTGGAACCGTTCGACCACGGTCTGCCCCGGCCGCCAGCGTCGATCAGTCACGCGCCCCACTGTACCTGCGGGCGCGCACGCCCAGTAGCAGCTCGGTCACGGTCGCCAGCCCGGCGACGACGAGCACCGGCAGCACCGGCAGCAGGTACGCGGCCACTGCCGCCAAGACCAGCCCGGCGAGCCCCCGCACCCCGGTCCGCGCCCGGACCTCGGTCCCGGCGGCGAGCGCCGGCACGACGGTCGCGACGACGGCGACGGCCGTGAGCAGCGGCTGGAGGGCGTCCGCGTCGGCGGCCGACAGCAGGTCGCGCAGTGAGGTGAGCGACAGGCCGAGCCGGACCGAGCCGAGCTGGTAGAGCGCGGCGAACGCGGCCAGGACGGCGACCGCGCCGAGCAGCAGTACCCGAAGTCCGGCGTTCTCGCGCCCACCCGGTCGCAGGAACGGCAGCACCACCACGGCGGCGACGAGCACACCCGCGAAGTCCGGAGGCTGCAGGCCACCACCGACCGTCGTCACCGGCGTCACGACCACGCACAACGCGACCAGGACGAGCCCGGCGGCGAGCAACAGCCCACCCACGACGCGTACGACGATCGTCGGGATCTTCAGCCCGGCGAACCCCGCCCCGGCGACCACCACCACGAACGCCGCGGCGGCCACTTCCCGGTGCGAGGGGAAGACGTAGGCCCCGAACGCGATCGCGTAGACGGTCACCTCGGCCAGCCGCGCGACGGCGACGACAACCCGGTCCACCAGGGCATCCCCCGGTTCCGGCACCCTCGCCGTCACGCCCGCGGCCACCGCCGCCAGCACCAGGCCGGCGAGCAGCCACCAGCCCGCGCCCGCCGCCCCGGCCGCCAGCGCGACCAGCAGCCCACCGCCCAGCCGCACGCGGCCCTCCCTCTCCCTGTGTTCACCCGTGGTCGGAGTCGTCATTAGCATGGCTCACGATCCCGGCCGGGCCGGTGCCCGGTACCACCGAGAAACGCGCGAGGAGCCAGAAGTGACCGTGCCTAAGCTCGCCCTGTCCGACAACACCGGGGAGGCACTGGCCAAAACGCGCGCCGACGTGGTCGTCATCGGCACCCTGGCCGGCGAGGACGGCCCGGTGCTCGCCCCCGGCGCCGCCGCCGTGGACGCCGCCTTCGACGGCCGCCTGGCCGGCCTGCTGGCCACCCTCGGCGCGAGCGGCAAGGCCGAAGAGGTCGTCAAGATCCCGACGCTGGGCAAGCTCCCGGCGGCCGTCGTGCTCGCCGTCGGCCTGGGCAAGGAAGGCGACACCGTCACCGCCGAGCAGGTCCGCCGCGCCGCGGGCGCCGCCGGCCGCGCGCTGGCCGGCACCGACCGCGCGTTCGTCACGCTGTCGGAGCTCGACCTGCAGGCCGCCGTCGAGGGCACGATCCTCGGCTCCTACGTCTTCACCGCCTACCGCTCCGAGAAGGGCGACGCCCCGGTCGCGAAGGCCGACTTCGCGAGCCCCGCGACGGGGACCGCCCGCGAGCACAAGGCGACGCTGAAGGCGGCCGGCAGCATCGCCGAGGCCGTCATCACCGCGCGCGACCTGATCAACACCCCGCCGAACGACCTGTACCCGGCCTCCTTCGCCGACCGCGCGAAGAAGCTGGCCGAGGACAACGGCCTCGAGTTCGAGGTGCTCGACGAGAAGGCCCTCAAGCGCAAGGGCTTCGGCGGCATCCTCGGCGTCGGCGGCGGCTCGTCGCGCCCGCCGCGGCTGCTGCGCCTGGCGTACAAGCCGGCCAAGGCGGGCAAAAAGGTCGCGCTGGTCGGCAAGGGCATCACGTTCGACTCGGGCGGCATCTCGCTCAAGCCCGCCGCGAACATGGACCACATGACCTCGGACATGTCCGGCGCGGCCGGCGTGCTCGCTTCGGTCGTGCTGGCCGCGAAGCTGAAGTACCCCCTCGAGGTCGTCGCGCACATCCCGCTGGCGGAGAACCTGCCGTCGGGGACGTCGTACCGCCCGGGTGACGTGCTGACCATGTACGGCGGCAAGACCGTCGAGGTGCTCAACACCGACGCCGAGGGCCGGCTGGTCCTGGTCGACGCGATGGTGCGCGCGGCCGAGGAGAACCCGGACTACCTGATCGAGACCTCGACGCTGACCGGCGCCCAGGTCGTCGCGCTCGGCAACCGCACCGCCGGCGTGATGGGCTCGGACGACTTCCGCGACCGCGTCGCGGCGATCATGCAGGCCAGTGGCGAGAACGGCTGGCCGATGCCGCTGCCGGAGGAGTTGCGCGCCGACCTCGACTCGCGCCTGGCCGACCTGGCCAACGTGACGGGCCACCGCTGGGGCGGCATGCTCGCGGCCGGGATCTTCCTGCGCGAGTTCGTCGCCGACGGCCTCGACTGGGTCCACATCGACATCGCGGGCCCGTCGTTCAACACCGGTTCGCCGTGGGGCTACACCGGCAAGGGCGGCACCGGGGTCCCGGTCCGGACGATCGCCGCGGTGCTGGCCGACATCGCCGCCAACGGCTGACCCAGCGATGAAGTGAATGACTCATTCATGTCGTCCGGCGACATGAATGAGTCATTCACGTCGCTTCGGCCGCGGTGATCGAATTGTCGCTTTCGATGTGATCTGAGGCACAGTACCGTGGCACGGTGACGACCGAGCCGGTGGACCGCGACTCCCCCGCCGAAATCGCCGCCGAGCACGACGAAGAACGGCCCGCGCGCGCCCTCTCCCGCGTTCCCGACCGCGTCGTCTACTTCGTCGCGCTCGCCGTCGCGGTGCTCGTGCTCAAGCAGGTGTTCTTCCCGTTCGCCAAGGGCAACCAGTTCTACCTCGTCCTCTTCCTCGGCGTGACGCTGCCGCTGGTGTTCCTCTGCTACCGCCCGCGGCTGCGCGGCCGTGACGATCCGGGCTGGACGGACTGGGCGCTCGCCGTGCTCGCGCTGGCCGTCGGCCTCTACCCCGTGCTCGCCGGGTACGACGACTTCCTGAACCGGCAAGGCATCCTGTCGCCGCTGGACGTCGTCGCCGGTGCGCTGCTGCTCGTGCTGGTCCTCGAAGCCACCCGCCGCACCACCGGCCTGGTGCTGCCGATCGTCTGCCTGCTCTTCCTGGCCTACGCCTACTACGGCGGCTACCTCCCGCAGAACTGGGGCATCGCGCACGCCGGCATCGACTTCAGCCAGATCGTCAACGCGCTCTTCAACGACGCCAGCGGGTTCTACGGCACCCCGCTGGACGTCGCGGGCAGCTACATCGTGCTGTTCACGCTCTACGGCGCGGTGCTCAACGCCTCCGGCGCCGGGCAGTTCTTCGTGGACATCTCGTTCGCCGCGTTCCGGAAGTCCCGGACCGCACCCGGCCGGACCACCGTCCTGTCGGGCTTCCTGCTCGGGACGGTGTCGGGTTCGGGCACGGCGACCGCCGTCAGCCTCGGCTCGATCACCTGGCCGATCCTCAAGAAAGCCCGCTACCCCAAGGAAAACGCGGGCGGGCTGCTGGCCGCGTCGGGGATCGGGGCCATCCTCTCGCCGCCGACGCTCGGTGCCGCCGCGTTCATCATCGCCGAGTACTTGCAGACGTCGTACCTGAAGGTCCTGATCTGGGCGACCGTCCCCACGCTGCTCTACTACCTCGGCATCGTGTTCGCGATGGAAGCCGACGCGCGGCGCTTCAAGGCCGAAGCCGTCGACGTCCCGCACGACGATCCGTGGAAACTGTTGCGGCGCGGCGGTTATCACTTCTTGTCGCTGGCGATCATCGTCGTGTTCCTCGCCCTGGACATCCCGCCGTTCGCCGCGGTCGTCTACGCCACCGGCGTCGCCGCGCTCTTCGCGCTGATCGCCCGCCGCCGTGACGTCAAGGGCTGGGCGAAGGACATGGTCGACGCGCTCTCGGCCGGGGTGCGCGGGGCGCTGCCGGTGATCGCGGTGTGCGCCGCGGCCGGGGTGATCACCTCGACCATCACCAAGACCGGGCTCGGCCTCGAACTCGCGGACGCCCTGGTGGAACTGGCCGGCGCGCTCACCGACAACGGCACGCTCATCCTCATCCTGACCGTGCTGCTTTCGGCGATCGCCGTCGGCGTGCTGGGGCTCGCGGTGCCGGTCACGGCGAGCTTCATCATCGCCTGGGTCGTGATCGGCCCGGCGCTGGAGTCCCTCGGCGTCGCCGACGCCGAGCGCGCGATGTTCATCTTCTACTACGCCGTGTTGTCCGAGGTCACGCCGCCGACCGCGCTCGCCGCAGTGGCTTCCGCGGCGATCACCGGCGGGTCGGTGCTCGGCACCATGTGGCAGTGCTGGAAGTACACGCTCCCGGCGTTCCTGGTGCCGATCGCGTTCGTGCTCACCGACAACGGCGCCGCGCTGCTGCTGCAGTCCGACGCGCTGACCGTCGTCTGGGTGGCGGCCGTCTCCGCGGTGGCCGTCGCCGCGCTCGCGGTCGTGACCGGCGGCTGGCTCTTCGGGCCGGTCACCCTTCCGGTGCGGCTGCTGTTCGTCCCCACCGCCCTGTGCCTGCTCTACCTGGAGCCGGTGCCGATCGCGATCGGTGCCGCGTGCGGCGCCGCCGCGCTGCTCAGCCACGTCGTCATCAAGAGGAGGACAGCATGAAACGCGCAGTCGCCGTCGCCGCGGCGGTGCTCGCTCTGGCCGTCACCGGCTGCGGCGGGAAACAGCAGACCGACCAGGCCGCGCCCGGCGGGGCGCAGTCCTGCGAAGCGGGCGAAGGCCGGATCACCATCGCCACCGGCAACAGCGGCGGCGTCTACTACGTGCTGGGTGGCGGGCTGGCCCAGCTCATCAGCAACAACACGAAGCTGCGCGCGACGGCGGCGGAAACCGGCGCGTCGGTGCAGAACATCCAGCAGCTGGTCGCCGGCAACTACGACGTCGCGTTCTCGCTGGCCGACACCGCGGCGGACGCGGTGAACGGCAAGGGTTCCTTCGCGGGCAAGCCGCAGAAGATCCAGGCGTTGTCCCGGATCTACCCGAACTCGACGCAGGTGCTGGTCCGCACGGACTCCGGCATCGACAGCGTCGCGGACATGAAGGGCAAGCGGATCTCGACCGGCTCGCCCAAGTCCGGCACCGAGGTGATCGCGAACCGCCTGCTGCAGGCGGCGGGGCTCAAACCGGAGTCCGACGTCCAGGCGCAGCGGCTCGACCTGGCCAAGACCGCGGACGGCATGAAGGCGGGCACCCTGGACGGCCTCGTCTGGTCCGGTGGCCTGCCGACCGCGCAGATCACCGACATCACCACGGCGCTCAAGGACAAGGTGAAGTTCCTCGACATCACGCCGTTGCTGCCGAAGCTGAAGGCGGTCAACCCGGTCTACGACCAGGCCGTGATCCCGAAGGCCGCGTACGCCCAGCCGTCGGACGTGCCGACGATCGTCGTGCCCAACCTGCTGCTGGTCCGGGCGGACTTCCCGGCGGGCAACGCGTGCGCGATCACGAAGCTGATCTTCGACAAGCAGGCGGAGCTGGTGAAGGTGCATCCCGCGGCGAAGGAGATCACGAAGCAGCTGGCGACGCAGACCGACCCGGTGCCGCTGCACCCGGGGGCGAAGCAGGCCCTGGGCTAGGGTCGGCGGGGTGCAGGACTACCTCGAAGCGGCGGTCCGCGACGTCCTGACGGCGCCCGAGGCGCGCGTCGACGACCAGGTGGGTTACGCGGCCTTGCTGCTCGCGATCTCCGGCGCCCTCGACGAGGCCGACCGGCTGGTCACGCAGTGGCAGGCCCGCACGGAACGGCCGGTCGACGCGCTCGCCGCGGACCCGGTTCGGGCCCGCGCCTGGGCGATGCTCTTCGAAGCCCGGGGTGTGCGTCCGGACTGGGCCGAGGGCCTGCCGCCGCTCGACCTCGGTGCCGAGGAGCGCGCGCACACGGCTGCCCTGCGCCGCCCGGTCTCCGACCTGGACGGCGTTCTCCCGCCGGGCCTGGTCGCCGAGGTGGTCAAGCACGTCGCGCCGTCGCGCCCGGACCGGGTCCGGACCGCGCTCGCCGAGGCCGACCTGGCTCTTTGGGCTTCACTGGCCGGACCACGCCCGGACGTCGCCGCGCTCGCCGCGACGCGTGCGCTGGCCCCGGCGCTGGTGGCGGGCGCGGACCCCCTCGGCCTGCGCGACTGGGCTCCGAGCTGCGCGGGCGCGCTGATCGCGGCGCTGCACGAGCGATACCCGCCCGACCTCGGCACCTGGCCCGACCTGGTCGCGGAGATCCTGCGGCTGCGCGGCGCGGAACCGGCGGCCGGGCCGCTCCTGCGTCGCCGGGCCACGCTCCCACCCCCGGCGTCGGAAGCGGCGATCCGCTCGGCGGAGCTGCGGCTGGGCGTAGAGCTGCCCGCCGACCACCGCGATTTCCTGCGCACCTGCGACGGCCTGCCCGCCGACGTGGTCTTCCCCCGCCTGCTCGGTACCGCGGACCTGCGCGCCGAGAACGGCGTGGTGGTCCTCAGCGAACCCGCGGGCCTGCTGCTGTCGGCGGGCCACGTCGTCGAGGTCGACCCGGTCCTCGGCACGACCGTCCACGCGTCCTTCCGGGCGGCGCTGGTCAAGCACGCTGCCCTGCTCGCCCAAGCCAGCTAGCTTGGACCGGGTGACCACCCTCACCGTGGAGAAGATCACCCCCGAGAACGTCGCCGCCGCGTGCCAGCTGGCCGTCGAACCACACCAGAGGGCCTTCGTCGCCCCCGTCGCCGTCTCGCTCGCCGAGGCCTACACCCAGCCGGAGATCGCCTGGCCACGGCTGATCCTCGACGACGGCGAACCCGTCGCCTTCGTGATGGCCCGCTTCAACCCGGCGGCCGAGCTCGACTTCTTCCGCTGCGGGATCTGGCGGCTCAACGTCGGCGCCGGCGTCCAGCGCCGCGGCTACGGCCGGTTCGCCGTCGAAACCGTCCTCGACGAGGCCCGGCGGCGGGGCGAAAAGGTCGTGACCGTGCTGTGGCTCCCGGCCGACGGCGGCCCGGAGGGCTTCTACCTCAAGCTGGGCTTCCTCCCCACCGGGCAGGCCCACCACGGCGAGGTGGTCGGCCGGATCGAGCTTTAGACCTGGCCGCGCTTCTTGCGCTCGGTGTACTCGCGCATGCGCTTCGGGTAGCCGACGCGCGCGACCTCGTACACCGGGATCGAGCGGCGGTGGCCGAACTGCTGCGCGGCCTCCAGGCTGCCGATGCGCCGCCGGGTCCACTCGCCGTCGTGGGCGATCAACACCACAGTGGTGTCCGTGATGTTGGTCTTCGGCTCCACGAACGCCTCGACACCCCGCCGCGTGGCCATCCACTCCTCGAGGTGACGGGTGTCCTCGGAGCTGGCTTTCCGCAGCGTACCGGCCCGCTGCCCGCCCTTGGCCCGCCTGCGCAGCGAGTCGAAGAGACCCACCTCGACCACCCTCCCTCACGAGACTTCCGACACTCATTATCCCGATGTCCGCGTGTGGTCGGCGTCGCACACCCGGCTAGCTCGCAGCCCCGTCCGGCGTAGTGACAAGATGGCGAGTGTCGCGCGCGCGGTTATACCGGGCGCGAGCGCGACGACAGAGCATCACCCCACTGCTTGCCGAGGAGTTAATGAAGTGACCGACACCTCCGCCGACCTCGTGATCCTGGGAGGCGGATCGGGCGGCTACGCCGCGGCGTTCCGCGCGGCCGAGCTGGGCCTTTCCGTCACGCTGATCGAGAAGGACAAGCTGGGCGGGACCTGCCTCCACCGGGGCTGCATCCCGACCAAGGCCCTGCTCCACGCCGCCGAGGTCGCCGACGAGACCCGTGAAGCCGAAGCGGTCGGCGTCAAGGCCGTCTTCGAGGGCATCGACATCGCCGGGGTCAACAAGTACAAGGACGGGATCGTCGCCCGCCTGTACAAGGGCCTGCAGGGCCTGGCCAAGGCGCACAAGGTGAACCTCGTCGAAGGCAGCGGCACGTTCGTCGGCGGCACGACCGTCGAGGTGGACGGCACCCGCTACACCGGCAAGAACGTCATCCTCGCCACCGGCTCGTACTCGCGCACGCTGCCCGGCCTGGAGCTCGGCGGCCGCATCATCGCCAGCGAGCAGGCCCTCGCCCTCGACTACGTCCCCAAGAAGGTCGTGGTCCTCGGTGGCGGCGTCATCGGCGTCGAGTTCGCGAGCGTCTGGGCCTCCTTCGGCGTCGACGTCACCATCGTCGAGGCCCTGCCGCGACTGGTCCCGAACGAGGACGAGTTCGCGTCCAAGCAGCTCGAGCGCGCTTTCCGCCGTCGCAAGATCGCCTTCAAGACCGGCGTGAAGTTCACCGGCGCGAAGCAGGACGACAACGGCGTGAGCGTCTCGCTGGAGTCCGGCGAGACCATCGAGGCCGACCTGCTGCTGGTCGCCGTCGGCCGCGGGCCGAACTCGGCGGGCCACGGCTACGAGGAGGCCGGCGTCAAGATCGAGCGCGGCTTCGTCCTCACCGACGAGCGGCTGCGCACCAACCTCCCGAACGTCTACGCCGTCGGCGACATCGTCCCCGGCCTGCAGCTCGCGCACCGCGGCTTCCAGCAGGGCATCTTCGTCGCCGAGGAGATCGCCGGGCAGAACCCGCGCGTGATCGACGAGAGCGGCATCCCGCGGGTCACCTACTCCCACCCGGAGGTCGCGTCGGTCGGGCTGACCGAGTCGCAGGCGAAGGACAAGTACGGCTCGGACGTCACGACGTTCACCTACGACCTCGGCGGCAACGGCAAGAGCCAGATCCTCAAGACCTCCGGCGGGGTCAAGCTGGTCAAGGCCCCGGACGGCCCGGTCGTGGGCGTCCACATGGTCGGCGACCGCGTCGGCGAGCTGATCGGCGAGGCGCAGCTGATCTACAGCTGGGAGGCTTTCCCCGAAGACGTCGCGCCGCTGATCCACGCCCACCCCACCCAGACCGAGGCCCTCGGTGAAGCGTTCCTCGCCCTCGCGGGGAAGCCGCTGCACGTGCACAGCTGACGTCCCACCAGCAGAATCCAGACCACGCAGAACTTGGAAGAGGAGTCAGCGAACGATGGCCTACTCCGTCACATTGCCGGAGCTCGGGGAGAGCGTCACCGAAGGCACCGTCACCCGGTGGCTTAAGCAGGAGGGCGACACCGTCGAGGTCGACGAGCCGTTGCTCGAGATCTCGACCGACAAGGTCGACACCGAGGTCCCTTCCCCGGTGGCGGGCACGGTCGTGAAGATCAGCGCCCAGGAGGACGAGACCGTCGAGGTCGGCGGCGAGCTCGCCGTCATCGACGACGGGTCCGGCGGCGTCCCCGAGTCCGAATCGGACACAGCCCCCGCTCAGGAGGAGCAGAAGTCCGAGCCCGAACCGGAGCCGGAACCCGAGCCGCAGGCTCAGGCCGAAGAGAGCGCGCCGAGCAAGCCGGACACCGCACCGGCCGCCGGTGGTGAAGGCACCGAGGTGAAGCTGCCCGAGCTGGGCGAAAGCGTCACCGAGGGCACCGTCACGCGCTGGCTGAAGGCGGTCGGCGACTCGGTCGAGGTCGACGAGCCGCTGCTCGAGATCTCCACCGACAAGGTGGACACCGAGGTGCCGTCGCCGGTGGCCGGCACGGTGCTGGAGATCCGCGCGGGCGAGGACGAGACCGTCGAGGTCGGCGGCGTCCTGGCCGTGATCGGCGACGCGAACGCGGCGCCGAAGGCCGAGTCCAAGCCGGAACCCAAGCCCGAGCCGAAGCCGGAACCCAAGCCGGAGCCGAAGCCCGAGCCGGTTCAGGAGGCCAAGCCCGAGCCCAAGCCGGAACCGAAGCCCGAGCCGCAGGCCGCCCCCGCGGCCAAGGCGGCCGAAGCGGCCCCCGCCGCCGCGGCGAAGGACGGCTCGGCGGACGGCCCGTACGTCACGCCGCTGGTCCGCAAGCTCGCGTCGGAGCACGGCATCGACCTCGCGTCGCTGACCGGCAGCGGCGTCGGCGGCCGGATCCGCAAGCAGGACGTCCTGGCCGCGGCCGAGGAGAAGCAGAAGGCCGCCGCCGCACCGGCTCCGGCCGCTGCCGCTCCGGCCGCCGCTCCCCCGGCGGCGCCCGCCGCGCGTCCGGCGGCCGCGGTGTCGCCGGAGCTGGCCGCGCTGCGCGGCACCGTGCAGAAGGCCAGTCGGATCCGCCAGATCACGGCCACCAAGACCCGCGAGTCGCTGCAGATCGCCGCGCAGCTCACGCAGGTCCAGGAGGTCGACGTCACGAAGATCGCCAAGCTGCGGCAGCGGGCGAAGGCGGGCTTCAAGGAGCGCGAGGGCGTCAACCTGACGTTCCTGCCGTTCTTCGCGAAGGCCACCGTCGAGGCGCTCAAGCAGCACCCGAACGTCAACGCCTCCTACAACGAGGACACGAAGGAGATCACCTACCACGGCGCCGTGCACCTGGGCATCGCGGTGGACACCGAGCGCGGGCTGCTCTCGGTCGTGATCCACGACGCGGGCGAGCTGAGCCTGGCCGGTCTCGCGCACCGGATCGCCGACCTGGCGGGCCGCGCGCGGGCGGGCCAGATCAAGCCGGACGAGCTGTCGGGCGGCACCTTCTCGATCACGAACATCGGCAGCGTCGGCGCGCTGTTCGACACGCCGATCATCGTGCAGCCGCAGTCGGGCATCCTCGGCACCGGCGCGGTCGTCAAGCGCCCGGTCGTGGTCGCGGACGCCGACGGCAACGACACGATCGCCGTCCGGTCGATGGCGTACCTGCCGCTGACCTACGACCACCGCCTGGTGGACGGGGCCGACGCGGGCCGCTTCCTGACGACGATCAAGCAGCGTCTGGAAGAGGGCAACTTCGAGAGCGAACTCGGCCTCTGACCGCATGACCGCGAAGGGCTCCGCACCAGCTGGTGGGGAGCCCTTCGCGGCGTTCCGGGCCTGGCTCGCCGGCCACCGCGGCGACGTTTCGGTGGTCGCCGAGGACGGCGCCGGGGACCTCCGCTGGTTCTGCGGGGAAACCCTCCGCTCGTTCTTCCCCGGCGACCCGGACCTGACCGCGCGTTTCATCGCCGATCCCGCGTTCCGGCGGGAAGTCCTCGACCGCGTCCGGGGCGAGCCGATCTCCACGGACTTCCCCGAGGTGCCGCTCCCCGGGCTGGGCCTGGCGATCCTGGCCGACGTCCCGGCTTTCGCGCGGGACCTGGGCGTGCGCCCGCGACCGTGATGGGCCACGATCGAAGCATGCGAGTACTGATCGCCGGGGCGAGCGGCTTGATCGGGTCGGCGCTGGGCGAACGCCTGCGGCGCGACGGCCACGAGGTCCGCCGGCTGGTGCGGCGGGAAGCCCGCGAAGGCGGCGAGTTCCGGTGGGATCCGCCGTCGGGCACCATCGCGAGCGGCGCCTTCGAGGGCGTGGACGCCGTCGTCAACCTGGGCGGCAAGCCGCTGTTCCCCGGCCGGTGGAGCGCGATGCGCAAGCAGCAGCTCACCGACAGCCGGGTCGAGCCGACCGAGGTGCTCGCCGAAGCCGTCGCCGAACACGGCATCGGGGTGCTCGTCAACGCGTCCGCCGTCGGGTACTACGGGAACGCCGGTCCGTCCATTGTGGACGAGTCCGCGCCGCGCGGCGGGGGTTTCCTGGCCGAGCTGTGCGACGCCTGGGAAACGGCGACGGCGGGAGCCGGCGACGCGCGCGTCGTGAAGATCCGGACCGGGCTGGTGCTTTCGGCGAAGGGCGGGCTGTACGGCACGCTGCGCCCGCTGTTCCGCCTCGGCCTGGGCGGACGGCTCGGCGACGGCCGCCAGTACATGCCGTGGATCTCCCTCGAGGACGAGGTCGGCGCGATCGTCCACGTCCTGACGCACGACGTCGCCGGCCCGGTGAACCTGACCGGCCCCGAGCCGGTGACCAACGCCGAGTTCACCCGCGCGGCCGGCCGGGCGCTGCACCGGCCCGCGCCGTGGTGGGTTCCGGGGATCGCGCTCAAGGCCGTGCTCGGCCAGGCCGGTGAGGAGATGGCGCTGTACGGGCAGCGGGCCGTTCCGGCGGCGCTGCAGCGGTCCGGGTACGAGTTCCGGCACCGGACCCTGGACAGCGCGCTCGCCGCGGCATGAGTGTCCGGCTGCAGCGGTGGCTCGTCGTCGGCGCGGTGTTCTCCGCCGCGTTCGTCCTGCTCGGCCTGAGCGTCGCGCGGCACCCGCTGTTCCTCGACGTCGCGGTTTCGAACGCGCTGCACGGCGTGTACGCGGAGCCGCTCGGGCGGGTCGCGCAGGCCGGCAGCGACGTCCTCGGCCCGGTGCTCCCCTACGTCCTCGGCGTGGCGCTGCTGGCGCTGGCGCTGAGACGGCGCGAGCACCTCGGATTGTGCGTCCGGCTCGCTGCGGTGCTCCTGCTGTGCCGGCTGACGAGCTTGGTGTTCAAGCCGGTGTTCCTGCGGGCACGCCCGCGCGACTACCCGGACCTGAGCTACCCGAGCGGGCACGTCGTGTCGGTGGCGAGCACGGGGTTCGTGCTGCTCCTGCTGTGCGCGTGGCTGTGGCCGCGGCTGGTCCGCCGCGTGGCGGTGGCGGTCGCGGTGGCGGTCGTGCTGTCCGCCGCCTGCCGGGTCGTGCTCGGCGTCCACTGGGTCACCGACACGATCGGCGCAGTGCTGGCCGTGACCGGTGTCGGGCTGCTCTCAGCGTGTGCCTTGCGGCTGCTTCCGCCGGGTGACGGGCGTAGCCTCGACGGGTGAGTTCTTCCCTGACCTCCTGCCGCGCCAGCACCGAGCCCGTCGACGTCCGCGAACTCGGCACGATCGACTACACCGAAGCCTGGGAGCTCCAGCGGCGTCACCTCGCCGCCCGCGCCGACGGCACCGCGCCGGACACCATGCTCCTGCTGCAGCACCCGTCGGTGTACACCGCGGGCAAACGCACCGAGGCCGCCGACCGGCCGGTGGACGGCACCCCGGTGATCGACGTCGACCGCGGCGGCAAGATCACCTGGCACGGTCCCGGCCAGCTGGTCGGCTACCCGATCGTGAAGCTCGGCGACCCGATCGACGTCGTGCACTACGTGCGGCGGCTGGAGGAGGCGCTGATCCACGTGTGCGACTCCCTCGGCGTGACCAGCGGCCGCGTGGAAGGCCGCAGCGGGGTCTGGATCCCGGCCGACGACCGCGGCATCGAGCGCAAGATCGCGGCGATCGGCATCCGCGTCCAGCGCGGCGTGACGATGCACGGCTTCGAGCTGAACTGCAACGCGGACCTGAAGGCGTTCGACAACATCGTGCCGTGCGGCATCCGCGACGCGGGCGTGACCTCGCTTTCGTACGAGCTGCAGCGGGACGTCACGGTCGAAGCGGTGCTCCCCCTGGCCCGCGACGCCGTCCTGGCGGCGCTGGAAGGCGAGCTGCCGGTGAGCGAGGACCGCTGGCTTCCGCGTCCCGAAGCCCCGAAGGCCGCGGGCGTCACCTTCGCCCTGCAGAACTGAAGCCGTGAAGGCCACCTGTGGACACCAGGTGGCCTTCACGGTGTTCGAAGCCCGGAACTGTCAGACCGTTCCGCTAGCGTGGAAAACGGGGGCTGCTCAGTCCAGCTGCGGCGCGACCTCGGTGGCGATGAGGTCGAGCTGGTCGAGGTCCGAGAGGTCCAGCAGCTGCAGGTAGATCCGGGTGATCCCGGTCTTCTCCCGCCACTGCCCGATCCGGTCGACGACCTCGGCGGGCGACCCCGCGAGACCGTTCGCCCGCAGCTCGGTGACGTCCCGCCCGATGACCGACGCCCGTTGCGCGACTTCGGCGTCGGAGCGGCCGACGCCGATGACCAGCGCCACCGAGCGCAGGATCTCCTTCGGGTCGCGGCCGATCTCCTCCGCCGCCGCGTCGACCCGGGCGAACTGCGCGGCCGCGCTGTCGGCGTCCGCGAACGGCAGGTTGAACTCGTCGGCGAACCGCGCGGCGAGCGCCGGGGTGCGCTTCTTGCCCCCGCCGCCGATGATCACCGGCGGCGCCGGGTGCTGCGCCGGCTTCGGCAGGCCCGGCGACTCCGAAAGCGTGTAGTACTCGCCCTTGAAGGAGTACGTCGAGCCCACCGGCGTCTTCCACAGCCCGGTGACGATCTCGAGCTGCTCGGCGTAGCGGTCGAAGCGTTCCTTCAGCGGCGGCAGCGTCAGGCCGTACGCCTCGTGCTCGGCGTCGTACCAGCCCGAGCCGAGGCCGAACTCGACGCGGCCGCCGGACATCTGGTCGACCTGGGCCACGGAGATGGCCAGCGGGCCCGGGTGCCGGAACGTCGCCGCGGTGACGAGCGTGCCGAGCCGGATCCGGCTGGTCTCACGGGCCAGGCCGGCGAGGGTGATCCAGGCGTCGGTCGGGCCGGGCAGGCCGTCGGCGGAGCCCATCCTCAGGTAGTGGTCGCTGCGGAAGAAGGCGTCGTACCCGGCGGCTTCGGTCGCCTTCGCGACACGCAGCAGGTCGTCGTAGCTGGCCCCTTGCTGGGGCTCGGTGAAGATCCTCAAGTCCACGAAGTCAGCCTATAGAGACGTCGGGTTCGGTGCGCCGCAGCCGTACCAGCATGCGGACGATGACGTCCTCGATCTCGGCGCCGACCTTCTTGGGATCGGGCGAACTGGCGATTTCGGTCGCCGCGCTCGACAACGCGCCGAACAGCAGCCGGGCGGTGACCTCCACCGGGACCGGCTCGACCTCCCCCGCGTCGATCAGCGACTGCAGGCCGGAGCGCACGAGCCCGAAGCTGCACCGCTCCTCGGCCTCCCGCCAGCGTTCCCAGCCCATCACCACCGGTGCCTCGTGGATGGCGATCCGCTGGTAGGCGGGGTCGAGGCACGCGCGGATGAACGCGTTGAGGCCGCCGAGCGCCCGTTCCCACGGCGTGCCCTCGCCGGTCATGATCTTGTCGAGCCGGTCGTAGACGAGGCCTTCGACCTGCTCGAACGCGGCTTCGAACAATGCCTGCTTGCCGCTGAAGTGGTGGTACAGCGCGCCTTTGGTCACCCGGGCGCGTTTGGCGATCTCGTCGAGCGAGGTACCCGCGTAACCGCGTTTGGTGAACAGTTCGACCGCGCTGTCGACCAGCGCGGACCGGGTCGACTCGGAATAGTCGAGTCGTCTGGACCTCATTGTCGCCACCTTCACAACCTTACGCCCGGAGAATCTCCCCATACCCATGGTATGTTCGCCGTGTCAGGTCCGTACCGGGAGTATGCCGCAAACCCGTGGTATGACCCGGCCCACGGAAGGGGAGCCACAGATGAGCTGGACCGACTTCTACCGACGTCAGGAAATCCTCGAAGCCGCCGTCCGCCTGGCCGCACGCAACCCGGGCGCGCCGCTGCCGCTCGAGGAGGTGCCCGGTGCCGGAGAGCACTTCGGCACCGAGGAGAACCTCCTCACCGCCCTGCAGTACCAGTGGACGCGGACGCTGAGCGGGCGCCTGCGCACCGAGGTCGTCGACCCGGACGACGCCGACGGCCTCGGCGACCACGTCGACGCCGTCACCCGCGCCTGGCGCGCCGCTGTCGAGGAGCACGCGGACCTGCGTGCCGTCCTCGACGGTGCCTACGAGCGGCACGCGTCGCTGCGCCGGATGCACGAAGGCGAGCTGCGAATGCTCGCCGTCACGGCCGGGCTGGCCGACCCGCGCGAGCCGGCCGAGGAGATCGTCAAGGTGGGCCACGCGCTCGAAGCGCTGCTGCGCGCGAACCGTCAGGAAACCGGCCGTCGCCGTCCTGTCATGGGACATCTTCGCCGCCTGCTCGCGCCCAGTGCGTAACAATCGAGCCAGCGGCGCGAAGCGCCTCCGTTGAGGGCGGCGGCGGGGGCATGGATGGAGTTAAGTAAGCGCATGACGCGTTGGAGCGAAGCCGACATCGCCGACCAGACCGGCCGGACCGTCCTCGTCACCGGAGCGAACTCCGGTTTGGGCCTGCGCACCGCCGAAGTCCTCGCGGGCAAGGGGGCCCGCGTGCTCCTCGCCTGCCGCTCCGCCGAGCGCGGCGCGAAGGCCCTCGAACAGATCCGCGCAGCCGCCGCGGGCGCCGCACCCGAGCTCATCCCGTTGGACCTGAGCGAGCTCGCGTCGGTGCGCGCGGCGGCCGTGTCGGTGCGGGAACGCACCGGCGACGCGCTGGACGTGCTGGTCAACAACGCCGGCGTGATGGCGACCGCCCGCGGCCGCACCGCCGACGGCTTCGAGCTGCAGTTCGGCACCAACCACCTCGGGCACGCGGCGCTGACCTGGCTGCTGCTGCCCGCCCTGCGCGGCGGACGGCACGCCCGCGTCGTCACCCTGTCGAGCGTCATGGCCATCGGCGCGCGGATCGACCTCGAAGACCCCAACGCCGACCACCGCCGCTACAACCCGGCGACCGCGTACGGGCAGTCGAAGCTCGCCAACCAGGTGTTCGCCGTCGAACTCGACCGGCGGCTGCGCGCGGCGGGCGACGACGTCCTCAGCGTCGCCGCGCATCCCGGGTACACCTCGACCGGCCTCGGCGGCGGCATGGCGCGGACGTACACCAACCCGGTCGTCCGCTCGATCATCGCCGGCGGCCACCGGATCGGCGAGGCCCTGTTCGCCCAGAACGTCCGCCAGGGCGCGCTGCCGCAGCTGTACGCGGCCACGGCGGACGACGTCGCGGGCGGCGACTACATCGCCCCCGGTGGCCTCGGCGGGCTGCGCGGCAGCCCGGTCAGGACGCGCCCGCTGTCCGCCGCGCGCAGCGAGTCGCTGGGGGCGAAATTGTGGGACGTCACCGCGAAGCTGACCGGCGTCACCCCCGATCCCGCTTAGCCCGGACGGGCGTACGGTTGATGCCGTGAGTGCTGCGCCTGAAGGCCGGAAGCTGTTGCGTCTCGAGGTTCGCAACAGTGAGACGCCGATCGAGAAGAAGCCGTCGTGGATCAAGACGCGGGTGCGGATGGGGCCGGAGTTCACGGAGCTCAAGGGTCTGGTGCGCCGCGAGGGTTTGCACACGGTGTGTGAGGAGGCCGGTTGTCCCAACATCTATGAGTGTTGGGAGGACCGTGAGGCGACGTTCTTGATCGGTGGGGATCAGTGCACGCGGCGGTGTGACTTCTGTCAGATCGACACCGGGAAACCGGCTGAGCTGGATCGCGCTGAGCCGCGGAAGGTCGCGGAGTCGGTGCAGGCTATGGGTCTGCGGTATTCGACGGTGACCGGGGTGGCGCGTGATGACCTGCCTGATGGTGGTGCGTGGCTGTATGCGGAGACGGTGCGGCAGATTCATGCGTTGAACCCGGGTACGGGTGTGGAGTTGTTGATTCCGGACTTCAACGCCGACCCTGGCCAGCTCGCTGAGGTATTCGGGTCGCGGCCGGAGGTCCTTGCCCACAACGTGGAGACGGTGCCGCGGATTTTCAAGCGCATCCGTCCGGGTTTCCGGTATGCGCGGTCGTTGGAAGTGATCAGTGCGGCGCGTGAGGCCGGTTTGGTGACGAAGTCGAACCTGATCTTGGGTATGGGTGAAACCGCCGATGAGGTGGCTCCGGCGATGCGGGATCTGGTGGATGCGGGGTGTGAGATCTTGACGATCACGCAGTATCTGCGTCCTTCTGCTCGGCATCACCCGGTGGACCGGTGGGTGAAGCCGGAGGAGTTCGTGGAGCATTCGAAGGCGGCCGAGGCGATGGGCTTCGCCGGGGTGATGGCGGGGCCCCTGGTCCGGTCGTCGTACCGCGCCGGACGGCTCTACGCGCAGACCAAGGCCCACCGCGGCGAGGTCCTGCCGGAAAACCTGCAGCACCTCGCGGCCGAAGGTCCCGCGGCTCAGGAAGCCGCGTCGCTCCTGGCGCGGTGACGCACGTCACCACACCATCCTTAAAGGATCGGTAAAGTGGGTCGCATGGCCCTGGTTTCGGACCTTCTCAGCTGGCTGCAAGGACTCCCGGAACCGGGGCTCGTCGCGGTGACCGGCGCCCTGGTGTTCGCCGAATGCACGATCGGGCTGGGTTTCGTGGCCCCGGGCGAGTCCGGGCTGCTCATCGCCGCGACGACGGCGAACACCGTCCCGCGGTTCCTGGTGCTGTGGACGGTCGTCACCCTCTGCGCGACGGCGGGCGACGCGCTCGGCTACCTCGTCGGCCGCCGCTTCGGGCCGCGGCTGCGTGAGACGAAACTGATCCGCAAGTACGGCCTCGACGCTTGGGACAAGGCCACCGCGGTCCTCGAACGCCGCGGCGCCCGGGCGGTGTTCTTCGCCCGGTTCCTGCCGGTGATCCGGACGCTCACCCCGGCCGCGGCCGGCACGGCGGGCCTGCCGTTCCGCAAGTTCCTGCCGGCCGCCGCGGCGGGCGCGTTCTGCTGGTCGCTGGTCCACATCAGCATCGGCGCGGCGCTGGGCGAAGCCGCCAAACGCATCGAAGGCGTCCTGAACACGGGCGGCTTGGTCGTGGTCGGCCTGCTCGCCGCGATCGGCGTGGTCTTCCTGCTGCGTCTCAAGAAGCGCAAGGCACTCGCCGAGCCCGAGCGTGAGCCCGAACGCGTGCCCTGACAGCCCGCCCGACCTGCGGGCTTACTACATTCGGCGGTATGAGTCTCGCGGATCTCCCCCGGCCCGTCGGCTTCGTCCTCGGCGGGGGCGGCAGCCTCGGCGCCATGCAGGTCGGCATGCTGCGCGCCCTGACCGAAGCCGGGCTCGCGCCGGACCTCGTGACCGGCACGTCGGTCGGCTCGCTCAACGCGGCCGTGCTGGCCCTCTCCGGCGGCGACGCGCTCACGCGGCTGCACGGCATCTGGGCCCACATGACGCGCGACGAGGCGTTCCCCGGCGGCGTGCTGAGCCGCGTGCGGACGCTGACGCAGAGCAAGACGCACCTGTTCCCCAACACCGGGCTGGCGAGGATCATCGCCGACCACATCGGCGCCGAGACCCGCTTCGAGGACCTGGCGCTGCCGCTCGGCGTCGTCACGACGCAGGTGGAAACGGCCGAGCCGCTGCTGATCCGGTCCGGGCGCCTGCTCGAGCCGCTCCTGGCCAGCTGCGCCATCCCGGGGATCCTCCCGCCGGTCGAGCACGAAGGGCGGCTGCTGTACGACGGCGGTCTCGTCGCGAACGTGCCGATGCGGCAGGCCCTCGCCATGGGCGCGAAGTCGCTGGTGGTGCTCGACTGCGCGTTCCCGGGGAAGATGCCCGGCGCACCACGGACGTTCGCCGAGGTGATGATGTTCACCGCGATGATCAGCATGCGGAACCAGGCCGTGCTGGAAGCGCCGCTGGCCGCGGCCCAGGCGCCGGTGCTGTACCTGCCGGGCCCGGCGCCGGTGCGTGTGAACCCCCTCGATTTCGGGCACACGGAAGCACTGGCGGAACAGGCGTACACGGCGGCGCGGGAGTACCTCGACGAGGTTTCGGTGAGCGGGCCGGGGCTGTACGGCGCCCCGGGGCTCGTCATGACGTGATCCGCGTCACGCCGATGCACCGATCCGCCGGTAAGGACGTCATCGCTATCGCGTAGTTTTGATGACGAATGCCCGCCGATCCCAATTCCCCAAAAAGAGATAATATGCTCCCCAAGAAGATTTTACTTTCGGTCGCCGGAATCCTCGCCGGAGCACTGCTGCTTTCCGCCTGCTCGTCCGGTGACGACGGCGGTTCGCCCGCCGGCGGGGCACCGGCGTCGGGGTCCGCCTCACCGTCCGCGACACCGGTCGCGGTGACGTTCGAACCCGCGGGCGGCACGGGTGTGAACCCCGCGACGCCGATCGTCGTCAAGGCGGCCAACGGGAAGCTCCTCGACGTCACGGTGACCAACACCGCCAAGGGGAAGACGGTCGCCGGCAAGCTCGCGGACGACGGGTCGAGCTGGACGTCGAGCGAGCCGCTCGGCTACGGCGCGACGTACAAGATCGTCGCGCACGCCCAGGGCGCCAACGGGCAGCCGATCGAGCAGGACAACCAGATCAGCACGATCGCGCCGAAGAAGCAGGCGAACGCCAACCTGATCCCGGCCCCGGCCGCGGTCGCGAGCACGGGCGTCGGCGTGGGGCAGCCCATCGTGTTCAGCTTCGGCAAGGTCGCCGTCAAGAACAAGGCGGCGGTCGAGAAGGCCCTGACGGTCGAGTCGACCCCGAAGCAGGACGGCAGCTGGTACTGGATCGACGACTCGAACGTCCACTACCGCCCGAAGGAGTACTGGAAGGCCGGCACCACGCTCAAGGTGTCGGCGAAGATCTACGGCGTCGACTTCGGCGGCGGCGTCTTCGGCGCCGAGGACCGGACCGAGACGTACAAGGTGCACGATTCCTGGATCGCGAAGGCGGACGGGAACAGCGAGCAGATGCAGATCTTCCACAACGGCGCCATGGTCAAGTCGATGCCGATCTCGATGGGCAAGGACGCGACGCCGACCCACCTGGGCGCGCACGTGATCTCGGACAAGCAGGCGAACTACACGATGGACTCGTGCACGTACGGCGTCTGCCCGCCCGACCCGAAGGCGTACCGCTCGAACGAGAAGTTCTCCGAGCGGATCTCCAACGACGGCGAGTTCGTCCACGAGAACCCGAACAGCGTGGGCCAGCAGGGCAGCTCGAACGTCTCGCACGGGTGCATCAACCTGAACGACGCGAACGCCCAGTGGTTCTTCCAGAACATGGGCCTGGGTGACGTCGTGGAGGTCACCAACTCCGGTGGCCCGCAGCTCCCGGTGTGGGACCTGTACGGCGACTGGACGAAGTCCTGGGCCGACTGGCAAGCCGGCTCCGCCATCAAGTAACCCACCTTCCCGTCAAGGGGGTCAGGAGCTCCGCTCCTGACCCCCTTTCCTTTACCCCCACCACCCGACCCTCCAGGCACGCGACCCGACCCTCCAGGTACGTGAGTCGACCCTCCAATCACACGTGATGCCTCCTCAATCACACGTGATGCCCCTTCAATCACGCGAGATGCCTCTCCGATCACGTGAGTTCCGCGCCTGGACCCGTGTGATCCAGGCCGGAACTCGGGGAGCGGGACGGTCGGTTCGCGTGCCCGGAGGGTCGGGTCGCGTGCCCGGAGGGTCGGTTCGCGTGCCTGGAGGGTCGGCTCGCGTGATTAGGGGGTCGACACGGGGG
>NZ_NMUL01000064.1 GCF_002234595.1 Amycolatopsis vastitatis
ACCTTCCGTACGGCCCGTTAGGATAGCCAGTTGGCTGCCCTAGCGGGCCGTACGCGTATGTCCAGAACAAGATTTTTTCCATGGCAGGAGGCCAGGTGTCCGAGTTCGGTCGACGAGACTCAAGCGATGATGGGTCCGGCCGGTCGGCACGCCGGGACGAAGGCTCCCGGGGCCGGTCGGACGCACCCGGGGGAGACCGGCGCGGAGCGCGGCAGGACCGCGGCGGCCGCGACAGTCACCAGGGACGGCCTCGCCGTGACGACCGCGGTGTCCGCGGCGGCGGCAAGCCCTTCCGCAGTGGCGACGGTCCCCGCGACCGCGACCAGCGCGGAGGATACGCAGGTCAGGGCCGTGACAGCGGCCGCAGCTCCGGCGACCGCGACGACCGCCGCGGCGGCTACAGCAGCCGCGACTCCGGTGGACGGCCGGGCGGCAGCCGCTTCTCCGACGGTCCGAGCCGCTCCGGCGGCGGCCGCTACGAAGACCGGGGCGCCGGCCGATCGGGCAGCCGGTACGAGGACCGGGGCAACAGCCGCGCGGGCACCCGCAACGACAGCCCGGGCCGCGGCTCCGAGGACCGCGGCGGCCGGCCGCAGGGCAAGTCGTCGTACGGCGACCGCAAGCCCCGCTGGGAGGACCGCGGCGGTTCCGCCCGCCGCGACGACGACCGGGGAAGCCGCCCGGGTGGCTTCCGTTCGGACGACCGCGGCCGCGGCGGACACGACCGTCGCGATGATGCCCGCGGTACTCGAACGGGTGGTTTCCGCTCCGACGACCGGGACCGTCGCGACGATTCGCGTGGCGGACGCGGTGGCTACCAGCGGCGTGACGACGACCGCGGTCCCCGCACCGGCGGTTTCCGTTCGGACGACCGCGGCCGTCGTGATGACGACCGTGGTTCCCGTACCGGCGGTTTCCGCTCCGACGACCGCGGCCGGGCCGGCAGCGACCGTCGCGAAGACTCGCGCGGCAGCTACCAGCGGCGCGACGACGACCGTGGTTCCCGCACCGGCGGGCCCCGTTCGGACGACCGCGGTCGCGGCGGCAGCGATCGCCGTGACGATTCGCGTGGTGAGCGCGGCGGCTATCAGCGGCGCGACGACGACCGTGGCGCCCGCTCGGGTGGTTTCCGGTCCGACGACCGCGGCAGCCGTGACGATTCGCGTGGTGAGCGCGGCGGCTACCAGCGCCGTGACGATGACCGCGGTTCCCGTACCGGCGGTTTCCGGTCCGACGACCGCCGTGACGACTCGCGCGGTGACCGTGGTGGCTCCCAGCGCCGGGACGACAGCCGTCCCGCCGCCCGGGACCACGGCGACCGCAAGGACCGCCGGGACGAGCGGCCGCGTCGCGACCCTCGCCCCAAGGTCGGTGCCCCGCTCGACGACGAGGCCCTCGCCAAGGAACTCCTCGAGGCGCCCGAACTGCCCGAAGACGTCGAGTTCTCCGACCTCGACGAGGACGCTCGCCGCGAGCTGCGGACCCTGCCGAAGGGGCTGGCGGAGACCGTCGGGAAGCACCTCGTCGCCGCCGGTGGCCTGATCGACAGCGACCCCGAGGCCGCCCTCGAGCACGCCAAGTACGCCAAGGCCAAGGCCTCGCGCGTCCCGATCGTCCGCGAAGCCCTCGGGCTGGTTGCCTACCAGGTCGGCAACTGGTCGGAGGCTCTTTCCGAGCTGCGGGCCGTCCGGCGGATGACCCGCACCGACGACCACATCGCGGTCATCGCCGACGCCGAGCGTGCGCTCGGGCGCCCCGAGCGGGCCCTCGACCTCGCGAAGGAGGTCGACACCGCGAAGCTGGCGAAGGCCACTCAGGTCGAGCTCGCGATCGTCGCGGCCGGCGCCCGGCGGGATCTCGGGCAGATCGACGCCGCCGTGGTGTCGCTGCAGGGTGACGACCTCAAGCCGGAAAAGCGCGACCCGTGGAGCGCGCGGCTCTTCTACGCCTACGCCGACAACCTCGTCGCCGCCGGGCGCAAGGAAGAGGCCGTCCGCTGGTTCCTCAACGCCGCCGAGGCCGACGCCGAGGACGAGACCGACGCCGCCGAGCGGGCCGCGGATCTGTCGAACGAGAACACCGCCGAGACCACCGACGACAAGGACACCGAAGCGACCGATGAGTGACGCCCTGCTCGCGGCCTACGACGCGGTCCTGTTCGACCTCGACGGCACCGTCTACCACGGCACCCGGGTCATCCCGGGTGCCCCGGAGACGGTGCGGGCCGCGCGGGAGCACGGCACGCCCGTCCGCTTCGTCACGAACAACGCTTCCAAGGCACCGGACGAGGTCGTCGCGCACCTCACCGACCTCGGCATGCCGGCCGAGGTCGGCGAGGTGCACACCAGCGCCCAAGCTGGTGTCGTCCTGCTGAAGGAACGGCTCGAGGCCGGCGCCGAAGTCCTCGTCGTCGGCACCGAATCGCTCGCCGCCGAGGTCGCCCAGGCCGGGCTGAAGCCGGTGCGGGAGAACGGCGACGACGTCCGCGCCGTCGTGCAGGGGCACTCGCCCGACAACACGTGGGCCGCGCTGGCCGAGGCCTGCCTCGCCATCCGCGCCGGCGCGCTGTGGGTGGCCTGCAACGTCGACGCGACGCTGCCCAGCGAGCGTGGCCTGCTGCCCGGGAACGGCTCGATGGTCGCCGCCTTGCGCACTGCCACCGACGTCGAACCGCTGGTTGCCGGGAAACCGGAACCGCTGCTGTTCGAGACCGCGGCGCGGTCGGCGGGTGCGGAACGGCCGCTGGTCGTCGGCGACCGGCTCGACACCGACATCGCCGGCGCGGTCGCCGCGGGCATCGACTCCCTCGTCGTCCTGTCCGGGGTCGCGACGCCGAAACAGCTGATCGAGGCGGGCCCCGCCGAGCGCGGCACCTACCTCGCCGCCGACCTCACCGCGCTCACCAGCAACCCCGAGGACCTGCGGATCGGGCCACGCCCGGGCTGGTCGGTCAAGGCCGAGGACGGCGTCCTGTCCGTGACCGGCGAAGGTGACGACCTGGACCTGCTCCGCGCGCTGTGCCACACGGCCTGGGAGACCGGCGTCACCGAACTCGGCGAGCGAGCCAAAGCGAAACTGTCCTGACTGATACCGTTTGCACTGTGCAGGACCACCACCCCTACCCCGTCCCAGGCCCGCCGCCCGGTTCGTTCTCGCAGCAGACCGACCCGCGCGCGGGCATCGACGAAGCCGTCGCCGGGCTGGACGACCTGGACGCGCTGCCGCTCGCGGAGCACGTCGAGCGCTTCGACGCCGTGCACACCGAGCTGACGGTCGCCCTGTCCAGCATCGACAAGGTCTGATCGGCGTGCCCAAGCGGGCCCGCCTCGACGCGGAACTGGTCCGGCGCGGCCTCGCGCGGTCGCGCGAGCAGGCCTCGGCCCTGATCACCGGCGGCAAGGTCACCGTCCGCGGCATGGTCGCGTCCAAGCCCGCCACCGGCGTGGAATCCGACGCTCCGATCGTCGTCAAGGACGAGGACGACCCCGGCTGGGCCTCCCGCGGCGCGCACAAGCTCCTCGGCGCCCTGGAGGCGTTCACGGGCCTGAGCGTCGAGGGCAAGCGCTGCCTCGACGCCGGCGCGTCCACCGGTGGCTTCACCGACGTCCTGCTCCGGAACGGCGCCGCGACCGTGATCGCCGCCGACGTCGGGCGTGGCCTGCTCGACTGGCGGATCCGCACCGACGAACGGGTCGTGGTCATGGATCGCACCAACGTTCGCAACCTCACCCCCGAAGACCTCGGCGGGCAGGTCGACGTCGTCGTCGGCGATCTCTCGTTCATCTCGCTCAAGCTCGTGCTGCCCGCGCTCGCCGCCTGCGCGCGCGAAGGCGCCGACCTGGTGCCGATGGTGAAACCGCAGTTCGAAGTCGGCAAGGACCGCATCGGCAGCGGGGGAGTCGTCCGCGACCCCGAACTGCGCGCCGAATCCGTGCTCACCGTCATCGACGAGGCCGCGAAACTCGGGCTCGCGCTGCGCGGGGTGACGGCGAGCCCGCTGCCCGGGCCGTCGGGGAACGTCGAGTACTTCGTCTGGCTCACCAAACAAAACGTGGCCGAGTCCACTGTGGACGCGGTAGACAGGTCTGAGGCCGAGCGGCTCGTCCGAACCGCCGTCGAGGAAGGGCCCGCATGACCACCGAACGTGAAGTGCTCCTCATGGTGCACCCCGATCGCGAAGCGACAGGCGAGGCCGCGCGCGAGGTTTCGGCGCGCTTCGCCAAGGCAGGCATCCGGATCCGGGTGATCGAGGAGGATGTCTGCGCGCTGATCAACCCGGACGAGCACGGCGTCGGCTCGAGGTGCACCGTCGTCGCCCAGGGCGACAACCCCGCCGAAGGCGTCGAGCTGGTCTTCGTCCTCGGCGGCGACGGCACGCTGCTGCGCGCGGCCGAGGTGGCCCGCCCGGCCGGGGTGCCCGTGCTCGGCGTGAACCTCGGACGCGTCGGCTTCCTCGCCGAGGCAGACTCGGACGCGCTGGCCGACACCGTGCAGCGCGTCGTCGACGGCGACTACCAGGTCGAAGAGCGGATGACGATCGACGTCACGGTCACCCACGCCGGCGAAGAGGTCGCCCGCACCTGGGCGCTCAACGAAGCCAGCGTGGAGAAGAGCACCCGCGAACGAGTCTTGGACGCGCTGATCGAGGTCGACGGCCGCCCGGTGTCCGCGTTCGGCTGCGACGGTGTGCTGTGCGCCACACCGACCGGTTCGACGGCGTACGCGTTCTCGGCGGGCGGCCCGATCATCTGGCCGGACGTCCAGGCGCTGCTGGTGGTGCCGAGCAACGCGCACGCGATGTTCTCGCGCCCGCTGGTCGTCTCCCGCGACTCGGTGATCACCGTCGGGATCGACCCGGACGGCTCACCCGCGGTCCTGACCTGCGACGGGACCCGGCCCCTCGACCTGCTGCCGGGCGCGCGGGTGCGCGTGACCTGCGGCAAGACGCCGGTGCGGCTGGTCCGGCTGTGGGACGGGCCGTTCACGGACCGCCTGGTCCAGAAGTTCTCGCTGCCGGTGACGAGCTGGCGCGAGCGGCACGCGCGCCCCGTGGAGTAACTCCCGCTCAACGCTTTGTTCGAACATATCGGCGACTCGCCGGGCTCCCGCGCGCGCAGAGTGTCGGTGGGGGCCGCTACGGTAGGCGGCGTGCTGGCCGAGATGCGCATCCAGGGCCTCGGAGTCATCGAGGACGCCCTGCTGGAACTGCACGCGGGCTTCACCGTCGTGACCGGTGAGACGGGTGCCGGTAAGACCATGGTCGTCACCGGGCTGCACCTGCTGTCCGGGGGCCGCGCCGAGGTGTCCAAGGTCCGGACGGGAATGCTCAAGGCGTTCGTCGAAGGGCGGTTCACCTACTCCGGCGTCGAAGGCGCCGAGCGGATCGTCACCGATTCGGGCGCGGACGTGGACGAAGACGGCAGTGTGATCGCGCTGCGCGCGGTTGCCGTCGACGGGCGGTCCCGGGCCCACCTGGGCGGCCGGTCCGTGCCGGTCGGGGTGCTCGCGGAGCTGTCCGAGCAGCTCATCGCGGTGCACGGGCAGAACGACCAGCTGCGGCTGCTGCGCCCGGCCGAGCAGCGCGCGGTGATCGACCGGTTCGCCGGCGACGCGGTGGCGAAACCGCTGGCCGCGTACCAGGAAATCCGGTCCGAGTGGCTGGCGGTGATCGCCGAGCTGACCGAGCGGTCGACCCGTTCGCGGGAGATGGCCCAGCAGGCCGACCTGCTCAAGCACGGCCTCACCGAGATCGACGCCGTCGCGCCGGAGCCGGGCGAGGACGCCGAGCTCACCGCGCAGATCAAGCGGCTCGCGGCGGTCGACGAGCTGCGCGCGGCCGCCACCGAGGCGCACGTCGCCGTGTCGGGCTCGCCGGAGGGCGACCCGGACGCCCCGGGCGCGGCCGGCCTGGTGTCGGAAGCGCTGCGGCGGCTGTCCACGTCCGAAGACGCCGTGCTGCGCGAACTGGCGCCGCGGCTGGAGGAGGCGTCGGTGCTGCTCGCCGACGTCGGCGCCGAGCTGGGCAGCTACGTCGAGACGCTGGACGCCGACCCGGCGCTGCTGGAGAAGGTCCTGGCCCGCCAGGCCGACCTCAAGCGGCTGACCCGCAAGTACGCCGCGGACGTCGACGGCGTGCTCGCCTGGGCCGACGACGCCCGGCGCCGGCTGGAAACCATGGACACGTCGGAGGAGGCGCTCGCCGAGCTCGCCCTGCGGCGCGACCAGCTCGCGATCCAGCTCGCCGCGCACGCCGTCGAGGTGTCGGCAGCTCGCGTCGACGCTGCGGCATCGCTGGCCGCCGAGATCACCCGCGAGCTGTCCGGCCTGGCGATGGGCCAGGCCGCGATCGAGGTGACGGTCGAGCAGCGCCCCGCCGAGCACGGTGACACGCACGCCCTGACCATCGACGGCCGCGCGGTGCACGCGGGCTCCGACGGCGTCGACGACGTCGAGCTGCTGCTGCGCGCCCACGACGGCGCGCCGCCGCTGCCGGTCCACAAGGCCGCCTCGGGTGGTGAGCTGTCGCGGGTGATGTTGGCCATCGAGGTGGTCCTCGCGCACGCGGACACGGTCCAGACGCTGGTGTTCGACGAGGTCGACGCCGGCGTCGGCGGCCGCGCGGCGGTCGAGATCGGACGGCGGCTGGCCCGGCTGGCCCGCACCCACCAAGTCCTCGTCGTCACGCACCTGCCGCAGGTCGCGGCGTTCGCCGACCAGCACCTGGTGGTGGACAAGGGCCACACCGGCGGGGTCACGCGCAGTGGCGTGAAGAACCTGAGCCAGACCGAGCGGGTCTCGGAGCTGGCGCGGATGCTCGCCGGCATGGACAACGAGACGGGCCGGGCGCACGCCGAGGAACTGCTGGCCACCGCGGAGAAGGACAAGGCCGAGTTCGTGCCGAAGCGGAAGCGCGCCAAGAAAAAGTAGCTGCCGGGGAAATAGTCTTCGCGCGAACGGTTGTTGCTACGGCTGTTCGCCCGCGAAGAAAGGACCCCCGATGCGCGCGGTGGTACTCCGAGAGCCCGGACCGGTCGAGAACCTGGAGCTGAAAGAACTCCCGCTCCCCGAGCCGAAGCCGGGCTGGGTCCGGATCGCCGTCAAGGCGTTCGGCCTCAACCGCTCCGAGCTGCACACCCGGCTCGGGCTGGCCGAAGGCGTGACGTTCCCGCGCGTGCCCGGCATCGAAGCCGTCGGCGTGGTCGACGAGGACCCCGACGGGGAGTTCACCCCCGGGCAGCAGGTCGCCACGATGATGGGCGGCATGGGCCGCACGTTCGACGGCGGCTACGCCGAATACACGCTGGTCCCGCGCGGCCAGGTCCTCCCGTTCCACAGCGACCTGCCGTGGGAGGTCATCGGCCAGGTCCCGGAGACGCTGCAGACCGCGTACGGCTCGCTCACCACCGGCCTCGACCTCAAGAAGGGCCAGACCCTGCTGATCCGCGGCGGTACGTCCGCCCTCGGCTTCGCCACCGCGACGCTCGCTCGCGACCTCGGCGCCACCGTCTTCGCCACCACGCGGCAGAAGGACCGCCTGGACACCCTGGCCGAACACGGCGTCGACCACCCGCTCCTCGACGACGGCGACATCGCCGCGCAGGTCCGGAAGATCGTTCCGGACGGTGTCGACGCCGCCCTCGAACTCGTCGGGACGCCGACCCTGCCGGACACGCTGAAGGCCACGCGCGTGCACGGCACCGTCTGCTTCGCGGGCATGCTGTCCAACCAGTGGACGATCTCGAACTTCTATCCGATCGGCTACCTTCCCGCCGGCGTGCGGTTGACCGCTTATGGTGGTGAGGCGGACGACCTGCCCGTCTCCGTCCTCCAGCGCCACCTCGACCGGATCGCCGACGGCGAAGCGAGCCTCGGCCCGGCCAAGGTGTACGCGATGGACGAGATCCGGCAGGCGCACGACGACCTGGAGCACAACCGGACGGCGGGCAAGCTCGTCGTGCTGACCGGCCGAGCGGAGGGAGCCGCCCCGTGATCCTGCCGCCGCCGGCCGACCTCGAAGCCCAGCTCACCGCCGCCCGCCGGGACGGCGACCTCGACCGCTACCTCGGCCTTCTGGCGGGCGAGGAGCTGTTCGTGCCGATCCGGCGGGTGGACGCCCGGAGCATCCTCGACGAACGGGCGGAGACCTTCCCGAACGTCTACTTCGAGACCGGCGGCGACGAGTTCCTGCAGGTCTTCACCCGCGGTGCGCTGCCGGACCTCGGCCCGGACGTCGTGGCCATGAGCGGCGCGCTGGACTGGGCGGTCGACGGCGTCGGGCGGCACGAGCGGGTCGTGTTCAACCGCGGCACCCGCGCCGAATGGCGGCTTCCGGGGGCGACGCTGCAGCCGTGGCTCGACGCGCACCTCGACGACGTCACCCCGCTGGACGAGCAGGTCGAGCGGCTGATCACCGCACCGTACGGGCAGCTCGAAGGGCCGATCGCGCACGCGCTCGCCTGCGGCGCGCACCTGGCGGTGCTCAACGCGGCGCCGTGGAACACCCTCGACGGCCGGTACCACGACTACGTCGCCGAGGTGCGGAGCCTGCGGGACTGGTGGGGCGTGCCCGACCCGCCGGGCTGGCGCACGACCATGGCCGGCCTGATCGGCGACGGCTACGCGCTGACGCCCGGCAACCTGGCGCTGATGCTGCGGCTGCGGTTCGCCGCCGAATACGGCCTGCCGGGCGGCGAGTTCGACCCGGTGACCTGGGCGGAGCTGGCGGACCGCTGGTGCGAGGAGAACGACGCCGCCGACCAGGCGGCCGAGCTGCGGCACACCGTCCGCCGGGTGTCCCGCTACGAACAGCGGTTCCGCGCCGACGGCCTGCTCGACGGCGACGGGTTCGTCACGACCACGTTGTCCTGGGACGTCGGCCGCGCGGTCGCCATCGCCCGCGGCGGTCTGGCGGCGGGCTACTGCGACGCGCTGACCGCCGAGCTGATGGTGCTCGAAGCCGGTGCCCTCGCGCGCCGCTACCACCAGTCATGGGCCGACCTGTCGGCCGGGTACGTCATGGGACGGCTGCTGCACGGCGACGAAGACGAGTTCGGCGAGTGGTACGCCGCGGCCGTGCGCGTCCACCACCAGCTCCTTCAGGACCCGGCGAGCCCCTGGCTGAACCTCGGTTTCGGGTCGTTGTCGGAGGAGTCCGAGGCCTGAGCCGCGACGGTGCTCACCACAACGAGTCACAACGGCTACGGCGTGGCGTGCGTCGTCCCACGAGCAAATTTGTCACCATCGGCCACATGAAGCTCACGGGCCTGCTCACGCGGAACCAAGAACCCCTGCCGGGGATCACCGGGGTCGCCCGGGTCGACCGCCGCACCCGGGAGCTGCTGCGCCGGATCAGTCCCGGCGACATCGTCGTGCTCGACCAGCTGGACCTCGACCGCGCGACGGCCGACGCCCTGGTCGAGGCGGAGGTCGCGGGCGTGGTCAACGCGTCGCCGTCGATCTCCGGCCGGTTCCCGAACATGGGCCCGGAGATCCTCGTCGCGGCCGGCATCCCGCTCGTCGACTCGGTCGGCGGCGAACTGCTGCGCTCGGTCAAGGACGGCACGAAGCTGCGGCTGCTCGACGGCGTCGTCTACGTCGGCGAGCGGCAGGTCGCCTCCGGCATCGAGCAGACCACCGAGAGCGTCGCCGACCAGATGATCGAGGCCAAGGCCGGGATGTCGACGCAGCTGGAGGCGTTCTCGGCGAACACCATCGAGTTCCTGCGCCGCGAGCGCACCCTGATCCTCGACGGCGTCGGCGTGCCGGAGCTGAAGGTGCCGCTGCGCGACCGGCACGTGCTGGTCGTCGCGGGCGGCAACGGCCACGCCGAGGACCTGAAGAAGCTCAAGAAGTACGTCGCCGAGCACCGCCCGGTGCTGATCGGGGTCGACGCGGGCGCCGACACCCTGCGCGTCCAGGGGTACAAGCCGGACGTCGTCGTCGGCGACCCGACCGGCATCGGCAACGCCACGTTGCGCGGCGGCGGCGAGGTCGTCGTGCCCGCTCAGCCCGATGGGCACGCGCCCGGTGTCGAGCGCATCCAGGACCTCGGCATCGGCGCGGTGACGTTCCCGGCGTCGGGCAACGCCGAAGACCTCGCGCTGCTGCTGGCCGACGCGCACGGCGCGAGCCTGGTCGTCACCGTCGGGTTCCAGGCGACGCTGCGCGAGTTCCTCGACCACGGCCGGTCGGGTTCGAACCCCTCGACGTTCCTGACCCGGCTGAAGCTCGGCACGAAGCTCGTCGACGGGAAAGCGGTGGCGACGTTGCACCGCAACCGCGTGTCGATCGGCGCGGTCGTCCTGCTCGTGCTCGCCGCGGTCGTGGTGGTCGCCGCGGCCCTGCTGGTGTCCGACGTGGGCTCGGTCTACCTCGACTGGCTGAAGGGCACCTGGAATTCGTTCGCCGCCTGGGTCAAGGGACTCTTCACGTGATTTCGCTGCGCTACCACGTAGTTTCGATCGCCGCCTGCTTCCTGGCGCTGGCCGTCGGCGTCGTGCTCGGCTCGACGGCGCTGAACGGCACGCTGCTGTCCGGGCTGGCGGGGGAGAAGACGGACCTGGGCAACCAGGTCGCCGACCTGCAGGCGCAGCGCAACGCGCTCAACGCCCGGCTGGCCGACGCGGACGCGTTCGCCGGCTCGATGGGCCCGAAGGTCGTCGCCGGCGCGCTGGACAAGCGGTCGGTGGTGCTCGTGACCACCGACGACGCACGCCCGGCCGACCGCGACGCGCTCAAGACGCTGATCGGCCAGGCCGGTGCTTCGGTGACCGGCGAGGTCCAGCTGACCCCGGCGTTCGCCGATCCCGACAAGGCCGACCAGCTCCGCGACGTCGTGACGCGGCTGCAGCCGGCCGGCTCGAAGTTCCCGACCGCGGGCGACTCCGGCACGCTCGCCGGCGCGTTGCTCGGTTCGGTGCTGCTGCTGGACAAGACCACGGCGAAGCCGCAGTCCTCGGGCGAGGAGCTGGCGGCCGCGCTGGGCGGGCTCGCCGACGGCGGGTTCGTCAAGGCCGGCCAGGACGTCAAGCCGGCCCAGCTGGCGATCGTCCTCACCGGCGCCCCGGCGACCGGCGACGGCGCGGGCGACCGCGCGGCGACGATCGCCCGCTTCGCGACGCAGCTCGACCGCACCGGCGCGGGCACGGTCCTCGCGGGTGACGCGGGTTCGGCCGAAGGCACCGGCGCGCTCGGCGTCGTCCGCGCGGACACCGCGGCGACGTCGATCCTGTCCACTGTGGACAATGCGGACACGTCGGCGGGCCGGGTGAGCACGGTGCTGGCGTTGAAGGAACAGCTCGACGGCGGCGCGGGCCGCTACGGCGTGGCGGGCAACGCCCAGGCACCTGCCCCGGGCGTCACCGCGCCGGCCGGCAACTGACCCCGGCCGGCGCTGGGTTCAGCTGACCGGCTCGAACAGGTGGGAGGCGTTCTGCCGGGCGAGAGGGCCCAGATCTCCCGCGCCGCCGGGGTTGTAGGTGACGTTGGGGCCGCCGTACCTGCTGTTGTAGTAGACCTTCACCACGTAGCGCCGGGTGTTGTTCTTCGCCGATCGGGCGTTGTTCTTCACACAGAGCCCCTGCCCGGCGCCAGGTCCCTTGAACTCGTAGCAGTCCGGCTGGGAGTCGCCGTAGTTCGGTATCGACCCGCTGAAGTCCGACACCGATCCGGTTCCGCCGGGGCCGTAGTACAAGCAGAACTCGTCCATTTCGCAGATGCCGTTGCGAGCCACGGCCGCACTGGCCGCGGGCGCGGCAGTGGCGAGCAGGGCGACGGCTCCGCCCGTGGCGAGCAACACCCGGGCGAGACGCTTTCCCGTGGTTCCCAAAGTGACCTCCCGATCGACTGTGGTGCAGAGGGTGCCTTGGTGTAACACCCCGGCCGTCGTCCCGGTTGAGGATCGACGGCGATGATCACCCGTTCGGCCGAATCACTTCAGGGGCGGATCCAGCGGGAAGCAGGACACCCGCACCGGCCACGTGTCGCCGCCCGCGGGCAACGGCATCTGCCGCAACGCCGCCGCCGCGTCGGTGTCGTGGGCTTCCTCGGCCGCCGCGTGGAAGATGTCCGCCGCGATCGACTGGTCGAACACGCCGATCTGCTGGTGCGGCCAGGCTGCCGCGCCGTGCAGCGCGCCGGGGATCAGCTGGTCGACGACCTTCCGCAGCGTCACGCCGTTCGCCGCGCGGTACTTCCAGACGTCGACGCCGAGGTTCTTCCCCACCTCCGCCATGCGGCCCCACGCCGTGAGGTTGAAGTTGACGTAGTGCCACGACATCGTCCGCGACAGTTCCAGCGGCTGGCTGCCGTCGGCGGCGAACTGCACCGGGAACCGCTTCTGCTCGGCGTTGAGGACGATCTTCCGCGCCGCGTCCCGCTTGCCCAGGTACGCCGAGATCGTCGCGTTCTGCATGTCGAGGAACGTGCCGTGGTTGTTGGTGGCGGCCAGTTCCAGCTTGGCCTGCGGGCTGGTCTGCATCCAGTCCAGGTACTGCGTCAGCCACCCCTTGATGCCGGAGCGGTCCTTGCCGGTCCAGCCGGGCGCGCCGCCGTCGAGCAGCGCGAACGCGTCCATCAGCTGGCTGAACGACTGCGTGGAGTCGATGATCCCGGTGCCGCTGACGGTGTTCTTGCACGGGATGAGCTGCGAGTACGTCATGTTCGGGTTCATCCGGGTCGCGGGGTCGAGGAACCACGTGCGGATGTCCAGTGCCGCGCGCTTCGCGTACTTCGCGTCACCGGTGTAGTACCAGGCCAGCGAGAGGTAGTACATCGCGTCCCACGCCCACATCCGGTAGGTGTGGTCGGTGATCGCGTCGGCTTCCGGGTTGCGCTGGCCGTCCTTGCTGACGTACGGGCAGCCCTGCGGGTTCTCCGGCGTCTTCGGCTGGCTCGCCCACCAGTACGGCGCCTGGCTCATGTAGTCGTGCTTGTCGCCGCTCGGCGGCGCGGACGGCTTGTCCAGCACCGACCACGGCCCGGCCGTGAGCGCGGTGTTCGCCTTGTCCAGCACGGCTTTCAGCGCGGCGCGCTGCGCCTGCGTCGTGTGGCCACTGCGGACTGCTTGCCGGATCTTCGCGAGCTTGGCGCCGTCGGTGACGACGGTGTGGGGTGGGGACGCGGCCACCGCCGTCCCGCTCACCGGGACCAGGATCAGGCTCGCGGACAACGCAAGCGCGCCCAGAATGCTTCGCACCTCGACCGCCCTTTCGGGGACGTCAAAATCCCCAGTCGTCACCGGGCGGCGGTACGGCTGCAGGGATTCTGACCACGCGAAGCTGCGAGTGTCAACCAGGCCAGGTGCGGCGCTTGTCCAACGGCTTCGCGTACGACCCCGCGCGGCTGGTCTTCAAGCCGAGTGCGACGAGCGACTCGGCGAGCCGGACGGCGGCGGCCACGCTGTCGATGACGGGAATGTCGAGCATCGTCGCGATCTTCCGGTCGAGCCCGGTCATCCCGGCGCAGCCGAGCACGAGCACCTCCGCGCCGGCGTCACGCGCTCGACGTCCCGCGGTGAGCAGGGCCGATTCGGTCCGGCGTTCGTCGGTCAGCTCCAGCACGCCGAGCCCGGCGCCGGTGACCGTGACGCAGTTCTGCGCGACCCCGGCGGCGTGCAGGCTGTCCTCGATCAGCCCGCACGTCCGGTCCAAAGTGGTCACCACGCCGTAGCGGCGGCCGAGCAGGCAGGCCAGGTGCGCGGCGGCCTCGGTGATGTCGACGACCGGGACGTCCAGCAGCTCGCGCGCGCCCTCGCGGCCGTGCTCGCCGAACCCGGCGAGCACGACCGCGTCGAACGGTTCTTCCAGGCCCCGCAACAGATCCAGGACGGCCGCGGCGGACAGGAAGCTGTCCAGCCAGCCCTCGGCCGACTCCGGCCCCCAGCGCGGCGTCCTGGCGAGGATCTCGGTGCCGGGGCTCGCGGCCGCGCGGGCCCCGGCTTCGATCTCCTTCGTCATCGCCGCGGTGGTGTTGCAGTTGGTGACGACGATCCTCATCGGTGCTTCCTCGACACCGCGAAGTAGAGCAGCGCCGACGACGCCGTGCCGATGAACCACGAGTACGGCGCGGCCGGCGCGAAGTACGGCACCAGCGCGATGACCGCGGACAGCGCGGCGGTCGGGAAGAATGTCACCAGGGCACGCGGGTTCACCCGCGGGTAGATCCCGCCGTCGACGAACAGCTGCGCGACGTCGACCTTGCCGCGCCGGATCAGGTAGTAGTCGACGATCATGATCCCGAACAGCGGGCCGAGGAACGCGCCGAGACCGCCGAGGAAGTAGTTGACCACCGCGGGCGAGGAGTACAGCTTCCACGGCAGCACGCACAGGGCCGCGACCGCGCTGATCATCCCGCCGATGGTGAAGGTGATCCGCTTCGGCCAGATGTTGGCCAGGTCGTAGGCGGGGGAGACGAAGTTGGCGACGATGTTGACGCCCATGGTCGCGACCGCGAACGTGAGCGCGCCGATGATGAGCACCGGCGTGTTGTGCACCTTGGCCAGAAGCTCGGCCGGGTCGGTGATCGCCTCGCCGAACACCTGCATGCTGCCCGCGGTGACGACCACCGACAGCAGCGCGAACGCCGTCGAGTTGATCGGCAGGCCCCAGAAGTTGCCGCGCCGCACGGTCTTCTGGTCGGGGGCGAACCGCGAGAAGTCGCAGAAGTTGAGCATCAGCGTGCCGTAGGTGGCCAGGATGAGCCCGGCCGCGCCGAACCACTGCCGGATCTGCTCGCCGGTGGACAGCTGCTTCGGGCTGCTGGTGAAGGAGATGTTCCAGTGCCCGGCGGCGAGGACCCAGACGGCGAGGGCGATCATCACGACCCAGATCGCCGGCCCGCACCAGTCCTGGAACTTGCGCACCGACTCCATGCCGCGGGTCAGGATCAGCGCCTGGACCGCCCACAGCGCGACGAAACAGATCCAGCCGAGCGCGTGCAGGCCGAGGAAACCGTGCTCGGTCAGGGGTTTCAGGCCCGGGTCGATGGTGAGCACGAGCAGCGTGATGGCCACGCTCGCGAGGTAGGTCTGGATGCCGTACCAGAAGATCGCGATAACCGCCCGGATCAGGGCGGGCAGGTTGGCTCCGAACGTGCCGAAGCTGAGCCGCGCCACGACCGGGAACGGCACGCCGGTGCGCTGGCCGATGCGGCCCATCAGGTTCATGCCGGCGTAGATGATGATGAACCCGAACAGCAGGGCGGTGAACACCTGCCAGGCCGACAGGCCGAGCACGAAGAGCCCGGCCGCGAAAGTGTAGTTGCCGAGGTTGTGCACGTCGGACATCCACAGCGCGAAGATGTCGTAGACCTTCCACCGGCGTTCCTGCGCCGGGGCCAGGTCTTCGTTCCAGAGCCGGGGGTCGGGTGGCGTGGTTGTCTCTTGCGAGGGTTCGGTGAGCGGGGCGGCGGTCATGCGGGGCCCTCCGGTCGACGGATCTTTCGGGGGTTCCGGGTGGCGGAGCCCCCGGCCGGGGCGAAGCCCCGTTTCACGCAGTGCGGCGACGGCGATTTGGGATACCAAACTTTGGAATCCCAAATATCGCCCCGAGGTTCACCCGAGTCAACCCTCCGGCCGATAAACTCGTGTTACGGCCGGTTACGGCGGTGTTGAAGGAGGGGCGCGGTGAACGAGCGGCAACCCCTCGCGGCCACCCGGCAGCGGGTGCGCGAGGAGCTGCGGGAACGGATCCTGACCGGACGGCTCCGGCCGGGCGACCGGCTGGTCGAGCGCGAGCTGGCCGAAGACCTCGGCGTCTCGCGAGTGCCGGTCCGCGAGGCCATCCGCAGCCTGGAGGCCGAAGGCTTCCTCGTCGTCCAGTCGCCGCGGCGGGTCGTCGTCCGGCAGTTGGCGCGGGTCGACGTCGAGGAGCTGTTCGACGTCCGGGAGGCCCTCGAAGGACTCGCCGCGGGGCTCGCCGCCGAGCGCGCGGGGGCGGCGGAGCTGAAACGGCTCGAGCGGGTGCTCGCCGACGCCGGCCGCGCGACCGCTCGCGGCGACGCGGCCCGGATCACCGTGCTCAACTCGCGCTTCCACGACGAGATCGTCGCCATCGCGGGCAACGCGCTGCTCACCACGATGCTGCAGCCCCTCGAGGGCAGGCTGCGCTGGCTCACGAGCCAGAACGAGCACTGGGCCGAGCTGCTCGACGAGCACCGGCGGCTGTACGACGCGATCGCGTCCGGGAACGCCGAGCGGGCGAAGGCTTACGCGGCGGAGCATGTCCGGGTGAACCGCGAGGTGACGCTGCGGTCCCTCTTCGGCGACACCGAGCCCGGCGAGCGGCCGGCGGGCTGACCGCGCTACGCACAATAGAAACGGAGCGAAGTCCGGTTTGGCGGGAATTGCCGTCCGCTGCCCGGATTTTCCGCCATTGAGAGCAGCCGAAGCCCGACTTTGGTCTGTGTCACACGGCCGAACGGCTGCTTAGGGTCTTCGCTCACCGGTCTCGCCGACCGGGGTCCCCACCTCTCGGAGGTTCACTGTGCGTAGAGCGACAGTTTTCGCCGCAGCCTTCACCCTCACTCTTTCCGCCGCCGGTGTCGGCGCCGCCCAAGCCGCTCCGGTTCACCACGGGCACGTCCAGCGCGTCTGCTCGGCCGCCCCGGCCGGCTACGCGGCCTGCAACGCCTGGATCGACACCGACCACGTCACCGCCGCCGTGGCCGCGACGCCGTCCGGGCTCGGGCCGGCCGACCTGCTCTCCGCGTACAACCTCGGCTCGCTCGCCGGCAGCGCCGGCACCGGCCGGACGATCGCGATCGTCGACGCCGGCGACGACCCGACGGCCTTCGCCGACGTGAACGTGTACCGCGCCCAGTACGGCATTCCGAAGCTCGCTTCCTGCACGCCCTCCTCGGTCGACGCCAGCGCCACGCCGTGCTTCGCCAAGGCCGACCAGAACGGCGGGACCTCCTACCCGCGCAAGGACGGCGGCTGGGCCCAGGAGATCTCCCTCGACCTCGACATGGCGTCGGCGATCTGCCCGAAGTGCAACGTCCTGCTCGTCGAGGCGAGCACCGCGAGCATGGCCAACCTCGGTACCGCCGTGAACACCGCGGTCCGGCTCGGCGCCGAGGTGGTCAGCAACTCCTACGGCGGCGGCGAGTACTCCGGCGAGACCACCGACGAGGGCAAGTACTTCAACCACCCGGGTGTCGCGGTCACGGTCAGTTCCGGTGACTCCGGGTACGGCGTCGAGTTCCCGGCCGCGTCGCGGTACGTCACCGCGGTCGGCGGCACCAGCCTGAAGAAGGCGTCGAACACCCGCGGCTGGAGCGAGACGGCGTGGAGCGGCGCGGGCAGCGGCTGCTCGGCCTACGTCGCCAAGCCGTCGTGGCAGACCGACGGCGGCTGTGGCAGGCGTGCGGTCGCCGACGTCAGCGCCGTCGCGGACCCGGCCACCGGCGTCGCCGTCTACGACAGCACGGCCTACCAGGGCCGCTCCGGGTGGATGGTCTTCGGCGGCACGAGCGTCGCGGCCCCGGTCGTCGGCGGCGTGTACGCGCTCGGCGGTGTCACCGGCGTCACGGGCGCGAACACTGTGTACTCGCACACGTCTTCGCTGTACGACGTGAGCGGCGGGAGCAACGGCTCGTGCGGCGGCAGCTACCTCTGCACCGCCGTGACCGGCTACGACGGCCCGACCGGGCTCGGCACGCCGAACGGGGCCGCCGCCTTCTGAGTGCTTTCGCCGTGAGGGCCACCACGCGGACGGCGTCCCGCCCGTGTGGTGGCCCTTCACGCTGAGCACTAACATGATCACGGTAACCGCGCATCCCCAGCGGAAGTGGCATATCCGACACGCCCCAGGAGCCCGCTCAACAGGCACTTCCCAGTGGCTTCATGGGAAATTCACAGAATGGGTGGCAAGTCTGACAACGTGAACCACGCCGACGACGGTGCCGGATCGGCGGCACGATGACGACTGCCCAGACCACCCTCGAGACTCCCACCCGCGTCACCAGACCGGGTGGAAAAGCGCCCTACCTGCACCAGATCGACCTCTTCCGGTTGATCACGTTCGCCTGCGTCATCCTCATCCACGTGGTGGGGGCGACCAACTTCGCGCAGGACGTCGGTGCCAACGCCGTCGAGACACCGCTGCACTTCACGCGTGAGGCGTTCTTCGCGCTGACCGGGTTCGTGCTGGTGTTCCAGAACCGCGGCCGCGAGTTCACCGCCGGTGACTTCTGGCGCCGCCGGCTGCCGCTGGTCGCGACGCCCTACCTGGCGTGGTCGATGTTCTTCTGGGCGTTCGGCCTGGTGACCGGCGAGCAGCAGCCGGGCTCGCTCGAGGCGTCGATGCGCCTGCTGCTGACCGACCTGGTCACCGGCGGCGCCTGGTACCACCTGTACTTCCTGCTCGTGACCATGCAGGTGTACCTGCTGTTCCCGGTGCTGATGAAGCTCCTGCGGGCGACCGAGGGCAAGCACCGGTGGCTGCTGCTCGGCAGCGGGGTGGTGCAGGTCGGCGTGACGCTGTTCATGACCTACCAGCCGCTCGGCGTGAGCTACGAGACGATCACTCACCTCTACGGCACGATCCTGCCGTACCAGTTCTACACGCTGTTCGGCGCCGTGGTGGCCATGCACTTCGAGACCGTGCACGCCTGGGCGGGGCGGCACCGGCTGCTGCTCGGCGGCGCGCTCGTGGCCGTGCTGGCCGGCACCGAGTGGTTCTATCTCCGGACCGTCCACAGTGGAACATTCCCGCAGGTGGCCAGCGACCCGTTCCAGCCGTACCTGATCCCGTGGTTCCTCACCGTCATCGCGGCGATCTACGCGTTCACCACGAGATGGGCGGCACGCCGCCGCGAAGGCAGCCGCGGTGCCCGGGTGGTGTCGTGGGCGGCGAACCGGTCGTTCAGCATCTTCCTCGTGCACCCGCTCGCCCTGGCCCTGCTCGGGCCGGCGATCCCGCACGTCGCGGAGCGGTTCGGCGCGCCGTGGCTCAGCGTGGTCATCTACCTGGCGACGATCCTCCTGACCGTCCTGATCGTGGAGGTGCTGCGGCGGCTGCCGGGCAGCCGCGCGCTCACCGGGCGGCCCCGGCTGGCCCCCGCGAAGGCGGCGGCCTGACTCACCCGCGCGGGTGGTGGCGGCCGGATCCGGAGGTTCGGGCATGTCACAACGAGCGGATCCGCAGCAGTGGGATATGCTGGCGGCCCGTGGGACTTCAGTCACGGGCAACCAAGTACGTCTTTGTCACCGGAGGCGTTGCCTCCTCTCTGGGTAAGGGACTCACGGCTTCCAGCCTGGGTCAGCTCCTTACCGCACGCGGGCTTCGCGTCACGATGCAGAAGCTCGACCCCTATCTCAACGTCGATCCCGGGACGATGAACCCGTTCCAGCACGGTGAGGTGTTCGTCACCGACGACGGCGCCGAGACCGACCTCGACATCGGGCACTACGAGCGGTTCCTCGACCGCGACCTGGACGGCAAGGCCAATGTCACGACCGGCCAGGTCTACTCCGAGGTGATCGCCAAGGAGCGCCGCGGCGAGTACCTCGGCGACACCGTGCAGGTCATCCCGCACATCACCGACGAGATCAAGGCGCGGATCACAGCGGCCGCCGGGCCCGACGAGACCGGCCAGTCGCCGGACGTCGTCATCACCGAGGTCGGCGGCACGGTCGGCGACATCGAGTCGCTGCCGTTCCTGGAGGCCTGCCGCCAGGTCCGCCACGACGTCGGCCGGGACCAGTGCTTCTTCCTGCACGTCTCGCTGGTGCCGTACCTGGCGCCGTCGGGCGAGCTCAAGACGAAGCCGACCCAGCACTCGGTCGCCGCGCTGCGCAACATCGGCATCCAGCCCGACGCGCTGGTCTGCCGGGCCGACCGGGAGATCCCCGAGGACCTCAAGCGCAAGATCGGCCTGATGTGCGACGTCGACACCGAGGCCGTCATCGCCTGCCCGGACGCGCGGTCGATCTACGACATCCCGAAGGTGCTGCACCGCGAGGCGCTCGACGCCTACGTGGTCCGGCGCCTGGGCCTGCCGTTCCGCGACGTCGACTGGACGGTGTGGGGCGACCTGCTCGACCGGGTGCACAACCCGAACGAGGTCGTGCGGATCGCGGTCGTCGGCAAGTACATCGACCTGCCGGACGCCTACCTCTCGGTCACCGAGGCCCTGCGTGCGGGCGGGTTCGCCCACCGCGCCAAGGTCGAGATCGTCTGGGTCGCCTCCGACGACGCGCAGACCGCGTCCGGGGCGGCGTCGGTCCTGTCCGATGTGGACGGTGTGCTGATCCCGGGCGGGTTCGGCATCCGCGGCATCGAGGGCAAGGTCGGCGCGATCGAGTACGCCCGCACCCGCGGCGTCCCGCTGCTCGGGCTGTGCCTCGGCCTGCAGTGCATGGTCATCGAGGCGGCCCGGCACCTGGCAGGCATCGAGGACGCCGGCTCGTCGGAGTTCGACGAGAACACCAGGCACCCGGTGATCTCGACCATGGCCGACCAGCGCGACGTCGTCGCGGGGGAGCGGGACATGGGCGGCACCATGCGGCTCGGCGCCTACCCGGCGAAGCTCAAGGCGGGCTCGCAGGTCGCGAAGGCGTACGGCACCACCGAGGTGTCCGAGCGGCACCGGCACCGCTACGAGGTGAACAACGCCTACCGCAAGCAGCTCTCGGACGCGGGCCTCGTCTTCTCCGGCACTTCGCCGGACGACCGCCTGGTCGAGTTCGTCGAGCTGCCCGCCGAGGTGCACCCGTTCTTCGTCGGCACCCAGGCGCACCCCGAGCTCAAGAGCCGCCCGACCCGGCCGCACCCGCTGTTCAGCGCGTTCGTCAAGGCCGTCGTCGACCGCAAGGTCGCCGAGCGGCTGCCGGTCGAGCTGCCCGAAGCCCCGGTGGCGGCCCGGTGACCGCGCCGGGCGAGCACGAGTTCAGCGTCGCGGCCAGCCGCGACGTCCACATCGGACGGGTCGTCGGCCTGCGGATCGACGAGGTCGTGATGCCCGGTGGCGACACCGCGACCCGCGAGGTGATCGAGCACCTCGGCGCGGTGGCGATCGTCGCACTGGACGAGGACCAGCAGGTCACCCTCATCCACCAGTACCGGCACCCGATCGGGCACCGGCTGTGGGAGCTGCCCGCGGGCCTGATCGACCACCTCGGCGAGGACCCGGTCGGCACAGCCCGCCGGGAGCTGGTCGAAGAGGTCGGCTTGGCCGCTTCGGACTGGGTGACGCTGGTCGACGTCGCGGCGTCGCCCGGCTTCACCGACGAGGTGGTGCGGGTCTTCCTGGCCCGGGGACTGTCCGATGTGGACCGTGAGGTGCTCGGGGACGAGGAGGCGGACCTGGTCATCCGCAAGTTCCCGCTCGCCGAGGCGGTCCGGATGGCCATGGCGGGCGAGCTGCTGAACGGCGCCACCGTGTCCGGGGTGCTGGCCACGCACGCGGTGCTCACCGGAGCGGCCTCGCCGCGTCCGGCCGACGCTCCGTGGGAGGACCGCCCGACGGCGTTCGCCAAGCGCAAGCAAGCCTGAACCGCCGTTCCGATGTCATGAACGACTCTTTCCTGTCATCCGACGACAGGAAAGAGTCGTTCATGACGTTTCGGGGGGTCAGGGGCGCAGCGGGCGGCCTTGGGCGTCGAGGCCGCCGTTGGCCAGCAGCAGGATGCCGTCGATCACCGGCCAGAGCGCGCCGAACCCGGCCGTGATCACGACGACGAACAGCTGCAGCAGGCCGAGCCCGACCTGGCCGGTGTAGAACCGGCCGACGCCGCACGGCAGCACGATCTGCAGCACCCCGGCCACCGTCTTGGACCGGGGCGAGTAGGGCATCGGCATCGGCGGCGCGTACGGCATCGGGACCGGAGACGCGTACTGCATCGTGACCGGCGGTGCATACGGGTCCGCCGCCGGCGCGTACACCGGCATCTGCAAGGTGGGCCGGGCGTACAGCGGCGGTGGCCCGAAGAACCCCGGGTGCGGCGGCGGCAGGTCGCGGAACAGCGGCCGCAGGTCGCCCAGGGTCGTCGCCGCGTAGGCGTCCGTCACCCGCGTCTCGTACTCGTCCGGCGTGATGCGGCCCATGCCGAAGTGGTCGGCCAGCAGCCGCGCCGCTTCCTCCCGCTCGGCCGTGCCGATGCGGAGCTCGTCCGACTCCATGAAATCCAAGGTAACCGCGTGAAGCTGAGAACGGGGTTTCTGCCGGGTCACGGACCCCGGGCGGCCTAAGGTGACCGGCGTGGCCTCCAGCCCGCACAGCACGGCCGGCGTGATCGCCGCGTACCTCGACCACCTGGCCGTCGAACGCGGGACCGCACGCAACACCCTCGACAGCTACGCCCGTGACCTGCGCCGGTACCGCGCGTACCTGGACGGCGTGGGCGTCGCGAAGATCGCCGACGTCACCCCCGGGCACGTCACGGCCTTCGGCGCCGCCCTGCGGGAGGGCGACGACGGGCACCAGCCCCTGGCCGCGTCTTCGGCCGCCCGGGCGCTGGTCGCCGTCCGCGGGCTGCACAAGTTCGCCCACGCCGAGGGGCTCACCGAGCACAACCCGGCCCGCGAGGTCCGCCCGCCGACACCGGCGAAGCGGCTGCCCAAGGCGCTGCCGGTCGACGACGTGCTGCGGCTGCTGGAGACCCCGCCGCCGGACGGCGAGCGCGCGCTGCGCGACCGGGCGCTGCTGGAGCTGCTCTACTCCACCGGGGCCCGGATCTCCGAAGCGGTCGGCCTGGACGTGGACGACGTTGACGACGCCGAGCGCACGGTGCTGCTCGACGGCAAGGGCGGCAAGCAGCGGCTGGTCCCGATCGGCCGTCCGGCGCTCGCCGCGTTGCACGCCTACGCCGTCCGCGCGCGGCCGGCGCTCGCCGCGCACGGACGCGGCACCGCGGCGCTGTTCCTCAACGCCCGCGGCAGCAGGCTCTCGCGGCAGAGCGCGTGGCAGGTCCTCAAGGACACCGCCGAACGGGCGGGGATCAAGGCCGTCGTCTCACCGCACACGCTCCGCCACTCCTTCGCCACGCACCTGCTCGAAGGCGGCGCCGACGTCCGCGTCGTCCAAGAACTTCTCGGCCACGCCTCGGTGACGACGACCCAGGTGTACACGCTGGTCACGGTCAACACGCTGCGCGAGGTGTACGCGACAGCGCACCCGCGAGCGCTGGGCTAGACGGCCCTATAGAGCGGCAACAGCCTTCGTACGCTGGACCGACGGTCGAGTGACATTGCCCCGTCGGGTCCGGCGCGTTGCTTTGCCGGGGCTCCGACTCCGGACATAGGCTGCGGCGGACGCTGACGAACAAGGAGCTTTCGCGCCATGTCGACACCGAACCAGCCGGCCCCTTCGGCCGAGTCCGCCGGGTCGGCGGCGGCGAACCTCAGCCAGGTCACCATCGCCACGCCCGCGATCCACGACGGCGACGAATCACCCGAGCGCAACGGCAAGAAGGTCAAGCTCGACGGCATCGGGCCGACCGGCCGCCCGATCCGCGAGCACCCCGATCCGGCGCCGCTGGACAAGCACGGCCCGGCCAAGATCATGGCGATGTGCAACCAGAAGGGCGGCGTCGGCAAGACGACGTCGACCATCAACCTGGGCGCCGCCCTCGCCGAGTACGGGCGCAAGGTGCTGCTGGTCGACTTCGACCCGCAGGGCGCGCTCGCCGTCGGTCTCGGCATCCAGCCGCACGAACTCGACCAGACGGTCTACAACGCCATCATGGAGCGCTCGGTCAGCGCCACCGACGTGCTGATGAAAACCCGCGTCGACGGCGTTGACCTGCTGCCGAGCAACATCGACCTGTCCGCGGCGGAGGTCCAGCTCGTCGCCGAGGTGGGGCGCGAGCACACGTTGTTACGGGTCCTGCGTCCGGTCATGAACGACTACGACTATGTTCTTGTCGACTGCCAGCCCTCGCTCGGCTTGCTCACGGTGAACGCGCTGACCGCCGCGGACGGTGTGATCATCCCGCTGGAGTGCGAGTTCTTCAGTCTGCGAGGCGTCGCCCTCCTGATCGACACCATCGAGAAGGTCCAGGAACGCCTCAACCCCAAACTGGACATAGTCGGGATTCTCGCCACCATGTACGACCCGAGAACCCTGCATTCGAAGGAGGTCATGGCTCGCGTGGTGGAGGCATTCGGCGAGACCGTGTTCGACACGGTCATCAACCGCACCGTGCGGTTCCCCGAGACGACGGTCGCGGGTGAGCCGATCACGACCTGGGCGCCCAAGTCGGCCGGCGCGGCGGCGTACCGCCAGCTGGCCCGCGAGGTGATCGCTCGGTGAGCAGGCGCGCCTCCCTGCCCGGAGCGTCGGAACTCTTCCGCATCACCTCCAGCCCCGCCCTCGATCTCCCGCCCCAGGCGCCGCCCGAGCCCGCCGAGAAGCCCCAGCCTTCGGGTAACGGCCGAGCGGAACAGCTCGCGCGCAGCGCGGCCCCGCACGGCTCCGGCCGGACGAAGCACGACGCGAAGATCACCGTGTACGTCTCCGGCGACGAGCTCGTCGCCATGGAGCAGGCCCGGCTGACGCTGCGCGCCAAGCACGACCTGGTCGTCGACCGCGGCCGGCTGGTGCGCGAAGCCGTGGCGGTGCTGCTGGCCGACTTCGACCAGAACGGCGAGGAATCGGTGCTGGTACAGCGGCTGCGGGTGGTCGGCTCAGACGGCGGCGAAACCGAGGACTGATGGACGAGCCGGAACCGGCTCCGGAGGAACAAGTTCCCGAAGTGCACCAGACCGTGCACGGCGGGATGATCCCCGAAGGCGTCAACACCGAGGAACTGAGCACGTCGAAGTTCAAGGTGCGGCTGGCCAACTTCGAGGGACCGTTCGACCTGCTGCTGCAGCTGATCTCGCAGCACCAGCTCGACGTCACCGAAGTGGCGCTGCACCGGGTCACCGACGACTTCATCGCGTACACGCGCGCGCTGGGCACCGAGTGGAACCTCGACGAGACGACGGAGTTCCTGGTCATCGCGGCGACGCTCCTGGATTTGAAGGCCGCGCGGCTGCTGCCGTCGGCCGAAGTGGAGAGCGAAGACGACCTCGCCCTGCTCGAGGCCCGTGACCTGCTGTTCGCGCGGATCCTGCAGTACCGCGCGTACAAGCAGGTGGCGGCGCTGTTCGGCGAGCTGGAACAGGGCGCGCTGCGCCGGTACCCGCGCTCGGTCGCGCTGGAGGACCGGTTCGTCGGGCTGCTGCCCGAGGTCATGCTGGGCGTGACGCCGCAGAAGTTCGCCGACATCGCGGTGGCGGTGTTCCGGCCGAAGCCGCCACCGACGGTGTCGATCGCGCACATCCACATGGGCCGCATCTCGGTGCGCGAGCACGCGGCGATCCTGCGGGTGATGCTGGCCGAGCGCGGCCAGGCGACGTTCGGCGAGCTGGTGGACGACTGCGACCACACGGTCGAGATCGTGGCCCGGTTCCTGGCGCTGCTGGAGCTCTACCGCGAGGCGACGGTCCAGTTCGAGCAGAGCGAGGCACTGGCCGAGCTGCACGTCCGCTGGACGGGCGGCTCGAAGGAAGATGCCTCCGCGGCGGCCGAGCTGGACCGCGCCGCCGGAGACGAAGAGGAGTACGGGTGAACCCCGAGGACAACGAAGTGGCCGAGGCCCCGCAGCCGCCGGTCGGCGAGCCGGAGGAGGCCGCGGCGGAGCTGGCCCTGGAGGAGGCGCTGTCGGGCGAGCCGGTGACCGAGGACGGCGAGCCGGTCGAGCCGCTGGTCGAGGACCAGGCTGCCGCCGAGCCGGATGCGCCCGCTGAGCCTGAAGCTGCTGCTGGGGTGGGCGAGGATGCGCCTTCCGAGCCTGAAGCCGTTGCCGAGCCGGACCAGCCTGCCGAGGAAGCGGCCGAGGCGGAAGCGCCTGCCGAGGAAGCCGCCGAGGCCGCCGAAGCGGCCGAGCCCGGCCCAGCCGATCCCGAGTCCGGCCTGGTCGCCGCCGGGGACGCCGACGCCATGCCGGACGTCACCTCCGACGAGGCTCTCGAAGCCGCCCTCGAAGCGCTTCTCCTCATCGTCGACTCGCCCGCGAGCGAAGAGCTCCTCGCCGACACCCTCGGCCAGCCCAAGTCGCGGATCCTCGTCGCCCTCCGCACCATGGCGCAGAAGTTCACCGACCGGACCTCCGGGATCGACCTGCGGCGCGTCGGCGAAGGGTGGCGGTTCTACACTAGGGACGTCTACGCCCCGTTCGTGGAGAAGCTCCTGCTGGACGGCCAGCGGTCGAAGCTGACCAGGGCCGCGCTGGAGAGCCTCGCCGTGATCGCGTACCGGCAGCCGGTGACCCGCGCCAGGGTCGCCGCGGTGCGCGGCGTGAACGTGGACGGCGTGATCCGGACGCTGCTCGCGCGCGGCCTCATCGAAGAGATGGGGACCGATCCCGAGACGACCGGCACGCTGTACGTGACGACCGAGCTGTTCCTGGAGCGACTGGGGCTGTCGTCACTGAACGACCTGCCCGCCATCGCTCCGTTGCTACCCGAAGTGGACACCATCGATGACATCCAGTGAACACCCCGACGGCGTCCGGCTGCAGAAGGTGCTGTCGCAGGCCGGGGTCGCCTCCCGGCGCGCGGCGGAGGACCTGATCGTCGCCGGCCGGGTCGCGGTGGACGGCGAGGTCGTCACCGAGCTGGGCCGCCGCGTCGACCCGGATGCCGCGATCATCCACGTCGACGGCACCCGCGTGAACCTGCGCGACGACCTCATCTACCTCGCCCTGAACAAGCCCAAGGGCGTGCACTCGACTATGTCGGACGACCGCGGCCGCCCCTGCGTCGGCGACTACCTGCGCGGTCGCTACGAGGAGACGCCCGGTGTCGTGCACGTCGGACGGCTCGACGAGAACACCGAGGGCCTGCTGCTGCTGACCAACGACGGCGACCTCGGGCACCGGCTGATGCACCCGTCCTACCGGGTGCTCAAGACCTACCTCGCCGAGGTCGACGGCCTCGTGCCGCGCGGGCTCGGCAAGGAGCTGCGCAAGGGCTGGGAGCTGCCGGACGGCATCGTCAAGGTCGACCAGTTCCGCGTCAAGGACATGCACTCCGGCAAGTCGCTGGTCGAGCTGGTCATCCACGAGGGCAAGAAGCACATCGTGCGCCGCCTGCTCAAGGACACCGGCCACCCGGTGCTCAAGCTGGTCCGCACCGCGGTCGGCGACGTCCAGCTCGGCAACCAGCGCGTCGGCTCGATCCGGCGGCTGACGAAGACCGAGGTCGGCGCGCTCTACCGCAACGTCGAGCTCTGACGCCCGCCCCGGTTGTCACAGCACTGCGGTGACGAACCCGTCGGCGGTCGCGTTGTCGTCCGACGGGCGGCCGTACCCGGCGGCGACCTCGGCGCGCGTGACCGTCGACGGCTGCCAGCCGTGGGCGGCCAGCCACTCCGGTGCGGTGCTGCCCAGGCCGCCGCGCCAAAGGGCGGTGACGGACTCGCCGTCTTCGGTCGCGTGGGCGCGCGAGACCAGGCCGTCCGGTGCGCCCGTCCCGTGCTCGAACGACACCCGGCTGCCCGGTGCCGACAGCTCGCCGACGGTGGTCAGCAGCCCTTCGGCGTCCTTGCGCGAGAGGTAGATCAGCAGCCCCTCGATCAGCCATGCCGTCGGCACCGCCGGGTCGAATCCGCTCGCGCGCAACGCCGTCGCCCAGTCTTCGCGCAGGTCCGCGCGCACGACGACGCGTTCGCACGAGGGTGACGCGTCCTGGGTGGCCAGGACGTCGTCCTTGAACGCGAGCACCTCCGGCAGGTCGATCTCGAACAGGCGGGTGCCGGGCGGCCAGGCCAGGCGGAACGCCCGCGCGTCCAGCCCGGCGGCGAGCAGCACCACCTGCGCGCAGCCGGCTTGCAGGAGGTAGTCGTCGAAGAACCGGGTCCGGATCACGATCTGCGGGTACATCAGCTCGCCGAGCCCGGCCTGGGCCGAGTCCCGCCCGATGGGTGGCAGCACCGAGCGCCCGGCTTCGAAGAACGCCGCCGCGTACGGGTCGTCGAACAGCCTGTCCGGCCGGTTGCTCTCGTACGCGCGCATAGCGGCGACGCCGACGGCGGTCCGGCTCACCGCCGGGAGGGATTCGGTCACGGTGGTCAAGCTACTCCGATCGTGGGGCGTGCCGGGATCCCCGACTTTCCGCAGTAGCAGGGGTCGTTTTTGCGGCTCTAGCCTGGGCGTCATGCGAACCGGTGTGGTGTGCGGGATCCTCGCGGTGCTCCTGTCCGGCACGGTGGCTCCGGCCGCCGCGGCGCCGGTGGCGAGCGAACCGGTCTACGACTACGCGAAGGCGATCCGCGAGACTGTCTGGGTCGACATCGGCCGTGACGGCGACGGCGACGGCCGCTCCGACCGGGTCGCCGCCGACATCGTGCGTCCCGCCGAAGCGACGTCGCCGGTGCCGGTGATCATGGACGCGAGCCCGTACTACTCGTGCTGCGGGCGCGGCAACGAGAGTGAGCTGAAGTCGTACGACAGCGCCGGGAAACCCGTGAAGTTCCCGCTGTTCTACGACAACTACTTCGTGCCGCGCGGGTACGCCGCGGTGCTGGTCGACCTGGCCGGGACGAACCGCTCGGCCGGCTGCGCGGACATCGGCGGCGCCTCGGACGTCGACTCGGCGCGCAAGGTCGTCGACTGGCTGAACGGCCGCGCGACCGGCTACAACGCGAAGACCGGCGGCAGCGCGGTGACCGCGGGCTGGAGCACCGGGAACGTCGGGATGATCGGCAAGTCCTACGACGGCACGATCGCCAACGGCGTCGCGGCGACCGGTGTCGCGGGCCTCAAGACGATCGTCCCGATCTCGGCGATCAGCTCCTGGTACGACTACTACCGCTCGGACGGCGCGACCTTCGGCTTCGACCCGGCCGGCCTCGCGCAGACCGTCGAGTCGCGCAACAGCGGGCAGAACTGCTCGGCGCAGAACCAGGTCCTGGCCACCGGCGCCACCGCGAACGGCGACTACGGGCCCCTGTGGGCCGACCGGGACTACGTCACCCGCGCCGGCAACGTGCGGGCCAGCGTGCTGCTGTCCCACGGTGTCAACGACCTCAACGTCAAGACCATCCACTTCGGACAGTGGTGGAGCGCGCTGCACGTCGAGAAGAAGATCTGGCTGTCGCAGACCGGGCACGTCGACCCGTTCGACTACCGGCGGGCGGACTGGGTCGACCTGCTGCACCGGTGGTTCGACCACTACCTGCTGGGCCTCGACAACGGGGTCCAGAACGGCCCGCAAGCGAGCGTCGAGCGGCAGCCGGACCGGTGGGTGGACCAGAGCGCCTACCCGGCGGCGAACGCGGTCGCGACGACGCTGCGGCCGCACTCCTCCGGCACCCTCGGCACGGCGGCGGCCTCGGGCACGGCGTCGTTCACGGACAACCCGGGCGTCGGTGAGGACACCTGGGTGACGAACCCGGGCAGTGCCGCGCTCACCTACTCGACCGGGGCGCTGGCGTCCGACGTGCAGGTGTCGGGGACGTCTTCGGTGACGGTGACGGCCACGCCGAGCACGTCGTCGGCGCGGCTTTCGGCCCTGCTCGTCGACCTCGGCCCGGCGACGATCCGCAACTTCGCCGGGAGCGGCGAGGGGATCAAGACGGGGACTTCCGAGAACTGCTGGGGTTCCTCGACGATGGGCGACGACGCCTGCTACCGGATCACGTCGGCGGACGTGAAGAAGGTGAACTACACGATCGTCAGCCGCGGCTGGGCGGACCTGGCGAACTACGCGTCCCTGTCCCAGGAACGGCCTCTCGCGCCCGGGACGGCGTACACGATGACGTTCCGGCTGGCGTCCACGGACCACATCGTGCCCCGCGGTCACGCGCTGGCGCTGATCATCGGCGGCACGGACGGCAGCTTCATCCGCGGTCCCGCCCAGCCGGGCCGCGTGACGCTGGACCTGGCCCGGACGTCGGTTTCGGTGCCGGTGGCCGGCGTGGTGCCCGCCGCGACGACCCACCCGGCCCTCGGCACGGGCGCGTTCGTGCCGTCGGCGGGCCGGGCGGACCTGCGCTGACCGGTTGCCCCGGAAGGCCGATCCCGGTCGCGAATTCCGGTGCTAGGCTCGATTTTCCGTTGCCGCGTACCGAGGGGCCCGCCATGCCGGACCGGACGAAGCCGAGCACCGCGTGGGCCGCTGCCGTCGTCGTGACGGCGGCCTGTGTGCTGTCGCTGGCTTCAGCGTCGGCCGCTTCGGCGGCGACCACGACGTCCTGCGTGTCGGGGTACTCGATCGGCCCTCCCGGCTGGCACTTCCCTTCACCCACGGTCCACCTGGGGACGTCGTGCACGGGGTTCTCCGACGGAGGTTCGCCGTACGTCTTCAAGATCGCCTATTTCAACGCCATCTCGACCCAGCAGCCCTACAACACTCCCTACTACAACATCACGGCGACGTGCACCGCGTACTCCTACAGCGGGACGGATCTGGTCGCGACGGGCTGTACCTTCAGCTTCTGATCCGGCGCCGGCCGGTAGCCGTCAGTTTGCCTCAGCCGGGGCGGTCTTCGGCGCCGTTTTCCGCTGCAGGGCGCGGGCGATCGGCTCGACGACCCGGGCCGCGGTCGGGCCGAGGATCGCCATGAGCAGGACGTACGCCGTGGCCAGGGCCGCCAGTTCCCCGGAGACCGCGCCCGCCGTCACCGCCAGGCCGGCGATGACGATCGAGAACTCGCCTCTCGCGACCAGTGCCGCCCCGGCACGGGCACGGCCCATCTTCCCGATGCCCTGGCGGCGGGCCGCCCACCAGCCGGTGCCGACCTTCGTCAGCGTCGTGACCACCGCGAGGACCACGGCCCAGCCGAGCACCGGCGGGATCGACGCCGGGTTCGTGTTGAGGCCGAAGACCACGAAGAACACCGCCGCGAACAGGTCGCGCAACGGTTCGAGCATGCGCGTCGCGTTCTCCGCCGTCGAGCCCGAGATCGCGATGCCGAGCAGGAACGCGCCGACCGCGGCCGACACCTGCATCGCCGACGCCAGCCCGGCGACCAGCAGTGCCGCGCCGAGCACCTTGAGCAGGAACACCTCGCGGTCCGGGCTGTCGACCGCCGCGGAGACGTACCGGCCGAACTTCAGCGCGACCACCAGCACGACGGTGATCACCAGCAGCGAGATGCCGACGGCCTCCAGGCCGCCGAGCAGCGACACCCCGCCGAGGACCGCGGTGAGGATCGGCAGGTAGAGCGCCATCGCGAGGTCCTCGAACACGAGGATCGACAGCACCACCGGCGTCTCGCGGTTGCCGAGCCTGCCCAGGTCGCCGAGCACCTTCGCGACGATCCCGGACGACGAGATGTACGTGACACCCGCCATCACCATCGCGCCGACCGGGCCCCAGCCCAGCAGCAGCGCGACGGCCGCGCCGGGGGCCGCGTTGAGGACGATGTCGAGCAGGCCGGCCGTCCACGAGCGCCGCAGCCCGGTGAACAGCTCGGCCGCGGAGTATTCGAGGCCGAGCAACAGGAGCAGCAGCACGACGCCGATTTCGCCGGCCAGGTGCGTGAAGCCGCCGATGTCGGTCAGCGGGATCAGCCCGCCTTCGCCGAAACACAGGCCGCCGAGCAGGTAGAGCGGGATGGGGGAGAGGCCGACCTTGCCGGCCAGGCGCCCGAGCACGCCCAGCACGAAGAAGACCGCCCCCAGTTCGATCAGGGACAGCGCGGTGTGGTCCATGGGCCGCTCAGCCGTACTTGAGGATCTTGACGGCGGCTTCGAGGCCTTCGCTCGTGCCCACCGCGACCAGCAGGTCGCCCCCGGTGAACGTGAAGTCCGGCGTCGGCGACGGGTGCACCTGCCCGGCCCGCGCCACCGCGACCACCGAGACACCGGTTCGGGTGCGCATCGCGGTGTCGCCGAGCGTCCGGCCGTCGAACGGGCCGGACGGCCGGATCGGCAGCTGCCGCGTGCTGATCCCCGGCAGGTCCCGGTGCTCCTCGGTGAGCTGGGCGACCAGCTGCGGTGCGCCGAGCAGGTTGGCCAGCGCGCCGGCCTCGTCCGCGGTGAGCGGGATCGAGGCGGCGCAGGCGTCGGGATCGTCCGATTTGGACACGATCAGCTCGATGTGACCGTCCCGCTGGGTGACGACGCCGATGCGGCGGCCGGTACGGGTGGCGAAGTCCTTGCGGACCCCGATGCCGGGCAGGGGAGTTACTTCGACGTTCACCCAACCACCGTAACCCAGGTGTCCGATTCGTGGTGTTCAGCCGAGCAGCAGGAGCAGGCTCGCGACGACCATCACGAGGGCGGTCAGGCCGTGGACTCCGAAGGCGATGGCCTTCTTCCCCCGGTGGCGCAGGACGATCAGCATGTCGAAGAAGGGCCAGGCGGCCGCGGCGAGGAAGACCCAGCCCAGCGCGTGCGGGTCGCCGTAGATCAGCAGGGCCAGCGGGACCAGGCCGGCCCCGATGTCACGGCCGCCCTTGACGTTCAGGAACGCCTCGGCGTTCTCGGGAATCTCGTTGAAGCCGAAGCCCGCGGCGAACTTCTTCGGCGCGAAGAGGTAGTTGAGGCCGATGTAGATGATGCCGAGCGAGACGATCGCGACGAGGATGTAGCCGGTGACGATCATGGTGTTTCCTCCAGTTTTCTAGCATCGCTAGGATTGCTAGCAACGCTAATCTAGCGACGCTAGTTTGTCTAGCAGTGCTAGCATGTGACCTATGACCCAGCGACAACGGCGTGTGCGCGACCGGACCGAGCGGGGGCAGCGGATCGTCGCCGCGGCCCGGGAGCTCGCCGAGGCGGAGGGCTGGGACGCGGTCACCACCCGGCGGCTCGCGGCCCTGATCGAGTACAGCCAGCCCGTGCTCTACAGCCACTTCCCGGGCGGCAAGGAGGCGATCATGACCGCGGCCGCGCTGGAGGGCTTCGCCGAGCTGGCCGCGGCACTGGCCGGAGCGCGCGACGGTGGGCTGGCCGGAATCGCGGGTGCGTACATCGAGTACGCCGAGGCGAAACCGGCGCTCTACGACGCGATGTTCACGCTCGCGTCCGAGCTGCGGTTCGCCAGGGACGACACCCCGGAGGTGATGAAGGCGAACTTCGCCGAGCTGCTCGCGGTCATCGAGCCGGTGGCGGGGGAGCAGGACGCCGGCGTGCTGACCGAGGTGTTCTGGAGCACGTTGCACGGGCTGGTGACGCTGGATCGCGGCCACCGGCTGTCCCCGGCCCACCGTGACGAGCGCCTCGCGCTCGTGGTGGAGCGCTTCGGCGCGCGGGCCGACTGATCTCCTCCGCACCCCGACCGGCAGAATGGGGACAAAGCCGAACGGGACGAGAACGCGAGGAGAGTGCCGGTGACGGGAGCCCTACGTGGTGTGGTCGCGCTGGACGGCCCGTCGGGGACCGGGAAGACCACCGTCGCCCGCAAGCTCGCCCAGTGCCTCGGCGCCGGCTACCTCGACACCGGCGCGATGTACCGGATGGTCACCCTCGCCGTGCTGCGGGCCGGAGCCGACCCCGTCGACGCGGCCGCCGTCGCCGAGATCGCCGACCGCGCCGACTTCAGCATCGGCACCAGCCCCGACCGGCCCGAGATCCGCCTGGCCGGCGACGACGTCGCCGCCGACATCCGCGGGCCCGAGGTCACCAAGGCCGTTTCGCCCGTCTCGGCCGTGCCGCACGTACGTGAGCTGCTCGTCGCGCGGCAGCGGCGGATCATCGGCGAGGTGCTCGGCACCGTCGGCGGGATCGTCGTCGAGGGCCGGGACATCGGCACGGTCGTCGCGCCGGACTCGCCGCTCAAGGTCTTCCTGACCGCGTCGGCCGACGTCCGCGCGTCGCGCCGCAGCACCCAGGACACCGCGGCCGGGCGGAAGTCGTCGGTCGCCGACGCGCTGGCTTCGGTCGAGCGCCGCGACCACCTCGACTCGACCCGTACCGCCTCGCCCCTGCGCGCCGCCGACGACGCCGTGCACGTCGACACGTCCGAGCTGTCGATCGACCAGGTGATCGTCGCGCTGAGTGAGCTCGCCAGCCACCGCGGTCTGCTGGCGGGGTGCAACGCCGAGGTCGTGCGATGAGAGCTGACGGACTGCCTGAGGGCTCCGTCGGCGCACTCCACGACGCCGGGCGGGTCTTCGCCCGGTACCATCTGCGGTCGGCCTTCCGCATCCGCGTGCACGGCCGTGAGCGCATGCCCGCCACCGGGCCGGTGCTGGTGATCGCCAACCACAGTTCGATGATCGAACCGCAGCTGATCTTCGGAATGCTTCCGCGGCGTTCGGCGTTCCTGGTCAAGGCCGAGATGTTCGGCGGGATCGTCGGCAAGTTCATGCTGGCGATCGGGCAGATCCCGCTCAAGCGCGGCGAGATCGACCGCAAACCGCTGATGACCGCGGTCGGTGTCCTGAAGGACGGTGGTGTCGTCGGGATCTTCCCCGAGGGCACCCGCGGTGCCGGGGACGTCGGCGCGGCCGAACGCGGCGCGGCCTGGCTGGTCCGGGCCTCCGGCGCGACCGTGCTCCCGGTCGCGACGCGGGGCACGCGCAAGCCTGCCGACGGCAAGCGACGGTTCCGGCCACGGGTGGACATCCTCGTGGGCGAGCCGTTCTCGCTGAAGGTCGGACCCGGGAAAACCGGGCTCGACCAGGGCACCGAAGAGCTGCGCGGTGAGCTCGCGGCGCTCGTGAAGACTTTGGACGACTGGCGTGCCGAACACGGATTCGGCGCGGTATAAGGGAAATTGGGTCAGTGATGGAAGAGTACGACAGCGTCGGCGAAGTCGACGGCACCTGGTCGGAAGAGACCGAATTCGCCGCGCTCGACGCGCAGATCGAGGCGGCGGAAGCGGCCGAGGAGGCTGCCCTCGCGCAGCCGGTGCTCGCCGTCGTCGGTCGCCCGAACGTGGGCAAGTCGACGCTGGTCAACCGCATCCTCGGCCGCCGCGAAGCCGTCGTGCAAGACGTGCCGGGCGTGACCCGCGACCGCGTCGCCTACGACGCCTACTGGGGCGGGCGCAAGTTCACCCTGGTCGACACGGGCGGCTGGGAGCCGGACGCGACCGGGCTGCAGGCCTCCGTCGCCGCGCAGGCCGAGCTGGCCATGCAGACCGCCGACGCGGTCCTGCTGGTCATCGACGCTTCGGTCGGCGCCACGGCCACCGACGAAGCCGTCTCCAAGGTGCTGCGCCGCTCGAAGAAGCCGGTGCTGCTCGCGGCGAACAAGGTCGACGACGACCGGCTGCTCGCGGACACCGCGTCGCTGTGGTCGCTCGGCCTCGGCGAGCCGCACCCGGTCAGCGCGTTGCACGGCCGCAGCTCCGGCGACCTGCTCGACGCCATCCTCAAGGCCCTGCCCGAGTCGCCGCGCGAGGGCGGCGCCGCGACGTCGGGCCCGCGGCGCGTCGCGCTGGTCGGCAAGCCGAACGTCGGCAAGTCGAGCCTGCTGAACAAGCTGTCCGGCGAGGAGCGCTCGGTCGTCGACTCGGTGGCCGGCACCACGGTCGACCCGGTCGACTCGCTGGTCGAGCTGGACGGCGAGACCTGGCGGTTCGTCGACACCGCGGGCCTGCGCAAGCGCGTCAACTTCGCCGCCGGCGCGGAGTACTACGCCTCGCTGCGCACCAAGACCGCGATCGACGCGGCCGAGGTCGCGATCGTGCTGCTCGACGCGGCCGAGCCGCTGTCCGAGCAGGACCTGCGGGTGCTGACCATGGTCGTCGAGGCCGGCCGCGCCTGCGTGCTGGCGTTCAACAAGTGGGACCTGGTCGACGAGGACCGCCGCCACGCGATGGTCCGCGAGCTGGACCGCGGCCTGGTCCGCGTGCCGTGGGCCGAGAAGGTCAACATCTCGGCGCTGACCGGCCGTTCGGTGCGCAAGCTGGCGCCGGCGCTGCGCACGGCGCTGGCCTCGTGGGACAAGCGGGTGCCGACCGGCCAGCTCAACGCGTGGCTGTCCGACCTGGTCGCGGCCACCCCGCCGCCGGTCCGCTCGGGCAAGCAGCCGAAGGTGCTGTTCGCGACGCAGGCCGGCATCCGCCCGCCGACGCTGGTCCTGTTCACCACCGGCTTCCTCGAGGCGGGCTACCGCCGGTTCATCGAGCGCAAGTTCCGCGAGCAGTTCGGCTTCACCGGCAGCCCCGTCCGGGTGAATATCCGGGTCCGCGAAAAGAAGGCGAAGCCGAAGGTCGGCGGAAAAGCCGCCCGAACCCGGTGATTTCCTGACCCGTTTCGGACGACACGCGTGATCGGGAGGTCGACACGCGTGATCGGAGGGACGACACGGCGGATGTCCGGCCGGAACCCGTGTCGACCTTCCAATCACGCGTGCCGACCCTTCCGTCACGGTGGTTCGTCCGGAGCGTGAGGTCCGACACGCTAGCGTGATCCGGCGGATATCTTTCTTTCATCTTGCGTTAGAGTGGAAGGTCGTTGCGGGCGCCTCATTCAGGAGAGCGAGCCCGATTGAGGCTCCCGAAAGGTGAGTGGTGGGCTTGCGCGCCCATGGTTTTGTCCTGCCAGGGGTGAGTGGCCGATGACCGTCACCATCGAACCCGCCGAATCCGCCGCCGAGGTGACCCTCGCCCCGGTCGTCGGCCGCGCCCTCTTCTGGTCCGGTCCGGGCGCCGGTGAGCGCACCCTCCTCGACGTCCTCGCCGCCACGGCCGAGCGGTATCCGGCCGCCGCCGCGATCGACGACGGCACCACCACGCTCACCTACCGGCGGCTGCTCGAGGAGATCGACGCCTACGGGCGGCGCCTCAGGAGCTACGGCGTCGGCCTCGGCGACCGCGTCGGCATCCGGATCTCCTCCGGCACCGCCGAGCTGTACATCGCGATCCTCGCCACCCTGTCCGTCGGCGCCGCGTACGTGCCGGTCGACGCGGACGACCCGGACGAGCGCGCCGAGCTGGTCTTCGAAGAAGCCCAGGTCGCGGCGGTCGCCACCGACGGCAAGATCAACGTCCACAGCACGCCGGGCGGCCGCGACGGCGTCCCCGGCCCGGCCGACGACGCGTGGATCATCTTCACCTCCGGCTCCACCGGCAAGCCCAAGGGTGTCGCGGTCAGCCACGCGAGTGCCGCCGCCTTCGTCGACGCCGAAGCCGAGCTGTTCCTCACCGACGAGCCGATCGGCCCCGGCGACCGCGTCCTGGCCGGGTTGAGCGTCGCCTTCGACGCCTCCTGCGAAGAGATGTGGCTGGCCTGGCGCCACGGCGCCTGTCTGGTGCCCGCGCCCCGCGCGCTGGTCCGCACCGGCGTCGACCTCGGCCCGTGGCTGGTCGCGCAGCGCATCACCGTCGTCTCCACCGTGCCGACGCTGGCCGCGCTGTGGCCCGCCGACGCGCTCGAAGACGTCCGTCTGCTGATCTTCGGCGGCGAGGCTTGCCCGCCGGAACTGGCCGAGCGTGTCGCCGTCGAAGGCCGCGAAGTCTGGAACACCTACGGCCCGACCGAAGCCACCGTCGTCGCGTGCGCCGCTCAGCTGACCGGCGACGGCCCGGTCCGCATCGGCCTGCCGCTCGCCGGCTGGCAGCTCGCGGTCGTCAACGACGAGGGCGAGCCGGTCGCCATGGGGGAGACCGGCGAGCTCGTCATCGGCGGCGTCGGCCTGGCCCGCTACCTCGACGCGGCCAAGGACGCCGAGAAGTTCGCGCCGCTGCCGTCGCTGGGCTGGCAGCGCGCCTACCGCTCGGGCGACATGGTCCGCGCCGAAGAAGAAGGCCTGCTGTTCCTCGGCCGCCTCGACGAGCAGGTCAAGCTCGGCGGACGCCGCATCGAGCTGGGCGAGGTCGACGCCGCGCTGCAGGCCCTGCCGGGCGTGCAGGGCGCGGCCGCCGCGATCCGCCGCACCAAGGCGGGCAACCAGGTCCTGGTCGGGTACGTCGTCCCCGGCGGCGAGAGCTTCGACCTCGACCAAGCCGCGACGCGGCTGCGCGAGCACCTGCCCGCCGCGCTGGTGCCGCTGCTCGCCGTCGTCGACGACCTGCCGACCCGCACCTCCGGCAAGGTCGACCGCAACGCCCTCCCGTGGCCACTGTCCACAGTGGAAGCTTTCGGGCTGACCCCGACCGAGACGTGGCTCGCCGAAGGCTGGGCCGAAATCCTCGGTGTCTCGGTCGACAGCCCCAAGGCGGACTTCTTCACCCACGGCGGCGGCAGTCTGACGGCCGCCCAGGTGGTCGCCCGCATCCGCACCCGCCACCCCCAGATGTCGGTCGCCGACATCTACGCCCACCCCAAGCTGGGTGCGCTGGCCGCGATGCTGGACGCGCTGAGCGGCCAGGCCACCGAACGCCGGGACATCGCGCCGACGAAGCGCCGCGCCGGCGTCATCCAGACGCTGCTGATGGTCCCGCTGATGGGCCTCGTCGGGCTGCGCTGGGCGACGCTGGCCGCCGCGCTGTCGAACATCCTGTCCCTGCTCGGGTTCGCCTGGGCGCCGACGCTGAGCTGGGCCTGGATCGGCCTGGCCTGGGTGGTGCTGTTCAGCCCGGCGGGCCGGATCGCCATCGCCGCCGGCGGCGCTCGCGTGCTGCTGTCGGGGGTGCGTCCCGGCACCTACCCGCGCGGCGGGAGTGTCCACTTGCGACTGTGGACGGCCGAGAAGCTGGCCGAGTTCAGCGGCGCGGACAGCGTCGCCGGCGCGTCCTGGATGACGACGTACGCGAAGGCCCTCGGCGCGCGGATCGGCAAGGACGTCGACCTGCACTCGCCGCCGCCGGTCACCGGCTTCCTCAAGCTGGGCCGCGGTGCCGCGATCGAGCCCGAGGTCGACCTGACCGGGCACTGGGTCGACGGCGACGTCGTGCACATCGGCAAGGTCCACGTGGGCGCCGAAGCTCGTGTCGGCGCGCGCAGCACGCTGTTCCCGGGTGTCCGCATCGGCAAGGGCGCGGAAATCGCGGCGGGTTCGACGGTCCGCGGCGCCGTCCCGGCCGGGCAGCGCTGGGCCGGTTCGCCCGCCGCGCGCGTCGCCAAGGACGAGCGCGACGCGCTGAAGTGGCCGTCGAGCCGTCCGCCGCGGTCGCACTTCTGGGCCGCCGTCTACGGCGTGACGTCCCTGGCGCTCGGCTTCCTCCCCGGCGTGGCCGCGCTGGCTGGTGTCGCCGTGCTCGGCTACGCGATCGCGGGCGCCCCGACGCTCCTGGACGCCTTCACCCGCGCGCTGGTCTTCGTGCCGCTCGCGACCCTCGCGTACTTCGGCACGTACATGCTGCTCGTGCTCGTCGGCGTCCGGGCGCTGAGCATCGGCATGGTCGAGGGCTACCACCCGGTGCACGGCCGCGTCGCGTGGCAGGTCTGGGCCACCGAACGCCTGATGAGCATGGCCCGCGAAGGCCTGTTCCCGCTGTACGCCAGCCTGTTCACGCCGGTGTGGCTGCGGCTGCTCGGCGCGAAGGTCGGCCGCAACGTGGAGGCGTCGACCGTGCTGGCCCTGCCGAAGATGACCAAGGTCGACAGCGGCGCGTTCCTCGCCGACGACACCATGGTCGCCACCTACGAACTCGGCCACGGCTGGCTGCACGTCGCCCCCGCGCGCATCGGCAAGCAGGCGTTCCTCGGCAACTCGGGGATGACGGCGCCCGGCCGTTCGGTGCCGAAGCGCGGCCTGGTCGGCGTCCTGTCGTCGACGCCGCTGAAGGCGAAGAAGGGCTCGTCCTACCTCGGGATGCCGCCGCTGCCGGTCCGCCGCGCGATCGGCGACGCCGACACGAGCCGCACCTACACCCCGGCGCTGCACCTCAAGGCGGCGCGGGCGCTGGTCGAGCTGTGCCGGATCATCCCCGTCATGTGCGGTGTCGCGCTGACCGTCGTGGTCGCGTTCGGCCTGCTGTGGGCGGCGACGGCGTTCGGTTTCGGCGTCGCCCTGCTGCTGGCCGGGCCCGCGCTGCTGGCCGCCGGGATCGTCGCGGCGCTGACGGCGACGGCGATGAAGTGGCTGCTGGTCGGGAAGTTCCGCGAGATCGACCACCCGCTGTGGAGCTCCTTCGTCTGGCGCAACGAGCTGGCCGACACCTTCGTCGAGGCCCTCGCGGTGCCGTGGCTGATCGGCTCGGTCGGCGGCACCCCGCTGCTCACCGCCTGGCTGCGCACGATGGGGGTCAAGATCGGCCGCGGCGTCTGGCTGGAGACATACTGGCTGCCCGAAGCCGACCTCGTCGAGCTGGGCGACGGCGCGACGATCAACCGCGGCTGCGTCGTGCAGACGCACCTGTTCCACGACCGGATCATGAGCATGTCGAGCGTGACCCTCGGCGAGGGCGCGACGCTCGGCCCGCACGGCATCGTGCTGCCCGGCGCCGGCATCGGGGCGCGCACCACGGTCGGCCCGGGCTCGCTGGTGACCCGCGGCGACGAGGTGCCCGCCGACACCCGCTGGCTGGGCAACCCGATCTCCGCGTGGACCGGTAAGTAACGAAAGCAGGTCCAGGCGCGCCGGACTCACCCGTCCGTGCGAGCCTGGTTCCAGCACGCACGACGAAAGGTTCGCCACGGGTGATTTCGAAGGCTCCCGCTCCCGGCGCGGACACCTCCGGCGACCCCTACCTGCCCGCGCACGGCAACGGCGGCTACCGCGTCCGCCACTACGACCTGAACCTCGACTACAAGGTCGCGCCGAACCGGCTGTCGGCCTCGGCGGTGATCACGGCCGAGGCGACGCAGGCGCTTTCCCGCGTCAGCTTCGACTTCGCCGACTTCCGGATCAACCGCGTGCTGGTCGACGGCAAGCCCGCGAAGTACCTCAAGCGCGGTGCGAAGCTGCACGTCAAGCCGGTGAAGTCGATCCCGGCGGGTACCGGGTTCACCGTCGAGGTCCACTACGTCGGCAACCCGCGCCCGGTGGGGAGCCGCTGGGGTGACGTCGGCTGGGACGAGCTGACCGACGGCGCGCTGGTGGCGAGCCAGCCGGTCGGCGCGCCGTCGTGGTTCCCCTGCAACGACCACCCGTCGGACAAGGCCGCCTACCGGGTGAGCGTGACGACGGCGTCGCCGTACCTGGTCGCGGTCACCGGCACGCTGGTCGAGCGGTCCACCGCGGCCAGCACCACGAAGTGGGTCTACGAACGGCGTGAGCCGACGGCGACGTACCTGATGAGCGTGCAGATCGGCCGCTACGACGAGGTCGAGCTGACCGGCCGCGGCTGGTTCCCGCACAGCGGGGTGGGGCTGCGCCGGCTGAGTCTCGGCATCGGGCGCGCGAGCGGGCAGGTGGAGTCGGTCTTCGAGACGGTGCCGCAGCGGGCCGCCGTGCCGCCGCGGCTGCGTCGCGCGTTCGACCGCGACTTCGGGCGCCAGGGCCGGATGATGGAGTTCCTGCAGCGGCTGTTCGGCGCGTACCCGTTCGCCGAGTACGTCATCGTCGTCACCGACGACGACCTCGACGACCCGATCGAGGCGCAGGGCATGGCGATCTTCGGCGCCAACCACGTCGACGGCCGCCGCACCCACGAGCGGCTCGTGCTGCACGAGCTGGCCCACCAGTGGTTCGGCAACAGCCTGACGGTGGCCGACTGGCGGCACATCTGGCTCAACGAGGGCTTCGCGACCTACGCCGAGTGGCTGTGGTCGGAGGAGTCCGGCGGCCAGTCCGCTTCGGCGCTGGCTCGCGGCTGGTACACGCGGATCAAGGCCAAGCCGGCGGACGTCCGCATCGCCGACCCGGGCGTGTCCCGGATGTTCGACGAGCGGGTCTACAAGCGCGGCGGGCTGACGTTGCACGCGCTGCGGGCGGAGATCGGGGACCCGGCGTTCTTCGCGCTGCTGAAGTCGTGGGCCGAGGAGCACCGGCACGGGCTGGTCACGACCGAAGCGTTCGTGGCCGCGGCGGAAGCGCACGCGGGCCGCTCGCTGGGCGCGTTCTTCACCCGCTGGCTGGACACGCCGGCGCTGCCGCCGCTGCCGGGCACTTAGAGGGTGCCGGGGCGGGTGGCGCTGACCATCCAGACCGCGCCGGAGATGCGGACGCCTTCGGAGGTCTCGAACGCCGCGAGGTCCGCCCGCAGCTGCTCTCGCGTCCGCGCGACGACGCTCGGCTCGAGTGCGGCCAGGTTGCTGCGAACGGACCCTTGGCCGAGGATGAAGTCGGCCGCGTCGGCGGCGTCACGTCCGTAGTCCATGGGTGCGGTGACCGGTTCGATGCCGATGCCGGTGAACCCGGCCGCTTCGAGCACCGCGCGGATCCGGGCCGGGTCGACCAGCGAGCCCATCCCCCGCGAGGCGGGCGACGGCTCGCGCATCAAGGGCCGCAGCGCCGTGGTGGCGCGGGCGTAGGCACTGTCCGGAGTGCCGCGCTGCGGGCCCATGAACACCAGCCGCCCGGCGGGGCGCAGTCCTCGCCGGACGTTGGCGAAGGCGGCCACGGCATCTTCGAAGAACATCACCCCGCCGCGGCTGATCGCGACGTCGAAGCCGGCGTCCGGAAAGGGGTGGACCTGGGCGTCACCCTGGTCGAACCGGGCGTTGGCCAAGCCCTGGGCCGCCGCGTCGGCACGGGCGACGTCCAGCATCGGGGCCGAAAGGTCGATACCGACGACGTGTCCCTCCGTCGCCCGCCGCGCCGCCAGCAGCGTGACCTGTCCCGTGCCGCAGCCGATGTCGAGAACGCGGTGGTCCGGGGCGATCGCGGCGCTCTGGAAGAGCTCGTCGTTGAACGCGGCGACGATCGCGTTGTAGCGGGCGCGGTTCCGCGCCCAGTGGGCGCCTTCCCAGCCGTTCCAGGCGTCGGCCTGCCGGGTGTTCGCGATGGTGGGCATGCGGTCCTCCGGGGTGGCGATAACTAGAGTTGAACTCTAGAAGTACACTCTAGTAATGGAGCAGCGCAAGGCCGGGCCGAAGAAAGTCCGTGACGCCGCGCGGACGCGCCGGCGCATGCTGGAGGCCGCGCAGGAGCTGTTCGTGCGCAACGGATACGGCGCGACGACCCTCAAGGAGATCGCCGACCGGGCCGGGGTGGCCGTGCAGACGATCTACTTCACTTTCGGCAACAAGCGTGTGCTGCTCAAGGAACTGGTCGACGTGGCGATCGCGGGGGACGCCGAGCCGGTCGCGACGATGGACCGGCCGTGGTTCCGGGAGGCTCTCGCGGCCACGACCGCCGACGCCCACCTGCGGCTGCACGTCCGCGGAACGCGCGGGATCCTCGAGCGCGTCGCCCCGATCACGGAGATGCTGCGTGCCGCCGCCGCGAGCGATCCGGCGGTCGCCGAGCAGTGGCCCGGCGAAACCGACCCGAGGTTCGCCGTCCACCTGGCCGCCGCCCGCTCGCTGGTGGTCAAACCGGGGGCGCGCGCCGGGGTGACCGCCGAGCACGCCGCCGATCTGCTGTTCGGGCTGCTCAGTCCGGAGCTCTACCGGCTGTTCGTCCGCGACCGTGGCTGGTCGCTCGACCGGTGGGAGCGGTGGGCGACGGAAACCCTGATCGCCCAGCTGTGCCTCGAACGAGCGGGCTGATAAGTCACCTGCACCCCCGATTCATCGGATGTATCTGCCGCTTTCTGGGTGAACATCTCTGGCCTTTTGGGCACCTCTCTGCAAGTATGGCCGGACGCCGCCGCATGATCTCGCCGAAACGTAGTATGAATTCGGAGGATGCTTCATGGACGCAGTGTCCCGGCGGACGGTGCTCCGCTCGGCCTCGGTCCTGGCCGGGGCCGCGGCCTTCGGGGGTCTGTGGGCCCGCGCGGCGCCGCCCGCGCTCGCCGTCGGGGGGAACCCGCACTCCGGCGTCGCCGCCGATGCCCGGATGGTCTGGCGGCGGCTGCCGAAGAACTGGCAGGAAGGCCCGTTCCTCGCCAACGGCTACCTCGGCGCCCAGGTCTACGCCGGGGCGACGCCGCAGGTGCTCAAGGTGATGCTGAGCCACACCCAGGTGCAGGACCAGCGGATCCAGTGGGAAGCGGGCATCGGGCTGTCCCGGCTGCCGATCGGTTTCCTCACGCTCACCCTGGCCGGTGCGGTCACCGCCGTCGACTGGACGCTCGACCTGTACAACGCCGAACTGGGCGGCACCATCACCACCACCCAGGGCTCGGTCGCCTTCTCCGCCGTCGTGCACAACGACCTCGGCGTGCTGCTCGTCTCCCTGACGCCGAGCGCCGGCGAAACGAGCGCCGCCTGGGCGTTCCAGCCGCTGGAGTCGGCGACCACCCGGACCGTCCGCAAGCCGCCGGAGTACATCGCGAACCCCGCACCCCAGGCCGGGGACGGGTACTGCGCCCAGCCGATGCTCGCCGGGGGCGGGTACACGACGGCTTGGCGGGAACGCGCGATCGGGGCGCGGCGGCTGTTCGCGGCGGCCGTCGCGTACAGCTTCCCGGGCACGACGCACACGGCGGACGCCCTGAACGCCGTCCAGAAAGCGCTTGCCGCGAACCCCGACGTCCTGCTCGCCCGCCACCGCCGCTGGTGGAACGACTACCACCGGCGCAGCTTCGTTTCGGTGCCGGACAAGCAGGTCCAGCGGTTCTACTGGATCCAGCTGTACAAGATCGCGGCCGCCACGCGCGCGGACGGGCCGGTCGTGTCCGAGTGGGGGCCGTGGTTCCCCGAAGTCGGCAACAGCTGGACCGCGGTCTGGTGGAACCTCAACGTCCAGGTCACCTACCCGATCGTCAACAGCAGCAACCACCCCGAACTCGACGCCGTCACCGAGACCTTCCGGCGCGACCACGCGAACCTCGAGGTGTCCGTCCCGCCCGCCTACCGCGACGGCGACACCTACGCCCTCTCGCACCCGGGTGACTGGCGGCTGCGTCCCGGCGGCACGCGCTCGGTGGGCGTCCCCGGGACGACGTCCAAGACCGATCAGACCGGGAACCTGTTGTGGGGCTTGCACAACGTGTGGCTGGCCTACCGGCACCACCTGGACGGGCGCGTGCTCCGCGACGTCCTGTACCCGACGCTGGCGAAGGCGCTCAACTTCTACCGCCACGTCCTGTTCACCGGACCGGACGGGTTCCTGCACCTGCCGCTGACCCGGTCGCCGGAGTACGCCGACGCGCCGGACTGCACCTACGACCTGTCGCTGATCCGGTGGGCGGCGCGCACGCTCGTCGACTCCGCCCGGATCCTCTGCCTTGACGAACCGCGCGTGCCGATCTGGCGGGAAATCGGCGCGAAGCTCGTGCCGTACCACGAAGACCCCGCCAACGGCGTGCTGATCGGCGACGGCGTTCCGCTGGCCGCGTCGCACCGGCACTTCTCGCACCTGCTGTGGCTGTACCCGCTGCGGGAGAAGGTCTGGGACCGGGCGGGCGACCGCGACATCATGACGCGGACGTTCAACCACTGGATCGCCGACCAGACGGCGTGGCACGGCTACAGCTACGCGGCCGCGTCGTCGATGAGTTCGGTGATGGACGCGCCCGAAGAAGCGCTGCGGTACCTGAAGTTCTTCCTCGACCGGAACGTCGTGGCCGACACCGAGCTGACCGCGAACACGATGTACCGCGAGGGCTCGAACTTCGCGATCGAAAGCCCGATCACCGCGGCGCAGTCCGTTGTGGACATGCTGATGCAGGGCTCCGGCGGCGTGCTCAAGATCTTCCCGTCGGTGTCGGCGACCTGGCGGGACGCCTCGATCGCGGGCCTGCGCGCGGAAGGCGCGTTCCTCGTGGACGCCTCCCGCCGCGACGGCTCGACGGAGTTCGTCCGCGTCCACAGCGAAGCCGGTGAGCCGCTGGTGCTCCAGCACGGCGTCACCGGGGACGTCGACGTCCGCGACGAATACGGCAGGCGGCTGCCGTGGCGTGCGGCGGGACCCGGGCGGATCGCGATCGGGTTGCGCCGCGGCGGCACCGCCGTCGTCACCCCGCGAGGCTCGCGTCCGGGCTTCGCGCCGCGCGACGTTCCCGCGCTCGGCCCGGCACCGGCGTGGGGCCTGCCGAGCTGAATCCTGCTTTCGACAAGGAGGTCGAATGGACATCACCCGCAGAACCGTGCTCGGCGGGGCGCTCGCCGGGCTGGCCGTGGGCGCGGCCGGCATCACCCCCGCCTTCGGCGAAGCGGCCGCGGCACCCGGCAGCGACGACTTCGGCTGGGCCGGGTTCGTGGGCACCGCGGACCTGTACTGGCGGCGGCTGCCGAAGACCTGGTACGAGGGACCGTTCCTGGGCAACGGGTTCCTCGGCTCGGGCATTTACGCCGAGCCCGGGCAGAACGCGATCCGGTTCAACGTCCAGCACAGCCAGGTGCAGGACCACCGGCCGGAGTTCGGCTCGCTGTTCGGCCTGGCCCGGTTGCCGATCGGGTACTTCACGCTCGAACCGGTCGGCGCGATCACCGCGATCGACTGGCGGATGGACCTCTGGAACGCCGAGCTGACCGGCACGATCACGACGGCGGCGGGGAGCCTGAGCCTGCGCGCCATCGTCCACACCGGACAGTCGTTGCTCGCCGTCGAAATCCGGCCGTCCGAAGGGGAGCGGGCGTTCAAGTGGGTGTTCCACCCGGCGGTCGCGGTCAGCCCGCGCGCCGACCCGGTGTGGAACAAGCCGCCGCCGGCCGGGTACACCGCGAACCCGCCGGTCCAGCTGTCGGCGAGCGGTGACGCGCAGCTGGCCGTCCAGCCGCTGCTGGCCGGCGGCGAGCACGTGACGGCCTGGCGGGAGGTCACGCGCGGTGGCGCGCGGACGCTGTACACGTCGGTGGCGTGGTCGCACCCGGAGAAGACGTCGGTGGCGCGGGCGTTGGGCACGGTCCGCCGGGCGCTTCCGTTCGGCGCGCTGACCCAGGACCACCGGCGCTGGTGGCACGACTACTACCGGCGGAGCTTCCTGTCCATTCCGGACACCCGGCTGCAGAGCTTCTACTGGATCCAGCTGTACAAGGTCGCGTCGGCGGCCCGGCGGGAGGCGCCGGTGATGGCGACCTCGGGGCCGTGGCTGGAGAACACGCCGTGGCCGGCGACGTGGTGGAACCTCAACGTCCAGCTCGAATACTGGCTGATCCACGGCTCCAACCACCTGGAGCTCGACGCCGTCAGCTACGCGCTCGGCAAGTACCGCGGCAATCTCGTCAGCCAGGTCGCTTCGCCGTACCAAGCCGACTCCGCGGGCATCCCGCGCACGACGGACATGACCCTGCTCAACGGCGTTTCGAACGCCACCAGCGGGTTCCCCGTCGGCATCCCGGGGCAGGACACGCCCACCCCGGAGGTCGGGAACCTGACCTGGGCACTGCACAACGTGTGGCTGTCCTACCGGCACACGATGGACCGGCAGCTGCTGCGGGACACGCTGGTCCCGTTGCTGCGCCGGGCGATCAACTACTACCTGCACTTCCTCGCACCGGGCCCGGACGGGAAGCTGCACCTGCCGCCGACGTTCTCGCCGGAGTACGGCGTCAACGCCCCGGACTGCAACTACGACCTGTCGCTGATCCGCTGGGGCTGCAAGACGCTGTTGCAGCACGCGCCCGCCGATCCGCTGGCGGCGAAGTGGCGGAACGTCCTGGCGACGCTGGTGGACTACCCGGCCGACGTCAACGGCTACATGATCGGCGCCGGGGTGCCGTTCGCGAAGTCGCACCGGCACTACTCGCACCTGCTGCAGATCTACCCGCTCTACGACGTCACGTGGGAGCAGCCGGAGCACCGGCAGATCATCGAGACGTCGCTGAACCACTGGGTCGGCTTCGAGGGTGCGCTGCAGGGCTACACGTTCACCGGGGCCGCGTCGATCTCGGCGCAGATGCTGCGCGGCGACCAGGCCGCGTTCTACCTCGGCGAGCTGCAGCGGCGGTACATCCAGCCGAACACGATGTACAAGGAGTCCGGGCCGGTCATCGAGACGCCGCTTTCGGCGGCGAAGTCCCTCCAGGACATGCTGGTGCAGAGCTGGGACGGCGTGCTCCGCCTGTTCCCCGCCGTGCCGTCGGCGTGGGGCGACGTCGCGTTGCGGGACTTCCGCACCGAAGGCGCGTTCCTGCTCAGCGCGTCCCGGGCCGGCGGGAAGACGCGGTGGCTGAAGGTGCACAGCGAAGCCGGGGCGCCGTGCGTGCTGCGGCCGGGCATCGACGGCGAGCTCGCGGTGACCGACGCGCGCGGCCGGGCGCGCCGCTGGCGACGGCTGGCCAACGGGGACGTCCAGGTCGAGCTCGGGTGCGGAGAGGACGCCTTCGTGTACCGGAAGGGCGACAAACCGGACTTCGGCGTCCGGCCGGTCGCGCCGGGCGGGCCGAGCGTGCCCTGGGGACTGCCCTAGCGGGAGCTCCTTCCCGGATTCCCCTCCCGGGAGGAGGCTTACCCGGCACAATGGGCGGCCGACGAGGGGAGTGTGGATGAGCGAGCCGGGGGGACCGGGGCAGCGGCCCGAGGAGCAGTGGCCGCCGTACTCGTACCCGCAGCACCAGCCGTACCCGCAGCAACACCAGTATCCGCCGTGGCAGCCGCCGGTGCCGCCGAAGAAGGCGTCACCGGCCGCTGTCGTGCTGGTCAGCGGGTCGGCGGTGGTCGTCATCCTGATGACGCTGGCGTTCCTGGCCTGGGGCTACCCCGGTTTCCTGCGCGATCCCGACGTGAAGACCCTGCCCGGGATCTCGCCGGGCGGCTCGGCGACGCTCGCGTCGCCCACGCCGACGATCACGACCCCGAGCACCCCGGTGGCGCTCCCGGGCGGCCGCGCCCCGATGCCGAAGCGGACGAAGCCGCTGGCCAACCCGGTGACCTGCGCGTTCACCCCCGACTCCGGCTCGCCGGCACCGAAGAAGGTGGCGTTGCCGCCCGACGGCCCGGCACCGTCGTCGGGGACGGCCGAAGTGCGGCTGGCGACGAGCGCGGGCGACATCGGGCTCACGCTGGACCGCGCGCTGGCGCCGTGCACGGTCGTGAACTTCCTGAGCCTGGCGAAGCAGGGCTTCTACGACGGCACGTCGTGCCACCGGCTGTCGGTGACGGCCGGGCTGCAGATGCTGCAGTGCGGCGACCCGGTCGGCGACGGCACCGGCGGCCCCGGCTACACGATCCGCGACGAGGTGTTCCCGGAGCTGACGTACGGCCGTGGCGTCCTCGCCATGGCGAAGACGAACCAGCCGGACTCGGGCGGCTCCCAGTTCTTCCTGGTCTACGGCGAGATCAACATCCCACCCGAGTACACGGTCTTCGGCAGCATCGACGACGCCGGCCTCGAAGTCGTCGACAAGGTCGCCCGCGGCGGCATCGACCAGTCCAAGCCGGGCATCGGCGACGGCAGCGGCCCCCCGAAGATCCCGGTCAAGTTCACCCACGTCACCACCCCGTGACGGAAGCGCCGACACGCGTGATTGAGAGGTCGACACGCGTGATTGAAGGGTCGACACGAGCCATCGCGGCTGGGTTCGGCGTGTCGTCGCTCCAGTCACGCGTGTCGACCCTCTGATCACGCGTGTCGACTCCTCAAGCACGGCGAGAGGTGGTGTCAGGCGGGTTGCCAGAGCTCGATGCGGTTGCCTTCGGGGTCGGTGACCCAGCCGAAGCGGCCGACGCCGTCCATGTCCTGGGTTTCGGTGGCGACGTCGGCGCCTTGGGCGCGCAGCTGGGTGAGCATCGCGTCCAGGTCGCGGACCCGGAAGTTGAGCATGGTCCGCTGGGACGGCGAGCCGAAGTAGTCCGTCTCCGCCTCGAACGGCGCGAAGACCGTGGGGCCCGCCTCCGGGTACCACACGCCGTTTTCGTCGGTGTCGAGGCCGAGGCAGTCGCGGTACCAGGCCCCCAGGGCGGCCGGGTCCTGCGCGCGGATGAAGTACCCGCCGATTCCAAGCACACGTTCCATGCCGGGAGCTTGCCAGCTCAGCCGGTGAACTGGTAGGCGCCCGCGTCGATCCGGGTGCCGACGGTGTTGCCGTCGACGTCGATGCTCGCGTACTTCGTCGTGCCTAGGCCGATCGCCGGGCTGCCCGCGGTGAGGACGAGGTTGGTGGCCGAGGTGAACTTCGGGTCCGCGACCTTGTCCGTGGCGCCCGGGGTGAACTGCCGCTGACCGCCGTAGAAGACGTTGTGGTCGGTCGCGGTCCAGCCGGTGTCGGCGTACCCGATCTTCATCGCGGCCTGGATGACGTTCTGCGTGAGCTTCAGCGTCCGGTTCGTGCAGCCGCCGTAGCAGACGAAGCCCTCGGACTCGGCGTTGCTCAGCCGGATGGAGTTGTTGCGGAAGATCGTGCCGGTCACCGGGCCGTTCTGGTCGCCGGCGTCGCGCGTCACGATGCCGCCGCGGGTCTTGGCGCCGAAGACGGCGTTGTATTCGTAGACGTTGTCGCGGGACACGCCGTCCGGGTCGTCGGAGTAGGTGCCCAGCTCGGTGAAGGACTCGTTGTCCTCGGAAATGTTGTGGTGGATGATGTTGTCCGAGCCGTAGAAGAGCTCGACGGCCGCGCCGTCCAGGCCGCCGAAGTCGTCGCTCACCGCGATCGACCCGCTGATCCGGTTCCAGCCGATGTCGGAACCGTTGCCCTGCACCAGGATCCCGAAGGCGCCCGAGTCGTCGCTGCCGCCCGGGGTCACCCTGGTCATGTGGTTGTTGTCGACGAGGTCGTTCTGCGTGACCTCGGTGCCGTCGGCCGACGGCGCGATGTAGATGCCCGCGCCGGCACCGGTGATGTAGTTCGACAGGACCTTGTCGTGGTCGCCGCCCACCTCGACGCCGGCCCAGGAGCAGCGCCCGGCGTCGGCCGCGACGCCGACCTGCAGGTCCTGCACCCAGAGGTAGTCGCCGGGCAGGTTGACGCAGGCTTCGTCGTTGCCCTGCACGACCGGGCGGGCGCCGTCGCCGTAGGCGCCGATCTTCACCGGCGCCGACGCCGACCCGGACCCGCGCACGGCGAGCCCGCCGCTCCAGGTCCGGCCGCGGCGCAGCAGCACGGTTTGCCCGGGCTCGAGTTTGGTGGCGGCGACCTTGGCGAGGGACTTCCACGGCGCGGCCTGGGTCCCGGCCGCGTTGTCGTTGCCGAGGGCCTGATCGACGTAGTAGGTGGTCGGCGCCGCGGCGGCGCCGGTGGCGGTGACCGTGGTGGCCGCGAGGGCGGCGAACACGCCGAGGGAGAGCAGTTTCCACTGGTTCGACATGGCCCGCGACGCTAACCCGGGCGCGTACACGAGCCGTACAAGCTCAAGCGTTCGCCCGGCGAAGCCGTTCGGCCGCCTGGACGCGGACGGCCTCTCCGCACACCGGGCGGTCGCCGTGCAGGGCCTCCCAGCGGGCGTGGTGCGTCGCCGGCCAGAGGCCGGCCGCCCACGCGATCTCCCGTTCCTCGTCGGTGAACCGGCGTCCGCGCAGGTCCTGGTACGCCGCCAGGAACGCGGCCGAACTCTCGATCGGCGCCAGCGTCGGCGGCGTGACGCTGGCGAACATCCCGCACGCCGCTCCCGCCAGCGCCGCCTCCGGCTGCCACGCCAGGCTGTCCCAGTCGTCCACCGACCGGATGTCCCCGTCGCGCCAGCGGAGGTTCTGGGCTTCGAAGTCGGCGTGGCCGAGCACGCACGGCAGTTCTGCCGCCAGCAGCCGCTTTCGTGCCCGCGTCGCCGCTTCGACGACGTCCGCGGGCACGACGCTCTGGTCCCGTTCGTCGAGGAAGCCGATCGACGGCCACAGCCCCGGATCCGCGTGGTCCCACCGGGCCCAGCGCGGGTTCGGCAGCGGCGGCGGGACGGTCACGCCGGTCAGTTCGGCCATCAGCCGGGTGAAAACCGCCGCGCAGCGCACCGCGACGTCCGGGGTGCCGCCCGGCAGCGGGGCGCCGCCGGGGCGGAACTCCTCGGCGTGCACAGCCAGCGCACCGACGGCGATCACGGGCGTGAGCGGCCGCGGGCACGGGAATCCCCGTTCCGCCAGCCTGGCCTGCGCGGTGACGCACGCGGCGGCCCGGCCCTCGTCCTCGCGCGCCTTGACCACGACCTCCCGCCCGTCGGCCAGCCGCAGCCCGACTACGTCCGACAGGGACCGTCGTTCGAACAACACGGCCGCGGGCTCGGCGCCGAGATGGTCAGCGCACCACGACGCGAGCCAGTCCACTCAGCGGTCCCTGGCCACGAGCGCCGCCTGCGTGCGGCTGGTGACGCCGAGCTTGGCCAGCACGTTGCCGACGTGCACCTTCACCGTCCGCTCGGCCAGCCGGAGCCGGACCGCTATGTCCTTATTGGACAATCCGTCGCCGAGCAGCTCGAGCACGTCCCGCTCGCGCGGCGTCAGCGAACCGCCCGCGCCCAGCGCCGACGCCACCGCGGGACTCAGCGCGGTCACCCCTTGGTGCGCGGCCCGGACGGCGGCCGCGAGCTCGTCACCGGAAGAGTCCTTCAGCACGAACCCGGCCGCGCCCGCGCTGAGGGCTTCGCGGATCTCCCGGGGACGGCCGACCGTGGTCAGCATCAGCACGCGCGGCGACGCGGGCCCGAGCCGGCGCAGGACTTCGAGGCCGTCCATCCCGGGCAGGTAGAGGTCGAGCAGCACGACGTCGGCGTCGACGGACGAGGTGAGCAGCTCTGGCCCGCTCGCGTACTGCCCGACGACGTCGAGGTCCGGCCGCGCGCCCAGGATCAGCGCGATCCCCTCGCGCACCAGCGCGTGGTCGTCGACGACCTGAACGCGGATCATGCTTCGCACTCTACTGTCGGCGCATGCGTCACTCTCACGTCACGACAGCCGCGGTGGCTGCGGTGTTCTTCGCCAGCGGCGCGTGGACACCGCACCAGGGCTGGTTCGCGGCCGTGCTCAGTGCGGCGCAGCTCGTCCCGCTGCTGTGGTCCCGCCGTGCCCCGGTCGTCGTGCTGGTGGTGGTCACCGTCGCGACCGCCGGGCACCTGCTGCTCGACCACCCGCGCAACGCGATGTACGTGCCGGTCCTGATCGCCCTGTACGGCACGCCGCGGCGGTGGCTCGCGGCGTCGTCGGCGCTGGTGGTCGGCGCCGCCGTGTTCCCGGCGAAGGGCCCGCTCGACGGCACAGTCCTCGCCGTCACGATCTGCGCGGTCGCCTGGCTGCTCGGCGCCGAACGCCGTCGCGCGCTCGCCGACCGGGCCGAACGCGCCGCTCGGCGGCTGCACGACACGCTCGCCCAGACCACGGCCGTGATGCTGGTGCAGGCCGAGACGCTGCGCGCGGTCGGCGACCTGACCGAAGCCGACCGCGCGCGGCTCGACACCCTCCTGGCCGCCGGACGCGGGGCGCTGACGTTGGTCCGCCGCACCCTGGACGACCTGCGGGACGACGCCGAACGGGCCCCCGACCTCACCGAGGTGCTGGCCCGGCTGCGCACCGCGGGCCTGGTCCTCGACCGCGACCCGGTGCTGCCCGCCCTGCCGCGTCCGGTGCGGGAGCTGGCCGAGCGGTTCGTCGCGGAGACCGCCGTGAACGCGTTGCGCCACAACGGTCCCGGTGTCCGGCTGCGCCTCGACGTCGAAGCCGGCGACCGGGTGACGATCACCGCGCGCAACGCGCTCAAGGCGGCTCCACGCGTGCACACCGGCTACGGGCTGGCCGGGCTCGCGGAGCAGGCCGCGGCGGCCGGCGGCGCGCTGACCCACGGCGCGCGGGACGGCGACTGGGTCGTCAGTGTCGAGCTGCCAGCAGCTGCGACACGGTCACGAACCGGTAGCCACGCTGCTTGAGCCGGTCGAGGATCGGGACGAGCGCCTGCCGGGTCGGCTCGCGGGAGCCGTACATGCCGTGCAGCAGGATGATCGAGCCCGGCCGGACCTGGTCGACGGTGGCCCGTTCGATGGTGGCCGCGTCGGGGTCGCCCTCGGAGTCCGGCTCGACGTCCCAGGTGATCGTCGTGCGGTGGTGGTCGGCGAGGTAGCGGGGGAGGGCGAAGAGCTTCTTGCCGTTCGGCGGCCGGAAGAGGATCTCGCCGGTGTAGCCGGTGGTCCGGATCAGGGCGTCGGTGGCTTCGACCTCGTCGGCGACCCAGGACGGGGTCACGCCGATCATGCGGTCGTGGCTGAAGCTGTGGTTGCCGATTTCGTGCCCCGCGGCGGCGATGTCGTGCGCGAGGTCCGGGTGGGCCGCGATGTCCCGGCCGATGAGGAAGAACGTCGCGGGCACCTGGCGGCCGCGCAGCGTGTCCAGGATGGCGTGGGCACCGGCCGGATCGGGCCCGTCGTCCAAGGTGAGGGCGACGATCTTCTCGCTGGTCTCGACGCGGTTCACGAGGGTGCCGAAGAACTGGAAGGTCCGCGACTTCGAGACCTCGAACAGCGTGAACGCGCCGGCGAGGGCGACGACCAGCGCGCTCGTCACGACGATGGTCCACGTCCGGGCGCGGCGGGATTTCAAGATCATGGCGCCACCTTGGCGAGCGCGGTCCGCCCCGGGAAGCCGCGAAGGTACTAGTACCTTCGCGGCGGCCTCGGCTCAGAGCGGGTTGAAGACGCCCAGGGGAGCGGTGCAGAAGGGGCCGCCGACGTACTCGGCCGCCGCGCCTGTCGGCGCGGGCTTCGAAGCCAGCTGATCCGCGTACACCTCGGCGTCGTCCAGGGACTTGTAGCCCAGCGCTTCGGCTTCCGCGAGGGAGTAGATCCGGCGCGTGTTGTCCGAGACGCCCCAGATCAGCCGGTACCCGGGCGAAGGCGCGCTGAGGCAGGCCTCGAACAACCTCGCCGCGTCGTCGGGGGAGAGCCACGTCGTCAGGCCGCGCGGGCCCAGCGGCAACGGCGTCTCGAAGCACGAGCCGATCCGGATCACGATGACGTCCATGCCGAACCGGGAGTGGTACAGGCTGCCCAGCGCCTCGATCGCCGCCTTGCTGACGCCGTAGTAGGTGTCCGGGCGGGGCGAGGAGTCGGCGGGCAGGTCGGAGTCGATCCGGCGGAACCCGACCGCGTGGTTGCTCGAGGCCAGGATGACGCGCTGGATCCCCGCGGCCCGCGCCGCCTCCAGGACCGTCTGCGTCCCGTTGATGTTGACGTCGAGGGTCGCTTCCCACGTGTTCTCGCGGCTGTGCCCGCCCAGGTGGATCAGCGCGTCGACGCCCTCGCACGCCGCGGCCATCGCCGCCGGGTCGGTCACCGACGCCGTCACGATCTCTTCGGAGTCGTCCGACGCCGTCTGCGAGGCCAGGTCGAGCAGGCGCAGCACCCGGCCGGGGCGCCGCAGGCGGGGGCGCATCAGGGTGCCGACGACTCCCGCCGACCCGGTGATGAGCACGCGCTGGTCCGTCATGGGGTTCCTCTCACACAGAAGGGTTAACGGATGCCGGCCCGGCGCAGCTGCTGCCCGAGCTCGGCGGTGGTCTCGGCGAGCAGCTCGCCGACGCGGCGGGCGTCGTCGTCGGTGACCTGGTTGATCGGCATCGAGCAGCTGATCGCGTCGGTGCCGGGGATGCGGTAGGGGATCACCGCGGCCACGCACCGGACGCCGAGCGTGCCCTCCTCGACTTCGGCGGCGTACCCGCGTTCCCGGGTCGCGGCGAACTCGGCGTGCAGGCCTTCGAGCGTGGTGATGGTGTTCGGGGTCAGCGCGGGCAGCGTCGACGGCATCAGCGCCTCGATCTCGTCGTGCGTCAGCTCGGCCAGCAGGGCCTTGCCCAGCGCGGTCGCGTGCGCGGGCAGCGTGCGCCCGACGCGGGAGACGAGGTGCGTGGAGCGCTGCGACTCGCGCGTCTCCAGGTAGACGACCTCGGTGCCGTTGCGGCGGGCGAAGTGCGCGGTGAAGCCGGTCTTTTCCCGGATGCGCTCCAGCGCTTCGGTGGCGAACGGGACGACGGCGTCGCGGTCCAGGTACGCCGTGCCGCAGATCAGCGCGCGGACGCCGAGGCGGTAACGGGCGGTGTTGGTGTCGGCTTCCAGCCAGCCGGCTTCCAGCAGCGTCCGCAGCAGACCGTGCAGCGACGAGCGCGGGAAACCCGTGCGGGCGTGCAGGTCGGACAGCGACAGCCAGACGTCGTTCGCCGCGAAGGTCTCGATGAGGTCGACGGCCCGGCGCGCGGACTTCACACCCGAAGACTCGACCGGGGTGCTCTCGGCCGCGTTGTCCACCTTTTGCGGCATTTGTGCGCCTCCGTCCGGCCGTTGACTTGTGACTCCGGCCATATTAGCGTCCCGAACAACGTTCTTATAGATGAACATAATCACTATAACAGACTCCGTTCATGGATGTGAACATAACCGCATCGCCGTGGACGCGGAAAGGAGCCTGCGGTGCACGCACTCGACTGGGCGATGGTCTGCGCGTACTTCGCGCTGATGATCGTGATCGGCTGGTGGTCGCACAAGAGAGTCAGCGACGTCAAGGACTTCTTCACGGCCGGCGGCAAGATGCCGTGGTGGCTGGCGGGCATCTCCCACCACATGTCCGGCTACAGCGCCGTGCTCTTCGTCGCGTACGCGGGCGTCGCGTATACCACCGGCGTCACCGTGTACTTCTGGGGCTTCGCGAGCATCGGCATCGGCGTGGGGATCGGCAGCTGGCTGTTCGCCGCCCGCTGGAACCGGTTGCGCTCGAAGCTCGGCGTCGCCTCGCCGCTGGAGTACCTGGCCAAGCGGTACAACGTGCCGACGCAGCAGGCGCTGGCCTGGAGCGGCAGCCTGCTCAAGATCTTCGACATCGCCGCCAAGTGGTTCGCCGTCGCGACCCTGCTGCACGTCTTCGCCGGGCTGGACTACAACCTCGGCATCCTCATCACCGGCGCGGTCACCCTGGTCTACTGCACCATCGGCGGCCTGTGGGCCGACGCGCTCACCGACTTCGGCCAGTTCGTCATCCAGGCCATCGCCGCGATCGTGATGATCGTCGTGGTCCTCGGCAAGCTGGGCGGGATCTCGGCGCTCTGGACGATGTGGGACAACCTGCCCGAGGGCCACGTCGACCCGGTGACGTCCAAGTACACCACCATCTTCCTGCTCGTCTACGTGCTGGTGAAGACGCTGGAGTACAACGGAGGCATGTGGAACCTGGCGCAGCGGTACATGGCCGCGCCGACCACGAGCGCGGCCAAGCGCGGCGCCCGGCTTTCGTCGGCGCTGTACCTGTTGTGGCCGCTGGTGCTGATGTTCCCGATGTTCGCCGCGCCGTTGCTCATCCCCGGCGTCAAGGACCCGACGCAGTCCTACGCGATCATGACCACGACGTTCCTGCCGCCGGGCCTGGTCGGCCTGGTGCTGGCCGGCATCTTCTCGCACACCATGGCGATGGTTTCCTCCGACGCCAACGCGATCTCCGCGGTGATCACCCGCGACATGATCCCGGCGATGTTCCGCCGCACCCGGCAGTGGACCGACGTCCAGGGCCTCAAGGCGGCGCGGATCACCACGGTGATCTTCGTCGCGCTCACCATGCTCGTGGCCACCCAGGCGCAGAACCTCGGTGGCGTGCTGCAGATCGTCGTCAACTGGGTCGCCGCGCTGATGGGCCCGATCTCGATCCCGCTGCTGCTGGGCATGCTGCCGTGGTTCCGCAAGTGCGGCCCGCGCGCGGCGCTCATCTCCTGGGCGGGCGGCCTGATCGACTACGCCCTGGTCTACTACGTGTTCAAGGCGAACCAGACGGTGCTGGTCGCGACGCCGATCCTGGTCTCGCTCGTCTTGTACATCGGTCTCGGCCTGCTCGCCCCCGAGCGCAGCGCGGCCGCCGATGAGATCGTCGACACCGTGAACCTCGCCGACGACGACGTCGACCGCAAACAGGAAGGCACGACCGTGCCCGCCTGAGGCCGGCCACACCCGGGCCGAAACCGAAAAAGGACAGAGAGCGGAAACTGATGGCACAGAACGAGATCGAGCTGGACGGCCTGCTGGCGTTCCCCCTCACCCCGTTCACCGAAGACCTCGAGGTCAACCTCGACGCGCTCGCGGAGAACGTGGAGAGCCACATCGCGGCGGGCGCCGGTGCCCTGTTCGTCGCGTGCGGCACCGGCGAGTTCAGCTCGCTCTCGCCCGCCGAGGTCGCCTCGGTGCTCGCCCGGTCCCGGGAGGCGGCCGCCGGCCGTGTCCCGGTCTGGGTGGGCGCCGGGGGCGGCGCGGCGTCGGCGCGGGCCGGCATCGCGGCGGCCCAGGCCGGCGGCGCGGACGGCGTCCTGCTGCTGCCGCCGTACCTCGTCACCGGGCCGTCGTCGGGCCTGGTCGACTTCGTGCGGTACGCCGTCGGGGACTCGTCCGTGCCGGTCATCGTCTACCACCGCGGCACCGGCGTGTACACCGCGCCGGCCGCGGCTTCATTGCTTGAAATCCCCTCGGTCGTCGGGCTCAAGGACGGCTACGGCGACGTCGAATGCATGACCCGGATCGTCACCACGATCCGGTCGCTGGACACCGAGCGGGCGCGGAACTTCCTGTTCTTCAACGGCTTGCCGACCGCGGAGGTCTCCGCCAAGGCGTACGCCGCGATCGGCGTCGCCCGGTACTCCTCGGCGGTGCACTGCTTCGCGCCGGAGATCGCGCACCGCTTCCACCGCGCGCTCGGCGAGGGCGACACGCGGGTGATGGACGCCCTGCTGACCGGGTTCTACCTGCCGCTGGTGGCGCTGCGGGACGAGACGCCCGGGTTCGCCGTGTCGCTGGTGAAGGCCGCCGCCCGGCTGCGCGGCGACAAGGTCGGCCCGGTCCGGCCGCCGCTGATCGAACCGACCCCGGAGCAGGTCCGCCGGCTCGAGAAGGTCGTGGAGGACGGCTTCGTGACGCTGAAGGGGCTCGGCTGATGCGGATCCTCGACGTGGTGCTGACCCCGGTCGCGTTCGCGGACCCGCCGCTGCTCAACGTCATGGGCGTGCACGAGCCGTTCGCGCTGCGCGGCGTCGTCCAGGTGAAGTGCGAAGACGGCGTCGTCGGGCTCGGCGAGTCCTACGGCGACGAAGCCTTCCTCGGCGAGGTGCGCAAGGTACTGCCGCGGCTGCGCGGCCACGACGTGTTCGACCTGCCCGGCCTGCAGCGGCTGGTCGCCGAAGCGCTGTCGGACACGGTGCTGACCGACGCGCACGGCCTGATCGGCGGCTTCTCCATCCGCAAGACCATCGCGAGCGTGTACTCGCTGTTCGAGGTCGCCTGCCTGGACGCGCAGGGCCACTACCTGGGCCGTCCGGTGACCGACCTGCTCGGCGGCAAGGCGCGGGACGCCGTCGAGTTCTCCGCCTACCTGTTCTACAAGTACGGCAAGCACGTCGACGGCCGCGAGGACTCCTGGGGCGAGATCACCACGCCCGAGACGCTGGTCGGGTCGGCGAAGCGGATGTTCGACGAGTACGGCTTCCGGTCGATCAAGCTCAAGGGCGGGGTCTACGAGCCCGCGCAGGAGGTCGAAGGCGTCCGCGCGCTGGCCGAAGCGTTCCCCGGGCACCCGTTGCGGATCGACCCGAACGGCGCGTGGACGGTCGAGACGAGCATCCGTGTGGCGTCCGAACTGGACGGTGTGCTGGAGTACCTGGAAGACCCGACCCCCGGCATCGAAGGCATGGCCCGGGTGGCCGAGCGGGCGTCGATGCCGCTGGCCACCAACATGTGCGTGGTCAACTTCGGCGACGTCGAGCCGGGCTTCCGGGCGCGCGCCATCGGCGTGCTGCTGTCGGACCACCACTTCTGGGGCGGGTTGCGCGCCACCCAGGCGTTGTCGGTGACGTGCGAGAGCTTCGGCGTCGGCCTGTCGATGCACTCCAACAGCCACCTCGGGATCAGCCTGGCCGCGATGGTGCAGGTCGCCGCGGCGACGCCGCACCTGACCTACGCCTGCGACACGCATTGGCCGTGGAAAGTCGAGGACGTCATCGAGCCGGGTGTGCTGGAGTTCACCGACGGCGCCGTCGCGGTGCCCACGACCCCGGGGCTCGGGATCACGCTCGACGAGGACGCGCTGGCGAAGCTGCACGAGAACTACGTCCGATGTGGACTGAAGAAGCGAGACGACGTGACGTACATGCGCAAGTACGTGCCCGGGTTCGAGACGAACACGGCGAGGTGGTGAGCCGGTGAAGGTGACGGGATACGCCTATCCCTGGGACGTCCTGGCGGACGGGTTCGCCGCGCGCGTCCAGGCTCTCGGCGTCGACGAGGTGGCTGTGGCGCTGTCGTACCACAGCGCCCGTGCGGCGACACCGTGGTCGGCGTCGACCACGGCCGTCGTCGCGCGGCACGCGGCTTTCTACCGGCCGGTGCGTCCGGACGCGTGGGGCACGCTGCGTCCGTCCACTCCGGACTGGGTCGCTTCCGGGGACAGCGGTGGCGACGCCGTCCGGCTGCTCAACGAGGCCGGGGTCCCGGCCGCGGCCTGGATCGTGCTGACCCACAACTCCCAGCTCGGCTACGAGCACCCGGACGTCGTCGTCCGCAACTGCTTCGGCGAGGCTTACCCGTGGGCGCTGTGCCCTTCGCAGCCCGCTGTGCGCGAGTACGCGGCGAAGGTGACCGCGGAGGCCGTAGCCGGGCTGGAGCTGTCGTCGGTGATCCTGGAGGCCTGCGGGCCGCTCGGCGCGGTGCACCAGCACCAGCACGAGAAGACCGACGGCGTGTGGGCGCCCGCGGTGGCCCGGCTGCTGTCGATCTGCTGCTGCGACGCCTGTGCTTCTTCGTGGGACGTCGACGCGGACACCGTCCGTGCCCAGCTCGTCGAGGAGATCCGGCGGCTGATCGCGACCGGCGACCTCGGCGTCACGGCCGATGGTCTGCCGCCCTCGCTGACTCAGGAGCTGCTGCGCGTCCGGCAGAAGGCCACCGACGAACTGCGGGCCGCGGTTTTGGCCACGCTGCCGGAGGGCATCCGGGTCGTGCTGCACGGCGCGCTCGACCCCTGGGTCACCGGCGCGCTGCCCGGGCTGACGCCGTCGGCGCCCGACGACGTCGACGCGGTCGTATTGTTCGGGTGGGCCCCCGCCACGGGTGCCGAGGCCGTCGCGGCGGCCCGGGAAGCCCTGCCCGAACGGGTCGCGATCGCCAGCTACATCACGGCGGTCGCCGCCGCGCCGGTGCCGGACATCGCCGCGTACGTCGGCGAGCTGGCCAAGGCGGGCGCCGCCGAGCTGCACCTGTACCACCTCGGCTTGGCCGGTCCGGGTCGCTGGCCCGACCTGGAAACGGCCACCGCCGCCGCCCACGAGATCCACTGAGGAGCTGTACCGAATGAGCCAGGCAACTGACGCCGCCACGCTCGAGAAGATCTTGGCGGGAGCCGCCGAAGCCGCCCGTCCCGCCGCCGAAGCCACCCCGGCCGAGCGCGCCCGCTGGCTGACCGCCGTAGCCGACGCCCTCGACGCCGCCGCGGGCGAGCTGGTGCCGCTGGCGCACGCCGAGACGCACCTGCCCGAGTCGCCGCGGCTGCAGGGCGAGCTGAAGCGCACGACGTTCCAGCTGCGCCTGTTCGCCGAGGTCCTCACCGACGGCGAGTACCTCGGCGCCACCGTCGACCACGCCGACCCGGACTGGCCGATGGGCCCCCGCCCGGACATCCGCCGCGTCAAGACCGCGATCGGCCCGGTGCTGGTGTTCGCGGCCAGCAACTTCCCCTTCGCGTTCAGCGTCGCCGGCGGCGACACCGCGTCCGCGCTGGCCGCGGGCTGCCCGGTGATCCTCAAGGCCCACTCCGGGCACCCGGAGCTGTCCGCGCAGACCGGCTCGATCGTGCGCGAGGCGTTGATCAAGGCGGGCGCGCCCGCCGCCCTGTTCAACGTGATCTTCGGCCAGGAGCAAGGCGCCACCGCGCTGAAGGACCCGCGGATCTCGGCTGGGTCGTTCACCGGCTCGATCCCGGGTGGGCGCGCGCTGTTCGACATCGCCAACGCGCGGCCGCGGCCGATCCCGTTCTACGGCGAGCTCGGCAGCGTGAACCCGGTCGTGGTCACCGAGGCCGCGATCGCCGCGCGCGGGGAAGCCGTGGCCAAGGGCTACGCCGGGTCGTTCACCCTCGGCGCCGGCCAGTTCTGCACCAAGCCGGGCCTGCTGTTCCTGCCGGAGGACCACGGCCTGACCGACGCGCTGCGCTCGGCCCTGGACGGCGCCCCCGCCCAGCCGATGCTCAACGACCGCATCGCCGGCGGGTACTCGTCGCAGCTTTCCAAGCTGCGCGAGGTGCCCGGCGTCGAGGTCGTGTCTTCGTCGGCTTCCTCTTCGCCCGCCTTCACGCCGACGCTGCTCGCCACCACCGGCAAGCAGTTCCTCGAGGGCGGCGCCACCGTGCACGAGGAGTGCTTCGGCCCGGCGTCGCTCATCGTCACCTACGCCGACCAGGCGGAGCTGCTGCGCCTGCTCGACGTCATCGAACCGGGGCTCACCGCCACGATCCACGGCGAAGAGTCCGATGTGGACTGGATCCGGCCGGTGCTGCCGGCCCTGGCCCGCATCGCCGGACGGCTGCTGTGGAACGACTGGCCCACCGGCGTCACGGTGAGCTGGGCCCAGCAGCACGGCGGCCCCTACCCGGCCACGACGGCCCCGACCACGACGTCCGTGGGCACCGCCGCGATCGAGCGGTTCCTGCGCCCGGTCGCGTGGCAGGGCTTCCCGGACGCCCTGCTGCCCGAACCCCTGCAGGAGGCCAACCCCTGGCAGCTGCCCCGCCGCACCGACGGCACCCGCTGACCCCGTCGTGAGTGAGTAACAGTGTTAGAACACTGTTACTCACTCACGACCCCCATCCGCCGCCGCACAACTGAATCCGTTCCCCCGCAAGCCAAGGATGTCTTGATCCTGGGAGGCATTGTCATGCCCGTGAACCGGAGAAACGCCCTGCGCGGCGGTGCCCTGGCGGCCGCTTCCACCGTGCTCCTGACCCGCCCGGCCTTCGCCGCCGGCCGCGTGCCGACGGCCGCGGCCCCCGCCGCGAGCCCGGTGCCCGCCGCGAGCCCGGTGCCCGCCGCGACCGCGCCGATCGTCGCCGCCTACCGGCAGCTGCAGACCGGTATCAACCGGCCGTCGCCGGAACGCACCGAGGCGCTGGCCAACCTCGGCCACGTCGCCAAGGCCTACAACGCGAGCATGTCCGTGGCCGGCGGTGGTGCTCCACTGTGGACGGACCTGCCGCTCGGCCCGGGCAGCGACTACACGACGTCGATGTACGCCCGGCTGCGCGCGATCGCCGTCGACTGGGGCACGCCGGGTGCTGCGTTGTCGGGCGACCCGGTGGTGCTCGACCGGATCAAGTCGGCGCTGGAACTGATCTACGCGAGCCAGTACAACGAAAACCTCGGCGAGATCGGCAACTGGTACACCTACGAGATCGGCATCCCGTACTACCTGCTGCACACGCTTTCGGTGGTCGCCGACCAGCTGACCGTGGACCAGCTGGCCCGCTACCTCCGGCCGGTCAAGCGGTTCGTGGGCGACCCGAACCGGCGCGCGAACAACGCGGCGGTGGTCGAAACCGGTGCCAACCGCGCGGACAAGGCGCTCATCTCGATCGTGTCCGGCGCGATGCTCGGCGACACGGCGTGGATCAAGACCGGCATCGACGCGCTGACCGACGTCGCCGGCGGCGGCGCGGCGAGCGTCGTCGCGAAGCTGGACCGCGCGGCGGGCGACGGCTTCCACGTCGACGGCTCGTTCATCCAGCACGACACCATCCCGTACCCCGGGCACTACGGCATCGTGCTGCTGACCGCGCTCGCCGGGGCCATCCACGTCACCCGGGGCACCGAGTACGCGCTCCCGCAGGCGTTGAAGGACAAGATCTACGCGCTGGTCGCCGACAGCTACGCGCCGTTCGTCTACGCGGGCGCGCTGATGGAGCCGGTGCGCGGGCGGATGCTGTCGCGCCAGGGCGAGACGGGCCACGACATCGGCCACCAGCTCACCGTCGCGACGCTCGTGCTGGCCAGGACGGCGTCCGGCAAGACGAAGACCGACCTGAACTCCCTCGCCGCGAAGTGGATCAAGGAAGGCACGTACGCGCCGTTCCTGAAGATCCCGGACCCCGAGCGGTTCGCACCCGGCCCTGACCTGGTGGCCACCCCGGGCATCGAGTTCGCGCAGGAGATGCTGGCGTCGGGGGCGCGCCCGGCGCGGACCGAGGCCACGCACCGGATCTTCGGCCAGCAGGACCGGATGGTCCACGTCACCGAGGACTGGTCGGCGTCCCTCGGCGTCAGCTCGACGCGGATTTCGCGCTACGAAGCCATCAACGGCCAGAACATGAAGGGCTACTACGTCGGCGACGGCGTGCTCTACACGTTCCTGCCGAACGCCAAGGGCCACTACACCGACGCCTACTGGCCCACGGTGGACCCGCTGCTGCTGCCGGGCACGACCGAGAACGACGGCCCGCCCGACCCGAAGTTCGGCGGGGTGCCGGTGGGCCCGAACGCGCACACCGGCGGGGTCCGCTGGGACGCCCGGCACGGCGCCTACGCGTTCGACTTCAAGTCCTGGGACGGCTCCCTGGCCGCGAAGAAGTCGTGGTTCTTCACACCGTCCGGGATCGTGTGCCTCGGCGCGGGGATCACCAGCACGTCCGGGTACGCGGTGCGCACGGCGATCGAAAACCGCAACCTCGGCGAGGGCGGCCGGGGCACGGTGCTCGCGGACGGCCGGCGAGTGGCCACCGATCTCGGAAAAGCCGCCGCGTTGCGCAAGCCGCACTGGATGCACCTGGAGAACGTCGGCGGGTACGTGGTCCTGGACGGCGATGCGGTGACCGCGCTGCGTGAGGACCGGACGGGCGCGTGGCGCGACATCGACACCGGCGCCAACACCAAGGGCACCACGACGCCGAACACGCGCCGGTACCAGAAGCTGATCCTGGAACACGGCGTCAAGCCGACGGACGCGAAGTACGCGTACGCGGTGCTGCCGGGCGCTTCGGTGATCGACACGCTCACGGCGTCGTGGGCCTGGCGGGTGCTGGCGAACACCCCGGTGGTCCAGGCGGTCCGGGTGGCCGACGGCACGGTGCTGGCGAACTTCTTCGCGGCGGGCTCGGTCGGCGACGTCAGCGTGTCCGGGCCCGCGTCGGTGGCGATCGGGCGGTGCGGCACCCGGCGTCAGCTGGCGGTGTCGGACCCGACCCAGCTGCAGGACAGCGTCACCGTGACGGTCCGCGGCAAGTCCGTGGAGGTGCCGCTGAAGGGCACCTTCGGCGCGACGAAAGTGATGCCGCTGTGACAAGCGGGGCTTCGCCCCGGCCGGGGGCTCCGCCACCCGGACTCCCCGGAAAACAGTAAGCAGGTCTCCCTGCCGGGCCGGTGCCCCGACCCGGTCCGGCGGGGTCTCCACCTCGGTTAGGCTCCGGTGCATGACCGTTGCCGAGCACGTGGACGTGCTGATCGTGGGCGCCGGGCTGTCCGGCGTCGGCGCGGCCTGCCGGCTGCGGGAACGCCTGCCGGGCAAGAGCTTCGCCGTGCTGGAGGCGCGGGACGCCATAGGCGGCACCTGGGACCTGTTCCGTTACCCGGGCATCCGGTCCGACTCGGACATGTTCACCCTCGGCTACCCGTTCCGGCCGTGGAAGGACCCGAAGGCGATCGCCGACGGGCCGTCGATCCTGGCCTACATCCGGGAGACGGCCGCGGCTTTCGGGGTGACTGAACACATCCGCTTCGGCCACCGGGTCGTGCGGGCTTCGTGGTCGTCGCCGGACGCGCTGTGGACCGTCTCGACGGCGCACGGCGCCACGTTCACCTGCCGCTTCCTGTACCTGTGCAGTGGTTACTACTCGTACGAGTCCGGGCACGTCGTCGACTTCCCCGGACGCGCGGAGTTCCGGGGCGAGGTCGTGCACCCGCAGCACTGGCCCGCCTCGCTGGACTACGCGGGGCGCCGGGTGGTCGTGATCGGCAGCGGCGCGACGGCGGTGACGCTGGTCCCAGCGCTCGCTTCGCGCGCTTCGCACGTGACGATGCTGCAGCGGTCGCCGTCGTACATCGTGGCGCGGCCCGGGCACGACTCGCTGGCCGACCGGATCCGCGCGGTGCTGCCGGAGAAGCTCGCCCACCGGCTGGTCCGCGGCAAGAACGTGGTGACGGGGATGCTGTACTTCCAGCTGATGCGCCGGTTGCCGGGCCGGGCGGCGGAGGCGCTGCGCAAGCGCGTGGCCGCGCAGCTGCCGGCGTCGATCCCGGTGGACCCGCACTTCGTGCCGTCGTACGACCCGTGGGACCAGCGGCTGTGCCTGGTGCCGGACGCGGACCTGTTCCGGGCGCTGCGGTCGGGCAAGGCGGACATCGTGACGGACCGGATCTCGCGGTTCACCCCATCCGGCGTCGCCCTGGAATCGGGACGGTCGCTGGAGGCGGACATCATCGTGACGGCGACCGGGCTGCGGCTGGTGGCCTTCGGCGGGATCTCGCTGAGCGTGGACGGGCGGGCAGTTTCGCCGGGCGAGCTGCGGGCGTACAAGGGCATGATGTTCGGCGGCGTGCCGAACCTCGCCTGGTGCGTCGGCTACACGAACAGCTCGTGGACGCTGCGCGCGGACCTGACGTCCCAGTACGTGTGCCGGCTGGTGGCGTACCTGGACCGCCGCGGCTTCGCGTCGTGCACCCCCGACGTCGCTTCGGCGTCGACGGCGGGCACACCGCGCCCGATCGTGGACCTGGCGGCCGGGTACATCAAAAGGGCCGCCGCGGGCCTGCCGAAGCAGGGCGGGCGACGGCCCTGGATGATGCGCCAGAACTACCTGCTGGACCTGGCGGACATGCGGTTCAACCGCCTCGACGACGGGGTGATGCGCTTCGACGCGGTGGGCGCGGCTCAGCCCTGACGGGCCTTGGAGCGCGGGTTGCCCTTGTTGATCACGAAGACGCGGGCGCCGCGCCGGATGACCTGGGCGCCGGGCTGCCGGGCGAGCGAGCGGATCGAGCTGCGGACCTTCATGGTGAGCCGTCCTTCCCGTGGGAGCAGTCCCACACCCCGCTCAACCGCTCCCGGGGTCGGTTTAATCCCGCAACTCAGCTGACAGGTGCTCGGTCAGGTCGTCGACCATGCGGCCCAGCAGCCGGGTCAGCTCGCTGCGCTCCCTGGCGGTCCAGCCGGCCAGCGCGTCGGTGAACCAGCCCGAGACGGTGCCGAGATAGCGGTCGGTCACCGCGCGGCCGGCCGCGGTCAGGGCGATCAGCCGGGCGCGCTGGTCGCCGGCGTCGACCACCCGCTCCACCAGCCCGCGGTGCTCCAAGCCCTGGACGTGCCGGGTCACGTGCGGTCCGGCGACCTGCATCTGCTCGGCGATCCGGCCGATCCGCAGCGGCTCGCCCGCGGTCGCGAGCACGACCAGGATCGTCATCGCCGGCCGCTCCAGGGACACCCCGGCCGCCGCCGTGGCTCGCTCGTACAGCTGTCCCCGGCTCAATGTGGTGCTCAGCTGCGTCAGGCGGGGCAGCAGTTCCAGCAACGGTTCGGTCATCCGGGAACTCCCGCTTGTTGGTTACCTAAGTTAGGTATATGTTCTGCCTCGACGGAGAAAGCTTACCTAAGTTAGGTAACCGTGTCGAAGGGGGAGAACCATGACCGAAGTCCTGATCGCCGGCGCCGGGCCCACCGGATTGACGCTGGCCTGCGACCTCGCCCGCCGCGGGATCGCGGTCCGCGTCGTCGAGAAGGCCGCGCGGCACGCCACGGCGTCCCGCGCCAAGACCATCCAGCCCCGCACCCTCGAGGTCGCCGACGACCTCGGCGTCGCCGAGCGGCTCCTCGGCCTCGGCGCCGTGCACGTCCCCACCCGCCACTACGACCGGGCCCGGGTGGTCTCGGAGGCGGTCGAGGCCGCGGTGGGCGTCGATCCGGCGCCCGGATTCCCGTACCCGGCGCCGCTGTGGCTGGCGCAGCCGCAGTTCGAAGCCGTGCTGCGGGACCGCCTCGGCGAACTCGGCGGACGCGTGGAGCCGGACAGGGAGGTGCTCACGGTCGGCCAGGACGCCGACGCGGTCACCGTGACGGTCCGGACCGCCACCGGGATCGAAGAGATCCGCGCGCGGTACGTCGTCGGCTGCGACGGCGGCCGCAGCGTCGTGCGGCGGGAGGCCGGTCTCGAACTGCACGGCACCCGCTACGGCCGGCACCGCTGGTATCTCGGAGACCTGCGCGTCGACGGGCTCGACCGGCACTGCCAGCACGTCTGGATGAGCCCCGAGGACGGCATCTTGTCGCTGTTCCCGTTGCCCGGCACGGACGTCTTCCAGTTCCAGGCGTCGATCCCGGCCGGCGACGAAAACCCGGCGGAGCCGTCGCCGGAGCTGTATCGCAGGATCTTCGCCGAACGCGCGGGCGTGCCCGGGGTCGAGCTGCACGACGCGGGCTGGACGTCGCTCTACCAAATCAACGTCTGCATGGTGGACCGCTACCGCGCCGGGCGCGTGTTCCTGGCCGGCGACGCGGCGCACATCCACTCGCCGGGCGGCGGGCAGGGCATGAACACCGGCGTCCAGGACGCCTACAACCTCGGCTGGAAGCTCGCCGCGGTCCTGGTGGGCGCCGACCCGGCCCTGCTGGACAGCTACGAGCAGGAACGCCTGCCGGTGGCGCGCGTGGTGCTCGACGACAGCACGGCCCGCATGCACATGGTGATGCGCGCGGCCGGCGACGGCGACGGGTCGCACGCCCAGCGTCACCTCACCGACGACTTCACGACCGGCCTGACCATCGCCTACCCCGAAAGTGCCTTGTCGCACCGCGGTTCCGGGCCGCGGCGCCGGGTGGACGCCGGTGACCGCGCCCCCGACGCGCGGTACACCGATTCCGCCGGGCGGCCGGCGCGACTGTTCGACCTGTTCCGTGGTCCACAATGGACACTGCTCGCCTTCGGGGGTACCGAGGTGCGCCCGGCGGGCTCGCTCCACGTCCACGCGATCGACGACGAGCAGGTGCGCCGCGCCTACGACGTCACGGACGACGAGCTGATCCTGGTGCGTCCCGACGGCTACCTCGCCGGGCGCGGCGAAGCGGCGCTCGACGTCTGGCGCCGCACTCAGGACGTCTCGGCCGCCACCCACCCCTGAAGGTCGTCGCCGCGGATGGCGGCGGCCATCAGCTCCGGGAACTGGTCCGGGGTGCACGCGAACGCCGGGATGCCCAGCTCGGCCAGCGCCGCCGCGTTCTCGTGGTCGTACGACGGCGCGCCCGAATCCGACAGCGCCAGCAGCGTGACCACCTGGACGCCCGCGCCGGCCAGTTCGGCGATCCGGTGCAGCAGTTCGTCCTCGTCGCCGCCCTCGTAGAGGTCGCTGATCAGCACCAGCAGCGTCCGCTCGGGGCGTTCGAGCAGGCCCTGGCAGTAGGCGATCGCCCGGTTGATGTCCGTGCCGCCGCCCAGCTGGGTGCCGAACAGGACGTCGACCGGGTCGGCGAGGTGCTCGGTGAGGTCCGCGACCTCGGTGTCGAACGCGACGAACGACGTCTTCAACGCCCGCATCGAGGCCAGGACCGCGCCGAACAGCCCGGAGTACACCACCGACTCCGCCATCGAGCCCGACTGGTCGACGGCCAGGATCACGTCCCGCTGCACCGCCTGCTGCCGCCTGCCGAACCCGATCAGCTTCTCCGGCACGATCGTGCGCAGCTCGGGGGAGTAGTGCTTGAGGTTCGCGTGGATCGTGCGGGACCAGTCGACGTCGCCGGGCCGCGGCCGGTGCGTGCGCGACGCCTTGTCCAGCGCGCCCCGGATCGCCGCGCGGGTGCGCTCGGCGAGCCGTTCCTCCAGTTCGGTGACGACCTTGCGGACGACCTCGCGCGCGGTCTCCTTGGTTTCCTCGGGCAGCACGCTGTTCAGCGACAGGAGCGTGCCGACCAGGTGGACGTCCGGCTCGACCGCCGACAGCAGCTCCTTCTCCAGCAGCATCCGGGTGAGCCCCAGCCGGTCGACCGCGTCGCGCTGCATCACCTGCACGACGGTGCTCGGGAAGTACCGCCGGATGTCGCCCAGCCAGCGCGCGACCCGCGGCGCCGACGCGCCCAGGTTCGCACTGCGCGGCCCGCCCGCGGACTCCTCGTCCGGCTTGTCGTAGAGGGCGGCCAGCACCGCGTCCACCCCACTGTCCTCATCGGACAGTGGTGCGTCGGCCAGGCCCGAGCCGGGCCCCGCGCCGTCGCCGCCCAGCACCAGCCGCCAGCGTCGTACCCGGTCGGTGTCCATGGTGCTCACGCTCCCACCCCCAGCAGCGTCGCGAGGACGGGGAGCACGCGCTCCGCCCGGTCCTCGTCCAGTTCGTCGGCCGCCGCCACGACCCGCGCGGTGCCGGTGAGTCCGGCCGCGCGTTGTCCGATCGCCCGCTTTTCGGGACCGCTGAACGCCCCGAAAGTGCGGCGCAGCAACGGAAGTACTTCGGTGAAGACGTCGGCGGGAATCGCCGACAGCCACGCGTCGATCACGCGCAGCAGGCTTTCGTCGTGCACCAGCAGCAACGCGCCGCCGTCGAAGAAGCCCTCGACGTACGCCGCGCCTGCCGTCGGCGCGACGCCCGGCGTGAGCGCCCGGCCCAGCCGCAGTTCGACGTCGAGCGCGTCGAACAGCCCCGCGTCGTGGAGGATGCGGGTGAGGCGGCCGGCCAGCAGCGGAGGCAGCGACGGCCGTTCGGCCAGCCGGGCCAGCGCCGCCAGCCAGCGTTCCTTCGCGTCGTCACCCAGCAGGGACGTCGCGTCGTGCACCCCGTCGACCAGCTTGGCCAGCCGGGCCGCCGCGTCGTCGTCGATGCCGTGGGCGGCCGGGGGCAGCCCGGCGCAGATCCGGTCGAGCATGCGGTCGGCGACCGCCCGCAGCGCGCCGGTGTCGGTGCCGCGGACGTTGCCGTAGCGGGTCGCCCTGGCCAGCGCGGGCAGGGCCGACATCAGCCGGGCGACGTCCGCGTCGGCCGCCGCCCGGGCGTCGAGCGCCGCGAGCGCTTCAGGCAGCGCCTCCGGCAGGTCGGCGAGCAGGCAGTTCTCGACGGCCGTGGTGACCTCGTCGAGCGGGGGCGTGCCCTCGACGGTGCCGCGGACCGCGGCGGTGGCCGCCGACGGCACGGTGGTGCCGTGCACGGCGGCCGCGACCAGGTCGACTTCGAACGACGGTTCCCAGCACAGCGCCCACGTCTCGCGGAACGTGCCCTTGTTCCGCCGCGCCGACGCCTCGCGGCTGCCCCACTCGATGCCGAGGATCCGCAGCCGGTGCAGCAGCTTCGACCGGTCGAGCCCGCCCGGCGTCCGCAGGTCGAGGTCGAGTTCCTTGACGACGGGGTCCTTCTTGAGCCGCAGGCGTTTCGCGGTCGCGGTCAGGTCCGCGGCCAGCGGTGGCTGCGGCACCCGATCGGGCACCTCGCCGAGCCGTTCGCCGACCACCAGCCGCCGCGTGACCAGCTCGACCTGCACCTCGTCGCCGCCGCACAGCACGGACCGGGTGGCTTCGGTGACCTCGGCGAGCCCGGCGGACGACCGGCCCCGCAGCGTCGCCAGGGTTTCGGCCAGCCGGACCGCCTCGATGACGTGCGCGGTCGAGACGGGCAGGTCCTCCTCCCGCAGCACCGCGGCGACGCCGGTCAGCCAGCGCGTGGTGACGTCGTCGGCCGTGGTGAAGAGGTGGTGGTACCAGCCCGGCGAGCGCACGCCCGCGCCGTAGCCGCTGGCCGTGGCGAGGCGCCCGTGGGTCCACGGCACCCAGGTGCACGCGACCTTCCGCTTCGGGAGTCCTTTGAGGACGGACTGGTCGTGCGACGCCGTCGGCAGCGGGTCCGCCAGCGCGGGCACGTGCCAGGCGCCGCACACGACGGCGATGTTCCCGAAGCCGTCCTTGCGGGTGCGGCGCAGCACCGAGCGCATGTACGCCTCGCGCCGGGCTTCGTTGCCCTGCGGCGGTTCTTCGTCCTCCCGCACCGCGGTCATCGCCTCGGCGATCACGTCGAACGGGTTTTCGGTGTCCCGCCGCGACTCGACGACGTCGTCCCACCAGCGTTCGGGGTCGTCGTAACCCCCGGCCGAGGCCAGCAGGGCGAGCGGATCGACCGGCGGCCCGATGTGCTCGTCCGGGGCCGACGCGAACGTGTGCGCGGCCGGGAGGTCGCAGAACCGCACCGGGATCCCGGCGTCGCGGGCGTAGGCGAGCGCCTGCCACTCCGGGCTGAAGACGGCGAACGGCCAGAACGCGGCCCGCGAAACGTCGTCGGTCGCGTAGGCCAGCAGCGCCACCGGCGGCGCCATCGCCGGGTCTTCGGTGAGCTCGACCAGCGCGTCGGCTTCGGGCGGGCCCTCGATCAGCACGACGTCGGGTTCGAGTTCGGCCAGCCGCGCCGCCACGGCACGGGCGGACCCCGGGCCGTGGTGGCGGATGCCGAGCAGGTGGGTGGTCACGAAAGCTCCTGGCCCGCCCGGTAGAAGTCGGCCCAGCCGTCGCGTTCGCGGACGACCGTCTCCAGGTACTCGATCCAGATCGCGCGGTCGGCCACCGGGTCCTTGACCACCGCGCCGTGGATGCCGGCCGCGACGTCGTGCGGGCGCAGCACGCCGTCGCCGAAGTGGGCCGCCAGGGCGAGACCGCCGGTGAGCACGCTGATGGCCTCCGCGGTCGAGAGCGTGCCCGACGGCGACTTCACCGCCGTGCGGCCGTCCTCGGTGCGGCCCGAGCGCAGCTCGCGGAACACCGTGACGACCCGGCGGATCTCGGCCAGCTCGGCGGCCTCGGCGGGCAGCTTCAGCGACGCGCCCAGCTCGGCGACCCGCCTGCTGACGATCTCGACCTCCGCCTCGGCGCTGTCCGGCAGCGGCAGCACCACCGTGTTGAACCGCCGCCGCAGCGCGCTGGACAGCTCGTTGACGCCCTTGTCGCGGTTGTTCGCCGTCGCGATCAGGTTGAAGCCCGGCCGCGCCTGGACCTCGGTGCCCAGCTCGGGGACCGGCAGCGTCTTCTCGGACAGGATGGTGATCAGCGAGTCCTGGACGTCGGCCGGGATGCGGGTCAGCTCCTCGAGCCGCGCCAGCTTGCCGTCCCGCATCGCGCGCAGCACCGGGCTTTCGACGAGCGCGGCGGCGCTCGGGCCCTCGGCGATCAGCCGGGCGTAGTTCCAGCCGTAGCGGATCGACTCCTCGGACGTGCCCGCGGTGCCCTGCACCAGCAGCGTCGAATCGCCGCTGATCGCGGCGGACAGGTGCTCGGACACCCACGTCTTCGCCGTGCCGGGCACGCCGAGCAGCAGCAGCGCGCGGTCGGTGGCCAGCGTCGAGACGGCGACCTCGATCAGCCGCCGCGGGCCGACGTACTTCGGGGTGATCACGGTGCCGTCGGCCAGGGTGCCGCCGAGCAGGTACTCGACGACCGCCCACGGCGAGAGGTTCCAGTTCGGCGGCTTGGCCCGCTCGTCGGCGGCGGCCAGCGCGGCCAGCTCGGCGGCGTGGTCCTGCTCGGCGTGCGGCCGGAGGACGGTGGCGGGGGCGGTCATGCGAGCTCCTCGTACATTTCGCGGCGGAAGTTCAACGTTTCGGTGAGCGCCCGGCGCCACGGCCCGGCGTCCATGGTCAGGCGGGTGGTGGCCAGCGGGTGGCGCAGGCAGCCGCGGGGGACGGCGCGGGCGATCACGACGGCGGCGTGCGAAACCAGGCGGTGGTCGTCCTGGCGGGCGATCCAGTCCAGCAGTGCGGTGCCGAGCTCCTTCGTCCACGGCCGGGGCAGCTCGTGCACCAGCCGGGCGAACGACTCGACCGGCAGCCGGCCCACCAGGTGCCCGACGGTGGCGGCCTGGCTCGCCGGGCTCAGGACGCCGAGCAGCGGTGGCGTGGTGCGGCCGCCGGGGTCGGCGCCGATCAGCGCCTGCGCCCAGGCGGCGTCGCGCTGGCGCAGGGCGGCGGTGGCCCAGGAGTCGCGGAGCACGCCGGGCGGGCAGCCCTCGACGGTCATCCGCACGACCTCGGCGGGCGGCCCGAACTCGCTCCAGAACGCCAGGGGAGCGGCCGCGACGAGCGTGCGCAGCCGGACGGTGCCGTCGCCGCGTTCGCCTTGCGGGACCGAGATTTCGAGGACCCGGCCCCGGCGGCGGACCAGCGGCCGCAGCCGATCGGCCATGCCCTGCCCGTAGCGCGTGCCCGGCAGCCGGCCGAGCAGGTCGGCGGCTTGTTCGCGGACCGCGGCCGCGCGGTCGGCCAGCGCGGCTTCGAGGAACTCTTCGTCCCCGGCCCGGACGTGCGCGGCGAGCACGCCGAGGAAGTCCGCCCGGACGTCGGCGGGTTCGCTCTTCCACGACGTGGTCAGGGCGTCCCGGGCCGCGTCCGGGTCTTCGGCCAGCTTCGTGGCGAGCCAGCGGCGCCGCTGGGCGAGGCTGCCGTACTGCCAGACGTCGCCGGATTCTTCGGGCGGGGCCGAGAGGAAGGCCCAGTCCGGGTTCCGCTGCCCGAGCCACGCCCCGACCGGACCGGCGACCGCGACCAGCGGGGCGCGCAACGCGGCCTTGGTCCGGGCGGCCTCGGCCAGCAGCGGCAGGGTTTCCGGCGGGATGCGGTAGTCCGTGCCCGCGACGATGCCGAGCCATTCCAGCAGCAGGTCGGGGTGACTGGCGGCCAGCAGCCGGGCCAGCCGTTCCCGCGCGAGCGGCGGCACGAACGGCCGCTCGTCGGGCGCGGCGACCGGCAGCGGCCGGACGTCGTGCAGCGGCCGCCGCCCGGCCCGGCGGTAGGTGGTCAGCACGGCCGCGGCGGCGAGGAGCTGTTCGCCCGGGTCGGCGCGGTCCGCGGCGAGTTCCCGGACGGCGGCGGGCTGTGCGTCGAGGTCGAGCGTGCGCCGGCGCGTGCCGAGGAGGGCGGTGCCGACGAGGTCTTCCCAGGCTTTCACGGTCGCACCTCCTGTACGCCTATGGTTTGTGGGGCAAGGAAAACGAAAATCACAGCCGCACCGCCCGGTCCTCGTGCCAGCAGGTCAGCGGGCGGAGCCCGGACTGGCTCCACTCGCCGGCCACCGTCAGGGGTTTGCCAGCCGACATCGCCAGCAGCGACCACGGGAAGGCGTACGGCACCAGTGGCAGCGCCGTACCGTCCTTTTCGGACAGACACCAGCCGCCGGCGTGTTCGGCCGGGGTGACGCCCGACAGCAGGACCGGCCAGCGTTCCAGCCACGGGTCCGCGGCCAGCGCCCGCGCGTACGCCGCCAGCGCGTCCTCGATCGAGCCACCATCGGCCGCCGGCGCCGGCAACGGGATGCCGCGTTCCGCCACCAGGGCCCGCAACGGCGCCGCGCCCGGATAGAACGCCAGCTCCGCCGTCAGCAGATGGCCGGGCGGCAGTGACGCGTCCAGGGGGCGCCCGGGCGGCGCGAACGACAGCACCAGCGCGTCCCGCCCGCTGCGGCGGCCGCGCAGCCAGGTGCGCCGGGTGAGCAGCCGGTCGTTCTCCTCGTCGGCCGCGCCGGTGATCAGCCATTCGTCGGCGACGCGCTCGCCGCCCTCCAGGACCCGGGCCGTCTCCACGGAGAACCCGAGCCGCGTCCGGACGGTTTCCGCCAACGGAACCGGCAGAGCGTCCAGCCTGCTCGCCGCGTCCGCCAGCAGGTACGACAGCGACAGCTCGGCGAGCAGCGCCTCCGGCCAGTCCCGGCGGCCGACGATCCCGGCCGCCTTCCGCAGCCCGCCCGCGAGGCCGGACGCCTGGGCGTCGACCATTCGCGCGGCGACCGTGCGCAGCTCTTCGCCGCCGTTGCGGTCGAAGCCCGCGAACCCGGCGCCGATCCGGTCGGTGAGCCAGACCTTCAGCTCCGCGACGCCGCCTTCGACGCGGGCCGCCCGGTCGGAAGCACGCCGGGCGGCCGCTTCCTCGTCCTTCGGGCCCGCCGCCTCGGCGCGTTTCTCCGCCCGCCGCGCGCGGTCGGCCCGTTCGGCCAGCCACGCGTGGACCCACTCGGGCGCCGGACCCGTGTCGAGCCGGCCGGCCGCCCAGAGCAGCAGCAACCCGAGCGCGTGCTTGCACGGGAACTTCCGGCTGGGACAGGAACACCGGAACGCGGGCTCGGCGAACTCGACGCACGTCTGGTACGGCTTCTTGCCGCTGCCCTGGCAGAAGCCCCACACGGCGTCTTCGGACGCGCCCGCGCCCGACCACTTCGCGGGCGTGGCGAGCGCCCGGCCCGCCTTCTCCGAAGCGGGATCCGGCGCGAGCCCGGCCACGCGTTCCGCGGTCCACGGCACTGCCGTCACCACCTGTCCCCCCACTGTTCTCCCTCGCTTTCCGGTACGAGCTGAAGCATGCCAGCACCCACCGACAATTTCCGGCGACCGACTATTCTAGTGCTAGAGTACGGCCGTGCTGACCGACGCGGAGCTGACGGTGCTGGGCCTGGTGGTCGAGCGGCCGAGGCACGGCTACGAGCTGGACGAAGTCGTCTCGGAACGCGGCATGCGCGACTGGACCGCGCTCGGGTTCAGCTCGATCTACTACGTGCTCGGCAAACTCCGTGACCGCGGCCTGGTCGCCGAAGTCGACGGGGAACGCTCGCACCCGAAGGCCAAGAAGACGTACACGGCCACCGAAGCGGGCCGGAAGACGTGCGCGGCCGCCGCGGAGGCGGCCATCGCCCAGCTGCGCCCGGTGCACCCGCCGGTGCTGGTGGGGCTGGCCAACAGCCCCGTCCTCCCGCCCGGACGGCTGGCCGCGGCGCTGGCCGAGCGCGCCGAAGCGGTCGAGGAACGCCTGGCGGAGGTCCGCCGCGCCGCCGCGGCCCAGGCGGACGTCCCGCCGTTCGTCCGGGCGATCTTCGCCTACTCCATCGCGCAGCTCGAGGCGGAGGCCGAGTGGCTGGAAGGGATGACCTGATGCCGTACGACATCAAGAAAGAGCTGAAGCGGCTCTACGCCCCGAAGAACCGGGAGTGGGCACTGCTCGACGTGCCCGAGCAGCGGTTCCTCGCGATCGACGGCCGCGGCAACCCGAACACGGCGGACAGCTACAAGTCGGCCGTCGAAGCGCTCTACACCTTCGCCTACACGATCAAGATGGCGGCGAAACGCCGTGGCGAAGACTTCGTCGTGGGGCCGCTGGAAGGCTTGTGGTGGGCGGACGACTACGCGGCTTTCACCGTGCGGGCGAAGGATTCCTGGCAGTGGACGATGCTCATCGCCCAGCCGCCGTGGATCGGCGAGGACACCGTCGAGGAAGCCCGGGAAGCGGTGCGGCGCAAGAAGAAGCTCGATGCGCCGGTCCGGCTCGAGAAGCTGCACGAGGGCCGCTGCGCGCAGGCGCTCCACATCGGCTCGTACGACGACGAAGGCCCGCTGCTGGCCCGCCTGCACGACGAATTCCTTGCCGCGCAAGGGCTCAAGCCGACCGGACTGCACCACGAGGTCTACCTCGGCGACCCGCGGCGGACCGACCCGGCGAAGCTGAAGACGGTCCTGCGTCAGCCGGTCGGCTGAACCTCGGCCCGGTCTGTTGGCCGGTCGCCAGCGCCCCAATGTGGCGTTCGGTGCGTCCAACGCACCCAACGCCACATTGGGTGCGTTGGACGCAACCAACGCCACATTGGGGCGTTTGAGAGGCGCGGCCTGGTGAGCGGCAGCGGCTCAGTATTCGCTGGTGGCGGGCCAGGTGTCGTCGTGGAGGAGGCGCTTGAGGATCTTGCCCGTCGCGTTGCGGGGGAGGTCCGGGACGAAGTACACGTCCCGCGGCACCGCGAACCGGGCCAGGCGCTGGTGGATGTAGGCCCGGATGTCCTCCGCGTGCAGGGAAGCCCCGCGCCGCGGGACGACGTAGGCCGCCAGGCGCTGGCCCCACTCCGCGTCCGCCACGCCGACCACCGCCGCGTCGTGCACGCCCGGCAGGGCCACCAGGGCTTCCTCCACCGGGCGCGGGAACACGTTCTCGCCGCCCGAGACGATCATCTCGTCGGCCCGGCCGGTGACGAACAGCCTGCCCGCCGCGTCGAGGTAGCCGACGTCGCCGGTCGCCATCATGTCGGCCGCGCGGGCCGGGTCGGAGCCGCTCGTGTAGCCCTCGAACAGCATGTCGTTGCCGACGAAGATCTGGCCCTCGCCGCCCGGCGGTACCGGGGTGCGGTCTTCGTCGAGGATCGCCAGCCGCGTGCCGAGCGGGCAGCGGCCGGCCGTGGTCGGCGCGGCCCGCAGGTCGGCGGGGGTGGCGATGCTCGCCCAGGACACCTCGGTCGAGCCGTAGAAGTTGTAGAGGACGTCGCCGAAGGTGTCCATGAACGACGTCACGAACGCCCCGGACATCGCCGAGCCGCTGCTGGCCACGATGCGCAGCGACGAGAGGTCGTAGCGCGCGCGGACGCGCTCGGGCAGGTCCATGATGCGCTGCAGCATGATCGGCACCGCGAACAGCGCGTCGCACCGCTGCTCGGAGATCGTCCGCAACGTCTCTTCGGCGTCGAACTTGCGGGTCAGCGCGAGCGACGCCCGCAGTGCCATGCCGAGCTGCATCGCGGCGAGGCCCCAGGTGTGGAACAGCGGCGCCGCCACGAGGAGCCGGTCGCCCGAGCGCAGCGGGATGCGGTCGAGGATCGCCGCGGCCGTGCCCAGCCCCTTCGGCGTGGGACGGCGCGCGCCCTTCGGTGTGCCGGTGGTGCCGGAGGTGAGCACGATCAGCCGGCCCGGCCGCTCGGCGGGCTTCGGCGGGTCGGCGGGCGCGGCGTGGATCAGCTCGTCGACGGTCGGGTAGCCGGCGTCGGCGTCCGCCCAGGTGCTGATCCGGGCGAAGTCGCCCGGCACGTTCGCGATGGTCTGCGCGAACTCGTCGTCGGCCAGCACGGCGGACGGCTGGTGCTCGGCGAGCACGTCCTTGACCGAGGCCGCGGACAGGCCGGTGTTGAGCAGGATGACGTCGGCGCCGAGCTTGCTGGCGGCCACGAACGACTCGATCATCGCGGAGTGGTTGCGGCACATCAGCGCGATCCGGTCGCGCTCGACGACACCGAGCTCGCTCAGCGCGTTGGCGAGCCGGTCGCTGCGCTCCTGGACCTGGCGGAAGGTGCGGAGGCTGCGCTCGTCGTGCAGGGCGGGCTCGTCCGGGACGCGGGCCGCGGCGGCCTGGTAGCCGCCCGCGACCGTGGCGCCCCACTGTGCCAGGGAACTCAGTTGGCGGGCCAGCTTGTCGGGCCGGGCCGCGCTGACCACGCCGGCCCGCAGCAGGATGCTCGTGGTGCGCAGCTTGGTGGCCTTCTGGCCGTCGAGGTCGGCATCGGGGTCGTGTTCCCCGGCCAGGTGCAGGTCGAGGCGCCGGGCGACGGCGCGGACGTCCTTCTTGATCGACGACATCAGCTCGGCCTGCGACGGCGGCAGCATCATCCGGACGAACAGCTCGGTCTTGCCGCCCGCCAGTGGTCTCAGCTCGAGGGAAACCCAGGTGCCCTCGTCGGGGACGCCGCACCACACGACGTGCTCGCCCGGCCGGTACACGACGGCCTGCATCTGCGTCTGGAGCATCGGTCCCCGCTCGGGGACGATCCGGACCATTCCCTTCGGCCCGCGCCCGCGCGCGGCCGGCTCCTGGACCTCGCACCAGCTGATCTCCGGCACGAACCGCGAGTACCACTCCGGCGATCCGACGATCTGCCACACCACGTCGGGCGAGTGCCCTATCACAGCGCTCGCCTCAACCACATCGTCACGCATGTATGTCCCTCGCCCAAGTGTCACCGAACGCACGTTCAGGTCACGGAGGCGTCACATTAGCAGCAAACGGGTGATTCCGGATACTCCGAACGGCCAGATACCGGCGGGTAACGGACACCTGCAGTGGGTCCTCCGGATGTCCATTGTAGATCGATTAACGGTGTTCACCCAGCATAGCGGGCCACCAGCTCCGCACCCAGGCGCGCCAGCTCGGCCCGGACGGACATCGGACCTTCCACTTCGACCAGCGTGCCCCAGCCCGCCAGCTCCTGCGCGATCATGACCGGCGCGGGCGCCGCGACCCTCGCCCGGACCCGGTCGCCCGGCAGTTCGGCGACGAGTTCGCAGTGCCGCCCGAACCGGTCCCGCAGCACCCCGAAGTACCGTCGGTCGAGCACCACGTCCGCGCTGAGCAACGAGCGCCGTTTCTCGACCTCCTCGACGACCTCCTCCCACACCCGGGCGAGTTCCAGGTCCGACGGGCGGTCCGCGGCCTCCTCGGTCGGAACGGCCGCGACGATCCGGTCGGCCCGGAACGTGCGGCGGCCCTTCGCGGTCCCGGCGACGAGGTACCAGACGTCGTCCTTGTCGACCAGGCCCCACGGGTCCACGAGCCGCTCCGACCGTTCGCGGCCGGCGTAGGTCAGGCGGACCTTCCGGCGGGCGATGACGGCGTCGCGCAGCAGCTCGACCATCGGCGGCCGTTCCTTCGGACGCTCGCCCCAGCCCGCCTGGTCGACGAAGACCGCTTCCGCGGCGGCCTCGGCGCCGGCCCGGAACGTGCCGGGCAGCGCGCCCATCAGCTTCCGCAGCGCGGACTTGACCTCCGGCGTGGTGGCCGCGGCCGGTCCGCCCAGGAGGAACAGCGCCTGCGCTTCGCGCGCGCTCAGGCCGGAGAGGTCGGTGCGCGCCCCGCCGACGAGCTGCCAGCCGCCGCCGCGGCCCGGCTGCGGGTAGACGGGCACCCCGGCGGCCGAGAGCGCTTCGAGGTCACGGCGCGCCGTCGCGACGGAGACTTCCAGCTCCTGGGCGAGCTCTCCGGCGGTGACGCGGCCGCGGGACTGCATCAGCAGGAGGGTGGCCACGAGGCGGTCGGCGCGCATGGGAGAAGTCTCGCAAACAAAGTGCTCACTCGGTGAGCACTTTCGCCCCGCATGATGGCTCCACACCGCTTGAGAGGAACAGGACATGCTGCGAGGAATGGCCACCGTGACGTACTACGCCGAGGACCACGAAGCCGCGAAGACCTGGTACACGGAGTTCCTGGGGATCGAGCCGTACTTCACCGTCCCCGGGTACTTCGAGTTCCGGATCGGCGACTACCAGCACGAACTCGGCGTCGCCGACCGCAAGTACGCGCCCAGCACGCAGGCCGAGCCGGGCGGGCAGATCGTCAGCTGGCACGTCGACGACCTCGAAGCGACCCTCGCGCGCCTCCTGGAGCTGGGCGCGAAGGAGTTCGAGCCGATCACCGTGCGCGGGGAGGGTTTCGTGACGGCGTCCGTCGTCGACCCGTTCGGCAACGTCCTCGGGATCATGACGAACGTGCACTATCTCGCGGTGCTGGCGGAACGCTCATGAGGCGGTACGCCTCCTTGACGCACTTCTCGCACCGCTCGTGCCGCTCGGTCCTCCCGGCCGGGTCGGTGCCGTAGAAGGGGAAGCAGCCCGCGCCGCAGCTCGCGAAGTAGATCAGGCCGAGCCGGACCTCGCCGCGGCCGACGTAGTGGGCGAGCCGCCGGCGCGGATCCGGGCCGCATTCGGGGATCCAGCCGTGCGAGGGGAGGCGGGCGGCGGCGATCTCGTCGAGGACGCCCGCGCGGGTGATCAGGTCCCCGCCGAGGCAGCAGAGGCGCTCGCCGAGGTCCCGCAGGCCGTCCGCACGCAGGGGCGGGCCGGTGAGCCAGGCGAGGTCGCCGGGCAGCGTTTCGGCAAGGTCGCGGAGACGGGTCAGGAGTGCGTGGTCCGGGTCCATGCGGTGCAGGGAATCCGACGCGAATCCGCGACACCAGCCGACGTGCGGAGGGCGGAAGTGTCGGACCCCGGTGACAGAATGCGCTCATGGCGACACCCTTCGCGACACCGCGGGCGAGAGCGCTCGGCTTCGGGCTCCGGAAATGCCGGGAAGCCCGGAACTTCGGTGTGCGCGAGCTGGCCCGGTTGATCGGGGTGCACGCGCAGGAACTGTCCAATTGGGAGTACGGGAAGCGGATTCCCAAGGTGGAGCAGGTGGCTCTGCTGATGGGGGTGCTCGTCGTGGAGCCGGGGGAGCGGGCGAGGTTGCTGGAACTCGCCCGCACCGCCCGCGAGCCGAGCTGGCTCGAGAAGATGGTGCCCGGCGTGGAGCCGATCGTGTCGACCTACGCCGAGTACGAGCGTGATGCGACCGCGATCTTCGCCTGGCAGCCGCTGCTGGTGCCTGGACTGCTGCAGACCGACGGTTACGTGCGGGCCATGTTCACGGACCTCGGGCTGGCCGAAGTGCAGATCGAGAAGCTTGTTCAGGTCAAGAGGGCTCGGCGGTCGGTGATCACCCGCTATGACCCGCTGCCGTACCACGTGGTGGTGGACGAGGCCGCGCTCCGGCGGTGCATCGGCCCGCCGGCGATCATGCTCGAGCAGTTGCGTTCCCTGAGTGCGATGTCGAACCGGCGGCACATCCGCCTTCAGGTGCTGCCCGCGGGAGGCAAGTTCCATCCCGGCTACTGGGGACCCTTCATGATCCTTGAGTTCGCTCAGCTCCCGCCGATCGTCTTCGTGGAGCACTATCGCGCGAGTGCCTACCTCTACGATGAAGATCAGATCGCCGACTACCGGTCGGCCGCGAAGACACTGGCGGGCCTTGCCTTGAGCGAGCAGGAGAGCTGCGCGCTCATCGGGGAGGTGGCCGCCGAACTCGGAGGTGCCGGATGAACTCCACTGTGTGGCGAACTTCCAGCTACACGGGCAAGGAAGATTGCGTCGAAGTGGCGCTCGGACCTGCGGCAAAAATCCGCGACACCAAGGACCGCTCCGGCGGCACCCTCGAAATTTCCACCCGATCGTGGGAAGCCTTACTCTCCGCGTTGTGTCTACCGGCACCACTGGATCTTCCCGAGGTGTAGCCCTCGCACACATAGCTAGCGACCGGGGTCACGCTTACCGTTCCCGTCCATGACCAGCGATCTGGACGGGCGCACGGCCCTCGTCACCGGCGGTGCGAGCGGCATCGGCCTCGCCTGCGTCCGCGCCCTCGCCGCGGCCGGGGCCAAGGTGCACGTCGTCGACATCGACGCGCGCCGGACCGAAGCCGCCGCTGCCGAGGCCGGGGGCTGGGCGCACGTCGCCGACCTCACCGATCCCGCGTCGATCGGGGACCTCCCGGCCGAGGTCGACATCCTGGTCAACAACGCCGGGATCCAGCACGTCGCGCCGATCGAGGCCTTCCCGCCGGACGTCTTCGCCCGGATCCAGGCCTTGATGGTCACCGCTCCCTTCTTGCTCATCCGGCACACGCTGCCGTCGATGTACGCGCGGGGCTGGGGGCGGATCGTCAACATGTCGAGCGTCCACGGGCTGCGCGCTTCCGCCTACAAGGCCGCGTACGTCGCCGCCAAGCACGGCCTCGAAGGCCTCTCGAAGGTCGCCGCCCTCGAAGGGGCCGAACACGGCGTCACCAGCAACTGCGTCAACCCCGGCTACGTCCGCACCCCGCTGGTCGACGGCCAGATCGACGCGCAGGCCGCCGAGCACGACATCCCGCGTGAGGACGTCGTCGCCGAGGTTCTCCTCAAGCGGGCCGCGATCAAGAAGCTCATCGAACCCGCGGACGTCGCCTCCCTGGTGGTGTGGCTGTGCTCGCCGCACGCCGGCCACATCACCGGGGCATCCGTTCCCCTCGATGGCGGTTGGACCGCCGCTTAATCCCGCCCAACCACAAGGAAGTGGAGCCCGCAGTGAGCCAACCCCACCGGTCGGCGATCGCCAAGATCGTCGGCGCGAGCCTGATCGGCACCACCATCGAGTGGTACGACTTCTTCCTCTACACCTCGGCCGCCGCCCTCGTCTTCAACAAGCTGTTCTTCCCGACGGCGAACCCGCTCACCGGCACGCTGCTGGCGTTCCTGACCTACGCCGTCGGGTTCCTCGCCCGCCCGGTCGGCGGCCTGGTCTTCGGCCACTTCGGCGACCGGCTCGGCCGCAAGAAGCTCCTGATCGTCAGCCTGGTGCTGATGGGCGGCTCGACCTGCCTGATGGGCGTGCTGCCGACGTACGCGTCCGCAGGCGTCCTGGCTCCGCTGCTGCTCACGCTGCTTCGGCTCGTCCAGGGCTTCGCGCTCGGTGGTGAGTGGGGCGGGGCCGTCCTGATCGTCTCCGAGCACGGCGACGACCGCCGTCGCGGCTTCTGGGCGAGCTGGCCGCAGTGCGGCGCGCCCGGCGGCAACCTCCTGGCCACCGCCGTGCTGGCGATCCTGTCCGCGACGCAGTCCGATGCGACGTTCATGTCGTGGGGCTGGCGCGTCCCGTTCCTGCTCTCGGGGGTGCTGCTGCTGATCGGGCTGTGGATCCGGCTGGCCGTCGCCGAATCGCCGGTGTTCCTCGCCGCCCAGCGCCAGGCCGAGGCGCGCACCGAGAAGCACGTCCCGGTCGTCGAGGTCTTCCGCAACAGCTGGCGGCAGGTGCTGATCACCATCGGCGCCCGGATGGCCGAGAACGTCTCGTACTACGTGATCACCGCGTTCATCCTGGTGTACGTCACGACCGGGCTGCACCTGCCGAAGGGCCTCGGCCTGACCGCGGTGCTCATCGGCTCGGCCGTGCACTTCGTGACGATCCCCGTGTGGGGCGCGCTGTCCGACCGCGTCGGGCGTCGTCCGGTCTACCTGTTCGGCGCGATCGGGATGGCTTTGTGGGGCTTCGCGTTCTTCGCTCTTCTCGACACGAAGTCGTCGGCGGTGATCGTGCTGGCCACGACCGTCGGGCTGGTGCTGCACGGCGCGATGTACGGGCCGCAGGCCGCGTTCTTCGCCGAGCAGTTCCCGACCCGCGTGCGCTACACCGGCCTTTCGGTCGGCGGCCAGCTGTCGTCGATCGCGGCCGGGGCCGTCGCTCCGCTGGTCGCCGTGGCGCTGTTCTCGGCCTGGGGCAGCACCGTGCCGGTGTCGCTGTACGTCGCGGCGATGTGCCTGATCACGGTGATCGCGCTGCTGGCCGCCCGCGAAACCCGCGGTGCCTCGCTGCACGACGAGGACGTCGAGGCGGAGACGGCGGCCGTTTCGCCCTAGCATGACGGCCGTGACCGCACCCTCGGACGCGTTGCGCCGGCTGCTCGACCTGCTCGCCTCCGGAGCGAGCAGCGAGCAGCTGGCGCACGTCGTCGTCACGGCCCGCGCCGAAGGCGGCCTCGACGCGGCGGGCCTCGCCGCCCTGGCCGGTGCGGGGGAGCAGGCCCTGCGGATCCGCGAGACCCTGGCCGAGCACCGGCGGCGTGAGGCGCAGCTCGCCGCGCTGTTCGACACCGCGAGCGAGCTCGCCGCGCTGTCCGACCCGGACACCGTGCTGCGCTCGATCGTCCGGCGGGCGCGGGCGCTGCTCGGCGTCGACGTCTCGTACCTGTCGCTCAACAACGAGGCCGAGGGCAAGACCTACATCCGGGTGAGCGACGGCTCGGTGTCGGCGGAGTTCCAGCAGATCGTGCTCGGCATGGGCGAGGGCCTCGGCGGGCTGGTCGCGCAGACCGCGCGGCCGTACGCGACGGCGGACTACTTCAACGACGACCGGTTCAAGCACACCCGGCACATCGACTCCGGCGTCGAGGACGAGGGCCTGACCGCCATCCTCGGCGTCCCCTTGGCCATCGGCCCGAAGGTGCTCGGCGTGCTCTTCGCGTCCGACCGCGCGACGCGGGAGTTCTCGGCGGACGAGGTGGCGCTGCTGTCGTCGCTCGCCGACCACGCGGCGATCGCCCTGGACAGCGCGAACCTCCTCGACCAGACACGCCGCGCCGTCGCCGAGCTCAACGAGGCCAACGCGACGATGGAACGCGCCGAGGACGCGCACGACCGGCTCACCGACCTCGTGCTGCGCGGCGGCGACCTCCCGGACGTCGCCGACGCGGTCGCCGGGGTGCTGCACGGAGACCTCACGGTGTACGACGCCGACGGCACGCTCCTGGCGAGTTCGGCGGACCCGGTGGCGCTCGACCCGGACGCGCTCGCCGCCGCCCGCGCGTCAGGCCGCGCTGTGTCTACAAAGGACAACTGGGTCTGCGCGGTGCAGGCCGGTCCCGAGCTGCTCGGCAGCCTGGTGCTGGCCGGCCGCCCCGGACTCACCGACCCCGACCGCCGGCTGTTCGAACGCGCCGGCGTCGTGACGGCGTTGCTGCTGATGCTGCGCCGGTCCGTCGTGCGCGCCGAAGACGAGGTCCGAGGCGAGCTGCTGACCGACCTGCTCACCGCGCCGGACCGCAACCCGCGTGCGCTGCTGGCTCGCGGTCGCAGGCTGGGGATCGACCTGTCGGCACCGCACGCGGTGCTGGTCGCGCACGCGGACGGCGGCTCACGGCGGCGCCTGGCGAGCGCGGCCGCCCGGCACGCGACGCTGGTCGGCGTGCACGCGGAGGAGGTCGTGCTGCTCGGCACGGGCGACCCGGACGAGCTGGCCGGCCGCGTGGCGGCCGACCTCGGAGCGGCCACCGGCCGCCCGGTCACGGTGGGCGCGGCGGGCCCGGCGAGCGGCCCGTCGGCGATCGCGGACGCCCACGCGGAAGCGGCCCGCTGCGTCCGGGCCCTGCTGGCGCTGGGCCGGGCGGGCGAAGGCGCGGCGATGGCGGGCCTGGGTTTCCTCGGCCAGCTGCTCGGCGACCGCGCGGACCTCGACGCGTTCGTCCGCCGGACACTGGGCCCGGTCCTCGACTACGACGAGCGCCGCGGCACCGAGCTGGTCGCGACGCTGCGGGCGTACTTCGCGAACGGATCCCAGCTGGCGCGCACGAAAGACGTGCTGCACGTCCACGTGAACACGGTGGTGCAACGGCTGGAACGCGTGGCGTCGCTGCTGGGGGAGGACTGGCAGGCGCCGGACCGGGCTCTGGAAATCCAGCTGGCCCTGCGCCTGCACCGCCTCCGCGACGCCTGAGCCTTACCGGCCTACAAACCGCCGACCGTCGTGCTGATCCACGGCCGGACGTCCGGTGAGGTCAGGTCGACGTAGATCGACGGGCCGGCGCCGCAGGCCGACGTCGTGCCCCGGCTGTCGCTGCCGATCAGGGTCCAGGCACCGTCGACCTTCGTGATCTGCGGGCCACCGGAATCCCCGTAGCAGTCGCCGCCTTGGTTCGGGTTGTCGGTACAGATCTCCTGCGCCGCGTTGATGCGGTAACACCTGCTGTCCACGAGGATCGAGGTGTCGAACTCGTTGTTGTAGGTGGACATCGGCCCGCAGCCGGCGATGTCGCAGGTCTGTCCCCAGCCGAGCAACCGGGTCACGGTTCCCACCGCGGCGTCGGCCGGTGCGCCGATCGGGATCGGGGCGAACGGCACCGATTCGGCCAGTTTCAGCAGCTTCACGTCGGCGTAGCTGTGGGGGATGTCGTCGATGACCTGAACCTTCCGGCCCTTGGTCCGGTCGTTGTTGCCCACCCGGACCGAAGTCACCGCCGAGCAGTGCTTGGCCGTGATCACCCAGTTGGGCTTGATCAACGAGCCGGTGCAGCCATCGACGATGTAGGCCATGAAGGGATAGGGCTCGGAAGCCTTGTGGCCGCCGACGATCGAGGTGATCGGGCCTTCGCCGGCGGCCGCGGTGGCCGGAACGAGACCGGACGCCGCGGCCGCCAGTGCCGCGATCACCAATGCCAGCAGGGTTTTCGCCTTCATCGGAGGAATTCTAGGGGCAAGAACAACTTCGCCGGGACCGGCAAACGGCCGAATCGCGAAGTGCTAGCACTGGCCGTCGGCGAGGACCCAATAGCCGGGGGACGTTTCCCGCAGCGCGTGGATCGTGAAGGTGTTCCACAGGCCCATGGCCTGGTTCGAACCGTTCGCATACGTCTGACCGCCGCTCTGGTGCGCGCGGCCCGCCTGCGTGTGGGCGTAGTTGCTGGCACTGACACAGGTTCCCGCCGGAGCCGACGTGGTGGTGGCCGTCGTCGTGGTCCCCGATCCGTTGTCCAGCCCGAAGAACACGCCGGTGTAGTAGCTGGAGCAGATCCCGGCGAGGAAGTACGCGCCCGTGCTGCCGCACTGCGTCGGGCCGGTGCCCGGGTCGACCGCCGTACCGTGGCCCATCCCGGCGATCGAGTACAGCCGCACCTTGCCGGCGTAGTCCGTCAGAGTCGTGCTGCCGGGCAGGGACTGCGTGCTCGTCGGCGACTGCGAGACGCCGTGCACCGCGGTCCACTGGTCGCGCAATTCCGTTCCGTTGACCGGGTAGACCGTGTAGTCACCCGTGCCCTGCCAGATCGCGACGCGCGGCCACGGCCCGCTGTAGCCGGGGTACTGCGCCTTCACCCGCGACGCCCACTGCGCCGGGGTCAGGTGCTGGTCGTTCTGCTGGCAGTTCGTCGCCTCGGTGACGCTCGTGGCGCACTGCGCGGGCAGGCCGGCGTTGATGCCGCCGGCGGCGAAGACGTCCGGGTACGCGGCCAGCAGGTCGGCGGTCATCCCGCCGCCGGCCGACAAGCCGGTGACGAACACCCGCGAGGAGTCCGAGCCGTGGTCGGCGATCGCCTTGTCCACCATGGACTTGATGGACGCGGCTTCGCCGTTGCCTCGGGTGTCGTCCGCGGTGGAGAACCAGTTGAAGCACTTCAGCGAGTTGTTCGCGGTCGACTGCTGCGGGAACACGACCGCGAAACGCCAGCGGTCGGCCAGCGCCGGCCAGCCGGAATGGGCGTAGTAGTCCGCGGCGCTCTGCGTGCAGCCGTGCAGCGCGACGACCACCGGGCGGCCGGTTTCGAGCCCGGACGGCGTGTACGTGTACATCGCCAGCGCGCCGGGATTGGCGCCGAACGAGGAAATCTGCACCAGGGAGGACGGCGGCGGGTCGGCGGCGGCCACCCCGACGGTGGTGAGCACGGCGGCGGTGACCGCGGCGAGTCCGGCGAAAGCGAGTTTGCGCATCGTGAGTTCCTTCTCGTCGTTGAGAGGGTTCCCAGCGACGTTAAGGCGGTTCCGAGGTCCGGACCATGTGTCCGGCCACCACATCGGCCCGGCGATTCATGGTGGCCGGCGGGGTGGCTCCCGGCCGGGGTACGCGCTTGGGTTCAGGGCATCCGAGACCGGAGGTGAACCGTGCGCAGGTGGCTGGCTTTGGTTCTGGCGGGAGCATTCGCGGCGGCGCTGCCCCCCGCGGCGTCGGCGTCGCCTCGGCACTGCGAGGTGGACGTGCCCGGCGCCGAGCGGCAGATCGCCGTCTGCCTGGACGACCTGACGACGACCGGCACCCTCGCGTCGGGCCACACCGTCCAGGCCGACTGGGCCGGCCTGACGTCGGCAGGTCTGCCCGCGCCGAGCGGGGTTCCCGGCGTCCAGGTCGACGGGTACTTCCCCGACACGTCGACGGCGAACACCAACCACGGCTGGAACCACGACGCGCAGTTCGTGCTGCGCCTGCCGGATCGGTGGAACGGCGGCCTGGTCGTCTCCGGCTCACCCGGCGTGCGGCGGCAGTACGCGAACGACCGCGCGATCGGCGATCAGGCGCTGGCCGAAGGCTACGCGTTCGCCGCGACCGACAAGGGAAACACCGGCGCGGCGTTCTTCACCGACGGCGTCCGGCCCGGCGACGCGCTCGCCGAGTGGAACTCGCGCGTCACGCAGCTGACGCTGGCGGCCCGGTCGGCGGCGGCGCGGCACTACGGCCGGTGGCCGGCGCGGACCCTGGCGGCCGGGCTGTCCAACGGCGGGTACCTCGTGCGGTGGCAGCTGGAGAACCGGCCGTGGCTCTACGACGGCGGCGTCGACTGGGAGGGAACGCTGTGGCGTGCCGATGGACCGAACCTGCTCACGTTCCTGCCGCCGGCCCTGCGCGCTTACCCCGCCTACGCGGCCGGTTCGGCACCGGCCCATCAATCCATTTTGGACGCCGGGTTCGCGCCGGGCTCGGAGTTCCTCTGGGACTACCACTACCGCGTCTACTGGGATCTGACCCAGCGGATCTACCGCGAGGAGGTCGACCCCTCGTTCGACGGCGTCTTGCAGGCCGGGATCCCGTTCTGCGCTTCCGGAACACCGTCTTGTGACGCGGACTATGCGTATTCCGCGCGGCCTGCGCCGGTGGCGCGGGCGGTGGAGCGGATCTCCCTGACCGGGCGGATCGGCAAGCCGCTGCTGACGCTGCACGGCACGCTCGACACGCTGCTGCCGATCACGCGCGACTCCGACGTCTACGACCGGATGATCACCTCGGCCGGCCGTGGGGCGCTGCACCGGTACTACCGCGTCGAGGGCGGCAACCACGTCGACGGCCTGGTCGACGCCTACCCGGACAAGCTCCGCCCGCTGGGCCCGTGCTTCCGGACGGCGTTCGACGCGCTGGCGGGCTGGCTGCGCGGAGTGCGGCCACCGGCCTCGGCAACGATCGCCCGCCCCGCCGGGGCGACCCCGGCGGAGCTGGCGCGCGCCTGCTCGCTCGGCTGAGTCTCAAGCGCCCCAATGTGGCGTTCGGTGCGTCCAACGCACCGAACGCCACATTGGGTGCGTTGGACGCAACCAACGCCACATTGGGGCGCATTGGTCAGTCGCCCTTGATCAGGTGGTTGGCGAGGGCCGGGCTGAACGTGCCCGCCGGGATGCCCGAGCCGTAGCCGCAGCTGCCGTCGGAGTCGCCGGGGACCTTGATCCACAGCTGCATCTCCGGGCCGCCGCCGAGCCGGGACGTCACGCCGAGCTTGCGCTTCGGCGGGTTGCACCACTCGGAGTCCGTGCCGTGGCCGTTGCCGTTGCGGCTGGTGTCGACCACGAACGGGGCCGCGTAACCCAGGGCCGCGTCGACCGCCTTGCCGTAGGTCGTCGACTCGGCCGTGGTGTAGTAGTTGGACACGTTCAGCGCGAACCCGTGGATCGACTGGACGCCCACCGACTTCAGCCGGGAAGCCATCGTGGCGGCCGGGATCCACGTGGCGTTGCCGCCGTCCAGGTACGCCCACGTGTTGGGCGCCTTCTGGGCGAACTGCGTCGCGGCGTACTTCAGCAGGTCGATCCGCGTCTGCCGGGCGTCGCCGGGCAGGCAGTCGAGCTGGGCGAGCGCGTCCGGCTCGATGATCACGATCGCCGGCTTGCCGCCGATGCCGTCGGCGAACGCGGAGATCCAGTCGCGGTAGGCCTGCGGGCCGCCCGCGCCGCCGGTCGACTCGCCGCTGCAGTCGCGCCCGGGGATGTTGTAGGCGACCAGGACCGGCAGCTTGTCGGCGACGTCGGCGGCGTAGGTGTAGGAGTCGACCGCCGCGCGGACGTCGCCGCTCCAGTTGCCGAACCAGCGGGCACCCGGCTTCGTCGCGATCGACGTCCGGATCGGACCCGCCAGGCTGTCGTCCGGATGGTCGCGGACCCAGGTCGCCGGGTTCGAGTCCGGGTCGGCGTAGAAGCCGTTCGTCTTCTCGAGCGGGTTGCCGTCGGCGGCGACGGCGGGGGTCGCGGGGGCGAGGCCGGTGAGCGCGAGCGAAGCGGCCACGAGCCAGGTCGAAATGCGCATTCGGCGAGTGTGCCGTGACGCAGTACACGAATCGTACAAAAAAGAGGGTGAACCAAACCGAACCAGCGTCCGTATCACTGGGTGAGGGGCGCGGTATACCCGCCGCGAAACCCGCCCTGAGCTGCGCTTTTGCCGTCCGGATGGTCGACCCCGTTCGGCTGCTTGCGGGAGTGCTGCCCGTCGTTCATGATGGGCGTCGGGGTCCGCGAAAATTCGTTAATGTCGAATATTCAGGTGTCGGCCATGCTGCGGAAGAACCGTCCGTCCGGAAGTGAACGTCATGCTCCTACCTGCCCCCGGGGCCCGCTGATGGCCGTGGATCTGCCCGGCCTCGCCATCGTCGCCGGGCTGCTGCTGCCGGCGCTCGCCGCCGCGGCCTGGGCGATCGCCCTGGAACGGCGGCGTCCGCGCCGACCCGCGCCCGTGTCCATCCGGGAACCGGAACCGGAACCGGACTTCACCGTGGCCGGCATCCGGTCGCGCATCCGGCAGGAGCACGCCGTGAAGCAGCTGGCCGAAGCCAGGACGGTCGCCCTGCCGACGCTGCCGATCCCCGCGCAGACGCGGCGCGAAGCCGCGCCGGAGCCACTGCCGGCACGGGTGGCGGGCGCCCTCCCGCCGCCGCGCTCGGCGGCCGCCAGGGTGCCGGCTTCCCGGTTCGCCTTCGCGCCCCCGGACACGGACCTGATGCAGCGCATCCTCGACGGCTTGCGCAAAATGGACTGATCCTCAGGTGCCGAGGGCGGCGGGGGACTCCGCCTCCGGGACGAGCAGCCTGGGCGTGCCCGATCCGTCGGCCGGGACCGACCAGACGTCCGCGTGACCCGGGCCGCGGGGCACGCCGTAGCCGATCGTGTGGTCGTCGAGCCAGGCGGGCTGGTCGTCGACACTGCGGGTCTCGGCCAGCGCCGTCACCTTCGACGCGGCCAGGTCGAGCACCGACAGCCGCCAGCCCTTGGCCGGGTCGCCGTCCACAGCGGACTTGAACGCCACCCGCGTGCCGTCCGGGGAAAGGGACGGGCATTCGACGTTCTCGCGCAGCGTGCGGACCGTGTGCGCGGCGAAGTCGCCCGCGACCAGGTAGCGGTGGCCGGCCGTCGACATCGTCGCGTAGAAGTGGCGGTCGTCGCGGGTGAACGTGACGCCCCAGAAGTTGAGGTCGGCCGCCTGGTACGGCTTCCCGTCGAGCGTCACCGCGTAGTCCTCCAGCGTCCCCGCGAGGTCACCGGTCGCCGTGTCGAGGATGCCGGCGCGGGTGGAGAACAGGCCGCCGTTGTAGGAATCGCCGGTGACGAACACCGTCCACGCGAGCATCCGGCCGCTCGCCGACACCCGCGCCCGGTTCGGCAGGCCGACCAGCGGGATCTCCCGCTTCGACGCGAGTTGCGCGTCGAGCTGGACCAGCTGGTACGTGGTCAGATCGCCGTCCGGGCGCAGGCAGAGGCCGGTGCCGCCGGCGGCGTACACCCGCGTGCACGACAGCGGCGAGACCGTCCGCGGGCCGGCGGGGTCCGCAGTGGACACCGTGGCGACGTGCCCGCGGTCGGCGTCGGCCGTGCTGCGGAACAGCAGTCGCGGGCCGGGGGAGAGGCTGACCGCGCCGGTCGCGGCGACGTCGTGGCTGCGCGCGCTCGCGAACCCGACGTACGCGACCGCCGCCCCGGCGAGCACGAGCACCCCGGCGACGGCGATCAGGATCCTCGTCCTCACGCTGTCACCTTCCGCGGGGAGAGGACCACGAACGTCACGGCGATCGCGGCCACGGCCCCGCCCGCGGCGACCACGATCGCCCGGTCCGGACCCCAGAACTGCCACGCCAGTCCGAAAAGGACGGACGAGGCGAAGTACGCGAGCGCCTGTGCGGTCTGCACGAGCGAAATCCCCGTGGTGCGCAACGACTCCGGCAGCAGCGGACCGGCCAGTGCCATCAGGACGCCGTCGGTCGCCGCGTAGAACGCGCCGTACAACGCCAGCGCCGCCGCGAACAGCGGCCAGCCGGACACCGGCCCGGCCAGCAGCAGGTAGACCAGTGCGAGCGCGCCGTAGCCGCCGAGCACGACCGGCAGCCGCCCGACCCGGTCGGCCAGCGCGCCCAGCGGCGCGGCGAGCAGCAGGTAGCTGAGGTTGGTGCCGACCGCGAGCAGTGGGAACCAGCCGGTCGCGATGTCCTCCTTGTGCTGCAGCAGCAGGTAGACGAACCCGTCGCCGACCGTGGCCAGCCCGAGCACGCACGCCGCCGCCAGCAGCCGCCGCACGCCGTTGCCGCGCAGCAGGGCCGCCGCCGCGCGCGGCGAAACCGGGTTCGCGGTGGCTTTCGGCGTCCGGCGGTCGCGGACGAACAGCACCAGCAGCAGCACGCCGACGGCGGCGATGCAGAAGCTGACGAAGAAAACGGCGTTGAAGGCTTCGGGGTCGGTGGCGCCGACCGCGGCCAGCACGGCGAGCGCGACCAGGGGCCCGGCGAAGGCACCCATGCTGTCCATCGCGCGGTGGATGCCGAACGCCCGCCCGAGCAGCGGTTCGGGCGCAGACAGCGTGATCAGCGCGTCGCGCGGCGCGGTCCGCAGGCCCTTGCCGGTGCGGTCGAGCGTGATCACGGCGCCGATCGCGGCCGCCGACGCCCCGGCCGCGAGCAGGCCGAGCTTCGCCACCGCGGACAGCGCGTAGCCGGCTCCGGCGACGATCTTGCGCCGCCGGACCCGGTCGGCGACGTACCCGCCGACGATCCGCAGCAACGCCGTCGCGCCGGTGTAGAGGCCGTCGACCAGGCCGTACGCGGCGGGGCTCAGGTGCAGGCCGAGCACCAGGTAGACCGGCAGGACGGCGGTGACCATCTCCGAGGAGACGTCGGTGACCAGGCTGACGGCGCCGATCGCGAAGACGTTCGCGCCGACCGCCGAGAGCCTGGTCCGGGACATCGCCCCAGCATGCTCTCGGCGGCCGATGGTGGACAGGTACACGCGGTTACTGCCAGACGTCGAGGATCGGCGACTTGCTCGCGGCGCCGCCGATGCCCGGCAGGCCGTAGGACGCCTCGATCGTGCGCAGCACGGTGTAGTGTTTGATCGACTCGCTGTAGCTGCCGACCTTGACGCCGGCGCCGGTGAACGTCGTGAAGATCTGGTTGACCGACGTGCCGCTGTCCTCGTCGAAGGTGACGATCAGCAGGCTGTTGTGCGTCTTCGCCCACTGGGCGTAGGCGTCGAGGTTCTTCTTCAGCCAGGTGTCGCCGGTGCCGATCGAGCAGTCGTGCATGTCGTTGCACATATCGGGCGTAACGAACGCAACGGTCGGCAGCTGGGTGAAGTCGCTCGGGAAGCTCGAGTAGCGGAGGTTGCTCGCGGAGGGGACGTTCGAGAAGTCGGCCCAGCTGTTGTGCTTGCGCCGGTAGGTGCCGCTGGAACAGCCGGTGTAGCCGTCCGACGGCATGGCTTCGGAGTAGCCCGTGAAGGTCTTGCCCGCGTCGATCAGCTGCCGGCCGAGGTTGGCCTTCGCGCCGAGGTTGGCCGGGCAGGTGTCGTCGGTGACGCCCTGCGTCGCGCCGGAGAAGAGGGCGACGTAGTTGGGCTGGCTCGGGTGGGTGATCGCGAACGAGTTCGTGAACTTCGCGCTCTGCGAGGCGAGGGAGTTGAAGTAGGGGGCGCTGGAACTGCCGTTGATCGAGGAGTACTTCTTGTTCTCGAACATCACCAGGACGATGTGGTCGAACGCCGGCACGGTCGAAGCGGTCGGCCGCACGGCCGCGGACTCGTCCGTTCCGGTGACGACGGCGGTGGTGACCGCACCGGCGGTGACCAGGGCGGCGGCGAAGGCGGCGAAGATCCGCTTGCGGATCATGGGTCCTCCAGCGTGGGCGGGATGGGGCGCCTCATGGTGCCCGGGGCAGGGGGCCGGTGCGTGCCGTGCCGTGGTCCGGCTCGTGAACACCGGGAAACCACCGGCGGACAACGGAAAGAGTGGGTTAATGGCCCCCCGGTGTCAACCTTCTTTGGTAGTGTCCACAATGGCCGGTCAGGAATCTGACAGGTCGTTCCCAGCTCGTTCAAAGGAACGGCGCCGACACTCGGTGCCATGGAACCCCTCACCCCCGGCGGCGCCGCCCGCCGTGAGCGCGGCCGCCGCAAGGCCGCCCTGGTCACCGCGACCGCAGCGGTGCTGGGCGCGGCCGCGGTCGGTGCGATCGGCTTCGGCCTCTCGTCGGCATCGGCGGACACCACGCAGAGCACCACCGGTGACTCCACCGGCACGCAGGACCAGCTCCAGGCACCGGACAGCGGCTTGAGTTCGGGATCCGGCCAGGCGCACACCGGTTCGGGAGCGTCATGACCGCGGCGACGGCGTTCCGCGCGCTCGGCACGACGGCGGAGGTCCTGGTCACCGAGCCGGACCGGCTGGACGCGGCGGCCGAGCTGCTGCACGAGGAACTCGCCGCGATCGACGCGGCGTGCAGCCGGTTCCGGCCGGACTCGGAGATCTCCCGGCTGCACGAGAACGCCGGACGGCAGGTGCGGGTGGGGCCGCTGCTCGCGGAGGCACTCGGCGTGGCTTTGCGCGCGGCGCGGTTGACCGGCGGGCTGGTCGATCCGACGGTGGGCGCGGCCGTGCGGGCGCTGGGGTACGACCGCGACTTCGCCGAGGTTGCCGCTGATCGGTCCACGGCGGCTGATCCCGTGACGGGACGGGCATCTCGCGTGATTGGAGAGGCGTCTCGCGTGATTGAAGGGGCATCATGCGTGATTGGAGGGGCGACACGAGGACTGGGCGGTGCTGTGCCGGTGCCCGGCTGGCACCGGGTTCTCTTCGATCCCGCGCAGCGGCTGGTCGTCCTGCCTCGGGGCGTTTATCTCGACCTCGGTGCGACGGCGAAAGCTCTCGCCGCGGACCGTGCCGCTCGCCGGATCCACATCGCGACCGGCTGCGGCACGCTCGTCAACCTCGGGGGCGATCTGCGGGCCGCCGGGCCCGCGCCGTCCGGGGGCTGGCAGGTCGCGCTCGGCGATGACCACACCCGGGCCGTCGCCCTCCCGGACGCCACCGTGGCGCTGCGCGGCGGCGGGCTCGCCAGTTCCGGCACCACCCGGCGGCGCTGGCGCCACGCCGGCCGGACGGTGCACCACATCGTCGACCCGCGCACCGGGGACATCCCGGAACCGCGCTGGCGCACGGTCACCGTCGTCGCGGAGTCCACTGTGGACGCCAACGCCGCGAGCACCGCGGCGATCGTCCTCGGGGCGGCAGCACCAGCTTGGCTCGAGCGACGGCAGCTGCCCGCCCGGCTCGTCGGCGTCCGCGGCGACGTCGTCACCACGCCCGGGTGGCCGTCATGAGCTCCGCCGTCTGGTACTTCAGCCGCGCGACCGGGCTCGTTTCGCTGGTGCTCTTCACCGGCGTCGTCGTCCTCGGCGCACTCGGTGCCGGCCGGTTCGCGACGCGCGAGTGGCCGCGGTTCGCCGTTGCCGCCGTGCACCGGAACCTCGCGCTGACCAGTCTCGCCTTCCTCGCCGCGCACATCGCGTCGGCGGTTCTCGACGGTTACGTCTCGCTGAGCTGGCTCGACGTCGTCCTCCCGTTCGGCTCGGCCTACCGGCCGCTGTGGGTCGGCCTCGGCGCCGTCGCGCTCGACCTGCTGCTCGCGATCGTCGTCACCAGTCTCGTGCGCACCCGCATCCCGCCGCGGGTGTGGCGCGCTGTGCACTGGCTGGCCTACCTGTGCTGGCCGGTCGCGCTGGTGCACGGCTTCGGCATGGCCGAAAACGACGCCGCCCACGGCTGGATCGTCGCCCTCGACGTGCTGTGCGTGCTGGCCGCGCTCGGCGCCGTCGCCTACCGAGCCGGCGCGAAGCACGCCGGCCCCGAGCTCCTGGGAGGCACCCGATGAGCATCCTGCCCCCGCACCGGCTCGACCTGGCCGGGCACCGGCGCCACAACGGCGTCGTGCCGTGGGTCGGCTACCACGGCGACGACGGCCGCGACCGGCTGATCGAAGCCGTCGGCTCGGCCGGGCTGTGCGGCCGCGGCGGCGGGGGCTTCCCGACCGCCGTCAAGCTGCGCGCGGCCCGGGCGAAGCGCTCGGTCGTCGTCGCGAACGGGTGTGAAGGCGATCCGCTGAGCCAAAAGGACGCGGTGCTGCTCACGCTGTCGCCGCACCTCGTGCTGGACGGCCTGCAACTCGCCGCGCACGCCATCGGCGCGGTCGAGGCGGTGCTGTGCGTGCACGCCGGAAGCCCGGTGCTGCCGAGCGTCCTCGCGGCCCTCGCCGAGCGCGACGACCGCGTCGCGGTGCGCGTCGCGGAGATCCCGCGCCGGTACATCGCCAGCGAAGAGACCGCGCTCGTCCGCTATCTGACGTCGGGCGACGCGCGGCCGCTCGGCAAGGTGCCGCGGCCCGCCGAACGCGGGGTGCGCGGACGGCCGACGCTGGTCTCGAACGTCGAGACGCTGGCGCAGCTCGCGTCGGCGATCCTCCTCGGCCCGCACCACTACCGCGCGGCACAGACCGACCTGGTCACGGTCACCGGCGCGGTCCGGCGGCCCGGCGTCGTCGAGGTGCCCGCGGGATCGTCGCTGGCGGCGGTGCTGGCCGCGGCGGGTGGGGAAGCGGAACCGGTGCAGGCGGTGCTCGCCGGCGGCTCCGGCGGGACGTGGACGTCGGATCTCGGCGGCGGCCTGTCGGGAATCCCGGCGGTTCACGCGCTTCCGGCCCGCGCTTGCGGACTGGAGTACACCGCGAAAGTACTGGCCTACCTGGCGGCGGAATCGGCCCGGCAGTGCGGGCCGTGCACGTTCGGCCTGCCGTCGATCGCGGCGGACTTCGCCGAACTGGTCCGGGGCGGCCCGTCGGCGGTCCGGCTGGCCCGCCGCCTCCCGCTGCTCACCGGCCGCGGCGCGTGCGCCCACCCGGACGGCGCGGCCCGCCTCGCGGCGAGCGCGCTGGCCGTCTTCGCCGCCGACGTCCGGACCCACCAGGCCGGCGGCCGGTGCCGGGTCCCGGCGGGTGTGGCATGAAGATCGCGGTGGACCCGATCGGCTGCCGGGCGCACGGCTTGTGCGCGGACCTGCTGCCGGAGCTGGTAAGACTCGACGAGTGGGGCTATCCGGTGGTGGCCCCCGGTTCCGTGCCGCCGGAACTGGCGGCGGAGGCCCGCCGCGCGGCCGCGGCGTGCCCGGCGCTGGCGTTGCGGCTGCGGGCCCGGTAATCCCGTGGTGCGGCGGTGAATGAGCCGTTAACCTCCGCCACCATGGACGGCAAGCTCATCGACCGGATCCGCGGCGCGAAGCGGATCGCCGCGCTGACCGGCGCGGGCATCTCCACCGCCTCCGGGATTCCCGACTACCGCGGCCCCGAAGGCGTCTGGACTCGCACGCCGAGCGCCGTGAACGCCTTCACGCTCAAGAACTTCACCGCCGACGCCGCGGTGCGCCGGGAGTTCTGGCGCACCTACGCGGGACACAGCGCATGGCGGGCGGAGCCGAACGCGGCGCACCGCGCGCTGGCCGAACTGGACGGCGCGGGCGTTGCCGTCCGCGTGCTCACCCAGAACGTCGACGGCCTGCACCAGCGGGCCGGCCTCGCCGCGCGCAAGGTCCTCGAGCTGCACGGCACCATGCACACCACGCGGTGCACCCGGTGCCCGGCCCGGTTCCCGACCCCCGAAGTGCTGGCGCGGGTCGAAGCCGGCGACGACGACCCGGCCTGCCCCCGCTGCGGCGGGATCCTGAAGCTCGACGTCGTCCTGTTTGGACAGATGCTGGACGGCGAGGTCATCGGGCACGCGCGGAACATCGCGGCGGCCAGCGGGCTGTTCCTGGCCATCGGCAGCTCGCTGCAGGTGGAGCCGGCGGCGTCGCTGTGCACGGTGGCCGTGCAGGCCCGAGCGACGCTGGTGATCGTCAACCGCGACCCGACGCCGTACGACGAGGACGCCGATTTCGTGCTGCGGGACGACATCGAAGCCGTCGTCCCGGAACTCTGCGCGGCCGTGACGCGATGATCCGCGAAGCCCGCCACGACTGGCCGCGCCGGCTTCGCATCTCCGGCCGGTGAATCGCCCCAATGTGGCGTTGGTTGCGTCCAACGCACCGAACGCCACATTGGGTGCGCTGGACGCACCGAACGCCACATTGGGGCGCTTGAGCGTCCCGGCAACGTGACACCTCAGGCGGACGTCAGTGGCGCCGTGGCCAGCAGGTGGCGGGCGGCGACGCTCGCCCCGTCCGGGCGGACCCGGCCCGCGAACCGCCGCGCCCGCGTCGCCACCTCCGGCCGCAACGCGACCTCCAGCGCTGCCGTCAGTGCTTCGGCCGTCGGCACTCCCGGATCGGTCGCCGCGCCGACGCCCAGCTCGCGGACCCGGCCCGCGAAGTAGTGCTGGTCGTACATCTGCGGGACCACCACCTGCGGTGCGCCGGCGCCGGCTGCCGTTGTCGTCGTGCCCGCGCCGCCGTGGTGGACGACCGCCGCGACGTGTTTGAACAGCCGCTGCTGGTTGACTTCGCCGATGCCGAAGCAGTCCGGGTGCCCGTGCGCGGCCAAGTCCGCCCACCCGCGCGCGATGATCGCGCGCCGTCCGTGTGCCCCGCGCCGACGCGAGCATCACTTCGGCGACCTCGGGCGGGGTGTGCATGCTGCCGAACCCGAAGTACAGCGGCGGCTCGCCCGCGTCGAGGAACTCCACCAGATCGGGTGGCAGTGGCCGCTCGTCCGGCCAGATCCAGGCACCCGTCCGGATCACGTCCGGGTCATCCTGGTCGGGCCACGGGGCCAGCGCCGCGTCGGCGGCGAGCCAGGGACGGCCGGTGAAGACGTGGCTCTGGAGATCGTCCACCGGGGCCAGGCCGTTCGCCGCGCGGCACGCGTTGACCCGGCCGCCGAACAGCAGGTTCCAGCGGTGCCCGTCCTCCGCCCACAGCACCCGGTTGTCCGTCTTCCCCGGCGACCGCCACGGCATCGGCGGCGGCGCGTGGAGCGGCGACGGGAGCGTGATGGGGCAGAAGCTCGCGTAGACGTAACCGATGCCTGCCCGCTCGGCGACCGAACGGGCCGCGAACTGCAGCGCCCCGGCCGCCACCAGGACGTCGCAGCCCTCGGCCGCCACTGTGACCGTCTCGAACTGGCTCGAGACGGTGTCTTCGGCGGCCTTGCTCAGTTCTTCGGCGCTGGGACGGCCCTGGACCGCCGAGCCGAACCGGCGCACCTCGGGACCGATGGGCACGACGTCGAACCCGAGGTCGTCGAGCCATTCGCGGAAGTCCGGCGGTACGCACAGGCGGACGTCCTGGCCCAGCGCCCGCAGTTCCGACGCCAGCGCCACCACCGGCTGCACCTCGCCCCGCGAGCCGATCGTGGACAGCAGCACACGCATCAAGGAATCCCCTCGCCCGGAAAATGGTGAGCCCGCATTGTGGACCCGCACCGGGGTCTTGCCACAAGTCCCGGGGTCGGCTATACGTTTAAGTGGGGAGAGGGAAACCTCAGAGGGTCGACACTGTCCGCTGCTCAGCTCGCGACGCGCTCGGCGGCCTCGGGAACCGCGTCCCGCCCGGTCAGTTCTTCGGCGAAGATGGTGTCGATCTTCCCCGTCGCGGTCCGCAGTTTCGCGACGCTCGCGGCGAACAGCAGAAGCGCGGCAGCGGGCACCGCGAGCAGCACGGGCGGCCATCCGGCGCCGACGACCGCCACGGCCGCGATCACTGCGGAAAGCAGGAAGACTGCCCGGCGGCCGGCGACCCGCGGCCACGCGGGACGGGGCTTGGCGTGCCTGCCGCGCGAGGTGCCGATCGGCCGCGCGAGGGCAGCGTGGACACTCATCCAGACCTCCGGAATGTCATCGGACCGCCCGGGAGGGGATTCCCGGCGGCGGTGCCGGCGCGAAGAGGCGCGGACGGCACGTGGAGTGTGTCGGGCCGAGCCGGGTCCCGGTTACCTCTCGTTATTGCTTCGAGTCCGAATTCACGAAATCGAATGAATGTGCGGTCGCGGCTATTTCGGAGACATTTTCCGCACCAGGGCCGTTGGACCCGGATCCGTCCGCCGGAGGTCCCGACCCGCCGGCTCAGGAGTCGTGGCCCTTGCCTTTGCCCTTGCCGGGCGGCTCGGTCTTCTCGGGCTTGCCCGTCTTCGACGTCTGTTCCGCCGACGACGACGGGGTTTCGTGGGTCACCGCGGCGGGTTCCGGCGAAGCCGAAGTGCTCCCGGGCGGCGGCGGCACGATGTTCCCCGTTCCGGTCCGCGGCGCCGGGTTGCCGGATCCGGCAGGCGATGTGGACGACGGAGGCGTGACCGTCGCCGCCGGGGAGTTGGCCGCCGGGGGCTGCTGGGCCGGGGTCCCGGTCCCGTTTTCCTGCTCGACCAGCAGCATCGCGGAAACCACGGCGACCGCGGCGGCGGTCAGCCCGGCCGCGGCGGCGAGCCGGCGACGTGCCGGGTTGCCGGCCGCGGGCGCACCGGCCGCCGGGCCGGGGACCGCGAACGTTTTCGTCGCCGGATCGTGGTCGTGCGCCCGGTCCGCGGCGAGCCCGCCGCGGGGCACCGGGCTGGGGTTCGCGGGTGCGCCGGCTGCCGGGTCGCGGGGGAGCTCGATGCCGGCAGCGGCCTGGCGACGCCACACCGGGCGACGCTCGGACGCGTCCGGCGGCGCCTGGAGCAGGCCCACCACCTCCGCGGCGGTGGGCCGGTCGGCGGGAACCCGTTGCGTCATCCGGCGCAGCGCGTGCGCCAGCGACGGGGGCAGGTCGTCCGGGATCCGGGGCGGCCGGGTCAGCCGCGCCATCGCCGCCTCGACCATCGTGCCCGGGTACTCCCGTTCGCCGGTCAGGCACTCCAGCAGGATCAGGCCGAGGGCGTAGACGTCCGCGGGCGGCCCCGCCGGCTCGCCGGAAACCTGCTCCGGCGCCAGGTAGGCGGCGGTACCGGGGATCAGGCCCGTGCCGGTGATGTGGGTGGCGTCGAGGGCGTGCGCGATGCCGAAGTCACCGATCAGGGGACCGTCGGCGGACAGGAACACGTTGGCGGGCTTCAGGTCCCGGTGCACCACCCGCCGCTCGTGCACGTGGGCCAGCGCCTCGGCGAGCCCCTCGGCCAGCGCCGCCACCTCGGCCACCGGCATCGGCCCGCCGAGCAGCCGCTCCGCCACGTTCTCGCCCTCGACGAGCTGCATGACCAGGTAGGTCCGCCCGCTCTCGGTGCCGCTGTCGAGCAGCGCCACCACGCCGGGATGGCTGATGCTGCCCTGGATGGTCATCTCGCGCAGCCGGCGGCGCTGGTCGAGGGCCACCGCGTCCCGGTCGTAGATCTTGACGGCGACTTCGCGGGCGAGCCGCACGTCGAAAGCCCGGTAGACGCGGGCCGTGGCGCCGCTGCCGATCAGGTTCCCGACCTCGTACCGCCCGGCCAGCAACCCGGGCGGCCGCTCGTCGTCGAGGGCCCGGCGCGGCGTGATCGTGAATTCGCCCAAGGCGTAGCGCCCGCAGGTGACGTCGTCCGTCGGCGGGCGCCCCGTTCTACCGGCTTCGTCGGCCACGGGCGCCAAGTACCCCGGCCCCGTGAACGGCAAACGTCGGAAGATCACGAAAAGAGTATCGTCCGGACACCCGCCGATGTGACATCCAGGGCACGATCATCGCCCGGCGAACGCGTCCACGCCGGTGAGCTGCGCCGACAGCGTCCACAGGCGCGCGGCCTGTTCCCGGTCGACGGCGTACCGGCGGACGCCGGAGGCGGCGAGGCCCTCGGCGTCGGCCGGAGCGAGCTCGGCGACGTCGCAGTCCTCGAGGTACAGCCCGCCGCGCCCGGCCAGCTGCAGCGACGTCGCCGCCCAGACCGTGGTCGCGGCGCCCTGCTCCGGGGTCTTGAACTCCATCAGGTAGTTCCCGGCTTCGTCGATCCAGCCGCGTTCGATCATTTCCGCCCGCGGCAGGTGCCGCTGCAGCGGTGTCATGATGCCGCCGGGGTGCAGCGCGAACGCGTGGACACCCTGTTCGGCGCCCAGCTCGTCGAGCCGGACGGCGAAAAGCACGTTGGCGGTCTTGGCCTGCCCGTAGGCCTGCCACTTTTCGTAGCCGTTCGCGAACTGGACGTCGTCCCAGCGGATCGGCGAGTAGTGGTGGCCGCGCGAGGACAGCGAAACCACGCGGGCACCCTCGGCGACCGCCGGCCACAGCCGGTTCACCAGCGCGAAGTGGCCGAGGTGGTTGGTGGCGAACTGGGCTTCCCAGCCCGGGCCGACCCGGGTCTCGGGGCAGGCCATTATGCCCGCGTTGGCGATGAGGAGGTCGATCCGCCGTCCGGTCGCCAGGAAGCGCTCCGAGAAGGCGCGGACACTTTCGAGGTCACCGAGGTCCAGCTCGTCCACCTCGACGTTCTCGATGCCCGCCAGTGCTTCTTCGGCGGTCGCGCGGCGGCGGGCCGGGACGACGACGTGCGCGCCGGCGCCGGTGAGCGCGCGGGTGGTTTCGAGGCCGATCCCGGAGTACCCGCCGGTGACGACGGCGAGCTTGCCGGTGAGGTCGATGCCCGCGACGGCTTCGGCGGCCGTGGTGGTGGCGCCGAAACCCGAGCCGATCTTGTGCTGTGCGGAAGTCATGCCCCCGACGTTAAGAGCTGGAGTGCACTCCAGCGCAAATCGCGGCCGGGGCCGAAACGGGGGACAATCGGGGGGAGAGGCGCAGCCGACCTAGGAAGGCTCTGATGGCCGACTATTACGGGAACCAGCCCCAGGACGTCCGCCCGGGGATCGACGCGCGCCGGCTGTGGGCGGGCGGCGTGGCGACGGCGGTGGTCGCGGCCCTGCTCGCGGTGGTCGGGCTGCTGATCGCGCGGGGGATCTTCGAGGTCGAAGTGCTCGCCCCAAAAGGCGAAGGCGTCTGGGGCAACGCGAGCACCACGACGTACGCGCTGGTCGCCGCCGCGGTGGCCCTGCTCGCCACCGGGCTGATGCACCTGCTCAGCGTCGCCACGCCGGCGCCGTCCCAGTTCTTCGGCTGGATCATGGTGCTCGTCACGCTCATCGCGGTGGTGCTGCCGCTGACCCTCACGGTCGCGCCGAGCGCGAAGATCGCGACGGCCGTGATCAACCTGGTGATCGGCCTGGTCATCGCCGCGGTCGTGAACAGCATGGCGGCCAGCGCCCGGACGCTGCACCGCCGTCGCAGCCAGCAGAACGCGGCACCGCCGCCGACCCGGCAGCAGTGGACCCAGCAGGACCCGCCGACCCGTTACTACGACCGGTGACCATGGACGGCAAGGAGACCAACCGGCGGGTGATCGAGCAGTTCCGCGCGGGCGGCGAGGTGGACGGCATGCACCGGGAGCGGCTCGTGCTGCTCACCACGACCGGCCGGCATTCGGGCGAGCCGCGCACGGTCCCGATGATGGTCCACCGCGACGGCGACCGGATGCTGGTGGTGGCCTCGAACGTGGGCGCGCCCCGGCACCCGGACTGGTACCTGAACCTCGCGGACGACCCGCGGGTCACCGTGGAGGTGGCCGACCGGAAGTTCGAGGCCGAGGCGCTGCCGCTGCTGGGCGCGGACTACGTGCGGACGTGGACGGAGCTGGAGAAGCACTACCCGTTCCTGGCCGACCACGCGGCGAAAGCCCGCCAGGCCAAGCGCGTGATCCCGATCGTCGAACTGTCCGAAGAGGACTGACGCTACTTGCTGGCCACCCGGCGGTAGCGGGCCGTGGCGAGCGGGGCGAAGATCGCGATGATCGCCAGGCAGCACAGGATCGCGTACAGCGCCGCGTGCTCCGCCGGCCAGCCCGTCGGCGGTGCCCCGAACCGGTTGCCGAACAGGTCGCGCGTCGCGTTGATCACCGCGGTGAACGGATTCCAGTCCGCGATCGCCTTGAGGAACGGCGGCAGCGTCTGCGTCGGGACGAACGCCGAGGAGATGAAGCTCAGCGGGAACATCCAGATCAGCCCGGCGCTTTGGGCGACCTCGACGCTGCGCGCCGCGAGGCCGATCAGCGCGCCGACCCACGACAGCGCCCAGGCGAACATCAGCATCACCAGGTAGCCGAGCACCGCGTCCGCGAAGCTGCCGCGGATCCGCCAGCCCACGAGCAGCCCGCACAACGACATCACGACCAGCGCCACGACGCTGACGACGAGGTCCGACGTCGTGCGGCCGAGGACCACCGCGATCCGGGACATCGGCAGCGAGCGGAACCGGTCGATGATGCCCTTCTGCAGGTCGTTGGCGAAGCCGATGACCGTGAACGCCGAGTTGAACGCCACCGTCTGGGCGAAGATCCCGGCGATGAGGAACTCGCGGTAGGCCGCCCCGCCCGCTTCGCCGCCGATCGCGTTGCCGAAGACATAGGCGAACAGCAGCACGAACATGATCGGCTGCAGGGTCGCGGCCATCAGCCAGTCCGGGTTGCGGCGGACGTTCATCAGGTTGCGCCACGTGACGACACCGCCGTCCGAGATGCCCTTCGCGAACGCGTTCACTTCGCAGCCTCCTCGGTGGACTCGGCGCCGTGGCCGGTCAGGGACAGGAAGACGTCGTCGAGGGTGGGCCGGTGCAGGCCGACGTCCTGGACCGTGATGCCCTGGCCATCGAGCCGGCGCAGCGCCTCGATGAGCGCTTTCGGGCCGGTGTCGACGAGGATCTCGGCGCGGCGCGTGTGGTCGTCCCCGGACGGCTCGCCGGTGCCGACCTCGCGCAGCACCGCGAGGGTGGCCGGCAGGTCGGCGGCCGAGGCGACGACCAGCTCCAGCCGCTCGCCGCCGGTCTGGGCCTTGAGCTCGTCGGCGGTGCCGCGCGCGATCACCCGGCCGTGGTCGATCACCACGATCGAGTCGGCGAGCTGGTCGGCCTCTTCGAGGTACTGGGTGGTCAGCAGCACGGTCGTGCCGTCGGCGACGAGTTCCTTGATGACTTCCCAAGTGTCGAGCCGCCCGCCGGGGTCGAGGCCGGTGGTGGGCTCGTCGAGCACGACGACGGTCGGCTCGGCGACCAGCGCGCCGGCCAGGTCGAGACGCCGTCGCATGCCGCCGGAGTACCCCTTCGCGGGCCGGTCGGCGGCCTCTTCGAGCTGGAACCGCGCGAGCAGCTCCCGGGCGCGCGAGCGCGCGGCGGCCTTCCGCCTGCCGTAGAGCCGCCCGACCATGTAGAGGTTTTCGAACCCGGTGAGGTTCTCGTCGACGGCCGCGTACTGGCCGGACAGCCCGATCCGCCGCCGCACCTGGTCGGGTTCGGCCAGGACGTCGTAGCCGGCGACGAACGCCTCGCCCGAGTCCGGCCGCAGCAGCGTGGTCAGGATGCGGACGGTGGTGGTCTTCCCGGCGCCGTTCGGGCCCAGCAGGCCCAGCACCCGCCCGGCGGGGATGTCCAGGTCCACGCCGTCGAGCGCGCGGGTCGCGCCATAGGTCTTCACGAGCCCGCGTACGTGGACGGCGACGTCCGGTTCCGGCTGCGGCATTTCGGCTCCCCTTCCGATGACACCCGACAAGCTAGGGCACGGCGTCCGGTTTGTCCTCCGGGTTTCTCCCTGAGAAGACTCAGTTCGCCGAGAGCGTGACGGCGACCTCCGGCGGCGTCCGCAGCGACTGGAACACGACGCAGTAGCGCTCGGTCAGCTTCTTGAGCGTCGCCAGCTGCTCTTCTCCGGCGTCGGTGTCCAAAGCGAACGACAGCCGGATCGCGCGGAAGCCCACCGGCGCGTCCTTCGCCACGGCGAGGGTGCCGCGGAAGTCGAGGTCGCCTTCGGCCCGGACGCGCCCGCCGCGCACGGTGAGCCCGAGCGACGTCGCGACCGCCCGCAGCGTCACCCCGGCGCACGCGACGAGTGCTTCGAGCAGCATGTCACCCGAACAGGCAAAGGAGCCGTCGCCGCCGGTGGCCGGGTGCAACCCCGCTTCGACGACCGCGCGGCCGGTTTCGACCTTGCAGGAGATGCCGAGGCCGTCCAGTTCGGCGTCGGCGTGCAAAGTGACGAGCGCGCTCTCCGGCCGTTCCCGGTACTGCTCCTTCAACGGCGTCTGGACCGCGCGCAGCTCTTCGGCATCCATGCGCCGATTCTGCTCCGGAAAACACGAAAGCGGGGAGACCGGTCGCCCGGTCTCCCCGCCTCAGTGAATCAGCTTCAGCTCAGGGTGACGGCCACGTCGTCGATGACGAACGAGGTCTGCAGCGAGCTGTCTTCGGTGCCGGTGAACTTGAGCGCGAGGGTGCCGCCGGCCGCCGACGAGACGTCGACGGTCTTGAGCGCGTACCCGGACGCCTTGTTCAGGTTGGAGTAGCTGCCCAGCGTGGTGCTGCCGTTGGTCACGGTCAGCTTGTCGTAGGCGGTCGACGTGGTCGTCTCCGCCGTGTCGATGTGCAGGTAGAACGTCAGGCTGGCGTGGCAGCCCGCCGGGATGCTCACCGACTGCGCGATCGACTCGGTGGTGGTGGAGCCGTAACCGTCGAGCCAGGACGAGTAGGTGCCGCCGTGCGCGGCCTGACCCTGCGAGCCCCACTGGCCGATGGAGCCGGTGGTGCCGGTCCAGCTTCCGCTGCCGGATTCGAAGCCGCCGTTGACGATCTTCTGGCCGGAGCAGCCGCCGGTCGTGCCGACGGTCCAGGTGAACGACGCCGTGCCGGTCTTGGCCGCCGCGTCCTTCGCCGTCACCGTGACGTTCGAGGTGCCCGCGGTGGTCGCGGTGCCCGAGATCGTGCCGGTGGAGGCGTTGATCGACAGGCCGGCCGGCAGGCCGGTGGCGGACCAGGTGTACGGCGCGGTGCCGCCCGAGGCCGACAGCGGCAGGGAGACCGAAGCGCCGGTCACGGTCGACTGGTTGCCCGGGTTGGACACGGTGACCGTGCCGGTCGCCGAGCACGTCGGGTCGGCCGACTGGGCGGGCACGCTGATCGCGTCCCACGCCGCCTTGACCGTGTTGAACTCGGTGCAGCTGCCCGGGAACAGGTTCTTCGCCGCGGTCAGCGTCCAGGTGCGGTACTTCAGGTACGAGCTGCCGGAGGTCTTGAGCAGCATCGCGTTGTAGAAGATCTTCACCGCGTTCTGGACACCGAGGCCGGTGATCGTGGTGTTGTTGCACGTGGTGCTGGTCGGCTGCCCGTTGGTCGGGTTGGTGCCTTCGGCCAGCAGGTAGAACCAGTGGTTGCCGGGGCCGGCGGCCGCGTGCACCTCACCGTTGGGGACCGAGCTGTCGTAGCAGTTCTTGTCGCCCAGCGCCGACGGGTTGTACATGTTGCGGATCGGGCCGGAGCCGACGAGGTTGACCTGCTCGCCGACCAGGAAGTCCGGCACGTCGTACGGCGAAGGCTCGTTGGCGAACCACTCGGTCGAGGCGCCGAAGACGTCCGCGACGAACTCCTGCGTGCCGTTGCCCGAGATGCCGCCCGGGGTGTGGTCGTCGATGCCGTGCCCGTGCTCGTGGGCGACGACGTCGATCGAGCCGATCCAGCCGCCGGCGGTGTTCTTGCCGATCTGGACCTGGCTGCCGTCGTAGTAGGCGTTCTGGTCGTTCAGTCCGACGCGGATCGGCCAGCCGCCGCCGCTGCCGTCGAACCCGTTGCGGCCCAGCCACTGCGAGAGCATCTTGTTCTCGGTCTGCGCGGCGTACAGGGCGTCGACGCAGCCGGTCTCGCGGTTGCTGGCGGTGCCGTTGCCCCACAGGTCGTCCGGGCCGCTGAACGTGGTGTTGTTGGCCGCGTCCTGGCAGGACGTGTTGGTGATGTTCGGGTCCTTCAAGGAGTACGTGCTGCCCGAGTGCGTGGTGTCGAGGTGGACCGGGTTCGGCCCGTTCCACGCGCTGGTGCCGTCGCCGTGCAGGACGTGTTCCTGGGTGTGGAGCACCTTGCCGGTGGCGGCGTCGACGACGACGTCGAGCTTGCTCGGCCCTTCGGCGTCGCGGCCGACGACCGTGCTCTGCCAGGCCAGCGTCGGCTTGCCGAGCGCGAAGACGACCTGCTGGGCGGGGCTCACACTGTCCACGGAGGACAGCTGTTTCCGCGCGGTCGCCTCGGCCGCGGCCTTCGACACGGCGGGGGTGGTCGAGGTGAGGTCGATGGTCTGGTCCTGCGCGACCGAGGTGCCGAGCACCTGGCCCGTCGAGTTGGTCGCGACGACGAAGTCGCCGCCCACCACGCGCATGCCCTTGTAGCTGCGCTCGTAGGGGATGTACTTCAGCCCGTTGGTCGCGGAAATCGCTTTCTGGGCCACGAAAACGTCGTCGGTGCTCGCGTGCAGGGCGGCCGGCCTGCTCGCCACGAGACCGGCCGCCGCGGTCGCGGCCAGGGTCTGGGCGTCGGGGACGGCGTTCGGGGTCGCGGGCTGGGCCTGGGCGGTGGTGGTCGTGCACATCGCGGCGATCAGCGCGCCGCTCGCGGCCAAGACGAATGGACGTCTCAGTTGCATCGAAGGATCTCCTCCGGGCAGGGCGAACCGGCCCGGTGACAGGCCGGGCCGAGAACGGGGACGGTGGGGAAAAATGGTGCGGCTTAGCGGAAATCAGGATCCGGTGCCGAAGCCTCGTGAACAAGCGACGAACGTACGGACTTATGGGGAAGTCGCAATACTTCCCAAAAAGGACATTTACCCCTATTGGGATTTGCGGTCGACCGTCCACACTGGACTCGAAGGGGATCACCGCCGTTCGGGTGATCTTCTTTGCGGCCGAAACGAC
>NZ_NMUL01000065.1 GCF_002234595.1 Amycolatopsis vastitatis
CAGTGTTAGAACACTGTTACGCACTCACGACCGGCGCGGGAGGGCGGTTACGGGTAGCTGACCACGTTGACCGGGACCGTGCCCGAAGGCGTGGTGCCGCCGGTGTCGTTGATGACGTGCGTGATCGTGCCCCGGTAGTTGAGCGACACCGTCAGCAGGCTGTGGAACCGCACGCCGGCGTTGTTCGGCACCTCGAACGCGTGGTAGCTGGACACCGCCGGGTTCGTGTCGAAGAAGCAGTAGCTCCCGAGACCCCACGCTTCGTGCGAAGTCACGTTCGCTCCGACCTTGTAGGCGGCATACCCGGCGACCCCCGAAGGCGCGTTCCACGACGCCTGGTTCGGCACGTCGTAGGGCATCTCGTTCTGGAAGAAGATCGTCCGGCCGCCCTGGCCGTTCCAGATCACCTGGTACTTTTGGTAGTGCTCGACGAACAGGCCGGTGGCCAGCACGTTCGCACCGTTCACGAGCAGACCCGTGTCGGCCGTGTTCGTGGTCCAGCCGACCGTGCCGCTGTTGCCGTGGTCGGCGCGCCACGCCCAGATGTGGTCGATGATCGTGTCGCTGCTGTTCACGACCAGGCTGTTCGTCGCCTTCCCGGCGAGCTGGCCGCCGATGCGGAAGAAGACGTCCTGAACCGTCGTCGGGTTCGAAGCGTGCGAAGCCGACGAGCCGGACTGGCCGACGGTGAGCAACGCCTGCGAGTTCGCCGTGCCCGCGTCGAAGAGCAGGCCCTTGAGCCGGACACCGTCCACATCGGACACCTGCATCGCGTTGACGCCGTTGTCGGGCACCAGCGTCGGGTAGCCGATGCCGAGGACCGTCGTGTTCGCCCGCGTCACGTTGAGCGTCTGGTTCAGGTGGTAGATGCCCGGCGTGAAGAACAGGTTGCAGCCCGCGGCGAGCGCGTTGTTGATCGACGCGGCCGTGTCACCGGACTTCACGACGTAGAACTGGCTCATCGGCGCCGACGTGCCCGGCGTGCTGCCGCTCGCCCAGCTCGGCCCGGACGCGTTGGTGCGCAGGGAAGGCAGGAACACGCGGTACTTGCCGGTGCCGTCGACGTAGAGGTAGGGCACGTCCCGCGAGACCGGCGTCGTGGCCAGCGTCGTCTCCGGCGGGTTCGGGAACGTGTTCGCCGGCGCGCCGCTCGTGCCGGAGAAGACCATGTTCCACACGCCGCCGTTCCAGCTCCCCAGCGAGGAGTCGCGGGTGTACCACTGCTGCTGCGACACCGACGCGGCCTGACCGGACACCTTCGTGTCGGCGATGTAGCCGCCGCTGGCGTACCCGTAGCTCGCCGGGTACAGCTGCAGCCCGCCGCGGATGTCCATCCGGCGGAACGGCGCGGCCTGCGCCACCGCCCAGCGGTCGTTGCCGCTGGAGGGGTTGACGGCCATGTTCTCCGCCGACCGCCAGAAGTTCTGCAGCGCGACGCCGTTGTCGGAGGCGTTGAAGGCGTCCACGGTGATGTCGCCGTTGATCACCACGCCGCCGGGGTTCTGGCCGAGGCCGGCGACCGAGGTGTAGAACCCGACGTTGTCGTGCACGTTGTAGGTGCCCGGCTTGAAGAGGTGGGCGACGCGCCGCTCGGCGAACTGCGCGGTCAGCGTGTCCTTCTGGTTGTTGAAGTCGGTGTCCAGCTGGGCCTGGATCGTCGCCGCGGACATGCTCGGGTCGAAGACGCGCACGTTCGGCCCGAAGTCCGGGGTGTCGGACTGTGTCGGGCAGCCCGCCTGGGTGCCGATGGTGTAGCTCGCGCTCGAGACCGCGGAGTTCGCCGAGCCGGACTTCAGGGCGATCGCGTTCACCGTGCGAGACGCCGGCACGCTGATCGGTCCACTGTAGAGCGTCGACGACGCGGTCGGCGTCGATCCGTCCACTGTGTACCGGATGGCCGCGCCGGCGGTGGCGCTGCTGATGGTCACCGTCTGCGCGCTCGAGTAGGTGCCGCCGGGCGGGCTGAACGTCGGCGCGGCCACCGTCGACGAGCCGCCGCCCACGGTGTAGCTGAAGTGCGGGGTGTCGTACTGCGGGCCGTTCTTTTCGTAGGTGAACCAGTAGTCGAGCACGTTTCCGCTGCTCACGCCGTTAACCGTCGTGCGCCAGGTGCCGGAGCCGTTGGTCATCCGGACGTTCTGCTGGCCCAGGCCCGGCACGCCGGTGTAGTGGACGTCGACGTACAGCGCCGGGGTCGTCGGCGTGAACGCGATCGTCACCTGCGTCGCGCTCGGCTGGCTGACGCTTTGGGTGTAGTCGTCCGCGGCGAGCGCGGCGGGGGCACTGAGCCCCGCCGCCACCAGCAGCGCGGACGTGACGAGCGCGAACCTCGGGCCGCGTCGTCGAAGCTTGTCCATGGTCCGGTTCACGCCGTGACACCTCCGCCGTTGGGGATCCACGAGCATTTGTTGCGAGTCACAACAAAGTAGCTTTCGCTCAGCGGTGCTTACGTCACGTTTTCATAACATTCGTCTGGACCAATCACGCGGCTGAGTGAGGCGGTTCGTGACCGTTGGTCCTGTTTGCCGTCCGGTGGGCGAATGACTGAACCGAGAAACATTCTTCCGTCGGGTGACCACGAACGAGTGACATGCGACGATCCCCTGCCACACCTCGTCCCCTACCGAGGAGTAGGCCCATGGCGCCCCCACGGCTGTTCCGGTCCCTCGTCGTCCTCTCTCTGGTCGCGGCCCCCTTGTCGGTGGCCGTCGCCGCACCCGCCGAAGCGACGCCGCTGCAGAGCGGCGGCATCGTGAACTTCGGCTGCGCCACCTCCGGCAAGCTGCACTGCCTCGGCAAGGCGATCCGCTCGCCGAAGGGCAACGGCCCGCTGGTCGTCTCGACGCCGGTCGGGTACGGGCCGGCCGAGATCCAGGCCGCGTACAACCTCGGCGGGCTGCACGCCAACGGCCGCACGGTGGCCATTGTGGACGCTCAGGACGCGCCGACCGCCGAGGCGGACCTGGCGAAGTTCCGGTCGGCGCGCGGGCTTTCGCCGTGCACGACGGCCAACGGCTGCTTCAAGAAGGTGAACCAGAACGGCGCGGCGAGCCCGCTGCCCGCGCCCGACTACGGCTGGGCCGAGGAGATCAGCCTCGACCTCGACGCGGTGTCGGCGACCTGCCCGGACTGCCACATCCTGCTGGTGGAAGCCAACTCCCCGGACACGGACCCGCTGATGACGGCGGTCGACACGGCGGCGGCGACGCCGGGCGTGGTGGCGATCTCCAACAGCTACGGCGGCTCCGAGGACTCGACGATCCTCGCCGCGGACGCCCACCTGAACCACCCGGGCATCGCCGTCACGGCTTCCTCGGGCGACTCCGGCTACGGCGTCAGCTGGCCGGCGTCGTCGCCGTACGTCACGGCGGTGGGGGGCACGACGCTGAAGAAGGCGGCCGGCACCCCGCGCGGCTGGTCGGAGACGGCGTGGAAGGGCAGCGGCAGCGGGTGTTCGACGCTGGAGGCCAAGCCGTCCTGGCAGCACGACGCCGGATGCGCGAAGCGGACGGTCGCCGACGTCTCGGCCGTCGCGGACCCGGCCACCGGCCTCGGCGTCTACGACACGTACAACAGCTGCGGCAGCTCGTCCTGGTGCGACTTCCTGCTGTCGCTGGGACTCGCCCAGGGCGCGGACGGCTGGGTGCAGGTCGGCGGTACGAGCCTGTCTTCGCCGGTGATCGCGAGCGTGTACGCGCTGGCGGGCAACTCGGTCACTTCGGGTTCGTACCCCTACGCGCACACCAGCGGGCTCTACGACGTGACGTCGGGATCGAACGGCAGCTGCGGCGGAACGTACCTCTGCACGGCGGTCGCCGGCTACGACGGGCCGACCGGGTTGGGCACGCCGAACGGCACCTCAGGGTTCTGACCTCGCCGGTGTTCGTGAAGGCCACCTTGAGGAATTTGGAGTTCCTCAAGGTGGCCTTCACGAACTTGGGGTTGTGCGGACGGGGCTTCCTCCATGACGCCGATCTTCCCCGGAAGGGTGACGTTCGCGCAGCGCATTTTCGCGTGTCCCCGCGCGGGGTAAGGATGTCTCCATGCTGGACACCGAAGTCCTGTCGCGGACGGCTCCGCGCGCCCTCGACGTCGTCACCCCGCTCGGGGCCGTGCGGTTCGCCGTGCGCCTCGGTGGCTGGGACGTCCCCGCGAGACCGGAGCTGACGTGGGGGCTCGCCTCCGGCGCCCGGTTGTGCCGGTGGCGGCACCCGTCCGTGCGGCTCGACGTGGTGGCCGGGCCGACCGCGCCGCGGCTGCCCGGCGGCTACCCCGTCGTCGCGCGGGAGGTCACCGTCTTCCGGGTGCTGGCCAGGGAATCCGTCGACGGCTTCGTCGTCCGGGCCGAACTGACCGGCGCGCCCCAAAGCGGGAGCGTCCGGGAAAGCGCCTTCACCGCCGAGACCGCCGACGCCGTGGTGAGCGTCGGCGGTCCCTGTGCCGATCTGCTGCGGCGCTGCTCGCGGGCCGGGCAGCACGTGCCGCCGTACTGGTCCCGGCTGCTCGGCGGCGACGCCGTCGAGCGGACCGGGGGCCGGCTCACCTGGCGGCTGCCCCGCATCGAGCGCGGTGACTACGCCGAGGTGTGGATCTCGGTCGCGTGGAGCGCGCCGAGCGAGCACCCGGGCACGGCCGCCGCCATCGACATCGACCCGGCCCGGGTGCTGCGCGAGCTAACCCAGTGAAATCCGGTCCAGATCCGGGGCGCCGGCGCGGTCGTTGCCGATCCGGATCGTATTGGCGCCCGCGTTCAGCGTCACCGGGACCGAAGTGGTGTACGGCGTGTTGTTCCCGACGCCGCTGACCTTGACCTCCGCGGGCGTGCCGCCGTTCACCGACACGAAGTACGAGCGGTCGCCGTTGACCGTGAAGTCGAGGTACAACGTGTACTGCCCCGTCGCGCCGACCGTGACTTCCGGGAACGTGACCGCCGCGCCGGGGCTGCCGCCGATGTTGCGCACCTTCTGCCCGCCCGAGCAGGGGGAACAGCTCGTGACGCCGGCGTCGCCGATGTCGTTCGCCGAGTCCTCCGCCTCACGCATGAACACCCGGCCCGCCGGGCGCGGCTTCACCTGCACCGGCTTGCTCACCGACGTGGCCCGCCCGAGCGTCGTGAAGGACGCCGTCACCGGGATGGTCGCGGCCTGCGCGTCCGGGGCGGTCACCGTCCAGGACCCGCTGAGCACCTGGCCGAGCCGCAGGTTCGCCGCGGTCACCGGGGCGCCCTGGAGCGTCCAGCCCGCCGGGACGACCGGGGCCAGCGACACCTGGTCGATCGGGTCGTCGACGTCCAGCCGCAGCGACGCGGTGATCTTCAGCGACTGCTGACCCGGCGAAACCCATTGCACGCCGGCGGGTTGCGCGGTCAACGTCGTCTTCGGGGTGTACGACTCGGGCGGCATGGGGGCCACCGCGATCCGGTCGAGGCCGGCCGTGCCGGACACCTTGATCGTGTTGGTCCCGGCGTTGAGCGGCGCCGGGATCGCCGTCGAGGTCACGACGCCGGGGGTGCTCGCCGGGACCGTGACCGCGATCGGCGCGCCGCCGTTCACGCTCACCGAGAGCGAGCCCGATCCCGTCGTGTCCAGCTGCAGCCGGGACGGACCCGCGGCCTGGACGTCACGGAAGACGACCGCGCCCCGGTCGAGCCCGGTCACCTCGTTCGTGCCCGAGCACGCCTCGCACCACACCGGCGACGCCTTGCCCTCGAAGCCGTTGCGCGACGACTCCGCTTCCAGCGGCACCTCGCCGCGTGGGTCGGGGTAGCCGTATGCGACGTCGATCTCGTCGAGCGCGAGCTGGTGGAAGAACGGCTTGGCCTGCGGCCCTGACCACGTGTTCAGCACCTCGAGCCTGAGGTACCGCGCGTGCACCTCGCCGACGTCGATGAACTGCACCCCGCGGGCGCTCGGCAAGGCGCCGGTGCGCACAGTGTGCCAGGTCTTGCCGTCGTCGCTCGCGTGGACGCGGTAGTCCTTGATCCGCGCGGAGTCCTCGGCACGGCCGAAGGACTCCCGCGCGTACGTCGGCGACGACTCGCGCTCGTGCACCGCCAGGTAGGCCGTCGACCGCTTCCGGCCCAGGTCCAGCGTCACCGAGACCGGCAGCTGACCGCCCGCGTCCCAGTAGTTCAGGTAGCTGCCGTCGACGAGGTTCGCCGCCGAAGCCCCGTTCGCCGACGCGGTCGCCTTGATCGTGTTCTTGTCGTAGAAGTACTGCTGACCGGCGGTGTCCACTTTGAACACCGTGTCGTAGTCGTCCCAGCTCGTGATGTCCAGAATGGACAGATAGCCACCGGACTGCGCGAACCGCATGGGCTTGCCGGTGCGCAGGTCGGACACGCCGGTGACGCGGTAGCCGTTGTCACGCAGGCGGACCAGGTTCGTCGACGGCCGCGTGACGACGTGCACGTACTGCGTTTTCGCGCCGGGCTTCACCGTGATGACGCCGTGCGCGCCGTCGTTCCAGAAGCCGGGCTGCAGGCCGCCGTACATGTAGCCGCCGCCCTCGGTGCCCTGCAGCGACTGCTTGATCGGCTGCGTCCAGGACGCCATGAAGTTGTTGAACGCCTCCTGCTGCGGCGGGAACTTGCCGTTCAGCATGGCGGTTTCGGCCATCAGCGACTTGATCGACGAGCCCGCGTTCGTGATGTAGCGGCCGGTGGAGAGCCGGACGTCGACGGCCTGGTCACCGCCGCTGTACCACCAGTCGCCGTTGGTCGGCAGCTTGTAGTCGGCCTCGGTGAGCCGCGGCATCGGCGTGTAGACCGCCTGCGGGTAGTCGTAGGACGGCGTCATGCCGGTCTTCTGCTCGTTGCTGACCGTGTCCATGATCGGCGTGTCCTCGTTGTTGTTGCTCAGCAACCAGGACGGCCGCTTCTCGCGGATGTGCTCGTAGAGCCCGTGCTGTTCCCAGTACTCGTTGTCGTTGTCGATCCAGAAGCCGGCGAGGCCGGAGTAGCGGTCCATGACCTCGTCGAACAGGTCGTAGGAGAACTCGCCGAAGCCGGGCCGGGTGGTCAGGTCGACCGGCTTGCCCTTGTACGCCGAGTATGCGGCCGAGTCGAGCGACTCGTGGCCGGTTTCGTTGTGCCACTGGGGGTCGTCGGTCATGTAGAGCATGACGCGGACGCCCTTGGCCTGGCCCGCGGCGATCAGCTCGCCGAGGAAGTCGCGCTGCGTCGAGCAGCTGCCGGGGATCTTCGACGGCCACGGCCGCGCGTACCCCAGCCGGCTGTGGAAGGTGGTGAGGACGACGTAGGACGCGCCCAGCTTCTTCGCCTCGTCGATCCAGTAGTCCGGCGTCCAGCCGCCGTCGGTGACGTCGCGCTCCCAGGCGGCGCAGTCGGTGTGCCGCGGCGCGGTGAACATGCCCCAGTGCAGGAACAGGCCGGCGGTCGAGGCCCGCAGCCAGTCCTGGCGCGGGTTGTAGAGCTCGGCGTTCGCGGGGCTGACCAGGCTCGCCACCAGCGCGACGGCGGCGGCGAGGCAGGCAAGCAGTCGGATTCTCAAGGGACCTCCTCGTCCGGAGAGATCCGATGATTTATTCGTCATATATCGTACGTCAAGGGTAGATGCCGCTCACCGGCACACAATCGTCCTACCTGTCACAAATCTCGGGCCGCGTTCGTCAAGGTGGTGATCGACCCGCGAAAGGACGAACCCCGTGAACGCTGACGTCTTGGCCCGCAGCTTCGAGACCCACCGCGGCCACCTGCGGTCCGTCGCCTACCGGATGCTGGGCTCGCTGAGCGAGGCCGAGGACGCCGTCCAGGAATCGTGGCTGCGGCTGAGCCGGAGCGACACCGCCGCCGTTGAAAACCTCGGCGGCTGGCTCACGACCGTCGTCGGGCGGGTCTGCCTCGACATGCTGCGGTCGCGCAAGGCCCGGCGCGAAGAGCCGTGGGAAACGCTGGTGCCCGACCCGATCATCAGCCGCGAGGACGACGGCCCCGAGCACGAGGCGCTGATGGCGGACTCGGTCGGCCTCGCGCTGCTGGTCGTGCTCGACACGCTGACCCCGGCCGAGCGGCTGGCGTTCGTGCTGCGGGACATGTTCGCGATGCCGTTCGACGAGATCGCGTCGATCGTCGGCCGCTCCGAAGCCGCGACCCGGCAGCTGGCGAGCCGCGCCCGCCGACGCGTGCAGGGCGCGCCGGTCGCGCCGGACCCCGACCTCGCCCGGCAGCGCGAAGTCGTCGACGCCTTCCTGGCGGCCGCCCGCGGCGGCGACTTCGACGCGCTGGTCTCGGTCCTCGACCCCCAGGTCGTGCTGCGCGCCGACCGCGGCGCGGCCCAGGGCGGCTCGACCGAGGTCCACGGCGCGGCGGCCGTGGCGAACCAGGCGCTGACGTTCTCACGCCTCGGCGCCGGCGGCGGCGTGGTCCACCGGGCCCTGGTCAACGGCGCCGCCGGTGTGGTCGCTACACGCGAGGGCAGGCCGTTCTCGGTGCTGGGGTTTGTCGTGGTCGGGGGGCGGATCGTGGAGATCGACATCCTCGCCGACCCCGAGCGCCTTGGTCGGCTGGACCTGGCGGTGCTGGACTGAAGTGAATGACTCGTTCCTGTCGTCAGACGACAGGAATGAGTCGTTCACGTCGCCGGGACAGGCCAGGTGTCTTCCTCGACCACCGCGCCGGTTTCGTCGGTGACCAGGGCGATCCCGCCCGCGTCGGCGAAGTGCAGGTACCGCCGCCTGCCGTCCGGGTACTGGCGGACCGCGTCCGCCACCACGACCACCAGCTCGCCGTTCTCGATAGCGTAAAGGTCGTCCGGGGTCAGGACCTCGTGGATGCGCGTGCCGTCGGTGACCAGGGTGCGGGCGCGGCGGCCGGTGTGGTCGTAGCTGTACAGCGCGTTGACGCCGTCGTCGCCGTGGACCCCGCGCAGCCGGCCGAACGCGTCGCGGATTTCGCTCCCCGACGGCGTTTCCGGGGCTTCGGCCGGGGCCTCGATCTCGCGCAGCCAGCCACCCGGGCCGGTGACGACGTGGCGTCCGTCGGCGACGAGTTCGCTGACGCCGTTCGCGTAGTGCACCGCGATGCGGTGGCCGCGCAGGTCGTAGTGAACGGCGTCGACGAACCCCGGCACGCTCACCAGCCTGCCGACCTCGTCGTACTGGTGGTGGACGGTCAGCCGCCCGTCGCCGGCGTCGGGGTAGCCGACCTCCGCCACCCGCCCGTCGGCCCGGCGCCGCACGTCGAGCTGGTACTCGAGGGCGACGTGTGCCGGGCGCCAGCGCTTCTCCGCGGGGTTGCCGAGCGCGTCGTAGCCGAAGAACGTCTCGCCGCATTCGTCGGTGACGCGCACCAGGCGCCCGCAGCTGTGCGGCCCCGCGCCGCGCGGCACCGGCAGCCCGCGGTCGTGGTGGGTGAACGTCGTGACCGGGGTGCCGCGCGGGTCGTCGACGAGCACCGCGACCACCCGGGAGGCCGCGTCGTGCACGCGGAACACCGTGTGCCCGTCCGGAGTCCGCGCCTCCACCGGATTCCCGGCCGCGTCGCGGACGTACACGACGCCGTCCGCGCCACGCAGCTCCCGCCCCAGCAGGTCGCAGATGCCGTGCGGGGCACCCTCATGAACAGTCGTGGAGGCGAGTGGGCGGCCGAGGGCGTCGTAGTGGAACTCCGACGGCGGGGGCGGCGGTTCGCCGTTCCGGAAACCGCGGGTCGTCCGGCACAGCAGGCCCCGCGCGCAGTACTCGTGGCGCTCGTCGACGACGTCGCCGAGCAGGTCGGCGTGCCGGCGTTCCCGCAGCCGTCCGGCGCCATCGCGCACTTCGGCGGTCACCAGCACCTCCGCCTCGCCGGACACCGCCCGCTGCTCGGCGGTGACCCGCACCGGCCCGCTGTGGTCGTAGCGGTACCGCAGCGTCGGCAGGTCCGCCGAGTCGCCCGGCCGGACGACGGCGCCGGGACGGCCCAGCGGGTCGGGGGTCACCGTCGTCACCCCGCCCGCCGGATCGACCAGCTCGCGGACGGCGCCCGTCCGGACGTCGTACCGCGTGACCGTCACGTTCCCGAGCGGGTCCGTGGCCGCCTCGGGGAAACAGCGGTCGGCCGAATACCGCACCTCGCGGGTGTGGCCGAGCGGGTCGGTCGTCGTCGTGCGCAGCCCGGTGACGGTGTCGAGGCGCCCGTGGAACGTCGTGACCCACCAGCCGTCCTCGCCGGGACGGCGGTGGTAGCCGTGGTGCCGGAAGTCCGGCGGGACCCGGCCGTAGACGGCGTCGACGAGCGCGTCGGTGAGCGCCAGCTCCTCCCGCGCGGTGAGGAGGCCGTGCGAACCGGCCGTCCCGTCGGGCTCTTCGTCGTACCGGAACACCTTGTCCGAGCACACTTTCCCGGCGCCGTCCACCGCGCGCACCCGCGCGGGCAGCCCCGCGAACCGGCGTTCGGCGTCGGTCGCGTACGTCGTCCGGGTCTCGCGCACGACGGGGGTGCGGCCGGGCCGCTCGATCGTCTCCACCTCCCGCGTCGGGTTCCCGGCGGTGTCGAAGGCCGTGTCGGTCGTGGTGACCGAAACCGGCGTCTCCCGCCGCTCGAACTCCGTCGTCACCACGCGTGTCCACTGTGGACGGCGGAGGTGCTCCACCCGGCGGTACGGCCGTCCCGCGGCGGGGGAGCCGTCGAGGCCGTAGGTCTCCTCCTTGCTCAGGAGCCCGCCGGCGCCGAACCAGCGCACGGTCCGCAGCGTCGGCGCGTACTCGTCGCCGAGCTCGTCCTGCGCCACCCGGCCGAACCCGGTGAACGCGCGCGCGTCGTCGAACCGGCCGTCGTGGTACTCGAACTCGGTCACGCCCTGGTGGCCCGTCGCCGGTTCGCGCAGCGAGACGCGCCGGACCACCGGGACCGTTTCGACGGTCGCGTACTCGATCCCGGTGCACAGCCCGATGCCGTTGTCGATCTCGCTCAGCCGCCCGGTCCGGGGCAGGTCGTCGAGGGAGTAGTACGGCACCGAGCTGTCGGCGTCGAGCAGCAGCACGCCCTGCCCGGCCCGGGCCCGCGCGGCGACCTGGAGCCGCCGGGCCGGCGGGGGATCCGGGTGGGCGTAGGCCAGCCGCAGCGCCGGCGCGGCCGCTTCGGCGCCGTGCGCGTCGAACCCGGTGAGCGACACAGACGTCAGCAGGGACGCGCCGGTGACGTCGTCGAGGTCGTAGCCGAGGACCCACCGCCGGACGAGCGGCCGCGCGTCCCCCGGCACGCGCAGGTCGATCCGGGTGCAGCGCAGCGCCGTCGTGACGAGGGTGCCGCCGCGGCCCCAGCGCAGCACGTCCGGCCGCGGCTCGTACGTGAAGTCCACTTCGTACGGTCCGTAGGAGACGCGCGTGAGGTAGGCCTGCCCGCTGTGGTGCGCCCAGTCGAACGTCGCGGTGGTGCCCAGCGCGTCCTCGGTCCGTTCGAGGTACCAGGCGGAACCGTCGCTCGGGGCGAGGAAGTGCCGGCGGCCCGACCGGGTGGTGAGCACGAAGCCTTCGCCGACGCGGGCGAGCCTGCCTTCGGCGCCCGGCCGCGCGCGGCCGCCGGACGGCCGGACGTGCGGCAGCGGCACCGTGAACCCGTCGCCGAACGGGCCGCCGGGCGCGCCGGTCGTGTAGCGCAGCGCGAGCGCGGGGGCGATGCCGCCGGGACCGGGTGGCAGGTCGAGCGGCACCGAGAAGCGGCCACCTCCGGTTGCGGGATCCGGGGTGAAAGCCCCGCCCGCCCCGGTGACCGACGTGGGCCGGACCGGCTCAGGCGCACCCGACCGGAGCAGAACCATGGTGATCTCCCCGCGTGGATATGTGACTTCTTCGGGGCCAAGTGGGTGAGTCGGGCGCCCCAGATACGTCTTCACCCGTTTGCCGTCACCGTTACGCATTCGTGACGTCGGTGTCGTATCCCGGTTGCGGCCCACGGGTCTTTCCCGGGTGCCAGACCTGATCAACGGGGGCAGTAGGAGGGTGGACCGGATGGTCGTCAGGTTCGTGCGGGAGGAGACTTCGGAAGTGGCTGAAGCGTCTTCGGAGGACCGGAGCACGCTCAACGAGCTCCCGTCCCCACCCAGGCAGTTGCTCGACCGGCACGGCGCGCGCGTGCTCGACCCGGCGACGGCCGTCGTCGCGCCCGGCCAGCCGGTCCCGCGCACGACCGTGTACCGGCCGGGCGTGTTCCTCATGCCCCAGCGGTACCTGCGTGACCAGGAAGCCCTGGCCGCGGTCAACGGCGTGCTCGCCCGCATCGGCCTGTACTGCGAACCGGCCGACCGCGGCGGCGACAGCGCCGCAGTGAAAGAGCTCGCCCGCGCCCGGCAGTTCGAAGACCTCCCCGTCCGCGCCCTGCTGCGCGTCCGCGAGGACTCCGGCCCCGTCGTCGTCGACTGCTGGAAGGCCCTGCAGGAGCTGCGGTCCGCCGCGGCGGGCGAGCGGCCCGAACTCGACCCGGACATGGTCGCGCGGACTTCGCCCGAGCACCTGCTGTTCACCACGCCGGTGTTCGGCGGGGTGCCGTGGGAGACCAGCGGCCTCGGCGGCACGCCGTGGGAGACCAGCGGGTTCGGCGCGGGCAGCTCCTACGGGCGCACGCGCGGCGCCAACCGGATCCCGGTGACGCTGGCCGCGGCCCCGCCCTACCGCAGCGAGAAGTCCGGCCACCGGCGGCCGGTGATCGCCGTGCTGGACACCGGCATCGGCCCGCACCCGTGGTTCGGGCTGGCCGACCGCAGCGGGCCGCCGGCCGCCGGCACCGGGCTCGCCGTCGCGCCGGACATCCAGGCGGCGATCCTGCAGGCGGAGCTCGCGACCGGAACGACGTTGCACACCCAGCTGCTGACGGACTACTGGGACGCGCCGACGACCGGCAGGCCGCTGATCGGCGACATCGACACCGACACCGGGCACGGCCTGTTCATCGCCGGCATCGTGCGGCAGGCGTGTCCCGAGGCCGACACCCTCGCGATCCGCGTCGTGCACAGCGACGGCGTCGCGTACGAGGCCGACGTGCTGCTCGCCCTGCACCTGCTGGCCGACCGCGTGCGCGACGCCCAGGCGAACAACCGGCCGGAGCACATGGTCGACATCGTTTCGCTGTCGTTGGGCTACTACGAGGAGAACCCGGCGGACATCGCCTACACCGGCCAGTTCGGCGCGGCCATCGCGGAGCTGCTCGGCCTCGGCGTGCTCGTCGTCGCCGCCGCGGGCAACGACGCCACCACCCGCCGCTTCTACCCGGCGGCCTTCGCCGACCAGCCGCTCGGCGGCGGCTGCGGCCCGCAGGTGATCAGCGTCGGCGCGCTCAACCCCGACGTCACCACGAGCAAGGCGCTGTTCTCCAACGAAGGCCCGTGGGTGCGCTGCTGGGCGACCGGCGCGGGCGTCGTCAGCACCTACCCGACCGACGTCCGCGGCACCGCGGCCGCCGACCACGAGGTGCCCGACCACGGGCGCAACTCGTTCGACCCCGACGACTACAGCGCCGGGTTCGCCGTCTGGGACGGGACGTCGTTCGCCGCGCCGCTCGCCGCCGCCGAGCTCGGCAAGGCCCTGCTGCAGTCCGGCGACCTGGCCACGGTCGACCGCGACACCGTCGTCAAGCGCGCGTGGACCGCGCTGGGTTCACTGTGAACGTGGCCAAGACCGACCACGGCCGCGTCGCGGTCCTGTTCGGCGCCGCGCGGGAGGGCGACCGCGCGGCGCTGGACGAACTGGTCGTCCTGCTCACGCCGCTGCTCTGGCAGGTGGCGCGTGACCAGGGCCTGGACGCCGACCAGGCGGGTGACGTCGTGCAGACGACGTGGCTGCGCCTGCTCGGCTCGTTCGCGGAGATCCGCTCGCCGGTCGCGCTGACCGGCTGGCTGATCACCGTCACCAAGCGGGAGGCCTGGCGGACTGGGGAAAAACGCCAGGTCGAACGGCCGCTGCCGGAGCTCCCGGAGCGGCTCGTGGAAGCGTCACCGGCACCCGAGGAGGGGGTGCTGCGCGACGACCAGCGCGCGCGGTTGTGGCGCGCGGTCGACAACCTGCCCGAACGCTGCCGCCGCCTGCTGCGGATCGTGGCGTTCGTGCACCGGCCGGACTACGCCGAAGTCGGCGCCCGGCTGGGAATGCCGAGGGGGAGTATCGGCCCGACCAGGGGACGCTGTCTCGCGCGCCTGCGCGAGCAGCTACTCGCCAACGGCGAAGGAGATTGGCTGTGACCACCGTCGAACCACCAGGCGCTGACGAGCCCTTGGACGAGCTCGACCTCCGGCTGCTGGCCGGGGTGCGCGAGCTGTGGGAAGACGCCGACCCGATGCCCGCCACGCTGGTGGACCAGATCCGGTTCGCCATCCAGCTGGAGGACGTCGACCTTGAAGTGATGCGGATTCGTGAACAGGAGGGGCTCGCCACCGCCCGGAGTGCCGCCGAGCAGGGCAGGCTCATCACCTTCGACAGCGAGAGCCTCACCATCATGGTGAACGTGAGCCCCGAGCCCGGCGGGTCGATCCGGCTGGACGGCTGGCTCACCCCGCCGGCCGAGCACCCGATCGAGGTCCGCACCAAGAACGGCACCTTGACGACCACTTCGGACGCCGAGGGGCGGTTCGCCGTGTGCGGTGTGCCGCACGGGATGGTGCAGGTGCTCGTGCGGACGCGCGGGACTTCGAGGACGGTGAGCACCCCGGCCATCGAGCTGTAGCCGTCGTGAGTGGGAAACAGTGTTCTGACACTGTTTCCCACTCACGACGGCGGGCGGGCCGGAGGTACCATCCGGGACGTCCTTCTCGGCCGAGGGGGACGGCCCCGGCCGGAAGGTCAGCCCTTGGTCGCGTCCGCGAAGGTCGAAGACCGGGTCCGCGACCTGCACCGGCGGGCGGTCGCGGCGACCAACGACGGACAGCCGGTGGTCGGCGGGCGGCTGATCCGCTCGGCCGCGCGGCTCCTCGGCCTGCCCGCGACGGAACCGCCGCCGGACTGGCCGTCCTGGCCGGACCTCGCGACGCGTGTGCTCGGGACGTACGCGGCCGTCGAAACGGCGCTGGGCAACAGCGCCCGCGGGCTGGCCCTGCTCGACGAAGCCGATGTCCTCGTGTCGGACGCCGGGCGCGGGATCCTGCGCCAGCAACGGGGTCTCGTGCTCATCCTGATCGGCCGGATGGACGAGGCGCTGGCGTGCTTCGACGAGGCGATCCCGCTGCTGCGGCAGGCGGGCGAGTTCGTCGTGCTCGCCAGGACGCTGCTGAACCGCGCGATGCTGCACCAGTACGCCGGGCGCGTCCGGCTCGCGCTCGCCGATCTCGACCAGTGCGAGCAGATCGGGGCCGGCCAACCCGGAGAAGAGGGCCTGGCCAGGATCTTCGCCAAAGCCGCCCACGGCCGCGGCCAGGCGCGCGTTCTCACCGGCGACATTCCGGGCGCGCTCAGGGACTTCGACGCGGCGAGCGGGTTCTACGCCGAGCAGAGCGTCGGGATGCTGCCGGTGCTGGCCGTCGACAAGGCGCGGGCGCTGCTCGCCGCCGGGCTGCCGCAGGAGGCCGCCGCCGAACTCGACGCGGCGCTCGAGCAGTTCCCGCGGCTGCGGATGAACCAGGAACACGCCGAGGCCGAGCTGACCAGGGCGCTGGCGGCGCTGGCGGGCGGCGAGCCGTCGACCGCGCGGAGCTGGGCGGTGCGGGCCGAACGCCGGTTTCGGCGGCGGGGCAACGAAACCTGGGCGGCGGTGGCGCAGCTGACCGTGCTGCGCGCGGACTTCGCGGCCGGACGGCGGATCGCCCGCGTCGCCGCGGAGGCGACCGCGCTGGCCGATCGGCTCACCGGGCTGGGCCTGCGCAACGACGCGGAAATCGCGGCACTGCTGGCCGCGCGGGCCCGGATCGTCCTGGGTGACCTGGACGGCGCCCGCGCCGGCATCGCGCCGCGCGACCGCCGGACCGCGCCGCTGGAGAACCGCCTGGTGCGGCGGCTCGCGCTGGCCGAACTCGGCGCGGCGAGCGGCCACCGGCGCATCACCTTCGCCAACGCGCGGGCCGGGCTGACACAGCTGCAGCACCACCGCAGCCGGTTCGGCAGCGTCGACCTGCAGACCGGGACGACGTCACTGGGCAAGGAGCTCGCCGACGCCGGCCTGGCCGCGGCCATGGCCCAGCGCTCGCCCGGTGTCGTGTTCCGCTGGCTCGACCGGTCGCGTGCGCAGGCGTTCCGGTTCCGGCCGGTGCGCCCGCCCGCGCACCCGGAGCTCGTCGACGCCGTCGCCGAGCTGCGGTACCTGTCGATGCAGATCCGCTCGGGCGAGCTGGCGGGCAAGCCGGACCCCCACGCCGTCCGGCGCTGTGCCGCGCTGGAACGGGAGATCCGCGCCAAGGGCTGGCAGGCCGAAGGCACCGACGAAGACCATCCCGAGGCGAGGCTCGGCGAGATCGGCGACGAGCTCGGGGCCACCGGCAGCGCGATGGTGTGCTTCCTCGCCGACCACGGCGCACTGTGCGCGCAGGTGATCGCCGACCACCGCGTCGCGCTGATCGAGCTGGGTCCGGCGTCGGCCGTCGCGGAGCCGGTCGCGCGGCTGCACAGCGACCTCGACGCGTTGTGCGGGCGGCAGCTGCCGCCGAAGCTCGACCAGGTCATCCGCCGTTCCGTGCGGACGCAGGTCACCGCGCTCGACGCGATCCTGCTGGCGCCACTGGCTTCCCGGCTCGGCGACCTCGACGTCGTCGTCGTGCCGACCGGCGCGCTTTCGGCGATCCCGTGGGGGCTGCTGCCGACGTTGCACGGCCGCCCGGTGACGGTCACGCCGTCGTCGTCGGCCTGGCTCGACGCGGGCCGCCGTCCCCGCCGGGCCGGTGGCGCGCCCCTGCTCGTCGCGGGTTCGGACCTGCGGCACGCGGAAGCCGAGGTCGCGCTGCTGGCCCCGCTCTACCCGGAGGCCGAGGTGCTGACCGGCCCGGACGCGACGGTCGCGGCGACGCTCAAGGCGTTCGACGGCTGCCGCCTGGCGCACTTCGCCGCGCACGGCCACCACGAGCACGAGAACGTGCTGTTCTCCCGGCTCAACCTGGCCGACGGGCCGCTGATGGCCTACGACGTCCAGCAGCTCGCGACGGCGCCCGAGCAGGTGGTGCTGTCCTCGTGCGACGTCGGGCAGACGGTGGTCCGCGCGGGCGACGAGGTCCTCGGGTTCACCGCGGCGCTGCTGTACGGCGGGAGCCGCACGGTGGTCTCGAGCGTGGCGCGGGTCGACGACCGCACCGCGGGCGGCGTGATGCTGGCGTTCCACCGGGCGCTGTCGGCGGGCACGCCCCCTGCGCGTGCCCTGGCCGACGCGGCGCGGGCGGAACCGCTGATGCCGTTCGTCTGCTTCGGCCGCAGCTGACGTCCATGAAGACGTGCGGCCCTTTCCGGGGTTGCTTTTCCGTGAGCGACACCATCGCGACGCAGCAGCCCGGGGCGCCGCGGGCGTCTTTCCTCATAAGTCCGATCAACGACAGTTGATCACGGAACGAGGGAGATGACCATGAAGCGAGCTGGTGCCGCGATGACCGTCGGCGGTCTGGTGGCCGGTGGGCTTGTCTTGGCGGGCGGGGCCGCGAACGCCATGCCGAGCGACATGCCGTGCGGGGCTTCGGACGTCCACGTGACCGTGGCCGCCGATCCGACGCACGCCGCCGGGCACGAGGCCTACGTCCTCACCTACACCGCGGCTTCGCCGATGACGAACTGCAAGCTGGAAGGCACGCCCACGGCGCTGTCCTTCATCGCCCGCGGAAAGCTGCTGCCGATCACCGCGACGCCGGACAGGAGCGAAGCCTTGCCGGTGAACCTGCGCGACGGCCACCCGGCGGTGTCCCGGATCGTCCAGGCCACGGCCGCGGCCCCGTCGGGGGTGCCGTCCTGGGTGTCGTTCGACCTGCCGACCGGCCCGTACGGCCAGCCCGTGAGCGTCGAGTGGCCTGCGGGCGCGGTGGTGAAGGGACGGACCGTCCAGGTCACGCCGGTCAGCGACTGACCTTCCGTCACTCGATCGAGTGAAGCGCGGGGCCGCGCGTCATTCCTGGCGCGGGGTCCCCTCTTCCTCGGTGCGGCGGTAACCGGCCGGCACGCCCCCCGACTGGCCGGTTACCGCTGCGAGTTCCCTACTCACGGTGGAGCAGCACGACGGAGTCCGTCCCGTCGACGCGCAGGTACCCCGTGCTCTCCAGCTCCGTCACCGCGGCCGCCTTGGTCTCCAGCGTGGTCGGCCACGACTGTTCCGGGTTCGCGACCACCACCCACTCCGGCCGCAGCGGCGACACGCCGTCGAAGAACAGCACCGTGCAGCGGGACGTCAGGTGCGGGGCCAGCCGGTTGGACGCCATCACCGTCGCGCCGTCCGGGATCCGCGCCAGCACCGCGTCGATGCCCTCCCGCTGCGACGGCGTCCAGACGCCGCTGGTCAGGTGCGCGGCCTGGAGGCCGAACGAACCCAGCCCGACGACCAGGGCACACGCCGGCAGGAAGCGCCCGAACCCGCCGAACCGGCGGGCGCCGTGCACGCCGGCGATGAACACGACCGGCATCAGCACCGCGCTGTAGTGGTAACCCATGCCCCAGTACCGGTCGTTCGCCGAGACCAGCCGCCACAGCAGCGTCGGCACCACCAACAGCAGCAACGGCGACCGCAAGGCCGCGAACGCCGTCGGCGCGAGCAAGGCCAGGACCATCGAAACCTTGACGATCGCCCCGCCGAAGGGGTTGAAGCCGCCGCTGTGCGCGTACGCGCCCGCCGGGTTCAGCGCCGGCAACACGACCAGGAACAGCAACGCGGAAGTGAGGACGCCGAAGACGATCACCGTCCAGCCGAGCCGCCGTTGCCGGTTGAGCACGAGCACCACGCCGACGGCGGCGAGCGTCAGCGGCAGGTCCTCCTTGACCAGCACCAGCGGCAGCGCGCACCAGACCGCGGCCCGCCACCGCTCGCGCAGCAGGTGCTCGGCGGCGAAGGCCAGCATCGGGACGGCGAAGCAGACCTCGTGGAAGTCGAAGTTGACGGCGGACAGCAGACCCCACGACAGCACGTAGCCGGCGCCCACGACCGCACCCCGGCGCGCACCCAGCAGCTCGATCGCGCACCGCGTCACCGGCACGGCGGACACCGCGAACAGCAGGGCCTGGGCGACCAGCAGACAGCCCGGCGACGGCCAGAGCAGGTAGAACGGCGCCAGCAGCGCGAGGATCGGGTGGAAGTGGTCGCCGAGCGTCGGGTAGCCCGCGCCGATCAGGTCCGACACCGGCCAGTGCCCGTGCGCGTAGGACCGCACCGCCTGTTCGAAGATCCCCAGGTCGAACCCGCTCGCGTCGAACGTCCGGAGCCGCTGCAGCGACCACGCGGCATACCCGGCGAAGGCGACCGCGGCGACGACGTAAGGGATCGCGCGGGTTTCGCGCGTGCGCGCGGGGGAGGGAGCGAGATCGATCAGCATGGCGGGATGTTCGTGCGGCCACGCTGAACGGAAGCTTAAGCGAGCTGAAGAACTCTTCAGGCAAGCGGCAAGCGGAGTTCCAGGCACGCCCCGGACATGCCGCCGTCGATGCTGTCGGCGACGCGCAGCGTGCCACCGTGCGCCCGCGCGATCTCCGCCGCGATCGCCAGGCCCAGCCCGGAGCCGCCGTCTTCACGAGCGCGGTCGTCGTCGAGCCGCACGAAGCGGTCGAAGACGCGCTCGCGGTCCTCGGCCGGGATGCCGGGGCCGTCGTCCTGGACGGTCAGCACGGCCTCGCCGCCGGCCGCCGCGAGCGTGATCGTCACGCGGCTCTTCGCGTGCCGTTCGGCGTTGTCGGCGAGGTTGCGCAGGACGCGCTCCAGCCGTCCCGCGTGGCCGTGGACCACCGGCGTGGCCTCGATTTCCGTGGTCACCTCGACGCCGTCAAGGGAAAGCCGCCGGGCGGCGTGCCGGGTCACCAGGTCCGCCAGTGCGACCGGCTCGTGCCGCGCGTGCTGGTCCGCGTCCAGCTTGCTGAGCAGCAGCAGGTCGCCGGCCAGCGCCTCCATCCGCGTCACGTCGAGCACGGCGTTTTCGCAGCTGCGGCGCCAGTCGAGCCGGTCGGGGTGGGCGAGCTGCACCTCGAGCTGGGTGCGCAGCGACGCCAGCGGCGTCCGCAGTTCGTGCGACGCGTCCGCGGTGAACTGGCTCTGCCGCTGCACCGACCGGTCGAGCCGCGCGAGCATCTCGTTCATCGTCACGGCGAGTTCGGTGATCTCGTCGCCGGAGTCCGGCACGGGGACGCGGCGGCCGAGGTCGGCCGCGCGCACGCCGTCGACCTCGGCGCGGATCGCCCCCACCGCGCGCAGCGACCGCCGCACGGCGAACCAGGCGACCCCGCCGATGAACAGCGCCGCCGCGGGCACCCCGCCCCAGAGGATCCGCTCGGCCGTGTCCACGGTCTGGAGGCCGACGGGGTCGAGGGACTCGGCCGCGTCGACGAAGTACCGCCGGTTCGCCGTGGCCGAGCCGACGTACACCTGGTCCTCTTCGCCGTAGGGCATCGCGATGACGCAGTCCGGCGAGAACACCTGGGCGCGGCCCTGGAACGGCACGTCCGGGAGGCCGGCCGAGCAGCGGTTCATCACCTGCGGGCTGATCATGTACCCGCCGCCCTTTTCCAGCTGCTTGGGGACGTCCGCGGGCGCGACACCGGAGTTGAGCAGGGCCAGCACGGCGTAGACCTTGTCGGTCGCCAGCGCCCGCGCGCTGTTCTCGAGGCCGCCTCGCAGCGCCTGGACGAACCAGTACGACCCGAGACCGAGGACGAGCGCGGAGGCGAGTGCGGCGAAGAGGGCGACCCGCACCCGGGTCGACCGGGGCAGGAACCGGGCCATCCGCAGAAGATAACCTCAGTCTCGAAGAACCGGCCGCGGCCTTCGCCGCCTACCGTTTCGTCTGTGACGAATTCGCAGTGGCAGGCGGTGCGCAAGGCGCTGGCGGAGACCGGCGAACGGTTCGCGGACGTCGTGGAGAACGCGCCGGACCCGGACGCCAGGGCCATCGGCGTCTGGTCGGTGGCCGAGACGGCGGCGCACGTCGGCTGGATCGCGCTCGTCTACACCGCCATTGCCCACGGCGACGGCCGTCCGCTGCCGTTGCCGGAACTGGAGGAGCCGATCGCGTCGGCGACCATCGAGACGGTCTCGGTGATGAACGACATCGCGCTGACGGCCTACCCCGAGCGCAATCCGCGCCTGCTGGCCAAACGGTTGCGCGCGGACATCGCGGAAGTGCTGCGGGTCAGCGGGGACCACGGCCCGGAAAAGGTGATCGGCTGGCTTGGCGGCAGCCGGGTTCCCCTGGCGGGCCTGCTCGCGCACCTGGTGAACGAGCTGGAGGTCCACGGCCGCGACATCGCCCGCGCGAGCGGGCGGCAGTGGCGGATCGAAGCGGCGCACGAGGCGATGTTCCTGGAGCTGTTCTTCACCGGCATGGTCCGCAACGACGCCGGAAGCCTGCTCGGCCACGCCCGGCCGTCACCGCGCCGGATCGCGGTGGAGTTCCGCTCGGACCACACGACGCCGGTGATGCTGGTGCTGCAGCACGGCCGGCTGCGGGCGGAAGAACCCGACGGCACGGCGGACGTCCGCCTGACCTTCGACCCGGCCGTCCTGGTGCCGATGATGTTCGGCCGGATCTCCCCGCTGCGCGCGGTGGGCAGCGGCAAGGTCCGCGTCGGCGGCCGCCGACCGTGGCGGCTGGTGGAATTCCTCCGCACGGTCCACATGCCGTAGGGCTCTCGCCGGAGCCACGCGGCTCGTCAGGCGGAAGACCAGCCGTCCCCCCACTCGGCGTCCCGTGCCGCCCGGTACCGCGGGCCTTGTTTCTTCGAAACCGCGACACCCGGCTTCAGCCCGTCCACCGTGCAGAGGTCCAGCGCCACCCAGCCCTTGTGCTTCTTCGGGTGCCGGATGATCCGTGCGTCCGGCCGGTCCGGGACGGACCGGCTCGCGACGACGTACGCGAACTTCTCGTCCTCGAACCCGAGCGTGCCCGCCTTCAGCTTCCGGTGCAGCCCCGACCGCGGCAGCCGCGCGGCGAAGTGACACCAGTCCTCGCCGGGCACGATCGGGCACGCGGCGTCGTGCGGGCACGGCGCGACGACGTCCAGGCCGAGTTCGGCCAGCTGCGCGCGGGCGGCGCGGATCCGCTCGAACCCCGCGGGGGTGCCCGGCTCGATCAGCGCGACCGTGCCTGCCGCGGCCGCCAGCCAGCGCACCACGTCGGCGCGCGTCGCGTCCGGCAGCTCGCCGAGCACGTAGGACAGCGTGACGAGGTCGGCCTCCGGCGACGGCGCCGCCGGGTCGACGAACCCGCGCCGCCACTGGGCGTCCCGCACCGCGGCGAGCCCGGCACCCGCGGCGAGCCGCTTGCCGAGCCCGATCGCGCCGGCGACCTGCTCCAGCACCGTGCACTTCGTCAGCGACGGCCACACGGCCGCGGCGGCCCACACCGCCGCCCCGGTGCCCCCACCGACGTCGATCTGCGTACGCGGCTCGAGGCCGGGAGCGCGTGAAGCCGCTTCGGCGAGCACAGCGTGTACAGCCGCGTAGGTCGCCGGCATGCGGTAACCGGCGTACGCGGCGACGTCGGCTTCGGAACTCAGGATCGGCGAAGTCGCCGCGTCACCTCGGCGGTAACGCGTGCTGAGCCGCTCGACGGACTGTGCCAGCCGGGCCACGGGGTGCCTGGCCAGCTCTTCGTCGAGCGCGGAGGAGAGATCGTCGGGGAGAACGGCCACGGCTGCCGATTCTCCCCTGTCCGGATTGTCCACGCCGGAGCGACCCTGAGCTGCTAGTTTTCGGCGCGAAAAGTTTTTGGCGGGGGCTGTCGATCCGGCGCGGGGCCGTTCGACGCGTAGGCAGGAAACGAACGAAGGGAGACCGCGGTGCGGTTCATGGTGATCGTCAAGTCGAACGAGGACTCCGAGGCGGGCAAGGGCCCCAGCGCCGAGCTGCTGGCCGAAATGGCGAAGTTCAACGAGGAGCTGGTCAAGGCCGGGGTAATGCTGGCGGGCGAGGGCCTCACACCGAGTTCGCAGGGCGCACGGATCGTCTTCTCCAGCAATGAAGAGCCGAAGGTCGTCGACGGTCCGTTCGCGGAGACCAAAGAGCTGGTCGGCGGGTTCTGGATCCTCCAGTGCCGCGACCGCGACGAGTGCGTCGAATGGATCAAGCGGATGCCCAACCCCGACGGCCAGGCGGGCGTCGTCGAGATCCGGCGCGTCGCGGAGGCGTCGGACTTCGAGAACATGACGCCCGAGGTCGCCGAAATGGAAGGCAGGCTGCGGGCGCAGTCCGCCGGGGAGGCGTGACGCCGTGCGGTTCCTGGTGATGGTGAAGGCCAACGCCGACTCGGAAGCCGGGATCGGGCCCAGCGCCGGGGAACTGGCCACGATGGCGCGGTTCAACGACGAGCTGTTCGCCGAGGGCCGGATCGTGTTCGCCGAAGGGCTCACGCCGAGTTCGGATGGCGCGCGCGTCGTGTTCGAAGGCCACGCGGAACCGAAGGTCATCGACGGGCCGTTCGCGGAGACGAAGGAGCTGATCGCCGGAGTCTGGCTGCTGAACGGCGAATCGCTCGAAGACGTCGTCGAGCTGATGAAGCGCGCGCCGTGCTTCGACGCGCCGAGCGGGGTGTTGGAGATCCGCCCGATCGACGGCTAGTGGGTTGCACCCCGCCGCATCACCCTGTCTGATGGCCGGGTGACGGTTGCGGACGCCCACAGAACGGTCGAAACGGTCTGGCGGATCGAGGCGCCGCGGCTCATCGCGGGCCTGGCCCGGATGGCCCGCGGCGACGTCGGTCTCGCCGAGGAGCTCGCGCAGGACGCGCTGGTCGCGGCCCTGGAGCAGTGGCCGGAGTCCGGCGTGCCGCGCAACCCCGGCGCGTGGCTGATGACCATCGCCAAGCGCCGCGCGGTCGACCAGTTCCGCCGCAACGAGCGGTACGCGGAGAAGCTCGAAGAAGTCGGGCGGGACCAGCAGCTCGGCGAAGGCGTGCTGCCCGACTTCGACGCCGCGCTCGACGACCACATCGAGGACGACGTCCTGCGCCTGCTGTTCGTCGCCTGCCACCCGGTGCTGAACACGCAGGCGCGGGTCGCGCTGACGCTGCGCATGCTCGGCGGCCTGACCACCGACGAGATCGCGCGCGCCTTCCTGGTCCGCGAGTCGACGATCGCGCAGCGGATCGTGCGGGCGAAGAAGGCCCTGACCGCGGCGAAGGTGCCCTTCGAGGTGCCGGAGGGCGAGGAGCGGGTCGCGCGGTTGTCGTCCGTGCTCGAAGTGCTCTACCTGGTGTTCAACGAGGGCTACTCGGCCACCCGCGGCGACGACTGGATGCGGCCGGCGCTGTGCGAGGAGGCGATGCGGCTCGGCCGTGTGCTCGCCGGGCTGATGCCGGACGAGCCGGAGGTCCACGGCCTGGTCGCGCTGATGGAGCTCCAGGCGTCCCGCGCGAAGGCCCGCACCGGCCCGAACGGCGAGCCCGTGCTGCTGCTGGACCAGGACCGCTCCCGCTGGGACCGGCTGCTGATCCAGCACGGCCTCGCGGCGCTGGCCCTGTCGGAGCAGCTGGCGGAAGGCGCGTACGGGCCGTACTCCGCCCAGGCGGAGATCGCGGCCTGCCACGCGCGGGCCCGGACGGCGCCGGAGACGGACTGGGCCAGGATCGCGGCGCTCTACGAAGGCCTCGCCAAGCTCCAGCCGTCCCCGGTGATCGAGCTGAACCGCGGGGTCGCGGTGGCGATGGCGTACGGGCCTTCGGCCGGTTTGGCGGTCGTGGACGCGGTGGCCGACGACCCGGCGTTGAAGGACTACCACCTGCTCCCCAGTGTCCGCGGCGACCTGCTGCAGAAGCTGGGCCGGCTCGAGGAAGCCGAGCAGGAGTTCCGGCGCGCAGCGGAGATGACGGAGAACGCCCGCGAGCGCGCCCTGCTGCTGGACCGTGCGACGGCGGTGGGTCGCTAAAACCGCGCCAACGGCGTTGCTTGGCTCGCTATGCTCCCGCGATGGCAGGCAGAGCACCTCGCGCGGACGTCCGCATCGGACACGACACCCGCGCGGAAGCCACCGGCAAACTGGACAGGGCCTTGCGGGAAGGCCGGATCGATCTGGCCGAGTACGAACGGCGGGTCGTGGTGGTCCAGGCCGCTCGGGTGCGGAAGGACCTGACGCCTGCCGTCGCCGATTTGGCCGCCCGGGTTTCCACGGCGGACCGGGAGCGGGCGCTGGTCGTGCTGGCCGACGCTTTGACCGATGGGCGGCTTCCGGCAAGCGCTTACGCCGACGCTGAGGAGTTGCTGAGCCGAGCCGTGACGTACGCCGACGTCGACGCTGTCGTCGGCAACCTGGATGCCAAGGCGAGTCACGCCGAACGTGACCAGGCCGTCGCGCGGATCGAGGCCGCGGTCGCCGGAGGGCTGCTGGATCCGGCCGAGCGGCATGACCGGGTGGCGGCCGTCCGGCGGGCGGCGACTGATGCCCAGCTCGCCGCGCTGGTGGCCGATTTACCCGCGGGTGCGGGCCCGGCGCGCTCGCCGCGCGCGTCCCACGCCGACCGGGAAGCCGTTGTCGCCCAGCTGAACGATGCTGTGGAGGCGGGGCTGCTCGAGTTGCCCGAGTTCGACGAGCGGGTGCGTGCGGTGTACGCGGCGCGGTTGCGCGACGAGCTGGCGAGGGTGGTGGCGGACCTGCCGTCTCCGTCCCCGAGCCCGGTCGCCCCGCCCGCGCCGCTGACTTCGCTGCCACCGGCGCCGCCGGTCGACCTTCCCCCGCGGAAGCCGTCGTTCCGAGCCGGCATGACCGCCGCTGTGGTCGCCGCGGTCGGCTTGGTCCCCATGGTCGGCATCGTGATCGTCTTGGGCATGCTGGGTTTGACCGCACTGGCCATCCTGGTGGGGTCGGTGTCGGCGGTCGTGTTCGTCGCGCTCGTGGTGTGGGCCCGCCGCACCACGACGGCGGCCATCGCCGAGATCGGCGCTCCTCCTCCCGTGGATCTGTTTCGTCCCGTCGTGGAACCGGCTCCTGCCGCACCGGCACGGGTTTCCCGGAGAAGGAAGGCGCCGCCCAAGCGGACGCTGGCCGGGCACGAGGGCGGCCTCGCGTCACTGACGACTCTGGTGCTGCCCGACGGCACCCCCCTGGCGATCACCGGCGGCGAGGACAACACCGCGAGGGTGTGGGACCTGACCGACGACTCGCTGCGGCACACCCTCAGCGGCCACACCCACGATGTGCGGGGGGTCGCGGCCATGGTCCTGCCGGACGGCGTCCCGGTCGCGGTGACCGTCAGCCCGGACCGGTCGGCGAGGGTGTGGGACCTGCGTGACGGATCGGCGCGCGGGACACTGCCGAAAGCGGCAAAAGGCCTGTACGGGGTGAGGTGCTTGCCGCTGGCCGACGGTACCCCGGTCGCGGTCGCCCACGGCGATATCTCGGCGATCCAGACGTGGGACCTGCGAGACCACGAGCTGCTCCACAACCTGTCCGACGACTCCACCTTCGAAAAGGCCGTCCCCGTGGTGCTCCCCGACGGCACCCCGGTCGTGCTGGTCACCGACTGGGAAGGTGCGATCAGGGTACTGAACCTGAAGAACGGAAAGACGCGGTTCCGGCTGACCGGCCACACCGAACGGGTCAACTCGATCGACACCGCGGTGCTCCCCGACGGCACCCCGGTCGCGGTGTCCGCGAGCAGGGACAAGACGATCCGCGTCTGGGACCTGCGGCAGCACACCCTGCTCCACACCATCGCCGGCCTGGTCTACGCGAAGGAAGCCGTGGTGTGCACATCCCTGCCGGACGGCACCCCGGTCGCGGTCGCCTCCGACTACGAGGAGAACACGATGGCGTGGGATCTGCGGAACGGTGCCGCCCTGCCGTACCGGCGCGACCTGTGGGGGGAGGTCATCAGCGCGGTCGCGCTCCCGGACCAGACCTTGATCCTCGGGCAAACCGGTGGCCGCTTCGCTGTGGGGGTTCGCCGGCTGGCCTAGCGGCCTCGCCAGGACAGCGGCGACATCGTCAATGCCGCTTCGGCGATCTTTCGCGCGGTCTCCGTCGTGAGGCCCTTTCGCGACGACTCGATCCACTCGTCGACCGGCCGCACGCCGATGTCCCGGTACTCCAGCGCCTGCAGCAGCATCTCCAGCTTGTCGGCGTCCTTGGCGCACAAGGCTTCCGCCGACTCGCGGGTCTCGTACTCGTCGACTGCCTCGCGAACCAGGTCTCGTGAGTGCTGCGGGAGTGCGGCCGTCTGGTCCGCCGTGATCTCCCGCGGCTCCGGCTTGCGCAGGTAGTCCACGGCGGTCAGCGGCAGGTCGCCCGTGCGCGTCTCCTGCGTGTCGTGCCAGACCGCCAGGAACGCCGCCCGCTCCGGCGACGCTCCTTCCTCCGCCGCGATCAACGCCGCCAGCTGCGCGGCCCGGAGGCTGTGCTCGCCGACCGACTCCGGGTCACGGACCCCCGCGTGCCACCACCCCGACCGCCGGACGCGCTTGAGCAGGCCCAGCTCGTAACCGAAGGACGCCAGCGGCTCACTCATGCCGCCCAGCCTAGGGCGACGGGATCATCGCCGTCAGGATCGTCGCCTGGAGCAGGGAGATCACCCCGACCACCGCGGTCAGCAGCAGCGACCAGAGGAACGTCTGCCGCAGCAGCGAGCCCTCCTTGCCGCTCTGCCCGATCGCCGTCGCGCCGATGGACAGGTTCTGCGGCGAGATCATCTTGCCCATCACGCCGCCGGACGTGTTGGTCGCGCCCGCCAGGATCGGGTTGAGGTTCAGCTGCTGCGCCGAGATCACCTGCATCGGGCCGAACAGGCTGTTCGTCGACGCGTCCGAGCCGGTCAGGAACACGCCCAGCCAGCCGATGTAGGCCGAGAACAGCGGGAAGACCGCGCCGGTCGTCGCCAGGGCCAGGCCCAGCGTCTGCGTCGCGCCCGAGTAGTTCATCACGAACGCGATCGCCAGGATCATGAAGATCGTCGCGAGCGCCCAGCGCATCTGGTACAGCGTGCTCCGGTACGTCTTCAGCAACAGCCCGGGCCGCGCGCCCATCGCGAAGCCGGCGATCACCGCGGCGACCAGGGCGACCGTGCCCGGGGAGAACAGGAAGTCGACGGTGAGCGTCGCCGCGTACGGCGCGTTCTTCGCCGTGATCGGCGGGTGCTGCACGACGTGGTTGTGCAGGCCCGGCCACGCGAAGACCCAGTCCGCCTTGTGCAGCAGCTTGGTCAGGTCCAGCCAGGCGGGCAGGTTCTTGAAGATCGTGCCGATCCGCGACAGGAAGATCGCCAGGATCAGGATGATGTAGGGCATCCACGCGTAGAGCGCGCCACGCTCGGCCTGCGCGGCGCCGAGACTCTTGACCGGGGCGGCTTCCTCGCCCTCGAAGCGCCACACCGTCGCGGGCTGCCAGAACCGGGTCAGGATCCACAACGCGGCCATCGCGGTGAGCGCGGCGAGGACGTCGACCAGGCTGGCGCTGATGTAGTTGGACGCGACGAACTGCATGGCCGCGAACGCGAGCCCGGCGGTCAGCACCGCCGGCCACACCTCGAGCATGCGCTTCCAGCCCGCCAGGACGACGACCAGGAACGCCGGGATGATCAGCGCCAGCACCGGCACCTGACGGCCGACCATCGCCGAGAACAGCTCGGTCGCCTGGTCCTGCTTGAGGTGCATGATCGGCGCGGTCAGCCTGCCGAGCACGATCAGCGGGTTGCCCAGCCCGCCGAACGCCACGGGAGCGGTGTTCGCCAGCAGCGCCAGCACGACGGCCTTCACCGGCGGGAACCCGAGCGCGGCCATCATCGCCGCGGTGATCGCGATCGGCGACCCGCCGCCGGCGACGCCTTCGAGCAGCGCGCCGAAGCTGAACGCGATGAGCAGCGCCTGCAGCCGCCGGTCCTCGCTGAACCCGGCGAGCACGCGCTTGATCGCGTCGAACCGGCCGGTGGCGACCGTGACGTTGTGGAAGTACACGGCGTGGAACGCGATCCAGGCGACCGACCACACGCCGAACACGAGGCCCATCGCCGCGGAGTCGAAGGCCAGCGCGGCCGGCATGCGGTACAGCAGCAGGGCCACGCCCAGCGCGGTGACCAGTGCCAGCGCCGCGGAAAGGTGCGCGGAGAAGCGGATCACCCCGAGCGAAACCAGCAGCACGATGATCGGGAGGGCGGCGAGCAGCGCGGACACCCACAGCCCGCCCGCCGGCTGGTAGTCCTGGATCCAGGTCACGGTCGGCTCCTTTGCCGGGGTGTGCTCAGGCAGGCCGGCCCCGGACGTAGCCGAGCCGGAGGGACAGGGCGGCGGCGGTCCCGGCGACGGAGGCACCGAGCTCGTCAAGCCGGCGCAGCACCCGGGGCGCCGGCCCGGCGATGCTGATGGCGGCGATCGGCCGTCCGGAGTGGTCCCGGACGGCGGCGGCGACGCAGCCGACGTCCGGCTCGTTCTCGACCTCGTCGATCGCCCAGCCGCGACGGCTCGTCTTCGCCAGCTCGTCGAGCAGCCGGTGCGGGTCGCTGATCGTCTTGAGCGTCAAGGGATCCAGCTTCATCCGCCGGACGCGCTCGGCGCGGTCGGCCTCGGGCAGCGCGGCCAGCCACGCCTTGCCGAGCGAGGTCGCGTGCTGCGGCCGCCGCGTCCCGAGCCGGCAAGCCAGCGTCACGGCGCTGGCACTGCGTTCGGTGGCGACGTAGACCATGGTGTCGTTGTCGGGCACGGCGAGGTAGGTGGTCTCGCCGGAGCGTTCCGCGAGCGACGCGAGGTACCGCGGCGCACACCGGTGCAGATCGGTGGCGGCCATCGCCCGTGCGCCCAGTTCGACCAGCCGCGTGCCGAGCCTGACCCGCCCGGTGACCTGGTCGGCTTCGAGGTACTCGAGGTTCTTGAGGGTGCCGACGATGCGGTAGGCGGCACTGCGGGAAAGTCCCAGTTGCCGCGCGATCGCATTGGTGGAAATCTCCTGGTGCCGGCCCACGTGCTCGAGCACCGCCAGCCCGCGTTCGAGTGTGCCGCTCTGTTCCAGCCCGCGCTCCGGTCCCACGTTGTCCTCCGTTGGACGTTCCCGGTATCCGCTCAGCGGTACGCCTTTCCGCTGGGTGGGGTTGGACGGTAACACCTCCGATGAATCAGCGGAAGATCTTGCAATAACTCGGAACAATGGCGGTACTTGCGGACGCTAATTGGTACAACCTCCGATGGTTAAGTTTCCTACCTATGGCGGTTGCGGGCTCGTCGACGGCGGCTTTCGACAAGTTCGACAACGTTGTCGTTCATGTCCGTGAATGCTCGCGCGAGTTGTCAACAGGCCGGGCGCAATGTGGACAAGTCGGCTCCGGGAGACGTCTTTCGCCGTTTTTGTCAGTGCGGCTCGATACGCTGGATGCGGGGCAGTCCCCCAGGGCGGGTGGGGGTGCTTTCCGGCCGAGGGGGCTGCCGCGGTGTTCCGTGGTGAAGCGGGGCTGCGAGCTGCCGACCCTGTGTCCTGAATGAGTCATTCAGGACGTGCGAGGTCCCCAATGACTCATTCACGACCTTCGGAACCACGGCCGCCCTCAGCGCCCCGCGGTCAAGGGCCGAGTCGGCGAGCGGAGGGTGTGGTTCCGGAGCCCGGGGCGTACGACTTTGGCGGAACCCTGCCGGAGAGGCGGCCGCCTGTGCGGGCGTGACGTCCGCAGTGGTCGACTTCGCTGGTCCGGGGTCGTTCGGTCTCGTGGGGCTCAGGCTCCGCAGAGCCGGTTGCGCCTGTTCTGCGCGGCGGGCCGCCACTCCGCCGAGGACTGCGTCACGCGTGACGGCGCGGTGGGCTGGTGGCCGGGTCCGCGGCGGCCGGATGTCGTGAACGAGTCGTTCATGTCGTCGGAAGGCATGAAAGAGTCATTCACGACACTGGCCGCCAGCCCGCAGGGGTAGCAAGACACCCCGCCAGAGAGCGGCGTCACGGACTCAGGAAACTCACAGCGCCCAACGCGCACCATGCGCCGGTGACCGTCCGAAACCCCTTCCGTACTCGCGCGTCCGTGGCCGCCGGGCGGCTGACCGCCTGGCTGTCCCGCAGCTCCGGGCTCGGCCGCGGTGGCATGATCGGCGGCCGCGTCACGCTCGCGCTCGATCCGCGTGCCCTGCGCCGCCTCGGGCGGGAACGCACCGTCGTGCTCGTCACCGGCACCAACGGCAAGACCACGACGTCGCTGATGATCACCCGCGCGCTGGAGGCCCTGGCCGAGGTTGCCGCCAACAGCGACGGTGCCAACATGCCCGACGGCGTCCTCGCCGCGCTCACCGCCCGGCCGGACGCGCCGTACGCGGTCCTCGAAGTCGACGAGACCTACGTGCCCTGGGTCGCCGACCAGGTGCAGCCCGCCGTGCTGGTGCTGCTCAACCTGAGCCGCGACCAGCTGGACCGCGTCGGCGAGGTCCGCGCCACCGAGCGTGACCTGCGAGCCGCGATCGCGGAGCTGGCCGGCACGGTGGTCGTCGCGAACTGCGACGACGTCCTGGTGACGTCCGCGGCGAGCGTGGCCGCGAAGCCGGTGTGGGTCGGCGCGGGCCGCCGCTGGAGCGGTGACTCGACGGCGTGCCCGCGCTGCGAAGGCCGTGTCGAAGCCCACGACCGGCACTGGGGCTGCGCGTGCGGGCTCGCCCGGCCGGAGCCCGCTTGGACGCTCGATGGCGACCTCGTCCGCACCCCCGGCGGCCGCGAGGTCGACCTCGATCTGCGGCTGCCCGGTGACGCCAACCGCGCGAACGCCGCGCTCGCGCTCGCCGCCGCGCACCGGCTCGGCGTGCCGCCGCACACCGCGGCGGCCCGGCTGCGGACCATCACCGACATCGGCGGCCGCTACCGGACGGTCCGCCGGTCGCGGCACTCCGTGCGGCTGATGCTGGCGAAGAACCCGGCCGGCTGGGTGGAAACGCTGCGCGTGCTGGACGAGGACACCCCGGTCGTCGTCGCGGTGAACGCCCAGGAGGCCGACGGCCGGGACCTGTCCTGGCTGTGGGACGTGCACTTCGAGCGGCTCCGCGGGCGCCAGGTGGTCGTCACCGGCGAGCGCGGAGCCGACCTGTCCGTGCGGCTCTGCTACGCCGAGGTCGCGCACTGGGCCGAGCCGGACCCGGTCGCCGCGATCGACGCGCTGCCGCCCGGCGCCGTCGAGCTGGTCGCCAACTACACCGCGTTCCGCGACCTGGTCGGCAGGCTGGCCGATGCCTGACTCGACCGTCCACATCGGACTCCTGTTGCCCGAGGTGCTCGGTACCTACGGCGACACCGGCAACGCGCAGGTGCTGAGCAAGCGGCTGCAGTGGCGCGGGTTCGACGCGGAGGTCGTCCCGGTCGGGCTCGGCGAGCCGGTTCCGTCCACTTTGGACCTCTATCTGCTGGGTGGCGGCGAGGACGGCGCGCAGACGCTGGCCGCCGCGCACCTGCGGAAGTACCCCGGTTTGCGGCGGGCGGTCGCGGCCGGCGCGGTGGTCTTCGGCGTGTGCGCCGGCCTGCAGGTCCTCGGCACCCGCTTCCGCGGCCTGGACGGCGTCGACCACGACGGCCTCGGCCTGCTCGACGTCACCACCGAACCCGGCGAGCGCCGCGCGGTCGCCGAACTGGTCGCGACGCCCTCGCGGCTCCTGGACGGCGAATCGCTGACCGGGTTCGAGAACCACCTGGGCGTCAGCAAGCTCGGCGCCGACAGCGAACCGCTCGGGCACGTCGTGCGCGGCACGGGCAACGGCGACGGCACCGAAGGCGCGGTGACGGACCGGGTCGTCGGCACGTACCTGCACGGCCCGGCGCTCGCCCGCAACCCCGCGCTGGCCGACCTGCTGCTGTCCTGGACGGCCGGGCACCCGCTCGGCCCGTTGGAGCTGCCCGAGGTCGACCGCCTGAGGGAAGAACGGCTCGTCACCCAGCGCCGCCGCCGGTGAACCTGTGGCCCAGCCCCCTCGCCCGGCCACCGCTGTTGGCCACTCGCCAGCGCCCCAATGTGGCGTTCGGTGCGTCAGACGCACCGAACGCCACATTGGGTGCGTTGGACGCAACCAACGCCACATTGGGGCGCTTGGAGCGGGCGGGTTCTGGGCTGGTCGTTACGCTGCGTTGGTGAGACTAGGCAGGGTGATCGCCGCGACCGGCGTCCGGATGCGCACGACCGCGGTGGCGGTCTTCGCGCTCGCGCTGGCCATCGCCGCCGCGGGGGTGGTCGTGGTGCTGCTGCTGGAGGAGTCGCTCGACCGCAGTGTCACCGAGAGTGCCCGCAGCACCGGACGGCAGGTCGCCATCCAGCTGGTCCGCGAAGGCGCGCGTGACCTGAGCGCGAGCGACGTCGCCAGCACCGGCGACACCGAAGCCGTCACGCAGGTGCTGGACGCGCGGGGCAGGCCGATCGCGAGCGACCCGGCGATCGTCGGGCACCCGCCGTTGACCACGGCGCGCCCGACGGTCGGGTACGAGACCATCGAAACGCTGCCGCTCGGGCTGAACGGCGACGGCGCCGACTACCGCGTCGTGTCGCAGGAGGTGAACGGGCCGGGCGGGCCGTTCACGGTGGTTTCCGCGCGCTCGCTGGAACCGGTCGCGGAGGCGTCGACCCGGCTGACGCTGCTGCTCGGCCTGATCGCGGTGCCGTTGCTGGCGACGTCCGGGTTGGCGGTGTACCGCGCGGTCGGTTCGGCGCTGCGACCGGTCGAGCGGATGCGCCGGACCGTCGCGGAGATCTCGACGCGCGACCTCGCCGCGCGCGTGCCGCTGCCGCCGGGCGGCGACGAAGTGCACCGCCTGGCCGTGACGCTCAACGAGATGCTCGGGCGGCTCGCGTCGGCGCAGGCCGCGCAACGCCGGTTCGTCGCGGACGCCAGCCACGAGCTGCGCTCGCCGCTGTCCACGATCAGCACCGCGCTCGACGTCTCCGGGCGCCACCCGGAGAGCACCGGCGACCTGGTGCCGGTGATCGCCCGCGAGACCGCGCGGCTGCGCGAGCTCGTCGACGACCTGCTCATGCTGGCGCGCACCGACGACACGACCGACCGGCCGCAGCGCACCGAGGTCGACCTCGACGACATCGTCCGGGCCGAAGCCGAGCGGGTCCGCGGTGAGAGCACAGTGGACGTCGAGGTCCGGGCCGGGCCGGCGAAGGTGCACGGCAGCGAGGCGCAGCTGCGCCGGGCGGTGCGGAACCTGGTCGACAACGCCCGCGGGCACGCGCGTTCGCGCATCCGCGTCTGCAGCGCGGTGCGCGGCGACCTCGCCGTCGTCGAGGTGAGCGACGACGGTCCCGGCGTCGGGGAAGCCGACCGGGAGCGGATCTTCGAACGGTTCGTCCGGCTCGACGCGTCCCGGCAACGCGGGCACGGCGGGACCGGGCTGGGCCTGCCGATCGTCGCCGGCATCGCGGCGCGCCACGGCGGCCGGGCTCGCTACGCCGCGTCCGAGGAACCGGGCGCGCGGTTCGTGATCGAGCTGCCGGTGATCGCCCTGCCGAAGGAGGAGTAATGCGCCTGCTGATCGTGGAGGACGAGCGCGAGTTCGCGGAGACGCTGCGGCGAGGGCTGGTCGCCGAGGGGTTCACCGCCGACGTCGCCCACACCGGTCGCGAGGGCCTCTGGCGGGCGACCGAGCACGCGTACGACGTCGTCGTGCTCGACATCATGCTGCCCGAGCTGTCCGGCTACGAGGTGCTCAAACGCCTGCGGGCGGCCGAGAACTGGACGCCGGTGCTGATGCTCACGGCGAAGGACGGCGAGTACGACGAAGCCGACGCGTTCGACCTCGGCGCCGACGACTACCTGTCCAAGCCGTTCTCGTTCGTCGTCCTCATCGCCCGGCTGCGGGCGTTGCTGCGGCGCGGCGCCCCGGCTCGCCCGGCGGTGCTGGAGGCGGGCGACTTGCGGCTCGACCCCTCCGCCCGCACTGTCCACCGGGGACAAAAGCGGATCGAGCTGACCGCGCGGGAGTTCGGGCTGCTGGAGTTCCTGCTGCGCCGGGCGGGGACGGCCCTGTCGAAGAACGAGATCCTCGGCCACGTCTGGGACGCGCACTACGACGGTGACGAGAACGTCGTCGAGGTGTACATCGGGTACCTGCGGCGCAAGATCGATGCGCCGTTCGGCACGCACACCATCGAGACGGTCCGCGGCGTGGGCTACCGGCTGGTAGACGTTACCCGATCGTGATCTAACGGCTGTTTACCGGAAATTGGTCCCGCTGGGTGGTCCACCGTTGCGCCGTTCGCCGCTGCGGGTTGGCGCGGATCGCCCAATCATCGGCGCGAACCGGTGAAAAATGCCGTGCCGTGACCGCGCTGCGGGTGGTCGCCGCTGTTGCTACGGTGGGCACCACCCCCGACAAGGAAAGCGATGACGGAATCGCCTCTGCCGTTCCCTGCCCAAAATAACAATTCTTCGGAAGCCGCCGGGAAATCCGTTTCCGGGCTGCGGCTCGTCGACGCCATCGGTGCGGCGAAGGCCCAGTTCGGTCTGGTTACCGGGCTGACTCCGCATGCCGTGACCGGGGTCCGGAGCCGCCCCGGCGGCGGCTGGTCCGTGCTCGTCGACGTCGTCGAGCTGGCCAGGATCCCGGACTCCACCAGCGTGATGGCCACCTACCGGGTGGACGTCGACGGAGACGGCGAACTCAGCGCGTGTGAGCGGCTGCGGCGGTTCACCCGGGGTGCCACCGATTCCTGAAAGGAAGGTCGACAGAGTGGGCACTTCGTCCGATTCCTTGGCGGACATCCTGGAACGCGTACTCGACAAGGGCGTCGTGATAGCCGGTGACATCGGGGTGAGCGTCGTCGACGTCGAATTACTGACCCTGCGTATCCGGCTGTTCATCGCGTCCGCCCAAACCGCCCGCGAAATGGGCATGGACTGGTGGACGAACGACCCGTTCTTTTCGCCGAATGCCGCCCGCGCCGAGCTGGCAGGCGATGACCGAAAGCTGGACTTGGCGGCACGCGTCGCCGAATTGGAGGCCCGGCTGCCCGTGCCGGGCGGGAGGGACGAACCGCGGTGAGCACCCGCAACTGGCTGTGCGCGTACGCGATCACCCGCAACCGCCCGGCCGAACTGGACATGACCCCGGCACCCCGGCTCATCGGCTACCGCGACCTCGGCGTGGTCGTCGCCGACGTGTCGCCGGCGCGCTTCGACCGCATCGACTCGCTCGATCCGGTCGACGGCGCGCTCGCCGAGCTGGCCCGCGAGCACGACGCCGTGGTGCGCGCGGTGTTCCGCCACGAACCCGTGCTGCCGCTGCGGTTCGGCACGGTCATCGATGGCGAGGCCGCCGCGCTCCGGCTCCTGGAGACCGCCTACGACCAGGCCCGCGACTGCCTCGACGAGGTGGCGGGCCACCGCGAGTGGGGTGTCCGCGTGCGGCACACCGAACCCGCCGCGACCAGCAGACCGGATTCCGCGGGTCTGACCGGCACGCAGTACCTCGTCCGGCGGCGCGAACGGCTGCAGGCGATCCAGCGCGCCCGCGAGGACGTCGTCGGCGCCGCCGGACGGCTCGAGAACGCGTTGCGCCGGCACGCCGCCGACAGCGTCGAGCGGGCCCGGCCGCACGGTGTGCTCGTCAACACCGCCTACCTGGTGGAAACCGGGCGGGAGGCCGCGTTCCACGCCGAGTTCGAGTGGTTCGCCCGCGAGCTGCGTGAGGTGGGCGCGACGGTCGAGACCTCCGGGCCCTGGCCGCCGTACTCGTTCACCGACGTCGAGCTCGGGGCGGCCGCCCATGGCTGACCCCGAGGTCTTCGAGGTCGGCCGTGGCAACGCCGTCGAGGCGGTCGCGGACCTGCTCGACCGGGTGGTGCACCGCGGCGCCGTGGTGACCGGCGACGTGATCATCTCGCTCGCCGGCATCGACCTGGTGCGGCTCGACCTGCGGCTGCTGCTGCTCGGGATCGAGGGGCCGCCGGGATGAGCGAGCCCGTCCGCATCGCCGCCGACGCCGGCCGCGGGCTCGGCCACCTGGTCGTCACCGTGCTCGACATCCTCAAGGAAGTGCTGGAGCGGCAGGCGTTGCGGCGCCTCGACGCCGGCACCCTCACCCCGGACCAGATCGAGGAGCTCGGCCAGGCCCTGATCGGGCTGGAGCTCCGGTTCGCCGAAATCCGTGCCGCCCTCGACGAAATCCCGGGCGGCATCCTGGAAACGGAAGGACGAAGACCGCAGTGACCACACCCGGACAGACGGGCGGCGGGCTCGCCGACACCCTCAACATCCTGCTCGACAAGGGACTCGTCATCGACGCTTCGGTGAAGGTGTCCCTGATCGGCATCGAGCTGCTGTCGATCGAAGCCCGGATCGTGATCGCCAGCGTCGACACCTACATCCGCTACCTCGAAGCGATGCAGCGGGTCAACGCGCAGGCCAAGACCCCCAACCCCGGGCAGATCTCGATGGGGCTCGACCAGACCGTCGGGCTGATCCCGCCCCCGCCGCCGACCCACGCCGTCGCCGTCCCGATGGAGCCGGCCGTCCCGGTCGACCAGCAGTGACGCTGCAGCTGTACGGCGTCGTGCGGGCCGGGCATCCGCGGGCCCCGCGCACGGTGTGCTGGGACGACCTGGCGATGGTCGTCGGCGAAGCGCCCGACCAGCCCGATCCGGCGACGCACCTCGCGGTGGTGTCGGCGCTCGTCGAGGGCGGACCGGTGCTGCCGGTCCGGTTCGGCACCGTGGCCGAGGACGAGGACGCCGTCCGCGCCGAGGTGCTGGCCCCGTCTGCCGACACCTACCGCGCCGACCTCGACCGGCTCGACGGCCTGGCCGAGGTGCACGTCTGCCTGCGGTTCACCGAACCCGGGTCGGCGTGGCGGGCGGCGCGCTCCGACGTGCTGCTCTCGGAGGTCGCCGAACGGGCCCGTGACTCGGTGTCGCTGCCGGCGGGCGAGTCCGCCGACGAGCGGTGGGCGTTCCTGGTCGGGCTGGGCGACCTGCTCGTCGTCCGCGACGCCGTCGCCGGGCTCGACGGGGGTGGGGAGGTCCGGGCCGAGTGGGTCGGGCCGCTGCCCGCGTACAGCTTCCTCGACCGACGGACGTGTTCGCGCTGGAGCTGGTGAGCGGGGGCGGAACAGTCGCTGAACACTCGTCCCGGCCCTGGCCGCCGTGGCTCGCGGCCGGTGATCCTGGTGCCGTGACCAGCAGCGAACTCGCGGCGCTCCCGCGGGCGTTCGGCGGTCCCGGCACCGGGCCGGGGCAGTTCCGCTCGCCGTCCGGGATCGCCGTCGACGCCCGCGGCCGCGTGTGGGTGGCCGACACCGGCAACGACCGCGTCCAGGCGTTCACCCGCGACGGCGCGCTTGTGCGCGTCCTGGCCGGGCGGCTCAAGGCGCCGGAAGGGGTGGCGGTCGACGCGGCGGGCCACGTCTACGTCGCCGACACCGGCAACCGCCGCGTGGTGCAGTTCTCGTGGTGGGGCGGGTTCGTGCGCGATTTCGGTGGACTGGCCAGGCCCCGCGCGGTCGCGCTGGACCACGCCGGGCGGCTGCTGGTCGACGACACCGGGCGCGTGGCCCGGTTCTGCACCCGCACCGGCGCCGCGCTGTCCGACACGACCGAGCCGATCGGCTCACCGAGGGACATGGCCGACGACGGCGCGGGCGGCATCTGGGTCGCCGAGACGGGCAACCACCGGATCGTCCACTTCGGAGCGACCGGCTAGTTCTTCGAGATCGCGGCCGTCGCGCGGACCACGGCGGTGCACCGGTTTTCGACGTATTCGAGCCCGCCTTCTTCGGCGATGCGGCGCGCTTCGGCGGAGACGATGCCCTGCTGCAGCCACAACGCCTTGGCGCCGATCTCGACCGCGTCGCGGGCGATGCCGGGTGCTTCCGGGGACGGCCGGAAGACATCGACGAGGTCGACCGGTTCCGGGATGTCCTTCAGTGACCGGTAGACCTTCTCGCCGAGCAGCTCGGTCGCGCTCGGGTGCACCGGGATGATCCGGAAGCCGTGCGCCTGCAGGACCGCCGGGACGCCGTGCGCGGCCTTGGCCGGGTCCCGGCTCAGGCCGACGACGGCGATCGTCTTCGCGTTCTCGAGGATCTGCTCCGCGTTCATACCGGTGGAACGCGCGCCAGGCGTCAAAGCTTCCACACGCGCAGGCCACGCACGCGGTAGACCGGCCAGACGACGTGCCACGGCTTGCGGTGCGCGAAGGTCGCCGCGCACGTCAGGATGTTGCGGGCGGCCGTCGTCGCGACCTCGTGGCGGTCCGGCCAGGTCGTGCCCCTGGCGCCGACGGCGATCCGGAACACGGTCAGCAGGCCACGGCCCTGCAGGTCGTACTTCGCGCCGGTGTCGCCGGAGCCGGGAGCCAGTTCGGCGATTTCGGCGCCGAAGGCGCGGGCCGCCTGCGGCGCCACCTCCGCCGGAACCGCGCCGACACTGCGGGTGATCGCCTTGCCGTGCATGCGCCGCGCGTACCGGAACAGCAGCGAGCGTTCCCACCACGGCAGCAGGCGGTGGTGCCGGAGGAGGGCGGCGCACTCGCCGTGCCCGATCGCGAAGATGCTCGTGAGCTCGTCGTAGGCGCCGTTCGTCGCCGGCTCGTTCAGGTGCAGCCGCACCTCGAACCGGGTGCGCGCGGTGAGCTCGTCGAGCTTCTCGCGGTGATCGAGCCGCGCCTTCGCGCGGGAGAGCGACCAGTCGGGCATCGGACCTCCAGGCGTCGCGCACAGGCTAGTTCGCGGGCGACGCCCGGACCACGCTTTCAGCCGATCTTCTCGCCGTACATCTCGCCGAGCGGGTCGGAGATCAGCTCGACGCGGGCACCGTCCGGGTCGGACAGATAGATCGACGTCTTGCTTTCCAGGAGGTACTGCACGCCGGCCTCGTCGAGCTTGTCCTTGATGGCGCTCCACCGTTCGGGCGTGACCGACAGTGCCAGGTGGTGCAGTCCACCGAGGACTTCCGCGTACGGGCCGAGGTCCAGGCCGGGCAGGTCGAAGAAGGCGACCGCGTTGCCGTTGCCGACGTCGAAGAAGAAGTGGCTGGAGCCCGGGTAGTCCCGGTTCTCGATCAGCTCGGTGAGCGGGAAGCCGAGGATGTCCTGGTAGAACTCGATGGTCCGCTCGACGTCGCTGGAGATCAGCGCGGTGTGGTGGATGCCGCGGCCGTTCGTCGCCGGGCGTTCGGCGGCGGGGTGCAGGTGGCGCTCGCGCAGGGCGTCGCGGATCTCGGCGAGCTTGGTGACCTCGGCCTGGGTCGGTGCCATGTCCCTCACGTCCCTTCCTGGTGTGTCTTCCAAGCTACGCCCGATTTATCTCGCGTGCAAGAGGTTGTCCGGCGAGAGTTCCGCTGGACGGAACACCGGTGCTTGTGTCCCGGGTGCGCGCCCGGCAGAGTCCCGGGGGTGGACGTCAGCAGGGTGCAGGAGGCCGCCGCCGTACTGGCGCACGCCTATGCCGCGCGTGAGCCGATCGAACCGCTGATCAAGACCTACCCGGACGCGGGGATCGAAGACGCGTACCGGATCCAGCAGGAGCAGGTGCGCCGCTGGGTCGAAGCCGGCGACGCCGTCCGCGGGCACAAGGTCGGCCTCGCGTCGGCGGCGATGCAGCGGCAGATGGGCGTCGACCAGCCCGACTACGGGCACCTCACCGGCAGCATGTTCCACCTGGAACACCAGCCGATCCCGACCTCGGCGTTCCTGCAGCCGCGCATCGAACCGGAGATCGCGTTCGTCCTCGGCTCGGCGCTGCGCGGCCCCGGCGTCACGGTCGCCGACGCCGTGCGGGCGGTCGACTTCGTGCTGCCGTCGCTGGAGATCGTCGACTCGCGGATCCAGGACTGGAAGATCTCGCTGTTCGACACGATCGCCGACAACGCGTCCTCCGGCGGGGTGGTGCTGGGCAGCAGCCCGACCGTGCTTTCGGCCGCCGACCTGCGGCTGGCGGGCTGCGTGCTGTACCAGAACGGTTCGGTGGCGGCGACCGGCGCGGGCGGCGCGGTGCTCGGGTCGCCGCTGAACTCGCTGGTGTGGCTGGCGAACACGGTCGGTCCGCTCGGCGTCACCCTGGAGCCGGGGCACGTCGTGCTGCCGGGCTCGATGACCCGGGCGATCCCGGTGTCGCCGGGCGACACGGTCGTCGCGACCATCGCCGGCATCGGCAGCGTCACCGCGGTCTTCGCCCCTGCTTCGGAGGAATCATGAACGTACGCGAGGCAGCGGCTTCCCTGCTGGGGACGGTTTCGGAACGGGCCCCGCTCTCTGCCGGCTGGCCGGACCTGGACGTCGAGACGGCGTACGCGATCCAGGACGAGGCCCTGCGGCTGCGGCGGGCCCGCGGCGAGACGCTCGTCGGGCTGAAGCTCGGCCTGACGTCGCGGGCCAAGCAGCAGCGGATGGGCATCGACTCGCCGCTGCTGGCCTGGCTCACCGACGCGATGGTGCTGCCGGCGGGCGCGCCGGTGCCGCACGACGCGCTGATCCACCCGCGAGCCGAGCCGGAGCTGGTGTTCGTGCTGGGTAGTCCGCTGGCGGGCCCCGGCGTCACCGCGGCGACGGCACTGGCCGCCGTCGACCGCGTGTACGGCGGCATCGAGGTCATCGACAGCCGGTACGCCGACTACCGCTTCACGCTCCCGGACGCCGTCGCGGACAACGGCTCGTCGGCGTACTTCAGCGTCGGCCCGGTGGGCCTGCCGCCTGCCTCCCTGGACCTGTCGCTGGAAGCGGCCCTGCTGGAAGTCGACGGCCAGATCGTCGACACGGCCACGGGAGCGGCGGTCCAGGGCCACCCGGCGGAGGCCCTGGCCTTGGCCGCGAACGCGCTGGGCGCGCGAGGCCTGGCCCTGGAACCGGGCTGGCTGGTCCTGACCGGCGGCATGACGGACGCGGTCCCGCTCCGCCGAGGCTCCCGCGTCGCGGCCCACTTCTCCCACCTGGGCTCCATCACCCTCTCCACCTGACCGTGTCGCCCCTCCAATCACACGTGATGCCCCTCCAATCACGCGAGATCCGGTTCCGATCACGCGAAGGACGTGTACCGGACCGGCGAGTTCGCGTACCTGGAGAGTCGGTTCGCGTACCTGGAGGGTCGGCCGGTGAGCCGACCCTCCAGGTACGCGAACCGACCGTCCGGGTACGTCAGTTCGCCGCTTCGGCGCGGGCGGTGATCCGCGTGATGCCCCGGATCACCCGCGGCCACACCGCGCGCGGCAGGTCGTGGCCCATGCCGGGGACGACGTCGAGGTCCGCGCCGGGGATCGCGCGCGCCGTGGCGCGTCCGCCCGAGACGTGCACCAGCGGGTCGCGGGCGCCGTGGACCACCAGGGCCGGCACCCGCACCTTCCGCAGCCGCGGCGCGCGGTCGTGCTCGGCCATGATCGCGGCGAGCTGGCGGAGGGTGCCGCCCGGGTGCACGCCGCGGTCGTACGTGCGCTCGGCCCGGTCCCGCATCCGTCGCTCGTCGAACGGGTAGCCGGGCGAGCCGATCAGCCGGAACGTGCGGACGAGCATCTCGACGTAGTCCGCGCGGGTGCGCGGCGGCGTGGCGAACAGCATCGACATCGCCCGCGGGCTCGGCCGTCCGACCAGCCTGCCGCCGGTGCTCGACATGATCGACGTCAGCGACCGCACCCGCTCCGGGTGCCGGAAAGCCAGCGTCTGCGCGATCATCCCGCCCATCGACGCCCCGGCCACGTGCGCGGCGGGGACGCCCAGCGCGTCCAGCAGCCCGGCGGCATCGTCGGCCATGTCCGCCAGCGAGTACGGCGCGCTGCGCAGCAGGTACGCCTGCGCGAGGTTCGCCCGGCCGCGCATCCGGCTCGACCGCCCGGCGTCCCGGTTGTCGAACCGGATCACCCGGAACCCCTGCGCGGCCAGGCTTTCGCAGAACTCCTCGTCCCACCAGATCATCGGCGCGCCGAGGCCCATCACGAGCAGCAACGGCCGCCCGTCCGCGGCGCCGAAGATTTCGTGACACAGCTCGATGCCGTTGACCCGTACGACGCGTTCCGCCATCGTCCCAGGACATCACGGCGGTTCCCGGTCCGCCACTTCGGCCGGCTCGTTCCGGTAGGCGCGGGCCTGGATCTCGTACAGCTCGTGGTAGACCCCGCCCACGCGGATCAGCTCGTCGTGGGTGCCCTCCTCGATCAGCCTCCCCTTCTCCAGGACCAGGATCCGGTCCGCCGACCGGATGTTGGCCAGCCGGTGCGTCACCAGCACGGTCGTGCGGCGGCCGCGGCCCGACGTGCTCGCGTGCTGGAGCCCGGCGAACACCCGGGCTTCGGCGCGGGCGTCGAGCGCCGCCGTCGGTTCGTCGGCCACCAGGACCGAGGCGTCGCGGTAGATCCCGCGGGCGATGCCCATGCGCTGCCACTGCCCGCCGGACAGGTCGTGGCCCTCGTCGAACTTCTTCGACAGAACCGTGTTCTCCCTGGCGGGCAGGGAGGCGATCACCTCGTCCGCGCCGGAGTAGTCGACCGCTTCGCGCCACGCCCGCTGATCCGGATCCGGCCGGCCGAGGCGCCCCACCGTGATGTTGTTCGCCGCCGTCATCGGCCACTCCGCGGGTTCCTGCGCGATCACCGCGATGTTCGCGTGCACCGACGCCGGGTCGGCCCGCGCGAGGTCGACGTCGTCCCAGCGGACCGTGCCCTCGTCCGGTGGGTAGAGCCCGGTGAGCAGCTTGCCGAGGGTGGTCTTGCCCGAGCCGTTCTCGCCGACGAGCGCCACGACTTCGCCGCGCCGGATCGTCAGCGAGACGTCCCGCAGGGCCGGGTTTTCCTGGCCCGGATAGCTGAACGTGACACCCTCCAGCCGGATTTCGGCGGGATTGGCGGGCGCGGTCACGGTCGTGGGCGGTGGTCGCAGCTTGATCGACTCCACGAGCAGCTGGTTGTAGAACCCGATGTAGAACGAGTCCTCGTACAGCGAGTTGACCGCGTGCATGGTGTTGGACAGCGCTGTCGACGCCGTGCGCATCGCCAGGACCGCCGTGCCGGCCAGCGCCAGCTCCATCGCGCCGGTGTAGAGCAGCCAGCCGAGCACCAGGTACGCGACGGCCGTGCCGAAGCCGGCCGCCGCCCGCCCGGTGGTGCGGACCAGGTTGCTGCGGTGCGCCAGCCGGACCTCCTCCCGGGTGAGGCTGCGGGAGATGCGCCGGTACTCGCCGAGCAACGGTTCCTGCAGCGTCAGGGCATGCCGTTCGAGGGCCATCGAGCGCCAGGTCGCGACCTCCTCGACGACCGACTTGCGGATGTTGCGCCCGACGGTGTCGACGAAGTGCCGGTAGTTCAGCTTCGCCACGCGCGCGGCGGCCCAGCCGTCGGCCGCCGCGGCGAGCAGCAGGACCGGCGCGAGCCACGGGTTGAGCAGCCCGGCCGTGATCATCGCCGCCGTGAGCGAGATCGCCGACGACGTCAGGTCCGCCACCCGGCGCAGGCTGGTCTCGATGGCCCGCACGCCGAACCGCGCGCCTTGGCGGGCGAGCTCCCGGAAGTCCGCGTCCTCGAACGCGATCAGCCCGACGCGCACGACCGCCGACGTCACCGCGTCGTCCGCCGCCGCCGTGACACGCGGCCGCAGCGCGCCTTCGACAGCGGCGACGGCCGCGTCGAGCACCGCCCGCGCGGCGTACGACCCGGTGACGACCGCGATCGCCGGCAGCGACTGCAGCACCCGGTCCGGGGTCGGGCCCTGTTCGAGCAGCGCGGTGAAGACGTTCGCGGTGGCGAGCAGCCCGAACGCCGTCACGCAGCCCGAGACGACGTGCACGACGGCGGCCAGCAGGGTCAGCCGCCGCGACGTGCGCCACGCGAGCCGCAGCACGACCGAGATGGCGGACGGCAGCGCGCGCACGGCCTGCCCGAAGCCGGCCGCGGCGACGCGTTCGTCGACGCGGGCCCACTCGGGCATCTTCACGTTTTCGACCCCGATCAGCGGGGGCGGGTCCGTGGTGGTTTCGGCGGATCCGGTCACCTCTTCATCTGTACTCCGGGGGTCCGACAGTTTGGTGCGGCAGTTTTGAGGTCGCGGCTGGGCCGTTCGGGTGAAAGTAATCGATTTCCCTGGGCCTCCGGCGGCAGCGGGGACACACTCGTTGCAGAGCCGGAAACAAGGCAACAGCGAATAATCAATAATTGTTTTCCGGTACGCCCATCGGGCGATCGCCTGGAGTGGCAGGTCCGCTGATGTGGTTGGCAGGGACCGGAAACGGGTGACGTCCTCGTGCAAAGGGGGGAGGGGCGTCGCCCGTTTCCTCTACCCGGTTTTCCGGGTGTACCGCGCGCGCAGGAATGGGCTGAAATCGCGGTCGTCGCCCAGTTTGACGTCGATTTCGTGGGTCAAGGCGTCGCCGTCCGGCGTGAGCCGGTGCCGGGCCACGCCGCGGGCGGTCTGTTTCTCCAGGGTCAGCGTCGCGCCGGACCAAGTGCCGCGCGCGGGCGACTCGGGCGGGAAGCCGTAGCTGTCGAAGCCGTACCAGAGTGTTTCGCCGGTGCGCGGATCGGCGGTGAAGACGTTGTGGCCCAGGAACTCCGATCCGTCCGCGCGGCGCTGGCGGTACTGCTGGATCAGGGCGAAACCGTTGAGCGCCAGGCGGTATTCGCAGTCGGCGTGCGCGGTCGAAGCCGGTGCCCACGGCGAGGCCGCGAGTTCTTCGGTGCCGGTCCAGTCGCCGACGAAGGTTTTGAGGGCGTCGTGCGCGGGGCCGAGGCTGGGCATGTCCATGGTCGTCTCCGTTTCGACAGGTGCCTGTCGATGTGCGAGACTAGCACGCATGCGGTCCCCTCGAGCCGAGACGTTCACCCGCGTGATCGACGCGGTCTTCGCCTGCAACGGAGGCTTCCTCGCGGCGGGCGACGCGCTCACGCGGCCACTCGGGCTGACGGCGGCGCAGTGGCAGGTGCTCGGCTTCCTCGAGGACGGCCCGGCAACCGCGGCGGAAGTGGCGCGGCGGCGGGGATTGCGCAGGCAGAGCGTGCAGGAGACGGTGAACCGCTTGCTGCGCAACGAAATGCTCGACCGGCTGCCGAACCCGGCCGACGCACGGGCCCCGTTGCTGTCGTTGACACGAGGGGCGCGCACGGCGATGCGGGAGTTGGGCGCGGCGCAGGTCGAGTGGGCGGAGGAGGTGGCGGCGGAGGTGTCGCGGGAGGATTTGGAGACGACACTGCGCACGCTGCGGCGGCTGCGGGAAGTCTCGACGCGGGGGTGACCCCGGCGACGATGAAGGGCCGGCCGGTTGAAGCCGAGGCGTGGATTACCCGGTCGCGCCCGGGCCGGCCAGTAGTTCGACGTCTTCCGCGTGCATCGGGTTGCCGCAGTGGGTGCAGCGCAGGTCGACCGTGGTGATTTCGCCGCAGGCGTGGTGGCGGTACAGCACCGGAGGGCCCGCCTTGCCCGCCAGCCACTTGTCGCCCCAGCGGGTCATCACCATCAGCATGTCCACCAGCTCGGTGCCCTTCTCCGTCAGGACGTACTCGTAGCGCGGCCGCCGGTCGTACGGGCGGCGCTCGACGATCTCCTCGTCGACCAAGTGGTTGAGCCGCTCGGTGAGCACCTTGCGCGAGATGCCGAGGTCCGCCTGGAGCTGCTCGAACCGGCTGAACCCGACCCAGAGGTCCCGGAGGATGAGCGGCGACCACGGTTCCCCGATGACGTCGAGGGTGCGCGCGATCGAGCACGCGGCCAGGTCGCTGAAGTTCGTGCGCTGCATGGGACCAGGTTAGCATCGTGGGTTCCCTTAAGGAACTCAGAGTGCTACGGTTCTGGAGTCTCCTGAAGGGACTCGGAAGGGAATGTCGCGATGAGCAAGGTCTTCAGCGCCCACGCCGTGTCGGTCGACGGGTACATCGCCGGCCGCGGCGCCCGCCCCGGGCAGGGGCTCGGCGACGGTGGGATGCTCTTCGACTGGTACTCCGACGGAGACACCCAGAGCCGGGTGTTCGACTTCTTCAAGCTCAGCGCACCGAGCGCCCGCGTCTTCGACACCCTCGCCGGGCGGGTGGGCGCGATCGTGGCGGGACGCAACACCTACGAGGACTCCGAGCACTTCGGAGGCGGCAGCCCGCACCCGGACGCCCCGCTCTTCCTCGTCAGCCACCGGCCGGCGCCGGAGCTGACCGAGCGGCAGACCCTTCTCGGCAACGTCGAGGACGCGATCGCGGCGGCCCGGGAGGCCGCGGGCGGCAAGGACGTCGGCCTCATGGGCGGCGGCGTCCTGGCCGCGGCGCTGCGGGCGGGCCTCGTCGACGAAATCGTCCTCCACCAGGTGCCGGTGCTGCTCGGCGGTGGCCGGTCCTTCTTCCAGGAACTGCCTGAACACGTGCGGCTCCGGCTCGTCGAGGCCGTTGCCGCCCCCGGCGTCACCCACCTCCACTACGCCGTCGCCTGAAACCACCCCCACCAAGGAGATGACCACCATGCTCGACGCCGACGTCCGCCGCATCCTCGCCACCACCGTGATCGGCCACCTCGCCACCGTCCTGCCCGACGGCGCTCCCCACGCCGTGCCGGTCTGGGTCGATCCGGAAGGCGACCGCATCGCCATCCTCACCGGCCCCGACTCGCGCAAGGCCCGCAACCTGCGCCGCGACCCGCGCGTCGCGCTCTCCCTGACCCCGGTGGACAACCCGTTCGAGCCGGTGATCATCCGCGGCCGGGTCGTCGAGTGGATCGACGGCGACGCCGGCTGGGAGATCGTCGACCGGATCGCCACCAAGTACATCGGCGGGCCCTATTCGCGCGAGCAGCAGCGGGTCGTCGCGCTCATCGAACCCGAACGGCAGAGCGTGGGCATGCGCTGACGCCTCAGTCCGGCTTGATCCCCAGCAGGGTCAGGAAGGTGCGGAACCCGGCGGGCATGTCGACCTCCGCCGGGTCGAGGAGCCACTGCAGCTGCAGGCCGTCGAGGACGGCGATCGCGATCGGGGCCAGCTGTTCCGGCGTGGTGCCCGGCGGCAGCTCGTCCCGGTGGCGTTCGAGCATCTCGGTCATGCCCGCCCGGACCCGGGTGTAGCGGTCGTGGAAGTACTTCCGCGCCGGGTGGTCCTCCGTGACGCTGTCCGCCGAAAGCACCGTGTACGTCTGGACGATCCCCGGACGGGTCGCGTTGTAGTCGACGAGGTCGGCCAGCTGGTTCACCGTCATCGCCGACTCCTCGCCCGGCGGGGCGTGGCCGAAGTGCAGCAGGTCCCATTCGTCCCGGGTCTCCAGCACCGCCGTCAGCAGGTCTTCCTTGGTCGGGAAGTAGTGCATCAACCCCTGCTGCGTCAGCCCAACGCGGTCGGCCACGGCCGCCAGCGACGTGCCGCGGTAGCCGCGTTCGGCGATCACCTCGAACGCCGCACGCACGATGCTCGCCCGTCGGTCGGTGCCCCTGGCCCGGCTCATGATCCCGAGCCTACGGGAGAAGTCGTCACGGAACCATAACGTTCACTACCCATCGCCAGGTAGGGTGACGGCAGGACCGATTGCGGAGGATGCGCATGAGCTTCGACGTCGAGGCGCTGCTGGCCGAGCTCGACCTGGACGCCAAGGCGAGCCTGCTCGCCGGTCAGGACGTCTGGTCCCTGCCCGCGCTACCCCGGATCGGCCTCGCCTCCCTGGTGCTCTCCGACGGTCCGGTCGGCGTCCGCGGGGTGCGGTGGAGCCCGGACGACCCGTCCGTGACCCTGCCCAGCCCGACGGCGCTCGCCGCGAGCTGGGACCCGCGGCTGGCCGTGCGCGTCGGCCGCCTGCTCGCGCAGGAGGCCCGGCGCAAGGGCGTGCACGTGCTGCTCGCGCCCACGGTCAACCTCCAGCGTTCGCCACTGGGCGGCCGCCACTTCGAGTGCTACTCCGAAGATCCGCTCCTCACCGGGATGATCGGCGCCGGCTACGTCACCGGCGTGCAGGACGGCGGGGTCGCCGTCACGGTCAAGCACTTCGTCGCCAACGACTTCGAGACCGAACGCTTCACCGTCGACGTCCGCGTCAGTGAACGCGCGCTGCGCGAGCTCTACCTCGCGCCGTTCGAGCTCATCGTCCGGCGGGCGAAGCCGTGGGGGATCATGGCCGCCTACAACAGCGTCGGCGGTGTCACGATGACCCAGCACGCCGAACTGCTCAACGGCGTGCTGCGCGGGGAATGGGGCTTCGACGGCTTCGTCGTCTCCGACTGGCTGGCCGCGCGCGACACCGTCGCCTCCGCCAACGGCGGCCTCGACGTCGCGATGCCCGGTCCTCGCACGGTGTTCGGCGAACGGCTCGCCGAAGCCGTGCGCGGCGGCGAGGTGCCCCCCGACGTCGTCGACGCCATGGTCCGCCGCGTGCTCCTGCTCGCCCACCGGACCGGTGCGCTCGGCGGCACCCCGGTGCCCGGTCAGTCCAATGTGGATGGTGATGCGCTCGCGCGCGAGGTCGCGCACCGGTCTTTCGTCCTGCTCAGCGACGAAACCGGCCTGCTGCCGCTGCGCGAGCCGCAGAGCATCGCGCTCATCGGCACGCTCGCCGCGGACCCGAAGATCCTCGGTGGTGGCAGCGCCACCGTGTTCCCCGATCACGTCGTCTCCCCTCTCGACGGCCTGAAGGCGGCCGTTCCCCCGGGCACCGAGCTCACGTACGCCCCCGGTGCCGATCCGCGAACGACGCTACCTTCGGCCACCGACAATTTCCGGCTCCGCGCGACGGCCCGTGCCGCCGACGGCACCCGATTGGCTGAATTTCCCTTGCGAAAAGCCAGAATCGACTGGATCGGGGAACTGCCGGCCGGGCTCGACATCGCCACGCTCGCGTCGGTCGAGATCGCCGGCACGTTCCTGCCGGAGGAGAGCGGCACGCACACCTTCGGCGTCACCGGCCCCGGCGACCTCCGCCTCACCGTCGCCGGCCAGACCCTCTTCGACGGCGTGAACCTGCCGGAGGGCGGGGACATCTTCACGTCCATCATGCAGGTCCACGAACAGCGCCGGGAGATCGAGCTGACCGCGGGCGAGCCGGTGGCCGTCAGCCTGACCTACTGGATCCCGTCGGAGATGGCGGAGTTCGCGCGGGGCACCTTCGCCTGGGTCACCTTCGCGCTCGGGCACCGCGGCCCGGTGCTCGACCCGGACGCCGCGATCGAAGAAGCCGTTGCCCTGGCGGGAAAGTCGGAAGTCGCCGTCGTCGTGGTCGGCACGACCGCCGAGGTCGAGAGCGAGGGTTTCGACCGGACTTCGCTCGCCTTGCCCGGACGGCAGGACGAACTCGTCACGCGGGTCGCCGAAGCCAACCGGAACACCGTCGTGGTGGTCAACGCCGGTTCCCCGGTGGAGATGCCGTGGCGGGACGACGTCGCCGCGGTGCTGCTGACCTGGTTCCCCGGCCAGGCCGCCGGTGACGCGCTCGCCGACGTCCTCTTCGGCCGCGAAGAACCCGGCGGCCGCCTGCCGACGACCTGGCCGGCGAAGCTGGAAGACGCGCCGGTCACCAATGTGACGCCCGAAGAAGGCGCGCTCGAATACGACGAAGGCGTCTACATCGGCTACAGCGCGTGGGCTCGCAGCGACCGGCAGCCCGCTTACTGGTTCGGCCACGGCCAGGGCTACACGACCTGGGCGTACGAAGAGCTCGACGCCTACCCGGACGACGAAGGCGGGGTCCGCGTCCGGGTCCGCGTGCGCAACACCGGGACGCGGCAGGGACGCGAGGTCGTCCAGCTCTACCTGGCCCCGACGGAACGCGGCGACCGGCCGCACCGCTGGCTCGCCGGGTTCGCGAGCGTCGAAGCCGGCCCCGGCCAGGCCGTCGAGACCGACGTCGTCATCACGCCGAGGTCGGTCGAAGCCTGGCGCGACGGCTGGCAGCACATCGCGGGCGAGTACGTCCTGGAGGCGTCGCACTCCTACGCCGATCCGCGGCTGAGCACGCGAGTGGTGCTGCAGAAAATCCGTTGATCACCGCGGGACGCACCCGTAAGGTCGCCGACGCACCCTCGACCAGGCGAAAGGAGGTGGGACCGATGATCACGCAACCGATCACGCGCTCCCACCTCGCAGCGAGGGTGCCGGCTGTCTGACCGGGAGCGCGTACTCCCGGAAGGATTTCCGTGACCGAACTGGTCATCCGCCCGCTCGAAGCGGGCGAAGAAGCACTGTTCACCTCCCTGCCCGACCGCGGTCTCGTCGGCCGCACGCTGCTCGGCGACGACTTCGCCGAGATGGCGGCGAAGGGCGAGTACCGGCCGGAGTGGACGTGGGTCGCCTTGCGCGACGACGTCGTCGTGGCCCGCGCCGCCTGGTGGGCCAAGCCCGGCGACGCGACCCCGATCGCCCTGGACTGGTTCGACTTCACCGATTTCGACGCGGGCGTCCACCTGTTGAAGACGGCGCCGCTGCGCGCGGAGTACTCGCTGACCACGCCGCCGGCGTGGGAGGCCGATCCGGACGTCGCGCGCGAGGTGAACGTCCGGGTCGAAGCGGCCGAGAAGGCGGGCTACCGCAAGCTCGTCGAGCGCTACCGGTTCCGCTGGACCCCGGAAAACGGCCTGCCGGAACGGCCGGGCAGGCTCGAGTTCCGGCCGGAGCCGGACGACGACGTCATCCTCGACGTCTTCAAGCGGGTGCACGCCGGCAGCCTCGACGCGCACGTGCGGAAGACCGTCGAGGAGCACGGCCTCGACGCGGCCGCGCAGGAGGACCTCGACATCATGCGGTGGATGCCGGGTCCGCGGGACTGGTGGCGGCTGGCGTACACGCGTGAAGGCGAGCTGGTCGGGCTCACCCTGCCGACCCGCAACGTCTACGACCCGGTCGTCGGTTACGTCGCCGTGGTGCCGGAGCACCGCGGAAACGGCTACGCCTACGACCTGCTCGTCGAGGCGACGCACGACCTCGTCTCCTACGGCGCGGACCGGATCGTCGCGGCCACCGACGTCGACAACGTCCCGATGGCGAAGGCCTTCGCGAAGGCGGGCTACCCGGTGACGCAGCACCGCATCGACCTCGTCTGAACCGTCGTGATTGGCAAGGCGGGTTAGAACCCGCCTTGCCACTCACGGCCACCGGCGCTACCGTCGCTAGAGCGATCTATCAAATCGGGGGCCGTGATGGACAAGGGGCTGGCTGCACTTCGGGTGATCTTGGGCTTCTCGCTGGTCAGCACGACGATCCACTATGCCCACAACACGATCCGCGTCGCCGACTACCCACAGTTGCCAGGTGTCCCCACGCTCGCCGCGGGGATCGTCGTCGCCTTCGGCTGGGTGCTCTTCACGACGTTCGGCTGGTTCGGCTACCGCGCGTACCGGCAAGGCCGCTACCCGCAGGCGCTCGCGTTCCTCTTGGTCTATTCGCTGGCGGGGATGATCACCCTCGGTCACTTCCTGACCGGCATCCCCCGGATTCCGCCGTTCTTCTTCGCGACGATTTTCACCGACGCCGCCGCGGGCCTGGCGCTCTGGGTGTTCCTGACCTGGGCGTGGGCGACGGTCAACCGAGTGACCTCGCGAGATCAAGTTTCTACAGAACATTGACCTCCGTCTGACTCGTGTAGACAATCGGGAGAGTGACCACCACCACACCGGTGACCTTCGACCGCCGTCCGGACGAGTACCGCCACTGGCGCCTCCAGATCGACGGGGAGGTGGCCTGGCTCGAGCTGGACGTCGACGAGCAGGGTGGGCTGGTCCCGGGCTACGAGCTCAAGCTCAACTCCTACGACCTCGGCGTCGACATCGAGCTCTACGACGCCACCCAGCGCCTGCGGTTCGAACACCCCGAGGTCCGCGTGGTCGTCGTGACCAGCGCGAAGGACAAGGTGTTCTGCGCGGGCGCGAACATCCGCATGCTCGCCGCGTCCGAGCACCACTGGAAGGTGAACTTCTGCAAGTTCACCAACGAGACCCGCAACGGCATGGAGGACGCCACCGAGCACTCCGGCCAGACGTACGTGGCCGCGGTGAACGGCACCTGCGCCGGCGGCGGCTACGAGATCGCGCTGGCCTGCGAGAAGATCCTGCTGATCGACGACAACTCCTCGACCGTCGCGCTGCCCGAGGTGCCGCTGCTCGGCGTGCTGCCCGGTACCGGCGGGCTCACCCGGGTCGTCGACAAACGACGCGTGCGCAGGGACCTCGCCGACGTCTTCGCGACGCGCCCGGACGGCGTCAAGGGCAAGACCGCGGTCGACTGGCGGCTGGTCGACGAGCTGGTGCCGCGTCAGGGGTTCCGCGAGGCCGTGGCGAAACGGGCCCGCGAGATCGCGCGCGAGTCCGGCCGGACCGGCGAAGGCGGTATCGAGCTGACGCCGCTGAAACACCGCTATGTCGACGTCGAGGTCGAGAAGGACCAGGCCACCATCACCGTCAAGGGCCCCGAGAACGACCCCGGCGACCTGCACGAAGAGGGCGCGGACGGCTGGTTCCTCGCCATGACCCGCGAGCTCGACGACGCCATCCTGCGGCTGCGCACCAACGAGGTCGAAGCGGGAACCTGGATCCTCAGGACCCAAGGGGACCCCGCGAAGGTCGAAGCCCACGAGCAGGCCGTCCTCGGCGGGAAAGACTGGCTGGCCAACGAGATCACGCACTACTTCAAGCGCACGCTCAAACGCCTCGACGTCACCAGCCGCAGCCTGATCGCGCTCATCGAACCCGGCAGCTGCTTCGCCGGCGCGCTGCTGGAAATCGCGTTGGCCGCCGACCGCCAGTACATCCTGGACGGTCCGCCGATCGACGACGAGGATTCCGAGGAACGCGCGTCGATCCGCCTGTCGGAGGCCAACTTCGGCGCGTTCCCGATGGGCAACGGCCTGACCCGCCTGCAGGCGCGGTTCTACGGCGACGACGACCACCTCGCCTGGCTCGCGCGCGAGAAGGACCGGAACCTCAGCGCGTCCGAAGCCCTCGAACTCGGCCTGGTCACCGACGCCCCGGACGACCTCGACTGGGAGGACGAGATCCGGATCGCCCTCGAAGGCCGCGCATCACTCAGCCCGGACGCGCTCACCGGGATGGAGGCCAACCACCGGTTCGTCGGTCCCGAGACCATCGAGACCAAGATCTTCGGCCGGCTGGCGGCTTGGCAGAACTGGATTTTCACCCGGCCGAACGCAGCCGGACCGGAAGGCGCGCTGCGCCGCTACGGTACGGGGCAGAAGGCCGTCTTCGACAGGAAGCGGGTCTAGCGCAGATGCCCGAGAAGATCGACTACGACGCCAAGATCCCCAACAACGTCAACCTCTCCGAGGACCGGCGGCTGCAGCGCGCGCTGGAGGGCTGGCAGCCGAAGTTCATGCACTGGTGGGGCGAGATGGGCCCGACGCTCGAGACCCAGGGCGTCTACCTGCGCACCGCGGTCAGCGTCGGCCGCGAGGGCTGGGCGCACTTCGACCACGTCAACGTCCCCGACTACCGCTGGGGAATCTTCCTCGCCGAGCGCGACCCCGACCGGCGGATCGCCTTCGGCGAGCACCAGGGCGAGCCGGTCTGGCAGCAGGTGCCCGGCGAGTACCGCGCCGACCTGCAGCGGCTGATCGTCATCCAGGGCGACACCGAACCGGCGTCGGTCGAGCAGCAGAAACTCCTCGGGCTCACCGCGCCGAGCCTGTACGACCTGCGCAACCTGTTCCAGGTCAACGTCGAAGAAGGCCGTCACCTGTGGGCGATGGTGTACCTGCTGCACGCCTACTTCGGCCGCGAAGGCCGTGACGAGGCCGAAGGGCTCCTGCTGCGCAACTCCGGCAGCCCGGACGCGCCGCGCATCCTCGGCGCGTTCAACGAGGAGACCGCCGACTGGCTGGCGTTCTACATGTTCACCTACTTCACCGACCGCGACGGGAAGTACCAGCTCGGCACGCTCAAGGAAAGCTCCTTCGACCCGCTCTCGCGTACGTGCGAGTTCATGCTCAAAGAAGAAGCGCACCACATGATGGTCGGCACCACCGGCGTCGACCGCGTGGTGATCCGCAGCGCCGAGCTGATCCGCGAGCACGACACCTACGACATCGGGCCGCACGGCGGCATCCCCCTGGAAATCATCCAGAAGTACATCAACTTCCACTACACCGTGTCGCTGGACCTGTTCGGCAGCGAGACGTCGACGAACGCGGCGAACTACTACACCGCCGGGCTCAAGGGCCGCTGGCAGGAGACCCGCCGCAAGGACGACCACAAGCTCACCGGGGACGCCCGCACCATCGAGCGGCCGAACGGCGACGGCACGTGGACGACCGAGGAGCTGCAGGCCATCCTGCTGCTCAACCTCGACCTGCGCAGCGAGTACGTGGCCGACTGCCAGACCGGCGTGAAGCGCTGGAACAAGATCCTCTCCGACGCCGGCATCGACTTCACGTTCCGGTTGCCGCACCCTGGCTTCAACCGCGAAGTGGGCATAAACTCCGGCCACCACGTCACTCCCGACGGCACCATCGTCGACGAGGCGACCTGGGAGGCCGGCAAACGCAAGTGGCTGCCCACGACCGAGGACCTCACGTTCGTCCGCTCGCTGATGCACCCGGTGTACGAGCGGGGCAAGATCGCGAGCTGGGTCGCGCCGCCGCGGCAGGGCATCAACGGGAAGCCCTTCGACTACGAGTACGTGTACCTCACGTAGGAGGACTGGTGCCGACAGCGTTCAACGCCGCGGAGTACCTGCTCTCGGCCGGGCATCCGGACGCGACCGCGGTCGTCTCGCCCCGCCGTTCGCTCACCTACGCCGAGCTGGCGGCCGAGTCCCGCCGCGTCGCCGGCGGCCTGGCCGAAATCGGCGTGCGGCCCGAAGAACGCGTCATGTTCTGCATGGTCGACGACGTCGAGCTGCTCACCGGCATCCTCGGCGCGATGCTGGCCGGCGCGGTCGCCGTGCCGGTCTCGACCATGGTCACCGGGCTGGAGCTGGGCCAGATGCTCGCCGACTCGCGGGCGCGCGTGCTGTGCGTGTCCGGGGAGTTCGCCGGGCAGGCGGTGACCGCGCTCGGGCTCGCACCCGAGGTCACCGACGTCGTGCTCGACCGGGCCGACGCGGCCGGGATCGCCGCCCGGACGCACGACTGGTCCACTTTGGATGGATCTCTCCTAAGTGGACATACGTGGGAGGATTCGCCCGCGTTGTGGCTGTACACGTCGGGGACGACGGGACAGCCGAAGGGCGCGATGCACCGCCACGCCAGCATCCGCGCGGTCTGCGAGACGTACGCCCGCGACGTGCTGGCGGCCTCGTCCGCGGACCGGTTCCTGTCGGTGCCGAAGCTCTTCTTCGCCTACGGGCTGGGGAATTCCTGCTTCTTCCCGCTCGGCGTGGGCGGCACGACCCTGCTGGAGTCGTCGCGGCCGACGCCCGCGTTGTTCGCGCGACGCGCTCGCGAAGAGCGGCCGTCGTTGTTCTTCGCCGTGCCGACGTTCTACGCGGCGCTGCTCGCCAGCGACGTCCCGGACGACTCGTTTTCCTCGGTGCGGTACGCGGTTTCGGCCGGCGAGCCGTTGCCCGCGTCGCTGTTCGAACGGTTCCGCGCCCGGTTCGGGCTGGAGATCCTCGACGGCATCGGGTCCACCGAGGCCCTGCACATCTTCTTGTCGAACCGGCCCGGCCAGGTGCGGCCGGGCAGCACCGGCGTCCCGGTGCCCGGGTACGACGTCCAGCTCCGCGACGAAGCGGGCGCGGTGATCGACGTCGCCGGCCGGCCGGGTGAGCTGTTCGTGGCCGGGCCGTCGACGGCGACCGGTTACTGGGCCCGTTACGACGCGACGAAGCTGGTGTTCCAGGGCGAGTGGCTGCGGACCGGCGACAGTTACGTGCGGAACGAGGACGGCACCTACAGCTGCCTCGGCCGGTTCGGCGACATGCTGAAGGCGGGCGGGATCTGGGTGTCACCGTCCGAAGTGGAGGAACGGCTGCGGCAGCACCCGGCGGTGGCGGAGGTCGCGGTCGTCGCCGCGCCGGACGCCGACGGGCTCGACAAGCCCGTGGCGTGCGTGGTGGCCGCGCCCGGCTTCGCGGTGGACCCGGCGGAGCTGATCGAGTTCTGCCGCGAGGGGCTCGCGGCGTTCAAGCGCCCGCGAGGCGTGGTCGAGCTGGCCGAACTGCCGAAGACGGCGACCGGCAAGATCCGGCGGAACGTGATCCGCGAGCAGGTCCGCGACGCGTTGCGGGTGGTGGCTCCCCACCCATGATCGACGGCCGGTTCGTGGTCGACGCGCATGTCCACGCGCCTCGGCTGCCGACGCTCAAACCCGCTTGGCTGCAGTGGGCGCACGACTTCGCGGGGTCGTACCCGTGGCGTTCGGTGTACTCGGCGGACGGCGTGGTGATCCCCGCGGCGATGGACGAGCTGATGGAGTCCGAAGGCGTCGACCGGGTGCTGCTGTTCTGCGAATACAGCCCACGGGCGACCGGAATTCAGCCGATCGAGGACAACCTGGCCCTGGTTTCGCACAATCCGACGCGGTTCCGCCTGGTCGCGAACGTCAACCCGTACCTGCACCACCCGGCGGCTTCGGAGGTCGCGCGGCAGCTGGACCTCGGTGCGGTGGCGCTCAAGATCCACGCGGTGCACGGCGCGTTTTCCCCGGCGGACAAGGAGCTGTACCCGGTCTACCAGCTTTGCCTCGAGCGCGGGGTGCCGGTGATCCTCCACTCCGGGACGTCGAGTTTTCCCGGTTCCCGCACCAGTTTCGGCAATCCCGAGCTGCTGTCCGATGTGGTCGAAGACTTCCCGTCGCTGCAGTTCGTCTTCGCCCACGGCGGCCGGGGCTGGTGGTACGACGTGGCGGCGTTCCTGGCTTTGGCGCGGGACAACGTGTGGCTGGACCTCGCCGGGCTGCCGCCGAAGAAGCTGCCGGAGTACTACCGGCGGTTCGACTTCCCGCGGCTGGCCGGGAAGTTCGTCTTCGGGACCGACTGGCCGGGGGTGCCGGGCGTGGCCGCGAACGTCCGGGCGCTGGCGGAGCTGGGGCTGCCGGAGGACGTGCTGAGCGGGGTGCTGTCGGGGAACGCGATCAAGCTGATGCCGTCACTGGCCTAGTGGGACGCACGCGGGGGTGCCGATTACCGGTGGCACCCCCGCGCCCCCAGAGGCTCAGCCCATGACCTCGTGCAGGCAAAGCACGTTGCCTTCGGAGTCGTTGAACCACGCCGCCCGCTCCTTGCCCATCTGGGCGATGTGGTCGACCGTCTTCAGACCTTCCATCTCGAAGTCCTGGAACCGCACGCCGCGGTCCTCCAAGGCTCTGACTTCGGCAGGCAGATCGCCGACTTCGAAGCTCAGTGCCGTGTTCTCGCTCTGCGTGCCGTCCGGCATCTGGCGGAGGCCGATCGCTCCGCCTGCCGCCGCGAAGTACAGGGTTCCGTCCTCGCCGCGTCCCGTCTGTTTCAGGCCGAGGGCGTCGGTGTAGAAGTGGCCGGCGCGTTCGCTGTCGGTCACCGGGAGCATCGTCGTGATGGTCGATTCGGTCAGCATGCCCCTCATGGTGCGCCGCCGGGCGCACCGCTGTGACCTCGACTTTTTCAACGGTCGCTGTTGAACGCGCGGAGTGTCCGCATCGCTTCCGCGAGTGCCGCCGCGTCGTCACCCAGCGGGGTCAGGACGATGCGGCGCAGGATGCCGGCCGCCGCCGCGCGGGCCTTGTTCGCCACCTCGAGGCCGTGGTCGGTCAGGGACGCGAACGTGACACGGCGGTCGTCGGGGCTCGGGACGCGGCAGATCAGGTCCGCCGCCACCAGGCGGTCCGCCACCTTCGTGAAGCCGCCGCTGGACAGCGCCGCTTCCGTGGCCAGGCGCGTCATGGGCATCCGGTGCTCGGGCGAGCGCACCAGCCGCAGCAGGATGTCGAACGACCCGGGCGCGAGCCCGAAGCGGTCGGCGATCTCGCCCATCAGCTTGTCCTGGGTGGCCAGGTAACCCTCGATGACCAGGCCCCACCAGGTGACGATCTCGTCGTCGTCGGTGTTCGGATCCGGTGTCACCACCCCACCTTAGCGGCAAGCTCGCGGGAAGATATCTTGCCGGCAAGAGGCTGCAGCCGTTTGTACGGAGCGTATATGGGACGTCCCTACGATCGGCCGATGACTAACGAGGCACTAGAGCGTGCTACCCGATTACTGGACGGGGTCATCCTCGCCGACGGGCACAACGACCTGCCGTGGGAGCTGCGGCAGCACGGTGGCCCGAACCCCGTCGAGGCGGCCGCGTCGCTCGACCTGACCGTCCGGCAGCCCGCGCTGCACACCGACTTCCCGAAGCTCGCCGACGGAAAGCTCGGCATGCAGTTCTGGTCGGTGTACGTGCCCTGTGAGTTCGAGGGCGACAGCGCCGTGACCGCCGTGCTGGAGCAGATCGAGGTCGTCCACCAGCTCGCCGAGCGCTACCCCGACCGGCTCCGGCTCGTGACGACGGCGGACGAGGCCGAGGCCGCGTTCGCCGACGGGCGGATCGCGTCGCTGATCGGCGCCGAAGGCGGGCACAGCATCGCCGAGTCGCTCGGCGTGCTGCGCATCCTGCGCCGGGTCGGCGTCCGCTACATGACGCTCACGCACAACTTCAACACCACCTGGGCCGACTCGGGCACCGACGAACCGGCCCACGGCGGGCTCACCGAGTTCGGCCGCGAGGTCGTGCGCGAAATGAACAAGATCGGGATGATGGTCGACCTGTCGCACGTCGCGCCGTCGACGATGCGGGCCGCGATCGAGGTCAGCTCGGCGCCGGTGATCTTCAGCCACTCCTCCTGCATCGCGGTGAACGACCACCCGCGCAACATCCCCGACGACGTCCTGGCCAAGCTGCCCGGCAACGGCGGCGTCGCGATGATCACCTTCGTGCCGGCGTTCGTCTCGCCGAAGGTCGCCGCCTGGGACGAGCAGCTCAAGGCGGCCATGGCGGAGGCCGGCCGGGACTACCGGAACCTCACCCAGCGCGGGCAGTTCGTCAAGGAGTGGGACGGGCCGGTCAAGCCGAAGGCCGGCGTCGAGGACGTCGTCGCGCACATCGAGCACGCCCGCGAGGTCGCCGGGATCGACCACATCGGCCTCGGCGGCGACTACGACGGCGTCGGCACGCTGCCGGAGGGCCTGGAGGACACCTCCAAGTACCCGGTGTTGTTCGCCGCGCTGCTCGAGCGCGGGTGGAGTGAGGACGACTGCGCGAAACTGGCCGGGAAGAACACCCTCCGCGTCCTACGGGAGGTCGACGGTTTCGCCCGTTAGGGGGTTTGAGGCGGCGCTCCCCGCGCGCGGGACGGACACTGGACGCATGACGCACGCGCGCGGGGGCGCGGCCGACCGCCCCACCGGTCCGACCAACCACGACCTGCCCGGCACCGGCGTGCCGGAAGGCGCACTGGAACCCGCCGAGCTGCGGGCCGGCGACGTTCGCCCGGGCGCGGAGGAGGCGACGCCGGTACCGGCGCCGGCCAAACCGGCGGGCAAGGCGCGGCCCACGCGGATCAGCGGCACGTGGGTCGCGGTGATCGCGGGCCTGCTCGTGCTGGTGGTGCTGCTGATCTTCATCCTGCAGAACCTCGACCCGGCGACCGTGCGGTTCTTCGGCGCCGAAGGCAGCCTGCCGCTGGCCATCGCCATGCTGTTCTCGGCCATCGGCGGAGCCGCGCTGGTCGCGCTGATCGGCGGCGCCCGGATCCTGCAGCTGCGGAAGCAGGCGCGCCACATCAAGCGATGATCGAGGTCATCCCGAGCAGCACCGCGCAAACGTTTTCGTCGCCGGCCGTCCGGACGCGATCGAGGTTCGCCGCGTTGCGGGTGCAGAGCCGCCAGAACGTGTCCAGGTCCGTCGTCACCGAGGCCAGCGGGGTGCGTGACGGCGGTGCGCCGCGGTCCAGGACCCAGCCGTCACGCTCCCGGCGGGCGTACCACTTTCCGTGGCCGGTCACGGTGTAGCCGACCTGCTTGCCGACGCGGGCGTCGACGTCACGCAGGGTATGCGGCAACGCGCGCACGAACGTGTCGGCGATCGGCTCGGCGTACTCCGCCTCCAGTGGCGTGTGCTCCAGCGCCTCGCGGATCTGCACGTGGTGGACCCAGAACTCCGAGTAGTCGCGGGCCGCGGCCAGCCAGCGCGGCGCGGGCTCGTCGCCGGCCCACGTCACCGGCTCGCCGAGGACGTCGAGGTCCAGCTGCGCCCAGTACTCGGTCGTCTGGCCCATGAACTCGTACAGCATGGTGAGCAGGACGTCCGTCGAGAGCCGGCGGCAGGCGACGACCCACTCCTCGTTGATCCGGTCGACGAACCGGGGAAACGGCTCACCCGGACGGGGGCCTTCGGAGGTGTGCCCGTCGCGGCCGCGGGACAGCCGTCCGACCTTGTCGCCCAGCAGGTGGGCGGCGACGTCCTTGACCGACCAGCCGGCGCACATGGTCGGCCGCGTCCAGTCCTCGTCGGTCAGCGCGCCGAGCAGCGTCATCAGCGCCTGTTCTTCCTTCGAGAAGTACGGGAGGACGTCGATCGGCGGGCCCCAGCGCGTCGGACTCATGCCGCACATAATGCTGTGTTGTTCCGGGGCTTCGCCCCGGGCCGGGGGCTCCGCCACCCGGACCCCCGAAGGATGCTGGTCGTCACACCTCCGTTCGGCGTACCCGCAGGTAGCATCACCGCGTAAGCAGAGGGGAGTCCGCGGGTGAACGCAGAGCGACCGAACGGCCGGGGTGCCGCCGACGACGTGGCGGACCTGGCCCGCCGCGCCGGTCAGCTGGCGGGCTGGGCCGCGCGCACCGGGTTCGCGCTCGGCCGCAAGCTCCCCGGCGTGGAGACCGCCGGCCGCGGGGTGCGCGAGGTGGAGCGCCAGCTGCTGACCGAGCTGCGGCGACGGCTCGACGAGGTCGACGACCCGTACCACGCGGCGCTCACCGCGGCGTCGGCGATGAACCGCCCCGCCGCCGTCGAGGCCACGGTCACGCTGGTGCCGGCGCGGGACAACCACGGCGAGCCGCTGCGCGCCGCGATGGCCGAGCTGCTCAACCACTCGATCGGTTTCGGCCGCGACCGGGCCCGCGAGTACTTCTACGCGATCATCCTGCGCCAGCTGACACCCGACGAGGCCCGCATCCTGTCCGCGCTGTCGGACGGCTCGCCGTTCCCCGCCCTCGACGTCGTCGAGCGGGCTGGCCTCGGCGGCAGCGGCCGGGTCGTGCTGCGCAACGCGTCCACGGTCGGCAAGGCGGCCGGTGTGTCGCTGCCCGACCAGGTGCCCGGCTACGTCACCCGGCTGATCGGTCTCGGCCTCGTTGACCTCGACGAAGAGGTGCCGGCGCTGGAGACCCAGTACGAAATCCTGCTGACCGACGAGAGCGTCCGCGACGCCGAGAAGCACGTCAAGCGCGCGAAGTTCGTCCGGCGGACGATCCACATCTCGCGCCTGGGGGCGCAGTTCTGGCAGGCCTGCGACCCGAGCTTCGGCTAGCGCGGTGGGGGCCTTCATCGGCGGCGTCCTCGCCGACTTCGGGCAGCACTGGCCCCTCTACGTCTCGATCCCGGTCGTGGCCGCGCTGATCGGCTACGGCACCAAGCTCGTCGCGATCCGGATGATGTTCCAGCCGGTGGAGTTCATCGGCGTCAAGCCGTTCTTCGGCTGGCAGGGCATCGTGCCCAAGCGTGCCGCGCGGATGGCGAGCATCGCCTGCGACACGATGACCGAGCAGCTGATCAAGCCGGCCGAGGTCGTCGCCCGGCTCGACGCGTCCCGGATCGCCCAGGAGATCGAGAAACCGCTGCTGGCGGGGGTCGAGGACATCGTCCGCGAGGTGGCGGCGGCCTACCAGCCGGGGCTGTGGGAGTCGCTGCCGGTGCGGGTGCAGCGGCTGGTGATCGAGCGCGTCCAGCACGAGTCGCCGCGGATGGTCGCCGCCGTGCTCGACCTGATCAAGTCCGATGTGGACAGTGTGTTCGACCTGAAGGGCATGGTGGTCACCAGCCTGGTCAAGGACAAGCGGCTGCTCAACCGGATCTTCCAGGAGGCGGGTGCGAAGGAGTTCAAGTTCATCGCCCGCTCCGGTCTGGTGTTCGGCGGCGCGATCGGCGTCATCCAGATGGTGGCGTGGATCCTGTTCAAGTTCCCGCCGATCATGCCGGTGTTCGGCCTGTTCACCGGCTGGTTCACGGACTGGCTGGCGCTGCGGATGATCTTCTACCCGATCGAGCCGCGCCGCTATTTCGGCGTGCAATGGCAAGGGCTGTTCCTGAAGCGGCGCGCGGAGGTCGCGGAGGCGTACGGCTCGCTGATCGCCAAGGAGATCATCACGCCGCACAACGTCATCGAGGCGATCCTCCACGGGCCGCTGTCGGACCGGGTGCTGGCGCTGATCCAGCGCCAGCTCGAACGCGAACTGGGCAGCGTCGCGAAGCCGTTGCTGGTTTTCGCGGTGGGCAGCCGGAAGTACCAGGACATGAAGCTGGCGATCGCATCGCAGATCATGTCGCGGCTGCCGGAGACGATGCGCTACATCGAGGACTACGCGACGGACGCGATGGACATCCGGAACGTCCTGGTGTCGAAGATGAAGCAGTTGTCACCGAAGGAGTTCGAGCGGCTGCTCCGGCCGGCCTTCGAGCAGGACGAGTGGATCCTCATCGCGACCGGCGCGGTGCTGGGGTTCGCGGTCGGTGAGGCGCAGGTCCTGGTCCTGGAGCACCTGGCGACCTAGGCGACGTCGAAGGCTCGGCGTGCTTCGGCGACCTTCGCCCGGTGCTTGGCCGCCCATGCCGACAACGCGTGCAGCGGCTCGTCCAGCTCCATCGCGTGCGGTGTCATCGTGTACTCGACCCGCGGCGGGACCTCCGGGTAGACCGTCCGCGTCACCAGGCCGTTGCGTTCCAGGCCGCGCAGCGTCAGCGACAGCATCCGGCGCGACACCCGGGGCAGGGCGCGCTCCAGTTCGCTGAACCGCCGGGGTCCGTCGCCGAGGCGGACCAGGACCTGGATCGCCCACTTGTCGCCCACCAGATCCAGCACCTCGCGCAGGGAACACAGAGGAACTTCGCCGTTGTCCATCGTCGTGACCTCGTTCGTAACAGGCGTGTGCCGTCGTATCAGAAAAGTGCCGTCTTCCAGCGGGAACGCCGCCGGGGCACGATCGATTCCGGCAAGCTGGGGAAAGGAACCAGGAATGACGAAGACAGTGCGGTTCGCGGCCGAAGGCGGACCGGAAGTGCTGGAACTCGTGGACGTCGAGCTCGGCGAGCCGGGTCCCGGTGAGCTGCGGCTGCGGGTGGAGGCGATCGGGCTCAACCGGGCCGAGGCGATGTTCCGCGCCGGGCTCTACTTCGAACGCGCCGGCGAGTTCCCGGCGAAGCTCGGCTATTCCGCGTCCGGCATCGTCGAAGCGCTCGGCGACGGGGTCACCGGCTTCCAAGCCGGCGACGCGGTCAGCACGGTCGCGGGCTTTTCGATGCGGAACTACGGCGTCTACGGCGAGGCGGCGATCGTGCCCGCGTCCGCCGTCCTCCGGCGCCCCGAAGGGCTCGACGCCGCCGAGGCCGTGGCGCTGTGGGGGCCGTTCCTCACCGCGTACGGCGCTCTCGTCGACGAAGGACACGTGCGGCCTGGAGACTTCGTGCTGATCACGGCCGCGTCGAGCAGTGTCGGACTGGCGGCGATCGACGTCGCCAACCACATCGGCGCCATCCCGATCGCCGCCACCCGCACGGCCGCGAAGAAGCAGCGGCTCCTCGACGCGGGTGCCGTGCACGTGATCGTCACCGACGATGAGGACATCGCCGAGCGCACCCGGGAAATCACCGGCGACAAGGGCGCACAGTTCGTTTTCGACGCCGTCGCCGGCGAGGGCGTCCGCAAGCTGGCCGCGGCCACGGCGAAGGGCGGGACGCTCGTCGTCTACGGCGCGCTCGACACGAAGGAAACCCCGTTCCCCCTGTGGTTCGTCCCGACCATGCGGCTGTTCAACGCGTTCGACCTCACCTTGGATCCCGACCGCCTCGCCCGCGCGGAGCACTTCGTCCGCGCCGGTGTCCGGGCGGGGACGTTCCGGCCGCGGGTGGACCGGACGTTCGACCTCAACGCCATCGCCGAGGCGCACCGCTACCTCGAGGCCAACGGCCAGTTCGGCAAGGTGGTGGTCACCGTCGGAGGCTGAGCGGGCGAGCAAGTCCACCCCAACGGCCGTACATCCGGACGTATCCCCGCGCTCACCTTTCGCCTCTACTCCTCCGTCAGGACGACTAGCCGGCAGGGGTGCCCCATGGCCGAAACAGAACCTTGGCAGCAGGAGATCCGCCTGGCCGTGACCATGGTCGGGGGCGCCAGCCTGGCCATCTGGATGGGCGGGGTGGCCACCGAGACGTCGCAGCTGCTGCGGGAGTCGCGGGGCGACGCCGGGCCCGGGCTGTACCGGAAGCTCCTCGACGTGCTGCGCGCGACCGTTTCGGTCGACGTCCTGACCGGCACCAGCGCCGGCGGCATCAACGCCGCCTGCCTGGGCCTGGCCGAGGCGTTCGGCTCCACGCCGCAGGTTCTGCGGGACACCTGGATCACCACCGGCTCGCTGGAGAACCTCATCCGGGACGCCCGCGAGGACCGGCCGCGGTCGGTCCTCGACGGGGACCGCGTGCTGCTCGGCGACGTCGAGAAGGCCCTGCGGGACATCACCGGGAAAGGCACTCCGCCCGCCGAGGAACCCGACATCACCGTGCTGCTCACCGGCACGATGATCGACGGCGAGACCACCCGGTTCGACGACGCGCTCGGGAACCTGGTGCGCGACACCGAACACCGGATGCTCTTCCGGTTCTGTGGTCCACTGTGGACGAACGGGGTGGAGGGGCCGCTCGCGCTGGCGGCCCGCTCCACCGCGTCGTTCCCCGGCGCGTTCGAGCTGTCCCGGATGCCGATCGGCGACGGCGGCACCGACCGGCTGCACCCCGACATGACGCCCTACACCGAGCTGACCCGCTCGCACTGGCTGACCGACGGCGGCGTGCTGTTGAACAAGCCGCTGCGGCCCGCGCTGCGCGAGATCTTCGAGCGCCCGTCGCACGCGGACGTCCGGCGGCTGCTGCTCTACGTCGTGCCGACCGGCGAGCGCGAGACCGACGCCGTCGACTGCGACGCGGCGAACCCGCCGCTGCTGTCGAACGCGATGGCCAAGGTCGTCAACACCGTGATGAGCCAGTCGATCAGCGCCGAGCTGGACGACCTGACCCGGCACAACGACGCCGTGCTCCGCGCCCGCGACACCCGGGTCTCGCTGGCCGCCCTCGGCCTGCGCGGCGGCCCCGAATGCCTGGTGGACGAGCGGATCGCCGCAGCCTACCTCGAGCGGCGGACCGCCGAGGACGCCGCCGAGCTGGTCCGGGTCGCCGCCCGGCGGTACGCGCTGTCCGATGCGGACACCCCGGACCGCGAGTGGGCGTCCGGGATGTCGCGGCAGCTGCGCGCGATCGCCGTGACCGGGCTGAGCAGCGGCGTCCCGGCCGGGCCGCCACCCGCCGCCCTGACGGTGCCGGAGCTGGTCGGCTACCGGACGACCGCGCTCGACGACGCCGTCGCGACCGGCCTGCAGCTGATCAACGCCGGGTTCCGGCTGCGGCCGGACGCCACCCGCGCGAAGGAGCTCAACGACGCGCGCGCCCAGCTGCACGCGGCGCGCCGGACCGCCGGGCGCGGCGTGCGGCTCGCGCAGTGGGTCGCCGCGCACGCCGGGCCAGGCGCGAGCAGCACCCTCGAAGTGTGGATCCGTGAGCTCGCCGAGGAATGGGCGGGCCTGGGGCAGTCGGCCGCGGTCGCCGAGGCGTGGCCGATGGTGGTCGCGGGCCTGCGCGCGGCGGCCCCGACCCTGCAGGCGCTGGCCGCCGATGACGACGCCGGCACGGTGACCACGCTGCTGAACTGGCTGGCGCTGGGCCCCGACGCCGCGGCCGACGACGTCGTCCAGGCCCGGCTGGTGACACTGCACGTGGCGACGCGCGGGCTGCTCGCGCAGGCGCCGTCGGTCGACCAGCGGGTCGACCTCGTGCAGGTCAGCGCCGATTCGCGGACGCTGCTGGACATGTCGCGGCGCCGGTCGTGGGACAAGCTGACCGGGATGCAGGCGAGCTACTTCGGCGCCTTCTACAAGGCGTCGTGGCGGGCCAGCGACTGGATGTGGGGCCGCGTCGACGGCGCGGGCTGGCTGGCCCAGTGCCTGCTCGACCCGGCCCGCCTGGAGACGCTGCGGGAGATCGTCGGGCGGGACCGGTTCCGCGACGAGTTCGTCGCCGCGCTCGGCCCGCTCTGGCGCAAGCCGGACGAACGGGACCGGTGCACCCCGGCCGAGGCGGCCGAGCTGCGCGACCAGCTGACCGCCGAGCTGGCGTTCCTCGGCCTCGACGCCGACCTCCGGCCGGTCGATTTCGAACCCGGCCGTCCGGTCAGCATGCCGGTGACGGCCATGGTGCTGGCCCGCGCGCGGCAGGCCGAGATCGCCGCGGAGGAACTGCCGGTCGTCACGCTCGCGGCGCGTTACGACGCCGACGACCGCCGTGGCATCGAGGACGCGCTGAAGGAGGACCTGCCCCGGGCCGACGTGGGGACCGCGCAGGCCCAGTTCCAGGCCTGCCGCGTCTCGGCGGAGAAGCTGGCCGGCGAGCAGGGCACCGCGCGGCTGACGCGCACCCTGGTCGCGCTCGGCGCCGCCACGGTCAACGCCGGGACGGTCGCGTTCCAGCTGCCCGGCGGCTGGCCCCAGACCGTCGCCGGAATGTTGCGGACCGTGTCCAGGAGCACGGCGAAGGTTTCTCAAGGCGCGTCCCGTCTGGGCACGGCGGGCTCGCTCGCGGCCGGCGTGCTGGCGCTGCTGGCCGGGCTGGTGCTCGGCAGCAACGGCGGCGCGGTGCTGCAGTGGGTCGGCTTGCCGGTCCTCGCGGGCGCGGTCGTCTACCTGGCGACGGCCCTGCTTACGACGGGCCGGACCGCGCGGAAGCTGTTCGCCGTGCTCGGCGTGGTGGTCGTCGCGGCGCTGCTGTCGGCGGCGTTCCTGCCCCCGCTGGCCCAGCCGTTCTTCGGCTGGCTCGGCAGCGTGGTCGCGGGCTGGCGGCGCGGCGACGGCGCCGTGTGGTGGCTGGTGGTTTCCGGGCTGCTGATCCTGCCCGCGGTCGTGATGCCGGTGAGCGCGGTCTGGCGACGCATCCGGCACCGACGCCGGGCCTGATCCGGCCCGTCGCCTTGCGATCAGTCCGGTTTGGGTTCATCGTGCGGGGAGGACACGAGCCACGAGCACGCGCCCCAAGCGCGCGTCTGCCCATGCACCGTCCGCTTCAAACATGTTTGTGGGACTGCTCACCGGGTACTCCGCGTCGTCGCAGGTCATTGCGGGGTCGGTGAGCTGGGTCGCTGGCGAGTGGAAAATTCTCTGTTACGTTTCCTGAGTATGTCCGTAACGCACTTGATCGAATCCCCGACCAAGGCGGACGGCGCGGAGCTGTGGCGAATCGCGCGTGATTCCGCCAAGCTCGATCTCAACTCGCCGTACGCATACATGCTGTGGTGCCGCGATTTCGCCGAGTCTTCGGTCGTCGCGCGCGAGGATGGCAGGGCGGTCGGTTTCGTCATCGCCTACCGCAGGCCGGACGAAGCCGAGGCAGCGCTCGTCTGGCAGGTCGCGGTCGACGCGTCCCAGCGCGGAAAGGGCCTGGCCGGGGCCCTTCTCGACGCGCTCTACACGCGTCTGGTCGGCGAGGGGGTGCGTTACCTCGAGACCACCATCACCCCGGACAACGAGGCGTCCATCCGGCTGTTCACGTCGTTCGCGAAGCGGTGGAACGCCGCGATGGAAACCAGTGTGCTGTTCGGCGGGGAGGAATTCCCCGAAGCCGGGCACCTGCCCGAAGAGCTTTACCGCATCGGTCCGCTGACACTGCCGACGAATCCGGGCGATTAGGAGAGAAACGAACACATGAGCATCTTCGAAGAGCTCGAATCCGAAGTCCGCAGCTACAGCCGCGGCTGGCCGGTCGTGTTCGACCGCGCGCAGGGCAGCTGGCTCCACGACGAGAGCGGAAAGCCCTATCTGGACTTCTTCGCCGGCGCCGGCGCGCTCAACTACGGGCACAACAACCCGCGGCTGAAGCAGGCCCTGATCGACTACATCCAGCGCGACGGCGTCACCCACGCCCTGGACATGTTCACCGTGGCCAAGCGCGACTTCCTGCAGACCTTCCGCGACAAGGTCCTCGACCCGCGCGGGCTCGGCTACAAAGTCGTCTTCCCCGGGCCGGGCGGCGCGAACGCCGTCGAAGCCGCGCTGAAGCTGGCGCGCAAGGTGACCGGCCGCGAGTCGGTCATCAACTTCACCAACGCTTTCCACGGCATGACGCTGGGCGCGTTGTCGGTCACCGGCAACTCGATGAAGCGCGGCGGCGCCGGCGTCCCGCTGGTGCACGCCACCCCGATGCCGTACGACAAGTACTTCGACGGCGCGATGCCGGACTTCCTCTACTTCGAGAAACTCCTGCAGGACTCCGGCAGCGGGCTCAACGAGCCGGCCGCGGTGATCGTCGAAGGCGTGCAGGGCGAAGGCGGCATCAACGCCGCGCGCCTGGAGTGGCTGAAGGGCCTCGACGACCTCTGCAAGCGCCACAACATCCTGCTGATCCTCGACGACGTCCAGATGGGCTGCGGCCGCACCGGCCCGTTCTTTTCCTTCGAGGACGCCGGGATCACGCCGGACATCGTCTGCCTGTCGAAGTCCATCAGCGGCTACGGCCTCCCGATGGCGCTGACGCTCATCAAGCCGGAGCTCGACGTCTGGGAGCCGGGCGAGCACAACGGCACCTTCCGCGGCATCAGCCCGGCGTTCGTCACCGCGAAGGAAGCGATCGACGCCTACTGGAGCGACGACGAGCTCGAGAAGTCGACCAAGGCGAAGGGTGAGCGCATCGCGAGCGCGTTCTCGGGCATCGTCGAGGCCTACCCGGAAGCGAACCTGTTCGCGAAGGGCCGCGGCCTGGCGCGCGGCATCGAGTTCGCGAACGGCGACCTCGCCGGCCGCGTCTGCGCGGAAGCGTTCGCCCGCGGCCTGCTGATGGAGACCTCCGGCCCCGACGGCGAAGTCATGAAGCTGCTGCCGCCGCTGACCCTCACCGACGACGAGCTGACGCAGGGCCTGTCGATCATCGACGAGTCCATCAAGGCCGTCCTGACCAAGTAAGGGAGTCCGACGTGCTCGTCCGCACGCTCGACGAGATCACCGACACCGACGCCGACATCAAGACGGAGAACTGGCGCAGCAAGCGGATCATCCTCGCCAAGGAGGGCGTCGGCTTCTCGGTGCACGAGACCACGCTGTACGCGGGGACGGTCAACGACTTCTGGTACGCCAACCACATCGAGGCCGTGTTCATCACCTCCGGCGAGGGCGAGATCGAGGATCTGGCCACCGGCAAGGTGTACGAGCTGAAGCCCGGCACGCTCTACCTGCTCAACGACCACGACAAGCACCAGGTCCGGCCGAAGACCGAGATCAAGTGCGTGTGCGTGTTCAACCCCCCGGTGACCGGCCGCGAGGTCCACGACGAGAACGGCGTGTACCCGCTGATCACCGAGGACGCGTAAAACCGGCGAGGAAAACAGGAGGCGAAGCTCGTGACGCTGACGGACACCCGGGTCGACGACGGTTACCCGACCCGGATCACCGGTACGCCGGCCCACCTGCCGCGCGTGCACCCCACCGTGTGGGGTACCGAAGCCGACGGCCCGATCGACGCCGCCACGCTGGCGAACCACGAGACCAAGGGTTACACCGTGGTCGAGGACATGCTCTCCGTCGGGGAGGTCCAGACGTACTGGCAGGAGCTGGTGCGGCTGGCCGGCGACCGGGAGCTCGCCGGGGACGAGCGCGTGATCACCGAGGCGAAGACCGGTGAGGTCCGGTCGATCTTCGACGTCCACGAAATCTCGGCCCTGATCGCCGAGCTGGTGCGCGACCCGCGCGTGCTGGACCGGGCCCGGCAGCTGCTCGGCTCCGAGGTGTACATCCACCAGAGCCGCGTCAACTACATGCCGGGGTTCAAGGGCACCGGGTTCTACTGGCACTCGGACTTCGAAACCTGGCACGCGGAGGACGGCATGCCGTCGCCGCGCGCGGTCAGCTGCTCCATCGCGCTGACGGACAACTACCCGTTCAACGGCGGCCTGATGATCATGCCGGGCTCGCACCGGACGTTCGTCCAGTGCGCCGGCGAGACGCCGGACGACAACTACAAGAGCTCGCTCAAGGACCAGCGGGTCGGCGTGCCGACCGAGGACGACATCACGAAGATGGCGGCCGAGTACGGCATCGACCAGTTCACCGGCCAGGCCGGCTCGGCGCTGTGGTTCGACTCGAACATCATGCACGGCTCGGGGAACAACATCACCCCGTACCCGCGCTCGAACATCTTCCTGGTGTTCAACAGCGTCGAGAACGCCCTGCAGGAGCCGTTCGCGGCGAGCACCCCGCGGCCCGCCTTCATCGCCGGGCGCGATTCGACGCCGATCTCGCGTTGAGGGTGTTCGCGAAAAAGGTCATTCGGGACACGGCCTGACCCGGCGGTGACTGATCCGGTGCGCTTTGTTACCGTGTCGCCACCGTGCGGACGTGTGGTCCGCGCAACACGTCTTCGCGGACGACCGGCGGTGCTTCGCTCGGGGTGAGCCCACCCGCCCGGTAGCCCTCGGTGGCGGACGGGCGGACCGCGCCCCCAGGCGGCCCGGCCGGAGTTCCACCACGACCCTGTACCACCGGATCGGGACCGGTGGTACGGGGTCGTGTCATTTCCGGAGGGGATGTCGCAGGTCCTCCGCGTCCTCGCTGCGGAATCCGCAGAAGCGCCAAAACACCTGGTACCGGCCCTGCTCGACAATCGGTGACCACGGTAGGTTGACGTTCCGGCGAGGGCGACGCCGGAAGACCGCGAAACCCGGGGAGGTGGGCGCGAGCATGGCCCGAACCCGGCTCCAGCTGCTCGGCCCGGTCCAGCTGTTCCTCGGCGACGACCCCGTCCCGATCGGCGGTCCCGGCGTGCGCGGCCTGCTCGCGCTGCTGGCGCTCAAAACCGGCAAGGTCGTGGGGCTCGACGAGATCATCGACGCGCTGTGGGGCCACAACCCGCCGGCGACCGCCCGGACCATCGTCCACGGCAACGTCTCGCACCTGCGGCGGATCCTGCGCGAAGTCGACGGTCCCGGCATCCTGACCACCCCGCCGGGGTACCGGCTGGACGCCGAGCCCGGCTGGATCGACGTCCACCGGGCGCGCACGCTGTTCGACCGCGCGGCGGTGGCCACCCCGGAGGTCGCGGCCCCGCTGCTGGCCGAAGCGCTCGCGCTGTGGCAGGGCCCCGCGCTGGGCGGGGTGCCCGACTCCCTGCAGGCCCCCGAGCTGGAGGACCTCCGCCTCGCCGTGCACGGCGCCCGCGTCGACGCCGACCTCGAACTCGGCCGGCACGCGGAGCTGATCGTCGAGCTCAGCCCGATCGTCCGGGCCGACCCGCTGGCCGAGCGGACCGCGGGGCAGCTGATGCGGGCGCTGTACCACGCCGGGCGGCGCGGGGACGCGCTCGAGCTGTACCGGACCGTCTCGCGCGCCACCCTCCGCACGCTGGGCGTCGAGCCCGGTGCCGAGCTGCGCTGGCTGCACGAGCGGGTGCTCAACGACGACCTGCCGGCCCGGGACGTCCCCGCGCCGGCCGTCGTCGACGAGCCCGCGAAAGCGATTTCGCAGCTGCCGGCCGCGGTGCCCAGCCTGGCCGGCCGCGGCGACGAGCTGGCCTGGCTCGACGGCCTGGTCACCCGCGCCGAGGCCGGGCAGACGACGATCGCCGTGGTCACCGGCACCGCCGGGGTCGGCAAGAGCACGCTGGTCGTGTGGTGGGCGCACCGGGTCGCGCCGCGGTTCCCGGACGGTGTCCTGTTCGCGTCCCTGCGCGGCTTCGACCCGCACCACCCGCCGCTGGAGCCGGCCGAGCTGCTCACGCAGTTCCTGCTCGGCCTCGGCGTCGAAACCGCGCGGATCCCGGAACTGCTGCACGAGCGCGTCGCGCTGTACCGGTCGCTGATCGCGGGACGGCGGATGCTGGTGCTGCTCGACGACGCCCGCACCGCCGAGCAGGTGCGCCCGCTGCTGCCGCCGAGCGCGCGGACGATGACGGTGGTGACCAGCCGGTCCCGCCTCGACGGGCTGGCCGTGTCGAACGCGGCCAAGCAGCGGGTGCTCGGCACGCTCCCGCCCGACGACGCCGTGGCGCTCATCGAAGAGCTCGCCGGGCCGGCCAGCCTCAACCACGCCCTCGCGCGGCTGTGCGGCTACCTCCCGCTCGCGCTCCGGATCGCGGGCGCGCGGCTCTCGGCGAGTGCCCAGCGCACCGCGGAAGAGCTGGTCGACGAGCTCGGCAACGAGCGCACCCGGCTGGCGGGGCTGCAGGTCGAGGGCGCCGAGGACGGCGTGCGCGCGGCGTTCGACGTCTCCTTCCGCGGCCTGCCCGGCGAAATCGCCGAGACGTTCCTGCAGCTGGGCGCGGTGCCCGGGGTGATGGCCGGGCCGCACCTGGTGGCCGCGGTCGCGCAGATCCCGGTGGCCGAGGCCCGGCGGCGGCTGCGCGCGCTGGCCGCCCACAACCTCATCGCCGAGACCGCGCGGGACGTCTTCGTGCCGCACGACCTCGTCTCGGTCTACCTGCGTGAGCTCGCGGAACAGGAGCTCGGCGACAAGGAGCGTGACCAAGCACTCGGCTGGACGATCCGCTACTACCAGGCGGTGGCCGACCGGGCGCGGCGCCTGCTGGGCCGCGTCACCGACCCGCTCGACTTCACGGGCGTGCTCGCTGACAACGCGATGCCGCCGCTGACCGGCTTCGCCGAGGCGCACGACTGGTTCGCGGCCGAGTGGCCCAACCTTCTCGCGGTCCTCGACGCCGCGTATGCCGCGGGCCGCCACGACGACGTCTGGCGGCTGGCCCGGCTCGGGCACACCTTCCGCGTCGCCTGCCCGCTGCTGGACGAGTGGACGCGGATGGCCGACCTCGGCGTCGAGGCCGCCGAAGCCGCGGGCGACGTCGCCGGGCAGTGCTGGCTGCGGCTCGCGCGGTGCGAGATCGCGCTGACCTTCGAGCTGCCGGGCTTCGGTCTCGCCGACGCCGAGCGGGCGGCGGAGCTGTCCGCCGGGCTCACCGACGAGCGGCTCGCCGCCTCGGCCGACCTGCACCTCGGCCGCGCGCTGAGCCGGCTCGGCGAGCACGACAAGGCCATCGAGCGGCTGGCCAAAGCCGTCGAAGAAGCACCCGACGTCACGCTGCGCGGGCAAGCGCTCAGCAGCTGCGCCCAAGCGGAGAAGCGGGCGGGACGGCTGTCCGACGCGATCGCCCACCAGCTCGACGGCCTGCGCGTCGACCGCGAACTGGGCGACGACGGCCAGGTCGTCGTCTCGCTGGACAAGCTGGCCGAGCTCAGCCTGCGGGCCGGCGACCACGCGGCGGCCGAGCGGTACGTCTGGGAGGCCATCGACCTGGCGATCAGCCGCGAGTTCGTCGCGCGGGAGGGCGCGCTGCGGCTGACCCTGGGCCGGGTGCTGCGGGCCAAGGGCGACATCGACGGCGCGCGTGAACAACTCGCGATGTCGGTGCGCATTTACGAGCGGGTGCACCCGAAGCTCGTCGGCGAGGTGCGCGCCGAACTCGCCGAACTGCGGTGACGGTTTTCCCGGTCATTCAAACTGCGACAACTCGTTGTCGGCCGTTCGGATTTATGGAGACAATTTCGGTTGCGAATGGGTCACGACCCCTTCGCGCCGGTCAATCCTTAGTGGATTCTTAGTGTGCGTGGGCGGCGTCCGCGTAGGTTCGGCGGTGCCGGCAGAGCCCTAGGGGAGGGGCAGGCTGAGACGCCGGCGCCGGGCCCCGCGCGGGAAACCGCGGCGGGGCCGGGAGCCGCCAGGAGCGGCTCGTGGCGGCCCGGCCGGCCGACGTGGGGGTAGGCCGGCCGGTCGCCAGGCGACCCGCCGCGGAAACCTGCCGATGAACGTGCCGCAGAACTTCAGCCGACGTTCGCGGTGCAGAGCGCGATCGTCGTTCCGCTGTTTTCCGCGACCTTCTTGCCGTCGACGAGAATCGCGCAGCTGATCACGTTGTTCACGTTCGAATTGCGGGTGTCCGCGGTGAGCGTCAACAGGTACGAGCCGTTGTTGTAGGACGCCTGGCCTTCCCAGGCGTCGGTGCTCGCGGGCGCGTTTTCCGTGCGCTGGTCGCTGAGGCTGCCGTAGCGGACGGTCGCGCCGCCCGCCGAGGTGACCTGAAAGACCACGGAGTGCTTGTCCGCGGCCACCGCGGGCAGGTGCAGCCCGCCCTCGCCGCCGCCGATGAAGGTCGAGTACAGCAGCGCTCCGGCCGTCGTGAGCAGCGCGGCGGCCGTGACGGCGGTGGCGGCGATCGCCAGCCCACGGTCGCCCACGGTGCCCTTTTTGACCTGGGTCAGCCCGATGATGGCCAGGACGAGCCCGATCCCGCCCAGCGGCCATGCGACGAACTCGACGTCCGGGACGAACGTGACAACGATGGCGGCCAGGCCGAGCGGCAGGCCGACGATGGCGAGGACGTTCCGCCGGGGCCGCGCGTTGGCCTGACGACGCTCCGTGGCCGTCACCGGCGGCGCGGGTCTGCCGTGGCGCGCGGTGGTCGGCGGGTACTGCGGGTCGGTCATCATGCGGGCCCCTTCGGGTGGGAGTGCGACGACGTTAACCCATAAGAGTGCCCACGAACGAAATTGTTACATTCTGGAAAAAGTCATTGTCCCACCATTTTGTGTCAGGTATCGGTATTTCCTGACATCGAGCGCAGGGTGTGGCCCGGTGATCAATGGGACGAATATCGGAAGTCCCACTGTTCGACAGGGTCTTTCGCGACCTCGCAGCGGGTATCGTAAATACCGTACGGGCATCCCGGCACCACCGTGAGGCCTACGACGACCGTAGGTACCGGTGTTCAAGACGAAAGTCGCATACCGGACTTCTCAGTCGAAAAGACTGACTTCGGGAGTGATTTCGAGAAGCTCGAAGACGGGCCGCCCGCGGCGGCCGTCGATCGTCGTCGTGCGCACGACGCGTAGCCGGGCCGTCACCGGCCGGTCGAGGTTCTCCTTGATCTCGTCAAGCAGGTCCGGCGCCACGGCGCCCTGGATCGTCCCGCCCGACTCGCGGTCGAGGTAGAAGATGCGCCGCCGGGTGCGGACGCCGTCGAGCCGCCCGCGCACGGTCTCGTAGCCGACCTCTTCGCGGGATTCGCGGAGGCTGCCCTGCAGGATCCGGGCCTGCTCGGTCGTCATGCTGCGCGTGACCTGCTCGCCCGAGGTCGGGGTCAGCGCCATCCCGATGCCGGCGTTCTTCGCGACGGCGTTGACGATGTCGCTCACGGCGTTGCGGACGGTGTCGCGCTGGAGCAGCACGGCGTCGAGCGCGCCGTCGTCCGAGCCGTTCGCCGGCAGGAAGTCGCACAGCTCCTTGACCGCGCGCTCGGACAACGTCTCGATGCCGTCGACGATCAGCGCGTCGTCGGAGACGTCGAGCTCCGGGAAGCCGAAGAAGATCGCGTTGCCCGCCTGGCCGCGCTGGATCAGCGGCGCCTTGTCCCGGTCGGTCTGCTGGACCTGGGTGACCTCGCCGGACGGGTTCCGGATGATGTGCCCGATCTTGGCGGTCGCGTCCTGCAGGGCGCGGCTGATGTCGGAGAAGGTGTAGGCGTCGATGATCTGCTCGCCGATCACCGAGACGTGCAGCAGCGGCGAACGGGACGTCCGCTCGAACTTGGCGTTGGCCGCCATCGCCGAGGCGCGGGCCAGGTCGTCGAGCCACGTGCCGCCGGGGATCTCGTCGGCGATGCGCCGGAACTCGTTCCTCACCAGATCATCTCCGGGTAGCCCCTGCCGCCCGCGGCCCAGACCTCGGCCCACACGTCCTCGTCGCCGGGACGGCACAGGAAGCCGTCCAGCATGCCCCCGACCGGCTGGACCTGGTCGAGGTACATCGCGGGCTGCCCGACGATCACGCCGCGCAGAGTGAGCAGGCCGTACAGCGCCGACCGGCCGGTGTCGTCGAGCCGCTTGAGGGCACCCCACTCGTCCGGGATGAGGACGACGTCGAGGCTTTGCGGGGGGTGTGCGGTCCGCATGATGAGCTCGCCGCCGATCCAGGCCCGGCCGGACGGGATGATCCGCCGGGCCACGCCGAGGTAGCTGTTGAGCGCGCTGAACAGGATCTCGCGGTCGTTCTGGTGCGGGGCGTCGAACACCAGGCGTTCGTAGACGTCGGCGAGGTCTCCGGCGTGCCGGCCCGGCGGCAGGACCTGCTGCGACGTCCAATGGGGGAGCGCCACACACCCCTCCTCAGCCCTCGCTCACAGTGCGTAGCCGAACTTACCAGGATGGGTGTCAGCCGCCGCGCCCAGGCTGGTGCGGCCACTGCGGGTCGGCCTCCGGCCACGCCGGCTCCTCCTCGGTGGGCCAGTCCTCGGCTTCCGGCCCGCGCTGCGGCGGCAGCGGAAGCAGTCCTTCGCGGTGACCGACGGGCTCGGGGGCGTCGACGTCCTGGTCGGGTTCCTTGGGCGGGTGCTGCGCCCAGGCGGCGGGGATGAACTGGGTCTGCTCGGCCGCCGACGGTTCCGGCTCCGGTTCGTACCGCGGCTCGGGCGGGGGCTCGGGCTTGGGGCGTTGCACGGTGCGCAGCAGGAGCCACGAGGTGAGCGCGCCGAGGGCGAAGGCGACGATCAGCCACAGCCAGATCTCCCCGAACAACCACATCATCTGCTCATCACCCCTCACACGACCGTGATCTCGACGCGCCGGTCCTCTTCGCCGCCGGTGGCCGGCCGGGTGTCGCCCAGCCCCCGGTAGGTCACGCGCTTGGTCGTCAGCCCGTTGGCGGTGAGGACCCGCGCGACGGCCCGGGCGCGGTCCCGCGAAAGCTTCAGCGCGGCGCTCTCGCCGCCGGGGCCGCGGGCGACGTGGCCGGTGACCCGGTACCGGAAGTCCGCCGGCGCTTTGGCGAGCGCGATGGCGATGTCGCGGGCGGCCTGTTCGCCTTCGGGCGTGAGCCGGGAGGTGTCCGGCACGAAGCTGATCGGTGTCTCGGTCAGCATCCGGTCGATCTCGGCCTGCACCCCGGCCTTGTCGGTGGGCGGCGGCGCGGTGGTGCTGGTGGTCGGCGGCGGGCTGCTCGTGGTCGGCGGCGCACTGCTGCTCGGACTCGGGGCCGGGTTGGGGGCCACCGGGACGACGTCGCCGTCGAACCTGGCGGCCCGCACACCGTCGACGCCCTCGACGACATCGAGTGCGCGCAGGGCGTCCCACGGCGGGAAGCCGCTGAGGGTGGCATCCCGCCCGTCGAAGCTGACATCGCCGGCGGGCAACCCGGCGGCGACCAGCGCGGCCCGCGCCCGGCCGGCGAGGTCCCGCTGGATGTGCCCGGCCTGAACCCACGTCACGACCCCCGCGAGCAGTGCCGTGACCAGCACCGCGATCGGGACCACGAGGATCCAGCGCCGACCACCGGACATAAGGGGACTGTAAGCCGGGCGCCGCGGGATGGCGACCTGAATCCGGGTGGCGATCCACAAGTTGTCCCCAGGCAAGTCGACATGTGGACAACTGCCTGAGTCGTGAGCGGTTCGGCACTTTCCGTCAGGGGTGGCCGGTAGACTGGACTTGGGCACGCCCCCCAGGGCGGGTGGGGGATGTTTCCGGGGCGGGGGGTTCCGGCGAAGTCGTGTCGTTGCGGGTAGCTCGCACAGCGCTCGTTGGCTCACCACCCCGAAGCCGGATTGTGACTACGGACGGTAGTACCGCGTCAAGGCGGGAAAGCGTGCCTTGACCCGGCGCTACCGTCCGTGTTCTGGCTTCGTATCGGGGTTGCGGGGAGGGGTCTGGGTGGGGTGCGGTTTTGTCTTCAGCGTGCCGTTCATGCCGGTGAGGCACCTGAAAAGGGGGCGCTACGACTTTGCCGGAACCCTGCCAGGGCGGGCGGGTCCGGCCAGGTCCGCCTACGGACGGATTCGCGAGGTCATGAACGACTCTTTCCTGTCGTCAGACGCCATGAACGAGTCGTTCACGACACGACGGGAACGAACCCGAACTCCTCAGCTGGCCTGCTGCCGGGCGTTGTCGGGCACCTCGAGCACGTCCAGCGGCACCAAAGGGGCCAGCTTCGGCCGCTTCGGCGACAAGCCGTCTCCCATCGACTCGCCCCGGAGCTGCCTCCGGATCCAGGGCAGCAGGTGCACCTTCGTCCACGTCAGGTCCGAACGCCGCGAGTCGATCCAGCGGCTGGGGATGACTTCCGCCGGCCACGGCTCGCGCCAGTCGTCTTCCGCGGGGATGCCCAGGACCTCCGCCGCCCTCAGAGCGATGCGGCGGTGGGCTTCCGGGGAGAAGTGGAGGCGGTCGTCGCTCCAGGCGCGGCGGTCGTGCAGGGGGTCCATCGTCCAGAGGTCGACCATGCGGGCGCCGTGGCGTTCGGCGATCGCCCACAGGTTCGTGTTGTAGATCGCCACCTTGCCGCGCAGCACCGACATCACCGAGAGCACCTTGGTGTCCGGGCCGTTGAACATCAGCACCGGGATCCCGGCCTCGCGCAGCCTGGCGACGCCCTCCTCCAGGCGCTCTGTGACCGCGTCGACGTCCGCCCCCGGCACGATGATGTCGTTGCCGCCCGCGCACAGCGTCACCAGGTCGGGCTTCAGCTCCAGCGCGAGCGGCAGCTGCTCGTCCAGGATCTCGTCGAGCATCTTGCCCCGCAGCGCCAGGTTGGCGTACCGGAAGTCGCTCCGGCCCGCCGCCAGGATTTCCGCGAGCCGGTCGGCCCAGCCCCGGAAGGAGCCGTCCCGCAGGTCGTCGTTGAGACCCTCGGTGAAGCTGTCCCCGATGGCTACGTAGCTGTCGATTCCGTACACGTTGGGTCCCCTTCCCATCCTGCGGCCGACACACCCCGACATGTAGTTGTACACCTCAACTATCGCACCCCCACGATGCGTCCACCGCCACCTCGGGTTCAGCCTGCGGTAACAGTGTCTTATCTTGTCGGCCTTCTCCGCCTCCGTATTACGCGCTCTTCACCCTCGGCATGCCGTGAAACGGCACACTGGGCGGCAAACCCGGCACCGGTGTGGCGAAAATCTCCCCACCCGGGGCGTTCAGGGCGTGATCCGGCAGGCTGGAGACGTGTCCGGAGAACCCCGTGAGTCGCTCACGCAGATCCTCGGTGGCCGCCGGGGCGCACTCGACGCCAGTATCCCGCCCGTCGGCTTCGTCGCCGGCTGGCTCGCGGCCGGGCAGTCGATCGCCTGGGGCGCCGGCGCCGCCATCGGGGTCGCCATCGCGCTCGGCGTCTACCGGATCGTGCGGGGCGCCAAGGTCCGCGCGCTCGTCGTGAGCCTGGCCGCGGTCGTCGCCGCCGCGCTGATCGCCCTGCACACCGGTCGCGCCCAGGACTTCTTCCTGCTGCAGCTGATGTCCAATATGGCCAGCGCCCTGCTGTGGGCGGCCAGCATCATCGTCCGCTGGCCGCTGCTCGGCGTCGTCGTCGGCCTGCTGCTCGGGCAGAAGGCGCGCTGGCGGCGTGACCCGGTGCTCCTGAAGGCGTACTCGCGGGCCAGCTGGGTGTGGGTGTTCGGCCAGTACACGCTGCGGGTGGTGGTTTACGGCCTGCTGTGGTGGTCCGGTCAGGTGATCGCGCTCGGCGTCGCCCGGACGGTGCTGTCCTGGCCGCTGGTCGCGCTGACCGTCGCGGTGAGTGGCTGGGTGCTCTACCGGGCGTTGCCGCCGGAGCATCCTGGCCTGCGTCTGGCCCCTGAGACTGGCCCGGAAGACGTACCCAGGACATAAGGCGGCCCCCGGCGAGGGGGGAGGGTCCGGGGGCCACTGCCTACGTTACCCGGACTACCCGGGTTCAGTCGACGGTTTCGCGTCTTTGCGCCGCGTTTTGCTCAATCTCTTTACGGCCGGGGTCTCGGCGTCCCCTCGCCGAAGGCCTCCACGGCCGCCAGCCAGGCGGCCCCGAGCACCCCATCGGAGCTGGTCAGCACCTCGAGGCCGGCCAATCCGCGGCGCACGAGCGCGCCGACCGGGCTGGTGCCGGTGAGCACCGAGCCGACGAGGACGACCGGAGTCGACTCGCCGGGCTCGCGCGCGGCGAGGGCGTTCGCGACCAGATGGCCGGCCGCGCGGGCGACGATTTCGAGCGCCGCGGGCTCCCCCGCGTCGTGCGCCGCGCTCACCAGCGGCGCGAACCGGGCCAACCGGACGGGAGCCTCGGCGTTGGCCGTCGTGATGAGCGCCCGCGACGCGGCGAGCCGTCCCGCGTCGGTTCGGACGTCCAAACCGGACGGTCCGAATGCGGCGGCGAGCACCGCCGACGGCAGCCCGTCGAGCGGGAGCCCGCGCCCGAGTGCCTCCAAAGTGGAACGGACGGCCTCGCGGCCGAGCCAGAACGCGGACCCCTCGTCGCCCAGCAGCCAGCCGTATCCGCCCGCGGTGCCGGCGAGGCGGCGCTTCCGGATCCGGCCCGCGATCGACCCCGTGCCGGCGACGAGGACGGTTCCGTCCGGCGCCGGCGTCGCCGACGCGTACGCCACTTCGGCGTCGGTGACCGTCCGGACCACCCCGGCGAGCCCGATCCGCGCCCACGCCGCGTCGAACACCGCCGCCACGTCCGGGTCGCTGAGCTTGCTGACCCCGGCCATGCCGACGACGCACGCCCGCACGTCGCCGGGGGCGCGGGCGCCCAGCGCCGCGGTGATCGCGTCGGCGATCCGGCCCGCGGCGACCTCGGGCGCGTGCGCGTTGGGGTTGGCGCCTTCGCCGCGCCCGGTCCCCAGTACCGCGCCGGCGGCGTCGACCAGGGCGGCCCTGGTCGACGTGCCGCCGGCGTCGACGCCTACCGCGAAGCTCACCGGGTCTTGGTGACCTTCAGCAGGCCACGCGGGCTGTCCGGGTCGCCGCCGCGGGCGATCGACAGGCCGAGGGCGATCCGTTGGACGGGCAGGATCTCCAGGATCGGCGCCAGCTCCTCGACGGTCTGTGGGACGTCGATGCGCAGCGCCGCCGGGGTCTCCGCCGACGCCGAGCCGACCGCGACGACGTCCGCGCCGCGCTTGCCGACGGCGTCGATGACCTCGCGCATCGCGTCCGCGCCGTGGCCGGCGCTGGTCAGCGCGAGCACGGCGGTCTGGTCGTCGACCGCGGCGACCGGGCCGTGCAGGAGGTCGGCGCCGCTGTACGCGCGGGCGGCGAGGTAGCTCGTCTCGGCGAGCTTGAGCGACGCCTCCAGCGCGGTCGCGTAGGAGTAGCCGCGGGCGGTGGTGAGGACGCGGTTCACGAACCGGTACCGGTCGACCGCGCGCTGCACGCCCTCGGTGGCGCCGTCGAGGGTCTGCTGCGCGAGTTCGCCGATCTTCTCGGCGTCGGCCGCCTTGCCGCCGCGCACCGCGTCGATGAGCAGGTAGAGCGCCATCAGCGTCGCGGAGTACGTCTTGGTCGCGGCGACGGCCTTCTCGAGGCCCGCGCCGATGTCGACGCCGAGCTCGGAAGCCGCCCGCAGCGGCGAGTCCGGCGTGTTGGTGACGGACACGGTCAGGGCGCCCTGGCGGCGCGCCGTTTCGGTCACCTCGATCAGGTCGGGCGAGCCGCCGCTCTGGCTGACCGTGACGAAGAGCACGTCCCGCAGATCGGGCCGGGCGCCGTACAGCGTCGCGGTGGAAGGCGAAACCAGACCCGCCGGAAGGCCGAGAAGTACCTCGATCAGGTACTTCGCGTACAACGCTGCGTGGTCGCTCGATCCACGCGCGGCGAGCAACGCGAACCGCGGCGGCCGTTGTGAGATCTTTTCCGCCACCCCCGCGATTTCCGCCTGACGCGCCACCAGTCCCGCCAAGACGTCCGGCTGCTGGGCGATCTCCGCGGCCATGTGCTCGCCGGGCCGTTGTTCGGTCATCATTTTCCTCTCCACCTCCGGCATTATGTACCGGACTCAGGCGGCGTCGGTCAGGTCTAGACCAATGTTATAGCGGCGGCGCGTTTGGGGAAAAGGGTACGTTTCTTACGGGGACGTGGCGTGCGATGAGGGAAGACATAGGGAGCCGGGCATGTTGGAGACCACCACCACGGGCGAGGCGGGCGCCGTCGCCGGGATGCGCGGGCAGCGCGAGCCCAAGTACTGGGCGCTGAAACAGCACCTCCTCGACCTCCTGGACGTGCTGCCGCCCGGGTCGCCGATCCCCACCGAACGCGCGCTCGCCGGGGAGTTCACGGTCTCCCGCACCACCGTCCGCCAGGCGCTGGCCGACCTGACCGCCGAAGGCCGTTTGCACCGTGTGCAGGGCAAAGGCACCTTCGCGGCCGAGCCGAAGCTCGCGCAGCGGCTCCAGCTGTCGTCCTACACCGAGGACATGCGCAGGCAGGGCCTGAAGCCGTCGTCGAAGCTCCTCGAGGTCGAGGAGCTGCCGGTCGAGGGCGACCTCGCGAAGCTGCTCGGAATCCGCACGGGCGCGAAAATCCTTCGCCTTCGACGGCTTCGACTGGCCGACTCCCAGCCGATGGCACTGGAGACGACGCACCTTCCGCTCGGCCGTTTTCGCGGACTGCGCAAGCACGTTTCGGCCGGCGGATCGTTGTACGCCGTTCTACGCGAGCACTACGGCGTCGAACTCGAGCGCGCGGAAGAGACGATCGAGACGTCGCTGGCGGGGCCGCAGGAAGCGGAGATGCTCGGCGCGGACGTCGGCATGCCGGTGCTGATGCTGACCCGCCACTCGTTCGCCACGGACGGGAAGCCGGTCGAGTTCGCCCGCTCGGTCTACCGCGGCGACCGCTACAAGTTCGTCACGACGCTGCTGCCGTGATCCGCGGTTGACGGGCGCCTCCGGGCACGATGGAGTTAGAACCTTATTCTGGCTAGGTCGGCGCAACGGGCCGCAGGTCGCGCACCTACGGTGGCTGTTGCGCGGACCGACGGCTGAATAAGGTTCTCAAGGTGACTGCGTCTGAAGACACCGGGATCCGGTGGGGCACCCACGCCGCGCGCGGCGTGCTCACGACCACGATCCTCGGGTCGGGCATGGCGATGCTCGACGGCACCATCGTCAACGTCGCCCTGCCCCGCATCGGCGCCGAGCTGAACGCCTCCGTCGCCGGGCTCCAGTGGATCCTCGACGGCTACATGCTGGCGCTGGCCGCGCTCATCCTGGTCGCCGGTTCGCTGGGCGACCGGTACGGCAGGCGCCGCATGTACCTCGTCGGCGTCGTCTGGTTCGGCGTCGCCTCCGGGCTGTGCGCCGCCGCGACGTCCACCGAGATGCTCGTCGCGACGCGCATCCTGCAGGGCATCGGCGGCGCCCTCCTGACGCCGGGGTCGCTCGCGATCCTCCAGGCGTCCTTCGCACACGACGCCCGTGCCCGCGCGATCGGCGCGTGGTCGGGCCTCGGCGGCATCGCGGCCGCCGCCGGGCCGCTGCTCGGCGGCTTCCTCGTGCAGGTCTGGTCGTGGCGGCTGGCGTTCCTCATCAACGTGCCCATCGCCGTCGCCGTGGTCCTCATGGCACGGAAGTTCGTCCCCGAATCGCGTGACCCGGACGCCACCGGCCACCCGGACTTCGGCGCCGCCGCGCTCGGCGCCATCGGCCTCGCCGGGGTCACCGGGGCGCTCGTCGAGGCGCCCGGCCGCGGCATCGGCGACCCGATCGTGCTGGTCGCGGGCATCCTCGGCCTCGCCGGGCTGGCCGCGTTCGTCTTCGTCCAGCACCGTTCGGCGGAACCGCTCGTGCCGCCGTCGCTGTTCGGCGACCGCACGTTCACGCTCTCCAACGCCCTGACGTTCGTCGTCTACGCGGCCCTCGGCGGCGTCATGATGCTGCTGGTGATGCAGCTGCAGGTCTCGCTGCACTACTCGCCGACCGCGTCCGGCCTGGCCGGGCTGCCGCTGACGGTGATCATGCTGCTGCTCTCCGGCCGCTCCGGCGCGCTCGCGCAGCGCATCGGCCCGCGGACGCAGCTGGTCGTCGGCCCGATCGTCGTCGGCATCGGGATGCTGCTGATGCTGCGCATCGCGCCCGGCGCGTCCTACCTCGGCACGGTGCTGCCGGCGGTGGTGGTGTTCGGGCTCGGCCTGGCGACGGTCGTGGCCCCGGTGACCGCGACGGTGCTCGCCGCGGCCCCGGACCGCTACGCCGGCGTCGCCTCCGGCGTCAACAACGCCATCGCGCGCTCGGGCGGCCTGCTCGCGGTGGCGGTACTGCCCGCCGCGGCCGGCCTGACCGGCGAGGCGTACACCGACCCGGTCGCGCTCACCGCGGGCTGGCGGACGGCGCTGGTCATCTGCGCGGCGCTGGCGATCGCCGGCGGGCTGATCGCGCTGGGCATCCACAACGGCGTTCTCGAGGCCCCGGCTGCGCCCGAGAAGCCCGACGACGAGTGCCCCCACCTGGGCGAGTGCTACCACTGCGGCGTCGAGGGCCCGCCGACGCACGTCCGCAGGGGCAGGACCCCGGTCGCCGGCTCCTGAGCGCCCCAATGTGGCGTTCGTTGCGTCCAACGCACCCAATGTGGCGTTCGGTGCGTTGGACGCAACCAACGCCACATTGGGGCGCTTGAGGCGACCACTGGTCAGGCGAGGATCTCGGCGAACATCGCCGGGTCCGCGTTGCCCCCGGAGACGATCGCCACCGTGCGGCCGGCGGGCAGCTCGCCGGCGTGGGACAGGTACGCCGCCGTCGTCACGGCGCCACTGGGCTCGGCCACCAGCCGGGCCTGCCGGGCCAGCGTGCGGACGGCGTCGCGGATCTCGTCCTCGGTGACCGTCACCATGTCGTCGACGACCTTCCGCAGGTGCGCGAAGGTCAGGTCGGACGGCTGCGCGCGCAGGCCGTCGGCGATCGTGCGGGCCCGGTCCGCCACGGGCCAGTCGACCCGGTGACCGAGGCGCAGGCCCTCGGTCGTGTCGGCGGCCAGCGCGGGCTCGACGCCGATCACGCGCGCCTGCGGGCAGCGGGCCTTGATCGCGGTGCCGACGCCGGAGGCCAGCCCGCCGCCGCTCACCGGCACGAGCACGACCTCGACGTTCGGCAGGTCCTCGGCGATCTCGAGGCCGACCGTGCCCTGCCCGGCGATGATGGCCGCGTCGTCGAAGGGCGGCACGAGGGTCAGCCCGCGTTCGATGGCCAGTTCGTGCGTTTTCGCCTCGAGTTCGCTGATCGGCACCTCGATCACTTCGGCGCCGTACGACCGGGTGGCGGCGACCTTGATCCGCGGCGCGACGTCCGGCACGACGATGACCGCGGGCACGCCGTACCGCTGCGCGGCGTACGCGACCGCCTGCGCGTGGTTGCCACTCGAGAAGGCGATCACGCCGCGGGCGCGGACGGCGTCGTCGAGGGCGCTGATCGCGGTGAACGCGCCGCGCACCTTGAACGCGCCGACCGGTTGCAGATTCTCGGGTTTGAGCCACAGGGTCTTGCGGGGATCCCATGTCTGGAGCAGCAGGGGCGTGCGCACTGCGACACCTTGGACGCGCTTCGCGGCGGCCTCGATGTCTGAGATCGTCACCAGTTCCATCTGCCGAGTATGTCAAGAAACTGTTCGGTCTGGAGTGTCTATTTTGGACAGACGGAGTGGTGCTCCTCACGCACTGGCAACGTAGGGAGTTCCTCGCGCGCCTTAGACGTTGGACAGGGGAGAAGACGACTACCTAGATCGGGATCATGAGCAAGGAGAACGTAGCGACATCGGAGGAGAAGGAAGAGAAGCCGGGCCTGCGGATCGCCCAGGTCATGGCGGCGGCGCTGGCGGCGGTGACCGCGGCGCTGCTCGGATCGACGCTGGGCGTGGCGGGCACAGTGGCCGGCGCCGGCGTGGCGAGCGTGGTGTCGACGGTCGGCAGTGAGCTGTACCTGCGCTCGCTGCAGCGCACCCGCGAAGCGGCGCTCAAGGCGCGCCAGCTGGCGACGTCGGGAATCCGGCGCCGAGGGCCCGCCGTGGACATCACCGACCAGCCGACGGTCCAGCTCAAACCGCCCGCGGACGAGACGAAGCTGTCCGCGCGGCTGCGGAAGCTGCGCTGGCCGCTGATCATCGGCACGAGCGCGGCGGCTTTCGTGGTGGCGATCGTGTCGATCGTCGGCGTCGAATCGGCGACCGACGGGAAGGTCGCCGGCGGCACGGGTTCGAGCATCGGAAAGATCTTCGGCGGTGGAGGCGGCCAGCCGGACAAGACCCCGTCGACGACCCCGACGGCCCCGACGGACGACACGCAGGTGTCCCCGACGGAGACGACCACGCCCCCCTCGGACACGTCGACGGCCCCGACGACCTCGTCGGAGTCCCCGACGCCGACCCCGAGCACGACGACGCAGCAGCCGTCGACCTCGGCCCCGGCCACGACGGCGACGCCGCCGACCAGCAAGGGCGCCGCCGCGACGCCGACGCCCTGAGTCAGGGCAGGCGGGCGCGCAGCTCGCGGGCCGCGGCGGCGGGGTCCTCGGCCTCGGTGATCGCCCGGACCACCACGATCCGGGACGCTCCCGCGTCGAGGACCTCCGGCAGCCGGTCGCCGTCGATGCCGCCGATCGCGAACCACGGCCGGTCCGGGGTCCAGGCCGCGGTCGCGCGCACCAGGTCCAGGCCCGGTGCCGGGCGGCCCGGCTTCGTCGGCGTCGGCCAGCAGGGGCCCGTGCAGAAGTAGTCCACCCCGGGCTCCGCGGCGGCGGAAAGAGCCTGGTCGAGCGAGTGCGTCGACCGGCCGATGACGACTTCTTCGCCGAGAATCCGCCGGGCCAGCGGCACCGGGATGTCGTCCTGGCCCAGGTGGAGCACGTCGGCTCCCACGGCCAGGGCCACGTCGGCGCGGTCGTTCACCGACAGCAACGCTCCGTGCCGGGCGCACGCCTCGGCCAGGACCTCCAGCGCCGCGATCTCGCCGGCCGCCTCCAAGGCGCCGGTCTTGTCGCGCAGCTGGATGATGTCGACGCCGCCGGAGAGGGCCGCGTCCGCGAACGCGGCCAGGTCACCGCGGTGCGTTCGGGCGTCCGTGCACAGGTACAGGCGCGCCGCGTCGAGGCGGGCGCGGATCTTGTCACCGGAGAGGGCGGGCATAGCGGCGACCGTACCCGGCGAGCTAGGCTGGGCGCGTCCGCACGGGAGCCCGAGGCACGGGCTGAGAGGGAGCTGCCGCTCCGACCGTGGAACCTGATCCGGGTCATGCCGGCGCAGGGAGCGTGATTCCATGACGAACCTGACGACGAACCTGGCAGTGGTGGGCGGCGGCGTGATCGGCCTGTCCGCGGCGTGGCGTGCTGCCGCGAAAAGCCACCAAGTCACCCTCTACGACCCCGAACCCGTCCGCGGTGGCGCGTCCTGGCTGGCCGGGGGCATGCTCGCCCCCATCACCGAGGCCTGGCCGGGCGAGGAGGACGTCCTCCGCCTCGGCGAAGAGTCCCTCGAACGCTGGCCCGGCTTCGCGCGCGACCTCGCGCAAGAGGGCGTCGACCCCGGGCTGGCCGGGCACGGGACGCTCGTCGTCGCCTTCGACAGCGCCGACGCCGGGCACCTCGACATCCTCGCCGGGTACCTGCACTCGATCGGCCGCGCCGCCGAGCGGCTCACCGGCCGGGAGGCCAAGCGGCTCGAGCCCGGTGTCGGGTCCGTCCGAAGTGGACTCCATGTGCCCGGCGACCTGGCCGTGGACAACCGAAAGCTCCTCAACGCGCTGTACGCGGCCTGTCAAAAGCACAACGTCCGGTTCATCCGTGAGCGCGTCGAAGAACTCCCGGACGCCGAAGCCGTGGTGCTCGCCGCGGGCGCCTGGACCGGGCGGCTGCACCCCCGGCTCGCCGACGCCGTCCGCCCGCTCAAGGGCGAGATCCTCCGGCTGCGACCCCGCCGCGGCTGCCTGCCGCCGCCGTCGCACACCGTCCGGGCCGTCGTCGAAGGCCGCCCCATCTACCTCGTCCCGCGTGGTGACCAGGAGCTCGTCCTCGGCGCCACCCAGTACGAGGCCGGCTTCGACCAGGCCGTCACCGCCCGCGGCGTGCGCGAGCTGATCGAGGGCGCCGAACGCGTCTTCCCCGCGATCACCGAGTACGAGCTGGTCGAGACCGCCGCCGGCCTGCGGGCCGGCAGCCGGGACGCGCTGCCGTACCTCGGAGCCTTGGACGGCAGTGTTTTTGCCGCCACCGGGCACCACCGCAACGGCCTGCTGATGGCCCCCGTGACCGCGGACGCCGTGGTCGCCTGGCTCGAGGGGGAGAAGCCGCCCGAAGGCACCGAAGCCGCCTCGCCCGCCCGCCTGCACCAGGAGGAGCACGTCTGATGGAGATCAAGGTCAACGGCGAATGGACGGAGTTCCCCGACGGCGCGACCGTCGCCGACGTCCTCGACGCCACCGGCGGGCAGCGGCCCGGGATCGCCGTCGCGGTCGACGGCGTCGTCGTCCGCCGCGCCGACTGGTCGGCGACCGCCCTGCCCAAGGGGGCGGGCGTCGACGTGCTCACCGCGGTCCAGGGAGGCTGAAATGGACGAAGAACCACTGGTCATCGGCACCTGCAAGCTGACGTCCCGGCTGATCATCGGCACCGGCGGCGCGGCCAACCTCGCCGTCCTCGAACGCGCGCTGGTCGCGTCCGGGACCGAGCTGACCACCGTCGCCATGCGCCGCGCCGACGCCGAAGGCGGCTCCGGCGTCCTCGAACTCCTCAAAAGGCTCGGCATCGAGCTGCTGCCGAACACCGCGGGCTGCCGCACGGCCGCCGAAGCCGTCCTGACCGCGCAGCTCGCGCGCGAGGCGCTCGAGACCGACCTGATCAAGCTCGAGGTGCACGCCGACGACCGGACGCTGCTGCCGGACCCGATCGAGACCCTCGACGCCGCCGAACGGCTGGCCGCCGACGGGTTCACGGTGTTCGCCTACACGAATGACGACCCCGTGCTCGCGCTGCGCCTGGAAGAGGCCGGCTGCGCCGCCGTGATGCCGCTGGGTGCGCCGATCGGCACCGGCCTCGGCATCCGGAATCCGCACAACATCGAGCTGATCGTTTCGCGGGCGGGCGTGCCGGTGATCCTGGACGCCGGAATCGGCACGGCGTCGGACGCGACGCTGGCGATGGAGCTCGGCTGTGACGCCGTCCTGCTGTCCACCGCCGTCACCCGGGCGGCGGACCCCGAACGGATGGCCTCGGCGATGCGCTCGGCCGTCGTCGCCGGTCACCTGGCCCGAGGTGCGGGCCGGGTGCCGCAGCGCTTCTGGGCGCAGGCGTCGAGTCCACCCCGGTGAACCGGAGTGCCTTCACGCCGAGCGCGCACCACGAGCCCGTAAGGTGGACGGCATTTCCGGTGAGGGCAGAAGGAGCCAGCCGTGACCAGCACATCGGTCCAGGACGTCTCGGGCAGGTTGTACCTCGCCGTCGGCAGGCTGTCCCGGTCACTGCGGCAGGCGGGTGTGCCCGGACCGGGCCACGGCGCCATCTCGGCGCTGGCCACGCTGGTGCACGCGGGCCAGCTCCGGCTCGGCGACCTCGCGGCCAAGGAGGGCGTCGCCGCGGCGACCATGTCGCGGATCATCGCGTCCCTGGTCGAGGCGGGGTACGTCAGCCGTGAGTCCGACCCGGTCGACCGGCGGGCGTGGCTGGCGAAGGCCACCGAAGAGGGCGAGCGGCTCGTCTCCGGCGTCCGGTCGACCCGGGTGCAGGAGCTGAACCGGCGCCTCGACCGGCTTTCACCCGAGCACCGGGACGCACTGACGGCGGCTATTCCGGCCCTTGAGGCCCTGATCGCGGAGGACTAGGCGGCTTTCTGCCGCAGCTCGCCGGGCGGGTACTCAGCGCTCCTCGGGCGCCAGCCGCCAGAACGCCGAGACCGGGCCGACCTTGGCCCCCATCGGGTAGGCGTGCTCGACGGCGTGCGAGACGAACCACTTGCCGTACCGCGCGGCCTCGACCACGGACATCCCCTTGGCCAGGCCCGCGGTGAGCGCGGACGCCATCGTGTCGCCTGCGCCGTGCGTGTGCGGGGTCGGGTACCGCTGCCCCGGCAGCTCCACGAACGTCGAGCCGTCGAAGAGGAGGTCGACGCACTCGGGGTCGGCCTGCAGGTGCCCGCTCTTGACCAGGACGTACCGCGGGCCCATCCGGTGCAGGACGACGGCCGCGGTGTGCATGCCGTCCCGGTCGGTCACGGTCATCCCGGTGAGCAGCCGGACCTCGTCGAGGTTCGGGGTCAGCACGGTCGCGCGCGGCAGCAGCTCGTCGCGCAGGGCGTGCAGACCCGCCTCGTCGAACAGCGGGTGGCCGTGCATCGACGCGGCCACCGGGTCGACGACGAACGGGATCTTCGCGTCGCGCCCGATTTCGGCGTTGTCGCACGCCGTGGCGACCGCGTGGATGATCTCGGCCGAGGCCAGCATGCCGGTCTTCGCCGCGCCGACGCCCATGTCCGCCGCCACGGCCTCGATCTGCCCGGCCACGATGTGCGGCGGCAGGTCGGCGCGGTCGTGCACGCCGAGGGTGTTCTGGACGGTGACGGCGGTGACCGCGACCAGGCCGTGCACGCCACAGGTCAGGAACGTGCGGAGGTCCGCCTGCAGCCCGGCGGCACCGCCGGAGTCCGACCCGGCGATGGTCAGCGCCGAAGGGATCATGGTTTTCCCGACTTCTGGTCTAGGCCAATCGGCCGCTTTTCCTTCATCAACAGTCAACCACGGTGGCACATTGTGGGGGCTACTCACCAGTTCACGGACGAAGGAGCCTGGATGAAGCTCTTCTCGGTGGTATTCCTCACGGCCGCTCTCACGCTCTCGGGCGCGACCGCGGCCAGTGCGGACAGCCCGAAGCTCTCCCACGTCACGACCGTCGGCGTGCACAACACGTACGACCCGGCGGCCTACGGCTACCTGGCCCAGGCGCTCGACGCCGGGTCGTCGCTGATCGAGCTGGACGTCTGGCCGGACTTCTTCACCCACGAGTGGAAGGTCAGCCACTCGAACCCGCTGGGGAACCAGAACAACTGCGTCGCGGCGACTTCGGCGTCGCAGCTGTACTCCGGCGGGAAGAACAAGAACCTGGAGTACTGCCTCGACGACATCCGGATCTGGCTGGCCGCCCACCCCGGGCACACGCCGATCACGCTCAAGCTGGAGATGAAGACCGGCTTCTCGGACAACACGGGCCTGGGCCCGGACGAGCTGGACGCCACGTTCCGCGCGCACCTCGGCAGCGTCGCGTTCCGGCCGGCCGAGCTGCTCGGCGGCTACGGCACGCTCGACGACGCGGCCAAAGCGGACAACTGGCCGTCGGTGGACGCCTTGCGGGGCCGCGTGATCACCGAGATCATCCCGGGCACGGTCGAGGAGGGGAACCCGACCGACACGCTTCACACGGACGTCGAGTACGCGCGGTACCTGGTCGGGCTCAAGAACGCGGGCCGCGTCGGCGACGCGAACATCTTCCCGACCGTGCACGGCGCGGCCGGTGGTGACCCGCGGGACAAGTACACCGCCGACCTCAAGCCGTGGTTCGTCGTGTTCGACGGCGACGCGAACGCGTGGGTGACCCAGACCGGGCCGGGCTGGTACGACGCCAACCACTACTACGTCGTGATGACCGACGCGCAGAACGTCGCGCCGGCCATCGACGCCCACAACCCGACGGTCGACCAGGCCAACCAGCGCGTCGCCGACCTGGCGAAGCAGCACGCGTCGGTGGTCACTTCGGACTGGACCGGGCTCACGACGGTGCTGCCCCAGGTGCTTTCCCGCGGCTGAGTGGTCTGCCGCGGTCGGTCGTGAGTGAGTAACAGTGTTAGAACACTGTTACTCACTCACGACGAGCCGAGCACCCAGAACGGCGAGACCGGGCCCACGCCCGCGCCCAGCGGGTAGGACTCCGCCACACACCGCTCGATGAACTTCTTGCCCGCCGCCACCGCGTCCGGCACCGAAGCGCCCTTCGCCAGCGACGCCGTGATCGCCGACGCCAGGGTGTCGCCGCCGCCGTGGGTGTTTTCGGTGACATAGCGAGGGCCGCTCAGCTCGATGTACTCGCGGCCGTCCGAGAGCAGGTCCACGCAGTCCGCCGTGCCCGTCATGTGGCCACCCTTGACCAGGACCCAACGGGAGCCGAAGGCCAGCAACGCCTCCGCCGCCTCGCGCTGAGAGGTCGTGTCCACGACGGAAATGCCGGTCAGCAACCGGACTTCGTCGAGGTTCGGCGTGATCAGCGTCGCCCGGGGGAACAGCTCCGTGCGGATCGCCTCCAGGGCGTCCTCGCGCAGCAGGGCGTGGCCCGTCATCGACGCCGCCACCGGGTCGACCACCAGCGGGAAGTCCAGGCCCAGCTCGTCGAGCGTCTTCGCCACCGCGCGGATGATCTCGGCGGACGCCAGCATCCCGGTTTTCGCCGCGTCGACGCCCATGTCCGACGCCACCGCCTTGATCTGCGCGGTGACCACGTCGGCGGGAATCTCCGTGAAACCCTGCACGCCCAGCGAGTTCTGCACGGTGACCGCGGTCAGCGCGACCAGCCCGTGGACGCCGTTGGCGAAGAACGTGCGCAGGTCCGCCTGGATGCCCGCACCACCGCCGGAGTCCGATCCGGCGATGGTGAGGGCCGTCCGAGGTGTCATTGCCCCACCACGGGCAGGTACACCTTGCCGCCGGACTCGGTGAACTCCGCCGACTTCGAAGCCATCCCGGCCTCGATGGCATCCACAGTGGACAGTCCGTGTTCCTCGGCGTACTTGCGGACGTCCTGCGTGATCCGCATCGAGCAGAACTTCGGCCCGCACATCGAGCAGAAGTGCGCGGTCTTGGCCGGCTCGGCGGGCAGCGTCTCGTCGTGGAACGACCGCGCCGTGTCGGGGTCGAGCGAGAGGTTGAACTGGTCGTTCCAGCGGAACTCGAAGCGCGCCTTGGACAGCTCGTCGTCCCACTCCTGCGCGTACTTGTGCCCCTTGGCCAGGTCGGCGGCGTGCGCGGCGATCTTGTAGGTGATCACGCCGGTCTTGACGTCGTCGCGGTTCGGCAGGCCGAGGTGCTCCTTCGGCGTGACGTAACACAGCATCGCCGTGCCGTACCAGCCGATCTGCGCCGCGCCGATGGCCGAGGTGATGTGGTCGTACGCGGGCGCGATGTCCGTCGCGAGGGGACCGAGGGTGTAGAACGGCGCCTCGCCGCAGAGCTTTTCCTCCAGCTCCACGTTCTCCTTGATCTTGTGCATCGGCACGTGGCCGGGGCCCTCGATCATCACCTGGACGTCGTGCGACCGCGCGATGTGCGTCAGCTCGCCGAGCGTTTCCAGCTCGGCGAACTGGGCGCGGTCGTTGGCGTCGGCGATCGAGCCGGGACGCAGGCCGTCGCCGAGGGAGAACGTGACGTCGTACTGCCGCAGGATCTCGCAGAGCTCTTCGAAGTGGGTGTACAAAAAGGACTCTTGGTGGTGTGCCAGGCACCACGCGGCCATGATCGACCCGCCGCGGCTGACGATTCCGGTGACGCGCCGCGCGGTCAGCGGGATGTAGCGCAGCAGCACGCCGGCGTGCACGGTGACGTAGTCGACGCCCTGCTCGCACTGCTCGACGATGGTGTCGCGGTAGACCTCCCACGACAGCTTTTCCGGTTCCCCGTCGACTTTTTCGAGCGCCTGGTAGATCGGCACGGTGCCGACGGGGACGGGCGAATTGCGGACGATCCACTCCCGCGTCTCGTGGATCCGCTTGCCAGTGGAGAGGTCCATGATCGTGTCGGCGCCCCAGCGGGTGGCCCACACCATCTTGTCGACCTCTTCCTCCACTGAGGACCAGACGGCGGAGTTGCCCATGTTGGCGTTGATCTTCACCAGGAAGTTCTTGCCGATGATCATCGGCTCGGTCTCGGGGTGCTTGCGGTTGACCGGGATCACGGCGCGGCCGCGCGCGACCTCGTCGCGCACGAACTCCGGCGAAACCCGCTCCCGCGTGGCGACGTACTCCATTTCGCGGGTGATGACGCCCTGTTTCGCCCAGCCGAGCTGGGTGTTGTGCTCGCGCCCGTCCGACCAGCCCGCCCGCAGCCGGTGCAGTCCACTGTGGACGTCGATGGTGGCGTCCGGATCGGTGTACGGGCCCGAAGTGTCGTAAACGTCGAAGTGTTCACCGTTGGACAGATCGATCCGCCGCGCCGGGACGCGGAGCCCGGATTCGGTCTGGTGGTACACCTTGTGCGAGCCGGTGATCGGCCCGGTCGTCACATTCACGGCAGCATTGTTCTCAAGCGTCGTCAACGACTTTCACTCCCTACGCCGGCATTACCCGGTCAGGTTCATGCGGTCGGTGACGCCTGCGAAACGCAAGTCACCCTCTCAGCCCGCCATGGCGCGAGCTCCCGCGTTGGTGTTGTGCCACCGACCATGCCACGCCGGGGCGCGATACTCAAGCCCGCTCACCTCACCCGACCAGTTCGGCGGGTGTGGCGTAGACGTCGACCATGGCACCGTTGCGCAGCACGGTGATCGGCAGTGCGGTGCCGATCACTTCCGCGAACAGCTGCCGCTGGATGCCCTGGGCGTCCGAGACGCGGGTGCGCCCGACCGTCAGCACGAGGTCGCCCGCGCGGAGGCCCGCCCGGTCGGCGGGCCCGCCGGCGACCACCTCGTGCACGCGGAGCCCGGCACTCTGCCCGGTGCGCTCGGCGATGTCGTCCGGCAGCGGCGCGGGCACGCCGACGACACCGAGGTACGCGCGCCGCACCCGGCCTTCGACGACGAGTGTGTCGATGATCCGCCGCGTGGTCGCGTTGATCGGCACCGCGAGCCCGAGGCCGATCCCGGCGACCGCGGTGTTGACGCCGACGACGCGGCCGGCGGAGTCGGCGAGCGCGCCGCCGGAGTTGCCGGGGTTGAGCGCGGCGTCGGTCTGGATGACGTCTTCGATCACGCGCCCGGCGCGGCCGTGGCGCACCGGGAGGGCACGGCCGAGCGCGCTGACGACGCCGGCGGTGACGGTGCCGGAGAAGCCGAGCGGGTTGCCGACGGCCACGACGAGCTGCCCGACGACGAGCCGGTCGGCGTCCCCGAGCACGGCGGCCGGCGGCGTTTCGCCGCGAGCCCGCAGCACGGCGAGGTCGGACAGCGGATCGGCACCGACGACGTCGAACGGCACCTCGCTCCCGTCGGCGAAGATCGCGACGCCCCGCCGGTGGTCGTCGACCACGTGGGCGTTGGTGAGCAGGTGGCCGTCGTCGGCGAACACGACCGCCGAGCCGCTGCCGCGACCGAGCTGGATCCCGGCGACGTGCTGGGTGACGGTCTTCGCGACGCTGCTGACCGCGCGCGAGTAAGCGTCCATCGCGTCGTCCATCGGGCACCTCGATTACACCGTTGCAGTTACTACAAGTGTGCGCCCGGATCGGCGGGAAAGCCGTTCGCTGCCGGAGAACCGGCGGCCGGACCTGTGACGGTCAGTGGTTCACCGGATTGGGGCATGCATCCGGCAGAAATCGGCGGCAGACTGCCAGGCGCTTCTGTAACGGTGCAGAGGCGATCTTTCTGTGGGGTTGATATGCGCAAACTCATGTTCGGCGCCCTCGCCGGCCTGCTGGTCACCGGCCTGATCCCGGGGATCGCGGCGGCACAGGGAGAGGCTCCCGGCGCCCCGGGCGCCCATCCCAGCTGGCTCCCGGCGAACAAGACCGGCTTCGGCACGGCGCGTGACCGGTCGAGCAACGTCTGGTTCACCCTCCAGGGTGGCCAGCTGTCCGAGGTCTACTACCCGGACCTGTCGACACCCAGCGTCCGCTCGATGAACTTCGTCGTCACCGACGGCCGCAGCTTCGCCGTCACCGACTACTCGGCGAAGTCGCAGCAGGTCCGGCGGACCGGGGACGACAGCTTGGTCTACGAGCAGACCATCACCGACGACCAGCACCGCTGGCGCCTGCGCAAGACCTACGTCACCGACCCGGCCGCCACGACCGTGCTGGTGGACGTCGACTTCCAGTCGCTCACCGGCCGTCCCTACCAGCTCTACGCGGTCGCCGACCCGGACCTGACCAACGACGGCTCCGACGACTCGGCGACGCGGCAAGGGGACGCCGTCACCGCGCAGGACGCCACGAACGCCGCCGCGCTGACGGCGAAGCCGGCGTTCGTGAAGACCAGCGTCGGCTACGCGGGCGTGTCCGACGGCAACACGCAGCTCGCGAAGACCTTCAAACTCGCCACGTACGACAGTGCCGCGAAGGGCAACGTCGTGCTCACCGGGCGGACGACCGCCGACGGCCTCTGGAACCGGCACGTCACCCTCGCGCTCGGCATGGGGGCGAAGGCCACCGACGCGCTCGGCAGTGCGCAGGCGTCGCAGCGACGCGGCGTCCGCGACATCACGCGCGCGTACGACCGCGGCTGGCAGCAGTACCTGCGCGGCGTGAGCAAGCCGCCGTCGTCGCTGAAGACCGGAGCCGAACGCGATCTCTACAAGGCGTCGATGCTGACGCTCGCCGCGAGTGAGGACAAGCACCACCCGGGCGCGTTCATCGCGTCGCCGAGCATGCCGTGGCGGTTCGGGAACAACGACCCGGAGTGGTCGCCGTCCGGTACCTACCACCTGGTCTGGCCGCGTGACCTCTACCAGATCGCGACCGGGCTGATCGCCGGCGGTGACAAGGCGGCCGCGAACCGCGCGGTGAGCTACATGTTCGGCACCCAGCAGCAGCCCGACGGGCACCTGCCGCAGAACAGCCGCGTCGACGGCGTGCCGTACTGGACGTCGATCCAGCTCGACGAGACCGCGTTCCCGATCGTGCTGGCCCAGCAGCTCGGCCGGACCGACCTGTGGCCCGGCGTCCGGAAGGCCGCCGACTTCATCCTGGGTTATCGCGGTCCCAACGGGCAGGCGTCGCCGTACACCCAGCAGGAGCGCTGGGAGGAGCAGGACGGCTGGTCCCCGTCGACCATCGCTTCGGTGATCGCCGGGCTCGTCTGCGCTGCGGACCTCGCGTCGCACAGCGGCGCTCCGGCGGACGCCGCCCGGTACCTCGCCGCGGCCGACAAGATGAAGGCCGACCTGCCGAAGCAGACGATCACCACGAACGGGCCGCTGTCGAAGGACCCGTACTTCGTCCGGCTCACCAAGGACGGCGACGCCAACGCCGGGACGACGTACAACCTCGGCAACTCCAGCGTCACGATGGACCAGCGCGCGGTCACCGACGCGGGCTTCCTCGACCTGGTCCGGCTCGGCGTCTACCGCGCCGACGACCCGGTGATCCGCAACAGCATTCGCGTCACGGACAAGGAAATCGCCTTCACCACGCCGACCGGCCAGTTCTGGCACCGGTACACGAAGGACGGTTACGGCGAGCAGGCCGACGGTTCCCCGTGGGACTACACGTTCCCGGCCGGCAGCCGGACGACGTTCGGCCGGCTGTGGCCGCTGCTGGCCGGTGAACGCGGCGAGTACGAGCTGACGCTCGGCGATCCCGGGTCGGCCGCGCGGCGGCTGCGTGACCTCGGCCGGGTGAGCAGCTCGGCCGGGACCATGCCGGAGCAGGTGTGGGACGAGAACCCGCCGTCGGGCCAGACCGGCTTCCCGGCGGGCACGCCCACGACGTCGGCGACCCCGCTGGCCTGGACACACGCCCAGTACGTCCGGCTCGCCTGGGACGTCAAGGCGGGCTCGGTCCTGGAGACGCCGCGGGTGGTTCGCTGCCACTTCCTCGGCTGCTGAGTCTCAAGCGCCCCAAT